>NZ_SMFP01000049.1 GCF_004348975.1 Antarcticimicrobium sediminis | reverse complement strand
CGCCGCGAGTCGAGCCAGTGTGCCAGATCTGCGGCGCGATTTTGCCGCCTGCCGAATGCACGGCAGAGGCGACATCGGCCCAGCCGGCCATCGCCTTGTCTCCGTGAAAGAACGGAATGCCGGGCAAGTTGCGCGACGCGGGACGGTCTACCACAGTACCTTCGGTCAGGATCAGGCCAACGTTCGCGGCCGCGCGGCGTTTATAATAGCCCACCTGCGCCTGTCCAGGAATGCCTTCAGGGGCCATGTTGCGGGTCATGGGGGCCATAACGATGCGGTTGGCCAATTCCCTCCCTTTGAGGGAGAAGGGGCGGAAGAGGGTGTCGGTTTTCATGTCGTATCCTAATTCGCTTTTTTATCGTCGAAGTCTTAGGTATACTTTTTATACTTGGTGTCCAGAACGCACCTGAGATGCACTAAGTAACCCGGAGGAAACCATGCCACACGACACCCACTGCAACGGATCCCGTTTTTCGGTCGATTGCCCGTCGCGTCTGCTGTTCGATCAGGTCGCCGACAAGTGGTCGATGATGATCATGACGGTCCTGAACGATGGCGGTACCCGTTTCAATGATCTGAAGCGGCGGTTGGAAGGGGTTTCGCAAAAGTCGCTATCAATGACCCTTAAACGGTTAGAGCGGAACGGGATTATCGCCCGCACTGTCGTCGCAAGCACGCCACCGGGTGTGCTGTATGAAATGACGCCGCTGGGTCTGACCTTGTTGCCGCCATTTCAGGCGATCTATCGTTGGGCGAACGACAACATGGACGCGGTCGAAGCGGCACGCGTTGCCTATGACCAGAGCCACAGCGAAAGCTGACGGTGAGGGCGGTCAAACACCCAGCCATCTCGGCAAAAAGATCGCGGCTTTCCCGGTTGTCGGGACTGGTAATCCAGCGCAGTTGCAGCAGTTCGTGCACTATGACTGGGAGCAGGCATTTCGACCAACCGACGAATGTCTTGGCTGGCCTGAAAACGGCCAGTCGGTACGGGTGCCATGAATGACCGGTGAGGGCCGGTTGTAACGTTCCGGCCGTCAGGGCGTATTCCGTTCTCTAATCCGTCAATGCGCTTTTCGATTTTCCGTCGATGTCTGAGGTTGCGGGCGCGCGATCAAGCTCTGCGAGAGGACAGTGTCGGGTGCCTGTCATGAAGGCGCCCTACACAGTGCAACTCCGAAGACCCGACGCGTTGAAGTTTGCCAAGGCTGGTTGGTGCTGCCTTCCTGCCTTGTGCCTTATAGGAAAACCGATATCTGGTAACAGCAGCTTTGTTCCACGATGCAGACCTTCCAAGCCTTGATGTTGAGGCTCGTCGGCGCAATCTGCCGCGTCCGAGACACTGGACCGCGGCGGGCAGCTCCCGGTGGGTGTTGGAAAAGGCCGGGCGTATCGATAAGGTCTGCTCTTGCCCGGTTGAGTTTGTGCTGCGCCGCCGCATGGCCGTTCTTGCCTCACTTGGGGAGGCCACGCGCAGCGCCAAATATCGGATGTTTCGCGTCGGCGGGGGGAATCCGAGATGGAGCTTTGCAGCATAAATGGAACCCAAGATGAACGACTCTGTCAAAAGAGACGCCTTTGCAAAACCGATCTCGGTGGTGCTGAAGGATCAGGATGTGGATACGGACTGCGGCCTGAACGAGGATGAGGTTCTGAAACGCCGTGCCCAGCATGGTCCGAACCAATTGCGCGCTGCGGAAAAGAAAAGCGAGTTTGTCATACTTGCGCATCAATTCAAAGGGGTGATCGTCTGGCTTTTGGTCTTTGCTGCCGGGCTTTCATTCTATTATCGCGATATCGCCGAAGGCAGCGCAATCGTCGTGGTTCTTGTCATCAACGCCGCGATTGGCTTTTTCACCGAACTCCGCGCCGCCCGGTCAATGGAGGCCCTGGCGCGCATGTCCGAGTTTACCACCCGGGTGCGGCGGAGCGGCAAGGTGGTCAGCGTCGACGCACATGAATTGGTGCCGGGCGACATCGTCCTGTTGGAAGCCGGCGACGTGGTGACCGCCGATTTGCGCCTTGTTCAGGCCTCGAACCTGCAAAGCGATGAATCCGTTCTGACCGGTGAATCCGTGCCGGTCGTGAAACAGGTCGACCCGGTCTCTCCCGACGCGGTGATCGGTGACCGTACAAACATGGCGTTCAAGGGTACGGCGATCACGCAGGGCACGGGCGAAGGCGTGGTGACGGCCACCGGCATGGCCACCGAGCTGGGCCGGATTAACCACCTTGTTCAGACCGCCGAGTCAGGAACCTCGCCGCTTGAACTGCGTCTTGACCGGCTGGGGCATCGGTTGCTCTGGCTGACTTTGGTTCTGGCCGCCGTGGTCATTGCTGCGGGCATTCTTCGTGGTCATGAGGTCGCGGCGATGATCCAGACCGGCGTGGCACTGGCCGTCGCCGCCGTCCCCGAAGGGTTGCCTGTGGTCGCCACCCTGAGCCTGGCGAGGGGCATGTGGCGCATGGCGCAGCGAAATGCGGTTATCTCGAACCTGTCCTCGGTGGAAACCTTGGGCGCGACAACGGTGATCCTGACCGACAAGACCGGCACATTGACCGAAAACCGCATGACGGTGGTGCGCTACCTGACCTCAGGGGCGGATGTCGACGTCAGCAGGGTCGGCGAGACGGTACAGTTTGAGACCTGCGCGGGTAAACGTGACCCGCACACCAATCCGCAACTGGATGCAGTTCTGCGGATCGGCGCGCTATGCAACATATGTAACCGCCCCAAACGCAAGAGGGATTTCGGAGCTTTTCTGACGCGTCGTCGGGTGCTGACATATGTCCGGCCTCAAGATGCGACCTCACAGATGTCGCGGGCCCCGATGG
>NZ_SMFP01000048.1 GCF_004348975.1 Antarcticimicrobium sediminis | reverse complement strand
GTAACCATCCGGCGTGGACCGCAGATGGAAGCAATTCTCAGGTCGTGCCCTTGGGGGCTTTGGGTTTGCGGGGCCGCGGGGCCCATTTCTTTGCAAGCAGATGAAGTCGTTCGACGATCCTGTCGAACCGGGCATCGTTGGGATCGAAGGAACCACCTGACCAGTGGAGCATGTCCTCGTGTTGCTCGTGATCAGGGTCGGCGAGGGCTTCGAGGAACTCCTCATAGCCCCAGGCTCCACCGACGTCTTCGGGTGGACAGGCCCCTGCCGCCTTCAGAAGCCGGGGGTAGGTCACGCCCGGGGTTGCCTCGCCCACCCGCTCAATACGGATGCTGTGGTCCCAATCATCGCCGAAGTCATAGACATACTGGATCGTCTTGGCGCCGGTATCCTCGAGCAGCTTCTCCAACGTCGTCTTCTTCGCGGGCATGGGGCCATCGTAGAACCCGTCCGGGTCGGGCTCGCCCCAACCGGCATCACCGGCGCGGAACTCGTAGAGATGGGTGTCTGTCCAGCCCATGGTAGCCTGTATGACCTCATGCAGCCGGTCGAGCCTGATCTTCAGCGGCACCTCGATATGGCGCATCGGCTGCGGGTCGACGTCGTTCAGGATGATCCGGAGGCGGGCGATCAGGGTCATGCGGCTATCCTTTGCTCAGCCCGGGTCCAGTTCCAGGGCAATAGATCCGGCACCCGGGAGGCGGTCGTGCCAGGCAGCCGGGCGAGGACATCGGCCAGCCAGGCCTGAGGGTCGACATCGTTCATCTTGGCGGTGACGATCAGGGAATACATGAACGCGGCACGGTCGCCGCCGCGCTCGGAGCCGACGAAGAGCCATGACTTCCGGCCAAGGGCGACCCCGCGCAGGGCCCGTTCTGCGGCGTTGTTCGTCAAGCAGACCCTGCCGTCGTCGAGGAACCGGGTGAAGGCCGTCCAGCGGTCCTTCGTGAACATGTAGTTGATCGCCTTGGCGACCGGATTGTGTTTCGACATCCTGTCGCGCTCGGCACACAGCCAGTCGTGCAATGCCTCGACCAGAGGGCGGGACAGCCGTTGCCGGATGGCATGCCGTTCCGCAGCGGTCAGGCCATTGATGCCGCGCTCGATGTCGAAGACCACGTCGATCCGCGTCACCGCTTCCAGCGCCACCGGCGATATGTCATGGGCAGGCTTGCCTTTCCGGGCATTCCCCTTGATGTCGGCAAGCTCGAAGAACTTGCGCCGGGCATGGCTCCAGCACAACGCGCTGCCGACCGCCCCCGGCTCACGGTCTTCGCGGTATAGATCGTTATAGCCCCCATAGGCATCGGCTTGCAGGATACCCTGCCATCCGGCGAGATGCCGGTTCGGGTTGGTCATTCCTCGGTCGCGGGAGAACTGGAACAGGGCGGCAGGTGGGGCCCCGCCGCCGAAGGGGCGGTCATCCCTGACATAGGTCCAGAGCCGGGCGGTTTTTGTCCCGCCCTTCGCCAACAACGGCACTGTCGTATCGTCGCCATGCAAGCGGTCGGCACCCAGAACATGGGCACCGATCAACGCATGGATCGGCTCCAACGCGGCGGCGCAGGCCCCGACCTGGTCTGCGAGGGTCGACAGGCTGAGATCGACGCCTTCCCGGGCATAGCGTTCGGCCTGGCGATTGAGCGGCTGATGCTGGCCGAACTTCTCAAAGAGGATCGTCGCCAGCAGGTTCGGTCCCGCCCATCCGCGCGGCGTCGCATGGAACGGCGCCGGCGGTTGGCTGATCTTCTCGCAGCTCCGGCAGCTGAACTTCTCGCGGACGGTCTGGATCACCTTCCACCGCCGAGGAATAACCTCGAGTGTCTCGGTGACGTCCTCCCCCATCTTCACGATGCGATCCGAGCCGCAACAGGAACAGGCTGTGGGCGCCGCGATCACCACGCGCTCGCGCGGCAGATGGTCCGGGAAGGGCTTGCGTGCCGGACGGCGGCGCTCGAAGCCCGCGACGGTCGTGGTCTTCGTCATCTTCTCGGCGGCGATCTCGTCTTCGGTGGCCGCGGCTTCGAGTTCCTCGAGCTGCAGTTCCATCTGGTCGATCAGCCGCGCGCGGCGCTCCGAGCTGCGGCCGTACTGTTCGCGCCGGAGTTTGGCGATCTCGAGCCTGAGATGCTTGATCATCGCCTCGGAGGTCGAGACCACCGCCCGGGTCTGCGCCAATTCGCTCTCTGCGGCCTCGGCACGGGCCTCCGAGGCCGCGAGCGCGGCGCGCAATCTGGCAATCTCGGAAGAGTTGTTCGACATGGCCAAGACCTACCATGCCGGCATCGGAAAGCCCATGCAAATAAGGCCGATGAGGCAAATTTATCCCGCCTTTACAGGGCGTTGGGTCCAGCGTGGATTGCGCCAGTCGATCCCCTCCAGAAGATAACCGAGCTGGGCCGTGGAGATCTGCACCGCCTCGCCGGCACCGCTGGTCGGCCAGATGAACTTCCCGGCCTCCAGCCGCTTGGTGTAGAGCGACATGCCGACCCCGTCATGCCAGAGCAGTTTGACCAGGTCCCCCTTGCGTCCCCGGAAGCAGAATATCTCGCCCGCGTGCGGATCGCGACCGAGCCCCTGCTGGACCTGTAGCGCCAAGGTGTTCATGCCGCGCCGCATGTCAGTCACCCCGCCCGCGATCCAGACGCGCACCCCCGCCGGGAACGCGATCATGACGGATCCAGGGCTTGCACGAGGCGCGCCAGCACCATCGGGTCAATCGTGGCCGCCACAGACAGGCGACGGCCATTCGCGAGGGTAATATTTGCCGTCAGGACCTCGGCTGTCTCTGGCGTCGGGACCGGTGCAAACGGTCCGCCTTGATCCTCAGCTTCCTCAGGAGCGGCGATGGCCAACGGTGTGAACTGCGGTCGTGCATCGCCGCCCGTCAGCCTGCCTTCGCGGTATTGGCGACGCCAGCGCACCAGCAGGGTGCGGCCAATATCATGACGCCGGGCTGTCTCGGCGACACGCCCTCTACCGCCAAAGCTTTCTTCAACGATGCGCACCTTCTCTTCATCCGTCCAGCGCCGACGGCGCCCGGTATCGGTGACAGAAAGGATCTCTACTTCAGGTCTGTATCTATGGTCGGACATAGCGCCGGACCTACGCCGTGAGCCTCAAGTCAGAAAGACGGGCCTCCCCGGAGGCTTAC
>NZ_SMFP01000047.1 GCF_004348975.1 Antarcticimicrobium sediminis | reverse complement strand
TGGCCCGACGCGGCTGCGCTGTGTGATGGCTACACCGCATCGGGCCAGCTACCCCTGCGCAAAATAAAGGGGTCATTTTTGGGCGCCGATAGGGGGTCAGGATTGCATGCCGATTGACACGCAAGGTCCGGTTCTTCTCGACCATCGAGCTCGTCAACACGCTCGAACAGGAGAAGGCAAAAGGTAAAGCCGGACAGCTTGCAGAAAATCTCACCCGCCTTGATCTCGTGATCCTCGACGAGCTCGGCTACGGACAGGGGCAGCCAATACTGTTCGCACGACTACCAGAAAATCTTGCGAAAGCATGGGTTCAGGGTGTCCATGAGTGGCAAGGGAAATTGCTATGATAACGCCGCTGTTGAAACCTTCTTCAAAACCATCAAGGCCGAGATGATCTGGCGACGGTCATGGGAAACCCGGCGGCAGGTTGAGATGGCCATCTTCGAATACATCAACGGCTTTTACAATCCGCGGCGGCGGCACTCAGAACTGGGCTGGAAAAGCCCTGCCGCTTTCGAACGAAAGGTGGCCTAAACGAGCACTTGGAGCGGTACAAAAACGCGACAGGTCCAGTTCCAAGACAGGCTTAGAACTGATTGGCGGAGGGCTGCTCGGCTTTGATGGTCTCACGAGAATGTTGCTGCCTCTCACCCTTCAACGGATTGACAGGTGTCCCCGTTTTCCCCAAACACAGAGCATGAAGTCCAAGACACCCCTTTTTGCATGTCTCAAGGCGCTCTCTTACCTTGTGATCGCTTGCGCATTGGTGTTCTTGCCACCTTCGACAGCCCACGCTGCATCAGGCATGCACAATAACCAGCTGGTCGCGTCAATCAGCGCCGATCACACGGTTGCCGAACATGCGCATGGCGCTACCTCCTTGGGTTCCAAGCACGACAAAAGCGGCTCTGCGTCCAAAGCGGACCATGAGGATCAGGGGACTGGCCAGTGTTGCAGCGGTATCTGCGTTTCGGGCATGCTCACCGAACCCGGAGCCGCATTTGTCGCTCATGCCACGCGTGGCAAATACCTGATGCTTAATGGGCGAACAGCTTCGATCAAACCGTCCGGTTTTCTGCGACCTCCCCAACATCTGATCTGATCCAAGGCCCTTAACAGGGTTTTCGCTTCGCGTATGTCCGTGCGCGAACCCGATGTATATCAGTCAGGTTACCAACATGAAATTTCATCCATTTGTGGGGGCGTCTGCCCTCGCACTCGGCGCATGTGCCTATGAGCCAGCGCCATTGCCGAACGTGACAGCACAACATGCCGTCACCAACACGGCAGTCTCCTCACCGATCAAATATCAAGACCCCTTGGCAGGATACACCTATCGCGGCCCCACCGGCCCGCGCGACTGGCGCTCGGTCAACCAAGAACAGTCGGAGGGCAATTGATGCGCGTCAGGAACCTCTCCCTTGTCGTTGGTTTTCCGTTGATCCTTGGTGCGTGCGCCACCGCGATTCCAGGAACCTACACCGAGCCCAAGGCAGGGTTTGCCAATGTGGCGAGCCAGACCGCAGCGGTGATCGGAAAGCGAACGGCATTTGCGCAAACTCAGGCGGAAAACGAAACCTTGAGCCGCGAAGTGCGCGCCATGGTGCATCGCAAGACGATTTCGGCGGATACCGCCGTTCAGGTTGCCCTGCTCAACAACAAGGGCTTGCAGGCCGCTTACGCGAATGTTGGGCTGTCTGCCACCGATGCATGGCAACAGGCGACGCCCGAAAACCCGATCGTCTCTATCGGAGTATTGGGCATCGGGGCCGCCGAACTGGGCGCGTATCGCGCGATCGAAAGCATGATCGCGACCAATATTCTGGATGCCAAGACCCGCAAACAGCGGGTCGCATTGGCGGGTGTCAATTTCCGCGCGGCACAGCTGACAGCGGTAAACGACACGCTCACCCTGGCCAATCAGACGCGGCAGGCCTGGATCAATGCGGTCGCTGCCTTCGAAACCGCAAGTTATCTCAAACGGGCCAAGGCCACATCCGATGCCGGATCCGAACTGGCGCGCAAGCTGGGTGAAACAGGCGCGCTGAACAAGGCCGGCCAAGCGCGGGAACAGGCCTTCAACGCCGAACTGGCGGGGCAACTGGCGCGGGCACGGCTGAATGCTATCCGCGCCAAGGAAGATCTGACCCAGCTGATGGGGCTGTGGGGGGCGGACGTGGATTACTATGTGCCCGACGCCTTGCCCGCCTTGCCACGTTCTGTGGGGCGGATCACCAACGTCGAAGGCAGGGCCTTGCAAAATCGATTTGATCTGCGCGTGGCCAAGCTGGGTCTTGAGGCGCAGGCGGCGGCGTTCGGGCTGACAGACCGGACCCGGCTGGTGACGGATCTTGAACTCATCGCCGGCTTTGAGGCCGAGCGCGAGGCGGTGACTGGCGGGACGAGCACCGAAACGACACCACAGCTCGAATTGGAGTTCGCCATTCCGATCTTCGACACCGGTGAGGCCCGGATGCGAAAGGCAGAGCTGGCCTATCTACAGGCGGCCAATGTTCTCGCAGAAAAGGCTGTCAACGTGCGCTCGGAAGCGCGCGGCGCCGAGGCCGCCTATCACGCATCCTACAAGATCGCGCGCCACTACCGCGACGTTCTGGTGCCACTGCGCAACACCGTCGAGGAGGAGGGGCTGCTGTCCTACAACGGCATGATCACCAGCACATTCGAGCTGCTGGCTGACGTCCGAGAAAAACTCGGCGCATCGCTCGAATCTGCCAGTGCAAAGCGTGATTTTTTCATGGCTCAGGCTGATCTGACTGCAGCGATCTACGGCGGCGGCTCAGGCAGTGGCAGTGCCGCGTCAGAAGGCACAACACTTGCCGCCGGTGGCGGCGCAGGACACTGAAAGGAAGATGACATGATGAACAGACGTCAACTACTCGGGGTCGGCGCCGCAGGGGCCGCGCTCGTTTCCTCCCAGGCATGGGGCAAGACTACGAATATGGGTCTGCCTGAAGCGGCCCAGATGGACACGGCCGCTACGGCGATCACGCCACGGCCATCGACGGGGCCTGACTACACGCCAGTCGTGACTTTGAACGGCTGGACACTGCCCTACCGAATGAACAACGGGGTCAAGGAGTTTCACCTCGTTGCTGAACCGGTGGAGCGCGAGTTGGCGGACGGCATGATCGCGCATCTGTGGGGCTATAACGGCCAGTCGACAGGCCCCACGATTGAGGCGGTCGAAGGCGACCGGGTTCGCATTTACGTGACCAACAAGCTGCCGGAACACACGACCGTTCACTGGCACGGCATGATCCTGCCCTCGGGCATGGACGGCGTCGGCGGGCTCAGCC
>NZ_SMFP01000046.1 GCF_004348975.1 Antarcticimicrobium sediminis | reverse complement strand
CCGGCAGCTGCCAGGTGACACAACCACTGAGTGCTGCTCTCGGGCATTGCTTTGCAATACCCTGTCGCACACCGGTTTTGTTTTGCAGTGCAAAACGAAAACCTGGGTCGGTAGCTCAGGTGGTTAGAGCGCACGCCTGATAAGCGTGAGGTCGGAGGTTCAAGTCCTCCTCGACCCACCACTTCTTATGGGGCCTTAGCTCAGCTGGGAGAGCGCCTGATTTGCATTCAGGAGGTCAGGAGTTCGATCCTCCTAGGCTCCACCACTTCTCTTGCTTCGCGCGTTCAGCGGTGAAGCCCAGGGTTTTGGGTGTGCCAATCGTCAAGTCGATTGGCAGTGGCTCCACCAAGTCCTTTGCAGGGAAGGGCACTTCGTAGAACACATCTTCAAGCATTCGCTGAATGTTTGANGGAGGTCAGGAGTTCGATCCTCCTAGGCTCCACCACTTCTCTTGCTTCGCGCGTTCAGCGGTGAAGCCCAGGGTTTTGGGTGTGCCAATCGTCAAGTCGATTGGCAGTGGCTCCACCAAGTCTTTTGGTCGCAAAGGACACTTCGTAGAACATATCTTCAAGCATTCGCTGAATGTTTGGACGTCTGTTCTGCAGACATCGATGAAGATCCTTCGGGACGTTCATCGGAATTGACATCGTATAGAGAGAAATCAATCAACTTGCTTTGATCCACTGAAGTAGCAGTGAGATCTCGGTTGGTTCCACCTTCGGGTGGAAGGTGTTCTTCGGGCTGTTTCCTCGGCCCGCTGCGCATATCCCGGCTGAAACGAAGCAACGTTGTCCAAGTCAAGTACACTAACCAAAACATGTTCGGTTCTTCGGAACCGAGCGGGATAGTATGCTTTTGATCTCAGAATAAAGGCGACAGTTTCTTACCAGCTTCTGTTGCCGCGATCGACTTTAGCCCGACGCCCGTTACCGGAGTGGCCTAGCCCTCAAGTAGCGAAGCGGTAGGGCATATAAGAAGTCTTTCTTTTTCTGGATCAAATCAAGCGCGAGAAGGGCGTTTGGTGGATGCCTTGGCAGTAAGAGGCGATGAAGGACGTGATACTCTGCGATAAGCTTGGGGGAGCCGAGAATAGGCTTTGATCCCAGGATTTCCGAATGGGGCAACCCACCTGACAGTTTGATATAATAGCCTTTGGCTGCTTATATCTTGCTGAAACAGGTACTTATGAACTGAATACATAGGTTTATAAGAGCAAACCCGGGGAACTGAAACATCTAAGTACCCGGAGGAAAGGACATCAATTGATACTCCCCTAGTAGCGGCGAGCGAACGGGGACCAGCCGAGCCTTGAGAGTGACCAGAACATGCTGGAAAGCATGGCCATAGCGGGTGACAGCCCCGTATGGGAAGCTCAACGGGACGTATTAAGTAGGGCGGAACACGTGAAATTCTGTCTGAAGATCGGGGGACCACCCTCGAAGGCTAAGTACTCCTTACTGACCGATAGCGAACCAGTACCGTGAGGGAAAGGTGAAAAGCACCCCGACGAGGGGAGTGAAACAGTACCTGAAACCGAACGCCTACAATCAGTCGGAGCCCCCTTGCGGGGTGACGGCGTACCTTTTGTATAATGGGTCATCGACTTGGTCTCACGTGCAAGCTTAAGCCGTTAGGTGTAGGCGCAGCGAAAGCGAGTCTTAATAGGGCGAATGAGTTCGTGGGATCAGACCCGAAACCGAGTGATCTAGGCATGACCAGGATGAAGGTAAGGTAACACTTACTGGAGGTCCGAACCCACACCTGTTGAAAAAGGTCGGGATGAGTTGTGCCTAGGGGTGAAAGGCCAATCAAACTCGGAGATAGCTGGTTCTCTGCGAAATCTATTTAGGTAGAGCGTCATCCGAATACCCCGGGGGGTAGAGCACTGGATGGGTAATGGGGCCCCACAGGCTTACTGATCCTAACCAAACTCCGAATACCCGGGAGTACTAGATGGCAGACACACTGCGGATGCTAACGTCCGTAGTGAAGAGGGAAACAACCCTGACCTCCAGCTAAGGCCCCTAATTCATGGCTAAGTGGGAAAGCAGGTGGGACGACCAAAACAACCAGGAGGTTGGCTTAGAAGCAGCCATCCTTTAAAGATAGCGTAACAGCTCACTGGTCTAAATAAGTTGTCCTGCGGCGAAGATGTAACGGGGCTCAAGCCATGAGCCGAAGCTGAGGATGCCGTAAGGCATGGTAGCAGAGCGTAGTGTGACATAGTTCCATGTGTCCTTACCCTCATGTTCGTTTGGTAACCCCAACNCCTGCGGCGAAGATGTAACGGGGCTCAAGCCATGAGCCGAAGCTGAGGATGCCGTAAGGCATGGTAGCAGAGCGTAGTGTGACATAGTTCCATGTGTCCTTACCCTCATGTTCGTTTGGTAATCCAGGCGGACCGAGGGATTGGACACAAGGAGCTTTCTGTGAAGCCGGCCTGTGAGGGATCCGGTGGAGAGATCACTAGCGAGAATGATGACATGAGTAGCGATAAGGAGTGTGAGAGACACTCCCGCCGAAAGTCCAAGGGTTCCTGCTTAAAGTTAATCTGAGCAGGGTAAGCCGGCCCCTAAGGCGAGGCCGAAAGGCGTAGTCGATGGGAACCAGGTTAATATTCCTGGGCCAGGAGGATGTGACGGATTGCGACGGTTGTTTGCCCTTATCGGATTGGGCAGGCCGCTTAGCAGTTCCTGGAAATAGCCCTCCGTAGGACCGTACCCTAAACCGACACAGGTGGACTGGTAGAGAATACCAAGGCGCTTGAGAGAACGATGTTGAAGGAACTCGGCAAAATACCTCCGTAAGTTCGCGAGAAGGAGGCCCGTTCAGAACGCAAGTTTTGGGCGGGGGCACAAACCAGGGGGTGGCGACTGTTTACTAAAAACACAGGGCTCTGCGAAGTCGCAAGACGACGTATAGGGTCTGACGCCTGCCCGGTGCCTGAAGGTTAAAAGGAGGGGTGAGAGCTCTGAATTGAAGCCCAGGTAAACGGCGGCCGTAACTATAACGGTCCTAAGGTAGCGAAATTCCTTGTCGGGTAAGTTCCGACCTGCACGAATGGCGTAACGACTTCCCCGCTGTCTCCAACATCGACTCAGCGAAATTGAATTGCCTGTCAAGATGCAGGCTTCCCGCGGTTAGACGGAAAGACCCCGTGCACCTTTACTACAGCTTCGCACTGGCATCAGGATTGTGATGTGCAGGATAGGTGGTAGGCTTTGAAGCAGGAACGCTAGTTTCTGTGGAGCCAACCTTGAGATACCACCCTTCGCACTCTTGATGTCTAACCGCGGTCCGTTATCCGGATCCGGGACCCTGCGTGGCGGGTAGTTTGACTGGGGCGGTCGCCTCCTAAAGCGTAACGGAGGCGCGCGAAGGTTGGCTCAGAGCGGTCGGAAATCGCTCGTTGAGTGCAATGGCAGAAGCCAGCCTGACTGCGAGACTGACAAGTCGAGCAGAGTCGAAAGACGGCCATAGTGATCCGGTGGTCCCGAGTGGAAGGGCCATCGCTCAACGGATAAAAGGTACGCCGGGGATAACAGGCTGATACTGCCCAAGAGTCCATATCGACGGCAGTGTTTGGCACCTCGATGTCGGCTCATCTCATCCTGGGGCTGGAGCAGGTCCCAAGGGTATGGCTGTTCGCCATTTAAAGAGGTACGTGAGCTGGGTTTAGAACGTCGTGAGACAGTTCGGTCCCTATCTGCCGTGGGTGTAGGATACTTGAGAGGAGTTGCCCCTAGTACGAGAGGACCGGGGTGAACGATCCACTGGTGGACCAGTTGTTATGCCAATAGCAGTGCTGGGTAGCTATGATCGGACAGGATAACCGCTGAAGGCATCTAAGCGGGAAGCCCCCCTCAAAACAAGGTATCCCTGAGGACCGTGGTAGACCACCACGTCGATAGGCCGGAGATGTAAGCGCAGCAATGCGTTCAGTTGACCGGTACTAATTGTCCGATAGGCTTGATTTGATCCAGTAGAAGACAGACTTCTGCTA
>NZ_SMFP01000045.1 GCF_004348975.1 Antarcticimicrobium sediminis | reverse complement strand
AACCAACATCCCACACTGTGCTCCCCGATAGCCTCGGGGGCATTATCCACATCAGTGTAAGGGGGTCATTTTTGGACGCCGATCACCCCGCTACGGGGTCAATTTTGCATGCCTGTTCACATTCTGTGGTCGTTCGCGAAAAGTGCGGCCTGGGTCATGGCATTGACTGCAGTGGTCGGGGCCTTCGGGCATCCCACCAGTTTCACCCATTGGCCGCTCACCGGCCTGTCGGTTCTCGGCGGCGTGCTGTTCGGCGTCGGGGCGGGGCTGAATGGCGGTTGCACGTTTTCGACGCTGACCCGCGCGGTGGATGGCAATATCGGCCTTTGGCTGACAGTTGCCGCCTGGCCGATCGGCATGTGGGTCGCCACGATGCTTCCCCTGCCCCACCCAAGGCCTGTCGTCGTCGCGCAGCCCAGCTATTCACTCGGTATCGTGCTTCTGCTTGGCCTTGCGTTGCTTTGGGAAGGCACTCTCATCTTGCGACGGTTCTGGCGAAAACACGGGGTGAAGCGGGTGCTCGGCGCTTCTGTCTACACGCTTTCCGCGGGGGCCGCGCTGGTCGGGCTGTCCAATGCCGTGATCATCGAGGCAACCGGCCCCTGGTCGTTCTCGTCGACCATCCTTTGCGGCATCGGAACCAGGTCAGGCACAAACTGCGCGCACCCCGTGCTGGCTTGGGCGATCCTCGGCGCGGCCATTCTGGGAATGGCATTCTCAAGCCTGCAACGCGGCTCGTTTGGCCTGAATATGCCGCGCGCCGGGGCAGCCCTTCGCCACGGTGCCGGCGGGATGCTCATGGGGATGGGGACAGTGCTGGTGCCCGGCGGCAATGACGGGCTGATCCTGTTTGCCATCCCCTCGCTGTCGCCACATGCGATTCCGGCCTACAGCGGCCTTTTTGCGGGAATCCTGGCAACGCTTTCCCTCATGCGCGCCTTCGGTCGCCAAATCCCGCCGGTACTGTGCAGCGGAGATATTTGCCGGGTGCGAAGTGCAAGCCCGCAACGGGCCGACATGAAGTAATGGCGGCAATGCCTGATTTGACCGAGAGGGGCTTTGTTGCAACAAAGCCGTGGCCAGACTGGATGCTCGAGGCGCTTGCCAACGCGCCCGACGACGTGCGGATAGCAGGGGAACTGATCCGTGGGACCGGACAAAGGCCTGCTGCATCGATCAAGATGCTGAGAAGTGTTTTCAAGGGCGAGTGGGTTTCCATAACAGATGAAAAGGGCGATAAAACATTCGATATCTATTGCCCCGCCCGTCTGAGAATGTTGGTCGAGAGTCTCGAGAAGGGTCCAAGGCATGTGCTGGCTAAATCGGAGAATGCTCCGCGGTCTTATGACAGCGTAGAAAAGTCATTCAGAGCATGGCGCACGACACTTGTTGACCTGGCCAAGGAGCACGGCGACTACGCAAGGCGTTACACTCTCCATGCCCTGCTGCGGCGCCTTTCTGGCGCCGCAGGGCGGGAACTTCAGACGTGTCGACGAAGCTCCTGCTCCGCGCGAATCCGGTCGAGCGCAGTGTGACGCGCGGGCACCAAGTCGTGGAGAAACTCGAGCACTCGCGCCAGTCCTTCTCCACGGTCCGAGCGGAACGGACTTGGACCTGTCGCGGTTTGATGCCGCTCCTTTGATAGCATTTACTGCACCAAAGGAGACGAACTATGGGCACGGGAAGAACGGATGAATTCCGCAAGGATGCAGTGCGAATTGCGCTGACCAGCGGGCTGACACGGCGGCAAGTTGCGGATGATTTGGGCGTTGGGCTGTCGACGCTGAACAAGTGGGTGACAGCGCACCGCGACACGGATGTGGTATCGCCCGAGGATCGCGAGCTTGCGCGGGAGAACGAACGGCTTCGACGTGAGAACCGCATCCTCAAGGAGGAGAGGGATATATTAAAAAACGGTTCTGGGCCGCTGCCCGCCTGTGCACGGTATAATCAGCCTGTGCTATGCTACGCCCGAAGGGCAGTTGCCGATGGCTTATTGGTGGGCTGGACCCCGTTAAAAAACGTGGCACATGGGCCGATGCGCACTTGAGAGTGGTGACGCCGCCATCGCGGCGATCCCGGTTAGGAAGATGACGAACTTGCATGGCCCACGCTCTTCGCCTTGAACGGAGGAGATGTCATGACAAAGCGTAAAACCGATGACCACCCGGAGCTGAAGATGGTCAACCCCAATGCGGCTGCGGTCGATATCGGCTCGACCATGCACATGGCCGCCGTCAACCCTGACATGGACGCCATGCCGGTGCGCGCCTTTGGGACATTCACCCAAAATTTACACGATCTTGCCGACTGGTTCCGGTCGTGCGGTGTCACCAGCGTGGCCATGGAGTCGACCGGCGTTTACTGGATACCGGCCTTCGAGATCTTGGAAGCGAATGGCTTCGAGGTCATCCTCGTGAACGCCCGCTACGCCAAGAACGTGCCTGGCCGCAAAACCGATGTCAGCGATGCCGGATGGCTGCGCCAGTTGCATTCCTATGGTTTGCTACGTGGCAGCTTCCGCCCCGAAGCCGAGATTGCCACTCTGCGCGCCTATATGCGCCAACGCGAACGTCTGACAGAGTATGCTGCCGCTCACATCCAGCACATGCAGAAGGCGCTGATGGAGATGAACCTGCAACTGCATCATGTCGTCTCCGACATCACAGGCGCAACGGGCATGCGGATCATCCGTGCCATCATCGGTGGAGAGCGTGATCCTGAAGTTCTGGCCGCCTTCCGGGATATCCGCTGCAAGTCATCGATGGACACGATCAAAGCCGCGCTGGTCGGTAATGATCGCGAGGAACATGTCTTTGCTCTCAAACAGTCGCTGGAGCTATACGACTTCTACAAAGCGCAGATTGAGGCGTGCGACCGCAGGCTGGAGGCGGCGGTTACCGCGCTGACTGTCCGGGCCGACAATGATTTGGCTCCGCTGCCAAAGGCACGGATCAAAGGCAAGCAGCACAACGCGCCGTCTTTCGATGTCCGGGCCGCGCTTTATGGGGTTTTGGGCACAGACCTGACGCAAATCCACGGTCTTGGTCCGTCGCTGGCACTGAAGCTGGTGGCCGAATGCGGCACGGACCTGCGCGCCTGGAAAAGTGCGAAGCACTTCACGTCCTGGCTCTGTCTGGCCCCCGGGAACAAGATCTCTGGGGGCAAGCTGCTGTCCTCTCGGACACGCCGATCCTCCAGTCGTGCGGCCGCTCTCCTGCGCCTGGCTGCTGTCACGATTGGAAAAAGCGACACGGCCTTGGGCGCGTTTTACCGTCGACTGTCATCCCGCATAGGCAAGCAAAAGGCGGTAACTGCCACGGCGCGCAAGATCGCAGTTTTGTTCTACAACGCCATCCGCCATGGCATGACCTACCAGGATCAGGGGGCGACAGCCTACGACGAGCGACACCGGCAACGCGTGCTGTCAAACCTTCAACGGCGCGCCAGGATCCTCGGATTTGCATTGGCGCCCATCCCCGAGACAGCGGCTGTTTCTTAGGAAGGACACGGTGTTCTTCGCGAGCCAAAAACCGTGAGGTTTAAGTTTATCCGCTGCCCGGCAGTGCATGTTTATATGCACGAGAGGGGAAGAGCTCCGATCCGCATTTTCCATCGGAAGACTGTGCAAGGTCATGGATGTCAGTCCGCGCGGCTTGCGGGCCTTCCGCAACCGCCCTGCCAGCCGCAGACAACGGTCTGATATGGTGACGTTGGCGCACATCAAAGAACAGTCACGCCTGAGCCTGGGCAGCTACGGCAGACCACGGGAAGAGCTGAAGGAAATCGGCTTGGATGTCGGTCATCGTCGCGTTGGTCGCCCCCTCTCGGCAAATTTGGCCTTGCCAAATCGCCTGCCGGACAACGGATGCGCCAGAACGGCATATCCGTTGTCCGAACGCGCAAACACAAGGTGACGACTGACAGCGATCACAAGTTCAACATTGCACCGAACCTGCTGGATCGTGACTTCTGCGCCAATGAGCCCAATCAAAAATGGGCTGGTGACATCAGCTATGTTTGGGCCCGCGAAGGCTGGTTGTATCTGGCTGTGATCCTGGACCTGCATTCTCGACGTGTGATCGGCTGGGCCGTGAGCAATCGGATGAAGCGCGATCTGGCGATACGTGCCCTACAGATGGCTATCGCAGTCCGCGCACCGGCGAAGGGCTGCATTCACCATACGGACAGGAGCAGCCAATGCTGTTCGCACGACTACCAGAAAATCTTGCGAAAGCATGGGTTCAGGGTGTCCATGAGTGGCAAGGGAAATTGCTATGATAACGCCGCTGTTGAAACCTTCTTCAAAACCATCAAGGCCGAGATGATCTGGCGACGGTCATGGGAAATCCGGCGGCAGGCTGAAATGGCCATCTTCGAATACATCAACGGCTTTTACAATCCGCGGCGGCGGCACTCAGCACTGGGCTGGAAAAGCCCTGTCGCTTTCGAACGAAAGGTGGCCTAAACGAGCACTTGGAGCGGTACAAAAACGCGACAGGTCCATTCGTCGGTTGGTCGAAATGCCTGCTCCCAGTCATAGTACACGAGCTGTTGCAACTGCACTGGATTACCTGTCCCGACATCCGGGAAAGCCGCGATCTTTTTGCCGAGATGGCTGGGTGTTTGACCGCCCTCACCGTCAGCTTTCGCTGTGGCTCTGGTCATAGGCAACGCGTGCCGCTTCGACCGCGTCCATGTTGTCGT
>NZ_SMFP01000044.1 GCF_004348975.1 Antarcticimicrobium sediminis | reverse complement strand
TGGCCCGACGCGGCTGCGCTGTGTGATGGCTACACCGCATCGGGCCAGCTACCCCTGCGCAAAATAAAGGGGTCATTTTTGGGCGCCGATAGGGGGTCAGGATTGCATGCCGATTGACAGTAAGACGCCCTTGCAGGCGATGAAAGACTGGCACAAACTCAAACCAGAGCTGTTCAAAAAACAGCCGTATTACCTCCCGGGATGGGTCACCTAGCCGCAATCTCTTGCGCCGTCTTGTCTCCTCGCAACGCCTCAAGCGCTACGTATCGTCGGGAAATTGATCCACTGGATCAATTCCTGATCCTCCTCACCTTTGAACTTGACCGAAAGCTGCGTCTCTTGGTTATTCGTGTCCCCCATCATCAGCGTTGGATACATCTTATCTGCCGGTCCAGTTTTCCCGGACCACTTCATCTTGTTTCGATAGGGGTGACGAAAGAAACCTGAAATCAAGATTGTACAGGAGAGATCAACCTGGCCGAAATCGAACCGATAACGATTGCCGAACGAATAAATTTCGTTGCTCATTTCGTTGCGCGCGCGATTTCTCGCACCGGCCTTACCAAGTAATTCATTGAAAGAATGGTGCTGCAAGAGAGAGAAAGTTTGAACTTTCTGATCCAAGCGTTGGAAGGTTGGGAGGCGTGTCTCCAAGCGAAGAATGGTAAGTAGCCACTCGTGTAATTCGGGTTGCTTATCAACGTAAAGCGGGTGACCTGCCCTGAAATGTGTGGGTTGCCTCCCCGAAGCTAAACCTCAGAAGGTGTCGCATGCACGATGAAGTGACCAATCCTCCAGTTTTTCATATATTCTCTGATATCAGGCAGCTTCGCCAAGGTTTGGATCGTGTCCATAACCAACGCGCTATTGCTACCTTGATGTCTAACGAGATTTCTTAGGATAATGCTTGTCGCGCGATGCTTGACAGGCAACGTGGAGCCTGTTGTCCAAAGCCCATTTATCGCTTCTAAAGCAACCTTTATGTGTGAAGCCATCTCTGCGCCTGGCTGACCAATGACACTACTTAACAGTTGGAAATCTTGCTCTGTGAGCTCGCCGGAGTTCATCATCTCCGCACCTATAAGTAAGCGAACGCTACTTATGCTTAGAGCTTGCTCACCTGCGCCAAGCAAATGAATCGTAGCAGAAACTACCTTTTGGGGAGAGATAAGAAGTTCCTCTTCAAGGTGAAACAGAAGCGCTTGTATCCACACGCCTTTCACACTGAATAGGCCTTGTCCCCATTGCCTTAAATGAAGGTCGTCGGACACCAGAATTCGACTGCTACCATCACAGGCAAAAAGATCATCCAAGAACGCCCCGCCTGGTGAATTTCTCACTCGAATGATCTCATCGGCTGGGTCTTCTTTAGCAACCGCGGGTATTAGTTTACATGAGGCATGTAGCCAATCTAAGTCTGCCTGATGAAGACTGACCTTTTCTCCGATTTCTTCTTCAGACATTTCCGACATCACAATACGGCCATCCTGGTATGACATACTCCCTGCTCTGCGCCTTCCATCATCATCAAGACCACCCATCGTAATCGCCTCATGGAGACGACGTGCGAAAATGTCTATTGTGTTCTGCGTGACTCCGATTTTTCCGAATTCTTGTTCCACTACGTCTGTAAGATCAAGGCGGCGGAGCAAATGGATTGAGAGTGCATCGAGCAACATGCCCTTCTTCCGTGCTACCTTCAGCCATGCAGATGCATTAGCCTGATCTTCTGACTTACATGAAGACACTTTTACCGTAGCGCCGCCTTCGCGGTGGATGCCAAGGTAAGTGTCAATCGGATCGAGCCCCAAAGTAACCCCGAGCAGCGCCAAAGGGTGGGAACCACCTTCATATTCCGAAATTTTTTGTCGGCCGTATTGTGCGCGCTGCCTAAGAAGGTCCATGATCTCCTCAAGTCCATCATCTTTTGTGGGGTCACACTTAACTGAAGAGAAGCCATCTGCATCTGGGAACTGTTCTTCAAAGCGTTGCATTACAAAGTGAAATGCATCCAGCGCTTTGTGCTTGATGCACAAGATAGAACCATTTCCATCCTGTCCCGCCAAAGGCCAATCGAAAGAATCTCCCTCTTGCAGGTGCAGAAGCGCTTGGGCGATGGGGTGGTCCATTTTGATATTTTCCTGCCGCAGAGGAAAAAGCTCAATATCAGTTTCCAGGACATACTTACGCCTTTCACCTGACGGCTGAACTACCTCAACAGCCGCATTCTCCGCCACATTCGTCAACCAGAGGTCTTTTGCTTCGGTGGGTGATGAGCCGAGTGCCAAAACACTGGAACTCAAAGCCATCCAGGAATGATGGTCATTTGGGTGTTCGCAATATAGCCGATACGCATAATTTCTGGCGCGTTCAATTTCTCCGCAGAAAACAAGCAAGTTGACATATTCACGCTTTTCGGAGATCGCGCCGACCAAGTCGATGTCGTTTAGATCTCTTACGACTCGACGAATCCTGCCCGGATCATTCATCCGAAGCAAGGATTGGACGTACCATTGAAGAGAGCTCAGAGAAGTTGGGTTCACCGCAAATAGTTTTCTCGTCAGCGGAACGGCTTTATAAATCTCACCTGTTAGATTTGCTGTATTTGCACCAAATTTCCAGCCGAAGGTCGAATTTTGAACGTCATTGGATAGGCTCTCACTAATTTCCCTCGCCAGCGTAGCCATCCCGCCACGCATGCAAGAGTCGCATAGAAGCTGCAACGCTGGGCTTTCACGCGAAAAACTCACCCTGTCACGAAGCAATTCGCTGCTTTGGCGATAAAATCCACGGTAGAACAGTTCATTGGCAGCTTGGAAAACATCAAAAAACTCCCAATCCTCGACACCTTCGAGACTGTCGAGGAATTCTTGGTCTTTAGTTGTTTTTTCTTCTCCGACAATGGGTAGGCTTTCAACTTCTTCGGCTGCTGATCGCAACTCGAATGCCCTGGAATATGCCGATCTAAGAAGCACCAGCTCTGGAGCTCCACTGAATTCAGAATTTAGCTCGTCGATGGCTTCATCTGCAGAATTTCGTTCCGTCAGGCTTATCCCAATCCTGGCTTTCGCAGCCAGTGCTTGACACCTAAGCCCATCGGGCATTGTCAGGCTAAGTGCAGAATTGATGCGTTCGAGAGCTGCGGCAGGCTCTCCGATTTGAGCTTCGATCTCCGACGCCATCACCTGAAATTCAGGCTGGTCTTGCATTGGTGCGATGAGCTGAAAAGCTTCGGCGTCCTTGTCTTGTTGTAAAAACAGCGCTGCGCGAATTTGAGCAAGATCCTTTTTGAGATCTGGAAAGCTTGTTATTACACGGTCTAATAAAACACTTGCTTCGGCGTCTCGACCATTCAAGCGAAGTGCAACTGCGGCATTGTTCGCCATCGATGGAAGTAACAACATGTTTGGCGGATTTTGCTTCAATGAACACTCAAGTTCATGCAACAGTATCGACGCGCAATCTGTTACATCTTTCTCGAAGCCCTCGGCCATCTTAGAACCCAGGAGAAAAGCTCTGTTTTGTTGTGCGTCCTTGAGGACTGCGTGTGCCCAAGTAGTTTTTAGCCGGCTATTCTCAGGATCCGCATTAATCGCATCCTTGAGCATAGAGTCAAATTGGTCGGGATGAACGACTTCGGCGTAATCTAAGCGCGATATGATGATATCTTCGTTCGATGTGTCGACATACTCGTAGCCTTCAACTTCGAACTTTACTTTGAGGCGCTTTGCAGCATTGAAGGCGATGGCCGCGCACAGATTTACATGATCTCCTTCGGCCGAAAGCAGGCTCACAGCTTGCTCAAAAGCTTCTTCATCCCTTCCGTCAATTAGATCCGCAAGTGCAAGCCCAGCTTTCGCCTTCGGGTGTTCAGGACTGAAGGCGTGTGCACCCCTTAGTGCAGCGCTTGCTTTTTCATATTCTCCGATATTTTGAAGAACAATGCCGACGTTGAAGCTCAGACGAAACGCAGCAAACCCATCACTAAACCTCTCATCAGTCTTTAACCCTTCAAGTAGCTTCAAGGCAGTGGTGCTGTCGCCCCCATTTGCAACTTCACGAAATTTGGAAATGAGTTTGAACTCTTCCGAACCATCATCCGAAACGGCATCGGCGTGAATCGCTGCCTTCCATTCCGTACCTTCAGGTAATGCGGCTTCCGAACTCAGCGCCTTTTGAAGGCCGCCTCTGTCGCCAACGTAAATGTTGATACTTTGATCAACGCTGTTGTTATCTCCGACCACCTTCGCGGACTGAGAACTCTGCTGGTTATTGGATGGCCACCATGATTTGATGGTAGAAAAAACGAAGTTCATTGGTCTTCGGTCTTACCACCTGTCGAAATGTTGGAGTATTGAGAAACCGAGTTGTTCTGACCGGAGGCCTTTGCGTTTTGATTGTTTGTAGAGGATGCTTTCTTCCGAAGCTTCAAAAACAAGGTAACAACTGCGACAATCGCAACTACGATCCCCGCGATCAAATATCCATTCTGAAGCGTCATATTCTTACCTTTTCAAATTATTTTAGTGGCGGCATGTATGAACGACTGTCGCCACCCCCGCCTCCCATGGGTACTCTGTGAGAGGGAAGGCTTGATACGACCGAGTTTCGAGTAAGTACCGGCAGAATTCAACACAATAGTGACCTGAAAAATAGTAAGAGTGAGCTACCCCCCGAAATTCGGACAGTGACGTAAGCTACGATTTGCAGTCTGCTGATCTTCGACGAGAAGGAGATCAGAGATGTCGAAACGCAAGCAGCACGCGCCCGAGTTCAAGGCGAA
>NZ_SMFP01000043.1 GCF_004348975.1 Antarcticimicrobium sediminis | reverse complement strand
CCTTTGTGCAGGCCGATATCCGCGACCGCGCCGCGCTTGATGCCGCCTTTGCCGCGCATCAGCCGGATGCGGTGATGCATCTGGCGGCGGAGAGCCATGTCGATCGCTCGATCGACGGGCCGGGGGATTTCATCGAGACCAATATCACCGGCACCTACAACATGCTGGAGGCGGCGCGCGCCTATTGGATCGGGCAGGGCAAGCCGCAGGGCTTTCGGTTTCACCATATCTCGACTGACGAGGTCTATGGTTCGCTGCCCGCCGACCCGTCGGTCAAGTTCACCGAGGACACCCCCTATGATCCGCGCAGCCCCTATTCTGCCTCCAAGGCGAGCTCGGATCACCTGGTGCGGGCCTGGCACGAGACCTATGGTCTGCCGATCGTCCTGACCAATTGCTCAAACAATTACGGGCCCTATCATTTCCCCGAAAAGCTGATCCCGGTGATCATCCTCAATGCGCTGGCGGGCAAGGCGCTGCCGATCTACGGTGATGGCTCCAACGTGCGCGACTGGCTTTATGTCGAGGATCACGCCGAGGCGCTGCTGTGCGTGTTGCAAAAGGGGCGGCTGGGCCGATCCTATAATATCGGCGGCGAGAACGAGCGCAGCAATCTGGAGTTGGTGAAAACGCTGTGCGGTATTCTTGATGCGTTGCGGCCGAAACCGGCGGGCTCCTACGCCGATCAGATCACCTTCGTCACCGATCGCCCCGGCCATGATGCGCGCTATGCAATCGACCCCAGCCGCATCCGGCAGGAGCTGGGCTGGCGCCCTTCCGTGACGGTCGAGGAGGGGCTGACGCGCACCGTGCAATGGTATCTCGACAACGAGGATTGGTGGCGCCCATTGCAGGCGCGCGCCGGTGTTGGCGAGCGGTTGGGGGTCAAGGCGTGACCGGGCTGCTGGTGTTCGGCCAGACCGGTCAGGTGGCGCGCGAGCTGCAGCGGCTGGACTCCGGGGCGCGGTTTCTGTCCCGCGCCGAGGCCGATCTCACCGATCCTGCCGCCTGCGCCGCAGCGATCCGCGCCCACGCCCCGTGCGCGGTGATCAACGCTGCCGCCTATACGGCGGTGGACCGCGCCGAGGGTGAGGAAGCGCTGGCCACCACGATCAACGGTGCTGCCCCGGCGGCCATGGCGGCGGCCTGTGCCGGGCTGGGCGTGCCCTTTGTCCAGATCTCGACGGATTACGTGTTTGACGGCTCTGGCGAGACGCCCTGGCACGTGGGCGATCCGGTGGCGCCGCTCAACGCCTATGGCCGTTCCAAGCTGGTGGGCGAGGCGGGGGTGCGCGCGGCAGGTGGTGCATATGCAGTGCTGCGCACCTCCTGGGTGGTGTCGGCGCATGGCAGTAATTTCATCAAGACCATGTTGCGGTTGGGGAAAGAACGCGAGACGCTCACCATCGTGGCCGATCAGATCGGCGGGCCGACCCCGGCGGCGGATATCGCGGCGGCCTGTGTGCATATGGCCAAAACCCTCGTATCAGAGCCTGAAAAACGCGGGACCTATCATTTTTCCGGCGCCCCGGATGTCAGCTGGGCCGGCTTCGCGCGCGAGATCTTCGCGCAGGCCGGCATCAATTGCGCGGTGCGCGATATTCCCACATCCACCTATCCCACCCCGGCGGCGCGCCCGCTCAATTCCCGGCTTGATTGCGCCACGTTAGAGACTGTTTTCGGCCTTTCCCGCCCGGACTGGCGGCGCGGGCTCACGGATATTTTGAAAGATCTTGGAGAGACATGACATGAGCAAGCGCAAGGGCATCATTCTGGCCGGCGGCTCTGGTACCCGGCTGTACCCGATCACCATGGGGCTGAGCAAACAGCTGCTGCCGGTCTATGACAAGCCGATGATCTATTACCCGCTGAGCGCGTTGATGCTGGCCGGGATCCGCGAGATCTGCATGATCACCACGCCGCAGGACCGGGCGCAGTTTGAACGCACGTTGGGCGATGGCAGCCAGTGGGGGGTGTCACTGAGCTATGTGGAGCAACCCAGCCCCGACGGGCTGGCGCAGGCCTATATCCTGGCCGAAGCGTTTCTGGATGGTAGCCCGTCGGTCATGGTGCTGGGCGACAATATATTTTTCGGCCACGGTCTGCCCGAGTTGATGCAGCGCGCCTCGGCGCAGGAGGCGGGCGCCACGGTCTTTGGCTATCGCGTCTCGGACCCCGAACGCTATGGCGTGGTGGAATTCGACGATGCGGGGCGGGTCCGCAGCATCATCGAGAAGCCGGAGACGCCGAAATCGGACTACGCGGTGACCGGGCTCTACTTCATGGACGGCACGGCACCGGAGAAGGCGCGCAGGGTGAAACCCTCGCCGCGCGGTGAGTTGGAGATCACCTCTCTGCTGGAAATCTATCTGGCCGAGGGATCGTTGAGTGTGCAGCAGATGGGGCGCGGCTATGCCTGGCTCGATACCGGGACCCATGCCAGCCTGCTGGACGCGGGCAATTTCGTGCGCACCTTGGAGGAACGCCAAGGGCTGCAGGTCGGCTGCC
The DNA here is from genome assembly GCF_004348975.1 of Antarcticimicrobium sediminis. Classification (GTDB taxonomy): domain Bacteria; phylum Pseudomonadota; class Alphaproteobacteria; order Rhodobacterales; family Rhodobacteraceae; genus Antarcticimicrobium; species Antarcticimicrobium sediminis. The sequence goes on along the minus strand of NZ_SMFP01000043.1, from coordinate 2,496 downwards.
CGGACGAGATCGCCTATGGTCAGGGCTGGATCAGTGCCGAGGACCTGGCGGCGCGGGCCGCGATGTTCGCCAAGAACAGCTATGGCACCTATCTGAGGGATCTCGCGCCCTACGACCCAATTCACGCCAAAGACGCGTGAAGCTGCAACACAGACAACCATAGATACCCATGAAATGGGGATTGTCAATTTGTTTACTCTTGGGCTTTCTCATAGGCTATCGTGATGAAGATACCTTGCGCGCGGCCTAAGCTGAAGGGTTTCAGTTTGCCCTCGCGAAATCGTCGCCTATGCTGTCTGAGCGTATCATCGATTTGCGCTCAGCACGGCGGATGTCGACGATCTGCTTGCCGAATGCGGCATGATAGTTAGCCGGGAAACCATCCAGAACTGGGTGAACCGGTTTGGTCGCCATTTCGCCGATTACATCGAGCATAACAGGCTAGGCACCAGTTCTAAATGGCACCTGGATGAAGTCGTTCTACCGAGCAATGATGTGAAGTTCTGGCTTTGTTGCCGTGATTGACATCGAGCCCTTCCTCACTCGACTTGCGGGTGCAAATGGCGCAGCGCAGGCCACGTTCGAGAGCGATTTGAACTTCCGTCTCCGCCAGTCGAAGCCGTCTTTCTGGACGATCTGTCATTCCAAGGGCGCAAGATCCCCTCGTGACGGAGTGTAGCAGGTGCCAAACCATCGATCATAAGTCTTTCGCCTGTTGCGGGCTGATACAAGATCAGAGCTTACATCCATCGTTTTGCGGCCCACCCTCCCCTTTCATTCTATTTCGATCCAGCCCCCCGGTCCTGCCATACGGGTCTGTTCTTGATTTCGATGGAGCCAGCATCCCTCAGATGGATGAAACGACCTTCAATCCGGTTGCTTTCATTGGCAAAGTAGGACCACCGGTCCTACCCACAAGCAAGAGCCACAGCAGAACTGATCTGGTCATATTTTTTCGCGCGGTAGTGTCCCAGCACGTGGCGTAGTTTGTTCTCCGGCTGGATTTTGAGCCGGTTTACAGGGCGGCGATTTTCGCCGGGTCCATAGTGTTATCCTCGCAGATGGCGGCGACGGTTTCCAGCGTCATGTAACGGCGAGTGACCGCTCACTCGTCGTTCTGCTCCAGCGTCAGCGCACTAACGAGTGCGTTTGATGGCTGGCTCGTTGGGGAAAATACCGATGACATTGGTGCGACGCTTGATCTCTTTGTTTAGGCCCTCAAGCGGGTTAGTGGAATGGATCTGTCGCCAGTGAGCCTGCGGGAAAGTCTTGTAGGCTAGCACGTCGTCTTCAGCGCGGAGCATCAGTTCAGCGAGCTTAGGATGGCGCGGCTGAATTGGCCCAGTGTTCTTTCGACGCTGCAGCGTGTCTTGCTCAAAGGCCGTCCTGAGCGCCGCTGTGACAATGGGCTGTCTTTCTTGCCGGCACAGGCCAGCGCATTTTGCATGAAATGCACGCGGCAGCGCTGGATGGTGGCATCCAGCACTTTGGCGGCGGCACCTTTCAGGCCCTTGTGTTCATCGGCGATGATTAGCTTGACCCCACGCAGACCCCGATCCATCAGAGCGCGCAGGAAGGTCGTGTCGCGAAGGTGGTGGAAATTTGAAGGTGACGTAATCTCCGGGTGAACTCAAACCCACCCAACCGGCGGCAGCAACCGCCAGGGAGATCACGCCATGAAGAACAATACCGACACTACCGCGCTTTCGCTACTGGCCAATGAAGCGGGCTTTGATCCGATCGAGGATCGGCTACGAGAGAATATCCGCGCCACGATTGAGGCGGTTTTCGAAGAGGAGCTGGACGCGTTTCTGGGGCGCTGCCGTTATGACCGGGGCACCAAAAAACCTACGGGGTACCGCCACGGGCATCGCGAGCGCCAACTTGTCGGCACCTTCGGCGCGGAAACGGTCAGCGTGCCGCACGCCCGCGCCATCGATGAGGCCGGCAATACCACGGAATGGCGCTCAAAAGCGCTGCCGCGTTACCAGCGGCTGACGAAGAAAGCCGAGGCCTTGATTGCCTCGGTCTATCTGGCCGGAACCAACACGCGGCGGGTGAAGCGGGCGCTGTATGGTCTATTCGAAGGGGCGGTGGGCAAGGACGTGGTCAGTCGGGCTTGGCGCAAGGTGAAGGTCGACTGGGATGCCTGGGTGGCGCGCAACCTGGCCGATGAGGGCATCGTCCGGCTGATCCTCGACGGCACGGTGATCAAGACACGCATCGACAAGAAGGCCACGAATATCTCGGTGCTGGCGGCCATAGGCATACGTCGGGACGGACAGAAAGTGCTGCTTTCCATCAAGAATATGGGCGGTGAAAGTAAAGCTGCCTGGGCCGAGTTCCTCGGCGATCTCGATGCGCGCGGCCTCAAACGGCCGGAGTTTGTCATTGTCGACGGCGCCCCCGGGCTTGAGGCCGCGCTTGTCGCGCTCTGGGGAGAGGATCTGGCCGTCCAGCGCTGCACAGTTCACAAGCACCGCAATCTTCTGGGCC
>NZ_SMFP01000042.1 GCF_004348975.1 Antarcticimicrobium sediminis | reverse complement strand
CGCAAGCAAAGCCCCCAGACGGACTCGCTATATGAGGGCGGCCCGTCTGGGGGCTTTGCCCTCTGAACGACGGGTCAAAATCAAACGCTGAAACCGGGTCAGTTTTGAACGCTCATTGACACCCCGCGGACGGCTCGCTATTGTCCGGCCTGTCTGGCCGCAGATGAACATCGGGCTGATCGCCGGTTCCGGTTGCTGTGGGGCTTTCGTCATGTCAGCCGTTGTGATCGCCATTGCCTCTGGCTTTCGGATTCCCCTACAGCCAACACGACCAACATGCGGCTTGCACTGGGAACGTCACCTCTCGCCGAGGGCGTGAGAGCTGATGAACCGACGCCGGACTACCTGACCTGGCTGCGTGGGCGCGTTCACGGCGGGGACCAGGTCGATAATCCTTGGCTCGCCGGGCAGACCTTGGAACAGGTTCTGGCCGCCTCTGAAATGCTCGGCGCCATCTTGGAGCACGGGCATCGGGTCGCGGTGACAAGGCTGTCTCCAGCACAGACCGAGGAAGCCACCGATATCGGATTTTCGATCTACAGCGAGGGACGGGAAGCGGTCGAGGAGGCGTTGGACACCATCCGCCAGACCTCATCCGCAACCGCTGTGCAGGCGGGGCCTCTGGCCTATTACGGCAAGCTCTTTGATTGGCTGGATCGCCGCAGCAATGCCATTGATCCCGGTCCCATCCGCAACATCCTGCGAGACCACATCGTGAAGCATTCTGCGGTAGAACCTGGTACCAAGGTCCTCGGTGTTGAGATTACTGAACGGCGGTTTCATACCCTCTACAGCCTATCAGCAGAGGTCGGCATCGACCGGCCACGCCTCTCGCGGCTTCTGAGAAAGCTAGGTGAAACCCCCGCGCATGCCACCGAGGTGGAAATTGGAAATATGGTGTTCGAGGCAGCCACGACGGAGTCCCTGATCGAAGCTTTCAATACCGCGGTTTTACTACAGGATGTCCCGGAATATTTGGGGGCGACCAAGCGCCAGATCGAAGCCCTTTACCGTGCGGGCATTGTGCGGCCCCTTGTGCCGCGGACCGGCCGTGGGTCAGTTCGAAATGTTGTTTTTGCCCGGAAACATCTCGATGATCTTTTGGAGCGTCTGGATGCCTTCCCGGAGCATAGCGAGGCCGCCGGAGAAAATTCGCGTCCGATCGCCTATGCCTGCCAGCGTGGTGCAGGGGCATTCGAAGAGGTATTCGCTGATATTCTTGCTGGGCGGGTTCCCTGTTTTCGCGATCCCGAAAAGTTTGGTATCGCGGCGATCTATGTCGATGTGAACGCCGTGGTGGAGATGAAGATCTCCGCCTGAACCGAGTAAAATCACATGGGAAATCAGCTCGCTTCGGCGGGCTTTTTTGTTGTCGTCTCCAAGGTTCGCGGGATCTTGCCCCGATTTTCGCGGGATCCTTGCTCCCATTCCGAATGGGGTGAAAATAAGCTATTGTTATTGCTTGATTTTTAGAGCTGCCTCGAGACAACTTTGCCCCGATTCACAGGCTTTGTAAATCGGGGCAAAGTTGTCTCGGAATCGGGCTGAAGATCCCGCGAGGATGACTTGGAAGCAACATATGGGGCGCCCAACGGGCGCCTTTTCTATATGTTGATTTCGTTGCTTTGGGCGAATGAGATGCCCACAACCGACGCTGACAAGGCCGCCCAGACATGGCTACGAAGGTGTGGAACGCGGACAACTTGATAGGCCTCGGTGCCAGAGCGCTGGCCGACTTGCGCTCCGAAGCGGTCGATCGAGCTCGCCGCGCGACGATGCCTTGCCATCACTAGGCCCATCGGCCTGCTACAGAGCGAAATAGTCGAGTTCGCGCGAAGCATCCTTTCGGCTCTGACCTGACGCTCAAGCGCCACGCATCAGATGGCCGGTCCCACCCCGAAGCGGACCGGGCATGCGATCAGACTCGACCGAAGGCCTCCCAGCAGGTCGGGTGGATTGCTGACATTAGCCGCACCTGCATGAGTTCCACCTCAGTTGTAAGGAAGCGGAGATTCAACAGTCAGCGGTATCGCCGCCCATGCCGACCAAGCTTCAAGGTCAGCTATGCGCAGAAATCGCCCTTTGCAAAGTCGAGAAGGCCGAGCCAAGCCAACTGGCGCGACCGGCCCATAGCCGCCGTTGGCCAGGATCACCATTGCTGCAGTGCGGCTTTCCCGTTCCGGACTTTCACGGCACCGCGCAGCATCGTTCAGGAGCCCGAGGACCGCACTGCGGAACGAAGCGCCACTTCGCTGAGCCTGCACCAATGGTTGCTTCAGTGCCGCTTAAGCAGCTCAAGGTAACGGGTTTAGTCGGCGTGGTTAGCTTGTAGCATTTTTGTAGTGTGGGCGACCGCGCCGCCGCCAAATTTTTCGCCCAGATGTGGTTGCGTCTGAGTGGTCTGCACCCATATCTGGATACACGGTGGTGTTTTCGAGATTTGCGGCAGAAGGTTAAATAACATGCAGAGTGACGAAGGTACTGCCGACAAACTTCCAGATGACGTTTCGATCCCGAGCGATCTTCAGTTTTCGGCTAGGGGGTTCGCGAATGAGGAATATGCCAAGGAGGCAATCTACAAGTTGCACTCGGTCCTCAGCGTTATCAGCCAGTCCATTGATCTGACCAATCTGGATGGCGTGACTGTTGCATTCGACTACGACGAAGCGCTGGCAGAGCTGGATCGTGGATATGAGACCACTTACAAGCTCTCCGCCACCAAAGGCGTCGCTATCGGTGTCGCAATGGCCCCGACAGTAATTCGCGACGGTGTGATTAAGACCCATCTTGTCCTCAACGCAAACTACGCACTCAGCATTCTTGAGGAACCAGGGGAGGAAACTGAGGACTTTGGACAATCACTTCATTTGGTTGCTCACGAGTGTGCGCATGTCGAGGTGACTGCTGCATTTGACAGATCTTTCCCGAAGATCCTTCTACAGAAAAAACACAACAACATCCTAGACAACATGCGCTGGCAGGTAATTCTGGCAACGTGGGATGAGTATGCAGTATGCCGCATCGTCGGCTCGATCGGGTATGATCCCGCAGACGGTTACCTCGAGACATTAGTCAATGTGTTGGGCGCTACCAGAGGTCAAGTTTACGAGATGATCAAGGTATACCGGGCGCACGGAGATGTTGGGCAGGTTGCAGCAGAAGTGTATGGACGTATTAGAGAACTTCTGAAGTATTCATCGTATTTCTTGGGTGCGGTTGCAGCGCAGGAAAACCCGGAAACGCACCCTGCCGTTTTAACCGAAGAGGCTAATTTTGGGTGGTTTTCTCCGTTCTACGAACGCCTCGTTAAGGTGCACGAGGCGCTTTGGAGTGACTTTGGTAAGTGGGACGGGTTGAATGTCTTCGAGGCTCTCGGTGACATTTTAGAGGACATGGCGGAGAGCATTGGCGTCGAAGCTTCACGCGTGTCCGATGACTCGATCAACTTCAATATCCCATACCGACGTGAAACCATGCCAGACGGTGCGATGATGAACCCACCACTACCTGGGATGCTCGACAGATAGCTGCGTTTCAAAAAATAGCTTCGGTCGAAGTGGGCTCGGAGCGGACCTGCGGTGGCGCGGCGTGCTGGACGCCTAGGTGAGGCGGTCTGCCCGGCAGAGACGGCCCAAACCTGCCTTCCAACTTGCGTTCACGATGCTGCATTGCGGCTGGGCATAGGAGACCTTCGAGCATCACGCAGCAATATCGTTGCCCAGACTGCCGGATTCCCCCATGTAAGTGTTGATCCTTGGTGCCCAGGGTCGATCAGCGAAAAAAGTTCAGAAGGTTTTCGAATGTTCGAACGTGCCAAACCTCTTGCCTCCGCCATCAGCGTGTCGACCTCCTCCATCTCGGGGAGCCAGGTTTTCAGAACCTGGTTCACGGTGGTCTGAGCGGCACCCGAGCACGGCCGGGCCGATTGCGTGACAGTTTTTCCGTCTTTGTCGACCTTCGCCACGGCATCGAGATCGGTGATGATCAGCGTCGGCACTTCCAGCGCCTCGATCAAGGGACGCATGCGGTGCGCGTGGCTGCCCCCCAGCTCTAGGAAGGATAAATAGGCCACAGCAAGGTTAGGGTAATGATGCTGGATCAGATGCGGCAGCAAGATCCGCTCTGCGGCCCCCTCGATCACGATGATGGCGTCGGCGAAGAATAGATCAAAATGTGTGCTCAGCAGATAGCGCGTCACGAAGCGACGAGTTTGTTTGTCCGCGCCAAAGAGCCCGGTCATATTCGCCACAGTGGCCGTGGGCACAACTCCGTGACCTAGCAGCTCGCGCTTGAAATAACGCAGCTCCTCAAACGTGGCGGCGTGCGCGATATGGCCCGAATGGGTACTCACTACCAGCTGCGTGGTAAAAGCCGAGGCCTCCTTCTCCAGATCTTTATGGTTGCGCAACACCTTGTGGGCCCTGGCCACAAAGACCTGCTGCACCTGAACATGCAGATGCGCCTCCGGCTCCTCGATCAGAACCAGTTGCAGGGGTTCGATGCCCCTGTCGTCCGGGGTCACCACCTGTGATTTGAACTTGCCTACCTGCATCCAGTCATCCCGGAAACGCATGAGCTGAAACACCATGGAGATTAGGTTCTGGAAGCCTAGGCCGTTGTAGCTTTCGGGCAGCTTCACCCCGGATTTGTCGCCCGAGATATCGTATTGCACAGCCGCTGGGTGATCGAGCCCGTCAACGGGTTTGATCTGCGTGGCAATGGAGAGTTTCGGATTGTTGAGTCTGCCGGGGTAGCCGAGTTCTTCCAGTTCCGTGATGGCATTGGCGAAGCCGTCCTCGAGACGGGCATTAAAGGTGGTCTTGCTCCGTCGATAGCCAGGTGGCTCAGAGAAGGCCAACATCTTCTCAACCGTCCCACGCGAAATGTTGAAATGCTGCGCCGCCGCCCGGGCGCTCATGCCCTCGGCACACGCCAGGCGAACCTTTCGATATAATTCCACGGTATAGATCTCCTCGCCCTCCCTGCTGCCGCACGAAGGGAAAAGTGGCCGGATTTTACTCCGCCCGCAGCAGGACTATCCCACCGCTACCGTGGTCCAATTTTGCACCGCCGTTCTCATGATTGCGTCGCAATCAAAGAGAGGGGATCATCACTGTCTTCTTTTCGCCGTGCTGAGCCGCCAGGCCAGTTATAATTTGCGCAAAGATGCCCTTATCTCTCCACCGCTTCCAACGGTTGTATAGCGTCTTATGTGGACCATACTCTTTCGGCGCATCACGCCAGCGCAAGCCATTGCGGTTTATGAAGATAATCCCACCCAGAACGCGCCGGTCGCCCCTCTCTGTGAACAGGCATGCAAAATTGACCCCGTAGCGGGGTGATCGGCGTCCAAAAATGACCCCCTTACACTGATGTGGATAATGCCCCCGAGGCTATCGGGGAGCACAGTGTGGGATGTTGGT
>NZ_SMFP01000041.1 GCF_004348975.1 Antarcticimicrobium sediminis | reverse complement strand
CCAACATCCCACACTGTGCTCCCCGATAGCCTCGGGGGCATTATCCACATCAGTGTAAGGGGGTCATTTTTGGACGCCGATCACCCCGCTACGGGGTCAATTTTGCATGCCTGTTCACAGGTTATGGCGCATCCCTGGCCGGGGAGAGCGGATCGTGAATGATGCAAAGGCTCCCGACGAGCAGAGCCGGTTGTTGAAAGTCGGCCTTATCAGCACGGTCATTGCTGCCCTTTGCTGCTTCACGCCGGTGCTGGTGATCCTGTTCGGCGCTGTCGGGTTGTCGGCGATGTTGGGTTGGCTCGACTACGTGCTGCTGCCTGCGCTCACCATATTCATCGGCATTACAGTTTACGCGCTCTGGAAGCGCCGGAATTCGGGAAGGCCCTCATGAAAGATAGCAATTCCCCCAAGAACAGGCGCTATGACCTCGCCGTCATCGGCGCCGGTTCAGCAGGCTTTTCCGCTGCCATCACCGCAGCCGAAGCCGGTGCCCGCGTGGCACTGATCGGCGCAGGCACCCTCGGCGGCACCTGTGTCAACGTGGGCTGCGTGCCCTCCAAAGCCCTGATCCGCGCGGTCGAGAGCCTACATCACGCGCGTGCTGCGGCCCGGTTTGATGGAATAGAGGCCGAAGCTCGGGTGATCGACTGGGCTGCCACTGTCGCTCAGAAACAGGCACTGGTCGATGAGTTGCGCACAGCGAAATACGCGGATGTTCTGCCACGGTATGAGAATGTTGATTACGTCGAAGGCCGGGCGACATTCGATGATGAAGGCAAGTTGACGGTCGATGGCAACCCTTTCCCGGCGGCAAAAGTCATCATCGCCACAGGCTCCCGCCCCCACGTCCCTACGATTTCCGGAATCAAGGAGCTCGACACGCTCGACAGCACGACGGCGCTGGAATTGACGGCCTTGCCAGCCTCCATGCTGGTTCTCGGCGCAGGCTATATTGGCGTGGAACTGGCCCAGCTTTTTTCACGGGCCGGTGTATCGGTAACGCTGGTCAGCCGCCGTGGTGTATTGCCCGAAGCGGAGCCAGAGGTTTCAGCGGCACTTGAAGGCTACTTGGCCGACGAGGGCATCCGGCTGGTACGTGCCCGCGCTTATGAACGCGTCTCGAAACGAGATGCTGCCACAGCACTGCATCTCTCAGATGGCCAAGTGCTGGCAGCGGAGCGGCTCGTGGTCGCAACCGGCCGCGTGCCGAACAGTGATGGGTTGAACCTCGCTGCCGCCGGGATTGCGGTGGATGCGCGCGGGGGCATCAAGACCGGCCCTCAGATGCGGACCACCAATCCGAACGTTTGGGCGGCGGGCGATGTAACGGGCCGCGACCAGTTCGTCTATATGGCCGCCTATGGCGCCAAGATCGCCGCCCGGAATGCCGTGGCGGGTGAGATGCGCAGCTACGACAATACGACCATGCCTTGGGTCGTCTTTTCCGATCCGCAGGTGGCCGGTGTGGGGCTTGGTGAGGCGCAGGCCCGCACCGCTGGCCACGAGGTCCTGATCTCTGTCCTCCCACTTGGCGCCGTGCCGCGCGCGCTGGCCGCCCAAGACACGCGCGGGCTGATCAAACTGGTGGCCGAGGTGGGGAGCAAACGGCTGCTGGGGGCGCAGATCATCGCGCCGGAGGGGGCCGACAGCATCCAGACCGCGGCCATGGCGCTGAAGGCCGGGCTGACCTACGAGGAACTTGGCGATACGATCATGCCCTATCTCACCACCGTCGAAGGGTTGAAGCTGGCGGCCCAGACTTTCGAGAAGGACGTGGCTGCGTTGTCCTGCTGCGCGGGGTGAAGGCATGTCAGATCACTCCAGTCACGATTGGCTCAGCACCCGGCGTGGCAGTCTGCTCGCATGGCGGCTCCCGATCGGCGCAATGCTTCTGGCGATCCCGTTTTCCGACGGTCCCAAGACCGCGATCTGGGTCGTCGCGCTGGCATGGATGGGCATCGCCTGTCTGCGCAATGTGCGGCGCTGCGGCCGTGTGCATTGCCTCTATACGGGGTCATTCCTGTTGGCGATGACGCTACCGGTGCTTGCCTATGGTGCCGGAGTGTTGCCGCTGGGCGGTGATGGTTGGCGCTGGCTTGGCCTCGCTGTCGGTCTCGGCGTGACCGCGATTTGGTGGCTTAGTGAACGATTGCTCGGCCAATATCGTTGAGCCTGTCATTGACGCTTCCAACCTCTCGACTTCACGGGAATTTCATGACCGGTACACTTGATCTGCTCTGATCTGATCTGATCGTCATCGGCGCTGGCATGGCCGGGATAAACGTCGCGAAAAAGGCCGCGCAGGCGGGCTGCTCCGTCGCCATCGTGGAACGAACTGCCTTACGGCGCAACCTGCGCCCTGCGGGGCTGTGATCCGAGGAAGATGCTCCGCGTCGGGGCTGAGGCCATCGACGCCGCGAAGCTGCTGAGCGGCAACGGATTGGCAGGTGACACATGGATCGATTGGCCCGCGCTGATGAAGCAAAAGGAAAGCTTCACGGAACCGGCGACACCCTGCATTTAGAGCATGCGACGCGCGGCCCCCACATGTCCAAATGAACGCCATGAGGGGAGATGCCAGTTGCATCTGGCGAGCGTCTGCTTTTGGTGTCGCTGGGGTCTCTCTTGCGCCCGCAGCGAATGACCGCTTTCCGCCGATTCCGTGGAAAAACACCCGTTCGCGGTCGCAGAATTCCGCCGCTTGAGTTGGGCGCGAGTGCCTTTCCTGTCAGGCTTTTCGCGGTTGCTGCGGTGCGGGAAGGATCTTGGCCAGTTTGCGGAGGTTCTGGGCGGTGGCGGCGAGGAGGAATTCGTCATTCGCCCCGCATGGACCACGTAATCGGAGCCTGTTCAGGCCAAGGATCCGTTTCAGATGGGCGAAGAGCATCTCGACCTTCTTCCTCAGCTTCATCGAGATCACGTATTGCTTGGTCTTGGCGATATCCCGAGCAACCTGCCGGGCGTCCTCATGTTCCTCGCGGGTGATCTTGCGCGCGTCGGCGTTTGGGCAGCATCTCGCCTTGGATGGGCAGGCTTGGCAGACCTCTTTCAGGGCGCGATACCGGGCCGTTCCTTTGCCGGTCGGCCCCCGATTGGGGTCAGAGTAGTTACGGCGGAACTGCTTCAACTCGTGGCCTTCTGGGCAAATGTATTGATCGTTCTTGGCATCCCATTCGAAGTCCGCGCGGGTCCAGGTTCCGTCGTTGCGACCCGACTTGTCCAAAACGGGGATATGCGGGGCAATCTTGCGGTCGACCAGCTGACCCAACATCGGCGCGGTGCCATAGGCGGTGTCGGCGATCAGGCGCTCAGGATGCAGGTCGAACTTGGTCCTCACCCGGCTCAGCATGGTCTTGGTCGATCCGACCTCGGCCTGACGAATGGACCTTGTGGCGTCCACATCCAGGATGACACCATGGTCGGTATCGATCAGGTAGTTGTCGGAATAGCTGAAGAACGCCGGGCCCTTACGGGCAGCGGTCCACTGGCTAGCCGGGTCGGAATGCGAAGTGAACTTGGGCTGCACCTCGCTGGCAGCGCCAAAGGCGGCCTCGTCCAAGGTATCGAGATACTCGCGCACGGCTCGGGGCGCGTCGGTCGAGTTGATCGTCGATGCATCCCAGTCTTCCTTCGGCGTCGAGTTCTGCTTGTTCGCATCCGCCTCGATCAGGCTGGCGTCGACCGCCATGCGCTGGCCGCTGACCAAGCCTTCGGCGATGCACCGCGCGACGGTCGTTTCGAGCAGATGTCGCAGCAGTTCGCTATCGCGAAAACGACCGTGCCGGTTCTTGGAAAATGTCGAGTGATCCGGAACCCGATCACTCAGGTCGAGGCGGCAGAACCACCGGTAAGCAAGGTTCAGATGCACCTCTTCGCAGAGCCGTCGCTCAGACCGGATGCCGAAGCAATAGCCGACCAACAGCATACGGATCAGAAGCTCGGGATCGACGGATGGCCGCCCCGTGTGGCTGTAGAACTCCGCGAGGTAGGCACGGATTTCGGTCAAATTAACAAAACGGTCGATGGAGCGCAGCAGGTGGTCCTGCGGGACGTGATCCTCAATTGAGAACTCGTAGAACAGTGCGCCTTGCGCCTCTTGCTTCGGTCCCAACATCGCAGTTCCCCCCACAGAATAAGGGAAATTGAATCAGCGACTGGCGCTCAAATCAACAAGAGTTTTTCAATAAAATACGCCCATTGCCGCCGCATACACCAGAAGCAGCTAGCGGCGATTTCCCGCCCCAAACGAAAACTCTTGATGGCACATCACCGCAACGAAATGCCGCTTTGGGTCACCCCTGACCCCAAGGTTTTTGTAAGAGAGTCGCCGCTAAAAGACTGCCCGCAAGACACTAGCGGCGATCCCCAGGTGCTATGTCGCCTTGAAGTTCCGGCCTGACCCGGAGACCAGCCTGCCCGTCTTTGCAGAGCGTCAGGCGGAGTACAGCCGCTTGTTCGACAAAACGGCACAGGCACAGAAGGCGGCAGCCGCGAAGAACACGGGCACAGCCCGCCGCAGATAGGGGGCAGGATGGCGGATAGCCCCAGGCGCTTCTTCCTAAGCCGTTGGCGGAAAATGATTTTCTGGAAGTAATGGCTGGGGTGGTAGGATTTTGAGCTAACTAATTGTTATTATTTATAAATCTAAGGAATCTTAGTATATGATGTCAAGCTTTGGATTTCGGAAATCGTGGCGATTGACAGTCTGTGAAGTAAAATACCCCGAGAATATTTCCACATGAGGGCTGGTTTATGACCAAGGCCCCTTCGTTCCGCGCTTCCGGATCTTTGGCACACGGCTGACCGACAAGGGTTGCGCGGCGGCGCGCCCAGCCTGCCGGGATTGCCCTGCCATGGCCCGCAGGACGGCGATGCGGTTTTCGGTTGCGGGGTGGGTTGCAAAAAGACTGTCCCGCTTGTGCCCATGCAGCGGGTTGATGATGAACATATGCGCCGTCGCCGGGTTGCGCTCGGCCGCGTCATTGTCGATCCGCGCCGCGCCCATTGCGATCTTCTCCAGCGCCGCCGCCAGCCACAACGGCTGGTCGCAGATTTCGGCGCCCGCCTTGTCGGCGGCGTATTCCCGCGTCCGGCTGATCGTCATCTGCACCAGTGCCGCCGCAAGCGGCGCGAGGACCATCATCAGAAGCGTGCCGACCAGCCCGAGACGTTCCCGTGACCCACCGAAGAAAAGCGCGAAGTTGGCCAGCATCGAGATCGCACCGGCAAAGGTCGCAGTGACGGTCATGATCGCGGTATCATGGTTGCGGATGTGGGCCAGTTCATGGGCGATCACGCCGGCCAGTTCCTCGCGCGTGAGGCTGCGCATCAGGCCCGAGGTCACCGCCACCGCGGCATTGGTGGGGTTGCGCCCCGTGGCGAAGGCATTGGGCTGTGGCGTGTCGATCAGATACACCTTGGGCTCGGGCAGGCCCGCGTTCCGGGCGAGCTGTGCCACCAAGTCATGCAGGCCCATCCTATCCCGGGGCGTCACCGGCTGGGCATTGTTCATGCGCAGAACCATTTGGTCCGAGTTCCACCAAGTGAAAGCGTTCATCCCCGCCGCGACCACCAAGGCGATCACCGCGCCGCCGGATCCACCGATCAGATAGCCCACGCCCATGAAAAGCGCGGTCATCGCCGCCATCAGCACCGCTGTTTTCAGATAGCCCATCCTTGTCTCCGGAACCTCATCTCGCACCGACCAAAGAGATATGGCGTGGAATCCGAGGAGCGCAAGTCTGTGCGATCAAGCTCAACCGGTGGTATTGTTGCAACAGAGCCAACCAAATTCCCTTACCTTCCGAAGGGTTTTGGAAACTACTAAGTGAGACGGCGCTGTTTCACAAATCAGCTGATTACCGCAGTTCCCCTTTCCCCGGACACACTTATCCCAAGGCCACGGTGACCGGGATGCCGAGGGCCGTGAAGCGGTTCATGAGCGCCGCACGGATCTGAACTTCGGCAACCTGGCGGTCGAAGTCGCGGGACATCAGCCTCTGTCCGAGCAGCTTCACG
>NZ_SMFP01000040.1 GCF_004348975.1 Antarcticimicrobium sediminis | reverse complement strand
CCGTGCCAATCGACACCGTGTCGAGGAACACCTCGACCTGCGCCCCGGCCTCTCCCGTGCCGCGGATCACCAGCGTGGCGTCCGAGGTCACCCCGTCGCCCGCCGTCCCGGTATCATCGCTGATGCCGGTGACCACGGGCACCCCGGGCGCCGCGCCGTCCACCCGCACGGCGAACCCTGCGGATCTTTCTGATGGAACACCGCCGGTCGCGGCAGATGTTGCTGTCGCGGTGAAAACATAGTCGCCGTCTGCCAGAACTGTACCGGTGTGATCAAAGCTCCAGCTGCCCGATCCATTTGCTGTCGTCGTGCCGACGGAGGCGCCATCAAGAAACACTTCAATCGTCGCGTCCGCGACAGAGGTGCCACCCAGTATCAGCGTCGTATCATTGGTCAGATGATCGGATGCGCTTGACCCTGTATCGTCGGAAATCGCGGTGATGGAGGGCGCAGAAAGCGGTTCATCCACGATCGTAATGGCCAAAGAACGTGTCGTAACATTCCCGGCCGTATCGACAGCACGGATCTCTACTGTATATGGCCCGGCAGTTGCATAGGGCACGTCTTGCGTGATCTGCATCGCAACAGAGCCATCCGTGCTGACGGGTCCGGTCACGAACCCGCGCCCATCGCCCCAATCGATCAGAATCTGCGCCCCTGCTTCGACCTGGGCCTCAATTGTGGGTGTGGTGTCGGATGTGATGTTGTCACTGTCGGAGGTGCCGGTATCGGAGGCGGCGGTCAGATCAAGTGCGGAAACCGTCGGCGCGGTGGTGTCGATGGTAACGCCCAGCGTCCGCGTCGTGGCGTTCCCTGCGGTATCCGTTACCCTCAGGGAGACCGTATAGGGTCCATCACTGGCATAGCCCGGAGCGGTCAGGGTCTGTGCCGCCCCGGTTCCGGTGCCGGCGGACACGAAGCCATCTCCGGTGCCCCAGTCGACCTCCAACGTCGCTCCCGCCTCGGCCGTGAAGGTGAAGGTTGGGGTGTCGTCCATGGTCATGTTGTCGCTGTCGGAGGTACCGGTATCGGAGGCAGCGGTCAGATCAGGTGTGCTTGGAGCCGGCGGGGTATCGTCAATCGTCACCCTGAGCGGAGTTGAATCGACCGACACGTTGCCGGCCTTGTCCACGGCGCGCGCGATCAGGTCATGGTCGCCTTCACTCAAGACGGACGTCATGAGGTTCCAGCCCCCCGACGTCGACACGCCAACATACCCCACCTGCGTTGGGCCGTCGTAAAGGAAAACGGTGGTGCCGAGCTCGGCGGTGCCGGTCAGCCTGGGCAGGAAATCGTTGGTAATCCGGTCGGTCGAAGAGCTGCCGGTATCGTCGGAAATGGTGCTGCTGATGACAGGCGCGGCGGGAGCCGTGGTGTCGATGGTGAACGATTTTCCGCTTAGCTGAATAGTGTTTCCGGCCAGATCAATAGCACGAAAGGAAAGGGGTTGGTTCGTCACATCCGCCTGCGTTGGAAGCGTTGCAGACCAATTTCCGGCCCCGTCCACATATGTCGTGACCACCGGGGACCCGGATCCGTTACTGAGAAGCACATCAATCTTTGCACCGACCTCCCCCGTACCCTCGATTGTCGGGGTCGTATCATTGGTCACCATGTCGGTCTGTAACGACCCGGTATCACTGGCCGCCGTGAAACTTCCGATGGGCAGCACTTGGGTGCGGTCATAGGTAAAGGAGACGGACTTGACCGTGCTCTCCCCGTCCTTGGTGGAGCGGACCTGAACCGTCTTATCCTCTAGGATGTTGGAATCGTAAGCATTGGGGTTGGTAAATTGCTGGGACGCACCGGTTCCATCAGCCACGGATTGGAAGCCGCGCCCGTCATCCCAATCAATCTCAAGCGTGTCACCCGACCCTGCCGTAAACTCGATCGTCGGTGTCGCGTCGGCGGTGTAGTTGTCGGAGGAGGAAGAGCCGGTATCAGACGCAGCTGTCAAATCGATTGCAGACAGGTTTGGTCCTGCAACGGTGACGGAAAGCGAGTCACTAAGGCTCGAAGCGTCTCCCCCCATGCGCGATCCGGCCATGAAATTGTATACGCCGTCCGGCAGAACACCGTCCGACCCAGAGGGATAAGCGCCCCCATCCCCTACTGTCAGGGTCCAGTTGCCGCTGGCCGGGATCGCGGCCAAATAGGCAACCGTGCCAACACCAGCGAAATCCGTGATCTCGATGGACGCACCCGGTGTGCCGGTTCCATAAAACGTAAGCGTCCGGTCTGCCGTGATCCCGTCGCCCGAGGTGCCCGTATCAGACGTATATCCGGTGATTGTCGGTGTAGAGAGTGCGACCATGATCAGTTCGTCCTAAATTTTGCGCTGTGCAATGTGGCACATTACTTGTGACTGATGTCACGCTTGGCTCTATCGAGCGCCGTGCGCGACCGTTGGAAAGGAATTTGCCCGCCTCGTAGGTTTCGACTCTACTGGAAAGCGTTCAAGTCTGTTGACACCGCACTCCAAACAACAAACGCGCTGCCGATCCCGTGACGGAGTAAGGCGGCGTCTTGAACGGCTTTGACTTGAGGGGGCTTTTCAAGCCAGAAACGGTGCATTGCTGCCCAGGGTAGATGCCAGCAACTTCTGGGTGCAAAGCCAGTTGAAACGGTGCGGCGTCGTCTCCAGCGTTTTGCCAGATCGGACGAGATGACTTTGCAGCGCATCTTTGATGCGACCCCGGAAACGCTTGCCCATTCCGTCGGACAGTGGTGATTTCGGTGGGATTATCAACGCGGTCACGGCGCCGCCACATATAAACGGACGGCCCCTTCGTCCAGTATCGGCCAGCCAGACCCGAAGCAGGCTTGCCCCTGGCCCGGATCGCCGCCCGAACCTTCAGCGTCGACGTTTGACTATAAAGACGGATCAACAGGCGCTCCTCCCCCGTTTCGAACGCCCCTCAGAGCCGACCTTGCAAGGAAAAGGACGAACCGCCAAGGGGAGTACTGATCAACCGGGATGGAACGCTTTTGCCCCCAATTCTGCGTTCGGGCTTGCCAGCGAAACATCCCATCCTCAAGATGTCTAACGGGGTTGCCCTCTGACTTCTATGTATGGATCCATACATGGTGGACGTTTTTGATGAGTATCCCCATCACATCGTTCGAGACAGGCACTTCTGCCTTCCTACCCTCTAAAGGCTCTGAGTATGACGGCTTCGACCTGCCATTCCATTTTGATCCTAGAAGACCAAAAGCACACCGTCGATCAGGTACGCCATGCGATTATGCAGACAACAGACCTTCAGGTGGTCGGTGTCGCCACGACGCTGCAAGAAGGCCTGAGCAAGCTGGCGACGCTACGTCCAGATTTTGTGCTGACAGACCTAGGATTGCCCGATGGATCGGGCATTGATGTCATTCGCGCCGCCCACGCCGCCAGTTGGACCTGTGACACGATGGTCTTTAGTGTCTTTGGAGACGAACGCCGAGTCATCGCAGCAATCCGAGCTGGCGCCAAGGGATACATCCTGAAAACGCACAGTCCCGACAGTATCGTGCAAGATATCAGGGATGTCATTTCCGGTGGATCCCCGATGACACCGAAAATCGCGCGTTATCTCCTTGGGCTATTGAGCAATACAGCCGAACCTGCTGAGAAACCGGTTTTTAATTTAACACTACGAGAACACGAAATTCTTGGATATATCGCACGAGGATACAAACGATCGGAAGTGAGTGCGCACCTAAATATCAGCGTCGGAACAGTCGGAAATCACATCCACAGCATTTATCGCAAGCTAGAAGTCAGCTCCAATATAGAAGCCGTAGCAATGGCAACGCGAACGGGACTTATTTGAATCTCACCTCCAAATTAAACTCCGCCGCCGCGCTAGCTATTAGCGCCATAGCTATGCTTTTGTTTGTCACCATATTTTATGTATTGACACCCCCAAGACCGGATAAAATTCAAGATACCCGCCTACTGGTTCACGCGAAGCGATGCACCGAAACAGAATCTAAACAGATTTTTTGTGAAGACGTTCACTTGCCGGATAGCTTGGATACAAAAAAAACAGTTGCGCCAAGCCGCGCAACATATCACTTCACTGTTTCCGCTGCGGATTTCTCCGGCACCTATCCTGCCATATTCCTGAAAAAGTTTACTGACACTGCCGAGATATCAGTAAACGGTTCCCTATTGACTCCACCAATTTCCGCACAATCACGCAACTGGAACCAACCGCTATACGCCGTCGTGCCTCCGGCTATATTAAACCAAGGCGCCAACGAAATTTCAATAACGTTGTCTGCAAATTGGGCGGATATCATACACTTGTTTCCCGTCCAAATTGGAGATTCGTATGCACTTCACATTCAATATGACCTCTCAATGATATACCGCGCCGGTATGCCGCGGATCGGGTTGGGCCTAGCTCTTTTTGGCAGTGTTTTCTTTGCCGCCTTAAGCGTTTTACAACAGGACATTTTTAGCTACCGTTGGCTTACTGCTATATGCGTAGCAAACGCTGTATTTCTAATCCACCCCGTATTCCGAATCGACCCCCTTCCGTATCGCATCTGGTTGATTTCTTGGACATCTGCGATTCACTTTCAAATCTACGCCCTCCATCGATTTGCCTCACTCTACACCGGGCGTCGTGAAGTTTTTACGGAGCGCGTTTGGCTTACATTTCTAACTCTTGGAAGTCTTGTCTTCCTACTGGGCCCTCGATCAGCGGGCAGGGATGTATTGTTGTGGATGGGATTATCTTCGATTGTGTTTGCTCTATCTTCCATATCGCAGCTCTTGAAGAGCACAAACATAAGGCAACGCAGAATTCAACTTTTCCTTTTTGTGATACTTTCTTCCATTTTGGCACTAGGTGTAACCGAATTTTTACGCCAAATCGGATGGGCCACATTTAAGAACACAGAGGTTTATCAATTTGCACCAATCCTACTCTTTGCGGCCATACTTTTTATACTTGCCCACAACCTGCTTGTCGCCGAAAATCGAAATTCGCGATTACTTGCCAAGTTAAGGCAAAAAGTCATCGGCCGCACCCGCGAGTTGGGGACATCACGTTTGCAGTTGATCGAAGCGGGTCGCCGGGCGGTGAGAGAGGAAGAACGCCAACGGATTCTACTGGATTTGCATGATGGCATCGGCGGGCAATTGGTCAACGTACTCGCCTATATGTCGATGCAACCAAATCAGGACCTCACCCTTCGCAAAGCGCTTGAAGCCGCATTGATGGACCTTTCACTCATCATCGACAGTCTGGAAACGGAGAATAGTGTATCGACTCTTCTTGGAACCTTACGCGAACGTGTTGAGCCACTTTTAAACAGACATAATTTGAAATTCGATTGGCAAATAGAGGCGGAACCGATTTTACCAGTTGAAGGGCCATCTCAAAATTTGCTTCTTTTGCGAATCGTTCAAGAGGCGTTCACGAACATAGTAAAGCACGCAAAGGCAACAATTGTTCTAGTTCAGGTCACTGAAAATATGATAAAGATTCAAGATAACGGCATTGGGTTTGATGTTGTTTCACTTGCCAAACAGGAAGACATGGTAATTAGACACGGATTGATCAGCATGAAGCGGAGAGCAGAGGCACTTGGATCTCAACTAAAGGTGGATTCTAATACAGAGGGGACAAGTGTCACTCTATTTTGGGAAATAGGGACTCTGTCGCGCGAATTGCCTGACAACTGCACTTCCCCTATCCCCGAACAGACTTACACCAAGACCTCAGTGACGGGTATGCCGAACGCGGTGTAGCCGTTCAGGACGGCTATGCGGGTTGAAGTTCGGCAACCTGGCGATTGAAGTCCTGCGCCATGATGAGCCTCTGCCCCAGCAATTTCACACTGTACATCTTCGTTTCGACACGGCTTCGGCGGTGGCAACCGCTCCAGTTTCTCCAGAGTGCCCGGCCGAGATATTTCGGCGCCCGCAGAGCTTCGTTTCGTGCAAGCGCGAGGCTCTATTGATGGCATGGATGCCCCCTCCCGACGCCATCGCAATCTGCACCGCTGACCCGCTGCGCGCCAGTTCCTTCTGCAACTCCAGAGACGAGGTGGTGAAGGCGGTTTCAAACGATTCGAACCCATACCGGCATTGGGTAAACGGATCTTTGCGCAGCACAGACTGCACCATCGCGGTCAGCCCGTCGTGCCCTTTGCGGAAGTCCACAGGCGCGGTCGCTATCAGAATGCGCACCCGGTTGGATGGGAAAATCATGCGCCGGCTCCAAGCGCGCGGCACGATGTCCGCAATCCGGCGCGCGGGCATGGCCCCGTCCAACCGGAGAGTGACTGACCCCGCCATGATCTCGAGCCGGTTCAGGTTCTAGCGCAGGCGGAGAGGGCTCAACATCAAACACCACCAGCGGGGCAAAGCCTGTCTGCGCCTCTGGCGCCGGCAAAACAAGATTCCCATCCCTGGCCATTCGCCGCCACGACGACAGGTGGTTCGCCCGCAGATCATACCTGCGCGCCACGTCGTTCACCGTCGCACCCGGCACCAGCGTTTCCGCCACAATCCGCGCCTTCACATCATCCGGCCACCGGCGATGCCCCGTCTGTGAAACCTCGGCGCCCAAACGTTTGAGAAACTCTCTCGTAGTCTCCATGGAGAAACTCACTTCCTGCTGTCCAACAGGCATTGAGTCTCAAATCATGCTGAAATCAGGAAGGTAGGCTTCAGACACCGCATACGGTCGTCTGCCTGAGCGCCATGCCGAACAGCACCTTCATCCCTTCTCGGGCATTGTGTCTCAATGCCTTGCCAGGCAATGGTCAGGCAGGTCTGGATGGCGGCGTCGCTATAGGTGGGCTGTCGGCCACGCTTGCCGGTCGGCTTAGCCTCCCACGTCATCTTGGGATCGAACCAGATTGTCAGCGAGCCCCGGCGCTTAAGCGCTTCGTTGTAGGAAATTCCAGTTCGTCGTGCGGTAGCGGGCAGGTTCGGGCTTGCCCATACCCAGCCCCTTAACCTACCGGATTCGCGAGGTGAATCCTTCCGGCGCAGAGTTCTGCAACATATGTAACCGCCCCAAACGCAAGAGGGATTTCGGAGCTTTTCTGACGCGTCGTCGGGTGCTGACATATGTCCGGCCTCAAGATGCGACCTCACAGATGTCGCGGGCCCCGATGG
>NZ_SMFP01000004.1 GCF_004348975.1 Antarcticimicrobium sediminis | reverse complement strand
TTTGAAATCGCCGAAATACTTGGTGATCGCCGCCGTCAGCGTCGTCTTGCCGTGGTCAACGTGGCCAATGGTGCCGATGTTGACGTGCGGTTTCGTGCGATCAAACTTTTCCTTTGCCATGATGGCCTCCTTATCGGTTGAAGCGATGCGCGGTCAGCCCGCGCATCGCTGCTATCTGATTGTTCCGACTTAGGCGTATTTCGCCTGAATCTCTTCGCTGATGTTCTGCGGCACCGGATCATAGTGATCGAACTGCATCGTAAAGTTCGCACGGCCCGAGGTCATCGAACGCAGCGTGTTGATATAGCCGAACATGTTGGCCAAGGGCACCATCGCATCGACTGCGATCGCATTCCCGCGGTTGTCCTGCCCGGTCACCTGACCACGACGTGAGGTCAGGTCGCCGATCACGTTGCCCGTGTATTCTTCCGGGCAGACCACTTCGACCTTCATCACAGGTTCCAGCAGCTTTGCGCCAGCCTTTCTCAGACCTTCGCGCATGCACATGCGTCCGGCAATTTCAAAGGCGAGAACCGAAGAGTCGACGTCGTGGAATTTGCCGTCGATCAGCGCCACCTTGAAGTCGATCACGGGGAAGCCAGCCAGAGGGCCGCTGTCCATGACCGATTTAATGCCTTTTTCAACACCCGGGATGTATTCCTTGGGAACGGAGCCCCCAACGATCTTGGACTCGAACGAGTAACCTTCACCCGGCTCTGTCGGCGAGAGGATCATCTTGACCTCGGCGAACTGACCAGACCCACCCGATTGCTTCTTGTGGGTATAGGTATGCTCGATCTCGTGACCGATGGTCTCGCGATACGCCACTTGCGGCGCACCGATGTTGGCCTCGACCTTGAACTCGCGCTTCAGGCGATCCACCAAGATGTCCAAGTGCAGTTCGCCCATGCCCTTCATGATGGTCTGACCGGATTCCAGATCAGTCACCACGCGGAACGAGGGATCTTCTGCAGCAAGGCGTTGCAGGCCTTGCGACATCTTTTCCTGGTCAGCCTTGGTTTTGGGCTCAACCGCGATCTCGATAACCGGATCGGGGAAGGTCATCGTTTCCAGAACGACCTGTTTGGTCGCATCGCACAGCGTATCCCCGGTGGTGGTGTCCTTGAGACCCGCCAGCGCGATGATATCACCTGCATAGGCTTCGTCGATCTCCTGACGATCAATCGCGTGCATGATCATCATCCGACCGACCCGCTCACGCTTGCCTTTGGTCGAGTTGAAGATCTGATCGCCCTTGTTGATGTGACCCGAATAGATCCGGGTAAACGTCAACGAGCCGACAAAGGGGTCGTTCATAATCTTGAACGCCAGAGCCGAGAACGGCTCTTCGTCGCTTGCATTGCGCGGGATGTTGCGGGTTTCAGTCTCGTCATCCGGCGAGAAGCCCATCAACGTCGGAACGTCCTTGGGTCCGGGCAGAAAGTCGACAACGGCGTTCAAAAGCGGCTGGACACCCTTGTTCTTGAAGGCAGAGCCCGCAAGCATCGGGAAGAACGACATCGACAGCGTGCCCTTGCGGATCAATTTGCGCAGAGTAGCCTCATCAGGCTCGATGCCCTCAAGATACTGCTCCATCGCACCGTCGTCCATTTCGACGGCGATCTCGATCATGTTGGCACGCCACTCGTCGGCCAGATCTTTCAGTTCGGCACGGATCGGGCGACGCTCCCAGGAGGCCCCCAGATCTTCGCCAATCCAGACCCACTCTTCCATCTTGATCAGGTCAATGATGCCTTCCAGCGTGTCTTCGGCGCCGATCGGCAGTGCGATCGGGCAAGGAAGACCGCCAGTGCGATCCTTGATCATCTTGACGCAGTTGAAGAAGTCGGCGCCGATCTTGTCCATCTTGTTGACGAAAACAAGACGCGGCACCTTGTAGCGGTCAGCCTGACGCCAAACGGTTTCGGTCTGCGGCTCAACACCGGCATTGCCGTCCAACAGCGCAACAGCACCATCAAGAACCGCCAGCGAACGCTCGACTTCAATCGTGAAGTCGACGTGACCTGGGGTGTCGATGATGTTGAAGCGGGTCTTGGTGTCGGACGTCCCTTCGGGGGTCGGATCTTCCTGGCGCTGCCAGAAAGTGGTCGTCGCCGCCGAAGTGATGGTGATCCCACGCTCGGCTTCCTGCTCCATCCAATCCATGGTGGAGGCACCGTCGTGTGTTTCACCGATCTTGTGGTTCTTACCGGTATAGAACAGGATCCGCTCGGTCATCGTGGTTTTGCCGGCATCAATATGAGCCATGATGCCGAAGTTGCGGTAGCGTTCGAGTGGGTATTCGCGTGCCATTGGGGTCAGGTCCTCTGCCGAATTACCAGCGGTAATGGCTGAAGGCTTTGTTTGCCTCGGCCATCTTGTGGGTGTCTTCGCGTTTCTTGACGGCCGAACCACGCGACTGAACAGCATCCATCAGCTCGCCTGCAAGGCGCTCTTCCATGGTGTGTTCGTTGCGCGAACGCGAGGCGTTGATCAGCCAGCGAATGGCCAGAGCCTCACGACGCTCGGGGCGCACTTCGACGGGCACCTGATAGGTGGCACCACCAACCCGGCGCGAGCGAACTTCGACGGCGGGTTTGATGTTTTCCAGCGCTTCATGGAACACCTCGACGGGCGCGCGCTTGATCTTGGTCTCAACACGCCCCAGCGCGTTGTAGACGATTTTCTCTGCGACCGACTTTTTGCCGTCGATCATCAGGTTGTTCATGAACTTAGTCAGAACGCGGTCGCCATATTTGGCGTCGGGCAGAATATCGCGCTTTTCGGCGGCGTGACGACGGGACATCTCGCTCTCTCCTTACTTGGGACGCTTGGCGCCGTATTTCGAACGGCGCTGCTTACGGTCTTTGACGCCCTGGGTATCCAGAACACCACGAAGGATGTGATAGCGAACGCCGGGAAGGTCTTTTACCCGGCCGCCGCGGATCAACACCACAGAGTGTTCTTGGAGGTTGTGGCTTTCCCCCGGGATGTAGCTGATGACCTCGAAACCATTGGTCAGACGCACTTTGGCGACTTTCCGCATGGCCGAGTTCGGTTTCTTAGGCGTGGTTGTGTAGACGCGCGTGCAGACGCCGCGTTTTTGCGGGCACTGCTCCAAATGCATGGATTTCGAGCGTTTCACTTTAGGCTGCCGCGGCTTGCGGATCAGCTGTTGGATCGTTGGCATTCCGGTTTCTTCCCCGTTTCGCAACACATGTGTCAGTGCACGCATGTGCGTGCGGTTCAAATTTCGTGCGCCATACGCGTCCGCAAGCGCAAAAACCGCAATCGCTCCCATTCCGAGGTGAACGACGCGGTGGGTTATCAGAGGATCGAGGCTGTAAAGACCCGGATCTTGACCACTTCAATATAAAGTCGACATTTGGGGCGACCCCCGGTGCCGAGATAGCGGGCGTATATGGGGAGTCGCGTGCACTGTCAACAGTGGGCAGCCCCCGACCCGCACCATGATGGCGGGCTTTCAACGACGAGGCTTGTCAACTATCCGCCCGGTTGCGAAAGTGCAAGCGGCGTGAAGCGGTCACGCCGCCCAATCGGAGCCTTTCGCGATGCAGGTGATCGGTCTTTGCCGGTTTTCATATCTTGGCCACGGCGGCTTTCAGATCGAGCATGACAGCGTCGAAGAACGCGCTGGTTTCCTGTA
Organism: Antarcticimicrobium sediminis; assembly: GCF_004348975.1. Classification (GTDB taxonomy): domain Bacteria; phylum Pseudomonadota; class Alphaproteobacteria; order Rhodobacterales; family Rhodobacteraceae; genus Antarcticimicrobium; species Antarcticimicrobium sediminis. Next base: position 343,751 of record NZ_SMFP01000004.1, on the reverse strand, counting down.
CGATTCGAACCGGATGGAGGAACGTTTCCGCACCTTCGAAACCCTCACCCTTCCATCGTTGCGGGCCCAGAGTGATCCGGATTTCACCCTGCTGGTCGTCATCGGCGACAGCCTGCCCGCCGCCTATCTGGCACGGTTGCGCGCGCTGCTGGTCGACGTGCCGCAAGCGGTGCTGCGGACCTGCGCCCCGGGCAAGCACCGACAGGTGATGCAGGAGGCGATCAATTCGGTCCGCCGTTTTGACAAGGAACCCTGCCTGCAATTTCGCATGGATGATGATGATGCGGTGGCGCGTGTCTATGTCGAGCGGCTGCGCGCGGCAGCGCAAGATCTGCGCAAACTGGGCCGCAGCCATCGCCATATCGCGATTGATTTCAATCAGGGCTATATCGTCGGCACCGGGGCTGGGGGGCTTTCTGCCGCGCCGACGCAGCGGCCTTATACCACGGCTGCGCTGGCGGTGATGTTCAAACCCTCGGTCAAGCTGTCGGTGATGAACTTTGCCCATCAAAAACTGCCGCAGCTGATGCCCACCGTCACCTTCACCGGCGAGGACATGCTGTTGCGCGGGCATAATGACCATAATGACTCGCGGCAGAAATCCGGCGTCAAACCCGTCGCGCTCACCCCGCTTGATCCGGCGCAGGAGGTGTTATTCCGAAAGGTCTTCAACGTAGACGCCGATCACGTGCGCCGGGTCTATTCCGACAGTTAAGCCGTCAACCCACCACGCGCCCACGATAAAAGGTGAAAAGACCCGCCGCCGCGACCACAGCAGCCCCCAACAGCGTCAGCGGCGCAGGCCAGTGACCGAACACCGCCCAGCCCAGCCCCAGTGCCCAGAGCAGGCTAGTATAGCGAAACGGCGCGATGAACGACACCTCGCCCACCCGCATCACCAAGACACTGAGCAGATACCCCAGCATCACAAACAGCGATGACGCCCCGATCAGCGTGGTCGTCGTGACATCCAGCGGCACCCAGTCCACCCAGAACGAGGCCACGCCCGCCGCGAAGAACACCGACAACGCCGAGACCAGCGTCACTGTCATCGACGAGACCTGCGATGACATTCTGCGGGTCACCAGGTCGCGCACGGTCATACAGACCATCGCAGCCAAGGCATAGAGCGCGTACAGGCTGAACCCTTCGGGCCCCGGCCGCACGATCAGCAACATGCCGCAAAACCCCAGCGCGATTGCCAGAATCCGACGCCAGCCCACGCTTTCCCCAAAGAACAACGCCGCGCCCAGCGTCACGGTCAACGGCAGCGCCTGCAACACCGCGCTGACATTGGCCAGCGGCATGTTCATCAGCGCCGTGAGATAGAAATAGGCCGCCGCCACCTCGACCACGCAGCGCAGCGCCAATAGGGATGCATCGGCCCGCGTCATGTGCAGATCCAGCGCCCCCAGCCGCCGCGCCAGAAGGTACAGCAGGAGCGAACTGATCATCCCGCGCAGGGTCAGGATCTGCAACAGCGGAAGCGCATCGTGGGTCGCCTTTACGCAGGTGTCGTTGATTGTAAAGGCAGCCATGCTGCCCATCATCAGCAGCGCGCCTTTCCCGTTGGGTGTCATCCCTCAGAGCGCCCGCAACCGGTCCAGCGTCATATCGAAATGCGTCTGCAACAACGGTTCGATCTGGTCATCGCGCAACTTGTGGGTCAACCCCATTTGCGCCGGGTTGGATTTGTTGTCGCCGTGGATCGTGCGGATAAAGGCCGGCACCATGATGTCGGAATAGGTGTTGAAATGCTGCGCCAGTTTGCGGTGGTTGAACCGATAGGGGTTGGCGGGATGATCCACCGGCGCCACCAGCGTTGTGCCGGCCGAAAGCGGTGCGCGCTCGCAGGCATCGAACACCTCGGTCTCGGCCCCGGTGGAGCGTACATAGAACCCCCGGTTATAGGCGATCACAAACGGCGTCTTCGGCCCGTTCAGCTTCAACAACCCACTCGCAAGCCGCTTGGTCCGCTTGACGAAATTCTTGTCCAGCGCGTCGTCATCGTCCAACCGGAACATGATCCGATGGGTGCAATCGTCCTTGGGAACCGCGTTATAGCCGCGCTGCAACAGCTTGTAGTGGTTTTCGGTGCCGACCGTCAGGCAATGGATATTGGGCAGCGGTTCGATCAGGTCGACCAGCCGTTCCAGATATTGCTCTGGCATGGTCTCGGCTGTCAGCACCACCATATCGAAATCCGGGTCGGTCTGACCAGTCAGCGCAGGCAGGCAAAGTTGCTCGAACAGGCGAAATCGCAGCGCCATCCGCTCGGGCGCGAACAGATGCGCGGCGGTGTCCTCCAACGTCTTGAACCGTTCTGAGTAATAGGTGGGGGTCAGCACCGAAAACCTCAGCAATCCCACTGTCTTGATCTTCCGGTCCATGCCCGCGCTCCTGTTCAAACGGGGCCTAGCAAACACCGGCCCGGGCCGGAATAAAAGCCGCAATCGTTGCACCGGGGGCAAAGAAAAACCCCCGCGGCACAGGCCGCGGGGGTTAAAAGTACTTGTCGCTCAGGCCCGAAAGGCGCCGATCAGTCGCGGCTCTCGGGTGTATCGACCAGCGTGTCGAACGGATCGCCACCGATGATGTCATCCTCGGTCGGTGCAGCCAAAGCTGCGGCCGCCTCGGCCTCTTCACGGCGCGCTTCGATCACCACGTTGTCGCGGTCTTGTGCGACACGGCGCATGTTCTGGGTCGCCCCACCGGTCCCTGCCGGGATCAGACGCCCGACGATGACGTTTTCCTTGAGGCCCACCAGTTTGTCGCGCTTGCCCTGTACCGAAGCTTCGGTCAGCACGCGTGTGGTCTCTTGGAACGACGCCGCCGAGATGAACGACCGGGTCTGCAGGCTGGCCTTGGTGATCCCAAGCAGGATCGGCTCACCTTTTGCCGGGCGACCGCCCTTCGCGATGGTCTTTTCGTTCATCGCGTCGAACTCTTGCTTGTCGACGTGCTCGCCTTTCAGCAGCGTGGTTTCACCGCTGTCCTGGATCTCCCACTTCTGCAGCATCTGGCGCACGATCACTTCGATATGCTTATCGTTGATCTTCACGCCCTGCAGACGATAGACGTCCTGCACCTCGTCAATCATGTAGTTCGCCAGTGCCTCGACACCCATGATCGCAAGGATGTCATGCGGCGCCGGGTTGCCGTCCATGATGTAATCCCCCTTCTGCACGAAGTCGCCTTCCTGCACCGGGATGTGTTTACCCTTGGGCACCATGTATTCGACCGCATCCGCGCCTTCTTCGGCCGCTTCCAGCGTGATCCGACGCTTGTTCTTGTAGTCACGCCCGAACCGCACATAGCCATCGATCTCGGCGATGATCGCGTGGTCCTTGGGACGGCGCGCCTCGAACAGTTCCGCCACCCGCGGCAGACCACCGGTGATGTCCTTGGTCTTGGCCCCTTCGCGCGGGATCCGCGCCACGACTTCGCCGGCCTGAACCTCTTGGCCTTCTTCGATCGACAGAACCGCGTCCACCGACATCGGATAGGTCACCGGGTTGCCAACATCGTTGCGCACCGGCTCGCCATCGGCGTCCACCAGGATGATTTCCGGTTTCAGCTCGTTGCCCTTGGGGGCGGCGCGCCAGTCGATCACGATCTTCTGGGTCATGCCTGTGGCTTCATCGGTCTCGTCGCGTACGGCGATCCCCGAAACGAGGTCAACAAACTTGGCCGTCCCCGATTTTTCGGCGATGATCGGCAGGGTATAGGGATCCCATTCGAACAGCTTGTCGCCGCGGCCAACCTTGCCGCCATCCTTGACGAACAGCTTGGTGCCGTAGCCCAGTTTGAAGCTGGTCCGCTCCTCGCCGGTGTCGTCGTTGATCCGCAGCTTCATGTTCCGCCCGACAACCAACAACTCGCCCGCCGCGTTTTCCAGCAGGTTGGCGTTTTCGAAGGCGACCACGCCATCTTGCCCGGCCTCCTGGAAGCTTTGCTGGCCACCCTGCGCAACGCCGCCAATGTGGAATGTCCGCATCGTCAACTGTGTGCCCGGTTCACCGATCGACTGCGCCGCGATGATGCCCACGGCCTCGCCAGAGTTCACCATGGTGCCGCGCGCCAGGTCACGACCATAGCACATGGCACAGACGCCTTCCTCGGCCTCGCAGGTCAGCGGGCTGCGGATACGGGCCGTGGCCAGACCGGACTCTTCAATCGCATCGGCCATGCGTTCGTCGATCAGTTGGCCAAGGGCGACGATCACCTCGTCGGTCCCCGGACGCACCAGATCCTCGGCCGCGACGCGGCCCAGAAGACGTTCGCCCAGCGTTGCCACGACTTCACCGTCGTTCACCGCCGCCTCGACGGTGATCGCGTTCTCGGTGCCACAATCGCGCGCCCGAACGATGCAGTCCTGCGCCACGTCGACCAGACGACGGGTCAGATAGCCCGAGTTCGCCGTCTTGAGCGCGGTGTCCGACAGACCTTTCCGCGCCCCGTGGGTGGAGTTGAAGTACTCCAGAACGGTCAGGCCCTCTTTAAAGTTCGAGATGATCGGCGTTTCGATGATGTCGCCGTTCGGCTTGGCCATCAGGCCGCGCATCCCGCCCAGCTGTTTCATCTGCGTGACCGAGCCCCGCGCACCGGAGTGGGCCATCATGTAGACCGAGTTCGGTTCCATCTCGGCCCCGTTCTCGTCGCGTTTTTCAGCCGAGATCGCGTTCATCATCGCGTCGGTGACAAGGTCGTTACACTTCGACCACGCATCCACGACCTTGTTGTACTTTTCGCCCTGAGTGATCAGGCCGTCCATGTACTGCTGTTCAAAGTCGCGCACCTGCTCGCGCGTGTTCTCGACGATCGGCCATTTCGTTTCCGGAACCACCATGTCGTCCTTGCCGAACGAGATGCCGGCCTTGAACGCCTCGCGGAAGCCCAAGGTCATGATCTGGTCGCAGAAGATGACCGATTCCTTCTGACCGCAATAACGGTAGACGGTGTCGATGACCTGCTGCACCTCTTTCTTCCGCAGCAACCGGTTGACCAGTTCGAACGGCGCCTTGGCGTTGAACGGCAGCAACGCCCCCAGACGCACACGACCCGGAGTGGTCTCGAAGCGTTGGTACACCTCGTTGCCCTCTTCGTCGAACTGGGTAACCCGCGCGCTGATCTTGGAGTGCAGATGCACCACGCCCGCGTCCAGCGCGTGCTGAACCTCGTCGAGCGAACCAAAGACCTTACCCTCACCGGGCATCCCGTCGCGTGCCAGCGTCACATAGTACAGACCCAGGATCATATCCTGCGACGGCACGATGATCGGCGCGCCGTTGGCGGGCGACAGCACGTTGTTGGTCGACATCATCAGGACGCGCGCTTCCAGCTGGGCCTCAAGGCTCAGCGGCACGTGCACGGCCATTTGGTCACCGTCAAAGTCGGCGTTGAAGGCGGAACAGACCAGCGGGTGAAGCTGGATCGCCTTGCCTTCGATCAGCGTGGGTTCGAACGCTTGGATGCCCAAACGGTGCAAGGTCGGCGCCCGGTTCAGCATGACAGGGTGTTCGCGGATCACCTCGTCGAGAATATCCCAAACCTCGGGACGTTCCTTTTCGACCAGCTTCTTCGCCTGTTTCACGGTGCTGCTGAGGCCCTTGGCCTCCAGCCGCGAATAGATGAAGGGCTTGAACAGCTCCAACGCCATCTTCTTGGGCAGGCCGCACTGGTGCAGCTTCAGCTCGGGACCGGTCACGATGACCGAACGACCGGAGAAGTCGACGCGTTTGCCCAAAAGGTTTTGACGGAACCGGCCCTGCTTGCCCTTGAGCATGTCGGACAGCGATTTCAGCGGCCGTTTGTTGGCGCCCGTGATCACCCGGCCACGACGGCCGTTGTCAAACAGCGCATCGACCGATTCCTGCAGCATCCGCTTTTCGTTGCGCACGATGATGTCGGGCGCACGCAGTTCGATCAGCCGCTTGAGACGGTTGTTCCGGTTGATCACCCGACGATACAGGTCGTTCAGATCCGAGGTCGCAAAGCGACCGCCGTCCAGCGGCACCAGCGGGCGCAGTTCCGGCGGAATCACCGGAATCACGGTCATGATCATCCATTCCGGACGGTTGCCCGATTCCAGAAAGGATTCGACGACCTTCAGCCGCTTGATGATTTTCTTCGGTTTCAGCTCGCCCGTGGCGACGGCCAGATCGGCGCGCAACTGATCGGCTTCGGCGTCCAGATCGATGTTCTGCAACATCTCGCGGATCGCCTCGGCGCCGATATTGGCGGTGAACGCATCCATGCCATAGGCATCCTGCGCGTCCATGAATTCTTCTTCGGTCAGCATCTGGCCATAGGTCAGATCGGTCAGACCGGGTTCGATCACCACGTAGTTCTCGAAATAAAGCACACGCTCCAGATCGCGCAGCGTCATGTCCAGCATCAGGCCGATCCGGCTGGGCAGTGATTTCAGGAACCAGATATGGGCAACCGGCGAGGCCAGTTCGATATGGCCCATACGCTCACGGCGGACCTTTTGCAGCGTCACTTCGACACCGCATTTCTCGCAGACAACGCCGCGGTACTTCATCCGCTTGTACTTGCCGCACAGGCATTCATAGTCCTTGATCGGACCAAAGATGCGGGCACAGAACAGACCGTCGCGCTCGGGCTTGAAGGTCCGATAGTTGATGGTTTCCGGCTTCTTGATCTCGCCGTAGGACCACGACAGGATCCGTTCCGGCGAGGCCAGCGAGACCTTGATTTCGTCAAAGACCTTGGGCGGGGTCAGCGGGTTGAACGGGTTGTTCGTGATTTCCTGGTTCATTTTCTAATCCTTAGAGGCTGGCGGAAGGGGAAGCCGGGCAAGAGCCCGGCAAACCGAGTTGGCGTAGGCCGGGCCTTGGCCCGGCGCTTGCGTCACTCATCCTCCTCCGCATCCAGGAGTTCCATGTTCAGGCCGAGGCCGCGGACTTCCTTCACCAGAACGTTGAAGGATTCGGGCACACCGGCCTCGAAGTTGTCCTCGCCCTTGACGATGCTTTCATAGACCTTGGTCCGGCCTGCCACGTCGTCCGACTTGACCGTCAGCATCTCTTGCAGGGTATAGGCGGCGCCATAGGCTTCCAGCGCCCAGACTTCCATCTCCCCGAAACGCTGACCACCGAACTGCGCCTTACCGCCCAGCGGCTGCTGGGTCACAAGGCTGTACGGCCCGGTCGAACGCGCGTGGATCTTGTCGTCCACCAAGTGGTGCAGTTTCAGCAGGTACTTCATACCCACCGTCACCGGACGCGCGAACTGTTCACCAGTCCGACCGTCAAACAGGATCGACTGACCCGAGGTGTCAAAGCCCGCACGTCGCAGCGAGTCGTTCACATCGGCTTCTTTCGCCCCGTCAAACACCGGCGTTGCAATCGGCACCCCACGGGTGACGTTGCTGGCTGCGTCGATCAGATCCTCTTCGCCCATGCCCACGATGCCTTCTTCATAGACATCGTCGCCATAGGCGATGCGCATCGCTTCGCGCACCGGAGTCAGATCGCCGGACCGGCGATAGTCTTGCAACGCATCGTCGATCTTGATCCCAAGACCGCGCGCGGCCCAGCCCATATGGGTTTCAAGGATCTGACCAACGTTCATCCGCGACGGCACACCCAGCGGGTTCAGACAGAAGTCGACCGGGGTCCCGTCAGCCAGGAACGGCATGTCTTCCATCGGCACCACGCGGGAAACAACACCCTTGTTGCCGTGACGGCCAGCCATCTTGTCGCCCGGTTGCAGCTTGCGCTTCACCGCCACGAAGACCTTGACCATCTTCATCACACCCGGCGGCAAGTCGTCGCCACGGCGCACCTTCTCGACCTTGTCCTCGAACCGGGCATCAAGGGTGCGCTTCTGCACCTCGTACTGCTCGTTCAGGGCCTCGACGATCTGCGCGTCGGCCTCTTCGGACAGCGCCAGCTGCCACCACTGACCGCGCGACAGGCTGTCGAGCAGATCCTCGGTGATTTCCGAACCCGGCTTGATGCCTTTCGGGCCCTTGGCAACCGTTTTGCCCAGGATCATCGACTTCAGACGCGCGTAGATGTTGCGATCCAAGATCCCCATCTCGTCGTCACGGTCCCGCGCCAGACGCTCGACCTCTTCGCGTTCGATCTGCAGGGCGCGCTCGTCTTTTTCCACCCCATGACGGTTGAAGACACGCACCTCGACCACGGTGCCGAAATCGCCCGGCTTGACCCGCAGCGAGGTGTCGCGCACGTCAGATGCCTTTTCGCCGAAGATGGCGCGCAGCAGTTTCTCTTCCGGGGTCATCGGGCTTTCACCCTTGGGGGTGATCTTGCCCACCAGAATATCGCCCGGCTCCACATCCGCGCCGATATAGACGATGCCAGCCTCGTCGAGGTTACGCAGCGCCTCTTCGCCCACGTTCGGGATGTCGCGCGTGATCTCTTCCGGCCCGAGCTTGGTATCGCGGGCCGCGACCTCGAATTCCTCGATATGGATCGAGGTATAGACGTCATCGCGCGAAATGCGTTCCGAAATCAGGATCGAGTCTTCGTAGTTGTAGCCATTCCAAGGCATAAACGCGACGGCCACGTTTTTACCCAGAGCCAGTTCGCCCATATCGGTCGAAGGACCGTCTGCGATCACCTCGCCCTTGCCGACCGTCTGGCCGACCTTCACCAGCGGACGCTGGTTGATACAGGTGTTCTGGTTCGACCGCTGGAACTTGCGCATCCGGTAGATGTCGACGCCGGCATCGCCCAGTTCCAGATCATTGGTGGCCCGGATCACGATCCGCTGGGCATCGACCTGATCGATCACGCCAGCCCGCTTGGCCATGATGGCCGCACCGGAATCGCGTGCAACGACTTCTTCGATACCGGTGCCGACCAGCGGCGCCTCGGCCCGCAGAAGCGGAACCGCCTGACGTTGCATGTTCGAGCCCATCAGGGCGCGGTTGGCGTCGTCGTTTTCAAGGAACGGGATCAGCGAGGCCGCAACCGACACCAGCTGTTTCGGCGACACGTCGATCAGGTCCACGTTTTCGCGCGGGGCAAGCGTATAGTCGCCCGATTTCCGCGTGCTGACCAGATCGTTGATAAAGTTGCCGTTCTCGTCCAGCGTCGCGTTGGCCTGTGCCACGGTGTGACGCATTTCCTCGGTCGCGGACATGTAATGGACCTCATCGGTCACATGGGTGTCCTTGACGACGCGATAGGGGGTCTCGATGAAGCCGTATTTGTTCACGCGGGCAAAGGTGGCCAGCGAGTTGATCAGACCAATGTTCGGCCCTTCCGGCGTTTCAATCGGGCACATCCGGCCATAGTGGGTCGGGTGAACGTCGCGCACTTCAAAGCCCGCACGCTCGCGTGTCAGACCACCCGGCCCAAGCGCCGAGAGACGGCGTTTGTGGGTGACTTCGGACAGCGGGTTGGTCTGGTCCATGAATTGCGACAGCTGCGAAGAGCCGAAGAATTCGCGGACCGCAGCGGCGGCAGGTTTGGCGTTGATCAGATCCTGCGGCATCACAGTGTCGATCTCGACACTGGACATGCGTTCCTTGATCGCGCGTTCCATCCGCAGCAGACCGACGCGATACTGGTTTTCCATCAGCTCGCCGACCGAGCGCACCCGGCGGTTGCCAAGGTGGTCGATGTCGTCGATGTCGCCCTTGCCATCGCGCAGCTCAACCAGCGCCTTGATGCAGGAGACGATGTCCTTGCTATCCAGCGTGCGCTGGGTGTCAGGCTTGTCCAGTGCCAGACGCATGTTCATCTTGACCCGGCCCACGGCCGACAGGTCATAGCGGTCGTGATCGAAGAACAGCGTGTTGAACAGCGACGACGCCGCCTCGACGGTGGGCGGCTCGCCCGGGCGCATCACGCGATAGATGTCCATGAGCGCGGTATCGCGGCCCATGTTCTTGTCCATCGCCATGGTGTTGCGGATATAGGGGCCAACGTTGATGTTATCGATGTCCAGCACCGGAATCTCGGTGACGCCAGCATCGACCAGCTCCTTGACGGTGCCGCCGATCAGATCGCCGCCCTTGTCGTATTCCAGCGTCAGCTCATCGCCGGCTTCGACATAGATCGCGCCGGTTTCCTCGTCGATCATGTCCTTGGCCACGAACTTGCCAACGATATTTTCGAACGGCACCAGCAGATCGGTGACAGAGCCTTCGTCGATCAGCTTCTTGACCGCGCGCGGGGTCACCTTCTTGGTGGCCTCGGCGATGATCTCGCCGGTTGCGGCATCGACCAGATCAAAGGTCGGACGGGTACCGCGCGCCCGCTCGGGGAAGAACGGCGCGACCCAGCCTTCACCCTTGCGCAGGGTATAGGTAACTGTGTCGTAATAGGCATCCATGATGCCTTCCTGATCCAGCCCCAGCGCATAAAGCAGCGTGGTCACCGGCAGTTTGCGACGACGGTCGATGCGCGCGAACACGATGTCCTTGGCGTCGAATTCGAAATCCAGCCACGACCCGCGATACGGAATGATCCGGCAAGCGAACAGCAGTTTGCCCGAACTGTGGGTCTTGCCCTTGTCATGGTCAAAGAACACGCCCGGCGAACGGTGCATCTGGGACACGATCACCCGCTCGGTCCCGTTGACGACAAAGGTGCCGTTCGGCGTCATGAGCGGCATGTCGCCCATGAACACGTCCTGCTCCTTGATGTCCTTCACCGACTTGGCGCCGGTATCCTCGTCCACATCGAACACGATCAGACGCAGCGTGACCTTCAGCGGAGCGCTGTAGGTCATGTCGCGTTGCATGCATTCCTCGACATCGTATTTCGGCTTTTCAAGCTCGTATTTCACGAACTCCAGTACCGCGGTCTCGTTGAAGTCCTTGATCGGGAATACCGACTGGAACACACCTTTGATGCCTTCACCGTCCTGCGGATCGGGCTGATCGCCGGATTTCAGGAACAGCTCATACGAGGATTTCTGAACCTCGATGAGGTTCGGCATCTCCAGCACTTCGCGGATTTTGCCATAGTACTTCCGAAGACGTTTCTGGCCGAGGAAGGTTTGCGCCATATCAGTGGTCACCTTTTCAGTTTCTCACCGGGAAAGACAGCCGCCGGGCCACGGCCGCTTCCCCATACGAGATCGCAAGTTCGGATCAATTCGCGGTCGCCGTCCCGACTGGCGTCCTTCCCGATCCTAGAACCACGCCTTAGAAAGAGTCCGGCCCTCGCCTGGGCCCTTTCTAAGACAGGTTCGGCTGGATCCGGTATTCCCCGGATCCAGCCCCGTTTCTACGTCGGCTCGCGCCGCGCACCGATGTGGCTTAGGCCACTTCGACTTCGGCGCCAGCTGCTTCCAGCTTGCCTTTGACTTCTTCGGCTTCGTCTTTCGACACGCCTTCTTTGATCTTGCCGCCAGCTTCCACCAATTCCTTGGCTTCTTTCAGGCCCAGACCGGTCAGGGCGCGCACTTCTTTGATCACGTTGATCTTGGAAGCGCCGGCGTTCTTCAGAACGACGTCGAATTCGGTCTTTTCTTCTTCGGCTGCGCCGGCGTCAGCCGGGCCTGCCATCATGACAGCGCCGCCAGCGGCGGGCTCGATGCCATATTCGTCTTTCAGGATGGTTTTCAGTTCCTGGGCTTCCAGGAGCGTCAGACCAACAATCTCTTCTGCGAGTTTTTTCAGATCAGCCATTTTATCAGCTCTTTCCGTTTTGATGTGTGTTCCAACGTGAGGGGCTCCACCCTACGCCAGTCAGTACAAGTCGCTTTCCGCTTACGCGGCTTCGGCCTTCTCTTCGATGGTCGAAAGAATGCTTGCGATGTTGCTTGCAGGTGCGCCAATTGCCCCAGCGATGTTGGAGGCGGGTGCGCCGAGCATGCCAGCGATCGTTGCGATAAGTTCATCGCGCGACGGCATTTTCGACACGGCCTCGACACCGGCCCGGTCCAGAGCGTTTTCACCCATTGCACCGCCAAGGATTTCGAACTTTTTGTTCTCTTTGGCGAAGCCCTCGGCAACCTTGGCCGCAGCCACAGGATCCTCGGAATAGGTTAGAACGGTCATACCGGTCAGCAGGTCCACCATGCTTTCGCAGGGCTTACCCTCAAGGGCGATTTTGGCGAGCTTGTTCTTGGCAACACGCACAGACCCACCCGCTTCGCGTGCACGCGCGCGCAGGTCTTGCATCTCAGCTACTGTCAGACCGGTGTAGTGGGCAACCACCACAACGCCAGAGCTTTCGAAGATTTGGCCGAGTTCCTCGACCACTTTCTCTTTCTGGGCTCTATCCACAGTTCTCTCCAAGTTATGGGGCGCTACCGCGCCCCGGCTCAAGTTTGCCGGACAAAGCCCGGCGTTCAGGTCCGAATTACGGGGTTGAGCCAAAAACCGCCCGAAGGCAAAGCCCCCGGTCAATCTGGTCTTTCCCGTCTCAGGCAGGACATTAAGGCCAAGGCCACCCGCCATCTTGGACGAAACGAAATAAAGCGCACGACGAATCGCACGCTTTATCCCGCGACCCTACTTAGGCCGGATTTCCCTGCTTTCCAAGGGGTAAATCGTATGCATGACACATCAATCGGAAATTAACCTTTGGCGGAATCAAAGAGCGCCCGCCGCGGTGCGTCCAGATCCAGCGCCAGCTCCAGCCGCGCACCGACCTCGTCCAGCCGCGCCAAGGCCGCCTCATCCAGCTTGTGCATCGCGTCATACAGCGCGCGCAATGGCGCCTCGGGCGCGCCCGAAGACATCGCTGCCTCGATCCGGCGGGTCATCGGTGTGGTAAACCCGCGCGAGACCGAGCGCCACTCCAGCTTGCGCCGCCAAGCCTCAAAATCATAGCCGATCATGTGCAGCAGAAAACCGCGCTGCGCCGCCCCGACCAGGCGTTCAGCCACCGGGGTGCCGTCAGACCGCTCGACCCAGTGCTGGCGCGCCCGCGCATCCGATAGCCCGGTCCGGGTTGCGGATTTTCCCTGCGGGTGCCCGATCAGCCCCCGCCGCCGGGGGCCGAACAGCGCCGCGCTCTCACCATAGACGCGCCGGGCCGCATCACGCGGCATCGGCAGGCGGAACTGCAACTGCTCCATCGGCGCCACCGGGCGCACCACCTCAGCCGTCAGCACCCGCACCGCCTCGATTGCGCGCGGTTGCGCCGCCAGCAGCGTGGCGATGGACCGCCCTTCGATATACAGAAACTCGTCCGCGTCCACGTTCAGGAACCACGGCTCATCAGTACGATGATAGGCCCAGGTCAGCGCGGCGTTCTGGCGTTTGGGGAAATTGGTATCGGGCGTCATGCCCAGCATCGCCCAGAACTCCGGCGTGCAGGGCACGCATTCGATCCGGGGATGGTCACCCAGGACCCCGATGGCGGGGTCCTGGGGATTGTCAAACATCAGCAGGAGCGAGGAAGCCCCCCCGGACAGATACCACGCGGCAAAGCGCATTGTATCAGCCAGGTCCTCATTCAGGATTGCGGCGGCTCGCCACGCGCCCTGCATCAGATTTGCGTTACTCGCCCGTGGCGTCAGCCACGTCGATCGTCACGCCCGGGCCCATGGTGGAGCTCAGCGCGATCTTCTTCATGTAGGTGCCTTTGGCGCCAGCCGGACGGGCCTTGGCCACGGCATCGACAAAGGCGCGCACGTTCTCGACCAGCTTGGCCGTATCGAACGACACCTTGCCAACACCGGCATGAACCACACCGGCCTTCTCGGCTTTGAACTGAACCTGACCACCCTTGGCGTCTTTGACGGCCTGGGTCACATCCATGGTCACGGTGCCAACCTTGGGGTTCGGCATCAGGTTGCGCGGGCCCAAAACTTTGCCCAGACGACCAACGATCGGCATCATGTCCGGGGTCGCAATGCAACGGTCGAATTCAATGGTACCGCCCTGAACGGTTTCCATCAGATCCTCGGCGCCCACGATATCCGCGCCGGCCGCAGTGGCCTCGTCAGCTTTGGCGCCACGTGCAAACACGGCAACGCGCATGTTCTTGCCAGTGCCGTTGGGCAGGCCGATCACACCGCGGACCATCTGGTCAGCGTGGCGCGGGTCGACACCCAGGTTCAGCGCAATTTCGACGGTCTCGTCGAACTTAGCTGCGGCCGCATTCTTGACCAGAGCAACGGCGTCTTCGACCGACAGGTTTTCCTTGCCAGCAAAGGCTTCGCGGGAGGCGCGGGTGCGTTTTCCAAGCTTTGCCATATTACTTAACCTCGATGCCCATGGAGCGGGCGCTGCCCAGAATGATGTGCATAGCCGCTTCGATATCGTTGGCGCTAAGATCTTTCATCTTGGCTTCAGCAATCTCGCGAACCTGTGCGATGCTCACCGATCCGACGGTGTCGCGGCCCGGGTTGGTCGCGCCCGATTCCACTTTGGCCGCTTTACGAAGGTAGTACGACGCCGGCGGCGTCTTGATGTCCATCGTAAAGGACTTGTCCTGATAATACGTGATCACGGTCGGGCACGGCGCACCGGGCTCCATATCCGCAGTCTTGGCGTTGAACGCCTTGCAGAATTCCATGATATTGATGCCGCGCTGACCCAGCGCCGGACCGACCGGCGGGGAGGGATTCGCTTTGCCGGCGGCAACCTGAAGCTTCATGGTCCCGGCGAGTTTCTTGGCCATTGGCCTTTCTCCTTTCCAACACCCTCGGAACGCGTTCCTCGGGTTTTTGTTGTGTGGTCCGGGCCCCGGCGACGCGTCGCCGACACCCTCCCACGCTCACATCATATCAGGTCTGTTTGGTGACCTGCATGAATTCCAGTTCGACCGGGGTTTCCCGGCCAAAGATCGACACAGACACCTTCAGGCGCTGGTTGTCGTCGTCTACTTCTTCGATCATGCCATCGAAGTCCTCGAACGGGCCTTCGTTGACCTTGACGCGCTCGCCGATCTCGAAATGGATCAGCGTACGGGGGGCGTCCTCACCCTCCTGAACGCGGTTGAGGATCTGATTGACCTCGGCGTCCCGCATCGGCATCGGACGACCCTGCGGGCCGAGGAAGCCGGTAACGCGGTTGATCGTGTTGATCAGGTGATAGCCGCGATCGGACATCTCCATATGCACCAGCACGTAACCGGGCATGAACCGCCGCTCGGTCGTGACCTTCTTGCCCCGGCGCACTTCGATCACCTCTTCGGTGGGCACCAACACTTCGTCGATCTCGTCCTCAAGCCCGCTCTCGGCCGCAGCGATTCTGATCTGTTCCGCGATCTTCTTCTCGAAATTGGAAAGAACGCTGACCGAGTACCATCGCTTCGCCATGAGCCCTGATGTCCTTGTCCTGATCCGGCGCAACCGACTTTCGGGCACCGATTTTTGTAAGAGTTTCAGGCAGTTGAACCGCCGCCCCGGAATAAAAATCGGCGCGCAACTCGAATCGCCGCACGCCACACCCCAAAGGTAGGGGCTCAGTTACAGCCAAGGGCCGCAATGATCAAGGGGTCGGAGCCACTTTCGTCCCGGCCCCAATCCCGCCAAAGACGATCAGCCAAAGGCCGTCAGAATACTTTGCAGACCCGCGCGGATCAACAGGTCGACCATCGCAAAGAAGGTCGCGGTCAGCGCGGCCATGATGAACACCATCACCGTGGTCAGGAGCACTTCGCGCCGCGTCGGCCAAGCGACCTTGGCGATCTCGGAGCGGACCTGCTGGATGAACTGGATCGGATTGGTGGTGGCCATAGGCGGAAATCCTGTCTGAATTAAAGGGGCACATATCCGGGTGGAGCGCAGAATTCAAGTCGCGGATTGGGGAATTCGCGGGCCGGATCGTACACCCCGCCTGCCTGCATCTTTGCGGTGCCGCAGCGATTTGGGGAGTTTCGGGGCCGTTCTGTACACAGGCCGTGACATCCCCCTGCCCCGGCCCCCGGGATAAAGATCCCCGCCACCGGGTGAATCAGGACAGCCACACCAACCGGAACCAACCGACCCAATCGGTATCGACCAGCGCGCCGCGACTCACGACCGCGCGTCGGTTGGCGGGAAATTTGTGGAAATTGGCAGGGGCAGAAGGGTTCGAACCCTCGACCTACGGTTTTGGAGACCGTCGCTCTACCAGCTGAGCTATACCCCTAAGGCCGGGCCCTGATTTATGGCAGAGGACAGCTGGACACAAGAGGGAATCTTGCCCGAATGCGGACCCGAAGGCATTGCCCCCCGGGGGCGTGGTCCTTTATGAGAAAAGACCGGCACAGGGGGGCGGCGCATGAGCCTGCGCAAACGACTAATGAACAGCACCGGGTTCGCCCGCTTTGTCAGCGCGCTGTTCGCGGGCTATATCCGGTTTGCCTATGCCACGTCTCGTTGGCGGCGGGAGGGGTTCGAGGACATGGACGCGGCGGTGCAGGCTGGCGAGCCGGTGATTTTTGTCGTCTGGCACCAACGGCTGATGATGGCCCCCTATATGTTCAACCTCTCTGGCGGATCGATCTGTTCCCTGACCTCGGCCGCGCGGGCCGGGCGCATGGTCGGGGTGCTGCTGGGCCGGTTCGGCTGGGAGAACATCTCGATGTCCAGCCACAAGCGGCATGTGGCGTTGTCGCGCGAGGTGCTGCGGCGGATACGCCAAGGGATCTCGGTCGGCATCGCGGCGGACGGGCCACGGGGGCCGGCACGGGTCAGCTCCACCGTGCCGCTGATCTGGGCGCGCAGTTCAGGCAAGCGGGTGTTCGCGGTCTCGTTCTCGGCCAACCGGGTGGTGGAATTTCCCAGCTGGGACAGGATGTGGCTGCCCGCCCCGTTCTCGCGCGGGGTATTCCTGTGCGAGGAATGGACCAGCAGCGTGCCGCGCAAGGTCAGCGATGCCGATTTCGAGTCGCTGCGACAGGCGTTCGAATCGCGCCTTGATGCGGTCACCAACGCCAGCGACAGGGCGGCGGGGCGGGAGCCACTGGCAGCGGAGACCGCGCCCCGCAGCTAGGCCCGCGTTCCCGCGCCGGCGAGCACACCAGCAGGCAGGCTAGACCGAGTAGCGGGACAGATCCGACAAGGGAAGAGGCGGGGCGCAAACGCCGCTGGCGCGGCGTGCCTCCGGCGGGAGTAATGAAGGCCAGAAAAAGAAGCGGGATCGCCGCGCGGTCTTCTGCCATCCCTTCCCAACACAGCTAAATCCCCACGGCCAAAAAGAAACCCCCGCCCGGTTTCCCGGACAGGGGTGTGAAAGCGCAGTCAGCGGCCTGTCTTAGACCGCCTTTTTCAGCACCTCGACCAGATCGGTCTTTTCCCAGCTGAACCCGCCATCGGCGTCCGGCTCGCGACCGAAATGGCCATAGGCCGCCGTGCGCTGATAGATCGGCTTGTTCAGTTGCAGATGCTCGCGGATGCCGCGCGGGGTCAGATCCATCACGCCATCAATGGCCTTTTCGATCTCCTCGTCGGGAAGAACACCGGTGCCGTGTGTGTCGACGTAGATCGACAGCGGCTTGCTCACCCCGATCGCATAGGACAGTTGCAGCGTGCATTTCTTTGCCAGTCCGGCCGCGACCACGTTCTTGGCCAGATAGCGCGCCGCATAGGCCGCCGAACGGTCAACCTTGGTCGGATCCTTACCCGAGAACGCCCCGCCGCCGTGCGGCGCCGCACCGCCATAGGTGTCGACGATGATCTTGCGCCCGGTAAGGCCGGCGTCGCCGTCCGGGCCCCCGATCACGAAGGTGCCGGTGGGGTTCACCCACCATTCGGTTTCCGGCGTAATCCAGCCTTCGGGCAGCACTTCGCGGATATAGGGTTCGACAATGGCGCGGATGTCGTCGCTGGTCTGATCCTCGCTTTCGTGCTGGGTCGACAGCACGATAGAGTTGACGCGCACCGGTTTGCCATCCTCGTAAAGCACCGACAGCTGGCTTTTGGCGTCGGGGCGCAAGGTGGGTTCGGCCCCGGATTTGCGCGCCTCGGCCAGACGCCGCAGGATCGCGTGCGAATACTGGATCGGGGCCGGCATCAACGCGTCGGTCTCATCGGTGGCATAGCCAAACATGATCCCCTGGTCGCCGGCACCTTCGTCCTTGTTGTCGGCGGCGTTCACGCCTTGGGCGATATGCGCCGACTGTTCATGCAGGAAGTTCAGCACATGACAGGTGTTCCAATGGAACTTTTCCTGCTCGTATCCGATATCCCGGATGCAGTCGCGGGCGATCTGACCGATCCGGCCCATGTAGTTTTTCAACCGCTCCTGGTCCGAAAGACCGACCTCGCCGCCGATCACGACCATGCCGGTGGTCGCGAAGGTCTCGCAGGCGACACGCGCCTCGGGCTCCTCGGCCAGAAAGGCGTCGAGAACGGCATCCGAAATCCGGTCACAGACCTTATCGGGGTGGCCCTCCGAGACGGACTCGGAGGTGAAAGTAAAGTTCTTGCGGGACATTAAAGTGCTCCATTGGTGGTTTGCCTGTCACGTCAGGAAGCCGTTGTGACAGTGCCAATCCGGTTCCGCGCGGAACGCACGGGCCAGTCAATCGCTATCTAGGCGATCCACGGCGCCATTGCACCACCTTAAACGCGAACCAGCCAAAAAGTAGCAGCAGAAACACAGGCCAGTCGCCAGTCCGCGCATAGATTGTAGGCGCCAGCGGGGCCGGCAGCTCCGCATCGACATAGCCCGCCTGACCCAAAGGAATGCTGCGGATCACCGCGCCACGCGGCCCGATCAGCGCCGAGATTCCGGTATTGGCCGCGCGCACCATCGGCACCCCCTGTTCGATCGCACGCATGCGAGCCTGCGCCAGATGCTGATACGGGCCGGTGCGGGTGCCGAACCAAGCGTCATTGGTGATCTGCAACAACAGCCGTGGACGTTCGGGTGCAGCGTTCACATCCTGCGGAAAGACCGCCTCGTAGCAGATCAGCGGCAGGGCCGGACCGAGCGCCCCCAGATCCAGAAGACGCGGACCCGGCCCGGCGCTATAGCCCTGCCCCTCGCGCGCGGCAAAGCCAGTGATCCCCACCCGCGCCGCCAGATCGCCAAACGGCACATATTCGCCAAAGGGAACCAGATGGTGCTTGTCATACAGCCCCGCCACCTGCCCGTCCCCGTCAAGATGGATCAGCGAATTGTAGACGCGCCAGCCCTCGAAACGCTGGATCCCAAGAACCACATCAGCCCCACCTGCCGCCTGCGCGATACGGGCCAGCGTCGGGGCGGCATCTTCGAGCAGGACCGGCACCGCGCTTTCCGGCCAGACGATCAGATCGGGGCGCGGCCCGGCAGCGGTAAAGTCGATCTGGCGCTTGAAAAACACCGGGATATAGGCCGGGTCCCATTTCTGGTGCTGTGGCGCGTTGGGCTGGACCAGCCGGACGGTCGCACCGGTGCTTACGACCGGATCGCCCCGCCCGGCCCCAAGCGCAAAGGCGGCAAAGCCAAAGACCAACGCGGGCAGCAGGGCCAGCGCCCAGCCGCGGGGTGTCGCCCGCCGGGCCAGCGCCCAGCCGGGCAGCATCGTGATCCCCAGCGTCGCCAGTGCCAGCCCCTGCGGCCCGATCCAGGCCAAAAGCTGATCCGCGGGCGTACCGACCCAGATCTGGGCAAGCGCGGCCCAGGGAAAGCCGGTCAACAGATAGGCACGGGCGAATTCGACCAGCGACAAGGCGATGACCAAGTCGACGATACGCCCGACGGCCCCCTGCGCCGGACAATGCGCGAAACGATGCGCGCCCCAGAACGCGGCGCCCCAGAACAACGCCAGACCGCCCGCAAGGAAGACCAGCGCAAAGGGTGCCATCCAGGCGTAGCGATCGGGGTCGACCAGAAAGGGGTCAATGATCCAGGACAGCGCGAGCGCGAACCAGCCGACGCCAAAGGCCCAGCCGGTCAGCGCCGCCGCGCGCGGGCGCGCGCAGGCCAGCAGCAACGCGGGCAGCAGGGCCAAAGCGATCAGGGTGACGGGCCAAAGCCCATAGGGCGCGAACCCCAACGCCCCGGCCGCCCCGGCGAGCGCCGCAAGCCCGAGGCGCCCCCACAAGGGCCAATGCGCCAGACCGCTCATCACGTGCCCCTAGTCCATCGCATCCGGAACGTGCACGCGCAGCCGCTTGATCCGTCGCGGATCGGCGTCGATCACCTCGAACTCGGCGCCATCGGGATGCACCACCACCTCGCCCCGGGTCGGAACCCGGCCAGAGAGCATGAAAACCAGACCGCCCAAGGTGTCGATCTCTTCCTCGTCCACGTCTTCATGGCTGGTCAGGGAGCATCCGAGTTCGGCCTCGAACTCGTCAAGCGGGGCGCGGGCCTGAGCGATATAGACGCCCGGCTTTTCCTTGATCCAAAGCTGGTCTCCGTCGGTGTCATGCTCGTCTTCGATCTCGCCCACCACCTGTTCGATCAGGTCCTCGATGGTCAAAAGCCCGTCAACGCCGCCATATTCGTCGATCACCAGCGCCATGTGGCGCCGCTCGGTCTGCATCTTGGTCAGCAGCACCCCGATCGGCATCGAAGGCGGCACAAAAAGCAGCGGCCGCAGCATCGTGGTGATATCGAAATCGGCCTCCTGACCACCGTTGAACCCGTGCGTCAGCGCCAGATCCTTGAGGTGGACAAAGCCCAGCGGCGTATCAAGCGTGCCATCATAGACCGGGATTCGCGTCATCCCGCTTTCGCGAAAGACATCGACAAGCTCATCCATCACGATGGTGCTGGGCACGGCCACGATCTCGGCGGTGGGAATCGCCACATCCTCGACCCGCAAGCGGCGCAGGTTGATCATGCCGCGTGGCTGTAGCGCCGCCGCCGAATAACCGTTGACCGGGGCTGGCGCAGTGTCTTCGCCCGGGGTGAATGCGTCGATGATGCGACCAAGGAATCCGGTCTTTTCTTCGGTCGCGGTGTTGGTGTTCTCAGGCTGCGCGCGCTGCGCCGCGTTAGAACTATCGTCTGTGTCGTCGCCCATTTATCCTATCCGAAAGGGGCCGCTCTGGCCCGACTTATCCCCTATATGGGTCATCGAGTCCCAAACTGCCAAGTATTTCGACCTCGAGCCCTTCCATCACCGTGGCATCCGGGTCACGGATGTGGTCATAGCCCAAAAGATGCAGCAGCCCGTGCACGATCAGATGGGTGGCATGATCGGCCAAGGGCTTGCCCTGCTCTTCGGCCTCGCGCAGGCACGTGCCATAGGCAATGGCGATATCCCCCAACGCGATTTCACCGCTGAAATCCGGGGACGGCCCGGCCGGCGTGGCGCCAGCCACCTCGGGGGCGAGATCCTCGGCGGGCCAGCTCAACACGTTGGTGGGCTGTGGTTTGCCGCGAAAATCGGCGTTGAGCGCAGCGATACGCGCATCATCGCAGGCCAGCAGCGCAATTTCGCAGGCTTCCGGGTCCAGCCGCAGATGTGCAAGCGTCGCGTCACAGGCGCGACTGGCCAGCCGGTGCAGATCCAGCGCCTGCCAGGCGGGGTCTTCTATGGAGAGATCAACAGTCATGGCGCGGGTCATAGGGCAGGTCGAGAGAGGGGGCCAGCCCCCTCCTTGGCCTACGGCCAATTCACCCCCGGAGTATTTCCACCAAGAAGAAGCGCGCAACAGGATCTGGTGTCAGACGTCGGCCTCATAAGCCTCGATGATGGCGGCAACCAGCGGGTGACGCACCACATCCTTGGAGGTGAAATAGCTGAAGCTGATGTTGGGCACCGTTGTCAGCAGCCGCTCTGCATCGGCCAGACCAGAGGGCATGCCACGCGGCAGGTCCACCTGAGTGCGGTCGCCGGTGATCACCATGCGGCTGCCTTCGCCCAGCCGGGTCAGGAACATCTTCATCTGCATGGTGGTGGCGTTCTGCGCCTCGTCCAGCACGACATAGGCATTGGCAAGCGTGCGCCCGCGCATGAAGGCCAGCGGCGCGATCTCGATCCGCTTTTCCTCCATCAGCTTGGCCAATTGCTTGCCCGGGAGAAAATCGCTCAGCGCGTCATAGAGCGGCTGCATGTAGGGATCGACCTTTTCCTTCATGTCACCGGGCAGGTAGCCAAGCTTTTCGCCCGCCTCCACCGCCGGACGACTGAGGATGATCTTGTCCACATGGCCGCCGATGAACATGCTGACCCCGACCGCCACGGCGAGATAGGTCTTGCCGGTGCCGGCCGGACCGATGCCAAAGGCCAGCTCATGTTCGAACAGCGCCTGCACATAGGCTTTCTGCGCCTCGGTGCGGGGTTCGACCAGCTTTTTGCGGGTCTTGATCTCGATCGGGCCACGCTTGAACATCTCAAGCTGGTCGCCGGTCGGCGCGTCGTCCTCGACGCGCCCCATGCGCAATTCGCGGTCGATATCGCCGGATTCGACAGCGCGGCCCGCCTCGAGCCGGTGGTAGAGGGCGGTGAGCACCTCGACCGCCTGAGCCTGTGCTGCCGCCTCGCCGATGATGGCAAGCTGGTTACCCCGGCGCAGGATCTGGACCGAGAGCTTGCGCTCGATCTCGGCCAGATTGCGGTCAAATTCGCCGCACAGGTCGATCAGCAGACGATTGTCAGAAAATTCGAGCGGCACCTCGCGGGGTGCGCTTTCGGCTTGCGGTGGGGTCAGGGCGCTAATGGCCAATCCGCTCTCCTTGTCTCAAACGGTAGGACAAGCCTGCCAACATCGGCCGCACCGCGCAAGCGAAACGGCGCATTTTTCACCTATTTGAAACAAAAAACGGCCGCCCCGGGATGGGACGGCCGCAAGAATGCTCGCAACTCGATCAGATCGCGTCGACGACCTTGCTGCCTTTTTTGAACGGCCCGGTGGCCACACCCGGAGGTGCCGCGCCGGAACAGACCGGTTTGCCGTATTGGTCCATCCGTTGCGACAGGTATCCTTCGACCCCGTCATCGATGATCCAGTGATCGCAGCCGGTGGGATCAACCCAGATGCCGGCCTTGAGCTGGCTCAGATCCTTGGTGTCGAAGATGTTGTTGTCGCGGGTCTTGTCGGTTGCTTCACAAGCGGCGAGCGTGCCGACCGCGGCGAGCAGTGCGATGGCCTTGACGATTTTCATGGTCTTTTTCCTCACTGCACACAGATGATTTCAACGCGACGGTTCTGCGCCATGTTGGCAGCGCTGGTATTGGGCACCCGCGGATTGCGTTCGCCATAGCCGCGCACATCCACCACGTTGGACCCAATACTGCGGGCCACGCGGGCCACCGAATTGGCCCGGTTGCGGGACAGGCGCATGTTATAGGCGTCGGATGCGCGGCTGTCGGTGTGGCCGGTAATGATATAGCCGCGCGCCCCGGTAGTGCGGAAGAAGTCGCGCAGGCGCTGCTGCCCGGCGGCGCTGATCGCATATTTGTCGGTGGCAAAGAACTGGTCCGCCGGCATCGTACCGCACAGGTTACCCCGGCGGCAGACCGGGGTGCCGTCGCGGCGCACATGCGGAGACATATAGCCCTCGGCGCCGTCATCCATGACCCAGTGCTCGCACCCATCCGGGTCGACCCAGATGGTCGGGACATAGCGTTCGCCGATCACCGTTCTGGTCCCAGCCTGCGCCATTGTTGCGAATGCGATGGCAAGCGCAATCGCTGCGGTCAGCGCGGTTATTGCGCGCCGGACCCTCAAATCAATCACCTTTGATGTAGTCACCTTTTATCCCCCGAAAATGGCGCCACCTCTGAACGATTGGGGTGGGCTTCGCTGTTATTGCGCTAAGGTTAGGAAATTAAGTGATATTTGTGAAGCAAAATCCACCATGCATTGCAGCACTTTCGGCAACACGCGCCAAGAGGGCCGGATAACCGTTTCCAAAGCCGCAAATATCAATCGCAATCAGGGCGCATTGTTCACAGGGGACGCGGCTTAGTCGAGAAGTTCCCCGGCCAGTGAATTCGTGCTGGAGCTGACGATTCTGACCCGACGCAGATCGCCTGGGGCGACGCTGTCACCCTGCACATGAACCGCATGCATATAGTCGGATTTTCCGACCATCTGGCCCGGCTGACGCCCCGGCCGCTCAAACAGCACGCCGACGTCGCGGCCCACCATGGCATTCTGCAACGCCCGCTGTTGGTGGGTCAGCAGCGTCTGCAAGCGCAGCAGGCGATCCGCCTTTTCCGCCTCGCTCACCTGGGCGCGCTCGGCGGCGGGGGTTCCGGGGCGGGTGGAGTATTTGAACGAAAACGCCGAGCCATATTGCACCGCCTCGACCAACGCCAAGGTGTCCTGAAAATCCTGTTCGGTTTCCTCGGGAAAGCCGACGATGAAATCGCCTGACAGATGCATATCGGGTCGCGCCGTGCGCAGCCGCTCGATCAGGCGCAGATATTGCTCGGCGGTGTGGGACCGGTTCATCCGTTTCAGAATGCGGTCGCTGCCCGATTGCACCGGCAGATGCAGATAGGGCATCAGTTTCGGGCAGCTCACATGCGCCTCGATCAGGTCATCGGACATGTCGTTGGGGTGACTGGTGGTAAAGCGGATCCGCTCCAGCCCGTCGACATCGTTCAACGCCCAGATCAGCCGTGCCAGCGACCAGTCCGCGCCATCGGAGCCAGCGCCGTGATAGGCATTGACGTTCTGCCCCAACAGAGTGATCTCGCGCACGCCGCGTTCGACCAGATCGCGGGCCTCGGTCAGGATCCGCTCGACCGGGCGCGAAACCTCGGACCCACGGGTATAGGGCACCACGCAAAAGGCGCAGAACTTGTCGCAGCCTTCCTGCACGGTCAGAAAGGCGGCCGGCCCGCGTTTTGCCTTGGGACGCGCCGCCAGCTTTTCGAACTTGTCCTCTTCGGGGAAATCGGTATCGAGCGCCGTTTCACCCAACCGCGTCTTTGCTTCCAACTCGGGCAGCCGATGATAGCTTTGCGGACCGACCACCAGATCGACCAGCGGCTGACGGCGCATGATTTCAGCGCCCTCAGCCTGCGCGACGCAGCCGGCGACGCCGATCTTGAGGTTCGGATTTGCCTCCTTCAGCCCGCGCAGCCGCCCCAGTTCGGAATAGACCTTTTCGGCGGCCTTTTCCCGGATATGGCAGGTGTTGAGGAGAATCATGTCGGCATCGTCCTGCGATGTCGTCTCGACATAGCCCTGACCGCCCAGCGCCTCAGCCATGCGTTCGCTATCATAGACGTTCATCTGACAGCCGTAGGTCTTGATAAAGAGCTTCTTGGGCACGGTCATAGGGTCTGCTTTCCCGGCTTTGGCAACGAGCGCCGGACATAGGGCTTTGCCCGGTGGCTTGCAATGCCAGCCCGAATACCTGACTTTGCCCCCAAACGCCAGCAAGGCGGGCAGGCAGGGTCATGCACTACACATCACTGCAAGAGTTTCTCAAATCCGGACAGACAGCCCTGGCCAAAGGGCCGGTGGCGCTGATCTTTGTCGAGGACGAGGTCGAACTGGGCACGACGCTGCGCCATCACCTGCAATGCGGCTTCGCGGCGGTGGTCGCGCTGATGCCCCCGGCGTTTGATCTACCGGGCGATCTGGCCGAACAGGTGCACCGGGTCGGATTCGATTGCAGCCAGCCCGAACGTGTCTTTGAGGCCGTGAACGCGGTGATCGACGCCGCGCCGGGGATCTGGCTCTATTACGGGTATAACGCCGAATACCTGTTCTACCCGTTCTGTGAAACGCGCAGCGTCGGCGAGATGCTGGCCTTTCATACCGAGGAACGGCGCGATGCCATGCTGTCCTATGTGATCGACCTTTACGCCGACGATCTGTCGGCCTGTCCCGATGCGGTTTCTCTGGAGCGCGCGCATCTGGACCGGTCGGGGTATTACGCGCTGGCGCGCAATGATCCGGAAACCGGCCATCCGCGCGAACGGCAGCTCGATTTCTATGGCGGGCTGCGCTGGCGCTATGAGGAACATATCCCCCGCACCAGTCGCAAGATCGACCGGATCGCGCTGTTCCGCAGCAAGCCGGGGTTACGGCTTCGCCCGGATCACACCTTTGAGGATCAGGAATACAACACCTATGCCTGCCCGTGGCATCACAACCTGACCGCCGCGATCTGTTCGTTTCGAACCGCCAAGGCGTTGAAGTCGAATCCCGGATCGACCTTTGAGATCGAGAGTTTCCGCTGGCACAATTCGACCCCGTTTGAGTGGCATTCGCGCCAATTGATGGATCTTGGCCTGATGGAACCGGGTCAGTGGTTCTGATGTGAGGCTTGGCGTTTCGACCGCGGGAAATTTTCCAATCGCCAAGATGTTCATGTTAGGGGACGACAGGATTTCAACCTGCAAGACTTTCAGCCTTCAAGTCGCATCTTGAGACCCGCGCGCATTCGCGCCACTCTCGCTCAAAAAGGTATGCCGTTGATCCGCCTCTTGCACACCGCCGATATTCATCTCGATTCTCCGTTGCGATCGCTTGCGCTGCGCAATGAGGATTTGCGCACCACGGTGGAGGCCGCCACACGCGCCGCGTTTTCCCGTCTGATCGACTTTGCCATGTCGGAACAGGTAACGGCCCTGCTGATCGCGGGCGACCTGTTTGACGGCAAACAACGCAGTGCCCGCACGGCGGCCTTTCTGACCGGGCAGTTGGATCGACTCCGCGCGGCGGAAATCCGGGTGTTCTATATCAAGGGCAACCACGACGCTGAGAACCCGATCACAGGGTCGCTTGACTTGCCCGACAACGTTCACGTGTTCGATGCGCGCGGCGGCAAGGTGCAACTGTCGGCGGAGCTCTGGATTCATGGGGTCAGCTTTGCCGATCGTCATGCCCCGGAAAGCCTCTTGCCGCGCTTTCCCGAACCGGTTGCGGGCGCGGTGAACATTGCCATGCTCCACACCTCGCTTGCCGGGGCGGCTGGCCATGACACCTATGCGCCCTGTCATATTGCCGATCTTGTCGGAATGGGCTTCGATTATTGGGCCCTTGGCCACATCCACAAGCGGCAGGTCCATTCAGAATCGCCATGGATCGTCATGCCCGGCATGCCACAGGGCCGTGATATCGGCGAGGCGGGGCCGAAATCCGCCAGCCTGCTGACGATTGAAAATGGCACGATCACGGTCGAGGAGGTTCCCACCTCGGTCGTGGACTTTACCCAGACCGCGCTGGACGTGACCGAGGCCGACAGCGACGATGCCCTGCGCAGCCTGTTGCGGGCCCATCTGGAAGCCGTGTGCGCCGGGATCACCGCCCAGACGGCCGTTCTGCGCCTGACGCTTACGGGCCAGTCCCCACGCTATTGGCAGATCCTGCGCGATCAAGACGTCTGGCAAGAAACGATCGCCGATCTCGCACAGATGGCGGGCAGGCTCTGGATCGACAAGCTGGTGTTCGATCTGGCGGCACCCGAGGCCCGCACCGGCGCGGTCAGCGCGACGGATGAGCTGTCGCGCACAATGCTCGACATCGCCAGCGAGAGCGGCTTCAACGCCGTCGCCCGCGCCAAGATCGACACCGTGTTGCAAGACCTGCCAGCAGCCCTGCGCGCCCGTCTCATCCCCGATGAGGCCGCCGCCGAGGCACTGACGCATGAGTTGGCGCAATCGGGGGCCTATCGCGTTCTGGCACGGATGAAGGGGGCGGAAAGCTGATGCGGATACAGCGCCTGTCCCTCAACCGGTTCGGTCACTTCACCGACCGGCAGTATGACTTTGGGCCGCGTAACGACAGGCCCGATTTTCACATCATCTATGGCCCGAACGAGGCGGGCAAGACCACGACCATGGAAGCGGCCTTGCGGCTGTTTTACGGGTTCCCGATGCGGGACGGGTTTGCGTTCAAACATCAACGCAGCAACCTGCAAGTCTCGGCCACGCTGGATATCGACGGAGAGCTGCGAGAGTTCTCGCGCCTGCCAAAACGAAGCGGGTCGTTGGTGGATGCGAATGGCACCGCCCTGCCAGAAACCGCGCTGTCCGCCCATCTGGCGGGGCTGAGCGAAGAGGATTATCGCCAACTTCTTTGTCTGGATGACGACACGATCGAACGCGGCGGCGAGGAAATCGCACAGGCGCGCGGCGATATCGGGCGGTTGCTGTTTTCCGCCGCGGCAGGTGTCGCAGATCTGAGCACCGTTCTGGACGGGGTGCGCGAACAGGCAGACGGGATCTGGAAAAAGCGGGCCAGCAAAACCCGCATCGCAGAATTGAAACGCGACCTTGCCACGGTCGAAAAGGACATCCGCGAGCGGGATATCTCGGCCAGCGCTTGGCGGTCCCTGCGAAAGGCGCTGGCCGAGGCGCAGACCGATGAGCAAGCGGCCCGCGCGATGCGGGACGCCCTGCAAAAACAGGCTGCCGAAATCGCCTCGCAGAAACGGGCCATCCCGCTGCTGGTTGAGCTGAACGCTTTGGACACGCGTATCGCGCCTTTTGCACAATATCCGGCGCGCCTCGATTTCGATCCGGAGCGTCTTGTCCAGCTCCGCACCGATGAAACGACAGCCCGCGCTGATCTGGAGCGTTTGAGCGCCGAACTCGCCACCCTGAAAAAGGCGCGCGAGAATATCACGCTGGAGCCGCAACAGGTGACGCTATCAGACCAGTTGGACGCGCTGGAGGAATTGCATATCCGGGACCGGTCGGCAGATTTGGATTTGGCGCGCCGACAAGATCAGCAACGCGCCGCCGAAGAGGCCATGGCCCTTGCCGCCCGCGACCTTGGCGCGCCGCGCGAAACCGATCCGCGATCTCTTGTCCTATCCCCGTCCGATATCTCGCGGCTCGAAAGCGCACGCGATGATCTGCGCAAAGCGACGGACAGCTTGGCGTCCGAAACCCAAGAGCACGCCGCGTTGACCGAGCGCCAGAGCGCCGCGCAGGAAGGTTGCGACGCCCTTGCTGCGACCGGCACCGCGCCTGCGCAGATCGACGATATCCTGTTGCGCCACGATGTCGACCGTTTGGCACCTGCGCTGGCCTCTGCCCGGCAAGCCCTTGCCTCGGCCACGCAAAACGCCCAGGCGCTGCTGCGCGCGCTGGACATGGGCGGCGTCACGTTTGACCGCCTGCCGCCCTGCCCCACAAGCCCGATCAAGGCACAGGACTGGACCGATCAGCATACCGCCCTTGTGCAGAAAATCAGCGCGGTCGCGGAGGCAAAGGCGCAGCATCAGGCGGATTTGGCGGCGCGCATCGCACAGGCCGAGGCGCTGACCGCCAGCGGCACCCTTGTCGCGGATGCGACGACCGAAGCCTTGCAACAAGACCGGGACGCGCTTTGGCTCCGGCACGAGGCCGCCCTGACCGCGGAAACAGCAAAGCCCTTTGCCAGCGCCATGCACGCCTTTGATGCGGCGATGAAATCCCGCGTATCGCACGCCCGCGATCTGGGCCAGTTGCGCCAGATCGAGCAGGCGCGCGCCGAGGCGCAGGTGCGCGCAGATCAGGCCGATGCCGTTTTGACCGGGTTGCGCAACGATCTGGCAACGCTGGAGGACAGGGTGAATGCCGCCGCCTCCGAAGTTGGCCTTGCCGCCCCGATCACACCGGCCGAATGGCTGGACTGGGTCAAACGCCACACCACGGCAACCGAGGCGTCAAACACCCTTACGGCCCTGCAAGAGATCCACCAGCCGGTTCTGGATCGGGCGCAAAAGCTATTGGACATCCTCAAGCCCCTGCTGCAGCTCGAAGATCCCGATGTCGAAAGCGCCATCCTTACCGCACGCAAATTGGCAGAACAGGAACGCGACAAGGCGGCGCAAAGAAGCAAAGCGCAGGACGCATTGCAACAAGCGGACAAGGACCTTGCCAAGCGACAGATCAAATATCAGGCCGCCCTGCAAGCCGAGGCACAAGCCAAAGACGCGTGGCAATGCTTGATCAGCGACCTGCTGGGGGATGCGGTCGCATCGCAGACCCTGATGGCCTCGCTCGCCCCCCTGCGCGACCTGCGCGAACAGGAGGAAAAGCGTGCCTCTGCCGCGCGGCGTGTCGCGACCATGCAGGCCGATCAACAGCAGTTTTCCGATCAGGTCATCGCGCTGGCGAACACCCACGGCGTGACACCGCAGGACACCGCCACGGAAACCTTTGCCGCCCTGCGCAACCTGTCCGACGCCGCCAAGAAAGCCCGCGAAAAACGCGCCGAGCTGACCAACGCCATTGCAACTGCACAAGCGAAGCTGACCGCCACTGACGAAACCCTGACCCGCATCTCGCAAGAGGTTGCGGCCATTGCTGCCGTCTTCCCCGCGGGCACACCTGTGGACAGCATCGACGCGCTGCGCAGCGCGACCGGGCAGGCCCGTCAGGTGATCGCGGATCGGGCAGAGATCATCAAACTGGAGCGCATGATCCTGTCAGAACTGGGCGTGGCCAACAGAACAGCCGCCCGCGAGATGTTGGAAAGCGTGACAACCGCCGAGCTTGAGGCCACGGCAGAGACCATCAAATCCGATCTCGCCCGCGCCGAACAGGATCTGACCAAATCGACCGAGGCGCGGGTGACCGCAGAGCAGGGGCTGGCGCAGGTGACGGGGGATGCCGATATCGCCACCTTGACCGAACGCAAAACCACGCTCGAGCTTCAGATCGAAGAGGCCGCCGTTGAACATCTGGAGCTGTCCTTGGGCCACTGGCTGGCCTCTGACGCGATCCGACGCTATCGCGACAGCCATCGTAGCGGCATGATGACCGCGACCGAACGCTGCTTTGCCACGCTCACCCAAGGCGCCTATCCGAAGCTGACGACGCAGCCCGATGGGGCCGAGGAAATTCTACTGGCGATGGACGCCGACGGTGCCACGAAACGCGCGGCGGACATGTCCAAAGGCACGCGGTTCCAACTGTACCTTGCGCTGCGCGCCGCCGCCCACGAACAGCTTGTCCAGCAAGGCACCTGCCTGCCGTTCTTCTGCGACGACATCTTCGAAACCTTCGACGAAGACCGCACCAGCGCCGCCTGCCGTGTCATGGAAGATATTGGCCGGACGGGTCAGGCGATCTATCTGACGCATCACCGCCATGTGGTCGATATCGCCATGCAGGTCTGTGACAGCCCGCCGATGTTGCACGAGATTTGATCGCTGCCGGACTCGGGTGAGGGAATGGGGCCCCTGCTGACGGCCTCAACAAAGCTGCGAAAAATATAGGCGATCAGAGAGCTGGTTTTTCAGTTCGAAAAAACGTTGCGAACAGGCCCAGACGCGGGCGATCTCCGGGGGGTCAGACTTTGCGGCGCAGGCGGATCACAACCTCGACCGCCGCGATCTCGGCCCCTTCGGGGGCCTCGGGCAGCCGTGCGATTTCAAGTTGCTCGGCCGGCGCATCGGACAGGCAGCCGTCGTTTTCCCAGTAGAAATGCGGGTGATCATGCGTGTTGGTATCGAAATAGCTTTTCGAGCCGTCGACGGTGATTTCATTCAACACACCGGCTTCGCAAAAGGCGCGCAGCGTGTTGTACACCGTGGCCAACGATACTGCCGCCCCGGTTTTCATCGCGGATTCGAACAGGCTTTCGGCGGTGACGTGGCGATGTTGCCCGTCGCCGATCAACAGTTCTGCCAAAGCCAGCCGTTGCCGCGTCGGGCGCAGCCCGGCCTGCGCTAGCCAATCGGTCGCATATGTTGTCTTTTCCGGCATCATTTTCCGGCCCTGCCCCTCATCGTGACGCTATATATAGGGTGTGAAGGTGCAGAAATACAAATGAATTTCAGTCGCAATCGCGACTGAAACCGGCCCCGAAGGTTGTACCTGCGATGCCCAGCGCACTTGCAGGACCCTTCGGCGCGGTGCTAGAGAATCCCTGATGCAACTAGGCGGCAAGCAGGAGACGCGGCAGCATGGCCCAATACCCCAGCAGTTTTGACAAAGAGGACTTGCTGAAATGCGCCCGGGGGGAGCTTTTCGGCCCCGGCAACGCACAACTGCCAGAACCGCCGATGCTGATGATGGATCGCATCACCGAGGTCAGCGCCGATGGCGGCGCCAATGGCAAAGGCCATGTGGTGGCTGAATTCGACATCCACCCGGACCTGTGGTTCTTTTCCTGCCACTTCCCTGGCAACCCGATCATGCCCGGCTGTCTGGGTCTGGACGGGCTGTGGCAACTGACCGGGTTCAACCTGGGCTGGCGCGGCATGCAGGGGCTGGGCATGGCGCTTGGCGTTGGTGAGGTAAAGCTCACCGGCATGGTGACGCCAGAGCGCAAGATGCTGACCTATTACGTCGATTTCACCCGCGTCATCGACCGCAAGCTGAAACTGGGCGTCGCGGATGGCCGGGTTGAGGCGGATGGTGAACAGATTTATTCCGTCAAGAACATGAAGGTCGGCCTGTCTGCCGCAGGGGCCTGAGCGTGCAACAGCACGCAGAGCTATGAGGAGAGCACCGATGCGTCGTGTCGTCATCACTGGATTGGGTATCGTTTCCTCAATCGGGAACAATTCCAAAGAGGTTCTGGAATCGCTGAAAAGCGGTCGCTCCGGCATCGCCGCGAGCCCCGAAATGGCAGAGCATGGCTTTCGCAGCCAGGTTGCCGGCATCATCAATCTGGATGTTGCCCAGCATGTGGACAAGCGCACGCTGCGCTTCATGGGACCGGGGGCAGCCTATGCCCATATCGCCATGTCCGAGGCGATCGCCGACGCCGGTCTGAACGAAAGCGACATCGTCAACCCGCGTACCGGTCTTGTCGCGGGCTCGGGCGGGCCGTCCACCAGCGCCCTGTTCAACGCGCATCAGACCGTTCTGAAAACCGGCGCGACCAAGCGCATCGGGCCGTTTGCGGTTCCGAAATGCATGTCCTCGACGATCTCCGCCAACCTTGCCACCGCGTTCAAGATCAAGGGCATCAACTATTCCATCACCTCGGCTTGCTCGACCTCGCTGCATTGCATCGGCAATGCGGCGGAACAGATCATGATGGGCAAGCAGGACGTGATGTTCGCGGGCGGCGGCGAAGAACTGGACTGGACGCTGTCCTGCCTGTTCGACGCCATGGGCGCGATGTCTTCCAAGTTCAACGACAGCCCCGATACCGCCTCGCGCGCCTTTGACGAGAAACGCGACGGGTTCGTGATCTCTGGCGGCGGCGGCATCGTGGTGCTGGAAGATCTGGATCATGCGCTGGCGCGCGGCGCGAAAATCTATGCCGAGGTGACCGGCTTTGCCGCCACCTCGGACGGGCATGACATGGTCGCCCCCTCTGGCGAGGGCGGCGAACGGGCCATGCGGCTGGCGCTGGAAACCCTGCCGGAAGGGCGCAAGATCAGCTATATCAACGCGCATGGCACCTCGACCCCGGTCGGCGATGTCGGCGAGGTAGAATCGGTGCGCCGCGTCTTCGGTCGGGGCACGACCCCGCCGATCAGCTCGACCAAATCGATGACCGGCCACGCCCAAGGGGCCGCCGGTGCGCTGGAAACCATTTTCTGCTTGCTGATGCTGGAAAATGACTTCATCGCGAAATCGATCAACGTCGAAACGCTGGATCCGGCGATCGACCCTTCGGAAATCGCGCTGGACACGGTGACCGACGCCGGCTTGGACAGTGTCATGACCAACAGCTTTGGCTTTGGCGGCACCAACGGGTCCATGATCCTGTCGAAATTTCACGGGTAGGTCAGAATATGTCGAACATCCTAAAGGGCAAACGCGGGCTGATCATGGGCGTTGCCAATGATCGCTCGATCGCGTGGGGTATCGCCAAGGCGATGCACGAGGCCGGGGCCGAGCTGGCCTTCACCTATCAGGGCGAGGCCTTCGGCAAGCGGTTGCAGCCCCTCGCCGCCTCGGTCGGTTCGGACTTCATGGTCGATGTCGACGTGACCGACGATGCCTCGCTGGACAGTGCTTTCGCCGCGCTGGCCGCGCGTTGGCCGACCATCGACTTTGTCGTCCATGCCGTTGCCTTTTCCGACAAATCCGAGCTGACCGGGCGGTTCATCAACACCAGCCGGGCCAATTTCAAGAACTCGATGGATATCAGCGCCTATTCCTTTATCGAGGTTGCCCGCCGCGCCTATCCGCTGATGCAAGAGAATGGCGGCACATTGCTGACGCTGACCTATCAGGGCTCGACCCGGGTTGTGCCCAATTACAACGTGATGGGCGTGGCCAAGGCGGCGCTTGAATCGGCAACCCGCTATCTAGCCAATGATCTGGGCCGCGACGGCATTCGTGTGAACGCGATTTCACCCGGCCCAATGAAGACACTGGCCGGGGCCGCCATCGGTGGCGCGCGCAAAACCTACAAGTTCACTGACCAGAACGC
Source organism: Antarcticimicrobium sediminis (assembly GCF_004348975.1). Taxonomy (GTDB): domain Bacteria; phylum Pseudomonadota; class Alphaproteobacteria; order Rhodobacterales; family Rhodobacteraceae; genus Antarcticimicrobium; species Antarcticimicrobium sediminis. The sequence continues at coordinate 309,680 of NZ_SMFP01000004.1, read as the reverse complement.
CCCGCTTGGCTCCAACGCCACGCTTGAGGCGGTTGGCGGCACCGCCGTCTATCTCGCCTCTGACGCGGGGGCCTTTACCACCGGCGAAATCATCCGCGTCGATGGCGGTTTTCATGTGCTGGGCATGCCGCAGCAAGAGAACCTTTAGGGGTCTGGTTCAAACCAAGGCTGGCCACAAGCAAAGGGCGCGCTCACCGAGCGCGCCCTTTGCCTTTTCTGCCCCGATGCGACATCAAGCCGGAGACCTCAGCTTTCCTTGTCCGCCTGTTCCTCCGAGAGTTTTTGCGCCAGATCCCGCCGGAACGCCTCGCCGTCACCAAACTCGACAAAGCCGCCATATTCCTCGTGCGGGGTCTCGACCCGGCGGGCATGTTTGATCGGGCACCAATGGGCCTCGGTCCGGCCAGCAATCTCGCGCACATAGGCGATCAACCCGTTGGCATAGCCGCAATAGACACAGTTCAGCTTCTGCAGCCCGTTCAGATAGGCCAGATGATAGCGGTCGATGGCAATGTAATCGGCACGCCGCACCTTTTCGATCCGATAGACCGGAAAACAGACCGCCTGATAGACGCTCACGAAAAGATCCATCAGCACCAGCGGCACGATCAGCGCATAGATCAGCGGCGCGCTCAGCACCACCAGCAACCGGGTGCGCGACAGAAAGCTCAGCCAGCTCTCGCGCAAGTCCCGGTGCCGCCGTCGCATGTCAGCGTCAAAAATCACCCGACCGCGCTCTACCCGATAACGGAACGCGGCACGGCGGGCCTCGGTTTCGAGCTGAATCGCCTCCTGAAGGTCTCGGAGGCGACCCAACAGGTCATCTAACTTGCTCGGCATGGCAATGGTCCTTGTTCCAGAGGCGCACAGAACCACAGGGCGCGGAAAAGGACCATGCCGCCAGAGTGCTGGATCAGACGATCTCGACCAACTCGATGGCAAAGGTCAGATCCTGCCCCGCCAGCGGGTGGTTGGCATCCAGCGTCACCGTCGCCTCGTCGACCGCGACCACGGTGACCGGCAGCGCCTGCCCCTCGGGGGTCTGCATCTGCAGGCGCGCGCCAACTTCAAGCGGAATATCGTCGGGAATGCCTTCGCGCGGGATCGACTGGCGGGCCTCGGGATTGACGGGCCCATAGGCCTCGTCACAGGCCACCACGACGGTCTTTGCCTCGCCGATTTTCATACCGGGAATCGCGATTTCGAGCCCCGGAATGATCTGGCCGGTGCCGACGGTGAATTCCAGCGGATCGCGCCCTTCGGAGCTGTCGAACCGGCTGCCGTCGTTCAGCGTCCCCGTATAGTGAATGCGAACCGTGTCTCCGGTTTTTACTGTGGTCATGAATGCTCCGCTGTTTGGCATGAATTAAGCGGCACAACCTAAAGCCTCGAGATCGGATGTAAACCCGATGCCCCGCCCCGGCCCGGGCGAGCGCAGTCCGCCCCTTTTCCACCCTGCGCACCTGTGCAACTGTATCGCCAAAAGGGAGACCCGAAATGCCCGTGACCACCGCAGTATTCGACGCCTATGGCACCTTGTTCGATGTCACCGCTGCCGCCCGTCAGGCCGCGACAGAACCTGATTTCCCCAAACTGGCGGAAAAATGGGCCGCTCTGGCCGCCCATTGGCGACAAAAACAGCTGCAATACAGCTGGTTGCGCGCCGTCACCGGTGCCCACACCGATTTCTGGACCGTCACGCAAGATGGGCTCGACTGGGCGCTGGAGGCGGTCGGACTGGACGGCGACAACGCCCTGCGCGCGCGGCTTCTCGCCTTGTATTGGGAACTTGGCGCCTACCCCGAAGTGCCGGCGATGCTGGCCGCGCTGAAGAAAAACGGGCTGCAAACCGCGATCCTGTCCAACGGTTCGCCCGACATGCTGGACGGCGCGGTGCAATCGGCGGGCCTTGGCGATCTGCTCGACGACGTGCTGTCGGTGGAAAGCGTCGGCGTCTTCAAACCCGATTCGCGGGTCTATGATCTGGTCGGACAGCGGTTCGGCTGCGCCAAGGATCAGGTGTTGTTCGTGTCCTCCAACGGCTGGGACGCAGCGGCGGCGGGCGGCTATGGGTTCGTCACCGCTTGGGTCAACCGTGGCGGCGAGCCGGTTGACCGCCTGCCTTGGCGCCCGGACCACATCCTGTCCGACCTCACCACGATCCCGGATCTGGCCGCCAAAGCATGAGCGACTTCACCACCACGGATGGCATCCGCCTGCACTACACCGACAACGGCGGTGGCCAGCCCCTGCTGTGCCTCGCCGGGTTGACGCGCAACGGGCGCGACTTTTCGTTTCTCGCGCCGCATCTGCCCGATCAGCGGCTGATCACGCTGGACAGTCGCGGGCGCGGGGCCTCGGGCTATGACCCCGACTACATGACCTACAACGTCCTGCGCGAGGCGCGGGACGCGATCGAACTGCTGGATCACCTCAAACTGGACAAGGCCACAGTTCTGGGCACCTCGCGCGGCGGTCTGCTGGCAATGGCGCTGGCCGCCAGCCATCCAGAGCGGCTGGCGGGCGTGATCCTTAACGACATCGGCCCGGTGGTCGGGGCGCAGGGAATTGCGCGAATCATGGATTACGTCGGCAAGAAACCCAAAGCAAAGACGCTAGACGCCGCCGCCGCCGATCTGAAGGCCGCGATGGACCGGGACTTTCCCGGCGTGCCCTTGTCGGTCTGGCGGCGCCAGGCTGAATATCAGTACCGCGCGACCGAGGCAGGGCTGGAGCCGCGATATGATCCGAACCTGCGCAAGGCGCTGCTGGAACAGGCCGCCACCGGGGCGACGCCGGATATGTGGCTGTTCTTCGAGGCGCTGCGCGATCTGCCATTGGGCGTGCTGCGAGGGGCCAATTCCGACATCCTGCCGCATGAGACGCTGGAAGAGATGAAGCGCCGCCACCCCGACCTGATCGCGGCCGAGGTTCCCGATCGCGGCCATGTCCCGTTTCTGGATGAACCGCAATCCCTGCCCCTGATCCACCGCATACTGAAAGACGCAAGATGAGCACCATAGATATGATCGAGGCCGCCGCCGGGCGGCTGGCTGGCCACGCGCGGCGCACGCCGCTGCTGTCCTCGCCGTTTCTGGACGACATCGCCGGGCGCCGGGTTCTGGTAAAGCCGGAATGCCTGCAACATACCGGCAGCTTCAAGTTTCGCGGCGCCTGGTCGGCGGTTTCGGCGCTGGATCCGGACGTACGGGCCCGCGGTGTAATCGCCTTTTCCAGCGGCAACCACGCACAGGGCGTCGCCTATGCGGCAAGGCTGCACGGGGTCTCCGCGGTGATCATCATGCCCTCGGACGCGCCGAAGATGAAGATCGACAACACCCGCGCTCTGGGGGCCGAGGTGGTGCTGTATGACCGCGCCAGCGAGGACCGCGATGCGCTGGGAGCGAAACTTGCCACCGAACGCGGGCTGACGCTGGTCAAACCCTTTGACGAACCGCTGGTGATCGCCGGGCAAGGCACCAGCGGTCTGGAGATCGTCGAACAGGCGGCGGGCCAAGGCGTGCACCAAGCCGATGTTCTGGTGCCCTGCGGCGGCGGCGGGCTGACCGCCGGCATCGCGCTGGCGCTGGAGGCCCGCGCGCCGGGCCTGCGCGTGCGCCCTGCCGAGCCTGAAGGCTTTGATGATACCGCCCGTTCGCTCCTCTCTGGCCAGATCGAGCGAAACGAACGGCTCTCCGGCTCGCTCTGCGATGCGATCATCACGCCGCAGCCGGGCAACATCACCTTTCCGATCAACAAACGGCTCTGCGGCCCCGGCCTTGTGGTAAGCGAAGACGAGGCGCTGCGCGCCATGGCGCTGGCCTTTGCCCGGCTCAAGATCGTGATCGAACCGGGCGGCGCCGTGGCGCTCGCTGCGGCCCTGTTTCGCCCCGATCAGATCGCGGGCGATGCGGTGATCGCCGTGGCCTCGGGCGGGAATGTGGACGCGCAGGTATTCCGCACCGCCTTGGAGCGTTTTGCCGAATAGAACACGCCCTGCACGAAGGACACATATCACATTCAACTTTTTGAAAGCATTTGATCCGGATCAAGGCACGCGCAGTCCCCGTCCTCCATGATAGCTACGCTCGGAGCAATCGGGCATATCTTAGGGAGTGTTGAGAGAGATGACTGACTTTACCGTAAACGGGCCTGATCCGGAAATGGTCATCGGGACCGCAGGCGAGGATCGTCTGATCTACAACCTGGTTTCCGGACCGGGCGGGGTGGTTCTGAGCCCTCTGATACACAACCCCAACAGCGGCTTTGATGGCGAGTTCCAGCCCACCGACGGCGACGTCACCTCCTTTACCGGGATCGAGCATTTCACCTTTGTCGACAAGGTCGGGGGTGATGACACCATCACCACGGGCAACGGCAACGATGCGCTGAATGGTCGGGCCGGGAACGATTTCCTGAACGGCGCTGGCGGCAGTGACGAAATCACTGGCGGTAAAGGGGGCGACACCCTCTATGGCGGCATCGACGGAGATACGATTGACGGCGGCAACGGCAATGACCGGCTGTTCGGCGAAGCTGGCTATGACCAGCTTTATGGCGGCAACGGCAATGATCGGATTTTCGGTGGCATCGATAACGACACCATCGAAGGCGGCGACGGCAACGACCGGTTGTTCGGTGGCCTTGGCGATGACTTCATTGTCGGGGGCGCCGGGGATGATCGGATGTTCGGCGGCAACGGGGCCGATTTCATCATCGCCGACGACGGGGCTGATGTGGTGGATGCCGGCAATGGCAACGACCAGATCGAGACGGCCTTTGACACCATCAAGACGCTGGAGGGCGGCGACGGGCGCGACATGCTTATGGCCTTCTATGATGGCGCCATGACTGACTCGATGACCTTCAATCTGGGCACCGGGAATTTCCGGTCAACAGATGCCAATATCGACGGCAGCACGGCGACCAACTTCGAAGATTTTGTCTTTCACGGCGGTATCGACACAAAGATCACCGGAACCGATGGCCGCAACGAGATCATCGGCGGCTTTGCCGATGACGTGCTGCTGGGCAAGGGCGGCATGGACACGCTCATCGGGGGGGACGGCAACGACACCCTGTTCGGCAACAAGAAAGCCGACACTCTGGACGGCGGGACGGGCGATGACACGATGACCGGGGGGCTCGGGACCGACACCTTCGTCTTCAGCGGTGGATCTGACACGATCACCGACTTTACCAATGACGTCGACACCATCCATATCCGCAGCCATCTGGTGGCCGAAGGCACCACCGCCAACGATCTGATCAGCAGCGCCACCGTGATCGGTGGCAACACGCTGATCACGCTGGACGGCGGCGATACCCTGACCATTGAGGGGCTCACCGATACCTCGCTTTTGAACGACGATCTGGTCCTTATCTAAGGCCAGTCCCGACACCGCGCGCCGGAGCTTTTTTCGGCGCGCGGCCCTTGCCCTTTGCCCCGCCTCGCGAAGCCGCTAAAAGGCGGGATCAGGCATAAAGGGGGCAGGAATGCAGATTGCCGATCTGGGCGACGTTCAGCTTCACTATCGGATCGACGGCGACCCCGACGGTGCGCCGGTGGTGTTCTCCAATTCGCTGGGCACCGACCTGCGGCTGTGGGATGCGGTGCTGCCGCGTCTACCGCAGGGGCTGAAGTTCATCCGCTATGACATGCGCGGTCACGGGCTTTCGTCGCTGCCCAATGGCCCCTATTCCATGGGCGCGCTGGTGCGCGATGCCGAGCGGCTGCTCGATCATCTCGAACTGCGCGACTGCGTCTTTGTCGGCCTCTCCATCGGCGGCATGATCGCGCAGGGGCTGGCGATCAAACGGCTGGACCAGATCCGCGCGCTGGTGCTGTCCAACACCGGCGCCAAGATCGGCACCAAACAGATCTGGGAAGACCGCATCGCCCAGATCCGCGCCAACGGGCTGGACCATGTTGCAGATGCCACCATGGAACGCTGGTTCGGCAAGACGTTCCGTCAAAGCGCAGAGATCACCCTTTGGCGCAACATGCTCACGCGCCAACCGGTCGAGGGCTATCTTGGCTGCGCCGCAGCCATCGGGGGCACCGATTTCTATACCCCCACCAGCGGGTTGCGCCTGCCCGCGCTCGGGATCGCTGGCGCTGACGATGGGGCCACCCCGCCCGATCTGGTGCGCGAAACCGTCAACCTGATCCCCGGCTCGACCTTTCAGCTGATCCGCGGCGCCGGGCATCTGCCCTGCGTCGATCAGCCCGAGGCCTATGCCGAGGCGCTTACCCGTTTTTTCACCCAGATTGGTCACGTCTGACCGCAAAGGAGCACATAAGATGGCCGATTTCCTGCTGATCCACGGCTCCTGCCACGGTGCATGGTGCTGGCGCGACGTGATCCCCGCGCTCAAGGCTTTGGGCCATAACGCCCGGGCCATCGACATGCCCAGCCATGGCGACGATCCCACCCCGCTGGAACAGGTGACGCTTGCCGGGTGTCGCGACGCCATCCTTGCCGCCAGCACGCCCGAGACCATCGTGGTCGGCCATTCCTGGGGTGGCTACCCGATCAGCGCGGCGGGCGAGGCCGCGCCAGAGAAGATGCGCGCGCTGATCTATCTGTGCGCCTATGTGCCGATCTCGGGGCTGTCGATGATCGACATGCGCAAACGCGCCAAGCGCCAGCCGCTGATGCCCGCCGTGCGCCGGGCCGAGGACGGTCTGTCCTATACCTTTGATCCCGACTCGCTGCGCGAGCTGTTCTATCATGACTGCCCGGAGGAGACGGTGGCCTATGCCATGCCACGTCTATGCCCACAGGCGACGCGCCCGCAGACCACGCCGCTGAGCTTGACCGCGCGATACCAGACCCTGCCCAAGGCCTATATCCGCTGCGCCAACGATCAGGCGATCCCGCCGGAATATCAGGCCGAGATGGTGCAGGACTGGCCGCGCGACCGGGTCTTCTCGCTGCCGACCTCGCATTCGCCGTTCTTCGCCGCCCCCTCCGCGCTGGCCGCCCTGCTGGACCAGATCGCGGCAACGTTCTGACCAGAAGCGCCCCGGCGCCTCTCCTCCCACAGACCGTGGCATTGCTGCGGCGGCCCGCCTCTGAGTGTCATGATCGCACCCGACGGCATCGCATTCGCCCTTGCCCTGCCCCCCGCAAGCGGGCCAGTCTATCCGCACATCAGGGAGCGAGACATGCAAACCATCAAGGCCGCCGTCTGTCACGAATTCGGCAAACCACTGGAAATCGAAGACGTTCAGCTTGCCCCGCCCGGCATGGGCGAGGTCGAGGTCGAAGTTGACGCGGTGGCGATCTGCCATTCCGACATCAGCTATGCCGAAGGGGGTTTCGGCGGCCCGTTGCCAGCAGTCTATGGCCATGAGGCCGCCGGGCGCGTCCTCACCGTGGGCGCGGGCGTGCAAGGGGTTGCGCCGGGCGATCATGTCTGCGTCACGCTGATCCGCGCCTGCGGTCACTGCTCCCCCTGCGGTTCGGGCCAGCCAACCATCTGCGAAACCCCGCACGACGGCACCAAAGGCCCGCTCACGACCAGCGATGGCGGCACCCTGTTTCAGGCGCTGTCCTGCGGGGCCTTTGCCGAAAAGGTCGTGGTGGATCACAGCCAGGTGGTGAAAATCCCCGACGACATCCCGATGGAGGTGGCCTCGGTCATCTCCTGCGGGGTGATCACGGGCGTGGGGGCCGCCGCGCTCGCCGCCGACTTGCGCGTCGGTCAGGACGTGGTTGTGATCGGGGCCGGTGGCGTCGGGCTGAACGCGATTCAGGGCGCCCGCATCGCCGGCGCCCGGCGCATCGTTGCGGTCGATATGCTGGACGAAAAGCTGGAGGTGGCAAAGGAATTCGGCGCCACCGACGTGGTCTCGGCGACCGAGGCAAAGCCTTGGAACGCGGTGAAAAAAATCCTCGGGCGCGGGGCCGATGTGGTCTTGGTCACCGTCGGCGTGGCCGAGGTCTATTCCGCCGCGCCGCGCTATCTGGCGGCGGGCGGCAAGGTGGTGATGGTCGGGATGCCCCATGGCGACAAGGTGGCCAGCTATTCGCCACTGATCATGGCCGATGCCGGTCAGGGGCTGGTCGGCTCCAAGATGGGCAATGTGGTGATCAAACGGGACATTCCCTGGATCATCGACCTGTACAAACAGGGACGACTGAAACTGGACGAACTGGTCTCCGGGCGCTGGACGCTGGAGCAGATCAACGACGCGATTGCCGATACCAAGACCGGCGCCGCCCGGCGCAACGTGATCCTGTTCAACCGCTGAACCCGGGCACGAAGATCGCGTCAGCGACGACCCCCGAGGGAGACCGAAATGAAACTGACCGATCTCGACATCATCGTGACCGCCCCCCCGCGCCGGGCTGGGGCGGGCGCTATTGGATCCTGGTGAAACTCACCACAGACACCGGCCTCACCGGCTGGGGCGAATGCTATGCCGCCTCGGTCGGCCCCGATGCCATGACCCATGTGATCCGCGATGTGTTCGCGCGCCATATGGAGGGCGAAAACCCCGAGAACATCGAATTGATGTTCCGCCGCGCCTATTCTGCGGGCTTCACCCAGCGCCCGGACCTGACCGTGATGGGCGCGTTTTCAGGGTTGGAGATCGCCTGTTGGGATATCCTCGGCAAAGACCGCGATCGCCCGGTGCACGCGCTGATCGGCGGGCGGATGAACGCGCGTATCCGCGCCTATACCTATCTCTACCCCCTGCCCCATCATGACCTGGCCGAGTTCTGGACCGCCCCCGATCAGGCCGCCGAGGCCGCCGCCGATTGCGTCGCGCGCGGCTATACGGCGGTGAAATTCGACCCCGCCGGCCCCTATACGATGCGCGGTGGCCATATGCCCGCGATGTCAGACATCACGATGTCGGTGGCCTTTTGCAAGGCGATCCGCGCCGCGGTGGGCGATCGCGCCGACCTGCTGTTTGGCACCCACGGACAGTTCACCACCGCCGGGGCGATCCGGCTGGGACAGGCGCTGGAGCCCTATGCGCCGCTCTGGTTCGAGGAACCTGTTCCGCCCGACAATATGGCCGAGATGGCCCGCGTCGCCCAATCCGTGCGCATCCCCGTCGCCACCGGCGAGCGGCTGACCACCAAGGCCGAATTCGCCGCCGTGCTGCAAACCGGCGCCGCCGCCATCCTGCAGCCCGCGCTGGGGCGCTCCGGCGGCATCTGGGAGACGAAAAAGATCGCCGCGCTGGCGGAAACCTATAACGCCCAGATCGCCCCGCATCTTTACGCCGGGCCGGTGGAATGGGCCGCCAACATCCAACTGGCCGCCTCGATCCCCAATATCCTGATGTGCGAGTGCATCGAAACCCCGTTCCACGACGCCCTGATCAAGGGCGCAATCCGGGTCGAGGACGGCTTCGTTACCCCACCCGACGCCCCCGGCCTCGGCATCGAGGTGGACGAGGATCTGGCCCGCGCCCACCCCTATACCGGCTCTGGCTTGCACCTCGAAATGCGCGAAGATCCTTGCGATTACGTCGACGGAAACGCCTTTCAGGGCGGTGCCCCTGCGACAGAGCGATAACTTGACCAAAGAAATTCTGACACTATGTCTTTTTTAGACTTTTCAGGAGTACCCGACGTTTGACTGCCCAGACCCTTTCTTCGCAGACCATTGCCTCGCTGCCGCCCGAAACGCCCGGCGACATGGCCAGCAGTGCCAGCGACGCCGCCGCCTTCCTCAAGACGCTGGCCCATGAGGGGCGGCTGATGATCCTGTGTCATTTGGGCACCGGCGAAAAATCGGTAGGCGAGCTTGAATCGCTTTTGCAAATCCGCCAAGCGGCGGTCAGCCAGATGTTGGCCCGCCTGCGCGACGAAGGGCTGGTGTCGACACGGCGCGAGGGCAAGACGATCTTTTACGCCTTGGCCGACAGCAACACCGAACAGATGATCGGGCTGCTCTATTCCCTGTTCTGCGGCAAGGACGCGCCCGGCCAGCACAGCTGACCGGACCGCCCCGCGCGCCGCTCAGCTGTCGGCGCGCACGTTCTGGCTCTGAACGCCCAGCCCGGCAATCTCGGCCCGCACCTGATCGCCCGGCTTCAGGTAGACCGGCTGCGGCTTCATCCCCATCCCGACGCCCGGCGGGGTGCCGGTCGCAATCACATCGCCGGGATGCAATGTCATCATCTGCGACAGATGCGATATGATCTGTGCCACGGAAAACACCATCGTCGCGGTGCTGCCCGCCTGCATCCGCTGCCCGTTCACGTCCAGCGTCAACTCCAAAGCCTGCGGATCGGAGACCTCGTCGCGGGTCACCAGCCAGGGCCCCAACGGCCCAAAGCTGTCACAGGATTTGCCCTTGGTCCACTGCCCCGACAGCTTGGTCTGGTAATCGCGTTCAGACACGTCGTTGATCACGCAATAGCCAGCCACATGGTCCAGCGCCTCGGCCTCCGACACATATTTTGCCGCCCGGCCGATCACCACGCCCAGCTCCACCTCCCAATCAACCGACTGTGCGGCGCGCGGGATCACGATATCGTCGTCCGGCCCCGCAATGGCCGAGGTCGCCTTCATGAACAGGATCGGATGTTCAGGCAGCGCCATCCCCGCCTCTTCCGCATGATCGGAGTAATTCAGCCCGATGCACATGAACTTGCCCACACCGCCGACGCAGGGTGCCAGACGCGGCGTGCCCGCCACCAACGGCAGCTGTTCCGGGTCAATCGCCGCCAGCCGCGCCAACGTCGCCGCATCCAACGCGGCGCCGGTGATATCGACAACCTCACCGGACAGCGACCGCAGCTGCCCCGCGCCATCCAACAGCCCGGGACAGATCTCCGTGCCCTCATAGTACCGCACCAGCTTCATTCCACTCTCCCTGTATCCAATCCTCGGCCCAACAGCGCGCGCCGCTCTTTTTCTGGCAAAAATACTCCCGCCGGAGGCATGGCAGTGCCATAGGCGCTGCCATTTCGGGACACAACCGGCGCAGCATCGCACCGCATCAATTTGAAACGTACCCCGCCACCACCTGCAACAGCTTGAAGGCGGTCGCCGCGTCGTTCTCGACCACCGCCAGAAACTCCTCCTCGCCGATCCGCAGACAGGTCAGGTCGGTTTCCGCCACCATGCTCAGCGCGCGCGGAACCTTGCGGATCAACCCCAGTTCCCCCACCAGCGTTCCCGGCCCGACCTTGGCGATCCGTTGATCTGCCTCGCCGTCCTTGGGCAGATACAGCCCCGCCTCGCCCTCGATCACCATATAGGCGCCGTCCCGGGGCTGGTCGCCCTTCAGGAATATGACCTCACCCTTGGGGGCCTGATACCAGCGCGCGCCGAAGGCCAGCAGCCGCAACTGCTTGCGGTTGAGCCCGGAAAACAGCGGCGTGGTTTCCAGTGCGCGCAGCTTGCGCGCCAGATCGGCGCGCGCGCCGCTGTCCGCCTCTCCGTCCGCACCGGCCTCCTCGCTGACCAACCGACCTTGGCGCAGCTCCAGAAACAGATCAAAGACCGACTCGTTTTCAAAGCTCTCGTTGATATAGATCAGTGTCGTCTCCGGCAGCAGCTTGCGCAGATTGCGGAACACCGCCACCTGGGTTTGCATGTCATAGCTGACCAATGCCTGATCCAGAATCAGGATATCGGGCCGCTTGATCGTGGCCCGGCTGAACGCCAGTGGCTCGGCAAAGATCGCCGGCAGGTTCTGCCCACCCAGCGCGATCGGCACGTCAAAGATCAGCTCGATCACCAGATCCTGCGCGCCGCCCTCGGCCAACACCCCGGCCACCACCTTGCGCAGCTCATCCGCCTTGCTGCCCGCCGCCTCGGAAATCTTGCCAAACAGCGCGTTCTCCAACACCGTCAGCCCCGGCGCAAAGGCCGTCCTGTCGAGCGGCGCGAACAGATCCCCAAGGCTGTCTTGCAGTTCATGCGCATGGCCTGCGCGCAGTTCCAGAATCCGCGCCTTCAGATCGTCGGAAAAGGCCGGACCGATCTGTTCGGCCGAGATCCGAAACGGCACCGTGAACAACAGCGCCATATCTTCACCGCTCAACGCCCCGGTGCCGCCGCCGCGGGTCTTTTCCACCAGATCCACGGCCGTTTCATAGGTCTTGGCGTCAATCCCCAACTTGCGAAACAACGGATGATCGGTGCCGTCCAGACCAAAGATCTGGCGCAGCATGTCGATCACGTCGCGGGTCAGGTCCAACAGGGTTTCGCCCAGCCCCAAGCTGCGCATCTGCGCCATGAAATCGGACCGTCCGGCCAGCAATTCGCGGGTGATCGGCTGGCGCGGCGTGGCAAACAGCAGGTTCTCCCCCACCGGCAGCGCCGGGTTGTACCGATCCGGCAGGCAAAAGTACGCATAGGCGCGCAGCCCCGCATCGGTCACCGCCTGCTGCACCCGGGGGCGCAGCTCGACCAGTTTCTCCGCCAGCTCCGCATGATCACCCGCATCAAACCGCTGGTCCAGCCCGCGCTGGAACAGCGCCGTGCCCGAGCCCATGCCCTGCACAAGTTTCAGCCACCAGTTGCGCAGCGCCTGCGAATCCTCCAGCCCGGCCAGTTTAGGATCAAGCCATTCGGCGTCCTCGGGGTCGGCGCTGTTGCCGGCGCGCTGCGCCTCGGCGTATTGCGCCTCGTCACTGCCGGCCGATTGCGGGCGCATCCGCAGCGGCATCATCACATTGTCGCCAAAGCTGCCCTGAAACAGCACCGGGCGCGACGAGGCATGCCCGATCCGCTCCGCGATCACCGCTTGATGCAGCCCTGACAGCTCATGCCCGCCGATCCGCAGCCGCCCCGTACTGGGCAACAGCTCCCGCGTCAGCAATTCCGACAGGGCGCGGCGGTCTTCCTCGCTGGGGGCGGCGATCCCGATCACCTTGCCACCGGGCAGCGTGGCATTCAGATCCTCCAACACCAGATTGTCATCGGCGTCACGCACCGTCACCCCATCCAGCACGATATCGCCGGTCAGCGACGGGATCGCTTCCGGTTCACCGGAAAACAGGCTCTCGTCAACCATGCCCTGCGGCGCAAAGCGTTCGGTGATCACGTCCCAGCGCAGCGCCATGTCCTGCGTCTGGTTGTAATAGGTCAACAGCTCTTTCCACGGCGAGCTGAGATCCTTGTACGCCGCCAGCGCCGCCACCAGCGCCCCCAGCGACACCGCGCCTTGCAACACCAGATAGCCACCGATGGAAAAGAAGAAGAACGGCGTCAGCTGGCCGATGAAGTTGTTGAGAAACTTCATGAAGAATTTCTTCTGGTAAATCTCGAAGCGGATATCGAACAACCGACCCAATTGCGCCGTGATCACCGCCATGCGATAGCGCCAGCCGCCATTGAGGCGCAGCGCACTGGCCCCCGCCGCGCTTTCCCCGATGGCGGCGGCCAGAATGCGCACCTCTTGAATGCGCTTCTTGTTCAACTGGTTGATCTGGCGTTGCAGTTTCGGGATCAGCCAGCCCTGCAACGGGATCAGCGCCACCGCAGCCAGCCCGAACCAGACACTTTGCAGGAACAGGAACCCCAGGATGGTGATCATCTGCCCCGCCTGCAGCACCGGCTGGCTGATCGCATCGCCCATGAGCCCGCCCATCGGCTCGCTTTCGGCGGTCACCATCGACACCAGTTCGCCCTGGCTGACGCGTTCGAAATAGGGCTGCGGAAAGCGCAGGATGCGCGCGATAAGCTGATAGCGGAAGCGCCGCAGCATCCGCTCGGACAGCACCCCTTTCATCGTGTTGATCCGCATCTTCAGCAGCCCATGCGCCAGAACCGACAGCAGGAAAGCGATGCAGAGGATGCCAAGGAAGGTGACCTGCTCGAAGGCAAACCCATAGTAGGTGATGGTCGAGGTTTCCGACCCGATCGCGTCGTTGATGATCCGCTTGGGCAGTTCCAGCGTCAGGTACAGCATCGGGAACAGCGTCGAGGTGACCAGCAACAGGATAAGCTGGTCGCGCTTGGAATACTTCCAGATAAAGCCGAATAGAGAAGGTTCTATAGCAATGATCCCACGGCAAAGAGGTGTCGAACAGTGACCGATGCGCCACGATAGGAGGCATCGCCATATGTGACAAGCCACCCGTAGGTGCCACTTTGATACGGGCAATTGCAGGCGCGCGATGAAACCCCTAAGCTTTCTTTAGAACCCAACTGGGGGAACCGCCCTTGACCGGTACCATTGGCACACTTCTGATCTTGTTCTGCCTTTTGCAGATCAAGCACATGTTCGCAGACTTCTATCTTCAAACCCCGCGCATGCTGTCGGGGCGCGGAAGCTATTGGCATCTGGGGCGCGCCCAACATGCCGGGGTCCATGTCCTGGGCTCGATCATCGTCTTCCTTCTTGTCGGGGCGCCGCTGCTTTTCATCCTGGCGCTGGTGGCGGTGGAATGGCTGCTGCATTTCCACATCGACTACTGGAAGGGGCAGCTTTGCAATCGCAAGGCGCTTGATCCGTTCAAACCTGCCTTCTGGCGCGCCACCGGGGCAGATCAGGCGATGCACCAGTTGACCTATGTTGCGATGGCCTGGGCCTGGGTGGAATTCGCGGTCTGAGCAGGGGCACGCAGACCCCGGATCAGCGCCCTGTTCCATCAGCGCCCCCGCCCTATGCCGGATGCGGTGCAAACGCCGCAACCGGCTCGGCATAGCCCTTGAGCGGGATCGGCTCCAGATCCTCGAACGTGATCCCCTCCAGCATGCGGGCGGCGTCCCGCGTGGCCTGATCGACCAGAACCTGCCCCGGCCGCGCCTTGGAACACAGCCGCGCGGAGAGGTTCACGGTCGAGCCCAACACCGTGAAATCCATCCGGTCTTTCGCCCCCATTGCGCCCATCACCACCTCGCCCGAGGCGACCCCGATGCCCACATGCAGATTATAGTCGGGATACTCCTCCAGCAGCCGCGCCATCGCCGCCGTGATTTCCACCGCGCAGCCCACCGCGCGCTGCTCCATCCCGTCGCCCTCGAACACCGCGACCAGCGCATCGCCGACGAACTTGTCCACATCACCGCCAAAACGTTCTACGATCCGGGTCTGCACGTCGAAATAGCTGTTCAGCGCCTCGATCACCACCTCGGGCGAGACCCGCTCGGAAAACTCGGTATAGCCGCGGATATCGGTGAAGATCACCGAAACACGCCGCCGCTCGCCGCCGCGGTGCATGCCTTTTTCCTGTGCGCTCTGGATCGCCGAAACGGTCCCGCGCGAGACGAATTTCATCAGTTCCAACCGCTCGCCCAATTCGCCGATCATACGGTTGAACCGCTCGGCAAGGTCGCCGATCTCGTCGCGCGCGCGCACCCCTTCGACCCGTGCGGCGAAATCCCCCTCCCCAACACGTTCGGCCACCGCCCCGATCTTGAGGATCGGGCGGGTCAACTGGCGGGCGAAGATCAGCGCCCCGATCCCCGCGATCACGAACCCCACCAGACCGACGATCAGGATCTGCCGGGTAATCGCATTGACCACCGCATAGGCGCTGTCCTCGCTCAACTCGGTGATCACCGCCCATGGGAACCAGTCGGGAAAGGCATAAGCCCCCAGCATCGCGGTGCCGTCTGGGCGCACATAAGGCTCCAGCGCATCGGCCCGGGCGCCGGCGACGATCAAGGGCAGCGCCGAGGCGACGATCTGGCGGTCGTTCAACAGATCCTGCCCCGCGCCCAGCGCCCGCCGCCCGGCCTGATCGACTACGGTGATCTCGCCGCGTTGCGCAAAGGGATGATGGCGCACCATCTCACCCAGTGCCGACAGGTCGATCTTGGCCGCCATGGTGACCTGTCGCCCGGCGATCGTGGTGTTCAGCGGCAGCGCCAGCGTGGCGATCCAGTCCCCGGTCGCCTCCAACCGCCCCACCACGGGCCGCCCGTACTGGCCGGTCGCCGCGATCGCCTTGATCAGATCGGCCGGCGTGGACAGTGTTTTCACCGGGTCCAGCCCCGCCGCCGCCAGCTTGCCCGCGAACCCCTCGTTGGTGACCAGAATCGGCAGGTCAGATCCCTGCACGGACAGTTGCACCGCCACCACCTGCGGCAGCTCCTCCAGCCCCAGCGTCAGCAGAGACACCTTTTGCGCCACCCCCAGATCGGCACTGTCGATGCCATTGCGGATCACCGTCAACGGTGTCAGCCACCGCCCCTCGAAGGTGTTGTCAAACGCCTCGCGCAGGCCGCTGGCGACCGTGGTCAGATCCTCGTTCGCGGCGCTTTTCAGCTCGTCGCGGGTCAGCCGCGTCAGGTTCTGCCCGACCATCACCAGCGGCACCACCGCCAGCAAGGCCGCAAAGGCAAAGAACTTGAGACGCAGCGGAAACCGCATCGGCGCTACTCGCCGCGCGGCCGTGCCGTGATCACCGCCGTGTCACGCGCCACCCCACAGACAAGCCCGGTGGTATCGCGGGCCTCGACCGTCACGGTATAGTCGCCCGGCGCGCCATAGCCGTGCCGCGCCACCGCACCCGAGGCCCCGGCCCCGTCGCCGAACTGCCAGCCGACCCGCACGCCCTGACCGTCAGGATCACGGGTGTCGCTGGCGTCAAAGCGCACCACATCATGGGCCGCCCCCACCGGCACCGTGCGATCCGGGCCGGCATCAACCATCGGCGGAGCATTGACTAGAACGCGGGCGGTATCGCTGCCGGTGTCGCAGGCGGCGGCGCCGCTGTCATCGCGCACGGTCAGCCGCACCTCCAGCGCACCGGGGCTGTCAAAGCTCCGCTCCACCTGTGCCCCGTCCAGTGTCACCCCATCGCTGAACACCCATTGATAGCCGACAAGCCGCCCGTCCAGATCGGTCGAGGGCCCGGCATCGAACATCACCGGCTCACCCGGGCAGACCACCCGGTCCGGCCCCGCCAGCGCCGAGGGCGCGGCATTGACGCGGGCATAAACCTCTTCGCTGCTGCGACTGCTCAAAAGCCCGGCGCCATCATCCAGCGAGACCTGCACCGGGAACAACCCGGGGCGGTCGAACATGTGTCGCACCTCGGCCCCCTCGGCCGCGCGGCCATCGCCGAACACCCAACGCACCTGCGTCTGAGGTTCGGCATCGACCTGCCAGATCACGGGTTCTGCCGGGCAGACCGGCGGCGGCGCGTTCAGATTGGCCACCGGCACTGGCCGCACAACGACCTGTTTCAAAGCGGTCACGCTGCTGTTGCTGACACCGGCATCGTCGCGCACCGTCAGCCGCAGATCGTAGGTGCCGGGGGCGTCGAAACTATGGGCCGTGCGCACGCCGCTGGCGGTACCGCCATCGCCGAACGCCCATTCATAGGACAGGATCGCCCCATCGCTGTCCGCCGACAGGCTGGCGTCGAACCTGGCCTCCTGCCCGACCGCAAGCATGTCCGGGCCGTCGATCAGCGGTGCCGGGGCAGCATTGACCACCACCCACTGCACCATCTCAAGCGCGCCACAGCCCGCGCTGCCGTCGCGCAGATCGGCGCGCAAGGTCACGCTATAGCGGCCCGGCTCGGCCCAGACATGGCTGATCTCGGCCCCCTCGGCCGTGCTGCCATCTCCGAACGTCCAACGGAAGTTTTTCGGCGTTTCGCCACCCGCCGCACCAACATGCGCCTTGAGCGTCACCGCCGCCCCCACCGCCGCCCGCTCGGGGCCCCGGATCCGCAGTTCAGGTGCCGGAACCACCTCGACAAGGGTCGTGTCGGTATCCAGGGGGCTGCAGGCACCGCGCGCCTCGCCGGTGATGGTCAGCGTCACGGTATAGCTGCCCGGACGGGTAAAGATATGCTCTGGCGTGTCGCCGCTGCCGGTGCCGCCATCGCCAAAGGTCCAGCTAAAGGCATTCACCGCCCCGTCCGCATCGCTCGAACCGGTGCCGTCAAACCGCACTTTGGCATTGGCGCAGACCTGCATGTCGGCGCCCGCATCCGCGATCGGCCCTTCGCGCACCAGTGCCGCGATCCGGTCCATGCTGGTGCCGTATTCGGTCCCGGTCTCGTTGCGCACCTGCAAGGTCACCGGATACACCCCCGGCCGTTCATAGGTCTTGGTCGGGTTGATCAGATCCGATGTGCTGCCATCCCCGAATTCCCAAGAATACAGCAACAATCCACCATCGGGATCAGCGCTGTCAGAGGCATCGAACAGCACCGGTTCGCCGGAACAGACATCGCGGTTGCCGCCGGCATCCGCCACCGGACGCGCCCGGATCGTGACCGTGGTGGCGTCAATCGAGCGCGCATTGGCCAGCCCGGTGCCATCGTCCACCTGCAGCGTCACCGGATAGACCCCCGGATCGGCGTAAACATGGGTCACCTGTGCGCCAAAGCCCGGGGAGGAGTTGTCGCCGAAATCCCAGCGATAGATCAAGGCATCGCCATCCGCGTCGGACGATCCGGTGCCATCGAACACCACGTAAAGCCGCTCGCTTTCCACCGTCGGGCCGGCTTCGGCCTGCGGCGCGTTGTTGACGCGGATCGTCACATCGTCCTGCGCGGTGCCATTGGCCACGCCGCTGTCATCGGTGACGATCAACTGCGCCGACCACACCCCGGGCGTAACATAGGCGCGTTCGACCGTCGGGGCATCCAACGGGCTGCCCAGATCGTCGAACTCCCACCGATAGCCGGCCAACTGCCCGTCCTCGTCATAGGACTGGCCCGCATCGAACAGCACGCTATCGCCCGGCGCGATCAGCAGATCAGGCCCCGCCACCGCGACCGGGGCGGCATTGACGGTGATCAGAACCTCGGAGTCATCCTGCGCCGCACCGCCGGGAAACCCGTCCGATACGGTCAGCCCGACCCGGTACAACCCCGGCGCGTCAAAGACATGCGCGACCCGCGCCCCCTGCTGTTCGCTCCCGTCCGGAAAGCGCCAGTCATAGCCCGCGATCGCCCCATCCGGGTCAAGCGAGGCGCGCCCCGACAAAACCACCTCTTCGCCGGGCGCAACCACCTGTGGCGGGCCGGCATCGGCGATCGGCGTGGCGTTCACCACCACCCGCAGGGTGTCGCGATCCAGATTCAGCGGCGCGCCGCTGTCGTCGCGCACCACCAACGCCACCTCATAGCTGCCGGGCCGCTCATAGGCATGTTCGACCTGTTGCCCGCTTGCGCTTGCACCATCGCCGAAATCCCAATCCCAGCGCGTCACGCTGCCGTCGCTGTCGGTCGATCCGCCGCCGTCGAACCGCACCACGCTGGCGGTCACGAACTGATCCGGCCCGGCCTCGGCCAGCGGGGCGGCATCCACCCGCACCACCTGCGAAACGCTCTGCAGTGCCGAGGCGGTGCCGCTGTCGTCAATCACTGTCAGCGTCACGTCAAACGCGCCCGGCTTGGTCCAGGCATAGTTCACCACCTGCCCCTCGCCCGTGGCCCCGTCGCCAAAATCCCAGATATAGGACAGGATCTGCCCATCCCCGTCGCTCGAGGCACTGCCGTCCAGCACGGCCAGCTCCGACACCGCGACCGGCCGGTCGGGGATCGCAAAGCGCGGCTCTGGCGGGGCGTTCACCACCACCGTCATCCGGTCCTGCGCGCTGCCGTTGACAACACCGCTGTCATCGGTGACCCGCAACATCACGCTATAGCTGCCGGACCCGGTAAAGGTATGCGTCACCGTCTCGCCGTCCAGCACGGTGCCGTCGCCCATCTCCCAGACATAGCTGTCGAGCTGCCCGTCGATATCATAGCTTGCCCCGGCGCTCAGGATCACCGGCTGGCCGACAACCGCCTGCTGGTCGGTCCCGGCCTCGGCCACGGGGGGAAAGTTCACCACCACCCGCCGGGTCTCTATCCCGAAGTTACAGGGATGTGCGACGCCGTCCTCGACCCGCAGCACCGCGCGGTACTGACCCGGCGTGGCATAGGCATGGCTGGCGCGCGCGCCCTCGGCCACGGCACCATCGCCAAACCGCCAGTTGTAGCGCGTGATCGGGCTGTCCGAGGGCCGCGAGCCGCTGCCGTCAAAAGCCACCGGCTCGCCCGGGGCCACCATGATATCGGGGCCCGGCACCGCCACCGGCGCGTCGCGCACATGCACCGGCAGCTCCAACGCCGCGCCACGTCCGGGGCGGGTGCCCGCCTCGACCCCCTCCAACCGCGCGGTATAGTGACCGGGGGCGTCATAGCGATAGGCGATCACCGGCTCTTGCGCGCTGTTGCCGTCACCGAAGGTCCACAGGTGGGACAACGGCCCGCCCGCGACGGAGCCGCTGGCATCAAAAGCAACCGAGCGACAATCGGCCAAGGGTCGGGCCGTGGCCTGAAGCCTTGGGCGCGCCGGGTCAGGCGCGCGCAGCGGCGGCATCTGCAACGGCAGTGGATTTCCCTCGGCGTCGAACACCGCCATGGTCACGTCATTGGGCGTCTCGAAGCCGCCTTTCAGGCTGACCGCAAGATTGCGATCCCCGGTCTCGGCGCTGTCGGAGGTCCAGAAATCCTGCCCCGAACTGCGCAGCCCCAGATCGGCAAAATCGGTGACCAGTGCCAGATCGGCATTGGCGCCGTCAAAGCTTTGGACCGTGAGCGCACCGGCGCCCGGCCCGGTGAAGCGCACCCATGTCGCCGGGTTCGCGGCGGCCCAGCGCACGGTTGGGCGATAGGCGAACATCTCCAACCCTTCGGGCGGGCGGGCACGGTCACGCGCAAGGCTGACCCCCAGCGAATAGCTGTTGCCATCGTTGCCCTCGGAGCCCTGCACATCAAGGCGGAAATAGGCGCGCTCGTCCACCACCTCGCCCTGCCGCGCGCGTACCGCGGCCAGCGTGACCCAGCGCCCGTCGGTCTCGCGTTCATTGCGCCAGCTTTGCTGTTTCAACAGCTCGCCCGGGCCGCTCACCGGCACAAAGGTCTGACGCGGCGCGCGCGCGCCCTCGGCCACCGGTTCGGGGCGCGTGGCGGCGGTAAAGGCGCCCGCGCCACCGAACAGGCGAAAGGTGGTCTCTGAATCGGCGCTACCGCCATAGGTGAAATCGCCCGCGCCACCGGTTTCCGGATCATAAAGCCGCAGATAGACCCGCTCGCGCAGATCAGCGGGCAGGCTGAAAAAGATCTGTTCACGGTGGTCCACGTCGCCCTCGCGGCTGGCCGCGCGGCGCCCGTATACCACCAACAGCCCCTCTTGCGCACCCGTCGCCTGGGCCTGGGCCATTCCTGCCTCGGCCAATAGGGCCAACCCCAGCAGCGCCTCTGTCCACATCCGTGCGATCCGCATGATCCGTCCTCCGTTGCCGAACCGCGCACAGGCGCGACCGGCCTGTTCCTACTCGTACGCCGCGTTTCCGGCGTAATCCTCGATAACCAATTCAATCAGCTGCAGCGCACCCGGCTGCGGTGGCAGGCTTGCACGACAAATGCCGCTGGTACTGTCACAGCGCAAAAAGCCTTCGACCTCGGCCCCGTCTATGGTGAGGATGAACGATGCCGCCTGACGCAGACCACTGGCATCGCGCGCCTCGGCCCGGATCTCTATCGGCCCGTCCACTCCCTGATTGCGCCCCAGATCGACGCTCAGGATCTCTGGCGGGTCGATGTCATAGAGCATGCGCAACGGAGTCACCGCGACATTGCCGACCGCATCGCGAACCACCAGTTCAAAGGCGTTTTCACCCGGCTCCAACGTCAGCGACAGCTCAAAGCGGCCCTCGGCGCTCAACGGCACCTCGGTCCCGGCCAGCGTCAGCCCAGTCGCGTCGGCGGCCTGGCCAGTGAGTTGCACCACCGGCTCGCCGGTGGCCCGCGGCGGCGGCAGGTCCAGCACGATCTCCGGCGGCACCCCATCGCGCAGCGCGGTAAAGTCGAGCGCACCCTCGACCGCGCCGCCGGGCGCCAATACCTCGATCCGATAGCCCCGCTCGGCGGCATCGACCGGCACGGTGAAACTTACCCCGCCAGTCTCGGCCACGCGAGTGCGCAGCACCTCGGCCCCGGCCGCATCACGCACCACGACCTCGGCCCCCGGCGCCCCGGTGCTTTGCCCCATCACCGACAGCACATCAGACCGTGTCGCCAGCGCCCTGCCGACGCGCGCGATATCGCCAGACAGCGTAATCTCGACGGCCACCGCCGGGCGATAGACCACGCTCAGGCTGCGGGTACTCTCGTTTCCGGCCAGATCGGTCGCCACCACCGTGATCTGGTTCGGCCCCGGCACCAGCGGCAGGCTGGCCAGAAAGCTGCCATCGCGCGCCACATCCAGCGGCGCACCGTTCAGATCCAAGGTGGCATCAGGCTCTGACGCCCCCAGAATTTCCACTTGTGGCGCAGTCAGGATACTCTCTCCTGCGGGCGACAACAGCGTCAGGAAAGGCGGCGTGTTGTCCACCCGCAGGGTGAAATCGCGCGGCGTGCTCCACGCCCCCGGCAGGCCCAGCCGATCCAATGCCGCCACCCGCCAGTGATAGCGCCCCGGTGCCAGCCCCTCGGCCAGAAACCCGGTCTCGCCAATCCCGAATTCCGAGATCTTCATCTGGTTGAAGCCCGGATCACCCGCCACCTCGAGCCAATACGCTTCGGCGCCGTCCTGCGCGGCCCAGTCCAGCGCGGCAGTGGCGGTATACAGGATCGCCCCCACCGCCGGGGCCGCCAAAAGCGGGCTGTCCAACACCTGCGCCCGCTGCGACCCGGCCCCGCTCAGCACGACGCCCTCGTTCTCGCCCACCACGATCAGGTCGCCGCCGCGCGCAATCTCCAGCGCCGGGGTGTCATAGTTGACGAACCGCGCGCCGCTGGCATCGTTCTTGATCCAGAAATCCGACGAATTTGTGCTGGTCTCGACCCCGGGCACCTCGATCTCGAAGGCGGTCTTGTCCGAAAGCTGGTTCAACAGCGCATAGAAATCCCCCTCGACCAGCGACACTTTGGTCACCTCGCCCCCGGTCAGCGGATCAGAGCGCATGCGCTGGATGGTGGCGTTGGAATTCGGGTTCAGCCGCAACCGGCTGAGATCGCGAAACGTCACCTGCGTGGTGGAATTCGACAGCGTGCGCAGCCGCTCGAATTCCACCAATATGTCATTTTGCGCGCGCTCCGACCAAGCCGGTTCCGCCGGGGCCCGCCCCTCGACCCGGCCCTGCACGTCCGAGACCACAGCCTCGGCCGCCCGGTCCCGCTGCGCGATCGAGATGTCCAACGCCTGCTCGGCGAACCCCGTCGCCACCCCGGCAAAGGACACCACCTGTCGCCAGGACCCGGTTTCACGCCGCGACATCGCCGTATCGCGGTTCTCGATGGCGCTGCCGATCTCGGTCGGGGCAAAAATGCGCGCGCCTTCGGCGGTGGCTTTCTGGATCGCCTGCAAGGAAGACAAAAGCGCGCTGTCAGCGGCCAGAACCTGCGCCACCGGCAACACCAGTTCGATCCCGGGCACCAGATCGGCAGGCGAGGCGATATCGTTCAGCGCCAGAACCACCGGCCACAGATCCGGGTCGTGCAAATAGGTGCCGACAACGCCGCGAATGGTGTCGCCCTCGGAGAACAGCACCCGTTCGGGCGGGGCATCCATCGGGTCGGCCTCGGCCACCGCCGCCTGCGCGAACCCCAACAGCGTGACCCCGAACAGCGCGGCACCGCTCGCCAAGGCTGCCAGCCCCCGGCGGCACATGATCCGAAAAAAGATCTCGCGCGGCGTCACGTCTTAAGGTCCCCGCTACCAAAAAATAGTTAAAACTTTCGAAACACACGCGACACTTTCACGCAGCACCCCACGTTGACGCAAGGGAAATCGCGTAACACCGCAAGTCCATCCCTTGGCGCGAACAGTGCGTCGACAACAGGCATCAATCTAACGAAATTGTTTTCAATGTAGAAACAATCTTAGCGCGTGATCGGTCGGTTCCGCTTGATCGTGCGCAGCACCACGTTGGTCTGCGCGCTGTTCACCGCCGGCAGGCGGAACAGGAATCCGTCCAGAAACCGGTTATAGGCGTCCAGATCCCGGCACAGCACCCGCAGGTGGTAATCGGCCTGCCCGGTGGTGGCATAGCATTCCTGCACTTCCGGGCTCGCCTCCACCGCGCGGATGAACTCCACGATCCGGTCCGGGTCGTGCCGGGTCAGATGCACATGCACGATGGCCTCGAACCCCAGCCCCATCTTGCCCGGATTGACCACCGCGCCATAGCGCTCGATCACTCCGGCCTCCTCCAGCGCGCGCACCCGTCGCCACAGCGCCGAGGCCGACATCCCCACCGCCTCGGCCAGCTCCGCATTCGATTTGCGACAATCCTGCTGCAACAGCTCAAGCAGGCGGAAATCACGGTGATCCAGATCCATATGCGCGAAACCCCAATCCATGAAATGTCCATTTGGTGAACCATCTATCCGATATTCCCGCAAGTTTCACGAAATATGAAACGTTTTTCCATCTCGCGCGGGCCATTATCGCCTCAAAGCCGCAGTCCAAAAGCCGCTATCCCAAAAGCCGCAGTCCCACAGGAGCCGCCCCATGACCCGCCCGGAAACCGCGTTTCGCACCTATCAGCTTGACGACCGTTACAGCGACAGCACCGGCCGGGTGTTTCTGACCGGCACGCAGGCGCTGGCTCGGATCATGATGGACCAGGCCCGCCGCGACCGCGCGGCGGGGCTCAACACCGCCGGGTTCGTGTCAGGCTATCGCGGCTCACCGCTGGGCGGGCTCGATCTGGAACTCTGGCGCGCCCGCAAATGGCTGGAGGCCGACCGCATCACCTTCATGCCCGCCGTGAACGAAGATCTGGGCGCCACCGCAGTGCTGGGCGCACAACAGGCCAGCCTTGATCCCGATTGCGAGTATGAGGGCGTGTTCTCCATGTGGTACGGCAAGGGGCCGGGCGTTGACCGGTCCGGCGATGCGCTGAAACACGGCAACGCCTATGGCAGCGCCCCCAAGGGCGGCGTGCTGGTGGTGGCGGGCGACGATCACGGCTGCGTCTCCTCCTCGATGCCGCATCAATCCGACGTTGCTTTCATGGCGTGGTTCATGCCGACGCTGAACCCCGCCTCGGTCGCGGAATATCTCGAATACGGTGAATACGGGCTGGCGCTGTCGCGCTATTCCGGCACCTGGGTCGGGTTCAAGGCGATCTCGGAAACCGTGGAATCCGCCCGCTCGGTGGATCTGCGTCCGGATCGCGTCTTTGCCAATCCGCCGCTCGACCTGCCCCCGGGCGGGTTGCACGTGCGCGCCGCCGATCTGCCCAGCGCCGAGATTGAGATCCGCATCCAGCACAAGCTGCGCGCGGTCGAGAGTTTTGTCGAGGCCAACCCGATTGACCGGCGCATCTATGACATCCCCGACGCCCGCTTCGGTTTCGTCAGCACCGGCAAGGGGCATCTTGACCTGATGGAGGCGCTGCGCCTGTTGGGGCTGGATGAATCCGCCTGCCGCCGCCTTGGCATCGACATCTACAAGGTCGGCATGGTCTGGCCACTGGCGCGCCGCGACGCGCTGGAATTCGTGCGCGAAAAGCGCGAGGTGCTGGTGGTCGAGGAGAAGCGCGGCATCATCGAGAGCCAGTTCAAGGAATATTTCTATGACTGGCCCGGCCACAAGCCGGAAAGGATGGTCGGTAAATACGACAGTCAGGCCAACCCCTTGATCCCCTGGACCGGCGAGTTGGATCCGCTGATGCTGGCCCCCATCGTCGCCGCCCGGCTCGACCGCTTCTTTCCTGAAGAAAACCTGCCGGCCAAGGCCCACGCCCTGACCAAGACGCCGCCGCCCCTGCTGAATGTCGAGGGTGCCTCCCGCACCCCCTATTTCTGCTCGGGCTGCCCGCACAATACCTCGACCAAAGTGCCGGAGGGCTCCCGCGCGGCCAGCGGCATCGGCTGTCACGTGATGGCCAGCTGGATGAACCGCGAAACCTATGGCTATGCCCAGATGGGCGGCGAGGGCGTGCCGCACGTCGCGGCCAGCAAGTTTACCGGCGGCAAGCATATCTTTCAGAACCTGGGCGAGGGCACCTGGTATCACTCCGGCAGCCTCGCCATCCGTCAGGCGGTCGCGGCGAAGACCAACATCACCTACAAGATCCTGTATAATGACGCGGTTGCCATGACCGGCGGCCAACCGGTTGACGGCCCGGTCAGCGTGCATGGCATCGCCCAGACCTGCCGCGCCGAAGGGGTGCGGCGCATCGCGCTGGTATCAGACGACATCGACAAGTTCCGGCACAGCGATTTCCCCTCAGAGACCACCTTCCACGACCGCGCCGAAATGGACGCGGTACAGCGCGAGCTGCGTGAGATCCCCGGCGTCACGGTGCTGATCTATGAACAGACCTGCGCCACCGAGAAACGCCGCCGGCGCAAGCGTGACACCCTGGACGACCCCAAGCGGTTTGCATGGATCAACGATCTGGTCTGCGAGGGCTGCGGTGATTGCTCGATTGAATCAAACTGCCTCAGCGTCGAGCCGCGCGAAACCCCGCTGGGCCGCAAGCGCAAGATCAACCTGAATTCCTGCAACAAGGACTTTTCCTGCCTGAACGGCTTTTGCCCCAGCTTCGTCACCGTCGAAGGTGCCACCCGGCGCAAACGCGCGGCGGCCGATCTGGATTTCCTCGGGCTGGAAGCCGCCCTGCCCGCCCCGGATCTGCCCGCGCTCGACACCCCGTTCGATCTGCTGGTTACCGGGGTTGGTGGCACCGGCGTCGTAACCGTTGGCGCGCTGATCACCATGGCCGCCCATCTTGAGGGCAAGGGCAGTTCGGTGCTCGACTTTACCGGGTTTGCACAGAAATTCGGCACCGTGCTCAGCTATATCCGTCTTGGCGATGCGCCAGAGGCGATCAACCAGGTGCGCATCACCCCCGGTGCCGCCGACGCGGTGATCGGGTGCGACATCGTCGTCAGCTCGGCCCCCAAGGCCAGCGCCCATTACCGCAACGGCACCCGCATGGTGCTGAACCGCGCCGAGATGCCCACCGGCGATCTGGTGCTACACCGCGACGCCCAGCTGAAGACCGATCGCCGGGAACAGGTGATCGCGGGCGTGATCGGGGCGCAAAACCTCTCGGCCTTTGATGCCAACGCGGCAGCGGAAAAGCTGTTGGGTGATTCCGTCTTTGCCAATGTGATGATGCTGGGCTTTGCCTGGCAAAAGGGTCTGGTGCCGGTCAGCGCCGCCGCGCTGGGTCAGGCGATCCTGTTGAACGGAGTTCAGGTGGAGGCCAACCGCGCCGCCTTTGCCATCGGTCGGATTCTGGCCGACGCGCCAGAGCAGTTGCAGGCGGCCTATCGCGAGGACGCCGAGCCAGAGGAAACCCTCGAGCAGATGATCGACCGCCGCGCCGATTTCCTCTCAGGTTATCAAGACGCCGCCTATGCTGACCGCTACCGTACAAAACTGGCCGCGTTTCGTACGAAATGCCCCGACGCCTCGGAGGATCTGCTGCGCGCGGCGGCGAAATCCCTGTTCAAGCTGATGGCCTACAAGGACGAATTCGAGGTCGCCCGCCTGATAGCAGATCCCAGCTTCACCGCCGAGTTGAACCAGCAGTTCGAGGGCGATTTCAAGGTCAACTACCACCTTGCCCCGCCGCTTTTGAACCGGCGCAAGGACGGCCGGGGCCGCCCGCTCAAGCGCAAGTTCGGCCCGTGGATGGGGGCGGGGTTCCGGCTGCTGGCGCGGATGAAAGGGCTGCGCGGCAGCGCGCTCAACCCGTTCGGATACCATGGCGAGGCGCGGCTGCATCGCGATCTTCTGGCTTGGTACGAGGCCGCGCTGGACCGCATCGCCACCGCCTATGCGCCAGAGCGGCAGGCCGATTGCGCCGCCATCCTCGCCGCGCCGATGGAGATTCGCGGCTATGGTCCGGTGCGGGTGCAAGCGGCGCAAAAGGTCCGCGCCGCGACCGACGCGGCGCTGGACCGGTTGAGCTGAGGTGATACCAGTATTGGCCCGGCTCAGAGCGCCGCGCTGGGCCGCGCCTTGATCCGGTCAAACCAACCCTGTGTCGCCGTGTTCCCTTCGGGGATGCGGGTGCGGATGACACGGGCGAAATCGACGAAGACAAAGCCGGTGATATCGGCCAGCGAGAACCTCTCCCCCGCCAGCCAGGGGCTGTCGCGCAGCCGCTCTTCCAGCTGGTCGAAAAAGAAGCCGACGCGCGCGCGGCCCCGCTCGGCCAGTTCGGGGATCTGCTCGAAATCCAGCGGGCCGGGGATGGCGCGCCCTTTCATGTGGGGGTTGGTGTTGCGCAACACCTCGGCGATCGGCATCCCGCCCTGCTGTTCGGCAATCGCGTTCCACATCATCACCTGCCCCTTTTCCTCGGGCGTCACCCCCATCAGGGGCGGCTCGGGAAAGGCGGCCTCCAGATAGGCGGCGATGCCAAGGTTCTCGGCCAGCACGATGCCGTCATCGGTCACCAGCACCGGGATCGTGCCGCGCGGATTGACCGCGAGGAAGTCTTGCGAAAGCTGCTCTCCCTTGGCGATCGAAATATCGCGAGTTTCGATCCCCAGCCCCTTTTCGGCGATAAACATGCGCGCCCGGCGCGGATTGGGCGCGGTGGAACAATCGTAAAATATCATGCGGTCTCCTCCTGTTGGAGGCAGGATAGGCAGGGCATCGCAGCGGGGTAAACCCGTCACCAGAAGGGGACGCGCATTTTGGTTAGCTCAGCGCCTTGCTGACCGCGCGGGCGATCACCCGCTCCTCGTCAGTGGGGATCACCAAGACCTCGACCGGGCCGGTGCCGATGCGGGTGGCATCCTTGGCGTTGGCCCCTGCATCCAGCTCAAGTCCAAGAAACTCCATGCCTTCGATCACCCGGGCACGGATCGGTGCGGCGTGTTCGCCGATGCCGCCGGTGAACACCACGCCATCCAGCCCGCCCAGAACGGCGGCCATCGCCCCCACTTCACGGCGCAGACGGAAGACATAATACTCCACCGCCTGCGCGGCGCGCGGATCGTCGCTGGCCAGCAGCGTGCGCATGTCGTGGCTGATCTCTGACAGACCCTTGAGCCCGCTCTCGTGGTACAGGATGCGCTCGATCTCGGCCGCGCCCATCCCCTGCGCCATCAGGTACAGCAGCACGCCGGGATCAAGCTGGCCGCAGCGGGTGCCCATCGGCAAGCCGTCCAGCGCCGAGAACCCCATGGTCGAGCCTACGCTGTGCCCGTCCTTGATCGCGCACATCGACGCCCCGTTGCCCAGATGCGCCACCACGACCCGGCCTTTCGCCAGCGCCGGCCAGTCCCGCCGCAGGCAAGAGGTGATGTAATCATAGCTCAGCCCGTGGAACCCATAGCGGCGCACCCCCTGTTCATAGAATCGAAGCGGCAGCGCGAAGGCGTCATTCACGAACGGATGCCCGCGGTGAAAGGCGGTGTCGAAACAGCCCATTTGCAACGCCTCGGGAAAGGCCAGGCGCGCCGCATCGACGGCGGCAAGGTTGTGCGGCTGGTGCAGCGGCGCCAGCGGCTCCAGCGTGCGCAGCTGGTCGATCACCTCGGGGGTCAGCCTGACCGGGTCGCCAAAGCTTTTGCCGCCATGCACGATCCGGTGCCCCACACCCAGCACCTTGCGCCCCTCCAGTACCGGCGCCAGCGCGTGCAGGATCGCGCGCAGCGCCACCGCGTGATCGGCCGGGCCAATCTCACGCGCCGGGGTGCCCTTGACCTTGAGCCGGGCCAAGGGGCCAAGGTTTTCCACCTGACCAGAGGCCAGCAACGGCGGCTCAACCCCGGTTTCATGCACCCCGAACTTGATCGAGGAACTGCCCGCGTTCAGCGTCAGGATTACACTCATGCGCCAGCCCTCGCCAAGAAATCGGCATGCAGCGCGGCCACCGCACAAGAGGCCAGCCGCGCCTTGTCGTCATCGGAGCGGCTGGTCAGGATGATCGGGCATTTCGCCCCCACCACCACGCCACCGGCCTCGGCATGGGCCAGAAAGGTCAGCTCCTTGGCCAGCATGTTGCCCGATTCCATATTGGGCGCGACCAGAATATTGGCCCGCCCCGCCACCAGCGAGCGGATGCCCTTGGTCGCCGCTGCCGCCAGATTGATGGCATTGTCCATCGCCAGCGGCCCATCCACCAGCCCGCCGGTGATCTGGCCACGCTCGGCCATCTTGGACAGGGCGGCGGCGTCCAGCGTCGAGGGAATCGCCGGGTTGATGGTCTCGACCGCCGAGAGCACGCCGACCCGGGGTTCTTCGATGCCCAGCGACAGGGCAAGATCAATGGCGTTCTGAACGATATCGGCCTTGGTCTTGAGGTCGGGAGAGATGTTAATCGCCGCGTCGGTCACCATCAGCAGATGATCCAGCCCCGGCACATCCATCACGAAGACATGGCTCAACCGCCGCCCCCCCTTGCGCAGCCCGCCTTCGCGCTTGACCACCTCGCCCAGCAGGATGTCGGTGTGCAGATGCCCCTTCATCACCGCCGCCGCCTCATGCGCCAGCACCATCCGCACGGCCTCTTGTGCCGCCAGCCGGTGGTCGCGCACATCGACGATGCGATAGGGGGTCAGGTCGATCCCCTCTTCTGCGGCGGCCTCGGCGATCCGCTCGGCATGGCCGATCAGGATCGGGGTGATCAGCGTATGTTCGGCGGCAAGGATCGCCCCGGCCAGCGCATCGGCTTTTTCCGGCGCGACCACGGCGGTGGGAATCGGCGCCAGCGGCTCGGCCATGGCAAGCAACCGGTCGAAATGCACATGCCGTTGCAGGGTCAGCCCGGGCAGATCCTCGGGCGCAAAACTCAGCGCCTTTTCCGGGGCATAGACCTGCGCCTCGCCCTCCAGAACCCGCTCGCCCGCCGCATTTTCAATCCAGGTGTCGAAATTTACCAGCCGATCCGGCCCCTTGGCGGTCAGCCGCACGGTGACGGTCAGCGTGTCGCCCGCATTCGCCTGACGCAGAAACCGCAGGGTCTGGGAATGATACAGCGTCCCCGGCCCCGGCAGATCGCAGCCCAGCACCGCCGAAATCAGCGAGGCGACCCACATCCCCGGCGCCACCGCCTCGGGCTTGCCATCGCCATCGCCATCCTCGTCCGGCAGGTGCATCGGGTTCACATTGCCCGAACTATTGGCAAAGACGAAAAGATCCTCGGCCAGCAGGGTTCGGGTTCGGGCCGCCTCCATGCCGATTTCCAGCTTGTCGAAAGGCACGTTGTGCATCACCTGTGCAGTCATCGGCTCTGGCTCCTTATCCTGTTTCACCCGGCATCCGGTTTCACCCGCGCTAAAGCAAGGGCGTGACAGCCCCGTTAAACCGGCCAAAGGCCGACACGGCAAGAGGCGCGCGGCACGCCAGTGCCCGGTTCGGGTGCGATCAGCCTATTTCCGATATATGAAACACCGACCCGGCACCGCGCCCTCGGGCAGCGGCAGCTCTTCCAGCGCGTCGAAATACATCCGGTCCGACGACACCATCAGCCCGCCCTTGGCCAGCAGCGGCTCGATCAGCGGCGAGACCTTGCGGGCAAAAAGGTCGTTTTTCTTCAGGTTGTGGCCGCCCAGATCCGCGTGGATCAGGCTGGCGGTCGCGCCGAACCGCTCCAACGTTTGCGGCAGGGTCTCCATTACGTCGCCAAGGATGGTAAAGGCCTCGTCCGGGGTCGAGGCGGGATTCGAGGCGATGGCGCGCTCGAACACATAGATGTCGTGTCCGGTGATGTTTTCGCGCATGTGGTGATAGGTGCGCCCGTTGCCCAGCCCCAGTTCGAACGCCGGCCCCGGCAAGGCGGCGGTCTCGGCGATGGCGAAATCCAGACAGGCGCGCTGCGACACCATGCGGTCGATGAATACGTCCAGTCGGCTCATGCGGGGACTCCTTGTGCGTGATCGCCCCCCTCATGCCAAATGCGCGGCCCAATGTGTAGCCCGCGATCGCCTGCGCATCGGACATTTGCGCCGGACATTTGCAACAGGCCGGTAAAACCGGGCAATTGGGGTTTGACTAGAAGGCCGCCGTCACGCGAAGGTACCCCACAGGCAGCTACGGGGGGTAAGAGTTTGCGGCCAAACAAAGATCATTCGGACGGGCGGCCCTGAATGACCCCTCTGCTTTCTGTCGAGAATCTGAGCGTCGGCTTCGGCAAGGACGAGGCGATTGTGCGCGACGTCAACTTTTCGCTGAACCCCGGAGAGACGCTGGCGCTGGTCGGCGAATCCGGGTCCGGCAAGACCGTGACCTGCCGCGCGATCCTGCGCATCCTGCCGCGCAACGCCCAGATCCGCAGCGGCACCATCACGCTGCATCGCGACGGGCAGTCCCTGAACCTGACCTCGCTGGGCGAGCGGCAGTTGCGCGATGTGCGCGGCAATCAGGTCTCGATGATCTTTCAGGAGCCGATGCGCTCGCTCTCGCCGTTGCACCGGATCGGGAATCAGGTCAGCGAAGTGCTGTGGCTGCATCGCGATGCCTCTGAAAGCAACGCCAAACGCCAGGTGCTCGACACCTTTGAGCGGGTCGGCTTTCCCGACCCCGAGCGCGCCTATCGCTCGTATCCGTTCGAGCTGTCCGGCGGTATGCGCCAACGGGCGATGATCGCCATGGCCATGGTCGCCAAGCCCGATCTGCTGATCGCGGACGAACCCACGACCGCGCTTGATGTCACCACGCAGGCACAGGTGCTGGGGCTGATCAAGGATCTGCAACGGGAAACCGGGATGGGGCTGATTCTGGTCACCCATGATCTGGGTGTGGTGGCCAATACCGCCGAACAGGTGGTGGTGATGCACCGGGGCCGGGTCATGGAATCGGGCCCCGCCGAACCGCTGCTGCGCTCCCCGGCGCATCCCTATACTAAACAGCTATTCAATGCCGCGCCCTCGATCCCGGCCGAGGCAAAGCCGGCCCCGCCCCTGCAAGAGGACGATCTGATCCTGCAGATGAAAGGGGTTTCCAAGACCTATTCCATGCGCTCGGGCTCGGCCTGGCGCTCCGATACCCTGATCCACGCCTGCCGCGGCATCGACCTCAATCTGCCGCGCGGCAAAACGCTCGCCATCGTCGGTGAAAGCGGCTCGGGCAAAACCACGGCGGCGCGCATCGCGCTGGGGGCCGAGGCACCTGATCCCGGCGGACAAGTGCTGTTTCGCCCCGACCCGAACGGCGCGCCCATCACCGTACATGACATGACCCGCGCCCAGCGCACCGCCTTTCAGCGCGCGGCGCAGATGGTGTTTCAGGATCCCTATTCCTCGCTCAGCCCGCGTATGCGAGTACTTGACGCCCTGACCGAACCGCTGGAAATCCACGGCATCGGCACCCGGAGTGAACGGCGCGAACGCGCCGCGGCAATGCTGCAACAGGTCGGGTTGAGCGGCGACATGCTACAACGCTACCCACACGCCTTTTCCGGCGGCCAGCGCCAGCGACTGTCGATTGCGCGGGCAATGATGCTCAATCCGTCACTGATCGTTTGCGACGAGCCGACCTCGGCGCTGGATGTCTCGGTGCAGGAACAGATCCTGACCTTGCTGGAGGATATTCGCGACCGGATGAACCTGTCCTATCTTTTCATCAGCCACGATCTGGCGGTGGTCGCCCGGATCGCGGACGAGGTGGCGGTGATGCGTCAGGGGCTGGTGGTCGAGCAAGCACCGCCCGGCACGCTGTTCTACAACCCCAAACACCCCTATACCAAGGCCCTGATCGCGGCCCAGCCCACCCCGGATATCGACCGCCCGATCGACCTGAGACTGGTCGCCCTTGGCGCTGGCTCTCCCGAAAGCTGGCCGGACGCCTTTCGTTTTTCCCAGACCGTGGTACCGTCGCTTACCGAATTGGAACCCGGCCATAAGGTACGTTGTCATGTTTGATCGCCCACGCAGATTCGCCCTGATGTCCGTCGCCGCGCTGGCCGCCGCGCTGACCCCCTTGGCCGCCGCCGCCCTGCCGCCGTTGCAGGAAAGCAGTTTTTGGCAGGACGAGGTGACCAGCGGCGATCTGCCGGCGGTGGCCGATCGGCTCCCCGATGCGCCGCTGATTGTCGATCTGGCCGCCAAGGGGCGCGAGATGGGGCATCAAGGCGGCACCCTGCGCACCATGGTCACCCGCAGCAAAGACATCCGCCAGATGGTGGTTTATGGCTATGCGCGGCTGGTCGGCTATGACGAGCAGTACAACCTGACCCCGGATCTGCTGGAAAGCGTCGAGAACGAGAACAACCGCAAATTCACCCTGCATCTGCGCCCCGGGCACAAATGGTCGGACGGGGTGCCCTTCACCTCTGCCGATTTCGCCTATTGGTGGCAGGACGTGGCCAACAATCCCGAACTCAGCCCCGCTGGCCCGCCCGATTTCCTGCGAATCGACGGCGAGCTGCCGCAGGTCAGCTTTCCCGATGACACCACCGTCGTGTACCAGTGGAGCGCGCCCAATCCCAGCTTTCTTCAGACCTTGGCACAGGCGCGACCGCCCTTCATCTTTCGCCCGGCGCATTTCCTGAAACAGTATCACGTCAAATACGCCGACCCCGCCACGCTGGCCGAAGCGGTCGAGGAGGCCCGGGTCAAAAGCTGGGCCGCGCTGCACAACAAGCTCGACAATATGTACAAGTACGACAACAGCGCGCTGCCCACCCTGCAGCCCTGGATGAACGCCACCTCGGGCAAGAAGATTCGCCAGCTTTTCGTGCGCAACCCGTATTATCACCGCATCGACACCAACGGCCTGCAACTGCCCTATATCGACGTGATCGAGATGGAGATCGTCGCCGGTGGTCTGGTCGCGGCCAAAGCCAACGCGGGAGAGACCGATCTTCAGGGGCGCGGGCTGGATTTCCGCGACATCTCGATCCTGCGCAAGGGCGAGGCCGACGGCGGCAACTATCGCACCCTGCTCTGGCCCACCGGGGTCGCGTCGCAGATCGCGATCTATCCCAACCTGAACTATAACGACCCGGTCTGGCGCGACGTGCTGCGCGACGTACGGGTGCGTCGGGCGCTGTCGCTGGGCATCGACCGGGCCACCATCAACCGCGCGCTGTATTTCAAGCTGGCCAAGCCCGGCGCGATGACCGTGCTGCCGAAAAGCCCGTTCTTTGATCCGGCGCTGCGCGATGCCTGGGCGGCCTATGATCCCGAGCAGGCCAATGCGCTGCTGGACGCGGCCGGTCTTGATAAACGTCAGGGCAACGGTGTCCGCCTGCTGCCGGACGGGCGACCGATGGAGCTGACGATCGAAACCGCAGGCGAACGGCAGGAAGTCGAGAACGCGCTGCAGATCATCACCGACACCTGGCGGGAAATCGGCGTGCGGCTGGTGATGCGACCGCTGGATCGCGACATCCTGCGCAACCGGGTGTATTCCGGCAACTCCATGGCTTCGGTCTGGTACGGCTGGGACAACGGCATTCCGCAACCCTATACCTCGCCCGATTACCTTGCGCCGCGGCAGCAGGAATTCCTCGCCTGGCCGAAGTGGGGTCAGTATTACCAGACCGACGGCGAGGCCGGCGAAGCGCCCGACATCGAACCGGCGCTGCGGCTGATGAGGCTGGCGCATGACTGGGATCAAGCCAGCACCGACGAGGCCCGCAGCACCGCCTGGCGCGAGATGCTCAAGATCCACGCCGATCAGGTCTTTGGCATCGGCATTCTGGCCGAAGCGCCGCAGCCCATCGTGGTGAACAAGCGCCTGCGCAACGTGCCGGAAAAAGGGCTTTGGGCCTGGGATCCGGGGGCACATTTCGGCATCCATCGGCCGGATGAATTCTTTTTCGCTGACGACGACTGACGAGGGCCGCGAATGCTTATCCTGCGCTACGCGATCTATCGGTTTGCGACCATGTTGCTTACGCTTCTGGTGGTATCGGTGATGGTCTTCGTAATCATCAACCTGCCGCCGGGCGATTATCTCAGCAACCAGATCGCCGAGTTGCGCGCCAGCGGGCAGGATGCCGGCGTCGCCAAGGCCGAGTTTCTGCGCAAGGAATATGCGCTCGACCGTCAGCTGTGGGAACAATACATGATCTGGGTCGGGTTCATGCCGGGCCCGAACGGGTTTGCCGGTCTGGTCCAGGGCAATTTCGGCTGGTCTTTCGAATTTGACCGCCCGGTCTCGGAAATCGTCGGCGAAAGCCTGTGGCTCACCGTTCTGGTCAACCTCGCCGCCGTGCTGTTCGTCTATATGGTGGCGCTGCCGCTGGGGGTGCTGGCGGCTGCCAAATCGAAAACATGGGTCGATTACACCTCGGCCTTTGTCGGCTATCTGGGCTTGGCGACGCCCAACTTTCTGCTGGCGCTGATCCTGTTTTATTACGGGCACAAATATTTCGACCTGCCGATCGGCGGGCTGATGGACCCCGCCTATGAGGGCCAGCCGATGGGCTGGGACAAGGCAAGATCGATCCTGATCCACCTGATCGTGCCCACCTTTGTGATTGGCACCTCGGGTGCCTCGGCGATGATGCAACGGCTGCGCGCCAATATGCTCGACGAGTTGGGCAAACCTTATGTCGAAACCGCCATCGCCAAGGGCATGAGCCCAAGCCGGATGCTGACCAAATATCCGCTGCGCGTGGCCTTCAACCCGTTTGTCGCCGATATCGGCAACCTGTTGCCGGCAATGGTCTCGGGATCGGTGCTGGTCTCGGTGGTGCTGGGGCTGCAAACCATAGGCCCGACCCTGCTGACCGCGCTGAAAACGCAGGATCAGTTCCTGTCCGCCTTTGTGCTGATGTTCGTCGCCCTTCTGACGCTGATGGGCACCATGATCTCTGACGTGCTGCTGGTCTTGCTGGATCCGCGCATTCGATACGCGGGGCGCGACGCATGACCCAGCTGCCTGACGGACGCTATGTTGACGATGCACCCTATGACGCGCAGGCCAGCATCCAGCAGTTGGAGCGGCGCGATCTCGATGCGCCTAACTGGCTGCTGATCTGGCGCAAGTTCAGGCAGCACAAACTGGGGCTTTATTCCGGCATCTTCCTGCTGCTGAGCTATTTGATGCTGCCCTTTGCCGGGTTCATCGCCCCCTATACCCCGAACGAGCGGCTGTCCGAGCATCTTTATGCCCCGCCGCAGGGGGTGAATTTCTTTCACGACGGGGCTTTCATCGGCCCGTTCGTCTATCCGATCGTGGCCGAGGCGGATATGGAAACCTTCCAGTGGAAATTCGTCGCCGACGAAAGCCGCCCGATGCCGTTGAAGTTCTTTTGCGAGGGCGGCACCCACCACCTCGCCGGGCTGATCGCAAGCGACACGCATCTGTTTTGTGCGCCACCGGGGGCGACCCTGTTCCTTTGGGGCGCCGACCGGCTTGGGCGCGACGTGTTCAGCCGCATTCTGTATGGCGCGCAACTGTCGCTGACCGTGGGGCTGATCGGGATTACCGTCTCGTTCGTGCTGGGCATCAGCTTTGGCTCGATCGCGGGCTATTTCGGCGGGCGGATCGACTGGATGATCAACCGGGTGATCGAGATCCTGCGCTCGCTGCCCGAACTGCCGCTGTGGCTGGCGCTGTCGGCGGCGGTGCCGTCGAACTGGGGCCCGGTCTCGGTGTTTTTCATCATCTCGGTGATCCTTGGAATCCTCGACTGGCCGGGATTGGCCCGCTCGGTCCGGGCCAAATTCCTGAGCCTGAGGGAAGAGGAATACGTGCGCGCAGCAGAAATGATGGGGGCCTCCTCCAGCCGGGTGATCCGCAAGCATCTGCTGCCCAACTTCATGTCGCACCTGATCGCCAGCGCCACGCTGTCGATCCCGGCGATGATCCTTGGCGAAACCGCGCTGTCCTTCCTCGGGCTCGGCCTACGGGCGCCTGCGGTGAGCTGGGGGGTGATGCTGAACGACGCCCAGAACCTTGCCTCGATCGAGATCTACCCGTGGACGGCGATCCCGATGCTGCCGATCATCGTAATCGTGCTGACCTTCAACTTCTTCGGCGACGGGCTGCGGGATTCGCTGGACCCCTACGAAAGCTGACGTCCGGCCAGCGGTCGGGCGCGCGCCCTAGCGGTCGTCGCCAGAGCCAGTGCCAGAGCCGCCACTGCCCTCACCCTCGTCCAGCATGTCGGCGTCAATGGCGGCCTGAACCGCGCCCAGCGCCGCCTTTTTCTGCTCCGGCGTGGCTGCACCGGCCTCATCCCCGGCCATGCGCACGGTGACTTCGCGATGGGCGAACTTGATGCCCTCGCGCGCGAACAGGTCGCGGATGTCCTGAAACACCCGCTTGCGCACCAACCATTGGTCGCCCGGCTTGGTCATGAACTTGACCCGGATGATCATGGCGCTGTCCTGCATTTCGATCACGCCTTGGGATTTCAGCGGCTGGATGAAATTTTCCCCGATCACCGGATCCTCCAACAGGTCCTGCCCCAGCTTCTTGATCAGCTTGCGCACCTTTTCCACATCGGTGTCATAGGTCACCCGCAGGGGCAGCTTCATGATCACCCAGTCGCGGGAATAGTTGCTGAGCACCTTGATCTCGCCAAACGGGATGGTGTTCAGCGCCCCCAGATGGTGTCGCAGTTGAAACGAGCGGACCGAGATCTTTTCGACCGTCCCCTTCACGTCGCCCAGATCAATATACTCGCCCTTGCGGAAGGCATCGTCGAACAGGAAGAACGCGCCGGAAAAGATGTCGCGCACCAGTGTCTGCGCCCCGAACCCAACCGCCAGCCCGACCACCCCGGCACCTGCGAACAGCGGGCTGACATTGATCCCCAGCTCCAACAGCGCGATCAGCCCGACCGAGACCACCACCACCGCAAGGATCGCGCCCCGGAACAGCGGCAACAGCGTCGCCAGCCGGCTTGCCCCGGTGGCGCCGCCCTCGTCCCCCAACTCGCCGACCTCATCCTCGGCGGTTTCCTCGGCGATGCGGCTGTCGATCCAGATCCGGAACAGGTGATAGACGATATAGCCAAGGAACAGGACCACGACCACGTCCAGCAGGCTGTCCACGATCGGGTTGGCCATCAGCCGGTTGCCGGTGTCCCAGATCAGCACCAGCGCATAAAGCCCGGCGACAAAGGCCAGGATCCCCGACACCCGCCGCGCCAGCGCCTCATAGGTGGCGATGGCATGGCGTGGACGCGCCGGGGCCAAATCACCGCCCTCCGCTTCGCGCGCCTCGGCCTCGGCCAGCCCTTCGTTCAGGGTTTCGCGGTTGCGGGCGCGGGCAAAGTAATGCTCGATCGCATAGTTGATCACGCCATAGACCACGATGATCGCGATAAAGCTGAAATAGGCCGCCGCAATCGGCGGGATGCCGGTGGGCAGGTCCAGCACCAGATCGAACGCCAGCCGCAGCCACCCATAGATGAAATAACCGATCATCATCGGGCCCCAGCCGTAAGAAACAGCCCGCGTCAGCCAAGGCACCTCGGCGGCGGCCCGCCCCCCCCGGATCGCATTGGTGATCGCCCGGCCGTTCCAGACAAGCATCAGCACATTACCCAGCGCCGCGACAAGCGTCAGCGCCCCGTAAAGCAGCGCGTAAACGTTATAGTTCAGCCCGAAATCCGCGATCCATGTCGAGAACACCACCGAGCTGACGTTGAAAGTAATCAGCACGGTTGCCCAGTAATAGAGCCGCTTTGCGTCCCGATCCGAGAAATGCGGCATCCGGTACTGGCTCAGAAACGGCGACAGGATCATGCGCCACAGGTCCGACACGGTGCGGGCGATGAAATAGGTGGCAAAGATCGCCGTCGTGGTGAACTCCAGCGACAGATCATCCGGATAGTGCATGAGCAACGCGCCAAGGATCAATGCAACCAGCAGGACGACCAGCGATCCGATCACCCCTGCGGTAAAGCGCACCACCAGAAACGGCATCTTTTCCAGAAACCCCTGCGGGTTCTGCATGACCCATGGCATGACGCACCGCCCGGCGATCTTTGGTGCGTAGACAAAGTGTGCGAACAGATGGCCGATGAACAGGAATGCGATGTTCCAGAGCAACACCTGCACATAGGTCATGATGCGCCCCTCGGGGCTGGTGGCGCGCAGGATATAGACCACCTCGTTCACCGAATTGGGCAGGGCATCAAGCCGCTCACGCAGGGTCTGGCGAAAGGTCTTGACCTGCGCCTGCGCCTTCATCAGCGCCGAGCCCCCCTCCATCATCGCGGCCTCACTTCCCGGTTCCGCCGGCGAGGTCTGGGGCGAGGTCTGGGCCTGTGTTTGAGCCTGTGTTTGAGCCTGTGCGGGACTGATCAGCTTGCCGCTCGCATCCACTACCACGACGCTGACGCCGGCTGCTGCCGCCTGTTTCAGCGCCTCGGCCAACCGCTCACTTTCCGTCCCGGCGGTGTCCGGCGCCGCCGGGGCTGTCTTGTCGGCTCCGAACGACAAAAGCGATTGTGCCTGCCCCGGGACAGGCACCAATACCAGCACCCAAAGGGCCAGAAACAGGCGAAACAGCGTCATGATCATCGGTCTCGGGTCCCTGCACAATGGATGAGCAACACGCTACAGAAGCGGTATCGCCAAGGCAAACGCGCAAAGGCCCTGACCCGAACGGAAAACCGCTTTGACAGAAACCTGTTTGCATTCGGGCATGATTTCACTAGTAGGGGTTTGGTCGCAAAGGCCATAAAGCGCTTGCCGACCAGCGGCCCGTGCGGGTGAATGAAATAGAGACGGGCGATGGTCAAGCAAGGCAATCAGGACAAGATCGCGGTGCTGGGTCTCGGCTATGTCGGGTTGCCGCTGGCAGTGGCGCTGGCACGCGCCGGATTCGACACGCTGGGATTTGACACCGACAGCGCCCATGTCGCGGCGCTGCGCGACGGGCTGGACCGCAACGGCGAGGTTTCACAACCCTCGCTGATCGCAGCAGGTACAAGGTTTTCCGCTGATCCCGCCGAACTGGCCGGGCGCACCGTCTTTATCATCGCCGTGCCCACCCCCATCACCGATGCCAAGACCCCGGAGATGGAGCCGCTGCGCGCCGCCTGCCGCGCCATCGCGCCGCACCTGCGCCCCGGATCGCTGGTCGTGGTGGAAAGCACCGTCTACCCCGGCGTCACCGAAGAGGTCTGCGGCCCGGTTCTGGCTGCGGGCAGCGGGCTGACGCTGTATGACGAGATCAAGCTGGCCTATTCGCCGGAACGGGTGAACCCCGGCGATGCCGAACACTCGCTGGAAAACGTGGTCAAGATCATCTCGGCCCAGGATGACGAAACGCTTGAACGGGTCGCGGCGCTGTATGCGCCGGTGGCCAAGGGCGGGCTGCACCGGGCCGGTTCGATCATGACCGCCGAGGCGGCAAAGGTGATCGAGAACACCCAACGCGATCTTAATATCGCGCTGGTGAACGAATTCTCGCTGATCTTCTCACGCCTTGGGCTCGACACGCTGGAGGTGCTGGAGGCCGCCGGCACGAAATGGAACTTCCTGCCCTTCAAACCCGGTCTGGTGGGCGGCCACTGTATCGGCGTCGATCCCTATTATCTGACCTACCGCGCCGCGCAGCTTGGCTATCACCCCGAGGTGATCCTTGCCGGGCGCCGCATCAACGACCAGATGGGCCGCCATGTCACCCATGAGCTAATCAAGGCGCTGCTGGCGCGCGGGGTCAATCTGGCACAGGCGCGGGTTCTGGTGATGGGCTTCACCTTCAAGGAAAACTGCAACGACACCCGCAACACCCGCGTCGCCGATATCGTGTCGGAACTGGAGGCCTATTCGCTGAAACCCGATGTCTATGACCCTTGGGTCGATGCGCAATCTGTCGCGGCGGATTATGACATCACCCCGGTGACGAAACCCGATGCCGGGGCTTATGATGCCATTATCGTAGCCGTTGCACACAAGGAATTCGTCGGAATGGGAAGTGCGGCCATTCGAGCCTTGGGCAAACCGGGCGCGGTTCTGTACGATATCAAGGGTATTTTCGGCAAATCAGGCGCGGACCTGAGGCTTTGACAGGATGATGAGTGGCGTGACATTCCAGAGCAAGGTGCCGCGCGCAGACCGCGAACCACGGGTAATGCTGTACAGCCACGACACCTACGGGCTGGGCCATCTGCGCCGCTCGCGGGCCTTGGCCGGTGCGATCACCCGGGCCATCCCCTCAGCGTCGGCGCTGATCCTGACCGGATCGCCAGTCGCGGGCCGCTTTACCTTTCCGCGCCGGGTCGATCACGTACGCCTGCCCGGCGTGACCAAGCGCAGCGATGGCTCCTATGTTGCCCAGACGCTGGGCATGGATATCGAAGAGATCACCGAGCTGCGCGCGGCGCTGATCGAAACCTCGGCGCGGCAATACGACCCCGACATCCTGATCGTCGACAAGGAGCCTTCGGGCTTTCGCGGCGAGCTGCTGCCGACGCTGGCCTGCCTGAAGGCCACCGGCCGGGCGCGGCTGGTGCTGGGGCTGCGCGACGTGCTTGACGACCCCGATCTGCTGGCCGTCGAATGGGAACGCAAGGGCGCGATCGAAGCCACGCGCAAATACTATGACGAGGTCTGGGTCTATGGTCAGCGCGATTTCTACGACCCGGTGGCCGGGCTTGACCTTGGCCCCGAGGTGCGCGCGCATATGCACTGGACTGGCTAT
The DNA here is from genome assembly GCF_004348975.1 of Antarcticimicrobium sediminis. Classification (GTDB taxonomy): domain Bacteria; phylum Pseudomonadota; class Alphaproteobacteria; order Rhodobacterales; family Rhodobacteraceae; genus Antarcticimicrobium; species Antarcticimicrobium sediminis. The sequence continues at coordinate 267,261 of NZ_SMFP01000004.1, read as the reverse complement.
CTTCGCCGCGAACTGGGACAGGCGGAACCGCCGGTCGAGGACGGCCCCTATATCCTGATCACGCCCGGCGGCGGCGGCGACGGCGAATTCATGGTCGATCTCGTCCTCTCCGCCTATGAGCAGGACCCGACCCTCGCACCGCGCGCGGTGATCGTCTATGGCCCGTTCCTTTCCGGCGAAACCCGCGCCGATTTCGAGGCGCGCGTGGCGCTGTTGAACGGGCGGGTCACCACGGTCGGGTTCGAATCCCAGATCGAGACCCTTTTCGTCCATGCGCAGGGCGTGGTCTGCATGGGCGGCTACAACACCTTTTGCGAGGTGCTGTCGTTTGACCAACGCGCGGTGATCGTGCCGCGCACGGTGCCCCGGCTGGAACAATGGATTCGCGCCAGCCGCGCCGAAGAGCTGGGCCTTGTCCGCATGTTGGAGAACGGCCGTGACGGGCTGACGCCCGAGGCGATGATCCGCGCCATCCGCAACCTGCCGAACCAATCGCTGCCGTCACAGGCGATGCACGCGGGGCTGTTGGGCGGGCTCGATTATGTCACGCAGCGCGTTGCGGCCATGCTGGCAGAGCAGCACGAACAGGCGGCGCAATGAGCCTGACACCCACGCTGGCCGTTGTCGTCAAAGGCTGGCCGCGCTTGTCGGAAACCTTCATCGCGCAGGAACTCGTCGCGCTGGAACAGGCCGGGCTGCAGTTTGACATCTGGTCGCTGCGTCACCCCACCGACACCAAGCGCCACCCGTTGCACGACCGGCTGCGCGCCCGGGTTCATTACCTGCCCGAATACCTGTTCGACGCGCCCGAGCGTGTCACCCGTGCCCGCACCGCCGCCCGTGCCCTGCCCGGCTATGGCGCGGCCTATGCGCTTTGGCGTGACGATCTGCGCCGCGATACCACCCGCAACCGGGTGCGCCGCTTTGGTCAGGCCTGCGTGCTGGCCACCGAACTGCCGCCCGGCACCCGTGGCCTGTATTCCCATTTCCTGCACACCCCCTCGTCGGTCGCGCGCTATGCGGCGGTGATGCGCGGCCTGCCGTGGAGCTTTGCCGCCCACGCCAAGGATATCTGGACCTCGCCCGAGTGGGAAAAGCGCGAAAAGCTCGCCGGCCCTTATTCGGCCCAGTTCGGGGCCACCTGCACCGCCTATGGTGCGCGCCATCTGCGGGAGCTGGCGGGCGATCCGGCCAAGATCGACCTGATCTATCACGGGCTTGACCTGTCGCGCTTTCCCGATGCCCCTGCCCGCCCGTTGCGCCGCCCCGGCGATCCGCTGCGCCTGCTGTCGGTCGGGCGGCTGGTCGAGAAAAAGGGCTTTGACCGGCTGATCGCCGCGCTGGCGCTGCTGCCCGCTGGGATTGACTGGCGCTGGACCCATATTGGCGGCGGCGATCTGCTTGGGCCGCTACAAGCACAGGCGCAAGCCGCTGGTCTCGCCGCGCGGATCGACTGGCGCGGAGCCTGCGACCAGCCCGAGGTGATCGCGGCGATGCGCGCCGCCGACCTGTTTGTTCTACCCAGCCGGATCGCGGCGGATGGCGACCGCGACGGGCTGCCCAATGTTCTGATGGAGGCCGCCTCGCAACTGGTGCCGATCATCTCGACTGCCGTGGCGGCGATCCCCGAATTCATCGTGAGCGGCACCCATGGGCTGCTGGCCGGGGATGACCCCACAGAACTGGCCGAGGCGATCGAAACGCTGGCCCGCAACCCCGCGCGCGCGCAAGCCATGGCCGAGGCGGCCCGCAAGCGGCTGATCGCGGAGTTCACCATGCAACCGGGCATCGACAGGTTGGCGGCGCGGCTACGGCAGATGATCGACGCACCCACCCCATGACCCGCATCGCCTTTTACGCCCCGATGAAATCGCCCGACAGCCCGATCCCGTCAGGCGACCGGGCACTGGCGCGCAACCTGATCGCCGCCATCGGCGCCAAGGGGGCGCAGGTCGAGGTGGTCTCGGAGCTGAAGCTGCACGAAAAGGCCGGCGATCCCGCCCGTCAGGCCGAGCTGCACCGCGCCGCAAAGGCCGAGGTCACCCGGCTGAGCCAAACCCTCGCAGGCTCTGACATCGCGCTTTGGGTCACCTATCACAATTACTACAAGGCGCCGGATCTGATCGGCCCCGCTACCTGCGCCGCGCTGGGGCTGCCCTATGTTCAGATCGAATCCACCCGCGCCAAAAAGCGCCTGAGCGGACCTTGGGCCGATTTCGCGGCGGCGGCCGAAGCCGCCTGCGACGCGGCTGCGGTCATCTTTTACCTGACCGCCAATGACCTGATCACGCTGGAGCGTCACCGCCCCGCGCAGCAGCGGCTGGTGCAGCTGCCCCCCATCCTGCCCACGGACCACTTGCCGCCCGCCTCGGGCTGTGACGGCCCGATGCTGAGCGCAGGGATGATGCGGGCGGGGGACAAGCTGGCCTCCTATACCATCCTCGCCCAATCTCTCGCCCTTCTGAGCGGCGACTGGCAGTTGGAGATCGCGGGCGACGGCCCGGCTCGGGCGCAGGTCGCGGCGCTGATGGCCCCGCATGGCGACCGCGTCCGGTTCCTTGGCGAACTTGACCACGATGCGCTTGCGGCGGCCTATCGCCGGGCCTCGCTTTTCGTCTGGCCCGGCGTCAACGAGGCCTTTGGCATGGTCTATCTTGAGGCACAGGCGGCTGGCCTTCCGGTGGTGGCACAGGATCGCCCCGGCGTGCGCGACGTGCTGCTACCCGGTGACTACCCCGCGCCCGACGACGGCCCCGGGGCACTGGCCGCGCAAATCACCACGCTGCTGTCCAATCCCGCGCTACGGCGGGAACGCGGCGCACAGGCCCGCGCGATGATCGCCCGCGCCCATCTGCGCCCGGCTGCGACAGAGCGATTCTGGTCCGCCGTCACCCCGCTGCTGGAGGGCACCGCATGATCCGCCTCGCGCTGCTGCGTCATGGGCATACCGACTGGAACCGCATGGGCCGCATTCAGGGCGCCAGCGACATCCCGCTTGACGACGACGCCCGCGCCGAACTGTCCACCCTGCGCCTGCCCGCCCCTTGGGACACGGCCGAACTGTGGTCCAGCCCGCTGAAACGCGCCGCCGAGACCGCCGAACTTGTGGCCCGCCACGCGCCCCGCACCGCGCCGGAACTGAGCGAGATGAACTGGGGCACGTGGGAGGGCAAACGCGGGCTCGACCTGCTCGCCACGCCCGGTAGCGGCTTTCGCCATATCGAGGATTGGGGTTGGGAGTATCACGCACCGGGCGGCGAAAGCCCGGGGGAACTCTGGACCCGGCTGCGCCCCTGGCTCGCGCGGCTGGAGCGCGATGCGCTGGTGGTCTGCCATATCGGCATCATGCGGGTGATGCTGGCCCGCGCCCATGGCTGGAATTTCTCCGGTCCCGCCCCCTTCAAGGTCAAGCGCAACCGGCTTTACGTGCTGCACATCGACGGCGACACCCTGACGCCCGAGGGCGAGGCGATCCGCCTGATCCCCCCGGACGCCACGCCATGAAGGCGATGATCGTGGTCACTCACCTGCTTGGCACCGGCCATCTGAGCCGGGCGCTGACGCTGGGCCGTGCCTTTGACGTGGCCGGGCATGAGGTACTGCTGGTCTCGGGCGGCCGCCCGGCGCCGCATCTGGACCCCGGTCCTCTCGGGTTTCTGCAACTGCCGCCGCTGGCTTCGGACGGGGTGGATTTTACCCGGCTGCTGAACGACCGGGGACAACAGGCCGACGCGGGCTATCTTGAGGCCCGCAGCGAGGCGCTGTGCCATGCGCTACGCGATTTTGGCCCCGACATCCTGATCACCGAACTGTTCCCCTTTGGCCGCCGGGCGCTGGCGGGCGAATTCCTGTCGCTGCTGACGGCGGCGCAGGATCAGCGCCGCCGCCCCACCGTGCTGGCCTCGATCCGCGACATCCTCGCGCCACCGTCCAAACCGGCAAAGGCCACGCGCGCGGCCGAGATCGTGGCGACATATTATGACGCGGTGCTGGTCCATTCCGACCGCCACGCGACCCGGCTGGAGCAAAGCTGGCCGGTCCCCCCCGAGTTGGCAGAGAAACTGCGCTATACCGGCTATGTCGCGCCCCCTGCCCCGGCCCCGCATCCTGACGGTATCGGCGCGGGCGAGGTGCTGGTCAGCGCTGGTGGCGGTGGCGTCGGCGGGCCGCTGTTCCACACCGCACTGGCGGCGGCGCGCCTGCGCCCCGATCTGCGCTGGCGGCTGCTGGTGGGCGGCAAGGATCCGGCCCTGCTCGCCGATTTACGGGCTAAGGCCCCGGGTAACGCCACGGTCGAACCGGCCCGCCCGGATTTCCGCCAGATGCTGCCGCAGGCCGCCGCGTCGGTCAGCATGTGCGGCTATAACACCGCGATGGATCTGTTGCAGGCGGGAACGCCTGCGGTGCTGATCCCGTTCGACGCCGGCAAAGAGGTGGAACAAGGGCTACGCGCCGACAGCCTCGCGGCCCTGCCGGGGATCACGGTTCTGCGCAGCGCCGATCTGACGCCTGCGGCCCTGGCCGGGGCGGTCGACCGCGTTCGCGCCGCAGGTCCACGCCACGACAGCACGCTGAAATTTGACGGCGCGGCGCAATCCGTGGCAATCGCCACAAAGATGGCAAGGGAACGTACATGACTTGGGATTGGAGCCCGCTTGATCGGGAACTCGACCGCTGGCAACAGGCCGGGCTGACCCTGCCGCTCTGGTGGCGCGATGACGATGCCACCGCCCCCAGCCAAGCGCTGGGGGAGCTTGCCGCCCTCGCCGAGGCTGTCGATCTGCCGGTGCATCTTGCCGTGATCCCCGCCAATGCCGAACCGGCCTTGGCCGAAGCAATCAAGGCCGATCCCCGGCTGATCCCGGTGGTGCATGGCTGGGCGCATCAGAACCACGCCCCGGAGGGGGCGAAAAAGGCCGAGTTTGGCGCCCACCGTCCGCTGCCCGTGCTGGCGAAAGAGGCACGCGACGGGCGGGCGCGGCTGCAGGCCCTGTTCGGTCCCGCGCTACGGCCGATGTTCGTCCCCCCTTGGAATCGGATCGCGCCGGAACTTCTGCCCGCCTTGCCCGGGCTGGGCTATGCCATGATCTCGACCTTCACGCCGCGCAAATCGGCGCTGGCCGCCCCGGGACTTGTGCAGGTGAACACCCACCTCGACCCGATCAACTGGCACGGCAGCCGGTCACTTGCGGACCCGCAGGCGCTGATCGCGCAACTTGCCGCGCAATTGGGCGACCGGCGCGAGGGGCATACCGACAAGAGCGAGCCCTATGGCTTGCTGACCCATCACCTGGCCCATGACGCGGCGATCTGGGATTTCACCCGCGCCCTGCTGACCCGCCTGCGCGCCGGGCCCGTCACCCCGTGGATCGCCGCCCCCCAGACAAAGGACACAGAATGAGCCGACTTGATTCCATGATGCGCCGCCTCGCCGCGCAACGCGACGGGCTGAACTGGGCCGCCGAGCAGATCGCCGATCTGCCGGGCGATATCGCCGATCTTGGCCTTGGCAACGGGCGCACCTATGACCACCTTCGCGAAATCCTGCCCGACCGCCGGATCTGGGTGATCGACCGGGTGCTGCAATGCCACCCCTCCTGCACCCCGCCCGAGGCGGATTTTCTGCAGGGCGAGGCCGAACCGATGCTGCGCAAACTGGCGCAGAGCGGCGCGCGTCTGGCGCTGGCGCATTATGATTTCGGCTTTGGCATCAAGGAAAAAGATGTGGCGGAAGCCGCGCGCCTGTCGCCGCTGATCGCCGCCACGATGCAGCCCGGTGGGCTGATCATCTCGGGCCAACCCCTGGTCGGGTTTGAACAACTCAAGGGGCCCGACACCATCGCGCCCGACCGCTACATGTTCTACCGCGCCTGAGCGCGACGGGGCGCGCCTTACGGCGCGGGCCTCCGGCGGGAGTACTTTTGCCAAGAAGAAGCAGGGGCAGGACCGAATGGCCGATCCCCCGCTGTTTTCCGGGCGACACGATCCTCGCCAAGGGCGTGCGCCGCGGGCGGGTTCAGGCCACCCGCTGCCCCTTGGTCCAGACCCCCGCCAGCGCCGGCACATCGCCGCGCAGGCGAAACCGGATCAGATCGGCGCGCTTGCCGACCTCCAACGTGCCGCGATCCATCAGCCCGACGGCCCGCGCCGGCGCCTGTGTCACCGTCGCCAGCCCGCGCGCCGTATCACCCCAGATCTGCCCCAGCCGCACCGCCGCGAACAGCAGCGCCGAGGGCACGTAATCCGACGACACGATATCCAGCAGATCCAGCCCGGCCAATTCTTCGGCAGCGACATTGCCCGAATGCGAGCCGCCGCGCACCAGATTGGGCGCCCCCATCATCACCGCGATGCCATGGCCATGACAGGCGCGCGCCGCTTCGATCGTGGTGGGAAATTCCGCCAGCCGGATGCCATAGCCCGCCGAGGCCTCGACCTGCGCCACGGTGGTGTCATCATGGCTGGCCAACACCGCGCCAAAGCGGCGCGCCTCGGCGACCACGCCGTGATCATGGGTATCGCCGACCTTGTCGCGCAGGGCCTTGAGATGGGCCACATGCTGAAGGAAATCGTCATCGCTCATCGCGTGCTTGCCCCGCATATAGGCTTCCAGTTTGGTGATGTCGCGAAACTGACGCTGGCCCGGTGTGTGGTCCATCAGGCTGACCAGCCCGACGCGATCCTCGTCGCCGAATTCGGCCAGTTCCTCCAACAGGGTTTCGGAACAGACCTCGGCGCGCAGGTGCAGAAAGTGGCTGATCTTCAGCGCATCGGCGGCGCGCAGCTCCAGCAACTCGCTGGCCAGCCCGCGGGCGTATTTCAGATAGCGCCCGTTGCCGCTGGGGATCGAGCCCACCCGCATGGCGTCGAACACGGTGGTGATACCGGTTCCGGCCAGTTCCGCATCATGGGCGATCAACGCCGCCGCATGCGGCCAATCCACCTTGGGCCGGGGCTGGATATGGCGCTCCAGGTTGTCGGTGTGCAGCTCGATCAGCCCGGGCGCGATGAAATCGCCGCCGCAATCCACCGCACCTTTGGGCACCGCGCTGCCGCTGTCGATCGCGGCAAGGATTCCATCCACCACCCGCAAGCTGCCGCTGCGGATTTCGCCGGGCAGGACCAAGGTGGCATTGGCAAGACATAGTTCTTCTGTCATCTGAACATCGCATGATTTGAGGACCAAGAGAGCCAGCCGGAGCCGACATGAATTTTCAGCGTTACGCCATTTATTACGCCCCCCCCGCCGAGGCGGAATGGGGAGGCTTCGCCACCCGCTGGCTGGGCTGGGACATGGCGACCGGGGCCGAGGTTCCGCACCCGGAAGCCCCCGACCTGCCGCTGCCAGTGAGCGAGATCACCGCGACGCCGCGCAAATACGGGCTGCACGCCACGATCAAGCCGCCGTTCCGACTGGCCGAGGGCAAAACCCGCGCCGCGCTGGAGGCGGACTGTGCCGCGCTTTGCGCCGATCTCGCGCCGGTGCAACTCGACGGGCTGGCGCTGGCACGGTTGGGCCGATTTCTGGCGCTGCGCCCACTGGGCGAGACCGCCGCGCTCACCGCGCTGGCGGCCCGCACGGTCGAAGCGCTGGACGCCTTTCGCGCCCCCGCGCCCGAGGCCGAGGTGGAGCGCCGCCGCGCCGCCGGCCTGACCCCGGCCCAGGAGGAGAACCTGACGCGCTGGGGCTATCCCTATGTGATGGATGCGTTCCGCTTTCACATCACCCTGTCGGGCAAGCTGGCCAAACCGGTGCTGGGTGCGGTCGAGGCCACGCTGGCCCGCGATCTGGCGCCACTGCTGCCCGCGCCCTTCGAGATCGCGGATCTGGCGCTGGTGGGCGAGGATGTGGCCGGGCAGTTTCATCTGATCCATCGCTACACGCTTTCGGGTTGAAGCCGGGTTAAGACCGTCTCGACGGTGGTGGCCAGCGGGCCGCTGTTGTCGACCTCGATCACCCGGCGCAGCCCCTCAGGCAGCGGGGCCGAGGCCCTCTGCAGACGCCGCGCGCGGTCACCGGCATCCTCGCGCCCGCGCCCGGCGAGCCGGTCGGCCAGAACGTCTGAATCGGCGGTCAGCGACAGCACGATCAAATCACCGAACAACCCCTGCGCCACGCCAAGGACCGCGCGAGACAGGTTCACCAGCACCGCGCGCGCACCCCGGCGCAGATCGTAGATTTCAACCGGGATTCCGTACGACAGCCCATGCGCCTGCCAGTGCAGCGCAAACGCACCCGCTGCCGCCATCCGTGCGAAGGTCTCCGGCGTGACGCCGGTGAACACCTCTCCCCCGGCCTCCTCTGGCCTGGTGATGACCCGGCGCTGGAGGCGCAAGCGCGGATCGCGCGCGGCCAGCGCCGCCATCACGCTATCCTTGCCCACGCCTGAGGGGCCGACGACAGCGATGACGGGTGCTTTGATGGGCCCCTCGCTCATGCCGCCGCCTGCGGGGTGAACGCCGAGACGTCCTCTTCCCGGTCACAAACCTGCGCCCGCGCCTCGGCGTCGTGAAAGATGCCGATGATCGCCGCGCCACGCGCCTTGGCAGCTTCGATCAGCCCAAGCACCACGGCGCGGTTGGTGGGATCAAGGCTGGCGGTCGGTTCGTCCAGCAACAGCGCGGGATAGTCATGGGCAAAGCCGCGCGCGATATTGACCCGCTGCTGCTCGCCGCCCGAAAAGGTCGTGGGCGACAGCGACCACAACCGCTCGGGGATATTGAGCCGCGCCAACAGCTCGGCGGCACGCGCGCGGGCCTGATCCTCGGGTACGCCCAGCGCCAGCAGCGGTTCGGCCACCACCTCCAGCGTCGCCACCCTTGGCACCACCCGCAAGAACTGGCTGACATAGCCCAGCACCTCGCGCCGCAGCGCGATAATCTCACGCGGCGCGGCTTTGGCGACATCGGTGCCGCCGACCATGATCCGGCCCGCATTGGCGCGGTAATTGCCGTAAATCATCCGCATTAGGGTCGATTTTCCCGCCCCCGAGGCCCCGGTGAGCGCGACGCAGTCCCCCGCCGCCACGCGCAGTTCGGCACCCGCCATCACCGGGATCACCGCGCTGCCCTGGTTGTGCAGAACAAAGCTCTTGGACACGCCGGTAAGCTCGATCATTGCGCTCTTCTTCTTTGTCGAAATACTCATAATCCGCCCTTCACACCTGCAAGACCGATGAAACCAGAAGCTGGGTATAGGCATGTTGAGGATCATCCAGCACCTGATCGGTCAGACCGCTTTCCACCACATGCCCGTCCTTCATCACCATCAGCCGGTCGGCCAACAGCCGCACCACGGCCAGATCATGGGTCACGATCAGCGCGCTCAGCCCCATCTGGCGCACCAACCCGCGCAGCAGGTCGAGCAGACGCGCCTGCACGCTTACGTCGAGGCCCCCGGTCGGCTCGTCCATGAACACCAGACGCGGCTCGGTCACCAGATTGCGGGCGATCTGCAACCGCTGCTGCATGCCGCCCGAAAAGGCGCTGGGGCGATCGTCGACCCGGTTCTCGGCGATCTCGACCCGGTCCAGCCAATCCACCGCGCGGGCCCGGATATCGCCGTAGTGGCGCGCCCCCACCGCCATCAGCCGCTCGCCGATATTGCCGCCGGCGCTGACATTCATGCGCAGCCCGTCGCGGGCGTGCTGGTGGACAAAGGCCCAATCGGTGCGCCCCAACATGCGCCGCGCCGGTTCCGACATGGTCACGGTATCCACCGGCCCCTCGGCACGGGTGTCAAAGATCACCTGCCCCGCATCCGGTGTCAGATGCCCGGCAAGGCAATTGAGCAGGGTGGATTTTCCCGACCCGCTTTCGCCGACAATCCCCATCACCTCGCCGGGGAACAGATCGAAATTCACATCCGCGCAACCGATCCGCGCGCCATAGTGTTTCTCGATGCCTTTGACTTGCAACAGCGGCGTCATCGCGCGCCTCCTTGTTCGGGGGATATCCAATGAAAGCCCATCACGCCGCCACCTCCTCGCCCAGACGGCCGACATGGCCCGCCTCGCGCCGGGTGCGGCAATAATCGGTGTCGGAGCAGACGAACATCCGGTTCCCGGCATCGTCCAGGATCACCTCGTCGAGATAGCTGTCCTCGGCGGCACAAAGATCACAGGCGTGATCCGCCTTTGTCGCCTCGAACGGGTAGTCCTCGAAATCAAGGGACACGACCTTTGTATAGGGCGGCACCGCATAGATCCGCTGCTCGCGCCCGGCGCCGAACAGCTGGATCGCTGCCATTTCCAGTTTCGGGTTGTCGAATTTCGGGATCGGCGACGGGTCCATCACATAGCGGTCGGCCACCTTGACCGGATAGGCATAGGCGGTGGCGATCGCCCCGTGCTGGCTGATGTCCTCGTACAGCTTCACATGCATCAGCCCGTATTCCTCAAGGCTGTGCATCTTGCGCGTCTCGGTCTCGCGCGGTTCCAGAAACCGCAACGGCTCCGGGATCGGCACTTGATAGACAAGGATCTGATCCTCGCGCAGCGGTGCCTCGGGAATGCGGTGGCGGGTCTGGATGACACTGGCCTTTTCGGTCTCTTCAGTCACCGCCACACCGGCGGTTTTCTCAAAGAACTTGCGGATCGACACCGCGTTGGTGGTGTCGTCCGATCCCTGATCGATCACCTTGAAGGTATCCTCGGGCGTCAGCGTCGCCGCCGAGACCTGCACGCCGCCGGTGCCCCAGCCATAGGGCATCGGCATCTCGCGGCTGGCAAAGGGCACCTGATAGCCCGGCACCGCCAGCCCCTTGAGGATGGCGCGGCGGATCATCCGCTTGGTCTGTTCGTCCAGATAGGCGAAGTTATAATCGCTCATTGCGAAGCCTCCTTGCCCGCGTCCTCATTGCCCGCGTTCTGCTTGGCCACATTCGCCTCCGCCTCGCGGCGCAGTTTGCGCACCAGTTCCAGTTCGGATTGAAAATCGACGTAATGGGGCAGCTTGATATGTTCCAGAAATCCGGTGGCCTGAATATTGTCGGAATGGCTGAGGACGAATTCCTCGTCCTGCGCCGCCGCACCAAGATCATCCTCGCCCAACTCGCGCCAGCGCAGCGCCCGGTCGACCAGCGCCATTGCGATCGCCTTGCGCTCGGTCTGGCCGAACACCAGCCCATAGCCACGGGTGAATTGCGGCGGCTCGGTCTTGGAGCCGGCGAACTGGTTCACCGTCTCGCATTCGGTCAATTCCACCTCGCCGATCTCGATGGTAAAGCCCAGTTCGGGGATCTCCATCTCGACCGCCACGGTGCCGATGCGCAACTCGCCGACAAAGGCGTGGTTGCGCGCATAGCCACGCTGGGTGGAATAGGCGAGGCCAAGCAGAAACCCCTCGTCGCCCCGCGCCAGCGATTGCAGGCGGATATCGCGCCCGGCCGGATAGGACATCGGCGTGCGGGTCAGATCGCCGGGCGTGGCTTCGCTATCGGGTTCGCGCTGGATGATGTCCTCGCCGCGCAGGAATGCGGTGATATGCGGCGTCGGCTCATTGCGCGGCGCGGCGGTGGGGGCCTTTGCCACCTCGCCCTCGGCGGCGAGTTTGAAATCCAGCAGCCGGTGGGTGTAATCGAACGTCGGGCCCAGCACCTGCCCACCCGGCGCGTCCTTGAAGGTTGCCGAAATGCGCCGGTCACAGGCCATTTCGCCGGTCGCCACCGGTCTTGTCGCGCCAAAGCGCGGCAGCGTGGTGCGATAGGCGCGGATCAAAAAGATCGCCTCGATCAGATCGCCGCGCGCCTGCTTGATCGCCAGCGCCGCCAGATCGGGATCATAAAGCGAGCCTTCCGCCATCACCCGGTTCACGGCAAGCGCAAGCTGTTCGCGGATCTGCGCGATCGACAGTTCCGCGACAGCAGTATCGCCCCGCCGTTCCTCGGCCAGCCAGGCGTGGGCGTTCTCGATGGCGCGTTCACCACCCTTGACTGCAACATACATGGCTCAGCCCTCCGAAATCTGCGTACTGCGTGGCAGCGCGGCGATCCGCCCACCACAGGTCAGGAAGAAATCCAGCCCCAGCGGGAACAACATCGCGTTCCCGGCCATGGCCGCCGGATCGGGCAGCGACAGCGTTGCGCTGTCCTTGATGCCCGGTCCGCGTAGTGTTGCGCCCGCGGCTTCCAACGTGTCCACCTCGACGATCAGCGTGGCCGAGCGGTCGGGATATTCCGGCGTGCCGATGCGGTAGTGATCCAACGGCACCAGATCAGCCCAGCGCCCCACGGCGAACTCTGCCCGATCCGCGCCCACCACCGGTGCGCCGGTGTGAAAGGCGAGCCAGCCGCGCATTTCCGGCGTATCGCAGGCCCCGGCAAGAAAGACCCCGGTCTCGGGATCGCACAGCGTCAGCAACAGCGTTCCAGCTGCCGAAGACAGCGGGGCCGGGGGGTGCGCGGTATCTAGTGCGCGGATCTCGCCCGGCTTGGCCATCACACTCATCGCCGTGCGAAAGGCAAAGGCCGACTCGATTGCCGGATCGGCAAAACCGCCGCCAAATGCCCCATGTGCAGCCCTGTTTTCGGATACGTTCATCAATCCTCTCCCCGGACCAGCGTAAAGAAATCAACCTTGGTCGCGGCGGCGCGGGCCGCGCGGGCGGTACTGGCCGCGTCCATGGTCCCGGCCAGTGGATCAAGGATGGCCGCGCGCAACGCGCCCGCCTCTGGCGTCTGCATCAGCGCGTCGATCAGCGCCGCCACCTCTGCCTTGGGTTTGCCGCGCCCCTGAACATAGCCATGCCCCACCGTGCCATCCGCCAGCGTCAGCGCGCAGCGGGTCACCGTCATCTCACCCAGATTGAACGGCGCGCCGGTGCCGCCCATGCGGCCCCGCACCATCACCGCCCCGATCTCCGGTCGCCGCAGCCAGTCGAAGGCGGGCGCGGCACCATAGTCGGCCCAAAGCGCCAGCAAGCGATCCTCCGGCGCCTTGGCCAAAAGGCTCATCCAATCCCGGCGTGCCTGCGTCACAACGTCATTTTCTGTCTGTATTGCCATAAAAGCCTCTTGGCCCGGTTGTCTATTTATACTATACAACTATACAAATCTTAGACGGCCCGACGACCGGGCGCAATCGCCCTGATATGAATATTTGGTGACATGGCCCGTACCCCGCTCTGGAAATCCATCGCCATCGCCCTGACCGCCGACATCGCCGAGGCACGCTATGCCACCGGCGACCGACTGCCGACCGAGGCGCAACTGGCGGCGAAATTCGGCGTCAACCGGCACACGGTGCGCCGCGCGCTGTCAGAAATGGCCGATCAGGGTCTGGTGCATGCGCGGCGCGGGGCCGGGGTGTTCGTCGCCGCGCGTCCCACCGATTATCCGATCGGACGGCGGGTGCGGTTCCACCGCAATGTCGCCGCGGGCGGACAGCTCCCGTCCAAAAAACTGCTGTCGCTCGATGCCCGCGCCGCCGACACGCGCGAGGCCGAGGCGCTGGCGATTGCCCCCGGCGACCCGGTGCTGGTCTATGACGGGCTGTCGCTGGCCGACAACGCGCCGATTGCCCTGTTCAGCAGCAGCTTTCCCGCCGCCCGCTTTCCCGGCCTGCGTGACGCGCTGAGCGAGACCCGCTCGGTGACCGAGGCGCTGGCGCGCTGTGGCGTCGCGGATTACACCCGCCAGCAGACCCGGATCACCGCCAAACAGGCCAACGCGACCCAGGCCCTGCACCTGCGCGTGGCCGAAGGCTCGCCGATCCTGCGCACCATTGCGGTCAATGTCGATGCCGATGGGGTGCCAGTAGAATATGGCCGAACCTGGTTCGCCGGTGACCGTGTAACCCTGACCGTGGACGGAACGTGAGCCGCGCGATTTATTCGTATTTTTCCAAAAACGCCTCGGCGCTGAGACTGCGGAAATCGGGCAGCGCGGCGCGCAGACGGGCATGGTCCCAGTCCCACCAGCCCAACGCGATCAGCCGCGCGGCGATCTCGGGCGGCTGGCGCAGGCGCATCGGCTTCGCAGGCATCCCGGCCACGATGGTATAGGGGGCCACATCGCGGGTCACCACCGCGCCCGAGGCCACCACGGCCCCGTCGCCTACCGTCACCTCGGGCTTGATGATGCAGTTGTGGCCCAGCCAGGTGTCATGCCCGATCAAAGCCCGGCGCGACGCGCGATGCTCGAAAAATTCCGGGTCCAACGCGACATCATCCCAATAGTCCGACGACCGATAAAGAAAGTGATGCAGGCTGGCCGTGTCCAGCGGATGATCGGTCGGCCCGATCCTTGTGTAGCTGGCGATATTGGCAAACTTGCCGATGGTCGCATTGGCGATATCGCTGGCCCGGTCAGTATAGGAATAATCCCCGAACGTCGAATTCTGTACCCGGCTGCCGCGCCCCAGCTCGCAATAGGCGCCGAAGCTGGTGTTCACCACTTCGCAATCGGGATGGATAACAGGCTCTGAGGGGCTGAGACGGGGCATGGCAGGATTCCTATACAACTAGACACCCCATACAGGCGCGCCTCACCCTCGGCAATTTTTTTCCCGTGAACATTTTGTAACAACCAAAGCGAAAAAGCAGGGCGCGCGCCCTGCTTCTTCTTGTCTCAAATACTCCCGCCGGAGGCGGACTTTTGCCCTCAGTGCCCGCTCTCGCTGCCAGCTATCAGCTTGCGCCGCAGCCAGCCCGAGAACCAGTCCATCGCCATCACCATCAGGATGATCAGCGCGATGTAATAGGCCACCTCTTCCCAGTCCTTCTGGGTGATGATCGCCTGCGTCAGCAGCAACCCGATGCCGCCGCCTGTAATCGCGCCGATGATGGTCGCCGACCGGGTGTTGGATTCCAGATAATACAGCACCTGGCTAAGCAGTATCGGGGTAATCTGCGGGATCACGCCGAAGCGATAGCGTTGCAACGGTCGCGCCCCGGTCGAGGTGATGCCCTCGATCTGCTTGTTGTCCACGTTCTCCAGTGCCTCGGAGAACATCTTGCCGAAACTGCCGGTATCAGTGAGCAGAATGGCCAGCGATCCGGTCAGCGGGCCGGGGCCAAAGGCGCGCGACAGGATGATCGTCCAGATCAGCCCGTCGACCCCGCGCACGAAATCGAACAGCCGACGCACCCCGAACCGCACGGTCGCCACCGAGGTAAAGTTTCGCGCCGCGAAGAAGGCCAGCGGCAGGGCAATGATCGCCGCGCCCATGGTGCCCAGAAACGCCATCAGGACGGTTTCAAAAAGCGCCCACAAGACGTCCTTGTGCCGCCACATGGCGTTGTTCCAGACATCATGCACCATCGCGGCAAGGTTGCTCTGGCCCGCGACCACGTGGTCGCCGGACAGGGCCAGCCGCAGCAAGTCATCCGGGGATTTGCCATAGAACGGGCTGTCGAGCGTGAACCAGAACAACTCCCACCCAAAGGAATAGCGAAACACTTCGGTGCGGGCGCGGGTGACGCTGGCGCGCCCGCCCTTGCCCGAGATGGTCACGCGCGACGAACTGGCGCTGATCCAGTCGGGCACCCTGCCATCGGGGGTTTCCAGCGTGATCTTGCGGCCCTCGACCATCGCGGCAACCGTGCCGTACCCCGGCACGATATAGCGCAGCACCGGCCCGTCAATCACGGCGCTTTCCCCGGCTTTCAGGGCAATGCGCGCGGTGTTTTCCCCGCTCATGGTCACGAATTCCGGGGTCATACCCTTGGGATAGGTGCCCTTGTTCTCGCCCTCGATCGCGATGCTCAGACCGCCGCGGCGATTGTCATGGGTGATGTGGGTCTTGTGGCTGTAGCTATCGGCGACTAGCACCGCGGCATTGTCCATGCGCGCCCGCCCGAGCAACCCGGGAACGTCGAAGGCGAAGAAAAGATAGATGAAATAGGTCAGGATCACCAGCGGCACCGAAATGGCGATCACACGCTTACGCGCGATCAGCGCGGTGGCCGCGTCCTTTTGCACGGACAGGGTGGGTCGGTCGGACAGGGCCGGGATATCTGCAATCGCGGTCATGGATCAGACCTTTCCGACAAGTTTGTTGCGAAAGTGGCCCGACAGCTGGTCAAAGAACACGATGGTCAGGAACAGCAGGATAAAGATCGCGGCCACCGCGTCATAGCGGCCCTGCCCCCAACTAAAGGCGTTCTTGAGATCATAGCCGATGCCGCCCGCCCCGACGAAACCAAGGATGGCCGAGGCGCGGATGTTGATCTCGAAACGCAGCAGGGCATAGCTCAACCAGTTCGGCGCCACCTGCGGCACCACGCCCAGCAACATGCGCTGGGTCCAACTCGCCCCGACCGAGGCCAGCCCCTCGACCGGTTTCATCGAGGCGTTTTCGTTAACCTCGGAAAACAGCTTGCCCAGCGCGCCAGTGGTGTGGAACGCAATCGCGATCATCGCGGGCACCGGCCCACCGCCCAGCACAAAGATCAGCACCAAGGCGATCACGATCTCGGGCACCGCGCGCGAAATGTCCATCAACCGGCGAAACAGCGGGATCAGCCGCGGGAACCGGGCCAGCCCCCGGGTGGAAAGCAGAGACAGAACGATGGCCAGTAGCGCCCCGACCAACGTTGAGGCCGCCGCGATGTTTACCGTCTCGATCAGCGACGGGAAGAACTTGAGCATCAGCGCCGGCAGCAGAGCGGCCTTTTCGACCGCCTCGGACACCACCTCGCCGGGGAAGATGAAGATATTCAGGATGCCATCCCAGAACCCACCCGCGTTGCGGCTGTCGGCCAGCATGAAGCCCGACGTCATCAGCGCGACGAAGACAAGCAGGACAATCCCGCCGTACATCTGCTTGGTCCGAGTCATCGCCGCATAGGCGTCGCGCACCTCGCGCAGCCTCGGGCTCTCTGTGTCGCGACCAAGCGCGGTATCCGTCATGTGGCCTGCTCCTGAATGGGCAATCTGGGTCAGCGCAAGAAAAAGTGGCCGGTCCCAGACGGGGCCGGCCAAAGATGCAACGCGGGGCTTACATCTTGGATTTGCGCGCCGCGATGATCGAGAGATAGTCCTCATGCGCGATCGGCTGGAAGCCAAGGGCCTCGCCCGCCATGAAGTTATAGGCGCACTCGGGGTCCATATAGGGCAGCGAGGCGGTCAGGGTCGTGATGTCGATCTTGACGCGCTCGGGCAGCGATTTGCGCAGCACGACCGGGCCTTCGGGGATCGGTTTGGATTTCCAGATCTCGACCAGATCGTTCATGTCGACCAGACCGGCATCCGAGGCCTTGCGCAGCGCGCCGGAGTTATAGCCATCTTCCCATGCGCCCATGCCATCGGCCCAGGTCACGCCGGCGTCAACGTCGCCATTGTTGACCGCAACGATGGTCTGCTCATGGCCGCCGGTGAACTTCACTTCGCCAAAATAGTCGCCCGATTCCATCGACGCGCCGGTGGTTTCCGGGATTTCGATCGACGGGATCAGGTAGCCCGAGGTCGAGTTGGGATCACCGAAGCCGAACAGCTTGCCCTTCATATCCTCCAGCGAGGTGATGCCGCTGTCCTTGCGGGCAAAACCGATCGAGTGATAGGCGTAAGAGCCGTCCAGATTGGTCTTGACCATGATCGGCTCGACCGCGTCGGGGTTGGTCAGATAGGTCTTGGCATAGCCAGATGCGCCTAGCCACGCCATGTCGATGGTGCCGCCCAGCAGGCCCTGGATCACACCGTCATAATCGGCCGGGGTGAACAGCTTGACCGGAACGCCCAGCAGCTCTTCGGCCTTGGCGCGGTAGCATTCGTTCGAGGTCATGCGGTCCTGTGCGTTTTCACCGCCCAGAAGGCCGATGCGGAATTCGGTGATCCCTTCTTCGGCCAGAACCGGGGCGTTCAGCGCGGTGGTCGCCACGATGGCGGCAAGCAGTTTCTTCATTGGTCTCTCTCCAGATTACAGAACCCGGCCCCCATCGGCCCGGGCGAGGAAATTCGCAGGTCAGATCATCGCTTCGGCGTCACGCGTCACATCGCGCGCCGGGGCGGCGAGGGCGGCGATCTCGGTCGAGGTCGCGGCCTCGGAAAAGCTGGCGTCGGCGCCGTAAATCTCGCGCGCTACCCCGGTGGTCAGCTGTTCGGGCAAGCCGTCGAACACGATGCGCCCGTCGCGCATACCGACCACCCGGTCGCAATAGCGCCGCGCCGTATCCAGCGTGTGCAGGTTGCAGATGACGGTGCGCCCGTCTTCCTTGTGGATGCGGTGCAGCGCCTCCATCACGGTCTGGGCGTTCATCGGATCAAGGCTGGCAATCGGTTCATCCGCCAGAATGATCTTTGGGTCCTGCATCAGGGCGCGGGCGATGGCGACACGCTGTTGTTGACCGCCTGACAGGGCCTCGGCCCGTTTCGGCGCGTGTTCGGCGATGCCGAGCCGGTCAAGGATGTCGATCGCCCGGTGGATGTCCTCCAGCGGGAACAGGTTGAACAGGGTGACCAAGGTCGAGCGGCGGTTCAGCGTGCCGTGCAACACGTTGGACACCACGTCCATGCGCGGCACCAGATTGAACTGCTGAAAGATCATCGCGCAGTCGGATTGCCAGCCGCGCCGGGCCTTGCCGGTCAGCTTGGTGACATCGCGGCCCTCGAACAGGATCTGCCCGTCCGAGGCATCGGCCAAACGGTTGATCATCCGCAATAGAGTCGATTTTCCGGCCCCCGAGCGCCCGATGATGCCGATCATTCCAGGCTTGTCGATATGCAGCGTCGCGGTATCCACCGCGGTGTTCTCGCCGAACCGTTTGGTCAGTTTCTCGATACGCAGCACGGGCCACCCCTTGTTCTGTCGGGGTTTGACCTAGCGGCGCTGTTCAAAAGCTTTGTGTCAGCGTGGTGAATGTTTCGTGACGCCCGGATCATGCCCGACCGTCAATTCCCCCTACCCTCCGGCGGTGCGGGCACATATATGCAGAGCAGGCCAAGCGGAGATATACCGATGAGTTTCGACCGAACGCTGAAGATCGCCCCGTCGATCCTGTCTGCCGATTTCGCTGATTTCGGGCGCGAGATCCGCGCGATCGAGGATCAGGGCGCGGATTGGGTGCATGTAGACGTGATGGATGGCCATTTCGTGCCCAACCTCACCTTTGGCCCGCCCGCCGTCAAAGCCTTCCGCCCGCATGTGAAAACAGTGATGGACGTGCACCTGATGATCGCGCCGGTGGACCCTTTTATCGCCGCCTATGCCGAGGCGGGCGCCGATGTGATCACCGCCCATTTCGAGGCCGGGCCGCATCCGCACCGCACGTTGCAGGCGATCCGTGCCGCGGGCTGCAAGGCCGGGCTGGCCTTGAACCCCGGCACGCCGGCGGCTTCCGTCGAGTACCTGCTCGACATGGTGGATCTGGTCTGCGTGATGACGGTGAACCCCGGCTTTGGCGGACAGAAATTCATCCATTCCCAGGTCGACAAGATCAAGCAGCTACGCCGGATGATCGGCACCCGCCCCGTGCATATCGAGATCGACGGCGGTGTCGATCCGACCACTGCGCCGCTGGTGGCCGATGCGGGCGCCGATGTGCTGGTGGCCGGGTCCGCCGTGTTCAAGGGCGGCTCGGTCGACACGCCGCAGGTCTATGGCCAGAATATCCGCGCCATCCGCGAGGCGGGGCAAGGCGTTTATATCTGAGGGCTGAAAGCGCCTGGATCAAAATGCCCTCCTTCGGCGTTTGCTCCGGGCAGCGCCCTTTGTTCTGGTTGGCCGCCATCGCCACGATGCGCCAGCTAGCCCTTTGCGCTCACGACCAATCCGGCCTGCGCTTTTCCAGAAACGCCGAGATCCCCTCGGCCGCCTCGGCGCTGCCGGTGGCGCGCGCCATCGCATCGCCTTCGCGGTCCAGCTGATCGGCCTCGGGGCCATCATAGGCCGCGGCCACCAGCCCCCGGATCACCCCCTGCGTATCGCGCGGACCGCGCGCCAAGGCATCGGCCAGATCCTGCGCGCCAGCTTCGGCTTCGCCCGGCGCGCGCAACAAGTTCACCGCCCCCAGCGCCGCCATGCGTCCTGCCCCCACGGGACGGCCCAACAGGCACATCTCCATCGCCAGCGGGCGCGGCAGGCAGCGCGCCAGTGATGCGGTGAGCCCGCCGTCGGGCACCAGCCCAGCCTTGACATAGGCGGCGGTGAACTGCGCGTCCTCGGCGGCGACGATCAGATCGCAGGCCAGAGCGATGGACAGCCCCGCCCCCGCCGCGCCGCCCTCGATCGCCGCGATCACCGGCACCGGACAAGCGCGGATCGCGCGGATACGGTCATGCAGGTTTTCGATCTGGGCGCGACGGTCACTCTCGGCCATGCCCTGCCGTTCGATCAACACGTTAAGATCGCCGCCAGCGCAAAAGAATCCCCCCTCAGAGGTCAAGATCACCGCGCGAATACGCGGCTGCGCCGCCTGCTCGACCGCCGCGATGATGGCCTTGTAGAGGTCGGGCGACAGCGCGCCGCGCCGGGCGGCATTCATGTTGACCACGACCAGCCTGTCGCCTTGATCCTCGATGCGTGCGGTTGGCATTGCGATCCCTCCCGGATATTGCGCTATCGTGCCCGATAGACGCCGGTGCCGGTGGCAACCAACCGCTCGTCGGCATCAAACAGCGCCCCTTCGATGAACAGGGTGCGCTTGCCACCGCCGGTGACCCGGCCAATCGCCATCACCCGACCCTGCCCGCAGGGGGCAAGAAATTGGGTGGTGAACGACAGGCTCATCATCTGCGGCAATGTCGCAGGGTCCAGATACAGCGATCCGCTATAGCCACAGGCACTGTCCAGCAGCATCGCCTGAATGCCACCATGCAGCACCCCGTGGCGGTTCGAATGGCGGTCATCGACATCGAGATAAAGCCGCGCGCGCCCATCCGGCTGGCGCACATCCACGGTCCAGCCGATCAGGTTTTGCGCGCCGGTCTCACCATGGATGAGACCGGCGGCGTCGATTTCAGGCGGCGCTGAGGGCAATGAAACGCTCCAGATGATAATCGGTATCGCCAAAGCGGTGATCCGTCATCACGATCCGCTTGGCGATATGGGCGAGTTCGTATTCCTGCGTCATGGCGATGCCGCCATGCATCTGGATCGATTCCTCTGCCACCAGTCGCGCCGACCGCCCGATCAGGTTGCGGGCCGCCGCGATCTGCAGATCGCGCTGTTGCGCGTCGCGCTCCAGATGCCCAGCGGCGTTGATCACGGCAGAGCGGGCCTGCTCCAGCTCGATCAGCATATCGGAATAGCGGTGCTGCAAGGCCTGAAACGTCCCGATGGGCCGGCCGAACTGTTGCCGCGTCATCAGGTAGCTGCGGGTCAGCTCGGTCGCGGTTTCCATCGCGCCCAAGGCTTCTGCCGCCAACGCCACATTGGCCGCCGCGACCGCAGCCGCAATGGCCGGATAGGCCGCGCCCGCAGCGCCAAGGCGGGTCGAGGACGGCAGGTGCAGATCGTCGAACGAGACCTCGGCCGCGCGGCCACCCGCGAACAGCGGATAGCCCCGAAGCGTCAGCCCGGCGCTATCGGCCGGAACCAGAAACAGCGAAATCCCGTCGACGTCATCCGCCGCGCCGCTTTCGCGCGCCGACACGATCAGATAACCGGCGGCCTCGGCATTGGCGACAACGGCCTTGCGCCCGTTCAGTACAATGTCGTCGCCATTTTGTACGGCGGTGGCCTGAACCCGGCTGAGGTCATAGCGGCTGGTCGGCTCACCATGGGCAAAAGCCAGATGCAGGGTGCCGCCGATCACATCGCCCAACAGCGCCTGCTGCGCGTCATCGCCCAGCGCGGCGATCAGGCGACCGCCAAGAATGGCGCTGTCCAACATCGGCTCGACCACGCCGGCGCGGCCCAGTTCCTCGAACACCGTGGTGATGTCGAAACCGGCACCGCCGAAACCGCCCTGCGCCTCGGTGAAAAGGGCGCCGATCACGCCCAGATCTGCCAGACCGGTCCAGATCGCGCCGCTCATTCCGGTCTCGGACTCGAGGATCTCGTTGCGCACCTTGGTGGTGTATTTGTCCGCCAGATAGCGCCGCAGGCTGTCCTGCAGCATCTGGCGTTCATCGGTCAAATTGAAATCCATGCCCTCAGCCCCCCATTTTGACCTTGGCGATGATCCCGCGCTGGATCTCGTTCGAGCCGCCAAAGATCGACAATTTACGGTTGTTGAAATACTGCGCCGATTGCGGCCCGGCATAGTCGGGGCCGACCGGATCATTGTTGCCTTCCAGCGTTTCCGACGGGAAGGGCATCGCATAGGGGCCCACCGCGCGGCGGGTGAGATCGTTGATCTCTTGCCGGATGATGGTGCCCTTGACCTTGAGCATGGAGCTTTCCACCCCCGGCGCGGCCCCGCCAGCCGCTTGGCTGATGATGCGCAGGTTGGTGGTGGCCATCGCCATCAGGTCAATCTCGACCTTGGCGAGACGGGCGGCGAAATGCGGGTTTTCGATCAGCGGGCGACCGCCCGACATCTCGATCCGCGCAATCCGCTTGAGCGTATCGAGCCCTGCGCGGGAAAACCCGACACCGGCGATATTGGTCCGCTCGTGCGTCAGCAGATACTTGGCATAGGTCCAGCCCTTGTTCTCTTCGCCCACAAGGTTTTCGACCGGCACCTTCACATCCTTGAAGAACACCTCGTTGACCTCGGGGGTGCCGTCCAAAAGGATGATCGGGCGCACCTCGATGCCCGGCGTGTCCATGTCGATCAGCAAGAAGGAGATCCCCGCCTGCTGTTTGACGTCGGGGTCGGTGCGCACAAGGCAAAAGATCATGTTGGCGTGCTGACCCAGCGTGGTCCATGTCTTTTGCCCGTTGACGATATAGTGATCGCCCTCGCGCACGGCCCGGGTTTTCAGGCTGGCGAGATCCGAGCCAGCGCCGGGTTCCGAATAGCCCTGACACCACCAGTCGTCGCCATTGAGGATGCGCGGAAGGTAATGATCCTGCTGCGCCTTGGATCCGAATTTCTGCAGCACCGGCGCCAGCATCGACAGGCCAAAGGGCACGATGCGCGGGGCGTCGGCCATGGCGGCCTCTTCCTCGAAGATGTGCCGCTGCACCGCGTTCCATGCGGCGCCGCCGAATTCCTTGGGCCAGTTCTGGGCGAACCAGCCCCGCGCGTTCAGAATCGCGTGCCAGCGTTCGATGTCGGCCTTGCCCAGTTCTGCCCCGGAGCGGACCTTGTCCGACAGCTCCTTGGGCAGCTCGTCGCGGAGAAAGCTGCGCACCTCGTCACGAAATGCCAACTCCTCAGGGGAATAGCTCAGATCCATGGATCTCTCCTCCTTCTCAGATCGATCAGTAGATCTCGAACAGGCCAGCCGCGCCCATGCCGCCGCCGATGCACATGGTCACAACACCCAGCTTGGCGCCGCGCCGTTTGCCTTCGCGCATGATGTGGCCGACCTGACGACCGCCGGTCATGCCAAACGGGTGGCCGATCGCGATAGAGCCGCCGTTGACGTTGCATTTCTCGTCGTCGATGCCCAACCGGGTACGGCAATACAGCGCCTGAGAGGCAAAGGCTTCGTTCAGCTCCCAGATGTCGATATCGTCGATCTTGAGACCGTGACGCTCCAGCAGACGCGGCACGGCAAAGACCGGACCAATGCCCATTTCATCCGGTTCGCAGCCGGCCACGGCAAAGCCCTTGAACGCGCCAAGCGGTTCGATCCCGCGCTTTTCGGCCTGCTGGCTGTCCATCACCACCACGGCCGCCGCGCCATCCGACAGTTGGCTGGCATTGCCGGCGGTGACGAAATTACCCTCGCCGCGCACCGGTTGCAGGCTTGCCAGCCCCTCCAGCGTGGTCTGCGGCCGGTTGCATTCATCGCGGTCGACCAGAACCTCTTTCATCGAGATTTCGCCGGTTTCCTTGTCCTTGACCGCCATCGTCACGGTCATCGGCACGATTTCATCGTCGAAATAGCCCGCCTGTTGTGCTGCGGCGATCCGCTGCTGGCTGCGCAAGCCGTATTCGTCCTGTGCTTCGCGGCTGATGCCATAGCGTTTGGCAACGATATCGGCGGTTTCGATCATGGTCATATAGACCGCCGGTTTATGCTCCATCAGCCAAGGATCGGGCGCGTGGCGCAATTTGGGTTGCACCATCGAGATGCTTTCCACGCCGCCCGCAACCATCGGGCCAGCGCCTTCGCAGGTGATCGCATTGGCGGCCATCGCGATGGTCTGCAGCCCGGAGGAGCAGAACCGGTTCACGGTCACGCCCGAGGCGGTGATCGGAAGCCCGGCGCGCAGGGCGATCTGGCGGGCGATGTTGCTGCCGGTCTCTGCTTCGGGGGTGCCGCAGCCCATCATGCAATCTTCGATTTCGCCGCCTTCAAGCCCGGCGCGTTCGACCGCGGCTTGCACCGCGTGGCCGCCCATGGTGGCGCCGTGGGTGGCGTTGAACGATCCCCGGAAGGATTTGGCCAGCCCGGTGCGGGCCGCGGATACGATTACAGCTTGTTTCATCACGATGCGTCCTTGTTCAGATCGTCAAAATTGCGTCCCTCAGCGACCAGCTGTTCCAACAGCGGCGCTGGTTCCCAGAAATAGGGATCGTCCTTGGCCCAGGATTTGATGTCGGCCAGCAGCGCCGGCAGCCCCTGCATGTCGGCCCATTTCATCGGACCACCGCGATAGCGCGGGAAGCCATAGCCATAAAGCAGGGTCACATCGACATCGAGCGGCCGCTTGGCGATCCCTTCGCCGACCACCCGCGCGGCCTCGTTGACCATCGACGCCATGTAGCGGCGCAGGATTTCTTCGTCCGTAAACGCGCGCGGCGTGATCCCCTGGGTGGCGCGGTCTGCCTCGATCAGCGGCAGCACCTCGGGGTTGGGCACGCGGGCCTTGGCCCCGGCGGCATAATCGTAATAGCCCTTGCCGGTCTTCTGGCCGAAATTGCCGTCCTCGCACAGCTTGTCGGCATAGGTGAAGTCGCGCGCGCGCGGGTCCATCCCCTCGGCACGCTTGCGCTTGCGCACGGCCCAACCGATATCCAGCCCGGCCAGATCGGCCACCGCATAGGGCCCCATGGCAAAGCCGAATTTCTCCAGCGCCGCGTCGATCTGATAGGGTGAGGCCCCATCAAGGATCATGTAGTCGGCGCAGGTGCGGTATTTGCTCAGGATCCGGTTGCCGATAAAGCCGTCGCAGACACCGGCGCGCACCGAAACCTTGGACATCTTCTTGCCCAGCGCAAAGCCGGTGGCGACCACGTCCAGCGCGGTCTTGTCGGCGACCACGATCTCAAGCAATTTCATCACATGGGCGGGCGAGAAGAAGTGCAGCCCGATCACATCGCCCGGACGTGAAGTGCAGGCGGCGATTTCGTTCACATCCAGATAAGACGTGTTGGAGGCCAGAACCGCACCGGGTTTGCACACCGCATCCAGCTTGGTGAAGACGTCCTTTTTCACGCCCATGTCCTCGAACACCGCTTCGATCACCAGATCGGCGTCCGCCAGCGCGGCATAATCGGTGGCCACGTTCAGCGCGGTCTCGGTCAGGTCGGTGAATTGCGCGGCGCTGATCTTGCCGCGTTTCAGCGCGCCCTGAAGGTTGCCAGCGATGCGGCCCCGGGCGGCTTCGGCGGCCTTGTCGTTCATTTCCAGCAGCGTCACCTTGAGCCCCGACAGCAGCGCCGAGGTGGCAATGCCCGCCCCCATGGTGCCGCCGCCGATGACGCCGATGGCGTTCAGATCGCGCGGCGCCACCCCGTCGAGTTCCGGCAGCTTGCCCACGGCGCGTTCGGAAAAGAACGCATGGATCAGCCCCTCGCGCTGATCGGTGGCCATCAGTTCCATGAACAACTCGCGCTCGCGCTTCATGCCCTCGGCAAAGGGCAGTTCGCTGCTGGCCTGAACACCGCGCACAGCAACCGCCGGGGCAAGCTGGCCGCGCGCCTTTTTCAGCACCGCGTCATAGAGTGCATCGAAATCCACCGGCGCGGGGTTGGGCATTTCGCTGGTGGCGCGGCGCGGTGCAGCGGCGTCGATCAGTTCCTGCGCATAGGCCAGCCCGATTTCGCGCGGGGTGCCCTCGGCGATCTTGTCGATGATGCCCATCTCCAGCGCCTCTTGCGCGCCGACCTGACGGCCCGAGGTGATCACGTCGAGCGATTTGTCGATACCGATCAGGCGCGGCAGGCGCTGGGTGCCGCCAGCACCGGGCATGATGCCGATCAACACCTCGGGCAGGCCCATGCGCGCCTTGGGCACGGCGATGCGGTAATGCGAGCCCAGCGCGATTTCCAGCCCGCCACCCAGCGCGGTGCCGTGCAGCGCCGAAACCACGATCAGCGGCGAGGCCTCGATCCGGGTGCAGACATCGGGCAGGAAGGGTTCGGCGGGCGGCTTGCCGAATTCACGGATATCGGCCCCGGCAAAGAAGGTCCGGCCCTCGCCATAGATCAAAACAGCTTTGGCGCCGTCTTTCTCCGCCCGCTCGATCCCGTCGATCAGCCCTTGGCGAACCGCCAGCCCCAGCGCGTTGACCGGCGGGTTGTTCGCCGCCAATACCGCGATATCGCCAATTTTCTCGTACATGATGGCATCGGACATCCTGCCGTTCCCCTCTCTCTGACCGGCCAGCCCGCAGGGCCAAATGCCGGTGGTGTTCTGTGTCTATCGGACTTCTAGCGGCGAAAGGGGGGCCAGCGCAAACCTGCAAAACGGGACATTGCGTCATTTTCGGGCCCATCGCGGTGCGGCCAGACCTCCCCCGTGTACAATTTCGCCATGCGGAACTGAATTCCGCCATGCCGGCGCAGACTAGGCGTAAGCCGCAAGGAAGATCAAGACCAAAGCCCTTTCACGCAACTATATTGCGGCAGAGAGCCCGGCGCGGAGATCAAAGCAAAGGGGGAGGACCGTTCAGCAGACCGCGCGCCGCAGCCCAGGGACGCGGGATCCAGCCCCTTTCAACCCAGGAGTCAAAGATCGCCAGCGCGGCCTTTGCAAACGCGGCGTCGTTGATATGCGCGGTGATCTGCTCCAGCCTCACGGTGTCGGGGCAACAGCTCACCAACTTGTCACAAAAGGCCTCCAGCGCCGCGCCATCCTGCAGATCGGCACCGCCCTGCCCGGTGATGCAGACGCGCAGGTACGTCAGCTCCTCCTTCATGGTGTCAAAGGGGGGGACGGCCAGCACCGGGCCAAGCACCTCGCGCTGAAACAGCGTCGCGGGCCACCTTGGTGACGATGGTGGGGCCATATAGATGCCGCCCCCTCACCGCCGGTGCGTCGCCGCCACGCGAGCGGTCTCTTCATAGATCCCGGTCAGGATATTCAGCGCCCGGGTCGCCTCGGCCAGTTGTTCGGAAAACCCCGGCAGGCTGTTGATCTTTTCGATCAAAAGCCGCTTGCGCAGCGCCCCATAATTGTCGGTGACCCGACGCCCCTTTTCCGTCGCCTCATAGGTGACGCCGCTGCGTCCGGCCCCCCGCTTCTCGATCAAAGCCGCCGCCACCAGCTTGCGCAGCGAATACTGGATGTTGGGAATGTCATCCCGGTTGGTCAGCCGCGCCAGTTCCTTGACCGATTTGGGCCGCTCGTTCATCCGGATGATGTGCAACAGCGCGTTCTCCGGCCCGCTGGCGGCAAGGTCGCAGACCGAGGCCAGACACTCGGACTGCCAGCGCCCGAATCCCTCGAACGCCCGCATCAGCGCAAATTCCGCCTCTGTCGTGCTGACCTCGGCCGGATCTCCTGACAGGTGCCAGAGAAAGTCCAACTCCTCGTCAGCACTGCCTTTTTTAGATGCATTCACAAGCTTTGCCCTCCGAAACCGGATCTTCCCGCAGGGGGCAGATCAGTGCAACTTCATTTTTGAATAGACTTTCAAAGCTATATTTCACAGTATTTCCGCACCCAACTCGGAGATACATGCAATGACAACTAATTTGATGATGAAAAAACAGGGCTTCAAGCTCGGCACCTTCTCCTCCAACTGCTCTTCCGGCATGACCGTGACCAAGGCGCCCGAACGCTGGCAGAACACCTGGGAGAACAACCTCAAACTCGGCAAGATGCTGGATGCCGCCGGGATCGACTTCATGCTGCCGATCGCGCGCTGGATCGGCTACGGCGGCGAGACCGACTTTCACGGCGGCGTGCTGGAAACCATGACCTGGGCCGCCGGCCTGCTGGCCAATACCGAAAACCTCACCGTTTTCGCCACTATCCACACGGCGGCGAACAACCCGGTCGTGGTCGCCAAACAGATCGCCACCATCGACCAGATCGGCAAGGGCCGCGCGGGGCTGAACGTCGTCGCCGGCTGGAACAAGCCGGAGTACGAGGCGCTGGGCCTGACCCTGCCCGACGATCACGAAACCCGCTATGGCTATGCGCAGGAATGGCTCGACGTGATCCGCAAGCTGTGGGAATCGGAAGACTATTTCGACTGGGATGGCAAGTATTTCAACCTCAAGCACGTGGCGGGCGACCCCAAGCCGTTGAGCGGCACGGTGCCGATCCTGAACGCCGCAGGCTCACCGCAGGGGCGCGACTTTGCCACCGACAACGCCAATTACCTGTTCACCCCGGCAATCGATCTGGAACGCTCGGTCGAAGAGATCAAGGAGCTCAAGCAACAGGCTGCCACCAAAGGCCGCGATGTCGGCGTGCTGACCTTCAGCCACGTGATCTGCCGCGAAACCGAAGCCGAGGCGCGCGCCTATCAGAAATACATCACCGACGACAACGCCGACTGGGAGGCGGTGGACAATCTGGTCGACCTGCAATTCGCCCACGCCCACAGCTTCCCGCATGACCTGCTGGCGCAGATCCGCTACCTGATGGCCCAAGGTCATGGCGGCTTCCCGCTGGTGGGCACGCCGCAGCAGGTGGCCGAGGGTATCATCAAGCTGCATGAAACCGGGTTCGCCGGCACCACGCTGTCCTTCGTGGATTATGTCGAGGAATTCCCCTTCTTCCGCGACAACGTGCTGCCGATCCTGTCCGAGGCCGGCATCCGGTGAACGCGATAACTGCGATCACCGAGCCCGACGCAAAAGACTTCACCAGCGCGATGCGCGCGCTGGTGGGCAATTGCTCGGTGCTGACCGTGGGCGACGACGCGGACCGCACCGGCCTTGTCGTCACCTCGGCGATCTCGCTCTCGGCGGAACCGCCATTGCTGCTGGCCTGCGTCAATCGCGCCTCGTCCAGTTGGCCGATGTTCAACCGCTATCGTCGCTTCGGCTGGTCCTCGCTCGGGGCGCAGCATCAAAAGGTGGCCGAACGCTTCAGCGGCTTTGGCGGGGTCAAGGGACCGGACCGCTACGCGGGGGCCGACTGGACCACCGCCGTGACCGGCGCGCAGCTTCTGGCCGACGCGCCCGCCGCATTCGACTGCGACGTCGAAGAGATGATCGACCGCGGCACCCACTCCATCGTGATCGGTCGCGTCCGCGCGGTGATCACCACCCCGGAGCAGGGCGCGCTGATCTACTGGAACGGCGGCTTCCGCAAGATGGAGGCCTGACCCCTGTAGTCGCCTGACTCGTAAAGTTCGGCAGCGGATTTCCCCGTTGTCGAAACTCCCCCGCCGCCCCCCCACCTCTGTGTCACGGGGACCGGCACCTGACTCCGCCGGGGCTCCCCCGCGCGGAGTCTTTTTTCGCACATGTCGGATCTTGGCCGTCCTGCGGCCAGCTTCCCCCGCCCCCGCTTCTTCTTGGCAAAAATACTCCCGCCGGAGGCCCGCGCCGCAAGGCGCGTTCCCTGCCCGTCGGTTCAGAACGTCGGCGGTGTGCAGGCGCTGACCACCACGCATTTCTCCGGCCCCACCTGCTTGAACCGATGCGGCTTGCGGCTGTCGAAATAATAGGCGTCGCCGGGGCCGAGGATCTTGCGCTGATCCCCCACCGTCACCTCGACACGACCCGAGATCACGATGCCGCCCTCCTCGGCCTCATGGCCATACATCTTGCGCCCGGTATCGGCGCCGATGTCATAGCCCTCCAGCAGGATCATCATCGCCCGGCCATGCAAATTCGCGCCCACCTGTTTGAACGACAGCTTGCCCTTGCCGATCTCCACCAGCTCTTCGGCAGCAAAGAACACGCTTTGTTCCGGATCCGGTTCAAAGGCAAAGAACTCGGACAAGCCGACCGGAATTCCGTCGAGAATCCGCTTCAGCGCGCCGACCGAAGGGTTCACCTTGCCCGCCTCGATCAGCGAAATGGTCGAGTTGGTGACATCGGCTTTTTTCGCCAGTAGCCGCTGCGACAGCCCGGCGCGTTCGCGCAAAGTTCGCAGCCGCCCGCCTATATCAAGGTCCATGTTCTGATCCACCGTGTTGTGTGTGTTGATTATTCAATAACACCGGCCCACTGCGACCAGCAATATCAAGGCAGTACGCCCTGCAAAAAACAGACTATTTTTGCCATCCCGAAACACTCTACGGTCGCTCAAAGCCCGGATTTCGGACTTTCGACTCACCCCCGCTCTTGTTGAAAGGAAACAAGATGTCGAACGCAGACCTGTCCGCCCGTCGTGAAGCCGCCATCGCCCGAGGCGTTGGCGTTCAAACCCAGATCTATGCCGAGCGCGCCAAGAACGCCGAGGTCTGGGACGTTGAAGGCAATCGTTATATCGACTTTGCCGCCGGCATCGCGGTGCTGAACACCGGCCATTGCCACCCCAAGGTGATGGCGGCCGTGACGGAACAGATGGGCCGCTTTACCCATACCTGCCACCAGATCCTGCCCTATGCCCCCTATGTCCGGCTGGCCGAACGGCTGAACGCCCGCGTGCCCGGTGATTTCGACAAGAAAACCGTCTTTGTCACCACCGGTGCCGAGGCGGTCGAGAACGCCATCAAGGTCGCCCGCGTCGCCACCGGACGCCCCGCCGTCATCGCCTTTGGCGGTGGCTTTCACGGCCGCACCTTCATGACGATGAGCCTGACCGGCAAGGTTGCCCCCTACAAGATCGGCTTTGGCCCGATGATGCCGGATGTCTATCACATCCCGTTCCCGGTCGAGTTGCACGGCGACACGGTCGCGGCAACGCTGGAGTCGCTGAACCGGCTGTTCAAGGCCGATCTCGATCCGGCCCGCGTTGCCGCCTTCATCATCGAACCGGTGCAGGGCGAAGGTGGTTTCTATC
Source organism: Antarcticimicrobium sediminis (assembly GCF_004348975.1). Lineage (GTDB taxonomy): Bacteria > Pseudomonadota > Alphaproteobacteria > Rhodobacterales > Rhodobacteraceae > Antarcticimicrobium > Antarcticimicrobium sediminis. The sequence goes on along the minus strand of NZ_SMFP01000004.1, from coordinate 236,192 downwards.
CCGCCCCCGCCGAGCTGATGCGCGCCCTGCGCAAGATCTGCGACGACAACGGCATCGTGATGATCGCGGACGAGGTGCAGACCGGGTTCGCCCGCAGCGGCACGCTGTTCGCGATGGAGGCCTATGACGTCGCCGCCGACATCACCACCATGGCCAAGGGTCTGGGTGGCGGTCTACCGATCTCGGCCGTGACCGGGCGCGCCGATTTGATGGACGCCGCCATCCCCGGCGGCTTGGGCGGGACCTATGGCGGCAACCCGCTGGGCGTGGCCGCCGGCAATGCCGTGCTCGACGTGATCGAAGAGGAAAACCTCTGTGCCCGCGCCAATGAGCTGGGGGGGCGGTTGCGCCAGCGGCTTGAGGCCATTCGCGCCACCACGCCGCAAATCATCGACGTGCGCGGCCCCGGCATGATGGTCGCGGTGGAGTTCAACACCGCGGACGGCAGCGCGCCGAGCCCCACGTTCACCAACTCCGTCCGGCTGGAGGCGGAAAAACGCGGGCTGATCCTGCTGACCTGTGGCGTCTATGGCAACGTCATCCGCTTCCTCGCACCGCTGACCATTGAGGACGCGGTTTTCGCCGAGGCGCTGGATATCATCGAAGCCTCGATCACAGCCGCGAAGGAAGCATGATGATGGCCGAACAGGCAAAATTCCCGACTGCACGGCCGCTGAAGGACCCCAGCCTGCTGGAGCCCCGCGCCTATGTGAACGGCGTGTGGATCACCAAGGACAAGACCTTTGCGGTGCACGACCCGGCAACCGGGGACTGCATTGCCCATGTGGCAGATCTGGATGCCACAGATGCCGCCGCCGCGATCGACGCCGCCCATGCCGCACAGCCCGGCTGGGCGGCATGGACCGGCAAGGAACGCGCCGCCGTGCTGCGGCGCTGGTTCGATCTGATGGTCGAAAACGCCGACGATCTGGCCACCATCCTATGCGCCGAAATGGGCAAGCCCTGGGCGGAATCCCGCGGCGAGATCCTGTATGGGGCCGCCTTCATCGAATGGTTCGGCGAAGAGGCCAAGCGCATCTATGGCGACGTGATCCCGGGCCACCAGCGCGACAAACGCATCGTGGTGTTGAAGCAGCCCATCGGCGTGGTCGGATCGATCACGCCGTGGAACTTTCCCAATGCGATGATCGCGCGCAAGGTCGCCCCGGCGCTGGCCGCCGGCTGCAGCTTTGTCGCACGGCCCGCCGAGCAGACCCCGCTTTCGGCCACGGCGATGGCGGTGCTGGCCGAACGCGCGGGCGTCCCCGCCGGGGTGTTCAACGTGATCCCCGGCAGCGATGCTGCAGGCGTCGGGCAAGAGCTCTGCGCCAACCCAAAGGTCGCCAAGATCACCTTTACCGGCTCGACCCGCGTGGGGCGCATCCTGATGCAGCAAAGCGCGACGACGATCAAGAAACTGTCGCTGGAACTGGGCGGCAACGCCCCCTTCATCGTGTTCGACGACGCCGATCTGGAGGCTGCTGTCGAAGGCGCGATGATCGCCAAATACCGCAACAACGGCCAGACCTGCGTCTGTGCCAACCGGATCTATGTGCAGGCCGGCGTTTACGACGCCTTTGCCGAAAAGCTGCGCGAAAAGGTCGGCGCGCTGAAACCCGGCAACGGGTTTGACGCAGGGGTGACCACCGGCCCGCTGATCAACGAGGCCGCCGTCGCCAAGGTCGAACGTCATATCGCCGACGCCGTGGAAAAAGGCGCCGAGGTGATCGAAGGCGGCCAGCGGTCGAATCTGGGCGGCACCTTTTTCCGCCCCACGGTGCTGACCGGGGCGAAACCGGGCATGGCCGTGGCCAAGGAAGAAACCTTTGGCCCGCTGGCGCCGCTGTTCCGGTTCGAGGACGAGGCGGATGTGATCGCCATGGCCAATGACACCGAATTCGGGCTCGCCGCCTATTTCTACAGCCGCGACATGGCGCGCGTCTGGCGCGTGGCCGAGCAGTTGGAAACCGGCATGGTCGGCATCAACACCGGCCTGATCTCGACCGAGCTTGCGCCCTTTGGTGGTGTCAAGCAATCGGGGCTGGGCCGCGAGGGGTCAAAATACGGGATCGAGGATTACCTCGAACTGAAATACCTCTGCATGGGCGAAATCGCCTAGGCCAACACCCGGCGGTTGCCTGCCCCTCTCCCCGACAGGCAACCGCCCTTTTTCCGCCACCCCTCACCAACCAAAGACCGCGCGGCAATCATCCGTTTTCGCGGAATTCTTGTCCATTATCACGAATATCCATCTTGCTGCGCATGGAAAAAGCGCGCAGCCAAGGCAACGCGCTTTTCGATGGTTCGATAAAACGGCTTGTGGTCCGATCAGTCCAGATCGAACCGGTCGGCATCCATCACCCGGCTCCAGGCGGCAACAAAGTCCTGCACGAACTTCTCTGCGTTATCGCGCTGGGCATAGACTTCGGACAGCGCCCGCAATTGCGAGTTTGAGCCGAACAGCAGATCCACCCGCGTTCCGGTCCACTTCACCGCGCCGCTTTTGCGATCACGCCCCTCGAACAGCGACGCATCATCCGCAACCGGCGCCCAGTCGGTACCCATATCGGTCATGTTGACGAAAAAGTCGTTGCTCAACACGCCCACACGATCAGTCAGGACCCCATGCGCTGTCCCGCCATGATTGGCGCCCAGCACCCGCAACCCACCGATCAACACAGTCATCTCGGGCGCGGTCAGGCCCAAAAGCTGCGCCCGATCCACCAACAGCTCTTCGACCGGAACGGTGTATTCCGTCTTCAGATAGTTGCGGAACCCATCCGCGACCGGCTCCAGCACGTCAAAGCTGTCCACATCGGTCTGCGCTTGGCTGGCATCGCCGCGCCCGGTGCTGACCGGAACGCTGACATCAAACCCGGCCTCTCTGGCGGCCAGCTCGATTGCCGCCGCGCCACCGATCACGATCAGATCGGCCATCGAGACAGGTTTGCCGCTGCTCTTCTGCACGCCTTCCAGCGTTTCCAGAACCTTGGCCAGTTGCTCAGGCTGGTTGACCGCCCAGTCTTTTTGCGGCGCAAGCCGGATGCGCGCGCCATTGGCACCGCCACGCTTATCCGAGCCGCGAAAGGTCGCGGCCGAGGCCCAAGCCGTCCGCACCAGCTCCGCCACCGTGAGGCCGGTTGCAAGGATCTGGGCCTTGAGGCCGGTCACATCCGCGCCCGACAGCTGCGTTCCCGCCGGGATCGGATCTTGCCAGATCAGCTCCTCGCCCGGCACCTCGGCCCCGAGATAGCGCGTCTTCGGCCCCATATCGCGGTGGGTCAGCTTGAACCACGCGCGGGCAAAGGCATCGGCGAATTCCGCCGGATTGGCATGGAAATGGCGCGAAATCTTTTCATAAGCCGGATCCATGCGCATCGCCATATCGGCGGTCGACATGAAGATCGGCACCCGTTTTGACGGATCCTCGGCATCGGGCGCCATATCCGCCTTTTGAATATCCTTCGGGGTCCAAACCCAAGCCCCGGCCGGGCTTTTCACCAACTTCCAGTCATATTTGAACAGGACGTCGAAATAGCCCATGTCCCATTTGATCGGGTTCGCCGTCCAGGCGCCCTCCAACCCGCTGGTGATGGTGTCGTGCCCCTTGCCGCTGCCATAGCTGCTGAGCCAGCCAAGCCCCATCGCCTCCAGCGGCGCGGCCTCCGGCTCGGGTCCGACATGGGCGGCATCACCCGCGCCGTGCATCTTGCCAAAGGTGTGACCCCCGGCGGTCAGCGCGACGGTCTCGTAATCATCCATCGCCATGCGGGCAAAGGTTTCGCGGATATCGCGGCCCGATTTGATCGGGTCCGGCTCCCCGTCCGGGCCTTCGGGGTTTACATAGATCAGGCCCATCTGCACCGCAGCAAGGGGATTTTCCAGATCGCGCTCGCCAGAATAGCGGCTGTTTGCCTTGTCGCTGGTCGCCAGCCATTCGTCTTCGGCCCCCCAATAGATATCTTCCTCGGGTCCCCAGACATCGGCACGGCCACCGGCAAAGCCAAAGGTGTCAAAGCCCATGGATTCCAACGAGCAGTTGCCGGTAAGGATGATCAGGTCGGCCCATGAAATCGCGTTGCCGTATTTCTGCTTGATTGGCCACAACAAGCGGCGCGCCTTATCAAGATTGCCATTGTCGGGCCAAGAGTTGAGCGGCGCGAACCGCTGCTGCCCGGTGCCAGCACCGCCGCGACCGTCGCCGGTGCGATAGGTGCCCGCGCTGTGCCACGCCATACGAATGAACAGCCCGCCATAGTGGCCATAATCGGCTGGCCACCAGTCCTGACTGTCGGTCATCAGCGCATAGAGATCTTGCTTGAGCGCCTTGAGATCAAGCGCCTTGAACGCTGCGCCATAGTCGAAATCCAGCCCCATCGGATCGGACTCAACCCCGTTCTGATGCAGGATTCGCAGGTTCAGCTGGTTCGGCCACCAGTCGCTGTTCATCCGGGCGCCGAAGGTCGTCGTTGCCCCGTGCATGACCGGGCATTTGCCGCCGGTTCCAGTATCGTTTCCGTCCATCACTCTCTCCCAACATTGCTGTGGTCGCTGAAATTACCGGAGGGCGGCACCGGTCGGATCGTATCGCGACATCAAGGCCGCACGCCCTTTCTCTGGAACCGTTCTAACAAATTCGCGCCATTGGGATAAGTTCTATTTACTGATCGTTATGATAGCTTTTGATTATGCCGGTACAGTCGAACGGCCCCGCACCCGATCAACAGCAGCGGCTCAGCGGTGATCCCGGGCGGCAACGCACATCCACCAAGCGTTTCATCGGCTGCATGGCGGATGCCCCCATACCGCACGCCGAAGGCTCTTCACCATCCCCGGGCGTCCCTATATCAAGGGCCTGTTGATCCCGGACCGTCGCCCTACGACTCTGGCGAAGGTGGTCGATTCGCAAAATTGCAGGAGAGTGACCGAAGATGCCCTCAATGCCACAAGCAGAGATGAGAACGGGAACGTTCCACAAGCCAGGTCAACGTCTTCAGGCGGTCAGCCCGCGCGCGATACGGGCGGTGTTCGGGGCGCTTGCGCTGAGCCTGCTGTGCGGCTTGCCCGCCACGGCCGAAACCCGCTTTGAGGCACTGCTGGAGAAATTCGGCAAGCCCAGCGCCGACAGCGGCATCTATCATTCCAATGGCCGGATCGAGGCGCAGACCGTTGATGTCGCGTCGAAATACGCCGGGCGAATCGCTTCGGTCACCGCGCAAGAAGGTGATCTTCTGGCGGCAGGTGATCCCATTGCACAGATCGAAACCGCCGATACACGCGCCAAGCTGAACGGCGCCAAGGCCACCGTGCTGCGTGCCCGCGCCGCCAAGGCGGTGTCAGAGGCGACGCTGATGCAGGCGCAAAGCACACTCGCCGTGGCGCAGACCAATTACGAACGCACGGTCAAGCTGCACAACAGCGGCACCACGGCGCAAAGCGTGCTGGACGACGCGACCAACGCCCTGAACAGCGCCAAGGCTTCGGTCGCGATGGCCCGGGCCCAGATCAGCGATGCCGAGGCCATGATCGCGGCAAGCGAGGCGGATGTGCAACAGGTGCAACTGGCGCTGGACGATCTGACCATCACGTCGCCGCTGCGCGGTCGCGTTCTGTATCGGCTGCATGAACCCAGCGAAGTTGTCGCGGCGGGAACGCCGGTTGTCACGCTGCTCGACCTGACCGACGTCTATATGAATATCTATCTGCCGGCTACGGTGGTGGGGCGGTTGGCGGTGGGCGACGAGGCCCGGCTGATCCTTGACCCGATCCCGGATATCGTGGCCCCCGCGCGGATCACCTTCATCTCGCCCGGGGCGCAGTTCACCCCCAAAAGCGTCGAAACCGCCGAACAGCGCGAAGAGCTGGTCTTTCGCGTCAAGCTGACCGTGCCGCGGGCCCTGCTGGAAAAATACGAAGCCCAAATCAAGACGGGGGTGCGCGGAATCGGATTTGTCCGCACCACGCCGGATGCAGAATGGCCGGCGCATCTTCAGGTCAAGATACCGGATTGATCCGCGATGGAGTTCGTGGCCCAGCTCAAGAACGTGTCGCACGGCTATAAGGCCACTGCGGCACTTAGCGATGTCTCGCTGGATATTCCTGCGGGGCAGATGGCCGGGCTGATCGGGCCGGACGGGGTGGGCAAATCGACCCTATTGGGGTTGGTCTCCGGTGTGCGCAAACTGCAACATGGTGACGTGACCGTGCTGGGGCACGACATGAGCAACCGGCGCGCTCGGGGCGCGCTGGGGGCCCGCATCGCCTATATGCCGCAGGGGCTTGGGCGGAACCTGTATCCAACGCTGAGCGTGCGCGAGAATCTCGATTTCTTCGGCCGGCTGTTCGGGCAAAAATCGCGCGAACGGGCGGCCCGGATTGACATGCTGCTCGACGCGACCGGCCTCGCCCCGTTTCCCGACCGGCCTGCGGGCAAACTGTCGGGCGGGATGAAACAAAAGCTGAGCCTGTGCTCGGCGCTGATCCACGATCCGGATCTGCTGATCCTTGACGAGCCGACCACCGGGGTCGATCCGCTGTCGCGGCGTCAGTTCTGGGATCTGATCGACCGTATCCGCGAAAACCTCAGCGACATGAGCGTGCTGGTCGCGACCGCCTATATGGAAGAGGCCGAGCGTTTCGACTGGCTTGCGGCAATGAACGACGGGGCGGTGATCGCCACCGGCACCCCCGCCAAGCTGCGCGCCGACACCGACAGCACAACGCTGGAAGAGGCCTTTGTCAAATTGCTGCCCGGCTCGGCCGCACAGGACGCCGGTGTCACCCTGCGCCCACGGGTCGCGCAGGACAACGCGGTTCCCGCAATCGAGGCTTCGGGGCTGACCAAGACGTTCGGCACGTTCACCGCCGTGGACAATGTCAGCTTCAACATCCCGGAAGGCGAGATTTTCGGCTTCCTCGGCTCCAACGGCTGCGGCAAATCAACCACGATGAAGATGCTGACGGGGCTTTTGACCCCAAGCGCCGGAGAGTCCAAGCTGTTCGGCAAACCGTTGCGCGCCGGCGACATGCAGGCCCGGCAGGACATCGGGTATATGTCGCAAAGCTTCTCGCTCTATGGCGAGCTGACGGTGCGCCAGAACCTTGATCTGCACGCCAAGCTGTATGACATTCCCGCCGACCGCCGCGCCGCACGGGTGGCCGAGGTTATTGCCGAATTCGATCTGGACGATGTGACCGCGGCGATGCCTGCAAGCCTGCCGCTCGGCATTCGGCAGCGGCTGCAACTGGCCGTCGCGGTGATCCACCAACCGCGCATCCTGATCCTGGACGAACCCACCTCGGGCGTCGATCCGGTGGCGCGTGACAGTTTCTGGCGCAAGCTGATCTCGCTGTCGCGCGACGGTGGGGTAACGATCTTTATCTCGACCCACTTCATGAACGAGGCGGAACGCTGCGACCGGATTTCGCTGATGCATGCGGGCCGTGTACTGGAGGTGGGATCGCCGTCCGAAATCGTCGAACACCACGGCGTTGCCACCCTTGAAGATGCCTTTGTCCAACGGCTGGAAGCCGCCGCTGCCCCCGAAGCGGACTCCACGAAAGACGTCCTCCCGGCGGCACGGCGCGAAATCACGGTCGTGGCAGACCCGCAGGGGCCACTGCGCGCGTCAGCAACGCGGCTCTGGGCGCAGACCTGGCGTGAGGGGCTGGAACTGGCCCGCGATCCGATCCGCATGTTCTTTGCGCTGGCCGGACCGATGCTGCTGATGATCACCATGGGCTTCGGGATCTCTTTTGACGTCAACAAGCTCAGCTTTGCCGCCAACGATCAGGACCACAGCCCCGAAAGCCGCCGCCTGATCGAGGGGTTCAGCTCGATCCCGCAATTCGACGAGCAGCCCGGTTTCACGACGGTGGACGAGATGAATGACCGGATGGGCAGGGGGGAGCTGACCATCGCGCTGGAAATTCCCGACGGGTTTGGCAGGGCGCTGCATCAGGGCACGACCGTGCCGGAGCTGTCGCTGTGGATCGACGGCTCGATGCCGTTCCGGGCCGAGACCGCGCGCGGCTACACGCTTGGCCTGCTGTCCTGGTTCTCTGACCTGATCAAGTCCGAAAATGGCCAAAGCACCACCAGCTCGGTTTCGATCGAAACCCGGTTCATGTTCAATCAGGCGTTCAAAAGCGCCTATGCCATGGTGCCCTCGATGCTGATGCTGATCCTGCTGCTGATCCCGGCAATCATGTCCACCATCAGCGTCGTGCGCGAGAAAGAGACCGGCACAATCGCCAATTTCCGCTCGACCCCGGTGCGGCGCGTCGAATTTCTGGTCGGCAAGCAGCTGCCCTATATTGCGGTGGCGACCGTCAGTTTCTGGATGATGATGGCGCTGGGGCACTGGCTGTTCGAGCTTCCCTTCACCGGCTCGCTTCCGGCGCTGACACTGGCCGCCCTGCTGTATGTCACCGCCACCACCGGGATCGGACAGGTGGTTTCGGCCTTTACCCGCACCCAGGTCGCCGCCGTCTTTGCCACCGCCGTCATCTCGATCATCCCGACGGTGAATTTCTCGGGCCTGATCACGCCGGTCTCGACGCTAGGTCCCTCGGCACGGGCGTTCGGGCTGTCCTTTCCCGGTGCATGGTTCCAGCCGGTTTCGGTCGGCGTCTATCTGAAAGGCTTTGGTTTCGGCGACATCGCGCCGAATCTGGCGATGCTGGCACTGTTCTGCCTCGCCTATCTGTTGCTCGCAGCGCTGGCGCTGCGCAAGCAGGAGGCCTGAGATGCTCCGCTCCCTGCTCAACACCCTTCGCCTGACCATCAAGGAATTGCGCGCCCTGCGCGGTGACAAGGTGATGATCGTGCTGATCGTCTATATCTTCAGCCTCGCGGTCTGGATGGTGTCGATGGCCGCCTCGACCGAGGTCAACGACCTCTCGGTCGCCGTGGTGGACGAGGATCACAGCCCGCTTTCGGCACGGCTGATCGATTCGATCCAGGAACCGCTTTTCGCCCCGCCCGCGCTGATCCCGCCAGAGACGGCGGAACAGGCGCAGATCGACGGCGACTATGTCATCGTCGTGAGCATCCCGCCGAACTTTGAACATGACCTGCGCGCGGGGCATACAACGACGCTGCTGCTGTCGGTGGATGCGACCGCCGTGGCCTTTGCCGGCACCGGCGCGACCTATATGACCTATTTGCTGTCGCAGGCGATCACCGACTATCTGCAACCGGGAACCGCCGACAGTTCGCTGGTCGATGTCGTCTTTCGCAACCGCTTCAACCCCAATCTGCGCGCCGCGTGGTTCAGTTCGGTCATGCAGCTGATGAACAACGTGACGATCCTGATGCTGATCCTGTCCGGCTCCTCGATGATCCGCGAACGCGAACACGGCACCATTGAACATGTTCTGGTGATGCCGGTGCGCCCGCATGAAATCGTGCTGTCCAAGATTCTGGCGATGGGGCTGGTGATCCTGATCTCATCGGTGGCAAGCCTGATCCTTGTGGTGCAGGGGGCGATGGGGGTGCCGGTGGCGGGATCGCTCGGGCTCTATGTCTTTGGCACGGCGATCTATGTCGTGGCGATCGGCTCACTGGGGCTGATGCTGGCCAGCTTCACCCACAACATGGGCCAATTCGGCCTGCTTGTGCTTCCGGTCATCGTTATCCTTCTCCTGCTCTCAGGGGGTCTGACACCGCTTGAGTCCATGCCCGACTGGCTGCGCTACGTGATGTTGTGGATCAACCCTTCGGCCCATTTCGCGTCCTTTGCGCAATCCGTGCTCTATCGCGGCAGCGGTCTTGCGTTGGTCTATCCCGAACTGCTGGCAATCGCCGCAATGGCGCTGGTCTCGCTGACGATGGTGCTGTCGCGGTTCCGCAAGATCCTGTCCTGACCCCACTCAGGCCCTGCCCGCCACCCTGCCCGGACACAGCCGCCCCGACCAAACGAGGGCGGGGCGGCGCATCGCTGTCGCGCGCTTGCCAACGCGTCAAGGCGCACCGCAGCGCTAAGCAGCTGAAAACGGCAATCCTTGCCGCGCGGTATGTAAAGTGAGGATGGTGGAGGCCACCACCGCACAAATCCCTTGTAAATCATATTACTAAGGTGGTGCGGTGGTGGACCGAGAGGGATTCGAACCCCCGGCCCCCTGATTCGTAGTCAGGTACTCTATCCAGCTGAGCTATCGGTCCACTGCGGCGTGAATTACCCTCGCCCCCTTGGGTTTGCAACCCATTTCTGGCGATTTCTTCATCCTTTTTCGCGCGATCGCGTTCAGCCCGCCGACATCTCCAGCGCCGACATGGATCGGGGCAGGCGAATGGCGAAAACCGTGCCCTCCGGCCCGGTGCGGGCCAGCTCCAGCGTACCGCCGTGGCCGCGCATCAGTTCGGCCGATATCGCAAGCCCCAGACCGGCGCCCCCGGCGCGCGCCCCGCCGCGAAACGGCGCGAACAGGTTCTCACGCGCCTTTGCCGGCAGACCGGGGCCGGTATCGGCGATCTCAATCCACCAATCGTCATCTTCCTCGCGCGCGCTCAGGCTCACGGTGCCGGGGCGGCGGGTGGCCTCGATCGCCTGACAGGCGTTGCGCACCAGATTGAGCAGCACACGATACAGCTGTTCCGGGTCCGCCCGCACCTTGAGCTCAGAGGGCACGGTGTTGTGCAACACGACCGCGCCATCGCCCACGGCCATCCGTTCGCTTTCGATCACATCCTCGGCGATGGCGGCCAGCCCGATCATGCGCAGCGCTGGCGGTGCCTCCTCGGCGCGGCCAAAGGCCAGCGTGCTTTCGCACAGGGTCACCGCGCGGGTGATCGAATTGACCAGCTTGGGCGCCAGACGCCGCACGCGGGGATCCTCGCTCATCTCGATCCGGTCGGTGAACAACTGCGCGCTGGTCAGGATATTGCGCAGATCATGGCTGACCTTGGCCACCGCCTCGCCCAGTTGCGCCAACCGCTCGCGCTGTTTCAACAGCTGCGTCAGCTCGATCTGGAGCGTCCTCAGTGCTTCTTCCGCCTCGCGCAGCTCGCTTACCCCGGCGTTGGGCTGGATGATCCCGCGCGCGTCCTCGGGCGCGGCGGCATAGCGTTTCATATACCCCACCACGCCCTTGATCGGCCGCACCAGAAAGCGCTGCACCGCCACAAACAGCAGCAGCGCGGTAAAGACCGAGATCACCGCCGACAGCAGCAGCACGCGCAGCCCATAGTCGATCATCGCCACCCGCAGCGGCGCAGTTTCCATCGTCACCTCGATCAGCCGCCCGGCATCGCGGGTCGGGGCCCCGATCACCCGCACGATCTGATTTTGCGGCGTGAAAAGACGCTTCAAGGCGTCGCGGATCAGCGTGATCGCCCCGGCATCGCGCAGATCATAGGTTTCCGAGATCGGTTCCGGGATCGGCGAGGACAGCATCAACTGGCGCATCTCGTCGCGCCGCAGCACGACGTTGAGTACCTGGGCATTGCGCAACAGCTCTGCCTCCAGATCGGTCCCCAGCATGTCGTCGGCCAACAGCGCCATCGACGCAATCTGCGCCCGCTCCAGCCGGTCGTTCAGGTAATCGACCCGAAACCGGGCGATCGACGGCACAAAGATCAACACCTCGGCCAGCATCACAAAGACCGTGGTCAGGATCAGAAATCGCCCCGAGAGCGTATTCAGCATGCAGCCCTTTCCCGGTCAGGGCAGCCACCTTTGAACCGCCCGAACCACCCGTTTGACCACCTGATTATCAAACAGTCTGGGTGAGAAATAGGCCCCCGCAACCCGTTTGTTAAGTTCGCCGATGCTCGGATAGGGTGCAACCATCGCCGCGACCTGCCCCATCTTCAGCCGATTGGCCAGCGCCAGCGCCCACAGAGAGATCAACTCGCCCGCCTGATGGCCCACGATGCTTGCCCCCACGGGGCGGCCCTTGACCACCATCACCTTGGCGAATCCGCCGGTCTTGCGCTCGGCAATCGCCCGGTCATTATGGGCATAGTCGAACCGCACGACCTCCAGCTTGTCGCCGTGGATCTCGCGCGCCTCGGCCTCACTTAGCCCCACTTGCGCCAATTCCGGGTCGCTATAGGTCACGCGCGGGATATGCGCGTCCGTGGCCCGCGACGGCAGACCAAACAGGGCCGAGCGGATAACGACACCCGCATGATAGCCTGCCACATGGGTGAACTGCAGCCCACCGGCCACATCGCCAATGGCATAGACACGGCTGTTACTGCTGCGCAGCCCGGCGTCCACGCGAATCCCAGTCTTGGTGGTCTCGATTCCCGCCGCTGTCAGGTTCAGCCGCTCGGTATTGGCCCGCCGCCCCACCGCCACCAGCAGGTGAGAGCCGGAGAACACCCGCCCGTCCTGCGCCGCGACCTCGATCGCACCGGCCCGGCCGGAAACCCGCGCCACCAAAGCCTCTTCAGCGATCTCGACGCCCTCGTCGCGCAACCGCCCGGTGACCAGATCCGCAAGTTCGGGATCATCACGCCCCAACGCGCGCGCCCCTTCGATCACCGTCACCTTGCAACCCAACCGCACATGGGCCTGTGCCATTTCCATCCCGATTGGCCCGCCGCCGATGATCAACAGGTGCTCGGGCGCCTCGCGCAGATCGAACAGCGTTTCGTTGGTCAGATACGGCACATCGTCCAGCCCGGGAATCGGCGGAACCAGCGGCGACGAGCCGGTGGCGATCACCACCCGCCGCGCCCGGATCAGATGATCGCCCGCCAGCACCTCATGCGGCGAGACAAACTGCCCGTATTCCCGGATCACCCGCACACCGAATCCCTCGAACCGGGTCTGGCTGTCCATCGGCGCGATTTGTGCGACCACATCGGCGACGTGTTCCATCACCGCGCCATAGTCCACCTGCGGCACCACATTGGCGATGCCAAAGACCTCTGCCGTCGCCTGCCCATGCGCCACCTTGCCCGCCGACAGCAGCGCCTTTGAGGGGACACAGCCGTAATTCAGGCAATCGCCGCCCATCCGGTGCCCTTCCAGCAGCACCACATCGGCCCCCATCTGCGCCGCACCCGACGCCACCGAAAGCCCGCCAGAGCCTGCACCGATCACCAGAAGGTCGGTTTTGATCCGTTTCATATCGCTCATACCTCTTTGCCTCCGCGCAACGCCTTGATCACGATCGGCAACGCCGCCAGCGCACACAGGCCCAGAATCGGCCCCATGATATAGGGCTCCCAGATCAGCGACAGATCCGGGCTTTCGCCTCGGGCGAACACCTCGCCCAACCCAACCCCGATCCAGGTAAAGACCAGCGCACCGGGTATGATCCCCAGCACCGTGGTCCACAGGAAATTCCAGAACCGCACACCGACCAGCGCCGGCAGCAGGTTGGCGACAAAGAACGGCACCGCCGGCACCAGCCGCAACAGCAACAGAACGCTGATTTCATGTTCCCGCAGCCCGGCGCGCAATCGCTGCATCCGCCCTTCGGAGGCATCGATTCGCGCGCTCAACGCCGCCCCGGCGCCCCAGCGCGCCACAAGAAAGATCACCGCCGCACCGATCGACGCGGCCATCACGTTGAACACTGTGCCCAGCCCCAGACCGAACAGGAACCCGCCCGTAACCGAGGCCACCGCCGCTCCGGGCAGTGAAAACGCCACGATCAGCACATAGATGGCGACAAAGCTCAGCGCGAGCCCGACGAAATTGCCATCGCGAAAGGCGATCAGCCCCTCGCGGTTGTCGCGCAGCGTGTCGAAACTCAGATCATCGCCCAGTGTCAGCGCACCGAATGCCGCCCCCAATAGAATCACGACCAGTGGGATATGGCGTAGCCACCTGCGTGCGCGAGGGGTCATCATCTGTTGCGTCTCCGTCATCTTGCCGCCTTTTCATGTTGCCTGCCCCCAAAGTGCGCCGCGCACCCGAAAAGAAACAGGGGCCTCACGCGGGGGTGATGGGTCTGGGGGAATTCGTGACAAATCCCGCAATCCGGCCCGGGTTTGAAACATTCCCGCGGTCGATGTCGCGCAAATTGTTGCAGGACTCGGTGCGAAACCCGGTCTGTGGGGTTTGACTTACCCGGCTACTGCCCGTAAAGGACGGGCTCTGAACATGACCGGGCGGCGAATCCGCGCTGCACCCGAAGTGCTATACTGGAGACGGAGCGATGAAACGCACCTTTCAACCCTCGAACCTGGTCCGCAAGCGGCGCCATGGCTTCCGCGCCCGCATGGCCACCAAGGCCGGTCGCAAAATCCTGAACGCACGCCGCGCTCGCGGCCGCAAATCGCTGAGCGCGTAACGCCTCAGTCAGGTTCCTATGACGACGATACCGCCGGAGGCCCCCGAGACCAACACGGGGACAACGCCCCCGGCGGTTTCGTCGTGTCCGAAGGGCGCGAAGCGCTCTACGCTTCCGATCCTGCGCAAGCGGGCGGAATTTCTTGCCGCATCCCGCGCCCGGAGACAGGCCACAGCCACCATGGTGGTGCAGGCGCGTCGCCGACCCCCGGAGGATGCGGCCAGCGGTATTCGCGTGGGCTTTACCTGCTCGAAGAAGGTCGGCAATGCCGTCGCCCGCAACCGTGCCAAGCGCCGGCTGCGTGAGGCCGCGCGCGCGATTCTGCCAGAGCTGGGCCATGACGGCTGGGACTACGTCTTGATCGGGCGCCGCGACACAACCGCCGCAGCCCCCTTTGAGACGCTGCTGGGCGATCTTAGATATGCGGTGTCGAAACTCCACGCCCCCCGCAAGAAGCCCCAGCCATGACCCCCCTCGCCCACCTTGCCGCCCTTCCGGTCCGTGCCTACCGGCTGATCTTTTCGCCCTGGGTCGGGCACAACTGCCGCTATCAGCCCACCTGCAGCGCCTATGCGCTTGAGGCGCTGGAAAAACACGGCGCGATCAAGGGCAGCTGGCTGGCGCTGCGCCGCATCGGCCGCTGCCACCCGTTCGGCAGCGACGGCTATGACCCGGTGCCGGACCCCAAGGGCAAGCCCAGCACTGGAAAAGCGGGCGACGGCCACTAGCGCACCCACCCGGTCGCGACCGCAACGCCCGGCGCTTGTCCGAACCTTCGAACTCCACTAAAGCCATCCCATGTTCGATGAACCCGACGATATTCACCCGCTGTTTCACGGCGCGCCCTCCTCGACGGAGTTCAAGAAGCTGCGCAAACGCATCGTCCGCGCCACCCGTGAGGCGGTCGAGCAATACGGCATGATCGAACCCGGGGCGCAACGGCCGAAATGGCTGGTCTGCCTGTCCGGCGGCAAGGACAGCTATACCCTGCTCGCGGTCCTGCACGAGCTGAAATGGCGCGGGCTTCTGCCAGTCGATTTGCTGGCCTGCAACCTTGATCAGGGCCAGCCCGGCTTTCCCGCCACGGTGCTGCCCGAGTTTCTGGAGCGGATGCAGGTGCCACATCGAATCGAATATCAGGACACCTATTCCATCGTGATGGACAAGGTGCCCGCCGGGCGCACCTATTGCGCGCTCTGCTCCCGTCTCAGGCGCGGGAATCTGTACCGGATCGCGCGGGAAGAGGGCTGCTCGGCCGTGGTTCTGGGCCATCATCGCGACGATATTCTTGAAACCTTTTTCATGAACCTGTTTCACGGTGGACGGCTGGCTACCATGCCGCCGAAGCTGGTCAACGAAGAGGGCGACCTTTTCCTCTATCGCCCGCTGGCGCATGTGGCCGAGGCCGATTGCGAAAAGTTCGCCCGCGCGATGAACTATCCGATCATCCCTTGCGACCTCTGCGGCAGCCAGGACGGGTTGCAACGCCAGCAGGTCAAGGCGATCCTCGACCAGTGGGAAAAGAATGCACCGGGCCGTCGTCAAGTGATGTTCAGGGCGCTGATGAATATCCGCCCGTCGCACATGCTTGACCCCAAGCTGTTCGATTTCGCCGGCCTGATGCGCGCCACCGAATCCCAGCCCGACGCAACGCGTCAGGGAGAAGACGGCGAAAAGATTCCCGTCCTGCGTTAACATATGGGTCAGACCCTTTGCGTTACCCTTGCCTTATGCAACGCAAACGGTAAAAGGCCCCTCCCCAATGTCCCTGCCGCCCTCCAGCCTTCTGGCCCGGCTGCGCCAGACCGTCCTCCCCATTCTCATGGGCCCTCCGGTTCTGGCGTTTCTGCCGGCGCTCACACTTGGCGCTTTCTGGCTGTGGGGCGAGGCGGCGCTTGTTTTCACCTCACTCGGCCTGCCGCTGTTCTTTGCCCTATCCGGGGCGTTCAACGAACGGACGCGGCGGACCTTGGCGCAACGCGACGGGGTCACCGGGCTGCTGTTGCGCGACGGGTTCGATGCGGCGCTGGAGCACACCTTTGAAGAAACCGAGCGGCCCGGCCTTCGATCGGCCTGCTTCATGCTCGAACTGGACGATTATCGCGACCTTGAAGAGCGGCACGGTCAGGCCGCCGCCGATCAGGTGGCTGCGCAAACCGGCGAGCGGATCTGCGCCGCCCTGCGTGGCACCGACACCGTGGCCCGGATCGGCGACAGCCGCTTCGCCATCTGCCTGACACCAGTGCGCCAGCTTGACCTTGAACTGTGCATTCAACTCGCCGGTCGGATGCAAAGCGCGGTCGAAGATCCGGTCGCGCTGGATGCCAGTACGATCTATATGTCCTGCTCGGTCGGGCTTTGCCTGCGCGGGCGGGCCCCGGGCCCGGATGCGGCGTCCTGGATCGGTGCCGCCAGCGCCGCGCTGAGCGAGGCACAGGCCAACGGCCCCTCGGGCATCCGCGTCTACAGCGCTGAAACCGGGCGGAAAAGCCGCGCCCGCCACGACCTGCGGGACGGAGTTGCCGCCGCCTTGGAGAACGGCCAGATCCAGCCTTGGTACCAGCCGCAGATTTCCACCGACACCGGCAAGATCACCGGCTTTGAAGCCTTGGCGCGCTGGACCCACCCGGTGCACGGCATGCTGCCCACGGATCAGTTTCTGCCCGCGCTGGAGGAGGCCGGGCTGATGAAACGGTTGGGTGAAGTCATCCTCTATAACGCGCTGACCGCGCTCAAGGCCTGGGACAGCGCCGGGGCCGAGGTGCCGCAGGTGGGCGTGAACTTCTCCACCGACGAGTTGCGCGATCCCGGCTTGGTCGACCACATCCGGTGGGAGCTTGACCGCTTTGATCTGACCCCCGACAGGCTGGCCGTCGAGATTCTGGAATCGGTGATGAGCACCGACCCCGATGACACCATCGCGCGCAATATCTCGGGGCTGGCCAAGCTGGGCTGCCGCATCGATCTGGATGATTTCGGCACCGGCCATGCCTCGCTGGCCTCGATTCAGCGCTTCGATGTGTCACGGATCAAGATCGACCGCTCCTTCGTGATGAAAGCCGATCGCGACCCCGAACAACAGAAATTGATCGGGGCGATCCTGACCATGGCCGAACGACTGGAGCTAGAGACGCTTGCCGAAGGGGTCGAAACCGTGGGCGAACACGCGTTGCTGGCGCAGCTGGGCTGCGACCATGTGCAGGGCTTTGGCATCGGGCGGCCGATGCCTTTTGACCGCACATTGGACTGGATCGCAACGCATCGCGCGAAATTGCAGGACGCGCCGCGAATCGGTGGCAAAATCGGTTGACGGGCGCTGTGAACCGCCACAACGGGCCTTGCAGGACGCAGCGAAGCCCCAGCAGGAGCGGCCAACCCGGAATCCGCTTGACCTTTGGGGCTGCACTCTGTTGAACCCACCCAGTCTTTGACAGCACAAGGTGGCAGTCCCCGATGGACGATCAGAACAAGAACCTCATCCTCGCAACGGCGCTCAGCTTCCTCGTGATCTTGGGGTGGTTCTTCATGTTCCCGCCCCCAGAACCGGAAGCGCCAGGCGCTCTGCCAGCCGAGCAGGCCAGCCAGACCGCGCCTGCGGCCCCCAGCGCCGATGCCGGCCCGGCCACAGCTGGCACCGGTCAGGGCACCGCGGTAGAGGAGGTCGTCGCCGACGCCCCCCGCGTCTCGATCGACACGCCGCGCCTTTCAGGCAGCATCTCGCTGTTGGGCGGGCGCATCGACGACCTGTCGCTGAAAGACTACCATGAAACGACAGAGCCGGGATCGCCGGTCGTCAAGATGCTCAAGCCGGTGGGCGACACCGGCGCCTATTACGCGCTCTACGGCTGGGCCCCGGGTGCGGGTCTGTCGCTGGACGATGTGCCGGGCGCGAATACCGAATGGCGCGTCGCTGCGGGCAACACCCTCGGCGTTGATACGCCGGTCACGCTCGCATGGGACAACGGCAAGGGGCTGACCTTTAGCCGCGAGATCGCCGTCGACAAGAATTACATGTTCACGGTCACCCAATCGGTCGAGAACAGCAGCGGCGGCACCGTCGGCCTTGCCCCCTATGGGGTGCTGGCCCGCCACGGCGAACCAGCTGATCGCAAGAAATTCTTCATCCTGCATGAAGGCGTCGTCGCCATGGCCGATGGCGAGCTGACCGAAACCGACTATAAAAAGATGCCGGATTTCGACTATAAGGAGCGCGAAGGCGCCCGTGCCGATGTCCGTCAGGTCGAGACAGACGGCTGGATCGGTTTCACCGACCACTACTGGATGTCGACCCTGATCCCCGCCCCCGGCAGCGCCTTCAAACAGGCCGCGAAATACGACGAGCGGCGCGACATCTACCAGACCGAGACCGTGCTGCCGACCGAGACCCTGACCAACGGGCAATCGGCCAGCGTCACCACCCAGCTGTTCGCCGGGGCCAAGGAATGGGAAACCATCCGCGCGTATGAAAAAGCCGGCATCAAGGGCTTTATCGACAGCATCGACTGGGGTTGGTTCTTTTTCCTGACCAAGCCGATCTTCTGGCTGCTGCACAACATTCACAACCTGATCGGCAACATGGGCTGGTCGATCATCGCGCTGACCCTGATCCTCAAGGCGATCTTGTTCCCGCTGGCCTTCAAATCCTACGTCTCGATGGCCAAGATGAAGGAACTGCAGCCGCAGATGGAGAAGCTGAAGGAAGCCGCGGGCGATGACCGCGCCAAGGTTCAGCAAGGCATGATGGAGCTGTATAAGAAGGAAAAGGTGAACCCGGCCGCCGGCTGTCTGCCGATCCTGTTGCAGATCCCGATCTTCTTCTCGCTCTACAAGGTGATCTTTGTCACCATCGAATTGCGCCAGACCGCCTGGTTCGGCCCGTTCCAGGATCTCAGTGCGCCGGATCCCACCTCGATCATGAACTTCTTCGGCCTCGCGCCTTGGGGCTCACCCGAGCCGGGAACGATGATGGCCACGGTGATGATCGGCATCCTGCCGCTGCTGCTGGGGATCTCGATGTTCCTGCAACAAAAGCTGAACCCGGCCCCCACCGATGCGACGCAAAAGATGATCTTTGCGTGGATGCCTTGGGTGTTCATGTTCATGCTGGGCCGCTTTGCCAGCGGGCTGGTGGTCTACTGGATCACCAACAACACCATCACCTTTACCCAGCAATACCTAATCATGCGCAGCCAAGGGTACAAACCTGACGTGTTCGGCAACATCAAGGAAACCTTCCAGCGCGGCGCCAAAGGGGACAAAAAGTGATCGCCCAGGTCAGGGAAATCTGGCGCCACCCGATCAAAAGCCATGGGCGCGAACGGGTGGAACAGGTGACCCTGACCGAGGGTGCCGCCCTGCCTTGGGATCGGCGTTGGGCCGTGGCACATGACCAGTCGCGGTTCGACCCGGAGCTGCCCGGCTGGCAGCCGTGCCGCGAATTTACCCGCTGCGCCCAATCCGCCGCGCTGCAGGCCATACAGACGCAAACGGATGAGGCCGACGGTCGGCTGACCCTGACCCACCCCGACCGCCCCGCGTTGAGCATCGACCCGGACGATCCGGCAGATGCGCTACGCTTTATCGACTGGGCGCGTCCGCTGTCGAACCCCGACCGGGCCCTCCCCGCCCGTCTGGTGCGCGCGCCCGACGTGGCGATGACCGACAGCGACTACCCCTCGATCTCGCTGATCAACATGGCGAGCCATGCCGCGGTCGAGGCGCAGCTCGGGCATGCC
This sequence comes from Antarcticimicrobium sediminis, assembly GCF_004348975.1. GTDB lineage: Bacteria > Pseudomonadota > Alphaproteobacteria > Rhodobacterales > Rhodobacteraceae > Antarcticimicrobium > Antarcticimicrobium sediminis. Next base: position 216,204 of record NZ_SMFP01000004.1, on the reverse strand, counting down.
ATCTCGCCCCTGCGTTGGCGCGGCAACATCCTGTTTGACGGCTTTGCCCCTTGGGCCGAAATGTCATGGCCCGGAAAACGCCTGCGCCTCGGCGCGGTCGAAATCGAAGTGGTGGAGCCGATCCGCCGCTGCATGGCAACCACAGCAAACCCCGAGACCGGGGTGCGCGACGCTGATACGCTAAAGGCCCTGAACGACGGGTTCGGCCATCAGGATTGCGGCGTCTACGCCCGCGTGATCCGGGGCGGACCGCTGGCGCAAGGCGACGAAATCGAGGTATTGAACTGATGCAGATGCGCTTTCCCCTAGCTGAAGAGCCCGATCCGCAGGCGGCAGAAGCCGGTCGGCTGCTGTTTGCCCGCGAATCGCTTTTCGTCAAGGGCGTGGTCGCGATGTCCGGCCTGCCCCCCGCCGACCGGATCGAGATCTGTTTTTCCGGCCGCTCGAACGTGGGCAAATCAAGCCTGATCAACGCGCTGACCGGCACCAAGGGGCTGGCGCGCGCCTCCAACACGCCGGGCCGGACGCAGGAAATTAACTTTTTCACCCAAGGCCCCGACCTCTATCTCGTGGACCTGCCCGGCTATGGCTATGCCAATGCGCCACTGCCGGTGGTGGAAAAATGGCAACGCTTGCTGAAACAATACCTGTCGGGGCGCCAGACCCTGCGCCGCGCCTTTGTGCTGATCGACGCGCGTCACGGGGCAAAACCCGTGGACGAAGAGATCATGACCCGGCTCGACAGCAGCGCGGTGACCTTCCAATGCGTGCTGACCAAGACCGACAAGATCAAGGCGGCAGACCTCGACAAGGTGGTGGAGCAGGTACGCGGCGTGCTGACCAAACACCCCGCCGCCTATCCCGAGATTGTCGTCACCTCGAGCGAAAAGGGTGACGGGATCGCCACCCTGCGCGCCATCATCTACGGATTGATGCAGGAATAACTTGCGCTGCGCCCGCGTTTCATGAGATTTCGCCCGCAACGGAGTTTCCGATGAAGACACAGGACATGAATCGCAACTGGATCGCCACCGCTGAAACCCTGTCGAATGCGCTGCCGTATCTGCAGCGTTATGATAACGCGATCGTTGTGATCAAGCTGGGCGGTCACGCCATGGGCAGCGACGAGGCGATGGACAGTTTCGCCCGCGACGTGGTGCTGATGCGTCAGGTCGGTGTGAACCCGGTGATCGTGCATGGTGGCGGGCCCATGATCAACGCCATGCTGGGCAAGCTGGGCGTTCAATCCGAATTCGTCGACGGCAAGCGCGTGACCGACAAAGCCACCGTCGAGGTGGTCGAGATGGTGCTCTCTGGCCTCGTCAACAAGCGGATCGTTCAGGCCGTCAACCGGCAGGGCGGCACCGCCGTCGGGCTGTCCGGCAAGGACGCCAACCTGATGATCTGTGACCAGACCGACCCGGCCCTGGGCTTTGTCGGCACCCCGGCCGAGATGAACCCGGCCCTGCTCACCGACCTTTTCGCGCATGAGATCATTCCGGTGATCGCGCCAATCGGTGCCGGTCGCAATGGCGAAACCTATAACGTCAACGGCGACACCGCTGCCGGGGCCATTGCCGCCGCGCTCAAGGCCGATCGCCTGCTGCTGCTGACCGATGTCTCCGGCGTCAAGAACGCCGAGGGCTCCGTTCTGACCGAGATGAAAGCCGAGCAAATTCGCGAGATGATCCGCGCGGGCGTGATTGCGGGTGGCATGATCCCCAAAACCGAAACCGCGCTGACCGCCATCGACGGCGGCGTACGGGCGGTGGTGATTCTGGATGGCCGTGCCCCCAACGCGGTGCTGCTTGAGCTGTTTACCGAACATGGTGCGGGCTCGCTGATCCGCGCCGACTAGACCCCGGAGCGACCCGCCATGATTGCGCCCCATCACCTTCCCCACCCATGACCTATGACCGCCTCTGCCGCGCCGCCAAGGCCAAGGGGCTGATCGTCATGGGCGCGCTGGATGTGGCGGCCACTGGGGCCAAGGGTCTCACCGGGGGCAGCCTGATCCTGTTGGGGGCCGGGGCGGGGTTCTGGCCCGCCTTCACCACATCGCCCGAGGCACAGGACGGGGGCCGCGACCTGGTGGATCGCTGGTCAGCCAGGGTGATCGGCGGGCTGGCGCCGGACCATGACGCCACCGCGTATTTCCCGTTCGGCGGCCCGCCCTATGCGCCTTTCATCGACTGGGCGCTGAAATCCGGCCGCGCGTTTTCCAGCCCCACAGGGATGCTTGTCCATGACGAGGTGGGGCTGATGATCTCCTATCGCGGGGCGCTGCATATCGCGGCCCCTCTGGCGCTGCCCGCGGCCGTTGCGCCCTCCCCCTGCGCGCGCTGTGCCGACCGGCCCTGTCTCACCGCCTGCCCGGTTGGCGCGCTCAAGGCGTCGGCCCCCTATGACGTACCCCGGTGCCACGATTTTCTCGACAGCCCGGGCGGAAAATCCTGTATGATGCAAGGATGCGCGGTCCGCCGCGCCTGTCCTGTCAGCCGTGGTGCCGGGCGACAACCGGCTCAATCCGCGCTTCACATGAGGTCGTTCCACCCATGACCCGAACCCTGATTTTGACCCGTCACACCAAATCGAGCTGGGACACCGTCGGCATGTTGGATCAGGATCGCCCGCTGAACGCGCGAGGTCGCCGCTCTGCCCGGGCCCTTGGCGAATGGCTGCGCGACAAGGGGCTGACCCCAGATCAGGTGCTCTGCTCCTCGGCCCGGCGGACCCGCGAAACCTATGAGCGGATGGGCTTTGACACCGCAGCTGAGGTGACCGACGATCTCTATCTGGTGGATGCCAACCGCATCCTGCGGGTGCTGAGCGAGGCCAGTGGCGAAACCGTGCTGCTGCTGGGTCACAACCCGGGCATCGCCCTGTTCGCCGCCGAGATCCTCGCCGCCGCCCCCGATCATCCGAAATTCGACATCTATCCCACCGGCGCCACGCTGGTCGCCCACTTTGACATCGACAGTTGGGACAAGATCGCGTGGCGTGGTGGCGAACTGGTCGCGTTCACCGTCCCGCGCGATCTGCTCGACGAGCAGACCGACAACTGAAAAAGGCCGAGCACATGGCCCGGCCCTCTCAATTGTCGTTCACAGGCTCTGTTAGTGGCCCAGAATCTGGCTCAGGAACAGCTTGGTCCGCTCGCTTTGCGGGTTGTTGAAGAACTCTTCCGGCTCGTTCTGTTCCACGATCTGGCCCTGATCCATAAAGATGACCCGGTTCGCCACCTGACGGGCAAACCCCATCTCATGGGTGACGCACAGCATGGTCATCCCCTCCTCGGCCAGTTCGATCATGGTGTCGAGCACCTCTTTGATCATCTCCGGGTCCAACGCCGAGGTCGGTTCGTCAAACAGCATGATCCGCGGCATCATGCACAGGCTGCGCGCGATCGCCACCCGCTGCTGCTGCCCCCCGGAGAGCTGACCGGGGTACTTGTTGGCCTGATCGGGGATCTTGACCTTTTCAAGGAAATGCATCGCCCGCTCCACCGCCTCTTTGCGGGGGGTCTTGCGCACCCAGATCGGCGCCAGCGTACAGTTTTCCAGAATGGTCAGATGCGGGAACAGGTTGAAGTGTTGGAACACCATCCCGACCTCGGAGCGGATCTTGTCGATGTTCTTGAGGTCGTTCGACAACTCCGTGCCGTCGACGGTGATCTTGCCCTGCTGGTGCTCCTCCAGCGCGTTGATGCAGCGGATCAGGGTCGATTTGCCCGAGCCCGATGGGCCAGCGATGACGATCCGCTCGCCAGAGTTGACCGTCAGGTTGATGTCGCGCAGCACGTGAAAGGTCCCGTACCACTTGTTCATGTTGATGATCTCGACGGCAACCTCATCCGAGACTTGCATCTTGGAGCGGTCGATTTCGCGGTCGATAGCCAAGTCAGCCATGGTTCAAATTCCTTACTTGTGGCTGGTCTGAAGCTTGCGCTCCAGATACATGGAGTAACGGGACATGCCGAAGCAGACGACGAAGAACAGCAGCGCGATAAAGCCATACAGCTCCCACACGATGCCGTTCCAGTTGGCGTCCGCCCGGATGGCGTTCGACAGACCCAGCGGATCAAGAAGCCCGATGATCGAAACCAGCGTGGTGTCCTTGAACACCCCGATAAAGGTTGAAACGATGCCGGGGATCGAGATTTTCAGCGCCTGCGGCATGATGATCAGCCGCTGCGCCTGCCAATAGTTCAACCCCAGCGAATCGGCGCCCTCGTACTGCCCCTTGGGCAGCGCGGCGAGCCCGCCACGGATCACCTCGGCCATATAGGCCGACGCGAACAGCGTCACCATGATCAGAACCCGCAGGATGATGTCGAAATCGGTTCCCGGCGGCATGAAGATATTGAGCAGGGTCGAGGCCACGAACAACAGCGTGATCAGCGGCACACCGCGAATGAACTCGATAAAGCCGACGCACAGGTATTTCACGATCAAAAGGTCGGATCGCCGCCCCAGCGCCAGAACGATGCCCAGAGGCAGCGAACAGGCGATGGCGACGACCCCAATGGTGATCGACAACATGAACCCGCCAAACCTGCGGCTGACGACCGGTTCCAGCCCGATCGCCAGAATGCTATCCAGCGCCGAAACCGCCAGCCCCGACAGTACCAGCCACCAAATCAAGGCCGCCGCAACGCCGCCGATCATGCCGGCGAGGCTGCTCATGGTGTCCGAAATCAGGCGATAGACCATATAGCCGATGCCAAAGCCCGCCGCAGCCACGAGCGGACCCCAGATGGTGCCCCCCCACAGAAGCCACGGAAAGATGAACGGATAGGCAAGCGAGAAATACAGCATCTTGCCCGGCACCTTGTCCGAAAACAGGACCGGCGCCAGCGCCACGGCCAGCAGCACAAACGACAGGATCGGGCGCCAATACTGATCGCTGGGATAGAACCCGAACATCAGTTGAATCCAACGTTCGCGGATCACCCCCCAACAGGCGCCGCCATGACCATCGTTGTGACCCGCGGCCGCCAGCATGTCGCGGCAGTCGGACAACGAGGTGCCGTTCCAGGTCGGCGACAGCACCCAGGGGATGATTGCCGCCAGCACAAAGTATACCACGGCCAGCGAAACCAGCGTCAGCACCGTGTTGAACACCCCAGAAAACAGGTTGGTCCGTGCCCAGCCGATGGCACCGGCCGAGGTAACGGGCGGGGCCTTTTCCGGCAGGATTTCCGTGCGGACAAAAGAAACATCGGTCATCTCAGCGCTCCTCCAGCTTTACGGATTCGTTGTACCAGTTCATCACCGTCGAAATGCTCAGGCTGATGATCAGATAGATCAGCATCAACAACAGAACGCATTCCAGTTCTCGACCGGTCTGGTTCATGGTGATGCCGCCCAAGGTCCCGGTGATATCCATGTACCCCACCGCAATCGCCAGAGACGAGTTCTTGGTCAGGTTCAGATATTGCGAAATCAGCGGCGGCACGATCACCCGCAGCGCCTGCGGCAGGATCACCAGCGACATGATCCGGTTCGACCGCAACCCCAACGCCGAGGCCGCCTCGGTCTGTCCGCTGGAAATCGCCATGATGCCCGAGCGCACGATTTCGGCCACGAAAGCCGCCGTATAAAGCGACAGCGCCAACCACAAGGCGATCAGCGAATTGCGCATATGTGTCCCACCCTTGAAGTTGAACCCTTTCAACTCCGGATGGCCCAGATAAAACCCCAGCGCGGCCAGAACGATGACCAGCGGCACCACGATCACGCCCAGACGCAGATACCAGGTGGTCGGCCGATCGCCGGTGCTTTCCTGAATTCGGTCTGCCCGACGCTTGATGAATTGAGACACCCAGACGCCGCCGATCAGCACCGCCAGAACAACGATCAGATCTAGGCTGACATTGAACCGCAGGCTGGACTCGCCCAGCAGGTGAATATCCCCCAGGCTACGCGAAAACAGCGGTTCGGGAATATAGACCCCGCGATTGGTCAACGCCACACTGTCGCCAAGCAACATGCTCGCCGTGGCGTTGTCGCCGCGAAACGCCCGTGGCGCCGGCAAGGTCTCGATCATGACCGCCATGATGAACACGATCCACAGCAGAACCGGCACATTGCGGAACATCTCGACATAGACCGTCATCAGCCGGGAAATCAGCCAGTTGTTCGACAGGCGCAAAACACCCACAGTAACGCCAAGCACTGTGGCCGTCGCACAGCCAAGCGCGGCCACGACAAGCGTGTTCAAAAGCCCGATCAGCGCCGCCCGCAGATGGGTGTCTTGTGAATCGTAATCCAACAGGCGCTGGTTGATATCATATCCGGCTGATTCACCGAAAAAACCGAAATCGATCGGCTTGCCCAGTTCGGCCAGGTTCTGGGCGGTGTTGCTGATCAGCCAAGCCGCCAAAAGCATGAAGCAAAGCAGCGCGATCACTTGAAACGTCGCTGAGCGGTAGCGCGTATCGTAGAGCAGCATGGATAGCCGAAACTGCTCCTTCGGCGGGTCAGTAAGTAGTGTCATGACCGATGGTTCCCCGTGGCACCCCGGTCTCTCCTCCGGCAGGGTTTTCCCCCGCTCCGCGAAAACCGGACCAATTGTTATACTTGAGAAAATAAAAAAGGGCGCGGAGTGATCCGCGCCCTGATCTTGTGTCTCTTAGCGGAACGGCGGTGCGTAGAGCAGACCACCGTTGGTCCACTGTGCGTTCAGACCACGCCCCAGACCAACCGGAGAATTCTCGCCGATGTTCTTGGCAAAGATTTCACCATAGTTGCCGTTGGCGGCAATCGCGCGCTTGGCCCATTCCTTGTCCAGGCCCAGCATTTCACCCAAGGTGCCTTCGGTGCCCAACAGACGGTTGATTTCCGGGTTGTTGGTCCCCTTGGCCAGCTCTTCGATATTGGCCGAGGTCACGCCATATTCCTCAGCGGCGATCAGCGCGTTGAGGGTCCAGCGTGCAATGTCGCCCCACTCGCTGTCGCCATGGCGAACAAGCGGGCCCAGCGGCTCTTTCGAAATGATCTCCGGCAGGATCACGTGATCGCCGGGGGCTTCAAAGGTGGCGCGGGTTGCGGCCAGACCGGACGCGTCGGTGGTGTACACGTCGCAAGCACCGGCAAGGTACTGCTGCTGTGCTTCGGCATTGGTTTCGATCGGCACCGGCTCATAGCTGATGTTGTTCGAGCGGAAGAAGTCCGCCAGGTTCAACTCGGTGGTGGTGCCGGTCTGGATGCAGACGGTCGCGCCGTCCAGTTCCTTGGCCGAAGACACGCCCAGGCTTTTGGGAACCATGAAGCCTTGACCGTCATAGTAGTTCACGCCGATGAATTCGAACTTCAGATCGACATCGCGCGAGAAGGTCCAGGTCGTGTTCCGTGCCAGCAGGTCGATTTCGCCCGAGGCCAGCGCGGTAAAGCGCGTCTTGCCCGTGGTCGGCACGAATTCAACCGCGTTCTGATCGCCCAGAACCGCCGCAGCAACCGCACGGCAGACGGACACGTCGAACCCGTTCCAGACCCCGTTGGCATCCGGAGCGGCAAAGCCGACCAGGCCAGTCGTCACGCCGCAGTTCAGCTTACCGCGGGCTTTGACATCATCCATCGTGCCCGCAGCGGCGACGCCGGCCATCAGGCCAGCGACGGTCAGCGCGCCCAAAAATACGGATTTATTCATATTCACCTCTTCCTGATTTACCGCCTCTTTGTAGGGACGGTTTCTCCGGCAACACAAACGCCGGTTCATGTACCAAGTGGGGTACTCCCCTTCAGTATGAGTGAGTTTGGGCGGATTCACCAACGGACGTCAAGGGTTGGATCAGACAATTAGATCCCCCTCCCCGCGCCGGGGGCCTCACGAAGCGACAGCGCCTAAGCCCTGCTCATTCATGCAAAATCATAGAATTTCTTGGCATGCAGGAAGGCATCGCGCTTGTACGCGGCCAGCGCGGCGGCCTCGTCATCGACGCCCCAATGCTCCTCCTGCCACAGCTCATCAAGCCGCGACAGATCCCACAGCGCCTCGGCATCGCGCCAATTCTGCGCCGCCGCAAATCCCAGCACCAGCGAACCCGACAGGCTGACCAGATCGTGAAACGCCGCCAGCCGGAACGCATCAAGCGCATGCACCTGCGCCCGCAGCCGCTCCAGCGCGTCCGGCTGCTGCGGCCTGTGAACCACACCGCTGCGCAGCTCAAGACGCGTTCCAAGCGCCGTCTCGGCCCACTCCAGCGCCGGGTCCCAGGCCTCGGCCTGCCGCTCCACCAGTTCCTGCGGGCTGTCGGCGCGATAGCACAACAGATCTGAATCGCCATAGGCGGCCAGCATGTCGGCCACCTCGCCATGCTGCGTGCGCACCTTGTCGATCGCCGCATTGGCCGAGCGGGTGAACGGCATCCGGCGCGGGTCGATCTCGCCCTCCTGCGCGGCCCATTCGGCGGCCACGGCCTCGGCCATAGGCCGGGCTGGCAGGCGCAGCGGGGCCTTGGCGGGCGTCTTGATCAGCCGTCCGTCCAGCGCCACGGAATATCCATCCGCATCTTTCTCGACGCTCACATCGGTCCAAAACCGCTTCTGCTTCCACTCACTCATGTCGGGTCTTTCCAAATCTGGTTCAACGCCAAGGGCAGATCCGCGATCCGATCGATCACCCTGCGCGCCGCCGTCAATGCCGTACGGGGGTGATAGCCCCAGCTCACGCCCAGCCCGGCAACACCGGCGGCGCTGGCCATCTCCATGTCATAGCTGGTGTCGCCCACCATCACCGCATCGGCGGCCAAGACGTCGGCCTCCTCCAATGCCGCCAGGATCATCCCCGGGTGCGGCTTTGACGGGTGATCATCGGCCACCTGGGTTGTGACGAAATAGCGCTCCAGCCCATGCGCCGCGATCAGCGCATCAAGGCCCCGGCGCGATTTTCCGGTGGCCACGCCCAGCACCAGCCCGGGCTGCGCCGCCAAGTCCTCCAGCATCTCCAGCGTTCCGGGGAACAGCGGCGAATGCGCCGCCCCCTGCGCCAGACGATGCGCCTGATAGGCGGCGCGATAGCCCTCGACCAGCTGCGCACGGATATCAAGCGCCAGATCAGGCGCCAGCCGCAGCATCGCGTGATCCAGCGACAGACCCACGATCGACAGAATCGCGCCACGATCAGGCACCGCCAGCCCCTGCGCCTCGAACGCCGCCGTCATGGCCGCGACAATGCTGTGCTGGCTGTCGACAAGCGTTCCGTCCACGTCAAAGATAACCAGCCGTTGGGTCAACGCAGCGCCTCGAACGGGTCATTTTCGGCCAGATCTTCGGTCCAGCCAAAGGTCTCCCAGGTCTGCTTCATATGCTCTGGCAGATCGGCGGTGATCAGGATCGTCTTTTTCGTCTTCGGATGCTCAAAACTCAGGCTGCGGGCGTGCAGATGCAATTTCTTGCTGATGATGCCACCCAGTTGCGCGCCCCAGCCGTCGCCCATGTTCTCTTGCCCCGAGCCACCGTATTTGCCGTCGCCCACGATCGGATGCCCCATCTCGGCCATATGGGCGCGCAACTGGTGCGTGCGCCCGGTCAACGGTTCCATCGCGACCCAAGCCGCGCGCCCCGCCACCCGGTACAGCGTGGCGTACAGCGTATGCGCCCGTTTCGCCCCCGGTGTGCTGTCGATGTCACGCGGATGCACCGCGATCATCTTCTCGCCCTCGCCCTTGCCACCATGCCCCGAGGCCTTGACCAGGCCGGCCTTGATCTCGCCCAGATAGGGGGTCGGAACACCGGCAACCAGCGCCCAATAGATCTTGTGTGTCGCCCGGTGCCGGAACGCCGCCGTCAGCGCCACCGCCGCCTCGCGCGTGCGCGCCAGCAACAGCACGCCCGAGGTGTCCTTGTCCAACCGATGCACCAGACGCGGCTTTTCGTCATAGCCAAAGCACAGCGCTTCGGACAGCCCGTCCACATGTTTGGTCGTGCCGCTGCCGCCCTGCACTGCCAGCCCCGGCGGCTTATTCAGCGCGATGATCTGGTCGTCGCGATAGATCACGCAATCCTGAATCATCTTGGCGTCCGCGTCCGAAATATGCGTGCGCGGCGGCGCCGGCTTGTGGTCGGCGTCCGGCAGCGGCGGGATCCGCACCTGCTGGCCGACCTGCAACCGGGTCGAGGCCTTGACCCGCCCGCCATCGACGCGCAGATCGCCCTTGCGGCACATCTTTTCGATGCGGCCCTGACTGACGTGCGGCAACAGACGCCGCAGCCAGCGGTCCAACCGCTGCTCGCCGTCGCCGTCCTCTACCGTGATCATCTGTACGCCACTCATGCCAACACTCCACGCGTCAAAATCATACCCAGTGCAAGCGCCAGAATTGACACCACCACCGACAGCAGCACATACAGCGCCGCCTGCCCCAAATCGCCGCGTTCGATCAGGTTCACGGCCTCCAGCGAAAAGGTCGAAAACGTGGTGAACCCGCCAAGCATCCCGGTCATCACCAGCGGGCTCAGATGCGTCAGCCCCTTGTGCGCCGCCACCACGACAAAGACCCCCATCAACAAAGAGCCCAGAATATTCACGATCAAGATCGCCACGGGAAAACTGGTATGCCCCAGCAGCCGCAGGAGTCCGAGCCCCGCAAGGTAGCGCAGAGTCGCGCCGAGCGCGCCGCCCAGTGCCACGAATGAAACCGTTTGCATCATGGCCGGTCTGTCGCGCGGCACGGGGCAGGAGTCAAGCCACAGTGGAGTTTCCCGCCAATGTCACGCCGAAAATCGACCTTCCGGCCAACCGAGTCCCCCTGCGCGGAACAAGACCGCAGGCCGCCGCGCCCTAGCCCTCCTGCCGCTGCAGCCGCAGCTTGGCGAAATAGTCCAACCGCTTCTTCAGCTCGCGCTCAAAGCCGCGCTCGACCGGGGCGTACATCACCGGGCGCTTCATCTGTTCGGGGAAATAGTTCTGGCCCGAAAAGGCCCCCTCGGCATCGTGGTCATAGGCATAGCCGGCGCCGTAGCCCTGCTCCTTCATCAAGCCGGTAGGCGCGTTCAGGATATGCTTGGGCGGCGGCTCGCTGCCGGTCTTCTTGGCCAGTTGCCGCGCCATCTTGTAAGCCATGTAGCCAGCGTTGGATTTCGGCGCGAGGGCCAGATAGATCACCGCCTGCGCCAGCGCCAGCTCGCCCTCGGGGCTGCCCAGCCGCTCATAGGTTTCCCAGGCATGCAGGCAATGGGTCTGCGCCTGCGGATCGGCAAGGCCAATATCCTCGACCGCCATCCGGGTGAGGCGGCGCGCCAGAAACCGCGGGTCCTCGCCGCCCTCCAGCATCCGCGCGAACCAGTACAGCGCCGCCTCCGGGTCTGACCCGCGCACCGATTTGTGCAGCGCCGAGATCAGGTTGTAATGCTCGTCCCCCGATTTGTCGTATTTTGCCGCCCGCCGCATCAGCCGGGTGGCAAGCTGATCCGGGCTCAGCTTATCCGCCACCTTCCACGCCATCACCTGTTCGATCAGGTTCAGCGCCGCGCGCCCGTCGCCATCGGCCATTTCCAGCAAGGCATCGCGCGCCTCACCGGTCAGCGGCAGCGCCCGGCCCAGTTCCTGTTCCGCGCGTTGCACCAGCCGTTCCAGATCGGCAAGGCTCAGCCGTTCCAACACCAGCACCTGCGACCGGCTCAGCAACGCCGCGTTCAGCTCGAACGAGGGGTTCTCGGTGGTGGCCCCGATCAACAGGATCGTGCCATCCTCCATATAGGGCAGGAACCCGTCCTGTTGCGCCTTGTTGAACCGGTGGATCTCGTCGACGAACAACAAGGTGCCCTTGCCGTTGCTGCGGCGCATCCGGGCCGCCTCGAACACCTTTTTCAGATCGGGAACACCGGTAAAAATGGCGCTGATCTGCACGAAATGCAGATCGCTTTCCTCAGCCAGAAGCCGCGCGATGGTGGTTTTCCCCACCCCCGGCGGCCCCCAAAGGATCAGCGACGACAGCGACCCCGACGCCAGCATCGCCCCCAGCGGCCCGTTCTCGCCAAGGATCTGCACCTGCCCGATCACCTCGGCCAGCGTTTGCGGCCGCAGCCGGTCGGCCAGCGGGCGGGTGCGGGACGGGGTCGGCTCTGCGCCGGTATCGAACAGATCCGCCATACGCTACAGCCGGAACCGCAGGCGCAGGCGTTGACCCCGGCGCAGCAGGTCCATCGTGAACCGCCGGCCCGGATCGCTCAGCGCGCGGCGCACATCGCCGGGCACCGTCACAGCCGTGTCGTTGATCGCGCCGATCACATCGCCCGGTTTCAACCCGGCCCGCGCGCCATAGGGGCCCGGGTCCGTCACCACCACGCCCTCGGTCGCAAGCGACAGGCCCAGCCGCGCGATCACCGCCGGATTGGCCCGCGCCACCGACAACCCCGGCACCACGGTTTTTTCGTCCAGCGTCACCGGCTCGGCAGGTGGATCATCGGGGGCGGCGATCATATCGACCACGATCTCGTCCGATTGCCCCGCGCGCGCGCGCGTGACCCGCGCCGTCGCACCGATGCCCTGCACCGACATGCGAAACACCATTTCCGAGGGCGAATTGACCGGTTGACCGTCAACCTTGGCAATCACATCGCCAACCTCGAACCCGGCCTTGCGAAACGGGCTTTGCGGATGCAGATCCGAGATCACGATCCCCTCGGGCAGGTCCAGCCCCAGCGACTGCGCCAGATCGGCATCCACCGGCTGCCCCGACATCCCGGCCCAAGGCCGCTCGAACTGGGTATTGCCAGCGCGCGCCTGTTCGACGAACTGCGCCACCATATCGGCGGGAATGGCAAAACCGATACCGTTCGACCCGCCAGAGCGGCTGAGAATGCGGGTATTGATCCCGATCAGCGCCCCGTTCACGTCGATCAAAGCCCCGCCCGAATTTCCGGGGTTGATCGGCGCATCGGTCTGCAGGAAATAACCCCGCCCGGCCCCGGTGGCCGCGCCCGAGCGCGCCAGCCCGGACACGATGCCGCTGCTCACGGTCTGACCGACCCCGAACGGGTTGCCGATGGCCAGCACCAACTCGCCCACCTCTACATGATCGGACGCGCGCAGCGGCAGGTACGGCAGCCCCTGCGCCCCCTCCAGTTGTAGAATGGCGAGGTCAGCCTCCTTGTCGGACAGCACCACGCGGGCCTCGTATTCATGCCGGTCCGCCGTCACCACGCGGATATCGGTGGCCTGACCGACCACATGGTAATTCGACACCACGATCCCGTCCGGCGACAGGATCACCCCCGACCCGAGCGAGTTTTGCACCCGCGGGCGGGACGAGCCGAAGCCGCGAAAGAGATCTTCAAAGAACGGATCACCGGCAAACGGGCTGGGCTGCCCCTGGGTGACGATGCGGGCATAGATATTCACCACCGCCGGCGCCGCCTGTTTGACCAGCGGCGCGAAGCCGAGCGATATCTCGGCCTGCGACTGCGGCACTTTCGTCTCTGCAGCCACGGGGCCGGAGATCGACGCCGAAAACGCCAGACCGAGCGTGATGAGAAGAACGCGGAACATGGACGCCTCCTTTGCGGTTTGGCCCGATATGCGCGCCACCGGGCGCGATTGCAAGGCGTGGCGCCCCCCGGCCCCGTCACGGCCCCGCCCCGACACCGCGCGTTGGCGCACTTTACGCAAAGGCCCCGCTCCGGCTACCCTCCTGCGGGAACAGGAGGAGGAGAGCCAAATGAGCAAGCTGACAAAGGGAACCTGGGTCGTTGTGGCGGACAGCGAAAAAGCGCTCCTGATGCGCAACCTGACGGGCCACGCCAACCCCGATTTCGAAGTTATCGCCCGCGAGGTCCAGCCCAAGGTCGCCGACAATGCCGACCGTCCGGGCCGCCGTGCGGATCCCGGCGCCGGGCAAAGCTCGGCGATGGAACAGACCGACTGGCACGACCTGGCGCGCGACAGGTTCGCCAAGGAGCTTGCCGGGATCCTGTATGGACACGCGCACAAGGGTGCCTATAGCCAGCTGGTGATCGCTGCCGCCCCCGATCTTCTGGGCAAGCTGCGCGACGCGTTGCACCCAGAGGTGAAAGCCAAGGTCGTGGCCGAAATCCCGAAGAACCTGGCAAACCATACGGTCCGCGACCTCGAGCGGCTGATCAAGGCCGACCTGGACGCCGAGTAGCGGGCAACGCGCAGCGCTGAACGGAAACGAAAAAGGGTGCCGCCCGGTCAGGCAGCACCCCAAAACTGTAAGCCGATGGGTCGTGGATTAGTCCTCGACACCCTCTTCGGCGGCAACACGGGCCTTGTCGCCCGCGCCTTTGGCATCGGTGTCACGGTCGACGAATTCGATGATCGCCATCGGTGCCATGTCGCCATAACGGAAGCCGGCCTTCAGAACCCGGATGTAACCACCCTGACGGTCCTTGTAACGCGGGCCCAGAATATCGAACAGCTTGGCGACATGCGGATCTTGCTTCAGCCGGGCTGCGGCCTGACGACGGGCGTGCAGGTCGCCGCGCTTGGCGAGCGTGATCAGCTTTTCGACGATCGGACGCAATTCCTTGGCTTTGGGCAAGGTCGTCTTGATCTGTTCATGTTCAATCAGCGACCCGGCCATGTTGGCAAAGAGCGCCTTGCGGTGCTCATGGGTGCGGTTGAGGCGGCGGTAACCACGTGCGTGACGCATTTTCTTTTCTCCAGTAGGTTGCCCTCTACGGGCGGTTTTGCTTTGTCTGGCCGACGATGCGTGTCACCGGCTCTCCTTGGGGCGTGGCGGGTTTGTGGCCCGCCCTGCCCGGGGGCTTTGCGTCAGGCGGACCTAAGCCCGCCCATCGCGATCAAAACGTGTCTTCGAACTTCTTCGCCAGATCTTCGATGTTGTCGGGCGGCCAGTCTTCGACATCCATCCCCAGATGCAGACCCATGCCCGAAAGCACTTCCTTGATCTCGTTCAGGGATTTGCGGCCAAAGTTCGGGGTGCGCAGCATCTCGGCTTCGGTCTTCTGGATCAGATCGCCGATATAGACGATGTTGTCGTTCTTCAGGCAGTTCGCAGAGCGCACCGACAGTTCCAGCTCGTCCACTTTCTTCAGCAGAAGCGGGTTGAACTCCAGCCCGTCTTCTTCCGATTCGCGGCCGGCGGCTTCGGGCTCGTCAAAGTTGACGAAGATCGACAGCTGGTCCTGCAGGATGCGGGCGGCATAGGCCACCGCATCGTCCGGGGTCAGCGAGCCATCGGTCAGAACCTTCATGGTCAGCTTGTCATAGTCCAGAACCTGCCCTTCACGGGTGGGCTGAACGTCATAGCTGACGCGCTTGATCGGCGAATAGATCGCGTCGATCGGGATCAGGCCAATCGGCGCATCCTCGGGCTTGTTCTTTTCAGCCGAGACATAGCCTTTGCCGGTGTTGACCGTCAGTTCCATGAACAGGTCGGCGCCATCGTCGAGGTGACAGATCACGTGATCGCGGTTCAGGATCTCGATCCCCGCGCTCTCGCTGATGTCGCCCGCGGTGACCACGGCCGGACCTTTTGCGCTGATCGACAGACGCTTGGGGCCTTCGACCTCCATGCGCAGCGACACACCCTTCAAGTTCAGGATGATGTCTGTAACATCCTCGCGCACGCCGGCGACCGAGGAAAACTCATGCAGCACGTTGTCGATCTGCACGCTGGTGATGGCGGCGCCCTGAAGCGACGACATCAGAATACGGCGCAGCGCGTTGCCGAGGGTCAGACCAAAGCCGCGTTCCAGCGGTTCAGCCACCACAGTGGCTTCGCGCGCGGGATCGTTGCCCGGCGTCACCTCAAGCTGCGTCGGCTTGATCAGTTCGGCCCAGTTCTTATGGATCATGCGGTCCCTCCATTCCTGTCTGTGCTCCATGTCCTTAAAGCGCAGACGCCCGAGGTTTAAAGTAACGTACCGGGGCCGTGCTCTGACACGGCCCCGTCAAAACTGTCTCTGCCCTTAAACGCGACGGCGTTTCGGAGGGCGGCAGCCGTTGTGTGCAATCGGCGTCACATCACGGATCGAGGTGATGTTGAAACCAGCCGCAGCCAGCGCACGCAGCGCCGATTCACGACCCGAACCGGGGCCCTGCACTTCGACTTCCAGCGTCTTGACGCCGTGTTCCTGCGCCTTGCGGCCAGCATCCTCGGCAGCCATCTGGGCCGCATAGGGGGTCGATTTCCGCGACCCTTTGAAGCCCATGGTACCAGCAGACGACCACGAGATCGCGTTGCCCTGCACGTCAGAGATCAGGATTTTGGTGTTGTTGAACGAGCTGTTCACATGCGCCACGCCAGCGGCGATGTTCTTACGCTCTTTTTTCTTGGTACGAGTCTTATCGCGTGCCATTGATCGAACCCTCCCTTACTTCTTCTTGCCGGCAATGGCCTTAGCGGGGCCTTTGCGGGTGCGAGCGTTGGTGTGGGTGCGCTGACCGCGAACCGGAAGGTTGCGACGATGACGCAGACCGCGATAGCAGCCCAGATCCATCAGACGCTTGATGTTCATCTGCGTCTCACGGCGCAGGTCACCTTCAACGGTGAAGTTGGCGTCGATATGTTCGCGGATCTGCAGAACTTCGGCGTCGGTCAACTCGTTGACGCGACGGGACAGCTCAATACCCACGGCTTCACAGATTGCTCTGGCCGAGGTGTTGCCGATTCCGGTGATATAGGTGAGGGCGATAGGGACCCGCTTTGCAGTGGGGATGTTTACGCCGGCAATACGTGCCACGTGTCACTTTCCTTTCGTTGCGGTTCCGTAACGCCAGAACCTTTTTTCACAACGCTCAACCTTGGCAGGGATCGCCAGCAGGCCAGCATTTCATGAGGTGATCGCAGGACGGACGAATCCCGTACCGCGTGTTTGATTCCCTTTCGGGATGGGGGTCGATATGGGCTTTTTTGTGCGGGGTCAACCCCCCGACCTTATTTGTCCAGCACGCGACCAATCGCGGCGCGCACATCGTTGATCTCGCCCAGCCCGTCGATCCGGGTCAACTTGCCCTTGGCATAGTAATAACCAATCAGCGGCGAGGTTTTCTTGTAATATTCCATCAGCCGCGTGCGCAGGCTGTCTTCGTTGTCGTCGGCCCGACGCTTGAACTCGGTGCCGCCGCATTTCGCGCATTTGCCATCTGCCGGGATCGGCTTGGTGATGTCGTTGTAAACCTCACCACAGCTGCCACAGGTCGACCGCGCGGTGATGCGTTGCACCAGCGCCTCGTCGTCGACCGCCATCTCGACCACCGCGTCCAGCGTCTGGCCCTCGGCCTGCAGCAACGCGGCCAGCGCATCGGCCTGGGCCAGCGTGCGCGGGAAGCCGTCAAAGATGAACCCGTTGGCCTTCACCGTTTCCAGCTTTTCGCGGATCAGCCCAATCACGATCTCGTCGGTCACCAACTGGCCCTTGGCCATCACCTCGGCAACAACGTTACCCATCTCAGTACCGCTGTCCTTGGCCTCGCGCAGCATGTCACCGGTGCTCAACTGCACCATGCCGCGGTCCTCGACCAGATAGCGCGCCTGTGTTCCCTTACCCGCGCCGGGCGCCCCTAGCAGAATAATGTTCATCGCCGTGCCGGTCCCCGTTTTGCGCGTTTCTTCGCCGCCCCTTTGCCGCGCCCACGCAGCTGCGATTTCTCGATCAGCCCTTCGTACTGGTGCGCCAGAAGGTGGCTTTGCGCCTGCTGGATCGTGTCCATCGTCACCGACACGATAATCAGAACCGAGGTGCCGCCAAAGTAGAACGGAATCGCAAACTGCCCACGCAGGATTTCCGGCAACAGACAGACCGCTGTCAGATAGGCCGAGCCCAGCACAAGCACGCGGTTGACGACGTATTCCAGATACTCGGCCGTCTTCTTGCCCGGACGGATCCCGGGAACAAAGCCGTTCTGGTTCTTCAGGTTGTCGGCCACGTCATCGGGTTTGAACGACACGTTGAAGGTATAGAAATAGGCAAAGAACACGATCATCGAAGCAAAGAACAACAGGTACAGCGGCTGTCCCGGACCGAAATTGGCCAGCAACCACGACATCACCGGTCCGCTCGCCGCATTCGCCGAGAAGGTCGAGATCGTGACCGGCAGCAGCAACAACGAAGAAGCAAAGATCGCCGGGATCACGCCCGCCGGGTTGACCTTGACCGGCAGGTGCGACGAGCCGCCGTCATAGACCTTCATCCCCACCTGACGGCGCGGATACTGGATATGGATCTTGCGCAGGGCGCGTTCCATGAACACCACAAAGGTGATCACCGCGATCACCATCACCATCACGAGGATAATGACCGCCGGGCTCAGCGCGCCGGACCGGCCACTGGCAAAGAACTGCGCGATCGCGGCAGGCACCTCGGCGATGATGCCGACGAAGATGATCAGCGAGATGCCGTTGCCCAGCCCGCGCGAGGTGATCTGTTCCCCCAGCCACATCAGGAACATGGTGCCGCCAACCAGCGTGACCATGGTCGAGAACCGGAAATACAGACCCGCATCCGTGGCCAGATCGCCCGACTCCAACGAGACCGCCAGCCCATAGGCCTGCACCGTGGCCAGCGCCACCGTCCCGAACCGGGTGTACTGGTTGATCTTCTTGCGGCCCTGTTCGCCCTCTTTCTTGAGCTGCTCCAGCGACGGAACCATCGAGGTCATAAGCTGCACGATGATCGAGGCCGAGATATAAGGCATGATGCCCAGGGCAAAGATGCCCATCCGACCCAACGCGCCGCCGGTGAACATCGACACCATGCCGCCGATGCCCTGCCCCGCCTGCTCCATGAACTCACGCAGGGCCGCGCCGTCGATCCCCGGCACCGGAATAAAGGTACCCAGCCGATACACGATCAGCAGGCCCAGCGTGAACAGGATGCGATTGCGCAGATCGGTCGCTTTGCCAAGGGCGGCCCAGCTGGTATTCGCCGCCATTTGTTCTGCTGCTGATGCCATGAAAGAGGTCTCTCTTATGATTGCGCCGCCCAGAGCCGTTTTCCGGCTCGGGCGGCGTCATGGAAAACTGAAGTCTATGTAAGCGGCTGGTACGCCGCCCACAACCGCTTAGGCATCAGCGCCCGCAGTCGTGACCTTCAGCGTCAGCGCACCGCCCGCAGCCTCGACAGCGGCAACAGCCGATTTGGAGGCGCCGGTGACTTCGATCGTCACCTTGGTGTTGAACTCACCCTTGGCAAGAACGCGAATGCCGTCCAGCTTGCGGCGCACCAGACCCGAGGCAATCAGCGCGTCCTCGGTGATGGCCTGACCGGCGTCCAGCTTGCCGGCTTCGATGAATTTCTGGATCAGACCAAGGTTGATCACCGAGAATTCCTTGCGGTTCGGCTTGTTGAAGCCGCGCTTAGGCAAACGTTGGTACAGCGGCATCTGGCCGCCTTCATACCCGTTGATCGCCACACCCGAACGGGATTTCTGACCCTTGATACCGCGGCCAGCGGTCTTGCCCTTGCCCGAACCCGGGCCACGGCCAACGCGTTTGCGGGATTTCGTCGCGCCATCATTGTCGCGCAGTTCATGCAGTTTCATATCGCTTCTCCATTGCCGGATGCGTCCCCGAAGCGAACAGGACGACCACGGCGTTTCGTGAATGTGAGTCGGGCCCAAACGGACCACTGGGCGCGTATAGACGCATGACAATCACGATGCAAGAGCGCGGCAGGCCCCGGCTTGCCCCCCCGGCGCCGACACGTCGATGCCAACCCCGCCCCCACCTGCCCATAATTTGGGCGTTCCGGTTGGTTTTTGGCGACCCGCCCAAAACCTCGCAGACATCGAAACCGCCCCTCCGGTTTCGCAAACCAATGGTTTTCGACCGAATTCCCCATACCGATCCAACGTCCACCGGGCGCTAAACCCCCGCCCCAGAAACTGGACTTATGTCAAAATTTCGTCTGGACCTACGAGAATCCCGAAATCTGGCGTTTGTGATAGCATAAACGCCAACCCCGCCTGCGGGGTATTGCGCGCCCACGAATTCCTGAGAAAGCGAAAGGACAGGCTATGGACGGCACGTTCAACGAAAACGACATCAGTCGCATCATCGAGGCCGACAAGGCCCATGTCTGGCATCACCTGATCCAGCACAAACAGTTCGAAACCAACGACCCGCGCATCATCCTCGAAGGCAAGGGCATGCGCGTCTGGGACCAGAACGGGAAAGAGTATCTCGATGCGGTCTCCGGCGGGGTCTGGACGGTCAACGTCGGCTATGGCCGCGAAAGCATCGCCAAGGCGGTCTATGACCAGTTGATGAAACTGTGCTATTTCGCCCAGTCAGCCGGCTCGATCCCGGGCTCGCTGTTCTCGGAAAAGCTGATCTCGAAAATGCCGGGGATGAGCCGGGTTTTCTACACCAACTCCGGCTCCGAGGCGAACGAGAAGGCGTTCAAGATGATCCGCCAGATCGCGCACAAGAAAAATGGCGGCAAGAAACACAAGATCCTGTACCGCGACCGCGACTATCACGGCGGCACGCTGGCCACCATGTCGGCCGGCGGTCAGGACGAACGGGCGATGCAATACGGTCCCATGGCCCCCGGTTTCGTCCGCGTGCCGCACTGCATGGAATACCGCGCACAATGGGATCTCTCGGGTGAAGAATACGGCCAGCGCGCCGCCGATGCCATCGAAGAAGTGATCCTGGCCGAGGGCCCCGATACCGTCGGCGGGCTCTGCCTTGAACCCGTAACCGCCGGTGGCGGCGTCATCACCCCGCCGCCGGGCTATTGGGAGCGGGTGCAGGAAATCTGCAAGAAATACGACATCCTGCTGCATATCGACGAGGTCGTCTGCGGCATCGGTCGCACCGGCACATGGTTCGGTTATCAGCACTACGGCATCAAGCCTGATTTCGTGACCATGGCCAAGGGCGTTGCCTCGGGCTATGCCGCCATCGCCTGCTGCGTGACCACCGAAGAGGTGTTCAACATGTTCAAGGACGACGCCGCAGACCCGATGAACTATTTCCGCGACATTTCGACCTTTGGTGGCTGCACCGCAGGACCGGCGGCGGCGCTGGAAAACATGCGCATCATCGAGGACGAGAACCTGCTCGACAACTGCAACACCATGGGCGCGCGGATGATGGACAACCTCGGCGCCCTGATGGAAAAGCACAAGGTGATCGGCGACGTGCGCGGCAAGGGGCTGTTCTGCGGCGCCGAACTGGTCGCCGACCGCGCCAGCAAGGAACCGGTCAGCGAAAAGCAAATCGCGCAGGTCTCGGCCGAATGCGGCGCGCAGGGGGTCATCATCGGCGCCTCCAACCGCTCGGTGCCGGGGCTGAACAACGTGCTGTGCTTCTCGCCCGCACTGATCGCCACCGCCGACGACATCGACCAGATCACCGATACCGTTGACCGGGCGCTGACCAAGGTCTTCGGCTAAGACAACAAGGCGGGGCGCCCCACACCGCGCCCCGCCCGCTTTTCCTTTCACTCGAAATATCCCGGGGGTGAGGGGGCAGCGCCCCCTCCCTCACGCCACGATCTGGAACAACACCCCCGCGATCACCGCACCCAGCACCCCCAACCCCAGGTACACCGCGAAGACCCGTGGCTTGACCAGCGACCACACCGCCGCCATCGCCGGGATCGAACTGACCGCCCCGGCGATCATGAAGGCCATCGCCGCCCCCGCGCTCATGCCGCTCTCCATCAACCCGGCCAGCAGCGGCGGCGCGACATAGGAATTCAGATAGGCCGGCATCCCGACCAGCGCCGCGATCGCGATCGCCCCGATCCCGTCGCCGCCAACCACCTGTGCGATCAGATCCGCAGGCACGTAATGCACCAGCAGCGCCTCCAGCACATAGGCCAGCGCCAGCCATTTCAGCAGGAACAGCCCGTTTGAAATGAACTCGACCCGGAACGTCGCGCGCCGCGCCGCCTCGCCCCAGAACCGCCAGACCGGCTTGCCATCCAGTTTTGGCCCACCGCAGCCACAACACCCGCTGCTCGGCGCCTGCCGCAGCGGGCTGGCAAAGGCACCACCCCGCATCAGCGCCCGAACCACAAAGCCCCCGAACAGCCCCAGCGCCACCGCCGCCACCGCCTTGCCCAACGCAAACGGCCAGCCCAGCGCTGCGGCGGTGATCAACAGCGTCGGCGGGTCGATCAGCGGTGACGACAGCCAGAACGCCATCACCGCCGACAGCGGCGCGCCCAGGGCCAGCAACCCGGCGACAAAGGGGATCACCTCGCAGGAGCAGAACGGCGCCAGCCCGCCGAACAGCGCGGCAAGGAAAATCATCCGTACTTCGCGCCCGACAAAGGCACGGGCGACCATCACCTCGGCCCCGGTGGCCTTGAGATAGGCCAGCAGCAGCACCGCGAACAGGATGTATTGCCCAGTATGCGCCAAAGCCTTGCTGGCGAACACCACCGTATCGCGCAGGTTGCCCGGATCCAGCACCGCCAGTGCCAGCAGGATCGCCACGATCACCGCCCAGGGTGTTTTCAACGCCTGTTTCAGCGCCAGCTTCCCGGCCCCGCCCCGCCCGGCCCCGCCGGGACGCACCTGAGTCGTATCAGCCATCGTTCGCCGCCTTTCTCTGCGTGTCGATGCAACATTCATCCAGAATGAACGCCGCCAGTTCTTCCAACCGGTCATAGCGGGCGCGGTTGATCACCGTGCGCCCGGTCTTTTGCTGTTCCACCAAACCACCGGCGGCGAGGAATTTCAGATGATGCGCCAGTGTCGAAGGCGCGATGCCGGTGCGTTCCTGAATCTCGCCGACGCTCAGCCCGGCCTCACCGGCGCGAACCAACGTTTTGAGCACCCTCAAACGGGAGTCCGATCCCATCGCGGCAAATCCCTGTGCGGCCTCTTCCAACATCTGCGTCTCCACCAAAACTATAAACCTAGTTATTTCGAACTATTTGCCTCTGTCAATCTATTTGAACGGCCCAAATCCGCTCCCGGCCCCACCCGTTAACCCTGTTCAGGGCAACTACGCGGGCAAACCCGCCCTTCTGTACAAAACAGCATGGATACTCCCCAATCCGCTCCTCCCGGACAGGATCATGCCCAAGCCGACTGTACGAAACAGGGACCAAACCCCCCAAAATAGAGACTCTAATCATGAGAAAACGCGGCGATTCGCCTCTCCCACAGCCCGGTAAACATCCCGAGCGTTGGTCCAGACGGCGCCGCCTCTATATCCAGTTTACAAGCCAGATCAGTCCAGCCTATTCTGCCGCCATGCCTATCGCCGTCGACACCTTCTTTCTCAACCCCGATGCGCCCGGCACGCTGCAGGCGCAGGTGCAGCAGATGATCGCCGAGGGCATCCTCTCCGGCCGCTTCCACATCGGTGAGAAACTGCCCTCCTCGCGCAAGCTCGCCAGCCATCTCGGCGTCAGCCGGATCACCGTCACCCTCGCCTATACCGAGTTGGTGGCGAACGATTATCTGACCTCGCGCGGCCGCTCCGGCTACTATGTCTCAGAGAACGCGCCGGTGCCGCCGGTCTATTCGCCGCGCCCGCGCGCCGCCGATACCGTGGACTGGACCCGCGCCATCGCCCAACGGTTCACCGGCGGCGACACGCCGCACAAACCGGTCGGTTGGCGCGACTTCCGCTATCCGTTCATCTATGGTCAGGCCGATCCCACGCTGTTCGACCACACCAATTGGCGCCACTGCGCCCTGCGCGCCCTTGGACAGAAAGATTTCGCCGCCTTAACAGACGACTACTTTGATCGCGACGACCCGCTTCTGGTCGAATACATCGCCCGCCACACGCTGCCCCGGCGCGGGATCTCGGCCCGGCCCGAGGAAATCCTGATCACCCTCGGGGCGCAGAACGCGCTGTGGATCGCCGCCCGCGTGCTGCTCAACCACCGCCGCCGCGCCGTAATCGAAGACCCCTGCTATCCCGCCCAGCGCGACCTGCTGACCCATGCCGGCTGCCAGCTGACCCCGGTGCGGGTCGATGCCGACGGGCTGCCCCCCGATGCGATCCCGGCAGACACCGACGTGATCTTTACCAGCCCCAGCCACCAATGCCCGACCACCGCCACCATGCCGCTGGAACGCCGCCGCGCGCTGCTGGCTCACGCCCGCGACATCGACGCGCTGGTGGTCGAGGATGATTACGAGTTCGAGATGGCCTTTCTCGCCGCCCCCTCGCCGGCGCTGAAGTCGCTGGATGAGGACGGGCGCGTGATCTATGTCGGCAGCTTTTCCAAGTCGCTGTTTCCCGGCCTGCGGCTCGGCTACATGGTTGGATCCGAACCCTTTATCCGCGAGGCCCGCGCCCTGCGCGCCACCATGTTGCGCCACCCTCCCGGCCACATGCAGCGCACCACCGCCTATTTCCTGTCGCTGGGCCATTACGACAGCCAGATCCGGCGGATGGGCGCGGCACTGCACGACCGGCGCGCCGCGATGGAGGCCGCGATATCCGCCCATGGGCTGAGCATCGCCGGGCGCGGTGTCTATGGCGGCTCGTCGCTTTGGATGCGAGCCCCGGAGGGCACCGACAGCGCACAGCTTGCCGCGCGCCTACAGGCACAAAGTGTCTTTATCGAACCCGGCGCGCCGTTTTTCGCCGGGCCAGAGCGCGCGAAACGCTATTACCGACTGGGATATTCCTCGATCCCGGTCGCACGTATCGGCGACGGCATCGCGCGGATCGCCGAGGCTCTGGGCCAAATGCAAGCCGACGACGGATAGGGCACCTCACGGCAAAGGACGCAGTCGCGACGCCCGATGTGACCCTTCCCCGCCCTCAGGCCAGCGCCAGCGTCACCACGGTGGCGGCCACGATATCCTCCACCGTCGCCCCCCGGCTCAGATCACAGACGGGGCGACGGAACCCTTGCAGAATCGGGCCCAGCGCCTGCGCCCCGGCCAGTTCCTGCGCCAGTTTATAGGCGATATTGCCCGCGTCCAGATTGGGGAAGACAAGGACATTCGCATCGCCCGTGCCCAGCCCCTTGGCCACGGCCACCCGAGGATTGAGCGCCGCGTCCCCCTGCACCGGGCCGGTAAAGCCACTGGCCTCGGCTGCCGCGCGCACCTTGTCCACGCTGGCCCCCGCGCCGCTGCGGCCGGTGGAAAAGGACAGCAACGCCACCCGCGCCGCGCCCAACAATGCCCGCCCGGTTTTCTCGGAGGCGCGCGCGATATCGACCAGTTGGGCCGCATCTGGATCCACGTTCAGCCCGCAATCGGCAAAGATCAGGTCGCGCCCGTCGGGAAACACCATCAGGAAAAAGGACGAGACGGCCCTCCCCTCCTCGGCCGGACCGATGGCGAGGCTGGCCGCCTCGATCACCTTTTTGCTTGCCGCCACCGCACCGGCAACCATCGCGTCGGCCTCGCCTGCGGCAACCATGGCGGCGGCCCGGATCAGCGGGCGATTCAGCATCCGCCGCGCCAGCGCCGCTTTCACGCCGCGCCTCTCGACCAGCGTCGCGATCTGCGCCGCGCTCATCTCGGCCAGCGCGATCGGATCTGCCAGCCCCCCGGCCCGCAACCGCGCAACCGCCGCGTCGATGCGCGCATCCTGTCCCAATTCAGGAAACACCACACGAAGCCGCCGCGCACGGGCCGCCTCAAACGCCCTTTCCAGTGCTGACATATCGCCCTCCATTGCCCCCAAGGGGCCAGCCCCGCGCGAAAACGTCAAGATCATCCGGGGCTTTGCGGGGGCCATTTCGGCCGCGCCGGAACCAGCGATATCGACGGCACCATGCGCGTGTTGCCCTATCGTGGCGATCCCCCCGATGTCGCGCGGGACAGCCACCCGCCCATACCGTAGATATAAAAGATCAAGTTCCGCCTTAACGGAGGAGACTGAAAAACTGTCGCGCGGACGGAAATTCTGCACTAGCGTTCAATGAAAAACAGGGAAACCGAGGGATGAGCCACCGCCAGCCGGACCTGAATCTGTCGCCCAAGGTCTCGGACGAGGTTCGCAAGACCACGTGCTACATGTGTGCCTGCCGCTGTGGCATCAACGTGCATATGAAGCGCGGCGCGGATGGGACGCAGCAGGTCGCCTATATCGAGGGCAACCGCGACCACCCGGTGAACAA
Organism: Antarcticimicrobium sediminis; assembly: GCF_004348975.1. Taxonomy (GTDB): domain Bacteria; phylum Pseudomonadota; class Alphaproteobacteria; order Rhodobacterales; family Rhodobacteraceae; genus Antarcticimicrobium; species Antarcticimicrobium sediminis. The sequence continues at coordinate 190,216 of NZ_SMFP01000004.1, read as the reverse complement.
GGGCGTGCTTTGCGCCAAGGGCTCGGCCGGGATCATGCAGGTCAACGCGCCGTCACGCCTGCGCGCACCGCTCAAGCGGGTGGGGCCGCGCGGATCGGGCCAGTTCGAAGAAATCTCATGGGACGAGGCGCTGGAGATTGCCACGGGCTGGCTGAAACCGCTGCGCGAAAAGGCCCCGGAAAAGCTGGCCTTCTTCACCGGGCGCGATCAGTCGCAAAGCTTTACAGGCTGGTGGGCACAAAAATTCGGCACGCCGAACTATGCGGCCCACGGCGGGTTCTGTTCGGTCAACATGGCAACCGCGGGCATCTACACCATGGGTGGCTCGTTCTGGGAATTTGGCCAACCGGACTGGGATTACACCAAGCTTTTCATCCTGTTCGGGGTGGCCGAGGATCATGACAGCAACCCGATCAAGATGGGAATCGGCAAGATCAAGGCGCGCGGCGCACGGGTGATCGGGGTAAACCCGGTGCGCAGCGGCTATAACGCGGTGGCCGATGATTGGGTCTCGATCACACCGGGCACCGACGGGCTGTTCATCCTGTCGCTCATTCATGTGCTGATGACGGCGGGCAAGATCGACCTTGAGTATCTTGCCCGCTATACCAACGCCCCCTGTCTGGTGGCCGAGGCCCCGGGCACGCCAGAGCATGGCCTGTTGCTGCGCGGCGCCGACGGCAAGACGCTGGTGATCGACCGGGCCAGCGGCGCGCTCACCCCGTTCGACCAGCCCGGCGTGCGCCCCGATTTGTCCGCGACCCATACCCGCGACGGCATCCTTTATCGCCCGGTCCTGCATCTGATGGCAGAGCGCTATCTCTCCTCTGACTACGCCCCAGAAACCGTGGCCGAGCGCTGTGGCATCCCGGCAGACAAGATCCGCGCCGTGGCCGGAGAGATCGCCCGCGTCGCCTTTGATGAGGCCTTTGAGCTGGACCGGCAATGGACCGATTTTCGCGGCGAAACTCACCCGACCATGGTGGGCCGCCCGGTCAGTTTTCACGCGATGCGCGGTATCTCGGCCCATGCCAACGGCTTCCAGACCGCCCGCGCGCTGCACGTGTTGCAGATCCTGCTGGGCACGGTGGAAGTGCCGGGCGGTTTCCGCTTCAAGCCGCCCTATCCGAAACCCGCCGAGATCCACCCCAAGCCGCATTTCAACGTCACCCCCGGCGCACCGCTGGACGGGCCACATCTGGGGTTCGTTCAGGGGCCGGAGGATCTGGCACTAAAGGTAGACGGCAGCCCGGCGCGCATCGACAAGGCGTTCACTTGGGAAAACCCGATGTCGGCGCATGGGCTGATGCATATGGTGATCTCGAACGCCCATGCCGGTGATCCCTACAAGATCGACACCCTGTTCATGTATATGGCGAACATGGCGTGGAATTCCTCCATGAACACGCGCAGCGTAATGGAAATGCTGACCGATACCGATGAGAGCGGCACCTATGTCATTCCGCATATCATCTATTCCGATGCCTACAGTTCCGAGATGGTCGCCTATGCCGATCTGATCCTGCCCGATACCACCTATCTGGAGCGCCACGATTGCATCAGCCTGCTCGACCGCCCGATCTGCGAAGCGGATGCCCTGGCTGACGCGATCCGCTGGCCGGTGATCGCCCCGGACCGCGACGTGCGGGGGTTTCAGTCGGTGCTGATCGACCTCGGTGTCAGGCTGGGCCTGCCGGGGTTCGTCGATGAGAGTGGCGCGGCGGTCTATGCCGATTACGCCGATTACATCGTCAACCATGAACGCAAGCCCGGCATCGGCCCACTCGCCGGTTGGCGCGGCGAAGGTGGCAACAAGACCGGACGCGGTACACCGAACCCCGGCCAGATGGCGCGCTATATCGAAAATGGCGGCTTCTTTGTCAGCCATATCCCCAAGGCGGCGTCCTATTACAAACCGTGGAACGCGGCCTATCAGAACTGGGCCGTCGAGAGCGGGCTCTACGACAGCCCACAGCCCTATCTGTTCCAGCTCTATGTCGAACCGCTGCGCAAGTTCCAGCGCGCCGCCGAGGGGCATGGAGAGCACCAGCCGCCCGAGCATCTGCGCGACCGGCTCAAGACGGTGATGGACCCGCTGCCGATCTGGTACGAGACCGACCAGCAGGGCAACGCCGGGTTCACCGTCAACGCGCTGACACAACGCCCGATGGCGATGTATCACAGCTGGGGCAGCCAGAACGCTTGGCTGCGGCAGCTGCACGGGCACAACCCGCTGTACGTGCCGACCCGGCTGATGCGCGAACATGGGCTGCGCGATGGGGACTGGGCAAAAGTGACATCGCCGCACGGTGAAATCACCGTCCCGGTGAGGGAAATGGCCGCGCTCAACGACGCCACGGTCTGGACATGGAACGCCATTGGCAAACGCAAGGGCGCCTGGGCGCTGAAGGGCGATGCGCCGGAGGCGACGCGCGGCTTTCTGCTCAATCACCTGATCCACGAGTTGCTGCCGCCCAAGGGCGACGGGCTACGCTGGGCCAATTCCGACCCGATCACCGGGCAGGCCGCTTGGTTCGACCTGAAGGTCAAGATCGAGAAAGCCATCCCCCCGGACGAAAGCCAACCGGCCTTCGCCCCTCTCACCTCCCCCGTCGGGCAAGGCCCGGATCATCTCGAATGGAAGGTGGGGAAATGATCCACCCCTTCCTTTCTCCACAAATATCCCGGGGCCCGGGGCAGCGCCCCGGTCCGACCATAGCCTCCAGTGCCGAGGGCTGAGCACATGACCGAACTCCCCGACACGACCAAGCGCAAGTTGGGCTTGGTGATCGACCTCGACACCTGCGTCGGCTGCCATGCCTGTGTGATCTCCTGCAAGGGCTGGAACACCGAGAATTATGGCGCGCCGCTTTCGGATCAATCGCCCTATGGCGCCGACCCGTCAGGCACCTTCCTCAACCGCGTGCATTCCTATGAGGTGCAGCCAAAGGAGGGCGCGGCGCAGCTGATCCATTTCCCGAAATCCTGCCTGCATTGCGAAGACGCCCCCTGCGTCACGGTCTGCCCCACCGGGGCCAGCTACAAGCGGGTCGAGGATGGCATCGTGCTGGTCAACGAGAGCGATTGCATCGGTTGCGGGCTGTGCGCCTGGGCTTGCCCTTACGGCGCGCGCGAGATGGACGCGGCCGCGGGGGTGATGAAGAAATGCACGCTCTGCGTCGATCGCATCTATAACGACACCCTGCCCGAGGAAGACCGGGTACCCGCCTGCGTGCGCAGCTGCCCGGCAGGCGCGCGCCATTTCGGCGATCTGGGCGACCCGGACAGCGCGGTGTCAAAGCTGGTGGTCGAACGCGGCGGCATCGACCTGATGCCGGAACAGGGCACGAAACCCGTCAACAAATACCTGCCACCACGTCCCAAGGACCGGATCACCGAAACCGCGCCAAGGCTGACCCCGGTGGCGCAGGACATCGGCGGCTTCCTCGGCTGGCTTGACCGGACGCTCGAGCGTTTGCCGGGCGGAGACAGTTAAGATGCATCCAGCCAAATCCGTCATCGCCTTCACCACGCTGTCCGGGCTGGGGTTCGGCCTGTTGATCTGGCTCGGGCTGGGGGCTCCAGCCGTCACCGGGCGCAGCGCCTTTGCCTTTTTCACCATCGCCTACCTGCTGGCGACGGGCGGGCTGATCGCCTCGGCCTTTCACCTCGGCCACCCTGAGCGCGGGCTGAAGGCGTTTACCCAGTGGCGGACAAGTTGGCTGAGCCGGGAAGGCTGGGCCGCGCTGCTCGCGCTGGGGGTGATGGCGGCCTATGGTGCCGGGCTGGTGTTTCTCGACACCCGTTGGGCGTTGCTGGGTTGGCTCGGCGCGGGGCTGAGTCTGGGCACCGTGGTCACCACCGCGATGATCTATACCCAGCTCAAATCCGTGCCGCGCTGGCATATGGCGCTGACACCGGCGCTGTTTCTTTGCCTGTCACTGGCCGGTGGCGCGCTGCTGGCAGGACAGACCCGCTGGGCGGTGCCACTGTTGATCTTGGCGGGAGGGCTCCAGATCGCCCATTGGCGGCGCGGCGATGGCGCGCTGGCCCGCTCGGGCACGACACTGGCCACGGCCACCGGCCTCACGGGTGGCAGCCTGCGCGCCTTTGAGCCGCCCCATACCGGGCCGAATTACCTGTTGCGCGAGATGGTCCATGTGGTCGGGCGACGTCACGCCACCAAACTGCGGGTGATCGCGCTGGCGCTGATGAGCGTGGTTCCCGTGGTGCTACTGCTTGCCCCGTTCAGCCACGCGCTCGCCGCGCTGGCGGTGCTTAGCCATCTCACCGGTGTTCTAACCGCCCGCTGGCTGTTCTTTGCCGAGGCAGAGCATGTGGTGGGGTTTTACTACGGCGCCCGTTGAACGCCTAGGCGCAGTTCGGGGATGGGGGCGCTGCCCCCCTCGCCCTTTCGGGCGAGTCCCCCGGAGTATTTCAGGCCAGAAAAAGACCTTGATCGCTAAGCGCTCAGAGCAGTCCGGCGTGTTTCATCGCGGCGTCGATCACAGCCTTGGTGCTGTCTTCAAGCCCGGTCAGGGGCGAGCGGACCTCTTCGCTGCACATCCCCAGTTTCGACATCGCATATTTGGCCCCGACGAGACCCGGCTCAAGGAAGATCGCCTCGTGCAGCGGCATCAGCTTGTCCTGATACTCCAGCGCCAGCTTGTAGTCGCCCGCCAGCGTCGCGGCCTGAAACTCGGCACAGAGCCGGGGCGCCACGTTGGCGGTCACCGAAATGCAGCCGATACCGCCATGGGCGTTGAAACCCAGCGCGGTGGCATCTTCGCCCGAAAGCTGGATGAACTCCGGCCCGCAGCTGATCCGCTGCTGGCTGACACGGGCCAGATCGCCGGTGGCGTCCTTGACGCCGACGATGCGGGGCAGCTTGGCCAGCGTGCCCATGGTGGCGGGCGTCATGTCGACCACCGAGCGGCCGGGGATGTTGTAGATGATGATCGGGATCTCGGCGCAATCATGCGCGGCGGTGAAATGGGCGATCATGCCGCGCTGGGTCGGCTTGTTGTAATAAGGGGTCACCACCAGCGCCGCATCGGCCCCGATCCGGGCGGCGAATTCAACAAAGCGAATCGTCTCGACCGTGTTGTTGGAGCCAGCCCCCGCGATCACCGGCACCCGACCGGCAGCGGCCTTGACCACCTCGGCGATGACGGTTTCATGCTCAACATGGGTCAAGGTCGGGCTTTCGCCGGTTGTGCCCACCGGCACCAACCCGCTGGAGCCTTCGCTGATCTGCCAATCCACAAGACGTTTGAGCGTCTTCAGGTCCAGCTTGCCGTTGGAGAACGGGGTAACAAGCGCTGGCATTGAACCTTTGAACATTGGAGGACGCTCCCTATCTGTGTTTTGGCGCGCGCGGTGCCCTGCCGAATCAGGGCGTGTTCCGCGATTGTGTGTTGATCCGGGCGGGCCGCGGATTATCGTCAGTGGCTCTAGCCACGGTTAGGTGAAAAATGCAAGGGATGACACGCTTTCTGGCGCTTGTGCTGGGCCTGCTTCTGCTCGCTCTGCCACTGCGGAGCATGGCTGGGCCGGCCGAGGAACTTACCCTCGGGCTGGCGGCGATGCGCGACGGCGACTGGGATCAGGCGCTGGCGGTTTCGGGCAAACGCGGATCGGTGTCGCGCGACGTCATCGTCTGGCACTGGCTGCGCGCGGGCAAGGGCACGGCGGGCGATGTGATGGTCTTTCTCGACCGTCGGTCTGACTGGCCCGGTCTGGCCTGGTTGCAGCGCAAGAGCGAGCCGGCGTTTTCCGATGCGCCACCGGCGCAGGTTTTGACGTTCTTTGCCCAACAGCCACCGCAGACCGCCGAGGGCATGTTGATCCATGCCGCCGCGTTGGAAAAGACCGGTCAGGGCGGCGATGCGCAGGCCGGGATAGTGCTGGCCTGGCGCAGCATGCCGATGGGCAAGGGGCTGATGGACTTGTATCTTTCCCGATACGGCGATCTGCTGCGCCCGCACCATGCCGCACGACTGGATCGGATGATCTGGGACGGTCAACTGACCAGCGCCCGGGCGATGGTGCCGCTGGTGGACGAGGCGGATCGCGCATTGGCCGAGGCCCGCATCGGTTTGCTGGATCTGGCCCCCGGCGTGGACACACTGATTGCGCGGGTGCCAGATGCGCTGCAACAGGATCCGGGGCTGGCGCATGCGCGGTTTGTCTGGCGTCACCGCAAGGGGCGCACGGACGACGCGATTGTGCTGATGCTCCAGCACAGCGACAACGCGGCATCTTTGGGCGAGCCGGTGCATTGGGCCGACCGCCGCCGGTCGCTGGCCCGGGAAAAGATGCGCGACGGTGATGCCAAGCTGGCCTATCGCATCGCGGCCAACCACCAGCTGACCCCCGAGGCCGGCTATGCCTATGCCGATCTGGAATGGATCGCGGGCTATGTCGCGCTGACGCAGCTGGGCGATCCGACCACGGCGTTGCGCCATTTTCAGCGGTTCGACGCTGCGGTGGAAACCCCGATCTCCAAGGCGCGCGCCGGCTACTGGGAAGGGCGCGCGCAGGAGGCCTTGGGCGATGCCGATGCGGCCCATGCCGCCTATGCGATGGGCGCCGAATATCAGACCGCCTTCTATGGCCTGCTGGCCGCCGAGCGGATCGGACGCCCCTTTGATCCCGGCCTTGCCGATCCGTCGCCGCCGCCGCCGTGGCGCAAGGCGCCGTTCCTGCGCTCCAGCGTGGCCGAGGCCGGGCTGATGCTGCTCAAGGCGGACGAACCGGTTCTGGCCGAACGTTTCCTGACCCATCTGGTCGAATCGCGCGATGAAACGCAGGCGCTGCAAATGGGCGCGATGGCGGTCGACATGGACCTGCCGCATCTGGCGGTGATGATCGCCAAGCGCGCGGCGCAGCAAGGACAAGTGCTGAACGGGGCCTATTACCCGCTGCATCCGGTGGCCAAACTGAAATTGCCGATGGCCCCTGAAATGACGCTCGCCATTGCCCGGCGGGAAAGCGAGTTTGACCCCCGGGTCGTCAGCGGCGCGGGTGCGCGCGGGCTGATGCAGGTGATGCCCGCGACCGCGCGATTGGTCGCTGGTCAATTGGGAATCCTGAGCGGACACAGCACCGACCGGTTGCTGAGCGACCCAGACTACAACGCCAAGCTGGGTGCGAATTACCTCGCCGGGCTGGCGGGTGCGTTCGACGGCAACGTGGTGATGATGGCGGCGGGCTATAACGCCGGCCCGCGCCGTCCGCAGCAATGGATGGAGCTTTACGGCGATCCACGCACGGGGGCCGTGGATATCGTCGACTGGATCGAACACATCCCGTTCAACGAGACCCGCAACTATGTCATGCGGGTCACCGAGAGCCTACCGGTCTATCGCGCCCGTCTGGGCGAGGTGCCGCTGCCGATCCCGTTCTCGAGGGAGCTGTCCGGCTCAACCCTGCGCGCGTTCGCGCCATAGGGTGAACAGACCGGCCAGCACGATGATCCCCGCGCCGATGACGATGTTGCTGCGCAACACCTCGTTAAAGATCACCGTGCCAAGGATCGCGGCCCAGATCAGATGGAAATAGGCAAAGGGCTGCACCGCGCCGGCCTCGGCCACCTCGTAGCATTTGATCAACAACCAATGCCCCGACACACCGGTGACACACAGCACCGCCATCCAGACCCAGTCGGGGCCGGTCATCGGTTCCCAGAACCACAGGCCGATCGCGGTCATCATCACCGCGCCAGCAGTGCCGGTATAGAAAAAGCTGGTCTCGGTCCGGTCGCGCCGGGCCACATAGCGGGTGAGCAGACCATAAAGCGCGAACATCAGCGCCGAAATCAGCGGGATAATAGCGACGGGGTCGAACACCCCCATGCCCGGTTGCAGGATGATCAGCACCCCGATCAGGCCGACGCCGATCGCCGCCCAGCGCCGCCAGCCCACCCGTTCGCCCAGCACCGGGCCGGACAGGGCGGCGATCAGCAGCGGATAGCAGATGAACACCGCCTGACTTTTGATCAGCCCCAGCAGGGTGAACCCGTAGATCGCCACGCAAACCTCGCCCGCCAGCAGTAACCCGCGAAAGATCTGCAACAGCGGCTGCTCGGTTCTTGCCACCCGGCGCACACCGCCCGGCGCGCGCGCCGCCAGCGCGATGACGAAGGCCGCGAAGAACCAGTAGCGGATCATCACCACCATCCAAGTGTTGTAGGTTCCCGCCAGATGGCGCGAGATCCCGTCCTGAAGCGCAAAGACAATGGTCGATGCGACCATCAGCAGGATGCCCAGCGGCACCGTGTTGCGTTGTGGCGCGGTCATAGCGGCATCCTTGCGCGGGTCATGTGGCGTTTGCGGCCATGTCCGGGGATCCGCTCGACGGCGAACCCTGCCGCCTCCAGCCCCCGGCGCACGAAGCCGGCAGCGGTATAGGTGGCCGCCGTGCCGCCCGGTGCAGTATGCCGGGCGACCTGTGCCAGCAGGTCGTCGCCCCAAAGCTCCGGGTTCTTGGCCGGGGCGAACCCATCGAGAAACCAGGCATCGGCCCGCCCGGCCCAATCTGGCAGCGTTGCGCGTGCATCCCCCGCGATCATCTCGAACTGCAGGGTGCCAAGATCAAGGGCCCCGGTCCCGCTCCAACCCGCGAGAAACCGCGCCGCCCAGGGCGACAGCTCGGGAAATGCCTTGAGCGCGCGGGCCATATCGGACGGCGCCATCGGAAATGCCTCGAATGTGGTGAACCAAAGCGCCCCGTCTTGCCCACTTCGCTCCCATGCGGCCCATGTCGCCAGCAGGTTCAAGCCGGTGCCAAAGCCCAGTTCGGCGACATGAAACCCGGGGCAGAACCGCGCCGGCAGGTCATTGCCCGCCAGAAACACATGCCGGGTCTCTTCCAGCCCGTTCTGGTCCGAGAAATAAGGATCGTCGAACCGGGACGAGACCGGGACGCCCTCTTCGCGCCAGGTGAGTTCCGCCCGCTGGTCGGCCATCGCTATTTTCCGTAAAGGTGGTGAACGGCGCGACACTGGAGAAAGGTGGCAGGAATGGCAATGGCAGATGTGACAGTACGCGGGGCGGGGGTTTTCGGCCTCTCCATCGCATGGGTCTGTGCCCGGCGCGGTGCGCGCGTGCAAGTGATCGACCCCTTTGGCCCCGGCGCGGGGGCAAGCGGCGGGTTGGTCGGCGCCTTGGCCCCGCATGTGCCGGAAAACTGGAATGCGAAGAAGGCGTTTCAGTTCGACAGCCTGATTCTGGCGGAACCTTTTTGGGCCGCGGTCGAGAAAACGGGCGGCGTCTCGTCCGGCTATGGGCGCACCGGGCGGTTGCAACCGATCGCCGATGACCGCGTGCTGGGGCTGGCCCGCGCCCGCGAGACCACCGCGGCAGAGCTGTGGCAAGGCAAGGCACGCTGGCAGGTGCGCCCCGAAGCCGAACTGGCCCCATGGGCTCCGCCCAGCGCCACGGGCTATCTGATCCACGACACACTCAGCGCGCGGATGCATCCGCGCCGCGCCTGTGCCGCCTTGGCCGCCGCGCTGCGCACATTGGGGGTGGATATCCTCACCGAGGGGGCCGATCGCGGCCAGGTAATCCATGCCACCGGCGCGACCGGTCTGGCCGAGTTGAACGCCCATTTCGGCAAGACCGTGGGCGGGGCGATCAAGGGACAGGCGGCGCTGTTTCGGTTTGATGCCGGGGTCGACGCGCCGCAGATCTTTGCCGATGCGGTGCATATCGTGCCCCATGCCGACGGGACCCTTGCCATCGGCTCGACCAGTGAACGAGAATTCGACGACCCGACAGCCACCGACGCCCAGCTTGAGACGGTGATCGAACGCGCCCTGGCCGCCATGCCGGTGCTGCACGGGGCCACGGTGATCGAACGCTGGGCCGGGCTGCGCCCCCGCGCCAAATCGCGCGCGCCAATGCTGGGCGCACACCCGCTGCACCCGGGCCAGTTCATCGCCAATGGCGGCTTCAAGATCGGCTTTGGCATGGCCCCCAAGGTGGCCGAGGTGATGGCCGACCTTATGCTGGAGGAGCGCGATACGATCCCCGGCGATTTCCGCCCCGAGGTCTCGCTGTAACCCAAGCACAGGCTTCCCCCCTCCCCGGCCCCCAAGGAAAGCCGTTGCGAGAGGGGGCTTGGTCTGGATCGGCGTTAGCGCGTGACCTCGACGCGCAGCTTGTCCATCAGCACCTGCAGCGTCTTGGTGTAGGGAGCGCTGATCAACCGGCCCTCCGCGTCGAACTGATTGCGGCAATCGGCCAGATGCAGCTCTGGTCCCGACAGCAGGCGCGACTGGAACGGAACCAGAAAGCTGCGCAGCACCATCTGCGCCCGCTCGCCCCCGGCGCGGCCCGCCGCCGCCGACATCACCGCAACGGGCTTGTCCGCCCAAGGCGTGCCGCTGGTGCGACTGACCCAGTCCAGCGCGTTCTTGAGCACGCCGGACGGCCCCTTGTTGTATTCCGGGGTTGAAATCACCACCGCATCGGCCTGCGCAATCTGCGCCGCCAGATGCTGCACCGCCTCGGGGATGCCTTCGCCCTCTTCGAGGTCGCCGTCATACAGCGGCAGGTTCAGATCGGCTTCGGTCAAATCCGCCGTGCCGAACAGGCGCGCCGCCTCTCGGATCAGCTGGCGGTTGGCGGATGCCCGGCGCAACGCGCCGGACAGGCCCAGAAGGGTGATATTGGACATAGGGGGCGGCCTCCGGTCACGATTTTTCCCTGACATAGGACAGATCGCGCCGGTGGGCCACCCAGCCCTTTACTTGGTGGGAATCATCACGATTTCCACCCGGCGGTTGCGCGCCTTGCCCTCTTCGGTGAGGTTCGAGGCGACAGGCACCTCTTCGCCACGACCGACGATGGCAAGCCGGGTATAGGACACGCCGCCAGCCTGAAGGATATCGGCCACAGCATTGGCCCGGCGCTTTGACAGGCCGATATTATAGGCGGCATCGCCATCGCTATCGGTATGGCCGATCACCTGTACGGTCATGTCGGGATAGCGTTGCAGATGCGCCGCCACCCGGTTGACGTCGGCCCGCAGACCCGGACGCACCGCGAAGCTGTCGGTGGCAAAGGTGATATCATTGGGCAGCGACACGATCAGCCGGTCGCCGGTATTGGTGATGGTAATGCCGTCGCTGGACAGCGCGTTGCGCAGCTCGGCCTCCTGCCGGTCAAGGCTTTCGCCGATCCCGGCGCCGACAATTGCCCCCAGCGTCGCGCCGCCCAGCACTGCGGTGGTCTTGTGCGGCGACCCTGATACGGCGCCGATCCCGGCCCCGAGCAGCCCGCCGATCAGCGCGCCCTGTTTGGTCTTCTGATACGGATCACCGGAATCGACCCGGGCCGGATCGGTACAGGCGGCCAGCAGAAAGACGGTACTGATCGCGGTAACGGTCGTGAGTTTCACAAGCTTCATCAAGTTGCCTCTTGCTCTCATTTTGCGCGCTTCGGGGTTTGGACCCACGCGGTTGAATATCCTGCCATACTATATCAGAGGCGCGGTGCCGTCACTCAAGCACTGCGCCCTCCGGCTCGGCGGATTGCCGCGCATTTCCATCCACCTTGAAGCCCATAAAGGTGCAGACAAACCGCCCGCCCACACCACCTCCCGCACAGCGGCGTCACCTTTTCGGCAAGGGGCCGGTCAGGGCCGTTTGCCACCCGACCTCCGGCCTGTGCAGCGGTCAGGAACCGGCGACCGCCCCCTCCCGCCGCTCAGATCCCTCCTCGGCCCGGGCCGCCTCATAGGCCAACATGGCGCGCTTGACCGGCACCCCCCAGTGATAGCCGCCCAGCCCCCCGGATTTGCGCAGCGCACGGTGGCAGGGGATCAGCCAGCTCACCGGATTGCGCCCCACGGCCGTGCCCACCGCCCGCACCGCGCGGGGCAGGCCGATCGACTGGGCAATCTCGGAATAGGTCGAAACCTGACCGGAGGGGATGCGCAACAGCGCCTCCCAAACCTTGATCTGAAGCGGCGAGCCGATCATGTGCAACGCGGTCTCGCCTCGCTGCTCAAAGACCGCCGTGACCAATGGCGCCAAGGCCGCGGGGTCTTCGACGAACTCCGCTTCGGGCCAGCGCCCGCGCAGGTCCGCCATCGCGGCCTCGGGTCCGGTCTCGGCCGAAAAGGCAAGACCGCACAGCCCCTTGTCCGTGCCCATCGCCAGCGCCGGACCAAACGGACTGTCGAACCACCCCCACATGATCACCAGCCCAGCCCCGTGGCGCGCATACTCGCCGGGGCTCATCGCCTCCCACCGCAGGAACAGATCGTGCAGCCGGCCGCTGCCCGACATCCCAACCGCATGGGCGGTGTCCAGCGTGGTGAACCGATCGCGCAGCAGCGCCTTGGCATGGCCCAGCCGCAGGTACTGTTGATAGCGTTTCGGCGACACCCCGACCCAGCGCGAGAACAGCCGCTGGAAATGCGCCGGGCTCATCTCCATCGCCGCCGCCAGCGCCTCCAGCGACAGCGTCTCGCCGCCGTCTTGCTGGTGCTCATCAATCACCGCGATCGCCCGACGCATCACGTTGAAATGATAGCCCTGTTCGTTGTCGCCCTCACCCATCGCCAACACTCCATTCCGATCCGCCCAACCTAGGGGCAGCGATGCACCGATGCGACCCGTTTCCTGCGCTTTCACGTTGCGCCACGCCGCCGCGCACGGCATTAAGACCCGGATGGCAAAACAGCTCGATTACCATACGATCCGCGAGATCTTTACCCGGTTTCAGGCCCGCGAACCCGAACCCCGGGGCGAACTGGACCATGTCAACGCCTATACCCTCGTGGTTGCCGTGGCGCTCAGCGCGCAGGCGACCGACGCGGGCGTCAACAAGGCCACGCGGGATCTGTTCCCAATCGCCGACACACCGCAAAAGATGCTCGATCTCGGCGAAGAGCGTCTGATCGAGCATATCAAGACCATCGGCCTGTTCCGCAACAAGGCCAAGAACGTGATCAAACTCAGCCGCATTCTGGTCGAGGATTATGACGGCGTGGTGCCCAATTCCCGCGCCGCGCTGCAATCGCTACCGGGGGTGGGACGCAAAACCGCCAATGTGGTGCTGAACATGTGGTGGCACTATCCCGCTCAGGCTGTGGATACCCATATTTTCCGCGTCGGCAACCGCACTGGCCTCTGCCCGGGCAAAACCGTGGACGCGGTCGAACGCGCCATCGAAGACAACGTGCCGGTGGATTTTCAGCAGCACGCGCATCACTGGCTGATTCTACATGGCCGCTATCACTGCAAGGCGCGCAAACCGCTGTGCGGCACCTGCCTCATCCGCGACCTGTGCCAATTCGAGGACAAAAATCTATGACTACCTATCAACTCGTCGGGATCGGTAACGCGATCGTCGATGTCATCAGCCAGACCGAAGATGCCTTCCTGACCGGAAACGGAATTGAAAAGGGCATCATGCAGCTGGTCGAACAGGACCGCGCCGAGCTGCTTTATGGCGCGATGACCAACCGGGTTCAGACACCGGGCGGCTCGGTCGCCAACACCATTGCGGGCGCTGGCGCGCTGGGGCTGAACACCGCCTTTATCGGCCGGGTGCGCGATGATGAGCTGGGCCACTTTTACGCCAATGCGATGAACGAGGACGGGGTCGATTTCGTCAACCCGCCCGCAGCAGGGGGCGAACTGCCGACCTCGCGCTCGATGATCTTTGTCTCGCCCGACGGCGAACGCTCGATGAACACCTATCTGGGGATCTCCTCGGAGCTCAGCTCTGACGACGTGCCCAGCGAGGTCGCAGGCAAGGCCGAGCTGATGTTCCTTGAGGGCTATCTGTTCGACAAGGACAAGGGCAAAGAGGCCTTTCTCGAGGCCGCGCGTGACTGCCACAAGGGCGGCGGCAAGATCGGCATCGCCATTTCCGACCCGTTCTGCGTCGACCGGCACCGCGACGATTTCCTGTCGCTGATCGAACACCAGATGGATTTCGTGATCGGCAACGAAGCCGAGATCCAGTCGCTGTTCCAGACCGATCACCTGGACGATGCGCTGGTGATGACCGCCGCGCTCTGCCCGCTGGTGGTCTGCACCCGCTCGGGCGACGGCGTCACCGTGATGGAGGGCACCTCGCGCATCGACGTGCCGGTGCAAAGGATCACACCCATCGACGCCACCGGCGCCGGCGACCAGTTCGCCGCCGGGTTCCTCTATGGCATGGCCACGGACCGCGATCTGGAAACCTGCGCCCGCATCGGCAATGTCTGCGCCCGCGAGGTGATCAGCCATATCGGCCCGCGTCCCGAAACCAACGTGGCCGAGCTTCTGCGCGACGCCGGGCTGCTTTGATGGTGCTGACGCCGGGGGACTACGACGTCCCACCGGGCATGGTGGCCTCGGTGGTGACGCATCTGGAGATGCGCACCGCCGCCGCGCCGCGCCCGGTGCCGGCGCCCGAGGGCGTCAGCCTGCGCCGTATCCACGCCCCCGCGCCCGACTGGTACCGCGACCTGTTCACCCGGGTCGGCGGTCAGGACTGGCTCTGGTTCTCGCGTCTCGGACTGGACGACGCGGCGCTTTCCAAGATCCTCTGCGATCCCAAAGTCGAACTCTACGCGCTCGAAAAACAGGGCCACGCCGAAGGGCTGCTGGAGCTGGATTTTCGCGACAAGGGCGCTTGTGAGCTGGCCTTTTTCGGCGTCACCCCGGTGCTGATCGGCTCTGGCGCCGGTCGGTTCATGATGAACGCCGCCATCGAAAAGGCCTGGGCGCACCCGATTGCACGGTTCCACCTGCATACCTGTACGCTCGACCATCCCGGAGCGCTCGCTTTCTACCGTCGCAGCGGATTCACACCGCTGCGCCAACAGATCGAAATCGCCCCCGACCCACGCCTGAGCGGCAATCTTCCACGCGCGGCCGGGCCCCATATCCCGATCTTCGAAGGCTGAGCCCCCCGCGATCATGATCCCGCCCCGGCTTCTTCTTGGCAAAAATACTCCCGCCGGAGGCATCGCGCCGGCAGCGCCGGCGCCATCCCCCTAAGTCCACCGGACGCCGGAGAAACGCGCGCTCAGCCCAGATAGGGCGCGAATTCTTCGACCACTTTTTCATAGACCACACGCTTGAAGGGCACGATTCGCTCCACCAGATGCGCCGGGTCCTGCCAGCACCAGGTGCTGAACTCGGGGTGTTCGGTCGCGATGTTCACCTGTTCGTCGTCCCCATGGAAGCGCATCAGAAACCATTTCTGCTCCTGCCCACGATAGCGGCCCTTCCAGATCTGCGGCACCAGATCGTGCGGCAGGTCATAGGGCAACCACTGCGCGCTTTCGGCGACGATCTCGACCAGATCGGCCGTCACCCCGGTCTCCTCCCACAGCTCGCGCAGGGCGGCGGTGCGCGGCGCCTCGCCCTTTTCCACCCCACCCTGGGGCATCTGCCAAGCCTCTTCGAATCGGTCCTTGCGCTGGCCGACAAAGATATGTCCAGCGGCATTCATCAGCATGACGCCGACACAAGGGCGATAGGGCAGCTTGGCGATTTCTTCCGGGGTCATTTTTGACGGCTCCTCAATTGCCCCTCCTGTCTAGCGCCTGCACCGCGCGGTGCAAGCGGGTGACGCAGGGTTGCGGGGTGACAGAGCAGCGCAATAAGGCAATCCTGCGCGCAAATTGAGGGAGGGCGATCATGACCGACTACCCAAATCTTCTGGCGCCGCTGGATCTGGGCTTCACCACATTGAAGAACCGCGTGTTGATGGGCTCCATGCATACGGGGCTGGAGGAAACCGGCGACTGGAACCGGGTTGCCGAGTTCTATTCCGAACGCGCGCGCGGCGGAGTCGCGCTGATGGTGACCGGCGGGATCGGCCCGAATCTGGAAGGCTCGGTCCTACCCGGCGCCGCGATGATGACCACCGAAAAGGACGTGGCGAACCATTCCGTGGTAACGGACCGCGTACATCAGGCCGGCGGCAAGATCGCCATGCAGATCCTGCATGCGGGGCGCTATTCCTATGGCCCCAAATGCGTTGCACCCAGCCCGGTGAAATCCCCCATCTCGCCCTTCCCCCCCAACGAGCTGGACGAAGAGGGGATCGAAAAGCAGATCGCCGACATCGTCAACGCCGCCGTGCTGGCGCAGCAGGCCGGCTATGACGGGGTCGAGATCATGGGCTCCGAGGGGTATTTCCTCAACCAGTTCCTCGTGACCCACACCAACAAGCGCACAGATCGCTGGGGCGGCAGTTATGAAAACCGCATGAGACTCCCCATCGAGGTGGTGCGTCGCACCCGCGCGGCGGTGGGGCCAAATTTCATCCTCATCTACCGGCTGTCGATGATCGATCTGGTGCCCGATGGCTCCACCCATGACGAGGTGGTGCAACTGGCGCAGGAGATCGAAAAGGCCGGCGCCACAATCCTCAACACCGGCATCGGCTGGCACGAGGCCCGGGTGCCGACCATCGCCACCTCCGTGCCGCGCCGCGCCTTTGCCTGGGTGACGAAAAAGCTGATGGGCAAGGTCGGCATCCCGCTGATCACCTCGAACCGGATCAACACCGCCGAGGTGGCCGAACAGGTGCTGGCCGAGGGCTGCGCCGACATGGTGTCGATGGCGCGCCCGATGCTGGCGGATCCGCATTTCGTCGCCAAGGCGCAGGCCGGGCGGGCCGCGACCATCGCCCCCTGTATCGCCTGCAATCAGGCCTGTCTGGACCATACCTTTGGCGGCAAGCTGACCTCCTGCCTGGTCAATCCGCGCGCCTGCCATGAGACTGAGCTGACAATCGAACAGACGCCCAAAGCGAAATCCATCGCCGTTGTCGGCGCCGGGCCGGCGGGGCTGTCGGCGGCACTGACCGCAGCGGAGCGGGGCCACAAGGTCACGCTGTTCGACAAGGCCGGTGAGATCGGCGGTCAGCTCAACATGGCCAAGCAAGTTCCCGGCAAGGAAGAGTTTCGCGGTCTGGTGGACTGGTATCGCACCATGGTAGATCAGGCCGATATCACGGTGCAGCTGGGCCAGGCCGTGACGGCAAAGGATCTGACCGGGTTCGACGATGTCATCCTCGCCACCGGGGTCATCCCGCGCGATCCCCAAATCCCAGGGCAAGACGGCGCGAACGTGCTCAGCTATATTGACGTGCTGGCGGGCAAGGCCCCGGTGGGACCGCGCGTGGCGGTTCTGGGGGCCGGCGGCATCGGGTTCGACGTCAGTGAATTTCTGGTCGAGGACGGCGACAGCCCGACCGAGAACCTCCCCCTGTGGATGGAGGAATGGGGCGTCACCGACCCGGCAAAGCAGCGCGGCGGGCTGGTGCCCGGCGGGCCACACCCACATGCGCCCGCGCGGCAGGTGACCCTGTTTCAGCGCAAGGCTGAGAAACACGGCAAGCGGCTGGGCAAGACCACCGGCTGGATCCACCGCGCCACATTAAAAATGAAGGATGTCGCCTTCGTCGGCGGCGTGAATTACGAACGTATCGACGAAGATGGCCTGCACGTCAGTTTCGGCGAGGCGCGGGAAAACCCGACCTTGATCGCGGCCGATACCATCGTTTTGTGCACCGGTCAGGACTCCGAACGTAGCCTTGTCGATGCGCTGGCGAACCTCGGCATCACAGCCCATGTGATCGGCGGCGCCGACGTGGCCGCGGAACTTGACGCCAAACGGGCGATCAACCAGGGCACGCGACTAGCCGCGACGCTCTAGCCGCCCGCGCCCCCCTCTCCCCACCGCAAGGGGAAAGGGGGCGCCCAAGACGCAGCGCGCCGTCAGCCCCCCCTTTTTCTGGCTGCAAATACTCCGGGGGAGTCGCGGCTCGCCGCGACGGGGGCAGAGCCCCCGATTCCGCCCCCTGCCCAGCCGCCCGCCGTTTCCCAGACCCGAACGATCCCGGCCAATACCGCGATATTATCCCATCGTTGCCCCCTTCTTGCCCAGATTGAGCGGGATAACGAGGACAGCGAGACCTGGGAACCGAGGATGATGGCATGGACCGACTGACCGAAATGGAAGCCTTTGCCAATGTGGTGGACCAAGGAGGGTTCACCGATGCGGCCAAGAAGATGGGTATCTCCAAATCGGCGGTGTCCAAACATGTCTCCAGCCTCGAGGCGCGGCTGGGCGCACGGCTGTTGAACCGCACCACGCGCCGCGTCAGCCCGACCGAGATCGGCTTGGCCTATTACGACCGTGCCCGCCGGGTGCTGAATGACGCCGGCGAAGCCGACGCGCTTGTCACCTCGATGCAATCGGCGCCATCGGGGCTGCTGCGGATCAGCGTGGCCACCGATTTCGGCGTCAATCTTTTGTCTCCGATCCTGTCCGAATTTCTGTCCGATTTCCCCGACATCACCGTCAATATGGTGCTGAACAACCGCTATGTGGAACTGATCAGCGAAGGCTTTGACCTCGCGATCCGCATTGGCGAGTTGGAGGATAGCTCGCTGCGCGCCCGCAAGCTGACCGAGACCACCAAACGACTGGTCGCCAGCCCGGGATATATCCAGAAATTCGGCCGCCCGCAGAAGATCGACGATCTCAACACGCACAAGCTGCTGCATTATTCCAGCCAGTCGAGCGGTAATGTCTGGAAGCTGACCGCGCCCTCGGGCGAAAAGCGGCAGGTGCGCACCGCCGGCTGGCTCAGCGTCAATGACGGGCAATCGCTGCTCAACGCCGCGATCTCGGGCCTTGGGATCGCCTATCTGCCCAGCTATCTCTATGCGCAAGCGATGGAGGAAGGGCTGGTCGAGGATGCGATGCCCACCCTCCCGGTCGAGATGCTGGGCGTTTACGCGGTCTATCCGCCGGGTCGTTTTACCCAGCCCAAGGTTCGCGCCTTCATCGACTTTCTGGTTCATGCCTTTGCCGACAAGGGCCCGACCGAGTGGTAACAAGTTTCATGTTGCTTCCCTTGGCAACTTGCCTGCCCCCGTGCTCCGCACGGGGGCTTTTTTCATGTCACTTCAACGGCAGCACCATCGCCTCGACCCGGCGGTTCTTTTCGCGCCCCTCAGCTGTAAGATTCGAGGCGATCGGCCCCAGATATCCCACCCCCTCGGCCTCAACCCGGTCCGGCGCCACCGCATATGCGCTGACAAGGCGGTCCCGCACGGTTTCGGCCCGCCGTTTCGACAGCGTGATATTCGCCGCCAGCCCGCCGACGCTGTCGGTATGACCAACCAGAACGATCCGGTAGCTCGGGTTGGCGGCCAGAAAGGCGGCAATTCCGGCCAGCGTGTCATAGCTGCCCGGCGGCCCCAGCGCATTGGCACCGGTGCCGAAATCCAGATCCCCAAGAAGAATATGACCGCGCGACAAAAGCGCGTCACTCACGGCGTTGCCCAATGCGCTCGCCCCCGGCAACGCCTCATCCGGCACCAGTCCTGCGACCGGCGGTTGCAGCGCGTCTTGCACCGCACCCTCCGCCGCAGGCGCGACGGGCACGACATGAATCTCCTGAATATAGGAGCTTCTGCCGGTGCTGCTGACCAGCAGGCTCAACGCCTCGTCACCCTTGCGGATGGCCGAAAGAAAGCGAAAATTGCCAATATCCACATGCATATGCGGAGCCGGGGCAATTTCGGTCCCGAAGCGGAAATCGAATCCGCCACAGCCCTGCGCCCGGCATTCAAACAGGATCTCATAGCCGCGCGCCGCAAGCTGATCGCGCAGCGGCGCCAACAGCTGCAGCGGTGCGAACGGCCCACCTTCCATGCGCCATGTGCGGCGCTCGACCTGGCCCTCGAATATCTGCGCGGGCACTCCATCGCCCACAAACGCCGCACGCGGCAGAGCATAGCTGTCGAACGGCGAGACCCGCTCGGACAGAAGCCGCGCCCCCTGCGGGAGCTCCAACGCCACCGCCGGACAGGCGGTGAGAAGGGTGCAGAGGGCGACGGCCCGTATCATCTGGATTGCTTGTGATATCCGTCGTTGGGCCACATGGCGGTGGCGCTGGCCACACGGTTGGTCATGTTGAAGAACCCGGCGACGTTGGCGATGTCCCAGATATCGCGGTCGGAACAGCCCACATCGCGCAATACCTGACGGTCATCTTCCTCGATGGTGTAGCTTTCGGTTGTCATCTTGGCCGCGAAATCCAGCATCGCGCGCTGGCGCGGGTCCAGATCCGCAACCCGGTAGTTGATCGCCAGCATCTCTCCCAGCATCGGATCGCCCGACAACTGCCGCACCGCCGCCCCATGGGCCACGATGCAATAGAAACAGCGGTTGATCGAGGACACCACGACCGCGATCATCTCGCGTTCCAGCTTGCTCAGCCCGCTCTTGGCCAGCATCAGGTCGTTATAGATGCCGCTAAAGGCATTCAGCTTGTCGATGTCGAACGCGTTGGCCTTGAGCACGTTGGGGATCAGCCCCAGCTTTTCGGTGCAGATATCGAAATATTTCTGGGTGTCCTCGGGCAGCGGGTCGACCATCGGTAGGTCAAGTGCGGTAGGTGGTCTGCTGTCGGTCATGTGCGGGTCTCCTCCCCTTGCAAGATGCGGTAGTGATACTGGCCCACTACGGACATCCCAAGACCGGAATACAAGGCATTCGCCGCGTCATTTTCCCGCGTGCAAACCACGGCGAGCGTATCGGCCCCCTGTTTTGCCGCCCAATGGGCCGCGCCGCGCATCATCCATTTGCCGAGCCCCTGCTGGCGCTGATGCGGCAGGATCTCCAGCGCGTGCACCATCGCCACGCCGGTGTGGATGGCGACAAAAGCGGCGCCGCCCGGCTTGTCATTGAAGCGCGCCAAAAGCCCGGTCCGGGGCCCCTCGGCGCGGGCCATCACCGCCAGACGCGCCGGTCCGATCCCGGCCTCGGCCCAGATCTCGCGCATGATTGCCAGCGGCTCCCAGACCTCCAGCACGGTTACCCGTGGCATCGCGACATCGGTGAGTTGCGCCACCGGACAGGCATAGGCCGTCACCGGATCCTTGATCGCATAGCCGCGCGCCTGCAGCTGCGCATCAAGGGCGTCATCCCCCGGGCGGATCATGAAAAGCGGGCGCTGATCCATTGCGCGCATCGCCTCTTCCGCTGCCGTGATCTCGTTGTCGTCCACCGGCCGCTCGGCCGAGGCTGCCGACACCCGACTGCCGCCGCCCTGCCCCGTGCGCAAAAGCCAAGGCCCCTGTTCGTGATAACTGGCAGCCGGCCATGTGCCGTCGATCACATCGAACAGCCAGGGGGCGGTTTCAACGCTCATACATCCAGCTCCTGCGAAAGACGGGTCACAGCGGCATTCACCCTTGCGCCATCGCTGCCGCGCACGACGATATTGGCGCCGTACACCCCGTCTGTATGGAACGGGTAACAGCCGATCGACAGGTCCGAGAACTCTGCCGCCAGCGCGCCCAGCGTTCCGGCAATCTCGCCCTCGCCGCGCATCACCCGCACGCTTTGCGACATGAGCGGCGCACCGCCGATCAGCGTCGGCAGCAGGCCCGCCACCATCGCTTCGAACACCGCCGGAACACCGGCCATGACATGCACGTTTTCGATCGTGAATCCGGGCGCGGTAGACACCGGGTTGTCGATCAACACCGCCCCGTCCGGGATGCGCGCCATACGCAGCCGCGCCGTATTCAGCTCCAGCCCCGTGGCCTTGTAATGCGCCTCAAGCAGCGCGCGGGCATCGGCGCGCACGTCAATATGCGCGTCAAAGGCCGCTGCGATGCAATCGGCGGTGATGTCGTCATGGGTGGGGCCGATCCCGCCGCTGGTAAAGACGTGGTCAAAGCGCGCCGACAGCGCCTGCACGGCATTAATGATCGCCGGCGCGTCGTCGTTGACCACGCGCACCTCTTTCAGGTCGATCCCATGTTTGGTGAGTTCGCCAGCAAGGAAATACATGTTAGAGTCGCGCGTACGCCCGGACAGGATTTCATCCCCGATCACAAGCATTGCGGCAGTTGGATTAGCCATGGTGCCCCTTCCCTCGTTTCGCGGTCTTGAAGGGCCGCGTCGGCAGGTATAGGCCGGGTTTCATGCGCTTTCAAACCCCTCTTGTCCCGGCCCGGCTGATCCGCCGCTACAAGCGGTTCCTGGCCGATTGCACCCTTGCCGACGGACGCGAGGTGACAGCCCATTGCGCCAATCCCGGCTCGATGTTGGGTCTGGCCGAGCCCGGCATGAAAATCTGGCTAGAGCCGAACGACGACCCGAAGAAGAAACTGAAATTCGGCTGGCGGCTGGTCGATCATGAGAATGGCCACTTTACCGGGGTCGACACCTCGGTGCCCAACCGCGCGCTGCGCGCCGCGCTTGAGGCGCGCCAGATCGCGCCGCTGGCCGCCTACGGAACTGTACGACCCGAGGTGAAATATGGACAATCGAGCCGCATCGATTTCCTGCTCAGCGAGCCGGGCCTGCCCGACGCCTATGTCGAGGTGAAATCGGTGACGCTTTCGCGGGTGCCGGGGCTGGTCGAATTTCCCGACAGCAAAACCCTGCGCGGCACCAAACATCTGGAGGAATTGTCCGACATGGTGCGGGCCGGCCACCGGGCGGTAATGCTGTATCTGGTGCAGCGCACGGATTGCACCCGGTTCGATCTGGCCCGCGACATCGACCCTGTCTATGACTCGGCGTTTGAGCGGGCCCGCGCGGCCGGGGTCGAGAAACTGGTCTATACCACCCGGATCAGCCCCGAGGAAATCACCGTGAACACCCTGCTATAGCGCGCAAAACGGCCACCTCTGGCAACTTTGCTGCAAACGCATTAAATACGGCGCAACGGCAAAAGAATGGAGCCTCAATTGAATAACGAACTTCGGGGCCGCCTGACCAAAGACGGCATTCAAATACACGATCAGAGTGATTTCGCTGGCATGCACAAGGCCGGGCATCTGGCCGCGCAAATTCTGGACGAAATGGCCGAGCACGTGTTTCCCGGCCAGACCACCGGGGCAATCGACCGCATCATCGAAGACAAGGTGAACGCGGCTGGCGCAACCTCGGCCACGATCGGCTACAAAGGGTACAAGCACGCGAGCTGTATCAGCGTCAATCACGTGGTCTGCCACGGCATCCCCGGCGACAAAAAGCTGAAGGACGGCGATATCCTGAACATCGACGTGACCGTGATCGTCGATGGCTGGTTCGGCGATACCAGCCGGATGTATGTGGCCGGCAAGCTTAGCCGCAAATCCGAGCGGCTGATCCAGGTCACCCATGACTCGCTGATGAAGGGCATCGAAACCGTCAAGCCCGGCAATACCTTCGGCGATATCGGTCACGCGATCCAGGTCTATGTCGAAAGCCAGCGGATGAGCGTTGTGCGCGATTTCTGCGGCCACGGGCTTGGCCGGGTGTTCCATAGCCAACCCAACGTGCTGCACTATGGTCGCCCCGGCACCGGCGCGGTGTTGGAGGAAGGCATGTTCTTTACCATCGAACCGATGGTCAACCTTGGCCGCCCCGAGACCAAGACGCTGGCCGATGAGTGGACAGCGGTCACCCGCGACAAGTCGCTTTCGGCGCAGTTCGAGCATTCGGTGGGCGTGACGGCGGATGGTGTCGAGATCTTCACC
The DNA here is from genome assembly GCF_004348975.1 of Antarcticimicrobium sediminis. Taxonomy (GTDB): domain Bacteria; phylum Pseudomonadota; class Alphaproteobacteria; order Rhodobacterales; family Rhodobacteraceae; genus Antarcticimicrobium; species Antarcticimicrobium sediminis. The sequence goes on along the minus strand of NZ_SMFP01000004.1, from coordinate 166,696 downwards.
CTGTCGCCGGCCGGAACATTTCACCCGACCTACGGCTGATCCACTGGCGCGGGGCCGCGTTCAGAACGCGTAGACCAGACCGATCTGAACCGACCCGCCCAGATCGGGATAGTATTTCGCGATCGTCCGCAGACCCAGGTGCGTGTCCCGCGACTGTCCCACCGCTAACCCGACCTGGATCGCGGTATAGACATAATCGCTTTGGTCGCTGCTTTTCGACGACAAGCGGATCAAGGCCGACGACAAGGTGGTGCGCGTATCGGTAAAGGTCCGACCTCCGCCCACTTCGATGACGGATTCCACCCTTCGTCCCGCATGATAGGAAACGCCGGCCTCGATCTCGACGCCTGTCGTGTTGAAAGAGATCGTCATCGGATCAACCAGAATACCGACCCCCTTTGGCAGAAAATACCTGCTTTTCCCCGCAAAAACGGACCCCCGCCCAAGGACCGAGAAACGGCGAGAAACCGATTTCTCCAGACTGACACTGGCCTGAAGCTTCCTGCTTTTCGTCCGCTGATAGGCCACGCCGCTTGCTGAACTGAGTGTGTCCTTGTCGATATTCAGGAACCCGGGGGGCGATGCGGCACTGGCAGGAGCAGCACTGGCAGGAACAGATCTGGCACCTCCACCGCTTGACCCCGCCAAAAACCGAGAGCCCGCAGTGTCGAGAGAGGGCGGGATGATATGCATGTCGTCTTCCAGCACCGAAACGGCATAGTCGATCCGGGCCGGATGATGCTGCAGGGAACACCCTGAGACAAAAGAAAAAGCCCCCAAAAGAAGCAAAAAAAATTTCATGTCAAAATTGTATGATGAGATAAAACTTTCAACAAACGGGTTTTTGGCTATCCTCTCCCAAATACTTGGCACTGGGAAGAGATTGAAATGGTTGACATCAGAGCGCGCGCCGGCTTTGCGAATTTTTTTGACACCGGTCGACTGACCGACTTCACGGCCCTCAACGACGTGAACAATGCCAGCTACCTGGAGGCGTTTGGGGTCTTCTCCGAATCTGGAAATTGGTCGGTAACCACCCTGTCCTCCAGCAAGATCGTCCTCGCGGCTGAAGATCCCTGGCTATCCGGTCTTTCGCTAGAGGCGCAGATCCTCGGCACGGGAATCGGCCCTGTCAGCAGTTTGGCAGCGCTTGACGACGCGATCAGGTCCGGGGTTGCAACCGGGGATTTCACGCAGATCAAGATATCCGGGTCCAAGTCCGCGCTCTGGGACGGCGATGACACGCTCAAGAACAAGACGTTCCTGACATTCGATTTCGCCGACGATGGCTATACCGTCACGTCCGGAAATCTTCGGATCGAGATACCGGGCACCCTGCCCAGCAGTCTGCAGGACATCTTCGCCATCGGACAGGTCGCCGACCAGGTCGCGGGCTACTCAAGCCTCACACCCGCGCAGCAGGCCAATGTCATCGCCCAAATGAACACGCTCGCCTCCGGCGGTTTTTCTGTCATCCTCAACGGTACGACCGTTCTTGAACTCGCTGTTTCGGCAACCGAAATATCGTTGTCCCAGATGGGCTATTCGCTCGTCCTTGAGGGCAGTTTCCCGACCATGGTCGGAGATGCCTTTGCCCTGCTGACAGACCTTTCCGCAGCGCTGGACAGCGGTGCGGATATCGATATCAGCAGGCCCACGGGGTATTCCATTGACGTCGTGAAGATCACCGACCCCGACAACAAGGTCGTGCTGACGACCGTCGGCGACCTCGGGACCTCCGACACCATTTCACTCGATACGATCCGGCTTGACGGCAAGACGGTCAACAATCTGGTGATGGGCGACAATACGGAAAACTACGTGAGCACATCCTTCGGGATGGACACCTGGACCCCCTACATCCCCGGAGATTACCTGGACGGCACAGCAGGCAGGGATCATATCTTCGGCCTCGGCGGAAACGATACCCTGTTTGGGCACAAGGGCAACGATGTCCTGTTCGGCGGCACGGGCAACGATTACTTGGATGGGGGCGCGGGGAATGATGTGCTCAACCCAGGCAGCAATCTGTCTGGTGACATGACGTGGGGATCGAAAGGCAACGACACCATTATCCTGACCGATTCCGGCATGGGGTTTCAGGAGATTACCTACCGGACCTTTGATCGCGGTGTCGACATCTCGATCAACGGAAAAACCAACACCGGCACGGTGACAAAGGGGGGCGCGGGAACGGATACGATCGTGGACGTCGCGGTCCCGATGAAGGCAGGCTGGACATCCGTTGCCGGTGGTTTCTCCGTGACTGGCTCAGATTTCGATGACAGTTTCGACATCGTAACAGCCCCGAAGAGTTGGACCGACGTGCATGGTTTTGATGGCAGCGACAGTTTCGATCTGACGCTTTCAGCGAACTCCATCTTGCGGCTTTCTTTTGTGGGGGGGCAGGGCGCCGAAGTCAATTTGAAGACCGGCGTCATCGCCAACGACAGTTGGGGCAACAGCGAAACCGTGAGCGTTCAAAACAAGGGGGGCCAGATCGAACTGAATGGCACCTACCACAACGACACGCTTGTTGGCGACAAATTCAGCAACAGGTTCATTTTGGGTCAAGGCGACGACGTGGCGAACGGGCTGGGCGGGCAGGATATGGTGCGCTATGACCGTTCGGGTGTCGGCTCGGTCGAAGTAAACCTGACCACGGGCACCGCAACCGGGACATGGTGGGACGGGGCCTTCACCCACACCTTGCTGAAAATCGAGGATGTCCGAGGCTCACACGACGGGAACGATACCCTTATCGGGAGCGCGGTCGCCAACAGGCTGGAGGGGCGCGGCGGGCGCGATACGCTTATCGGACGTGGCGGCAACGATATACTTCTGGGCGAAGACGGTCACGACCAATTGCTCGGCGGCGCTGGCCGGGACAAATTGTTTGGTGGCGCGGGCAACGACCGGCTGGATGGCGGCAACGGCAACGACATCCTGAAGGGAAACCTTGGGGCCGACGACTTTGTCTTCTCGGCCGGAAACGACCGCGTGTTCGGGTTTGGTGGCAAGGATCAGGTCGATCTTGGCAACGCGGTGGGCATCACCGGCTTTGTGGACCTCAAAAACCACCATATGGAGGAAAAGGCTGGCGACGTCATCATTACCGACGCCGATGGCAACACCATGACGCTGCTGAACACCGGTCTCGACACCCTCGACAAAGGTGATTTTATTTTCTGATGCCTCGGGGATGAAATGTCATCGTGGGCGGCTTTGCGTGATCGAGGTTCAAGCCCGGTTTCACGGAAGGACCGCCACGATCGGCATTTCAAAACCCGCAAAACCTGCCGCCCCTTAGCGAACCGTCAGCGACATCGCCTTTTGCACGTGATAGGGGGCGTCAGAAAGCCACGAATCGTTCTGTCCGTCACCAGAGGCATAAAGCGCCACAGCGCCCGCGAACAGGGTCGTAAGGGCAATCGCACCCAGCAGAGACACACGCAAACCAGTCATTATTCTCGCTCGTCTTGTTTTTGTTTTTCGGTCGTTTTTTGATCAGAAAGCTGAAATAGACATCTTTGTTGCAGGATACGAGGGGGGACGCGCCTGCCGTCGCGTCACAAAATCGTTACGCGCTCGATGCTCAGGGCGCACACAGGCCTTCTGCCCGGCCTTGGCATGCGTACAGAGGCTATCACCCCCCAACTTTCAGCGCATTGAAACCGACCACGGGCCAAGACGGGCGCCGGGACGGTGGGCTAGCTGCCCACCTCAAGCAGGGTTACATGGGTCTCGCCATAGCTCCGCCGCTCCAACAAGGTGAATCCCTCGGGCGGCTCCATCGGCGCGCTTTCTTCCCAGACCACCAGCGCCCCGGGGGCGAACCACCCCCCCGCCAGCGCCGCCGTCAGCGCCTTTTGCCCCATCCCCTTACTATAGGGCGGATCGAGGAAGATCAGATCAAAGCCGGGCGTATCGCAGGCGCCCAAACGGGTGGCATCGCGCCGGATCAGCCGGGTCTCATCCTGGCTGCGGGTCAGCTCGACGTTCTTGCCGATCAGCCCCTGTGCCACACGCCCGCTCTCGACGAAGGAGACATGCGCGGCCCCGCGCGACAGCGCCTCCAGCCCCAGCGCGCCGGTGCCCGCAAACAGGTCCAGCACCCGCGCGTCCGGGATCACCCCGAAATGGGTCAGCACCGAAAACAGGCTTTCGCGCACCCGGTCCGTGGTGGGGCGCAGATGCGCGCCCGCGTCACCCTTGCCGACCGCAGCCAGCGTGCGACCCCGGAATGTGCCCGCGATGATCCTCACGCCCGCATCAGTGCCTTGAGGTCGAAACCGGGGTCGCCCACCTGTGCCGGGTCGGCGGTCTTGCCCGCCTCGATCAGCCGCTTGCCGACCATAAAGGCGCGCGGATCGTTCATCGCATCCACCGCCAACAGCGTCTCGCCCTTGAAATACCAGAACGAGGCCACCTGCCCCTCGCCTTGCCGCGTCACGATGCGGTCAAACCCCGTGTTCAATCCGGCGATCTGCAATTTCACATCGTATTGATCCGACCAGAACCAAGGCTTGGGCACATAGTCCACCCCGGCGCCCAGCATGTTGGCGGCCACACATTCGGCCTGATCAATGGCGTTGGGCACGCTTTCCAGCCGCAGCCGCCCGCCCCGGTAGGGAAACGATGCGCAATCCCCCGCCGCCCAGACATGCGGGGCAGAGCTGCGGCCCAGCGCATCGGTCTTGATCCCGTTCTCGATCACAATCCCGGCCCCTTCAGCGAGCGTGGTGCTCGGCGTGATCCCCACACCGACGACGACGAAATCGACCGCCAGCTCGGCCCCATCGCTCAGCACCGCGCCGGTGACGCGACCGGTGTCGCCGACCAGATGGTCCAACCCGACGCCCTCGCGGATATCGACACCATGGCCGGTGTGCAGCGCGCGGAAATAATCGCTGGTTTCCGGGGCCGCGACCCGTTGCAGGATGCGTTCGCCCATCTCGACCAGCGTGACCTTGACCCCGCGTTTGGCACAGACAGCCGCGGCCTCAAGCCCGATATAGCCGCCCCCGACAATCAGCGCGCGTGCCCCCCCGACCACGGCCGGGGCCATCGCATCCACATCGGCCAACGTGCGCACGGTAAAGACCCCCTCCAGTTCGCCGCCGATCGCCGCCGGAAGATGGCGCGGATCAGACCCGGTGGTCAGCGCCAGTTCGTCATAGGCGATCACCTCGCCCGCGACGCTCACCGTCTGCGCGGCGGTGTCGATGGCGCTCACCTCCTGACCCAGCCGCAGGGTGATATCGGCCTCGGCGTAGAAACTTTCGGGCCGCAGATAAAGCCGTTCCAGCGCCATATCGCCCAGCAAATAGGCCTTGGACAGCGGCGGGCGCTGATAGGGCGGCACCGGCTCGGCCCCGATCAGGGTGATCGCGCCGCCATAGCCATCCTTGCGCAGCTTGGCCACCAGAGAGGCCCCGGCCTGTCCGGCTCCGATCACGACGATATGGCCCATCTGAAATTCCTGTCCGCTGGCTGTGGTCAATCTTTGGCAGGACACTATATGCACGACCGGATGGAACACAATCGCAATGGAAAGAGACACATATGAGCATCAAAGCCGGCGACCGCCTGCCAGAGGCAACGCTGATTCAGATCGGTGCCGACGGCCCCGAACAGATCAAGATCTCGGACAAGACCAAGGGCCGCAAGGTCGCCATTTTTGCGGTGCCGGGGGCCTTCACGCCGACCTGTCATTCCGCCCATTTGCCCAGTTTCATCCGCACCAAGGACGCCTTCGCGGACAAGGGCGTGGACGAGATCATCTGCATTTCGGTAAATGACCCCTTCGTGATGAAAGCCTGGGGCGAGGCGACGGGGGCGAATGCGGCCGGGATCAGCATGCTGGCCGACTCCCAAAGCGAATTCACCACCGCGATCGGGATGAATTTCGACGCCCCGCCCGCCGGTCTGATGGCGCGCTCGGCCCGCTATGCCATGCTGGTCGAAGATGGCGAAGTCACAGTGCTCAACGCCGAGGAAAACCCCGGCCAGTGCGAGACATCCGCCGGCGAAGGGCTGCTTGCCGCGCTCTGACTGCGCCCTGAACAACGCCGGAACGGCCCCCGCTCCGGCCCCATCTTACCGCAGCCCCGTCTTGCACCAAACCCGTCTTAAACCAGCGCGTCCATCTTGCGCGCGAGCTTGGCGTCCTGCGCGCTCAACCCGTCGACGTCATGGGTTGTCAGCACCACCTCTACCCGATTGTAAACATTGCGCCATTCCGGGTGGTGGTTCCATTTCTCGGCCCAGATCGCGGCGCGGGTCATCCAGCCGAAGGCATCGACAAAATTCTCGAACTCGAACATCTTGGCGATGGCATCACGCCCCTCGACCATATGCCAACCGTTCCGCATCAAGGGGTCCAACAGGGGGCCGCGCGTTTCCTCGGACAGTTTTTCGCTCATTCCTTTTCCTCCACGTTGACCTTTTTGAACGGGCCGTACTCAGTCAGGATTTCGATTTCCTCGCTCACCGCAGTGCGCTCGGCCTGCAGAAACTCCGCAACAGCCTCGGCAAAGCCCGGATCGCCGATCCAGTGCAAGCTGTGGGTCTGGCTCGGCAGATAGCCGCGCGCCAGCTTGTGCTCGCCCTGCGCCCCGGCCTCAACCCGCTTCAATCCGTGGGCGATGGCGTAGTCTATGGCGCGATAGTAACACAGCTCGAAATGCAAAAACGGGTGATGCTCGCACGCGCCCCAGTATCGGCCAAAAAGCGTCTCGCGCCCGATGAAGTTCAGCGCGCCAGCGATCCAGCGCCCGTCGCGTTCGGCCAGAACCAGCACGATGTCGTCGCGCAACCGCTCCTGCGCCAGATCAAAGAACGCCCGGGTCAGATAGGGAGAGCCCCATTTGCGCGCGCCGGTATCCTGATAGAACTGCCAGAACGCCTCCCAATGCTCGGGACGCAGGGCATCGCCCGTCAGCTCATGGATGGTGCCACCAAAGGCATTGGCCTGCTGGCGTTCCTTGCGGATATTCTTTCGCTTGCGCGAGGACAGCCCGGCCAGAAAGGCATCGAAATCGGCATACCCGTCGTTCAGCCAGTGAAACTGCTGGCTAGAGCGCGCCATCAGCCCCATTGCCACGCTCGCCTCGGCCTCCTCCCCGGTACAGAAGGTAACATGCAGCGAAGAGATGCGGTTATCGGCCGCCAATTGCACCGCGCCTTGCACCAGCGCCGATTGGCCGATGCCATCGTAACCGGGCCGCACCAGAAACCGCCGCCCGGTTGCGGGGGTAAAGGGCACCGCGATCTGCAACTTGGGGTAATAGCGCCCGCCAGCGCGCTCATAGGCATGCGCCCAGCTATGATCGAAAATATACTCGCCCTGACTGTGCGACTTGGCATACATCGGGGCCGCCGCGATCAGCATATCGTCAAGATAGGCGGTCAGATATTGTGGCTGCCAGCCAGTGCCGCGCCCGACCGAGCCGCTGTCCTCCAGCGCCTTGAGAAAGCGATGCGTGGTAAAGGGATCATCGGGGCGACCGCCTGTGGCCGCCTCGGGGCAGGCGCAGGCGTCCCAGTCCGCCGCCGTGATCTGCGACAGCGACGGCAAAACCTGAATTTCGATCTGCGCCTGATCCATCGTCCCTCCGGCCTCCCCCCTATTTGTGGTCACCGGGGCGGGGTTCAACCCGGGATCGCGGCGCGATACCCTTCGAAGGTGATATTGTCGGCCAGCTTGCGCGCTTCTGCCTCTGCTTCGGGCGACCGGATGGTCCAGCACAGCACCGGCACGCCATCGCCGTGCAGCGCGCGGACCCGCGGGCGGGACAGATCGCTCGCCTGATGGCTGATGAAGCTGGCGCCAACGCGGTCGAAATCGGGGATGTCGCGCAGCCGGTCGCAAGCCTCGCCCGACAGCGGCCAGTCGGTGGCATCATAGTTGCAGGTGGTCAGACCGCGCGCCAAATCGGGGGCCAGACGCGCCATCTCGGCCATGCTGTGCGGGTTGAACGACATCACCGCCACCGGCCCGCCATAGCCCGCCAGCGCCCGCGCGGCGGCGGCTTCCAGCGGGCCGACAGCTGGCCCCATGGCACCGTCCTGATCTTTCAGTTCGACCAGCAGCGGTGCACGGCCCGCGACCAGATCGAGGATCTCTTCAAACCGCGGGATCGTCTCGCCGTCGCCATGCAGCAGCGGGATCGCCGCGGCCTCCTCGGCGCTGCGCTGGCGCAATGGCCCGGCCTGCCCGGTCAACCGGGACAGATCATAATCGTGAAACACCATCGCCGCGCCATCAGCGGTCAGCTGCAGGTCGATTTCGATCCCATAGCCCGCCGCGATGGCCGCCTTGATCGCGGCACGGCTGTTCTCGGGGCGGCCTTGGGTGATATCGTGATAGGCCCGATGCGCCACCGGCAGGCGCAGCAGGGCGTCGGGGAGCACGGACAAAGCGGTCATCGGAGCTGGAAAATCCCTTCGATTTCGACCGCAACGCCCAACGGCAACGCCGCCGCCGATACGGCCGAGCGGGAATGCCGCCCGGCATCGCCCAACGCCTCGACCAGAAAGTCAGAGGCCCCGTTCACCACCTGCGGTTGCTGCGTGAAATCAGCGGTGGAGTTGACGAAACCGGTCAGTTTTATCACCCGCACCAGCAGATCCAGATCCCCGCCACAGGCGGCGCGCACCTGCGCCAGAAGTGCCATCGCGCAGCGTTGCGCGGCGGCGGCGCCCGCCTCTACATCCATCGTGTCGCCCAGCTTGCCGGTGATCAATTTGCCGGTTTCATCCATCGAAATCTGGCCTGAAACGTACAGAATGTCCCCCACCCGCACATAGGGAACATAGTTCGCCGCCGGTGCAGCGGCTGCGGGCAAGTTCACGCCCATCTGGTCCAGTTTGCCTTGTATGCTCATCGTCTCTCTCCTGTATTCGGGCCTGTATTCGGGCCTGTATGCTATTGCGGCCCGTAGTCGGGGCGAACAGCGATCCCAGATCAACTTTCGCGGAACGCCTTGGTAAAGTAATCCGCCAGCGGCTTCACAAGATAGGCCAGCGGCGAGCGGTCAGCGGTGCGCACATAGGCCTGCACCGGCATGCCCGGGATCAACACCTTGCCCTCGGGCAGTTTGTCCGTCTCGCCCTGGTCCAGAATGATCTCGGCGCGATAAAATGACCGACCGCTGGCATCGTCCTGAAAGGCATCCGCCGAGATCTGGGTCACCTTGCCGGTCAGTTCCGGCGTGTGGCGCTGATCCAGCGAAGACACCCGCAGACGCACCGGCTGGCCGACATGGATTTCGTCGATATGGATGGGATCGACCTGCACGGCAATCACCAGCGGGCGGTCTTGCGGCACAAGGAACAAGACCGGATCAGCCGCACGAATGACCGAGCGCGGCGTATGCACACGCATGCCGTAAACCACACCAGAGACCGGCGCCTTGACCTCCAGCCGCGCCAGTCGATCCTTGAGCGAGCGCCGTTGTTCCGCCAGTTCCAGCTCGCGATAGCGCAGGTCGCGCAGGCGGGTGATCGCCTCCTCACGCTGGGTCGTGCCCAGTTTGAGGATTTCGATCTCGATCTCGGTGATCCGGCCCTCGGCCTGCGCCTTGGAGGCTTTGAGTTCGCCCAGCGTCCCATCCAGATTGGCAGAGGTGCGGCGCAGATTCAAAACGGTGGTGGCCTGTGCCAACCCGCGATCCAGCAGAGATTGCTGGTTGGCCAATTCCTCTTCGATCAGATCGAGCTGGATCTTCAACGAGTCTTGCTGCGCCTCGATCCCCTCGATCTGGTTGGTGATCTGGCCGCGCCGTTTGTCCAGTTGGTCGATCTCGCGCGCGGTGGAGTCGCGACGCGCATGAAACAGCCGTCGCTGCCCCTCGATCAGTTCGGCCACCTCGGGGCGCCCCTCGGCGACCTCCAACAAGACGGGATCGAACGTCACATCTCTGGTCTCGTCACGTTCCGCCTCAAGCCGACCGCGCCGCGCCATCAACTCAAACAGCTGACCCTCGACAATCAAAAGTTGCGAGGCCAGATCCCGCGGGTCCAAACGGATGAGTGTCTGACCTTCCGCGACCAGATCGCCCTCATGCACGAGGATTTCCGCGACCTCACCACCGTCGAGGTGCTGCACCACCTGCCGGTTCTGCTCGACCTCGACCCGACCGCTCACCACCACCGCGCCAGCGATGGTGGACAGCGCCGCCCAACCGCCAAACCCACCGACCAGCACGAGCAGCGCCAGCAGACCGATCATCACCGGCCGTCGCGCCGACCAGCCGCGCCCGGCGACCGTCTTCGGCCCGCTCGGGGTGACCTTTGCCAAGTCCATCCTGGCCTTCTTTGCCAGATCGGTCTTGGCCTTCTTGGCCAGATCCGTGTCGGCGGCCTTCGTCAAATCTGTTCCGGTCATTTCATGCCGCCCATTCCGGACGATTTCATCAATTCCTGATGGTTCGTGACCATTTCGCGCAACACCTGTTCCTTGGGCCCAAAGGCGGTGCGGTGGCCGTCGTCCAGTACCAGCAGCATATCGCATTCCTGAATTGCCGAGGGCCGGTGCGCCATGATCAGCACCGATTTCCCGGCCGCTTTCATTGCCTTGATCGCATTGTTCAGCGCCATCGAGCCCTCGTTGTCGAGGTTCGAGTTCGGCTCGTCCAGGATCAGGATCACCGGATCGTCATAAAGCGCACGCGCCAGCGCCACGCGCTGCATCTGCCCGCCCGAAAGCCGCCCGCCCCCGGCGGTCACCCGCGTGTCATAGCCCTCGGGCAGGGAGACGATCAGATCATGCGCCGCCGCCATCTTGGCCGCCGCGACAACCTTTTCACTGTCCGGCACCGTCACCATCCGCGCGATATTCTCGGCAATCGTGCCGTCAAAAAGCTGCACCCGCTGCGGCAAATAGCCCATATGCTGACCCAGCACGTCAGGGGCGTATTGATCCAGCGCCGCCCCGTCCAGCCGCACAGTCCCGCCAGCCGGCTTCCAGAACCCGGTCAGGGTGCGCGCCAGCGTCGTCTTGCCCGACCCTGACGGCCCGATCACGCCCAGCGCTATCCCCGGGTCGACCTTGAAACTTACCGTTTTCAGCTTGGCCCGGGTATCTCCCGGCGGCACCACGGTCAGCGCATGCGCCTCAAGCCGCGCCGCCGGCTTGGGCAGGGCCGTGCGCGGTTGATCCGGCGGCGCCTTGCCCAACAGTTCACCAAGTTGCTGCCAACCCCTGCGCGCGCGCTGGATTTGCGGCCAGTGCCCGACAAGCTGTTCAATCGGTGCCAAGGCCCGACCCAACAGAATCGACCCCGCAATCATCACGCCCGCCGTGACCTCGCCCTGAAGCACAAGATAGGCCCCAAGGCCCAGCATCGCCGATTGCAGGAACATCCGCAGCGTCTTGGTCAGCGACGAAAAACTGCCGCCCACATCATTGGCAAGCACAGATTCCACCAGCGATTCGTCGCGGGTGTGGTTCCAGCGATCGAACGCCGCGCCGCGCATGCCCATCGACTGAATCGTCTCGGCCTCGTGGCGGATTTCTTCGGCCATCAACCCGGCGCGATGCGAGGAAATATTGGCCTGCTGCACCGGCTGGCGCGAAAAGATCTGGTTCAGCACGGTGATCAGCACCAGCAAGGTGCCACCCGAAACCGCGAGAATACCCAGCCAAGGGTGGAACAAGGAGATGCCAAAAAGAAAGAACGGCGTCCAAGGCAAATCGAACAGCGCCATAAAGGCCGGTGCCGCCAATATGCGCTGCACCGATTCAAGATCGGTCAGCCCGGTCTGCGCAGCGGGATCATTGGCCACCGCCGAGCGTTTCAGCATCGCCTCGAACACGCGCCGGTCCAGCGCGGCTTGAAACCGCGCCCCCACCCGTGCCATGATCCGGCCACGGGCATAGTCCAGAATCCCCATCGTACCGTACAGAAAAGCGACCAACAGCGACAGCGCCACCAGCGTCTCTTCTGACTGGCTGCCAAGCACCCGATCATAGACCTGCAACATATAAAGTGGCCCGGTCAGCATCAGAAGGTTTGCGAAGAAGCTGAACAAACCCACAGTCCAGAACAAGGCGCGACTTTGTCTCCGGGCGGCAACGAGTTCCGCGAATCCGTCGTGTACAGATCCGCTGGTACGATTTGGCGGTGGCATCGTCTTCCAATATCTATAAGGTCTGCAACGACCTAAAAGTGAGCATCAATTCGCTTTATGTGTTTGCGCCTGTTTCAATACGGCCACACATCCATTATTGCAGCGCATAGCACTTTTACCCGGCGCCTACGAGCCTACATTTCAGAAGTTGCCCCACGACCGCAAGTATCAACGGATTGTTTCACGGAATGAAATCTATGCAGCGCCCCCTCCTCGTCCTATCTGCGATCTTGTCCGTCGGGCTGCTGTCCGCCTGCGCCACCCGCACCCCGGAACAGAAAGCAGCCGGCGAGATCTTTGATCCCTACGAAAGCACCAACCGCTCGGTCCATTCCTTTAACCTGGTCGTGGACAAGGTTCTGTTCCGGCCGGCCTCCAAGGGCTATGTCACCGTGGTGCCCGAGCCGATCGTCGAAAGCTTTAACTATTTCGCCGAAAACTTGACGATGCCGGGCATGATTGTCGATTCCCTGTTACAGGGGAATTTGAAACAGGCCGGGACCGCCTTTTCTCGCTTCGTGATCAATAGCACCGTGGGCTTTGCCGGGCTGGCCGATCCGGCCTCGGATTTCAAGATCCCCGAGGTCGATACCGATTTCGGTGAGACGCTGCATGTCTGGGGCTTTGATGAAGGCCCCTACGTTGAACTGCCGCTTTATGGTCCCTCCACCGCGCGGGACGCGGTCGGCGTGGTCGTCAACCTGTTCACCAACCCGCTCGATTATACCGATCCGCGCCCAGCCGACAATCTCGGCACCTATGCCCAGATCGTGCGTCGCATGGGGGATCGGGGCCGCTATTCCGATACGGTCGATGCGATGCTATATGACAGCGCAGACAGCTATGCACAGCTGCGCTCGCTCTACCTCCAGAATCGACGCTTTGATCTGGAAGGTGAGAACACCGACCTCTACATTTCCCCTGACGAGATCAGCACCGAGGGTTTCTGAATGACTGTCAATATTTCGCGGCGCCACCTGATCGGAACAGCCTCTGCGGCGGCGGGCCTTGCCATGCTGCCCATTACGGCATCGGCTCTGAACCCCACCACGGCGCGCACCATGGTCGACAAGCTGGTGGCCGAGATCAACCGTGTGATCGACAGCGGCAAATCCGAATCCGCGATGTACCGGGATTTCGAGCGCATCTTTGAAACCTATTCCGATACCTCGTATATCGCCGCCTATGCCTTGGGCGTGGACGGGCGCCGCGCGTCCAGCACGCAAAAGCGCGCCTTTACCGACGCGTTCACCGGCTATATCTCGCGCAAATACGGCAAGCGGTTCCGGGAATTCATCGGCGGCAAGCTGGAAGTGGAGGATGTGCGCAAGGTCAAGAATTTCCTTGAGGTGCGCACCACCGCCTATCTGCGCGGGGAATCACCGTTCGAGGTGGCGTTCCACGTCTCTGACCGCACCGGGCGCGAGCTGTTCTTCAACATCTATATCGAGGGTGTGAACATGCTGCTGACCGAACGGACCGAGATCGGCTCCATGCTCGACGCGCGCCGCGGCGATATTGACGCGGTGATCGCAGACCTGAAACGCGCCGGCTGACCGCCGCACGACAGCACGACAGCCAAGAATGAGAGAGGCCGCGGCGGGAACGTCGCGGCCTCTCTCATTCTAGGTATCTAACCTCGGCCCCCACCACAGACAAACCGCGCGGGGGGGACGCCCGAAAGACGGCCCCCCTTTCAATGCGTCACCGCCCGATCAATTCGCCCCACCGCCAAAGATGCCGCGCAAGATCTGGTTGACTGCGCCACCGACGCCCCCCTCTGCGCCGCCATCGGCGGGTTGGCCCTCGGGCCGGTGCGGTGGAATCGGGCCGCGCATCGGCAACGGCTTCGGGGTCCGCCCCTCGTGCACGCGGACCATGGTTTCATGCCAGATCTCGGCCGGCAGGCCGCTGCCCGTCACACCCTTGAGCGGGGTGTTGTCGTCATAGCCCATCCAGACGCCGGTCACATAATCGGCGGTAAAACCGATAAACCATGCATCGCGCGCCTGTTGCGTGGTGCCCGTCTTGCCCGCAACTTGCCAATCCTTCAGTTGCGCGCGCTGCCCGGTGCCCTCGGAGACGACCTTTTCCAACATCCAGATCAACTGTTCGGCGGCTTCGGTGCGGATCACGCGTTCGCCGATTCCACCCGTCGCGCCAAACAGCGGCGCATCATCACCCATCAGCCGCAACTCGGTCAGGCCAAAGGGCGTCACCGAAGAGCCGCCGTTCAGGATGCCGGCATAGGCCCCCGTCATCTCGATCAGCGTGCTTTCAGAGGCCCCCAGCGCCAGCGCCGGACCAGCGGCCAGATCACTGTCGATGCCAAACTCGCTGGCCACGATCCGCACCTTGTCGCGGCCATATTTCTCTGACGTTTTCACCGCCGGGATGTTCAATGATTTTTTCAGCGCCTCGGTCAGCGTGACCGCACCGTAATGCTTGTGGGTATAGTTCTCGGGGCACCATTGACCCGAGCCCGGGATGTTCATGCAAAACGCCTCGTCCACCACCGTGTCCAGCGGCGAGGCCCCCAGATCAAGCGCGGTGGCATAGACGAAGGGTTTGAACGCCGAGCCGGTCTGGCGTTTGGCTTGGGTGGCGCGGTTGAAAACGCCCGACACCCGCGTCTTGCGTCCGCCCACCATGCCGCGCACAGCGCCATCGGCGCTCATAATCACGATTGCCGCCTGCGCCTTCGAGCCTTCGCTCACCTTTTCCTGAAACACGAACTTCATCGCCTCTTCGGCGGCGGCCTGGATATCCTGATCCAGCGTGGTCTTGATGATCACGTCCTCGGTGGTCTTGCCGCCGAAGAACTCCGGCGCCTCGTCCATCACCCAATCGGCGAAATAGCCGCCGGCGCGGGCCGCTGCGGCCTCGGACAGCTCGGCGGGTTGATTGCGTGCCTGTTCGGCCTCGGCTGTGGTGAGGAATCCCTGATCCTCCATCAGCCCCACGATGACCTTGGCCCGGTTCTGGGCGCGGGTCAGGTTGTTGGTGGGCGCAAAGCGCGTCGGCGCCACCAGCAGCCCGGCCAGCATCGCCGCCTCGGCCGGGGTCACCTCGGCCGCCGATTTGCCGAAATAGCGCTGGCTGGCCGCCTCGAACCCACGCGCGCCAGCCCCAAGAAAGGCCCGGTTCATGTAGATGGTCAGGATTTCGTCCTTGGTGTATTTGGTCTCCATCGCCATGGCATAGATCGCTTCCTTGACCTTGCGCCACAACGTTCCCTGACGACAGTTGGCCTCGTACTCGGCCTCGGTCTGGCCCGCCTGCGGGTCAAACGGCTCGCCCAGGCACAGCAATTTCGCCGTCTGTTGCGTGATGGTCGACCCGCCATGCCCAGACAGCGGACCGCGCCCCTCGCTCAAGTTGATACGCACGGCGCTGGCAACGCCGCGCGGGCTGAGGCCGAAATGGCGATAGAAGCGCTTGTCCTCGGTCGCGACGATCGCATGTTTGAGATAGGGCGAAACGGTGTCGGTCGTCACCACACCGCCGAACTGATCCCCGCGCCACGCAAATACGTTGCCTTCACGGTCCAGCAGCGTGACAGACCCGCGCGCCCGCCCGTCCAACAAAGTCGTCATCTCGGGCAGCAGGGTATAGTGATACCCGATGCCAGCGCCGATCAGCAGCGCAATCACCATCCCCATACGCCACGAAAAGCCCCAGATCAGCCCGAAGGCGCCACGGATCAGCCTGCCGAACCAGCCGATGAGACCACCGCCACCGCCACGGCCCCCCCGGCGCGGTGCGGGTTTGCGCCGCGCGGCCGCCTTGGGCTTTGCCCGCGCCCCTGTCTTGCCGCCCGTGCTCCGCGACGACCTGGATGCCTTGGCAGGCGTCTTTTTGCGCTCTGCCGAAGGATAGCGTCTATCCGCCACCAGCGGTGTGCGACGTGTCTTTTTGGCCATGCCCGATCCTGCTCGATCTGTGTTCTGTGCGCACGATACAGTGCCCGGCAGCATTTGTTGAGAGGCAGCAAGCCCCCATGACGTCGACTCTTTTCCGCCCATTTTTTGGGCATTATAAATGATTTGTGCAAAAAATGTGCAACAACTACGCGGGACGCGCGGATTTTCCGGGCATTGGCGTTCCCTTGACCATGCTGAATGGCGTTTCTTGCTTGGCGACTTGCAGGGATTCCTGCCGAAGGAAGGGGACAATCGTGAAATTGATCATTGCGACAATCAAGCCGTTCAAGCTGGAGGAGGTCCGCGAGGCGCTGACCGAAGCCGGTGTGCGCGGCATGATGGTGACGGAAATCAAAGGGTTCGGATCACAGTCCGGGCACACCGAAATCTATCGCGGTGCGGAATACGCCGTGAATTTCGTACCAAAGGTGAAGCTGGAAATCGTGGTCAGCTCCGGCATGGCCGATCAGGTGGTGGAAACCATCAGCAAGACCGCCAAGACCGGCAAGATCGGCGACGGCAAGATCTTTGTTTTGGACGTAGAGCAGGCGGTTCGCGTGCGCACGGGCGAAACCAACGAAGACGCGATCTAACGCGCCGCGCAAGGAAACAAGGGGAACCGAACATATGAAACTGATGAAAACAATCGCGCCGGTCGCCGCGCTGATGGCGCTGCCGTCACTGGGCCTGGCGCAAGACTCGGTGCCGGGGACGGATGCGTCCACGGATTCGATCTTTATCTTCAACACGCTGCTGTTCCTGATCGGCGGCTTTCTGGTGATGTGGATGGCGGCAGGTTTCGCCATGCTGGAAGCCGGTCTGGTCCGCTCCAAGAACGTGACCATGCAGCTGACCAAGAACATCGCGCTCTTCGCGATCGCCGGGGTCATGTACTATCTGATCGGCTACAACGTGATGTACCCGCTGGGGAACTGGTCGATCGGATCCGACGAGACCGGCGGCTATCTGGGTGCCTTTGGCGTGGCTGTCCTCGAAGCCGTGGGTGTCACCCGCGAAGCCGCAGACGATTACGGCTATGCCTCGACCGGCTCTGACTTCTATTTCCAGCTGATGTTCTGCGCCACCACCGCCTCGATCGTTTCGGGCACGCTGGCCGAGCGGATCAAACTGTGGCCGTTCCTGGTCTTCACCGTGGTCCTGACCGGCCTGATCTACCCGATCCAGGCGTCCTGGAAATGGGGCGGCGGCTTCCTTGACAGCCAACTCGGCTTCCTTGACTTCGCTGGCTCCACTGTCGTGCACTCGGTTGGTGGCTGGGCGGCTTTGGCCGGTGCGCTGATCCTTGGTCCGCGTCTGGGCAAATACAAGGATGGCATGGTGCACCCGATCCTGGGCTCGAACCTGCCGCTGGCGACGCTGGGCACGTTCATCCTGTGGATGGGGTGGTTCGGCTTCAACGGCGCATCGCAGCTGGCGATGGGCACCGTGGGTGACGCGGCCGACGTATCGCGCATCTTTGCCAACACCAATACCGCAGCCGCCGGGGGCGCCATTGCCGCGCTGATCCTGACGCAACTGCTGTACAAGAAGGTCGACCTGACCATGGTTCTGAACGGCGCGCTGGCGGGTCTGGTTTCGATCACCGCCGAACCGCTGACCCCATCGCTGGGCGCGGCCACGCTGATTGGCGCCGTGGGTGGTGTGCTTGTGGTCTTTGCGGTTCCGTTCCTGGACAAGCTGAAGATCGACGATGTGGTGGGTGCCATTCCGGTCCACCTGTTCGCCGGTATCTGGGGCACGCTCGCCGTGGTTCTGACCAACAGCGACGCCACCTTCTCGGGGCAGCTGTATTCGATCCTCATCGTCGGCGTCTTCGTCTTCGTGGTGTCGGGTCTGGTCTGGCTGATCCTGAAGGCGGTCATGGGCATCCGCGTCTCTGAAGAAGAAGAAGTGAACGGGCTCGACAAGGCCGAGTTGGGCATGGAAGCCTATCCCGAGTTCGCCAAAGGCTGACCCTCGTCGGTTCAGTCTGAAACATTGGCCCGGGCGGAAACGCCCGGGCCTTTTTTGTGTCTGGAAGGCAAAACGGACGCACGTGTCCGAAAGCCCCTGCCAACCGCCCCCGCCCACCGGGTCGCGTGGGAAGAAACGGGGAGGTCTCGGGCCATTCCGTACGCTCTTGACCTTAAGGCGCGCCGTCCCACGGGCGCAAAAGGCTCTGCGCGACTCTGCGCGGTTGTCAGCGCCCGGTGCGGGTACTAAAGAATTCGGTCATGACAGCACCGCTCCCCTCCCCCGCTTCACCGCTCAAGATCGGCACCCGTGGCTCGCCGCTGGCACAGGCGCAGGCCTATGAAACGCGCGACCGGCTTGCCGCCGCCTTTGACCTGCCGCTGACCGCCTTTGAGATCGTGGTGATCCGCACCACCGGCGACGACGCCGCCCAGATCGCAAAGGACCAGTCGCTGAAAACGCTGGGCGGCAAGGGGATGTTCACCAAGGAAATCGAAGAGCAGCTGTCGCAGGGCGGCATCGATATCGCGGTGCATTCGATGAAGGACATGCCGGTGGAACAGCCCGAGGGGCTGATCCTTGACTGTTACCTGCCGCGCGAGGATGTGCGCGACGCCTTTGTCTCGCCCGGCCTGACCGGTTGGGCCGATCTGCCCAAAGGGGCGGTGGCCGGCACCTCCAGCCTGCGGCGACGGGCACAACTGTTGAACCGGCGGCCCGATCTGAAGGTGGTGGAGTTCCGTGGAAATGTGCAGACCCGGCTGAAAAAGCTGGGCGACGGCGTGGCCGATTGCACCTTTCTCGCCATGGCCGGTTTGAACCGGCTGGGGCGGGCCGATGTCCCCGCGACCCCGGTGGCCCCCGAGGCGATGTTGCCCGCCGTGGCGCAGGGCGCGATCGGGATCGAGCGGCGGCAAAGCGATGCCCGCGTGGCCGCGATGCTGGAAGCGATCCATGACGGCGAGACAGCGCAGCGACTGGCCGCCGAACGCGCCTTTCTCGCCACGCTCGACGGGTCTTGCGAGACGCCGATTGCCGGGCTGGCGGAACTGTCCGGCGGCACGCTGCGGCTGCGCGGCGAGGTGCTGCGCCCCGATGGGTCCGAGGCCCTATCGGACGACGCAAGCTGTCCTGTCGAGGATGGCGCCGCGTTGGGCCGGGAGATGGCGCGCAAGCTGCTGCAGCGGGCAGGGCCGCATTTCTTCGACTGGCGGCACTAGCCCGCTCTGATGAACAGGAGGGGAAAGGGGGCGCTGCCCCCGCCGCGGCTAGGGCCGCGTCTCCCCCGGAGTATTTTCAGCCAGAAAAAGGTGGGGGGCCCGGCCTTTACATTCGCCCCACGGGCGCGTGCCTAGCGCAAGCCGTCTTCGCCGGTGACGTCCTCGACCTGCAGACCGCCCATGCGGTGATGGATGCGCCCGCCCCGGCTCATCGCCAGCGCGAAGAGCAGTTCATCAGCGCGGGGACCATCGGGCAGGCCCACCTCCATCGCGTCGAAATGGCTGCGCACATAGGCGGCATTGATATGGCCGAGCGGAATGTCGATGCGGGTGCCGGGGCCGCCGACCTTCATGGCCGAGGGCACGATCGCCTTGGCCGCGCCGAGGCGTTCGCGCATGGCATAGCCGCCGGGCACGTGCCACAGCGCGGTATGTTCCAGCTCGCCCGCCTCGCCCGCCAGCCCGGCCTTGCCATAGCCGTCGATTCCCTCGATTCCGCCCATCGCCTCGATCAACCGGTCGGTCATCATCAGGCCAAGCGGTTTGAGATCGTCCATCGCCGATTGCAGGTCTGCGACATAGCGGCCGGCAAAGGGGTTTTTCACGAGGGCGACGATAGCGGCGCGGCGGCGCGGGATGGCCGGGGGCGGGCCGCCTTCGTGGTGGATGTCTTCGATGAAGATCATGGTTTTGCGCAGGGGGAAGTCAGGCATCAATAGGCTCCTTGAAGGCGATGAGGTCCGCGGTGCCGAGCGTGCGGGTCTGTCCCGAAAGCGTCAGCAGGGCGGCATGGATCAGACCGCGCGTGCGGCAGGTTTCGGCAAAAGCATGGCCGCGAGTCAGGGCGCGGTCAATCTCGGATGCGGTAAGCGGCGCAACGCCCGTGGTCACCAGCCGGTCGCCAAGGTCGCTGTCGGGGGACAGATCGTGCGCAGACCTCCGGGTGATTTTTGGGTTGCCGGGCAGATCGACGGCATTGGCGATCAGGGTGGCAGCCGCGTCTGCCTGCGCGGCGGTCTGGGCCAGAACGGTAACGCTGTCGGCGATGCCGAGGGAATGGCTGCGCCCATGACGGCCCGAGGTGGCGATGCCGCGCACCGGGCCGCTGGACGGGAGCGTGACACGCCCCGGCACGCCGCCCGCGACCACGGCGGTAAAGCTTTCGCCCGCGGCAAGGTGCAGGGCGATATCCCCGCCGTTGTTGACGTAGGCGCGCGACAGATCGCCAGCGGCGGTCATGGCCTCCAGCACCGCGTCGGCCACGGCCCCCGCGACGGCGGCCATCGGGGTGATGAACGCGGGCAGAAACGGGGCGGTGGCACCGTGCATGCGGTGCGCGATTGCCCCATTTGGGCGCGCATCAGTCGGGGCGCGCAGCAGCGGCAGTTCGCGCACCAACTCGTCCAGAACGCTCTCGAAGCGGCTTGCGGCAGCGCGCAGGGCATTGGTGCGGCCCGGCCCTTTGGCATCGGTGATCAGGTCGATGGGGCCGTGGTGCAGGTGCAGGCGGCGTCCGTCGGGCAGAAAGGCGATTTGCGGGCTCTGCATGCTCAGCCCTTGTCGTGTGCGGGGCCGACCGCGCGGATATCAGCGCCGTAGTCTCCGCCGGTTTCGAGGATATCCTCGACCGTGCGGGCCTTGTCGTCATGGCCGCCCAGCGCGCGATAGTCGTCACGGCGCAGGGTAAATTCCAGCGGCGCGACGATGGCCGGTGTGGGAACATAACCAAAGGCATTGTCGGGCATCTGCGTCACGTCGGCCATGAGGGTGATGCCGCCGCCGGGCCAGACATAGGCCGGCGCACCACCGACGGTAACGCGGGTGCGATCCTCCTGCACCGACCGGGTCAGGCGGACCGGGTTCTTGGTGACGCCAGAGCGAAGCGAGCCGCCAGCCCCGCCCATGAACAGCACGGTACAAAGCGCCGGTTCACAGTTTTCCGCGATAAGATCGACCGAGGGGCGCAGGGTCTCGGGGAGATCCCGTCGTTGCGGCACCAGGTCCTCGTCCAGTACGAAATAGGCGTATTGTTCGCCCGTGGTGGAGACCATCAGCAGGGTCAATCCGGGGTGCGCGCCCTTTTTCGGATTCCAACCCCCGAGGATGGTCAGCGGATCGGTGACATTGGTGCCGCCCCAGCCCAGCCCCGGTTCGGCGACCTGAAAATAACGACCGGGGGTGGAGCGGCGGCCCAGTATGCGGATGCCTGTATCGGGCCAGCCCAGCACCTTACCCGCCTGATGCTCGCTGACCACGCCGGTGATGTGATCGTCGACAACGACAACCTCGTCCACCAACCCCTGCCATTGGTCGGCGAACATGCCGATGGTGGCCGAGCCACAGCCGACGCGCATGCGTTCCTCGCGCTGGCCGTCGACGATGGGGGGATGGCCGGCCTGAACGATGACCGTCGCGCCACCCTCGACGACAAGCTCCACCGCCTCGCGGTTGCACAGGCGCAAAAGGGTGTCGCAGGTGACACGCCCCTCGGGCTTGGAGCCACCTGTAAGGTGGTCGACACCGCCCAAGGACATCATCTGGGAGCCGTATTCAGAGGTGATCATCAGGCCCACCGCCTCGCCCTGGCTGCGGATCACCGCGCCCTCATGGCCAAGGTGGCGATCGGTGTCGATCTTCACCTTGACGCCGCAATAGGAAAAAATCGCCTCGGTCACCACGGTGACGAAATCGGCGCCGTCAACCTCGCGCGAGACGATGAAGGGCGCGGGTTTGTAATCGGGATATGTGGTGCCAGCGCCGACGGCGGTGACGAAAAGCGCGTCACCGGACAGGCTGTCGTCCCAGTTCGCCTTGAGAAAGGGTTTGATCTCACCGCCCTGTTCGATCCGGCGGTCGAGCACGGTGAGCGGGTCGCAGCGGATGATTCGACCGCCTTGGTTGGCGTAGCGGTCACAGGCGCCGATGCGACCCTCGGCGATATAGCACATCACTGGGCAGGCATCGCAGCGGATCTTTTCGGGCCGGGTCTTTTCGGGGCGGGGACGGCGGTCGGTCATGGGGTTTGCTCCGCCGCCCGTATTGCGGCCAGCACCCGATGCGGCAGCGCTGGCAGCCGGGTCACCTTGGCCCCGCAAGCATCGCGGATGGCATTGAGGATCGCGGGCGCAGTCGGGATCAGCGCGTGTTCGCCCAGCCCCTTGGCCCCGAACGGCCCCTCGGGGTCGGTCGCCTCGAGCAGGATGGTGTCGATCCGCGGCATGTCGCCGGCGGTGGGGATCAGGTAGTCGTGCAGGTTCTCGGTGCGGCCGGGGATGTAATCTTCCATCAGTGCAAGGCCCAGCCCCTGCGCGACGCCACCTTCGATCTGACCCTCGGCCAGCAAGGGGTTGATGACGCGGCCCAGATCATGCGCAGCGGTGAGGCGATGCACACGGACCGTGCCAAGGGCAAGGTCGACCTCAACCTCGGCCAGATGCGCGCCATAGCCATAGACGGCAAAGGGGGTGCCTTGACCGTTTTCGTCCAGTGGCTTGGTCGGGGGGTCATAGGTTTCCTCGGCAGCAAGCGCATATCCGTTGGCGTCCACGTCCAGCGCCGCGAGGTCGATCCGCCGCTGCTGCTCGCCCTCGGTGACCAGAACCGCACCGGGGGCGAGCGCGATCTGCGCCCCCTGCCCCATGTTGGACAGGGCGAGGATTCGTGCGCGCAGGGTTTCGCCCGCGCGCAGGGCGGCGTTGCCCGTCACCACGGTCTGGCGCGAGGCCGAGGTCTTACCGCAATCGGGGGTCAGCGCCGTGTCGGGGCCGATCAGCTCAAACGCCTGTACCGGCAGACCCAGCGCGTCGGCGCAGATCTGGGGGATCACCGTGTTCGACCCCTGCCCGATATCGGTCGCGCCCTGATGCAGCCGCAGCCGCCCCTCGGGCGTCAGCCCCAGCCGGACGGTCGAGGGGTTGGGCAGCGCGGTGTTGCCACAGCCATACCAGCAAGAGGCGACGCCGATGCCGCGCTTGCGCCCGGTTTGCGTGGCGTTGAACGCGGTGGCCTCTTGCGCGGCGGCCTCCCACCGGGGTTTCAGGGCGTCGAGACAGATCCCGATGCCGACGCCGTGCAGCTCTTGCCCGCAGACGCTGCGCCCGCCTTCGGGCAGCGCATTGAGGCGGCGAAAGGCGAGCCGGTCAATCCCGGCCTTGAGCGCAAGATCATCGAACAGCGTCTCTTGCAGGATCGCCGCCTGCGGCACGCCAAAGCCGCGAAACGCCCCCGAGACCGGACCATTGGTGTGCACGGCGCGGGCCTCGGCGTGATAATTGGGGATGCTGTAGGGGCCAGAGGCATGGACCGGGACACGCACCGCCACGGTGGGGCCCCAGCTGGCATAGGCGCCGGTGTTGAAATCGCCATCGAACTCCATCGCGGTCAGGCGACCGTCGGCGTCCACCGCTGCGCGGGCGCGCATCCGGGCCGGGTGCCGCTTGGTGGTCGAACTCATGCTTTCGCGGCGGCTGTAGGTCATCCGCGCCGGCAGGCCGGTTTTCAGCGCCACCAAGCCGATCAGCGGCTGCACCGAAAGATCGAGTTTCGAGCCGAAGCCGCCGCCGGTGGCAGAGGGGATGATGCGCACCCGCTCGGGCGGCAGACCAAGCACACGGGCGGTGTCGTCGCGGTCCATCACCGGGGCCTGAGTGCAGGCCTGAATCACCAGCGTATCACCCTCAAGCCAGGCCGCGCCTGCCTCGGGCTCGATATAGGCGTGTTCGACGTAAGGCGTTTCCGCCGCGCCCTCGGCCACATGGGCGGCGCTGGCAAACCCCGCCACCGGGTCGCCGCAATGGACCAGCCCGGAGATCAGAATATTGCCCTCACGCGCCTCGTGCAGGCGGGGGGCCTCCGGGGTGCGGGCTGTCGCACAATCCAGTATCTCGGACTGCGGGGACCATGTGATGGGGAAGCTGTCGGGGGCAAAGGCCTCGAGCGTCGTCTTGTCCCCGGCGACAAGCGCCACCGCCTCGCCGCGCATCCGTACCGCGCCCTCGGCCAGCGCGGGCTGATCGGCAAAGGCGGGGATGGTGCCGAAAACGTTCTGGCCGGGAATGTCGGCGGCGGTAAACACGCGCAGACCGGTTTGCGCCGCAAAGGCATCGAGATCGCCAAAGGTGAAGCTTGCAGCGAAATGCGGCGAGCGGATCGCGCGCACCCAAAGCGCCCCTGCGGGGGCGTAGTCGGCACCGAAAATCTCGGTGCCCGCGACCTTGGGCGCGCCATCGAGACGCTCCAGCCTTGCGCCGACCGCAGCGCCACTGGCGGGCGCGGCGGCGGTCACGGCCTGCGGGGTTACGCCAGCGGCATCAAGCACCGCGTCGATGATCTTGGCATATCCGGTGCAGCGACAAAGCACACCGCCCAGCGCCGCCTCGGCATCGCTGCGATCAGGCGGCGGACCGGGACGGGCCAACAGGGCGGCGGCGGCCATCAACATGCCGGGGGTGCAGATGCCGCATTGCGCCGCGCCATGACGCAGGAAGGCGGATTTGAGCCGCTCCACCGGCGCGCCCAGCCCTTCGACCGTGGTGATTTCGGCCCCTTCGGCGTGGATCGCCGGGGTGAGGCAGGCACAGACCGGCGCGCCATCCAGCAGCACGGTACAGGCGCCACAATCGCCAGCGTCGCAACCGACCTTGGTGCCGGTCAGGCCAAGCCCGTCGCGCAGCACCTCGGACAGCCGCCGACCGGGGGCGGTGTCAATCTGCGTGGCAGCCCCGTTCACGGTGAGGGTGAGCGTCGGGATATCCTTCATTGCAGATCCTCCACAGCCAGCCCCACGGCGCGGCGCAACAACGCCACCGCAGCGTGACGGCGATAGGCGGCATCGCCGCGCATGTCGTCGATCGGCGAAAGCGCGGCAGCGACCGCGCGCGCGTCGATGGCATCGGCCAGATCGGCCAATGGCAGACCGATCAGGGCGCGCTCAACAGCGGCAAGCCGGGTCGCGACCGGGCCACAGGCCCCGATGGCAAGCGCAACCTGCGTCGCGCGCCCGTCGCGGGCCACGATCCGGGCGGCCACCATGGCGATGGAGATTACCAGATACTTCCGCGCCCCCAACTTGAGAAAGCGGCTGGCCCCCTGCCCGGCGGCGCGTGGGATATGAACGGCAGTCAGAAGTTCGCCGGGCTGAAGCGCCGTGGCGCGCGGGCCGGTAATGAAATCGGACAAAGGCAGCTGGCGGGTGCCGGTGGACGCCGCAAGTTCGACGGTGGCGTCCAGCGCCAGCAGTGGCGGCACCCCGTCGGCGGCGGGCGAGGCGTTGCACAGATTGCCCGCGATTGTCCCGGCGTTCTGGATCTGGGTCGAGCCCACCTCGCGCGCCGCCTGTTTCAGCATATCGAACCCGGGCGACAGATCGGCCCCGGCGATGTCGGCCCATGTCGTGGTCGCCCCGATGCGCCAGCCGTCGTCCGTGGTGTCGATACCGCGCAGAGCCGCGATACCGGTGATGTCGAGCACGGGCCCGTCGAGGGCGGGGCGTTCGGTGGCCGGGAACAGATCGGTGCAGCCGGCGGCGATCACGGCGGGCGCAGCGGCCAAACCGTCGAGCGCCTCGTGCAGGTTTGCCGGGCGGTGATAGAGGCTCATGGCTGGACCCTCGCACTGGTGTTGGATGGCGTTTATTGTTCGTATACAAGCAGAGTGTGAGACAGCGCCCCGGCCCTGTCAACATTCCCGGCACGAAGGATGGCGCGCGATGGGTGATGAGACAAAAAACGGGCAGCCCTATCATCTGGACAGCCAAGTGGGGTTCACCATGCGGCAGGCGAACCAGCGGCACCTGTCGATATTCGCGCGCCACATCCCCGCGCTGACCCCGACGCAGTTTGCCACGATCGCCAAGCTGTGCGAACTGGGTCAGGCCAGCCAGAACGCGCTGGGGCGCGCCACGGCGATCGATGCGGCGACGATCAAGGGGGTGGTGGACCGGCTGCGGCGGCGCGATCTGGTCGCCTCCTCCCCCGATCCCAACGATCAACGCCGCGTGTTCCTGACCCCCACGGACGCGGGGCGGGCGCTGTATGCCTCGGTGATCCCGGCGGCCCATGCGGTGACAAGCGAAACCCTGTCGCCGCTAGAGCCAGAGGAGCGGGAGGTTTTCCTGCGGCTGTTGCGCAAGATGATCTGAGCGGATGATGATGGCGCTGCGCGCCATGCCTTCGGCGAGAGTATTTTTTGACAAAGAGAAGTGGGGGGCCTTCCTCTGTAGCCCACCCGTTGCCGGTGAGAAGGGCGCGCATGTCCGGGGCTCCGCCCGTTCGGCGCTGAAAAAGGTCCACTGGACCTTTTTCCGGGCGCGCCTCACTCCACCACGTTGAACGCCGGGCCGTAGGGGTATCCGGTGATGTTATCATTGCCGTCTTCGGTGATCACCAGAATGTCGTGTTCGCGATACCCGCCGGCGCCGGGCTGGCCCTGAGGCAGGGTCAACATCGGCTCCATGCTGATCACCATGCCCGGTTCCAGCACGGTGTCGACATCCTCGCGCAGTTCCAGCCCGGCCTCGCGGCCATAGTAGTGCGACAACACGCCAAACGAGTGGCCATAGCCGAAGCTGCGGTATTGCAGCAGGTCACGCTCGGCAAAGAAGGCATTGATGGCTTGAGTCACCTCGGCGCAGCTGATCCCCGGTTGCAGCAGCGACATGCCGTATTCATGGGCGGCGACGTTGGCCTCCCAGATTTTCAGGCTGGCCGCATCGACCTCGCCAAGGAACAGGGTGCGTTCCAGCGCGGTGTAATAGCCCGAGATCATCGGGAAGGTGTTCAGCGACAGGATGCCGCCGCGCTTCAACCGGCGAGAGGTGACCGGATTGTGGGCACCGTCGGTATTGAGGCCGGACTGAAACCAGACCCAGGTGTCGCGGTATTCGGCATCGGGGAAACGATGCGCGATCTCAAGCTCCATCGCGTCGCGGCCCGCCATGGCCACGTCAATCTCGCGCGCGCCCACTTTCACCGCGTCGCGGATGGCGTAGCCGCCGACATCGGCCACCTGCGCACCGGCCCGGATCAGCGCGATCTCGGCCGGCGATTTATGCATCCGCTGACGCATGGTGGCCGGGGCCAGATCGACCATCGTGATGGGGGTGAGAAAATCCTCAAGCTTGTCGCGCTGCATCAGGGTGAGGTGATCGCCCTCGTATCCCACGACACCGTTCGGGCCGGTGACCGAGAGCACGGCGCGCCAGAAATTGTCGCGGGTCCAGTCGGTATAGGTGATGGCATCGCAAAAGCTGCGCCGCCATGGCTGGCCGGCGTCGATACCGGCGGAAAGGATCACGGCCGCATCCTCGGTCACCACCAAGGCATAGGGGCGACCAAAGGAACAATAGAGAAAGCCGGAGTAATAGGCGACGTTGTGCATCGAGGTCAGCACGACGGCGGTTGCACCGGCCTCGTCCATCGCAGTGCGCAGCCCGTTGAGACGGGCCTGATATTCGCTGTCGGCAAACGGCAGCGGGGCCTTTTCGCCCGCCTTCTTGTCGGTGTGGAAACGGAAAAACTCAGGGCGTTCGGTCATCACAGACCCTCCTTTGCAGAAAGGTCCCGGCGTACAGGACGGAAAAGCGGGCGGTTCCCCATGCTCCGCAACATCCGCGCGGGGAATGCGGCGACGCCATCGCCAAGCCCGAGGCCAGACTGGCCCAGCCCCTTGGCTGGCGCAAGCCCGTTTGCGACAGGATCACGCTTGAAACAGGCTTTGCAGCGCGGAGGGCTCTGCTCTACCAAGGGGGCAGATGGACACCCCGGCGCGCTGGGGCGACCAAACATGTTGATCGGAAACCGGAGGAGACCCGCCATGCTCGACGCACCCACCAACCTGAAATCCCTGCTGAAAGATCCCAGCCTGCTGGCGACCGAAGCCTATATCGACGGCCAATGGGTGGCCGGTGAGAACGGCACATTCGCTGTGACCAACCCGGCGCGCGGCGACGTCATCGCCGAGGTGGCCGACCTGAGCCGCGCCCAGGTGGCGGGCGCCATCGACCGCGCCTATGTGGTGCAAAAAGAATGGGCAAGCTGGACCGGCAAAGAACGCGCCGCCGTGCTGCGCAAATGGTTCGACCTGATGATCGAGAATGCCGATGATCTTGCGACGATCCTGACCGCCGAGCAGGGCAAGCCCCACGCCGAGGCCAAGGGCGAAATCGTCTATGGCGCCTCCTTCGTCGAATTCTTTGGCGAGGAAGCCAAACGGATCTATGGCGAGACGATCCCGGGCCACCAGCGCGACAAGCGGATCACGGTAATGAAGCAACCGATCGGGGTCGCTGCCTCGATCACGCCGTGGAACTTTCCCAACGCGATGATCACCCGCAAGGCCGCGCCGGCTCTGGCCGCTGGCTGTGCCTTTGTCGCCCGCCCGGCCGCCGAGACGCCGCTGTCGGCGCTGGTGCTGGGGGTTCTGGCCGAGCGCGCGGGCATCCCGGCGGGCGTGTTCAACGTGCTGCCCTCGTCACGCTCCAGCGAGATCGGCAAGGAGTTCTGCGAAAACCCACAGGTGCGCAAGCTGACCTTTACCGGGTCGACCGAAGTTGGCCGCATCCTGTTGCGCCAAGCTGCCGATCAGGTGATGAAATGCTCGATGGAGCTGGGCGGCAACGCGCCCTTCATCGTGTTTGACGACGCCGATCTGGACGCCGCCGTCGAGGGCGCGATGATGTGCAAATTCCGCAACAACGGCCAGACCTGTGTCTGTGCCAACCGGATTTATGTGCAGGCGGGGGTTTATGACGCCTTTGCCGAAAAGCTGAAAGTGGCGGTTGAGAACCTGAAGGTCGGCGATGGTCTGGACGCGGGTGTAACCACCGGGCCGCTGATCAATCAGGACGCCATCGAGAAGGTGCTGGAGCATCTGGGCGACGTCACCGAAAAGGGCGGAGCAGTGCTGACCGGCGGCCACCGCTCGAACCTGGGCGCGAATTTCTTTGAGCCGACAATTGTCACCGGCGTCACGCAGGCGATGAAAGTGGCCAAGGAGGAAACCTTTGGCCCCCTCGCCCCGCTGTTCAAGTTCGAGGATGTGGACGAGGTGATCGCGATGGCCAACGACACCATCTTTGGCCTTGCCGCCTATTTCTATGCCAAGGATCTGAGCCGGGTCTACAAAGTGGCCGAGACGCTGGAATATGGCATCGTTGGTGTCAACACCGGCATCATCTCGACCGAGGTTGCGCCGTTTGGCGGGGTCAAGCAATCCGGGCTGGGCCGCGAGGGTAGCCATCACGGCATCGAGGAATTCCTCGAAATGAAATACGTCTGCATGGCGGTTTGATTGAAAAGCCCCCGCATCCGATCAAAGCCGGATACGGGGGCGATTGCGCGCCCTTGAGACCGGGCGCGCAAAACCCTTGATGGTCCTCGCGCCGGACATCTGCCCGGCGCGAGGACAGGGTTCCCAGTTAGTTCACCGGCGTGTTTTCGGCCTCGGCCTCCAGCACTTCGGAAGTGACCGGGCTGGTCGAAGCGATCTCGATCCGGCGCGGTTTCAGGGCTTCGGGCACTTCCCGCTTGAGATCGATATGAAGCATACCGTCCGCGTGGCTGGCGCCGGTGATGCGGACATGATCGGCCAGCGTAAAGCGACGCTCAAACGCGCGGGTGGCGATGCCACGGTGCAGATAGGCGCGGTTGTGATCCTCTTCGGCCTTTTTGGCCGAAACAATCAGCGCGTGTTCACGGACCTCGACCGACAGGTCGGCCTCGGAGAAGCCCGCCACCGCGATCGAAATGCGATAGGCATCGGCGGCAGTCTTTTCGATGTTATAGGGCGGATAGCTGGGCTGGCCCACGTCATTGGCCAGTATCCGGTCCATCAGATCGGCGATCTGGTCAAAGCCGACAGTGGCCCGATGCAGCGGTGCAAAATCAAACGTACGCATATGTCGTCATCCTCTTGGTTCGAGCGATTCACGAAGAGCCCTCCGAAACGGACGGGCAAGAACAGATCCGGACCCCAAACAGGCGATCCGGACATGAAAAATGTGGGAAGCAGATAGGCGGGTTTCAAGCCCCGGGCGCGGGACGAAAACGGGTCTTAGCCGCCGGGGCGGATGAACTTCGCGCCGGTGTCACGCCGCACGCCGCCCACAACCACGCGGTTGCTGTCCGGTGCCGGGGCCAAGGCATAGCCGCGCCCGGCCTTCATGATCGCCCGCAAAAGCGCCAGTGGTTCGCCAAGTTCGGTCCCCAGCGCCACCCGGTCGCCGCGCACTTCGGCCTTGGCTGAAACAACCGAGACAATGCGCGGCGTGGCGCCCTCGAACGAAAAGATCGGTGCCCCGGATGAGCCGAAGTCAACATCGCAGGACATCACCAGAATACCCTGCTGGCGGGCCATCACGCCGCAGACCTCTTGCAGTGCCGGCGCTTCGGAGCGGTCGCGCGCATAAGAGACGACGCCAACCTCATCACCCGCGGCGGGGCGCGTGGCGGTGTCGAACGGGGTCACGGTGGTGTTGCGGATCGGATGCTGAAGCTGCAGTAGTGCCAGATCGCGGCGCACCCGTTCGGGCGAGACATCGCTGTCATAGACATAATCGGGATGCACGACCGCGCGGCGCACCTGACGATAGGCCGAGGCGCGCCCGTTGCGCCAGCCGGCAAGGAATTCGATCCGCTGCGGGTCAATGCGCGCTTTGCTGGCCTTGTCGAACAGGCAATGCGCCGCCGTGAGCACCAGATCGGGCGCGATCAAGGTGCCGGTGCAAAAGCCCAAGCCGCCGATATCAAGCCGCCCGACCGCCTGCCAGGCCCGGCCGGCATCAAGGCTTTCAAGCTGTTGCAGCCGCGAATCATCGGCCTGCGCCAATGCGGGCAGAACCACCATCGCCAATGCCGCAAACCAGTGTCGCACATGCCTCTCCGTCTTGTCCTGAACGCCCAATCGTTGGGATCGGTCTAGGGGCGCGGTTGGGCGAAATTAGGGCGCGGGGCAGGCAATTACCCGCGCAGGTCTTGCACCGCCGGATCGCGCCCCGCAAGCGTGGGCGGCAACGGCCCGCCCGTGGCCCAGTCAAGCAGTTCAACCGTATGCACCACCGGAATGCCGGTGCCCGAACCGATCTGCATCATGCAGCCGATATTTCCCGCCGCGATGACATCAGGATTTTTCGCCTCAAGCGTGCGGATCTTGCGCGTCTTGAGTTGGCCCGAAATTTCCGGCTGCATCAGGTTATAGGTGCCCGCCGAGCCGCAGCACAGATGGCTGTCAGCAGGTTCGACCACGGTAAAGCCCGCGCGCTTCAGCAAGGTCTTGGGGTGCGTCTTGATCTGTTGCCCGTGCTGGAGCGAACAGGCAGCATGATAGGCCACGGTCAGGCCCCGGTCGCTGCCCTCGGGCAGGTCGAGCTTCATCAACACCTCGCTGACATCCATCGCCAGCGCGGCGACGCGGGCGGCGTCCCCGGCCAGAGGGTCCTGCGCGAACATATGGCCGTAATCCTTGACCGTGGTGCCGCAGCCCGAGGTGTTGATGACGATGGCATCCAGCCCCTCGCCCTCGATTTCAGCCGTCCAGGCGCGGATGTTCTTTGCGGCGCTGGCATAGCTGTCGTCGGATTTTCCCATGTGATGGGTCAGCGCGCCGCAACACCCGGCACCTTTCGCCACCACCACTTCGCAGCCCAACCGCCGCAGCAGGCGGATGGTGGCGTCGTTGATATCGGTGTTCAGCGCCTTTTGCGCGCAGCCGGTCATCAGCGCCACGCGCATCCGCTTCTCGACCTTGGGCGCGAAACTTTGCGGGCTGTCATTGCGGCTGACCGGCGGGATCACGCGGGGCGCCATGTCGAGCATCGCGCGCAGCCGCGCATCCGGGATCAGGCCGCGAAAGGGCCGCGCGATCTTGGCCCCCAGCAGCGCCAACCGGAACCGCCCCGGATAGGGCAAGATCCGCGCCAACAGCCAGCGCAGGGCGCGGTCATGCCAAGGGCGGTCATAATGTTTCTCGATATAGGCGCGGGCATGATCGACCAGATGCATGTAATGCACGCCCGAGGGGCAAGTGGTCATGCAGGCCAGACAGGACAGGCAGCGATCGATATGGCGCACGGTCTTTTCATCCGGCACACGCTCGTTCTCAAGCATGTCCTTGATCAGATAGATGCGCCCGCGCGGGCTGTCCAACTCATCGCCCAACACCTGATAGGTCGGGCAGGTCGCGGTGCAAAAGCCGCAATGCACACAGGCGCGCAGGATCTCGTTGGCGCGCGCGGTGCCGGGGTCGCTCAGCTGTGCTTCGGTGAATTCGGTTTTCATCAGCCCATCAGCCCCGGATTGAAAATGCCGCGCGGATCGAATTTCGCCCGCAGCCCGGCCTCGATCGCCGCCAGCGGCGCCGGCTGCGGCTGAAACATACCCAGCCGAGCGCGGGTCTCGGGAGCGGCGCGCATCAACGTCGCGTGCCCGTCATAGGCCCCCCCGCGCGCGCGCATGTCGCAGCCTTCGGGCACAAGCGCCCAGATCAGCCCACCGCCCCAGTCGAACAACAGCGCCTCGGCCTCAAGCCGCGCGGTCAACTCCGGCGCCTGCGAGGGTTTGCACGAGATCCGCCAGACATCCCCCAAGGCATCCCGGAACGGCGCCACATCGCGGAGCGCAGCCCAGAGCAACGCGGATTTCGCCGGGTCGTCCACAAGATCCACTGCGCCCGCGGCGGCCAGAAGCGTCGACAGCTTTCCAGCGCGATAGGCGACCGAATCGGCGAAACCCTCGATCCGCAACAGCGCCGCCCCCTGCGCCGGATCATAGCCCGCGCCCGACACCTCGTAAGGCGCACCAAGTGCTGCGGACAGCAGCTGCACCGCCGACCCGGCCCCGTCCACGGCAAAGCGCAGCGTCGCCTCGGTCTCCGGCCTCGGCAGAACCTTGAAGGAAACTTCCGACAAAACCCCCAGCGTGCCCCAGCTACCGGCCATCAGCTTGACCAGATCATAGCCGGTGACATTCTTCATCACCCGGCCGCCGTTCTTAATCGCCTGCCCCATGCCATCGACATAGCGCACCCCCAGCAGGAAATCGCGCGCCGCGCCCACCTGCACCCGGCGCGGGCCAGAGATATTGGCGGCAAAGATCCCACCGATGCTGGGCGCACCAACAGTGCTCAACAGCGCGCGATGGTCCATCGGCTCAAACGCAAGGCGCTGGTTTTCACTGGCCAGCGCCGCCTCGATCTCGGCCAGCGGTGTGCCCGCCTGCGCCACCATGGTCAGCGCGCCCGGATCATACAGGGTGATCCCGCTCAGCCCCGCAACGCTCAACAGCTCCCCCGCCTGCCCGGTCAAACGGGTACCGCCACCGCGAATCGCCAGCGGCCCCTCGGCTTGCCGAACGGCGTCACATAGGTCAGCTTCACTTTGTGGCGTCATCATCATCTTCTTCTTGGTTAAAATACTCTGGGGGGCGCGGGGGGCGACGCCCCCCGTCATGCCGCAGCCATCGGGCGCGCACGCCGGGTTTCGGTCACCTCCAGCGGAAACACCTTGGCCGGGTTCAGCAGCCAAGCGGGATCAAACACATCCTTGACCGTCAACTGCGCCTCCAGATCCACCAGATCATACTGGAACAACATCAGATCGCGTTTCTCGACCCCGACGCCATGTTCGCCGGTCAGGCATCCGCCCACTTCGACACAAAGCTTGAGGATTTCCGCGCCGAACGCCTCGCAGATTTCCAGATCACCCGGTTTGTTGGCGTCGAACAGGATCAGCGGGTGCATGTTGCCATCGCCTGCGTGGAACACATTCCCCACATCAAGGCCGAACTCTTTCGACATCTCGCCGATCCGGCGCAGCACCATCGGCAGGGACGACACCGGGATGGTACCGTCAAGGCACATGTAATCATTGATCTGCCCCATGGCCCCAAAGGCAGATTTCCGCCCCAGCCAGATCCGGCCCGCCTCGTCCTCGTCCGCCGCCTCGCGCAGTTCGACCGGATGGTGACGTGCGGCGATCTCCTTGATGAGGGACAGTTGATGCGCGATTTCCGGGTCCGATCCCTCGACCTCGATGATCAGCAGCGCCTCGCAATCGGGATAGCCGGCATGGGCGAACGCCTCGGTCGCGCGGATGCAGGGGCGGTCCATGAATTCGATCGCCACCGGCAGCACACCGGCCTTGATGATGTCGCTGACGCAGGCGCCGGCCACTTCGGACTCGTCAAACCCCATCAGCACGGGCAACGCGCCTTCGGGCTTGCGCAGGATGCGCAGGGTGGCCTCGGTCACCACGCCCAATTGCCCTTCAGAGCCGCAGATCACCCCCAACAGGTCAAGCCCCCCGGCATCAAGGTGGGCGCCGCCAAGCTCGATCACGGTGCCGTCCATCTGCACCAGCGTCACCCCCATCAGGTTGTTGGTGGTCACCCCGTATTTCAGGCAGTGGGCGCCGCCGGAATTCATCGCAATATTGCCGGCAATGGCACAGGCCAGCTGGCTCGACGGGTCGGGGGCATAGAAAAACGATTCCTCCTCCACAGCCCCCGTCACCGACAGATTCGTACGTCCGGTCTGGACCCGGATGATGCGGTTGTCGTAATCGGTCTCAAGCACCGCGTTCATGCGCGCGACGCCAAGGATCACGCTGTCGGCGGTGGGCAGCGCCCCACCGGCAAGCGATGTGCCCGAGCCACGGGGAACCACCGGCACCCCCTCCTCGTGGCAGATGCGCAGGACATCCGACACCTCTTGCGTCGAGCTGGGCAACACTGCCAACATCGGCGCGCAGCGATAGGCGGTCAGCGCGTCGCATTCATAGGCGCGCGTTTCCGCCGGATCGTCGATCAACGCGACCGGCGGCAAAACCTGCGACAGGCGCGCGACCAACCGGTCCTTGCGCGCCAGAACCCCGGCGTCGGGCAATGGCATCTGCATGGGCACCCTTCCACTTTTGGTAAAAATATATTACCAATTTGACCGGATGACAAGTGGAATAGATCGGGCATAGGGTGATTTCGTGATTTGGATTGACCGCCTTTCCTTGTTCTCGGCGCTGGATTTCGCCGCGCTCGCCCTGCTGGTGCTGGGCTGGGCAGGTATCGGCTGGAGAATTGAAAATCCGAGCCCCGGCAACCCCTCGGTCGCCGAAATCATGGGCGGATTCCGGCGCGAGTGGATGCGCCAGATGATAACCCGGCAACCGCGCATCTTTGATTCCAGCCTGATCGGCAATCTGCGGCAAAGCACGGCGTTCTTTGCCTCGGCCACGATGATCGCGCTGGGGGGCGGCATGGCCTTGGTCCGCAATCCAGAGCCGGTGACCGCGCTGGCCAGCGATCTGGCGCTCAGCGCGCAGCCCACCGTGATCTGGGAAATGAAGATGCTGGTGACGCTGCTGTTCCTGACCAGTGCCTTTCTGAAATTCGTCTGGGCCAACCGGCTGTTCGGCTATTGCTCGGTCGTGATGGGGGCGGTGCCCAATGATCCAAAGGACCCGCTGGCGCTGGCACGGGCGGATCAGGCGGCCGAGATCAACATCACCGCCGCGCGCAGCTTCAACCGGGGGCTCAGGACGATCTATTTCGGGCTGGCCTCGGCCGTGTGGCTGCTTGGCCCCGAGGCCTTGATTGCGGCGGTGCTGCTGACGCTGGCGATGATCCACCGGCGCGAATTCAGCTCTGCCTCGCGGGCGGTGCTGTTGAAAGGGCCGACAGACACGCGGACGTGATTTTCCCGCGCCGCGTAGCCGGATAGACTGGCATCATGAAACGCCTGATGCCCCTCTCCCTCGCCCTATGTGCCCTCGCCCTCTGCGGGTTGACCGCGCCACGCCCTGCCCGCGCCGATCCGCCTATGGTCGAATCGGTCCACGCCCAGCGCAGCGGCGAGACGTGGCGGTTTGACGTGACGCTTGCGCATCCCGACTCCGGCTGGGATCATTACGCTGATGGCTGGCGGGTGCTGGACATGGCGGGAAACGAGCTGGGGCTGCGCGTGCTGGCGCATCCGCATGTGGCCGAACAGCCCTTTACCCGCTCGCTTGGCGGTGTCGCGATCCCTGAAGGCACCCCGCAGGTGCAGATCCAGACGCGCTGTCTTGTTGATGGCTGGAGCGATCACACCACGGTCGTGCCCCTGCCCTGACCGCGCGCTTCTTCTTTCCCTTTTGGGCGCAGCCCGTGTCACCCGCCCCAGCCCAAATCCAGCCCAAATCCAGAAAGCTCAGACCCGGTGATAAGGGCTGCCAGCCAGAATCGTGGCGGCGCGATACAGCTGTTCGCTCAACATCACCCGCGCCAGCATATGCGGCCAGACCATCTTGCCGAAAGAGAGGCTGAAATCCGCCTCGGCGCGCAGCGCCGCATCGATCCCGTCGGCGCCCCCGATCACCAATGCCAGATTGCTCCGGCCATGATCGCGCCAATCGGCCAGTTTGCCGGCGAAATCGGGCGAAGAGAGCAGCTTGCCACGTTCGTCCAGGGTACAGATCACCGCGCCGTCGGGCACCGCCTTGCGCAGGAGCGTGGCCTCGGCGGTCATTCCGGCATTCTTGCGGTCGTCCACCTCGACGATCTCAGCCGGGCCAAGACCCAGCGCGCGACCGGTCCGCTCGAACCGTGTCAGGTAGTCATCGATAAGTGTTTTCTCGGGGCCGGCCCGCAAACGACCGACCGCGCAAATTCGGATGCGCATTCAACGTCCAATCTGGCAACATCCAATCTGGCAACATCTGATCCGGGGCCCGCACGGAACGGCGGGCCGGCGCGGATTCAACTTTCAGCGGCGCCCTGGGGCAGCCACATCTTTTCCAACTGGTAGAAATC
Source organism: Antarcticimicrobium sediminis (assembly GCF_004348975.1). Classification (GTDB taxonomy): domain Bacteria; phylum Pseudomonadota; class Alphaproteobacteria; order Rhodobacterales; family Rhodobacteraceae; genus Antarcticimicrobium; species Antarcticimicrobium sediminis. The sequence continues at coordinate 129,670 of NZ_SMFP01000004.1, read as the reverse complement.
GCGCACTTCGGGACGGAACAGATGCACGATCACGTCGCCGGTGTCGATCAACACCCAGTCGCCGGAATCCTTGCCTTCGACCTTGGCGATAAGGCCAAATTCCTGTTTCAGGCGATCCGCCAGTTTTTCCGCCGTCGACGTCACCTGACGCGAGGACCGCCCGGAGGCGATCACCATATAGTCGCCGAACGAGGTGCGACCGCGCAAATCAACCTGAACGATGTCTTCCGCCTTGTCAGACTCGAGCGAGGTAAGAATGCGCGCAAGCAGCTCTTCACTGTTTGGCAGGGTCCGGGCCGCCATCACGCTGGCCTGATCATCAGCGGGCTGGGCCGCTTCTGCATGAGTTGACAGGACATAGTCCTCCTTCTTGCTCGCCGGTGTGTCCCCCGGCGCAGGGTGCCTTAAAGGTAGCAAGCCGGAGACGGAATTTCAATGAAACCCACGTGACAGGGCCGCCATGGCGGTAATCGGCCCCCTTACCCGTCTGCGGGCCGCTCTGCAAGACGTGTTGGATCATTCAGGTGACGGACTTCGCGCTGCGGGAACGGAATCGAGATGTCGTTGGCCTGAAACGCATCCCACAGCGCCAGGAACACGTTGCCCCTGATATTGCTGAGCCCGTCTGCGGGATCAGTGATCCAGAACCGCAGGGTATAATCGACGCTGCTGTCGCCAAAGCCGGTGATATGACAGACCGGCGGGTTCGGCTGGCTGAGCACGCGGTTCACGGATTTGGCCGCCTCGATCGCCACCGCGCGCACCTTATGCGGATCGGACCCATAGGCGGCGCCAAAGTCGATATCCAGCCGCACCAGCTTGTTGGTATAGGACCAGTTCACCACCTGCGAGGTGATCAGATCCTCGTTCGGGATCAGGTATTCCTTGCCGTCGCGGGTGACGACCGAAACATAGCGCGCGCCCAGCGAATCGATCCAGCCAAAGGTATCCCCAAGCGAGATCACGTCGCCGGGTTTGATCGAGCGATCCAGCAAGATGATGATTCCCGACACCAGATTCGACACCACTTTTTGCAGGCCAAAGCCGATCCCGACGCCGATCGCGCCCGACACCAGCGCCAGACCACTCAGATCAAAGCCCAGCGCGCGGATACCGGTGACAACGACAATGCCGTACAGGGTGACCTGCACCGCTTTGATCGCCAGCACCCGCATCGAGGGGGACATGTCCTCGTTGCTTTGCAGGTTGCGGGTCGCGGATTGGGTCAGCAGCCGCGCCATCGTCGTCAGCGCGGCGACCAGCAGAAAGGCCTTGAGCACGCTCAACATCGAGATCCTGAGATCGCCCATCTGGAAAGCGACCGAGCCAAGGAACGTCACGACATCATCGGTCAGCTCCAGCGCATAAAGCGTGGCATAGATCCACAAGCCCCAGGTCAGAAGCCGCCGCAAAGACCGATTCTGCACCAGCCGCGACACAAACGCGATGACCAGCCAAGCGGTGGCCAATGTGGCTGCGATCCCAACGAGATAGCTGCGCGATGGCCAGGTCACCTGACGCATCACGGCATAGACAGCCCAAGACCCGGCGACAAAGTAGATCAGCATCAGACGATGGCGAATCTGCACCAGCATCCGCAGCCGGTATTTCGGCCAGCCCTCGCGGTCGCGGGTCCAGTCCTGAACCCGGGCCGCGGTCAGCTTTCGCATCAGCCAGGCTAGCACGATCAGCCCCAGAACGATCAGGATCTGGTTCTGACGCCAACCCGGCGTCAGGAACATCTCCGCCAGATCCCGGCCCTCGCCCAGCAGCGCAAGGATCTGTTCGGCGATGCCGGGGGATGCGGGGTCTTGATCCATGCACGGGCCTCCTTCAGCACAGGTTGGAACGGATCGCGCCGTCTGACAAGGCACCGCAACGGTGGCCCCGGCGGTTTCGCACCTTGATCGAACCCGGCGGCGGTTGTATCTGGAACGGCATGAAGCCCGACACCGCCCCCAATTTCGATTGCGATCTTCAGGACCGCGCGCGACTGCGCGAACGGTTCTTCGGGGCTGCCCGCACTGTTCTGGCCCGGCTATAATACCGGCCCGCCAGCCCACGCTCGCCATTTTCATGCAAGAACGGGAGAGGACTGATGTCCCCCAAGACCCTTTATGACAAAATCTGGGATGCCCATCTGGTCGACACGACCGAGGACGGCACCAGCCTGCTGTATATCGACCGCCACCTTGTCCACGAGGTGACCAGCCCGCAGGCCTTTGAAGGGCTGCGCATGGCCGGGCGCGAGGTGCACGCGCCGGACAAGACCATCGCCGTGCCCGACCACAACGTGCCGACCACGCCGGATCGAGTTGACGGGATCAAGAACGAGGAAAGCCGCATTCAGGTCGATGCGCTGGACAAGAACGCCCGCGATTTCGGCATCAACTATTACCCGGTGGACGATATCCGTCAGGGCATCGTGCATATCGTCGGCCCGGAACAGGGCTGGACCTTGCCGGGGATGACCGTGGTTTGCGGCGACAGCCACACCGCCACCCACGGCGCCTTCGGGTCGCTGGCGCATGGCATCGGCACCTCGGAGGTCGAGCATGTGCTGGCCACCCAGACACTGATCCAGACCAAGTCCAAGAACATGAAGGTCGAGATCACCGGCAAGCTGCACCCGGGCGTCACCGCCAAGGACATCACGCTGAGCGTCATCGGCAAGACCGGCACCGCCGGCGGCACCGGCCATGTGATCGAATATTGCGGCGAAGCGATCCGCGATCTGTCGATGGAAGGCCGCATGACCGTCTGCAACATGGCGATTGAGGGCGGCGCGCGCGCCGGGCTGATCGCGCCGGACGAAACCACGTTTGAATACATCATGGGTCGGCCGCACACCCCCAAAGGCGCCCAGTGGGAGACCGCGCTGGCCTGGTGGAAAACGCTTTATTCCGATGACGATGCGCATTGGGACAAGGTCGTGACGCTGGATGCAGACGAGATCGCACCGGTCGTCACTTGGGGCACCTCGCCGGAGGACGTGCTGCCGATCACCGCAACCGTGCCTGCACCAGAGGATTTCACCGGCGGCAAGGTTGATGCGGTCCGCCGGTCGCTGGAATACATGGGCCTGACCCCGGGCATGAAACTGACCGATATCGAAATCGACACGGTCTTTATCGGGTCGTGCACAAACGGGCGGATCGAAGATCTGCGCGCCGTCGCCGAGATCGTGAAGGGCAAGAAGGTCAAAGAGGGCATCCGCGCCATGATCGTGCCAGGCTCGGGCCTTGTCCGCGCCCAGGCCGAGGAAGAGGGGCTGGCCGAGATCTTTCTGGCGGCCGGGTTCGAATGGCGTCTGGCCGGGTGTTCCATGTGCCTTGCGATGAACCCCGACCAGCTGGAGCCCGGCGAACGCTGCGCTGCCACCTCGAACCGCAACTTCGAGGGCCGTCAGGGCCGGGGCGGGCGCACCCATCTGCTGAGCCCGGCAATGGCCGCCGCCGCCGCGATCACCGGTCGGCTGACGGATGTGCGCGAGATGATGACCGCGCCGGAACCGGCCTGAGGCGATGCGCGCCGTTTCGCATACTCTGGCGCCCCCGGCGCCGGGTTCAGACCGCCGCGCCGGACAGTGCGCGCGTGGCGGTCTCGAAACTGCGCGCGCGCTCCGCGACCGGAAAATCATGCGTCGACTGGACCGCCATGGCACATTGCTTTGGCGTCATCTGCGCGATTGCGAGATCGACATCAAAGGGCGCATCCGCCGTCGCGGGCCAGAAAGAGTTGCAGTAGGACTCGGACTCGGCGGCAAGCCCTTGGTCCTGTGCGATCAGATCGGCATAGAGCCCATAGATGAAATACTCCGAGATCGTCCCATGCCGCAGCAGAACCTCGTGATAGGGGCGGCCATGCGCCGCCTCGATATGCGCGATCATCTGGCGCACCACGTCGGTGTTCCAGAGAACGCAGTTCTCGATGTAATGCGTGGCGAAACCGGCCGGAACGGGAATGCCAAGGCACTGTGCGGCCGCCTCGACCCAAGGACGGTGCGCCTCGATGGCCCCGGCCTCGGGCGCGTGGAAAAAGCGCGTCCGGCCCTCGGAATCAAAGGCATCCGCCGTCGCAAGCCTGCGGACGAAAAAGACATCGCTGTCCACATGCATGAGCCCGCGGGCCGTGCAGTGGCGCGACACTTCGATCTTGAGAATCTGCTGGATCATCCAGCCGCGCACCAAATCGAACCGAGGCGTCAGGTAGAGTGGACGCCGCAACGCGCCGCTGAGAAACGACAGCAAGGCAAGCTGACGCGGCAGCGCGAACAGGCGCAGCGGCAGAATGCTTTCCTGCGCGACAATCTCGCGCTGGTCGGTCGCGAAACGGCGAAAGGTGGCACAGTCCTTGCCGGGCACGACGACCATATGACGTATGTCCTGATCCACATGCCGATCGACCGAGTGCGCGAGCACCTCGAAAATATCGATGTCACGCGCCATCGAGCAGGTGAGCAAGACCAGCCCGTCAGAGGGGGCGTCAGCATTCATTGCGATGTCCTTTGTCCGTGTTCGTCAGCAGAATCGGCAAAGCCAGACCACAAATCAACCCATTACCAGGATTGTCGCGCCCCTGTGCGCGACTGAGCTTCGAGGAAAACCCATGGAAAAATTCACCAAAATCACTGGCATCGCGGCCCCGATGCCGCAGATCAATATCGATACCGACATGATCATCCCCAAGCAGTTCCTGAAGACGATCAAGCGGTCGGGACTGGGCGTGAATCTGTTCGACGAGATGCGCTACAACAGCGACGGCAGCGAAAAGCCCGATTTCGTCCTGAACAAACCCGCCTATCGCAAGACCGAGGTTCTGGTGGCGGGCGACAATTTCGGCTGTGGTTCGTCGCGCGAACATGCGCCGTGGGCGATCAAGGATTTCGGTATCCGCTGCGTCATCGCACCCGGATTTGCCGACATCTTTTTCAACAACTGCTTCAAGAACGGCATCCTGCCGATCACGCTGCCGCAAGAGCAGATCGACGTGCTGATGAAGGACGCGGAAAAGGGTGCAAATGCCCGCATGACCGTGGATCTGGAGGCGCAGACCGTGACCACCTCGGACGGCGAGGTATTTCCCTTCGCGGTCGATGCGTTCAAGAAACACTGCTTGCTGGAAGGGCTGGACGATATCGGCCTGACGCTGGCCAAAGCCACCGAGATCGCGAGTTTCGAGACCAAGGCCGCAGTGCAACGCCCCTGGGTTTAAGCCCGGCGGGGGCCGCCGCAGCCGCGACCACGGGCCAACTTACGGATCTGTGCGAGGTGGTGTAAGCAAAGAGCAACCACCTCGCACAAAAAGGATCGGATCAATGAGCGACTGGCTGAAATGGGTTCTGCTCGGGCTGCTATCGATTGTTCTGGGTGGGCTTGCCTTGGGCAATGTCGCACTGGCTTCGATGGCGATCGCGACGATGACCGGTGCCTTGTTTTTGGTCGCCGGGGTCTTCCAACTTGCCGCCGGCTTTTCCGTTAGCGGCGCGGGGCCAAAGGCCTTTGCCCTGCTGCTGGGTCTGGTTCTGGCGTTTCTCGGCTGGTCCTTTCTGGCCAACCCGCTCGAAGGCATGATCTCTCTGACCATGCTGATCGCATTCCTGCTCGCCCTCAGCGGCATCACACGTATTGTATTTTCTCTCCAGATGCGGGGCACCGGCCTGTTCGGGCTGATGCTGCTGTCGGGCCTCGTTCCGCTGCTGTTCGCGATCTACATCTGGATGAATTTCGACATGGCGACGATGACGCTGCTGGGGGTGCTGCTGGGAATCGAGTTGGTTTTCAACGGCATCGGCCTGCTGATGATCGGTTTCTTCGTGAAGCGTCTGAAGACACGGCTTTAACCCGATGGCTTGCATGGGATTGCTTGCGCGGGCCGGGGGATCGGGCCACTGGCCTGTGCCCCCCCTTGTGCCCCACTACGGCCGCTCGCCCACAAGATGTGGGTTCCGCCCCCCAGATTCGCTCTTCTCCGGGGGCGGATCCCCCAGCAAATTGATGCAAAGTCGCACCAGTTCTTTCATGTTTTTGCCGTAAATTCAGCCTTTTGTACCAAGGCGGCTTGAGCCGATGCCTGAAAGACGGCACAAATATGACACAAATGAGGCGCTCCGCCCGGTTGGGCGGACTCAAGTTGGAACAAAGGCGCGGCAACGTATCGGCCTGTCCAGTTTGAAGGGATCGAACAGTGTTTGCACGCATCGCAGGAGCGATATTGCGGGCAGTCTTGGTGGCTGTTGTCGTGGCGAGTCCTTCGCTGCTGCTGCCCGAGGCATCCTCGGGCACGCCTGAGGTGGTGACTCTGCTGGCGTTGCTGGCAGCGCTGCTGACCTTTGCCGAATACAATTCCAACTATCCCAGCATCGTGGAGTTTCGCGGCGCGCCGCCCTTGAACAGGATGCGCTTTGCCGCCGTTGCGACGATGGTCCTGGCGCTGACGCTGATCGCCAAGCATCAGGTAGAGCCGAGCAATCTGACCGCGCTGTTCTCTGGCGTGGGCCGTCTGATCGGCGGGCTGACCGATTTCCCCTATTCGCCGGTTCGGCTGGTGGTGCTGATGCTGCCCGCCACGACCTTGCCCGAGGTGCTGGATTCAGTTCGGATCGCGGCCGGCGTCACCTATGTCATCGCGCTGATCGTGATCGCGGCGTTCGTATTTGCAGTGCGCATCTTGGGCTGGCCGACCATGAACGGGTCGTTCAACGTCTGGATCAACCTGCCGCTTTTCGACCCGACAGCGGGCGGCGATGTGGTGCATCGGTTGCAGCGCGACGGGCAGATCAACGTGATCTTGGGCGTGTTGTTGCCCTTTGCGATCCCGGCCGTGGTCAAGCTCGGCTCGGATATGATCGGACCGCTGGCGCTGGACGATCCGCAGACGCTGATCTGGGCGGCCTGCGCTTGGGCCTTTCTACCGGCCAGCATGGTGATGCGCGGAGTGGCGATGCTGCGGATTGGCGAGTTGATCGAAGAAAAACGGCGCCACGCCTATACCCCTGGCGATGGTGAGACCGCGCAGACCGCATGAGCCGGGCGGTCGCCCTTTTTTGGTCTGTCCTTTTGGCCCTGACCTCTGCTCCGCTGTGGGCCGAATCGCTGCGGGTGGCGAGCTTCAACACCGAGCTACAACGCGCCGGACCCGGCCTGTTGTTGCGCGACATCAGGCGCGACGAGGACGCCGGGATCGCCGCTGTCGTCGCGGTGATCGCCTTGGCAGATGCGGATATTCTGGCCTTGCAGGGGGTCGACTGGGATTACGAGGGGCAGACGCTGGCGGCCTTGGCGGATCGTCTAGCCGAGGCCGGAACGCCCTATCCGCACCGGCTGGCCTTGCAACCCAACAGCGGCCGCGCGTCAGGCCTGGATCTGGATGGCGACGGCAAAACCAACGGCCCCGGCGATTCGCAGGGCTATGGCGCATTTACCGGACAAGGCGGGATCGCTGTGCTCTCCCGATTTCCGATCCGCTTGTCGCAGGTACAAGACTTTTCCGACCTGCTGTGGCGCGATTTTCCCGGCGCGCTGTTGCCGACCCATCCCGATGGCAGCCCCTTTCCGTCAGATCCCGCGCAGAGCACGCAACGGCTGTCCTCCACCGGGCATTGGGTGGTTCCGATCACCCTTCCCGACGGCAGCACGCTGACGCTGTTGACCTTTCAGGCCGGCCCGCCGGTGTTTGACGGGGCAGAGGATCGCAATGGCCGACGCAACCAAGACGAGGTCATATTCTGGTCGCACTATCTTGACGGGGCCTTTGGTCTGCCGCCCACCGGCCAGTTCGTGATCGCGGGCGGTGCCAATCTGGATCCACAAGACGGGGCCGGACGGCATGAAGCGATCCGCGCGCTGCTGCACGATCCCCGCCTGATCGACCCGCGCCCGGCCAGTGACGGCGCCGCGCAGGCGGGCGATCAGGGCCATCACGGACCTGACCGGCTTGATACGGTGGACTGGGACGGGCCCGGTCGGCAGCGGGTCGACTATGTTCTGCCATCCTCAGACTGGGCGGTTCAGGGCACCGGCGTGCTTTGGCCCGGTCCCGGTGCCCCCGGCCATGGCGAGGTGCAGCGCGCCAGTCGCCATCGGCTGGTCTGGGTGGATCTCGGGCGGTAGACCGGCCAGCATCACTGCGCGCAGATCGCTGCCCTCGAAGCCCGGCAACAGGCGGGCGAATTTCTCACCCGAGAGCCGGTGCGGCATGCTCCAGAGATAACCCATTTCCAGCACTTCACGGGCAAGTTCCCAGACCGGCGCGCTCAGGCGCATCACCCACCACGCAAACGGCTTTACCCGCAGCGGGCGATGCAGCTCGGTCTCCAGTTTTGCGCGCAGCTCGTTGACGGTGAAACTGTGGCCGGGGAATGGAACGTCCTCGAATGTCGCAAGGTGGTCGCGCCGCTCGACCAGCGCGACAGCCGCGCGGGCCCAGTCGGGCATATAGGCATAGGGTTGGATCGCGTCCGGATCGCCCATCGCCGTCACCCGGCCCCGCTTGACCGCCCGCAACATCAACAGGCTCATCACATCGCCGTTGCGGTCGGGGTCGATGAAGTTCCCGGCGCGCAGGATCAGGGTTTTCACGCCGCTGTCGCGATAGGCGCGCTCCATCTCGACCCGGACCGTCCCCTTGCGCGAACAGGGGGTCTGGGGCGTGTCCTGGTCGATATCATCCGAAACGCGCCCGAAATTGTACACATTTCCGGGGATCACGACCATCGCGCCAGAGGCACGCGCGGCGGCGATCACCCGGGCCGTGATCGCCGGGATGATCCCGGCCCAGTCGTGATAGTTCGGCGGGTTCATCCCGTTGACGATCACATCGCAGCCCAGTGCGGCCCTCGTCATGTCGTCACGGGCACGATCGAACAGGCGAACCTGCCAGCCAGCCTCGCGAAAGGCGGTGTCACTATGGCGCCCGATCTTGCCCGAGGCCCCGAGAATAAGAACAGTCTTGGTCATGGAATTGCTCCGTTGCTTGTCTGTCTGACGGGAAGGTGGGCGAAACGAATTCGTTTTGACATTGCCTAAAATCGACGCCCTGATATTCATATCTGCATGACTAGACCCTTGGACTGGACCCTGTTGCAAAGCTTTGCCGCCGTGGCAGAGACCGGTTCGCTGTCGGCTGCGGCCCGACGGTTGGGTCAGAGCCAACCGACACTCGGGCGCCATATCCGCACACTGGAGATGGCGCTGGGGGTTGAGTTGTTCACGCGCGGGCCCAAGGGGCTGCTTCCCACCGAGGCCGCGCGCGGGCTGTTCGGGCCGGCGGACCAGATGCGAGAGGCAGCAGCCCGTCTGCGGCTGGCCGTCGACGGACAGGATGCCGGGCTGGCCGGCACAGTGCGGCTGACCGCCTCGACCGTGGTGTCGCATTTCATCCTGCCGCCGATCCTCGTCGACATCCGCCGCAGCCATCCGGAGATCCAGATCGATCTGGTGCCGACGGACGGCTCGGAAAACCTGCTGTTCCGCGAGGCCGACATCGCCCTGCGCATGTATCGACCGACGCAACTCGATATCGTCACCAGCCATGTCACCGATCAGGAAATGGGCCTGTATGCCGCGACCGGGTTTCTGGACCGGGTCGGGCGGCCGCAGACGCTGGAGGATCTGGTAAAGCTGGATTTCGTGGGCTTTGACGCCAACGACACGATCATCCGCTTCATGCGCGACATGGGGCAGGATGTCGGGCGCGATTTTTTCGCAATGCGTTGTGACGATCAGGCGGCCTATTGGCAGCTTGTGCGGGCGGGCGGCGGCATTGGCGGCATGCAAGTGATGATCGGGGGTGGGGATCCGGGGGTTGAGCGCGTGATGCCCGACCTGCCCCTGCCCCGCCTGCCGGTCTGGCTGGCCGCGCCAGCGGCGCTGCGCCAGTCTCCACGCCTCCGGCTGGTTTGGGACAAGCTGGCCGAGGCGCTGCGCGCAGGGCAGACCGGACGCAGGGCCGGACCGCCATAATCCAGCCCGTCGCATCTGAGCAGGCCTGAAGCGGTGTTCGGGCCATTGCAGCACGGGATTCCGGGCGCGGCGCACACAGGACGAGAGAAACGACAGACGAAACGGCGTTTTCCCGGCCCTTGACGGCAGGTGATATTGACCGTGGGGAAGCAGCGGGTTACGCCCTGCGGCAACCCAGAAAAAGGAGTGCCACCCATGTCCAATCCTTCGCTTCTCATCCTGCCCGGTGACGGTATCGGCCCCGAAGTCATGGCCGAGGTCACCAAGATCATCGATTGGTACGGTGCCAAGGGCGGTCTGAAATTCGACGTAAGCGAGGATCTGGTCGGCGGCAGTGCCTATGACAAATACGGCGTGCCCCTGACCGATGAGACCATGGCCAAGGCGCAAGAGGTCGACGCGGTGCTGTTGGGCGCCGTGGGTGGCCCGAAATACGATACGCTGGATTTCTCGCTGAAGCCCGAACGCGGCCTGCTGCGCCTGCGCAAGGAAATGGACCTGTTTGCCAACCTGCGCCCGGCCCAGTGTTTTGACGCACTGGCCGACTTTTCGTCGCTGAAAATCGACGTGGTCGCCGGGCTTGACCTGATGATCGTACGCGAACTGACCGCTGGCCTGTACTTCGGCGAGCCGCGTGGCATCTTCGAGGAAGGCAACGAACGCGTTGGCATCAACACCCAGCGCTATACCGAAAGCGAGATCGACCGAGTCGCGCGCTCGGCTTTCGAGTTGGCGCGCAAGCGTGGCAACAAGGTCACCTCGGTCGAGAAGGCCAACGTGATGGAATCCGGCGTGCTCTGGCGCGAGGTGGTACAAAAGGTCCACGACGAGGATTACCCCGATGTCGAGCTGAACCACATGTACGCCGACAACTGCGCCATGCAGCTGGTACGCGCGCCCAAGCAGTTCGACGTTATCGTCACCGACAACATGTTCGGCGATATCCTGTCGGATTGCGCGGCGATGCTGACCGGGTCGCTGGGCATGCTGCCCTCGGCCAGCCTTGGCGCGCCGATGGCCAATGGGCGGCCCAAGGCGATGTATGAACCGGTCCACGGGTCGGCACCGGATATCGCCGGACAAGGCAAGGCAAACCCGATCGCCACCATCCTGAGCTTTGCCATGGCGCTGCGCTATAGCTTCGATCAGGGGGCTGAGGCAGACCGTGTGGAAGCCGCCGTCGAAACGGTGCTGGCCAGCGGCCTGCGCACTGCCGATCTGCTGGGCGAAGAGGGCGTGCAGCCGGTCTCGACCAGCGAGATGGGCGATGCCATCGTCGCCGCACTGGACGCCAGCCTCTGATCTGAGGCGTCAGCTATCCGGCGGGGCCTCTTGTTGCAGGCCCCGCCGCGCGATCCGGTCATAATGGCCAATCCGCTCGGCATGATGCACGCTACGCTGGAGCCAGCGCATCGCATCGGTACGGGCAAACACCTCGGCCAGCGTATACAGACCGGCATGTTCGCCCAGAAGCAAACCGCGCCGGTGCCGTCCGGTCCGGTGTTCGGCCAAATCCTGCAGCCGCGCCAGATGATCGGATTCCAGATCGCGCGCATCAGGCGCGGCCGCCCGGCCAAGAATCCCCCCCATCAGACATGCGGCGCGACGCAGGCTGGGATCCTCAAACAGAGTCGCCATGTGGTTCGTCTGCCCGGCCCGGTGCGACAATCGACGCAGGTGGTCGGCCTCGTGCAGCAAAGCGGAATAGACCTCTTCCTCGACCGGCAGATCGGGGGGCAGACGCACAATGGCAAGGAACTGCTCCAACTCGTCGATGGCCTTGCCCATCTCGGGGCCCAATGTGGCGATCACGCGATAATCGGGGCTGTCGCGCAGTGCTGCTGACAGGGCGGCAAAGATGCGCCCGGCGATCAGCGCCGAGGCGGTGCGCGCCGCCGTCAACGCCGTGCGCGCATCTGACAGCAACGCCCGGTCCAACCCGAGCACGAGCCCAGCGCCGGGCCCTGCGTCATCAGGCACCAGCCGCCGGATCAAGGCTGTGAACGGCCCGGTCAACGGCAAAAACAGCGCCGTGCCCAACACGTTGAACCCGGTATGAAACACCAGCAGCGCTGTCAGCGGGCCGGTCAGCGCCGACAAACGCTCCAACGGCGGGCCCAGCGCCAGCAGCAGCGGAAAGGCAATGCCCGAGGTGATGACATTGAAGCCCAGATTGGCCACCGCCGCCTGACGCATCACCCGCGCGCCCCCAAGCGAGGCCAGCAGCGCGGTGAAGGTGGTGCCGATATTCATCCCCACCACCAGCGCTGCCGCCTGCATCAGGTTGATCGTGCCACCCTGCAAGACCACCAGGGCCAAGGCCACGGTTGCGCTGGAGGACTGGATCAGGAGGGTCAGCACCAGCCCCGCAAACACCAGCGCCAACAGCCCCCAAAGCCCGCCCTGCGGCAGGAACTCGGGGCGCAAAAGCGCGGTGGCCCCCGCCATTGCCCCCTGCATCATGTCCAGCCCGATCAGCAGCAGGCACAGCCCAGCCACCACCTGCCCGGCCCGCGCCAATCTGCCTCGGCCAAGCAGGATCAACAGGCTGGCCGGCAAAAGCGCCACCATCGCCACCGTTTCAAGCTGCAGCTTGAGCCCCAGGATCGAGACCAGCCAGCCAGTGGCCGTGGTGCCGATATTGGCACCATAGAGCACCCCCATGGCCTGCGGCAGGCTCATCAACCCGGCACCGACAAAGCCCACCGTCATCACCGTGGTGGCGCTGGACGACTGGATCAACGCGGTGGCCGTGGCCCCGGTCAGCACCCCGCGCAACGGCGTGGTGGTGAACCGCGTGAGAACACTGCGCAGATTTGATCCGGCAATATCCTTGAGCGCGCGGGTCATCACATCCATGCCCAGCAGGAACATGCCGACGCCGCCAATCAGAAGGAAAATATCCGCGTTCATGCGCCCTCCTCCCGGCACCAAAGGATGCCCCGCTCCCGCCCGACTAACAAGCCGCACCCCAAGACGAAATCGGTGATATTCTCCTTGCAAATCTTTTGGGAGACGTATAGTCCCGCCCGCACGGTCGGAGTGTAGCTCAGCCTGGTAGAGCACTGTCTTCGGGAGGCAGGGGCCGGAGGTTCGAATCCTCTCACTCCGACCATATAAACAAGGGCCCCGAGGGGCCCTTCGTCGTTTTCAGATCTGCCGATTTCTGGGGCGCGCCCCAGAAATGGTTGATATCCAGGCTAAATCAACGCCTCTTTCGTCCCGGCGATATTGATAAAATGAGCAGGTGGATCCAGCCCGTCTGCATGGTCAAAGCATGAAAAATCCGGCCCTGACCGGGGCACATCAACATTGGGATCCGAATTCCGATACAGAAGACCTTTTGTCAGGCGCCCGATGCCGCTGCCTTTGACAGGGCTTCCTTAACGCTCTGATACAGCGACGATTTGAACGCCTGATCCTGCGCGTGCAGCTTGTAGAGTTCGAGCTCCTCCTTCCTGCGACGCAGCATCACATCCTTCATGATCTTCTCGAAGGCGATATCTCGCGAATACGGATCGGAGTTTTCGCTGAATTTGTCTTCATAGTCCGGATGCGCCTGAACGCTTTCGACGATGTTCAGAAATTTCACCCGTTGCTCCTCTGGGGTGACGCTCCAGCCTTGGAACCAGCGCTCGTTGAAGCTCCGGATGATTTCTTCGAGGGGGTCCTCCTGAACCTCCTCTCCTCGGTAACCTCGCGGATTCGGGTTCTGTGGGGCGAGTTCGGCATCGGACGCATCCAGCCCAATCGACTGGTTCAGCTTTGTCCGTTCCAGCCCGTAGGATGACAGGTCGACAGTTTCCAGAAGCTCGTCCAGCGCATCCTAGTTCGGGTCTTGGATCTTCAGCTTCGGGACCAAGAACTTCAGGAACCAGAACAGCTTTTCCCAGTCCGGCACCTCGAAGGGCATGATCGAAGCCATCTGCCCATAGATCTTCACGAACTGCTTGGCCTTGATCTTGTAATCGATCTTGTCGTTATCTTCGAGGTCCAGTTCCTCGTTGAACCGCTCGGCCACCGTGTCGATCAAAGCGCGTAGAACACTTTCTTCACGTCATACGAGTGCAGCAAATAGTGCAGGAACTTTGGATCAATCTCAGATTTCGGGCGCCAATTGATGTAGGCTGAAGTGATGATCCCGGTATCGCGCGCCAATCCGGTGCGCAAACTTGTCATGTCGTTCTGAAGGTCCGTGCCCCGAATGATGATATCGCCCGATTGGACGACCTGATAGGTCTCGAAGCTCTCCGGTACGAGGCCAGTCAGCTTATCTTCGTCTTTCACGATGACTCTGCCGTAACTAAGGGAAAGCACGGTACTCTCCTTCATTCCGATGTTCTTTTCTTTACTCTCGTAGAGGCACTGTCGGCCGGGCTCGACAGACCACGACGTCGGGACTTTGCCAATCCAATCGATGCCGCTGTCCCGATAGCTCTCGTACTTCGGATAAGCCGCGATGTTCATTCCGCCGGCTCCAGCTTGGTCGCCACCTCGACGCCCAAAATATCCGCAATGAGCCCGTCGGCCTTTTCCTCCAGCGCGAGGATCGGCGGCAGACAGAATCTCCTCCCAAATGGCTTCGCCGGCCTCGGGTTCCGCGAGCGCGACCACATGCGAGCGCATCTCGTCCGTCAGCTCACAAATTTCCTCGACCGCCGGGGAGGCGGGGTCGATATGTTTGAAACATTCGGACTCAAGGGTCTCCGGATCATCGCAGCGGTCGAGCGACAGAAGCCGGTGTAGTTCAACGAGTTCCCGACGCAAGCGACGGGTGAGACGCGGTGCGTCGACAAGATCCTCGAGCAGGCGGGCGGTACGCCGCACGGCGGGTTTCCCACCGAGAAGAGCAGCCGCATTTACAAGCGCTTCGGCGCGGTCGAGAAGAAACCGCATGAGCGCGGTTTGGACGGATGTCTGGTCAATAGAGGGAGCCGGGTTTGTGGCAAGAGCAAATTACAGGGCCTTTCAAGAGCCATTATTGCGCGTTGAGCGTCTCGGCATCGCGCCGGACAACTGCCGCCAACCAGATACCTACATGTCGCACATAGAACTGAAGCCGTCCGCGTTGCGTGCACGCGTCGCACAAATCCGGAAACCGATCATTCGATTGTCGGAACGCGTGCAACGGGTGCGCCCCTGCGACCTTGAGGCTTTGCTGATCCAACTGGAAACTTGAGACATTCCACATTCTTCGGAAGAAATCGAACGTTCCTGTCCCATAACGGTTTTTTCAGCCGGTCAGCCTGCTTGGCGCGGAACACGAACACCGAGCCCCTCTCGGTGAATGTTCCATTCACCTGCCGGAAACAGGAGGACGGAACCATTTTCAGAGCCGATTGCACCAGCCGACGAGGCCGTCATGGCCCCTCCTGAAGTCGTCCGGCTTTGTCGCCAACAGAAAACGACCCGTGGCCGAAAAACCTCCATCCGCATCACCACGGCCGCGCCGACCCGGGCGAAACTGTAGGTCATGAGCGCCAAGAGCGCCCGGTCGCGCAGCCCTACAACGGTGTCGGTGCGGCGGATTGGACGACGAGGCTCAATCCGCCGGCTCCGCGGCTGCGGGCAGGCCTCGCTGCATCTTCCGCTCCCAGGTCTCAATCAGGAAGAGCGCGACAGTGCTCGCGGCGTGGATGGCCAGGCGCGCGATCCGCGGATCGATCCGGCGGTGGCCCCGCTCCCGTCCATGGGCATCGCCACCATGGGTGCGCAGCGCCCCGATGCCTTCCGTGGCCGTGGTCAGGCCGCTGAGGACCTTGCGGATGTCGCCGGCGATCAGGTCCGGCAGGTCCGTGCGCCCGGGCGATAGGCCGAGTGGTTCCTGGACTGCGCGCACGAGCGCAGAGACGTCCTTCTTCGCCGGCAGATCCTGCCCGAGTTCGACGAGGATCGATCGGCAGACCGCTTCCAGCGTCGCGCAGGCGGCCGTTACGGCATCCTCGGGGTCGCCCTCCGCGTTTCGGGTGGCGCGGTCGAGATCCCGGCTCACCGTCCCGAAATCCAGCGTTGCGGTCTTCCCGGCGATGGCGCCGACAACGGCGGCCCCAGAGCCCTGCTTTCGCAAGACCGCCCTGCCCCCGAGCAGCGCCACCTCGAAGCCGTCCGGCGCGAGATGTAGGTTCAGGTGATCGAGCACGGCCTGCGTCTTCTCCGGTTCCCGTGCGTGGTTCCTGGGGTCGGCGACCGTCTCGATCGCTCCGCCGATCAACTCGTCCCCGTTCTCCTGCTTGGCGGCCCAGTTCAGACAAGTTCTCAGCGCAGGCAAACGCGAGCCTTCGCCTCGGGCCGGATCGATGCCGCAGGCCATGAGAAATCCACCGATGTCGGAGGCACTGCGATAAAGGCCGATCGGCGGCTCTGGGTTGTTCGTCCCGGATCCGCCCGAGATCACTTGTACGAGCGCTTCGATCGTGGAGGTCGAGAATGACGTCATTGAATTAGAGCCAGAGCTGGGCGGTGCTGACCGCAAGCCCGATGATCGCGAAGACGAGCATGATGCGGCGGTAGACAATTTGGTTATCCATGTTCACCTCCTGCTCACGATGCCGACTGGCGCTTGCGCAAACCTGGTCGTTCGGCAGCCCGCTTGGTTGCCTTGCTTTCCTTGTCGGCCTTTTCCATGTCAGCCACGATCGGCTTAAGCAGTTCGACGAGCGGTCGCAGGTCGTATTCGTTCGATGTGCGACCACCAGTCTTGTGATACCGCTCGTTCCGATGCAGGAGTTGTGCCTGTTCAAGGCCAACGATAGCTCGCTGCACGGTCTTCGTGCTGACCCCGAGCCGCTCCACTATAGTCTTCTTCGATGGCCAAGGCATATCTTCGGGTCGCCACCAGTGATCCATGAGATGCAGGAGTACTGCTAATTCGGTCGGGCCGATGCCAAGGCGCGCCTGGCCGCGGAGCAGAGCGGAGGGGATCACGGTGTATCCGAGGCCCATCGTCGTCTTACCCCACTTGCGCGAAAGGGTCCGCTCATCGTTGGCGTTCGCCTTTTTCCGATCCCGGATCAAGACCACCTTTTGAGTTTCTCCCGGCATTTCTGCCTCCATGAATGTTGCGACTGGGATCGAGATGAGGCCGAAACCCTTTTAATGTATGTGGGTTGCCCACTTATTCCTATGGACACATGAGGCCATACCCATGGTCTATGAAGACCATGGGGTTACTGGACTTAGGTGTCCACTAAAGAAGAATATATTCAGGATCAGGACGCAGTGGCGAAGAACGCGATAAGAGAGACCTTTACCCTCTGGTCTCATATGTCCATAGCCCCACGTGTTTTCCAACCCGGTTTCGCCCGTAGCTGACGGGCGCGAGCTCCAAACCTGTCAGGATTCAGAAGCGCGATCTATTGATTGAGCTCGGTTCCGGAGCGGCGATACCGCTACGGCAGTGTCAAACCTGTGGTCAAAGGCCTCGATGGCCTGCAGGCCAATCGTTCGATGTCCGGATCACGCTTCATCTGTCTGTCTTTCCTGCAGCGCTGGCCGCCGCGCGTCTACGATGCGCAGCAGGTGGCGGGCGAGAGTGACGATCTCGGTTGCCTCGCCGGCGTCCTCCAGGGCCACGTTTCTGTGCGAGTACGGGTTCTTGTAGGAGCCCATGGCGCCTATGAAGAGATGCATGAGCCTGTCCTGCTCAGCGGCATTGGCCTCTGGGTCCCGGAGCGGGCCGCCCTGGCCGAAGGCGGCCTGCATGAGCTTCGTGCCGACCTGTTTCTGCGCGAGCCCTCCAGCCTCGCGCACAGCCACCTCTACGGTGCACATCGCGGTAAACACCGCTTCCGCGAAGTCCCCGCGCACGAAGGCCAGCCAGACCTTCTCGGCGATCGCCGGATGTAGCAGATCCTTGTTCAAGCGCCGGGCCATCTCGAACTATCGAAGGTCCTGCTCGCTCTCGAATCGCCGGGCACGGCGGCTGAGCACCTTCCAAGACCCGCCATGGGAGCCCGGCTGCGGCACGAGAAGCGCCTGGGCTTCCATCCAGGCGAACGCCTCCGAGACGGCGAGCTCCAGATCCGGCCAGCGGTCCCTTGGACATCCTGAGATCCCGCGACTCGGGTCTTCGTAGAGAACTTCCCCGACCATGTTGTGAAGGCTGAACGTCTCGGACACACCTCTGGCCCGCATGAGCATCAGCAGCGTGGTCGCCAGCTCCTCAGGTTCGAGGGTGAGAACGACGTCGGGATCGGGGATGGTGTTGAAAAGTTCGTGCATGTCTCTGTTACTACCCGATAACCAGTCCTATGAGATATGATAAAACCCCGGGCGTTTGCCCGGCACCCCCGCCCCGCCTCTGACCACCTGCGCGTCGCGCAGCGCCGCGACGATGTCTTCGAGCCGGATTCTGGAAGTGCACACCCACACATCGAGATCCGAAGAGGCCGGACCAGCGGTTTCGATCGGGATCGTCCGTACGCGCTCCAGCAGACGCTCAAGCGACGCCAGAGCTTTCGAAAGCAGCCGTCCGACATCGTCAGGGGTCGCGTCCGCATCGAGTTGAAGCGCGTGCAGAACTTCCAAGTCATCTATGGCATCTTCATGACCGGAAATGTCGAGCAGGTCTTCGAGATTGCCGATCTCGGCGTCGAACCAAGTGCCGAAGCGACCCAGGGCAGTGTTGTGACGAGAAGCGCCTGAAGCGGGCGTGACAAAATCGGTGAAAACGATTGAGTTCATGTTGAACCTCCTTAGGATTGTGTTCGGGGCATTCACCCGAGGGCCGCGTCGGATAGGACGGCACAAATTCAGTCACGGCCGTCAGAAAAATCGGTTTCAGGACCTGGCCAGAGAGACATTTTCCTCCATTGTTCCGTGTTCGGTTTGGATATTGGCCGGTCGCGCAAACGGCGAAGAAGAAAATCATGGACCTGCTGTTCAGCACACCGCGCCAGATGTACTTGACCTGCCATGTGCCATCCCGCGTCTTCGGTCATGATCCCAGAGTTCCCAGGCCCAAAGTCAGATTGGAAATAGTGCCGTGCTGTCAGGCGAGGAAATCGCCACACTGGAAAAATCCGCGCGCTCGAGGTCGAGCTTCGAAAGCAACCAAACAAGCAATCCCCATACGCGACGGTCGCGAAGCCGACCGTCTTTTCAGGGGGTTCTTGATTCTCTTGATTCGGGGGCTGATTTCCCTTTTTGTTACCGTGCATTACAGGGAGCAGGTCGCATGAACAGGACCCCAAAGTCGCACGAACAGGACCCCATGGTCGCATGAACAGGACCCCAGATCGCGTGAACAGGACCCCCTATTCAAATGTGATGGAAATGCCTGAACTTTCTTCGAAAAACGTCGATTAAAGGCAGTGGCGCCAGAGCAGCTCTTCGGTACTGGATTGATAAAGAAAAAACTTCGAGAAATCGTTTTTCGGCATCAGAAGTCGTACCAACGTCCTCCATACGACGGACATTCAAACACGTGACTTCGCATCAGTACGCCACTCGGCGAAAAGACCAGAGAAAAGAGGCCGCAACGGTCTTCCGAAAAACCGGCGCCGAGACAATCGAACATCATCACCACAAAGCAGCGCGCTGCGGGGACGTGATCACCCCCCAACGGCGATGACGGGCTTCCTCCGTGGACGCGATTGGCAGAGGTGAAGTTGCGGAGTGACTGACCATCGGAGGAGACCGACCATGGCGGTTTCCGACAGCTCTGGCCACCGACGGGGCAAACAACACAATGAAAGCAGTGGCTTTCATTGACCCACCCTAAGACTGGATCCGGTTACCCCTGAACCGGAAAATCACCAGCGCGAATTCCGACGAGACAACGTCCCGTCGGAATCTACGGCGATGCTTTGTTGATGGCATCCATGCCATCAACAAAGCCGGGGAAGATCAACAGCGTCGGCGATGTCCACATAGCATATTGGCAATCTCCGGCGGGATCAGGCTGCCGTCATCGCAGCACTACGTGAACCGTGGTCAAACGGGTAAACCAAGGGCCAAATCAATCGTCTCAAGCCCCTGAAACGTCAGATGTATGGCCGAGCGAACATCGACCTGCTCAGAGCCCGACTCGTTGCAGCGTCCTGATAGGAAGGCCCCCCTCAAGCTGCACCTAAATTGATTCAGAGCAAACATTGCAAGCCGAAAAGGGGTCAGCATTCAATGCCGATTAACATCCAGATCGTCAGGATCCGAGCCTGAAACTCTTGTTCAGGAGTGATAAATTACGCTCCATGATCATCACCTCGGTCCGCGCTTCATCGCGGAGCGAAACAAATCGCGCGCCCTTCGTCCAACGAAGGGCGCACGCAACTCCGACTGCTCAATGGTCAGGACCCGCCCGCCGAGTCTTGCAGCTTCGAGGCTACCGTTTCCTGATCCGCGATGTCGAAAGCTTCATCCATCATGCGCTGTATGACCGCCATATCTTCGAGCTCAATGTCCGGAAGATCATCGAAAATCTTATGTTGCTCCAGTCTGTATGGGTTTTTAAGTTCAATCAACTCAATCGACCTTCCAGCTTGATCGAAGACATATACATGAAGCGCAACCTGACCCACCAATTCGGCGAGTAGTTCGTAAATTTCTCCCCTTTTTGATATGACAGCCAAATTTAATTCCAGGATAATGTCTGACCCAGAGTAAATTCCGAGATTGAACAGCCCGCGTTGCGTTTCGGGTGAATACAGGTTCACCTGTCCTACTTGGTACTTCCCTCTTCCCCACGACGAGGCAAGATCGGCTTCAGATTCTTTGATAACCAGCGCCACCTCTTTCGTGCCGCCTTCCGGACCGACACGCATAAGACGCGCTCCAACCTGAAATCCAATGGGATCTACCTGAATCGCCATTTTACTACCGAATTTATTATCATGCATTCTCTCTCTCCTGAACACCTATGTTAGTCTTTGGGGGTGATTTCAAAATCAACGACTGGAATTTCAAACCTATCGCCTAATATTTCCTGATAGCCAAAGAGCTCCGTCGCGACCGATTGAATCTGTAATGCCCGATTGTGAACGAATCTTTGCAAGCTGCGGCTCATCTTTGCACCTTCAGGCAGGAGGGCGCCTGCATAATCACCAACGGTTTTCTCAATGGTTTCGCGTTTTGGATTGCTCATTAACAACCTTAATAGATCTGCTACACCAATTGCCGCGACGTACCTCTTGTGAACATCCGGTTTTTCCCCACTGCCATTCAAGGAAAATTTGGGCTGCAAGACGACATAATCGAACTCTTGAAATGACAGAATTGAGCCCATGCCATGTCGAATCTCTCTATTGGCAAAGTCTCTGGGCGCAAATGCAAACTTCCTGCCCTGGTCATAGGCAGCCAGATTGTAACCCACCACGTAAGTCTCTGCTATCAACTCGGGCGTCACCTTAGCTTTCATATCTGAGAATAGAGGCAAGTAATCATCTGCCAAAAGTTCTTTTGATTTTTTCCCCCAATAATCATCAACTTGCATGTGAACTTGATGGTATCCTTCGGGGTAGTCAGGCTGTTTGATTTGCTTGTTCAGGTCGGAGACTTTTTCTTTCAGATTTCGTGACATTCGAAACACTTTAGGGCACACTGCTTTCTCAAAGCTTTCTCGCACCTCTATGAAAGCATTTTTTCGCAGCAATGAGGCGAGCCGACTTTCTTGCTCCATTATCGCGGCGTTCGAAAGTTCGGAAAGAGTTATCAACATTTCCTCGGGCAATTTGTCATCGCGGGCCGCCTGTGCCAAGGCATTCAAGGTCGCACGATAGGTGCCCTTACCTCTCTCCAAGACCGCCTGAAGTACATGATCCCGTCGCATCACGAAGTCCTGAAGGCGCGCTAAAGCGCGTTTTCGCGTCGATAGAGCCAGCCTTGCCTTCTCAAACTCGCCATCAAGAAACGTCATCATCTCAAGTTCGAATTGCTGTCGTTGCAGGTCTGACGCGATACTCGCGAGGTATACAGCGACAACGGCTCCCGCCAGAGAAATTGCCGCGCCAACGACAAGTCCAATGAAGGCCGCAACTTGCTCGGAGTTTTCCTTAAATTCGAGCGGCGACACGAATCCAAGAGTTAACGTCTGAACACTTTTTGTTGGATTTCCCATCAACCATACAGAAGCCCAAAAAACCGCCAGCGCGACCAAAATTGACAACAGCAGGAAGCTTGTAAACCCCATAAACGTCAATGACTTTACACCCCTTAGCTTAAAGAGGGATTCTTCGGTGAACTCGTTTCTCATAGTGGCTTTCCGTGGATTTTAACCACTCCATATCTTTCTGTTGAATCGGGAGAAAGTAGTGGAGCACAAATCCCTATCTGGTGTTGCATCTGCACAACTATAGAAGAAATTGTTTCTACATCAATCTTCCTTGGGGAGAAAGCTCGCGTCGACTCAGATGGGTTCAATGCGCAGATGGCTCAACCAAGGCGACGTCACGTAAAGTGGTCTCAGACCTGAGTTCTCCCTTCATCCATATTTCCTTAGCTCGGCTGACTCACCAAAATCGTGCGGGAATGTCGCCTACGACTGAAGGTGATTTGGAATCACTCTTCTAAAATGACCTCCCGCAGAATCAGATGCACGCGTGGGGGGAACACTAAATCCGGTTTCGCCAGGTCTCAACCATTCGCTTCGTATCGAAAGTAGGACCGATCTACTGATGGGCAGTTCTGGTGTGGCGCTGCTGCGAGAACGCCTTAATCACAGGGCTATCGTGGACTGGCCTCCCCCCGGATGACGAACCCGCGACGTCTGGAGGATGTGGCGCATGACCTCGCGTCGCTGAGACGGCTTTGCGAAATGAGGCATTGTGCACTGACCAATTTGTCGTTCGGTATATGCGCAAAGAAGGCTTCGGACTGGACCCGATCGAACCTCCACTATGTGAATCCCGCCCCTTCGGCAACATCATGAGGACTCCGCCTCTTGACGCCTTTCATGCTCTGTGCTTCATCTGCGTCATGGCATTCAGACGCTCAATATCCTCGATACTTGCATAACCCTGTTTTCAACGGGGCCGCTTGGGCGTCTGATTTTGTTTTTCCATAAATAAGCAAACGTTGTTCTGTCCGCCGCGCGGTCCCATCCGAGTTTTGTCGAGGATGGCCTTTACCATGTCAAAAGTACCCTTCATGCCAAACATCCGGACGTTCCCATTGTCCGGTTCCGAAATCGAAAGCCGTTTCACTGAATTTCTGACCGGCCTTCGGAAGCGTCGCGCCGACACCAAACCTGCCGAACCGACGGCAGCTGATGCGGATGACGACGAGCTGTTCTACATGCGCGACGCTTTTGATCTGTCCGCGAGAGATCACTCGAAGATCCGGCGGCGGAGCAAGCGCCTGGTCGCAAACCAAGAAGCCCGCTCCGGCCTTGCCCATTTGAAGGCGGAGGATCGAAAGCGTTTGAAAACCGTCGCTGAGGGCGTTTTGCTCAACGGGCCGTCAACCGTCCATGCCGTCGATGAAATGGCGTCTCGTCTGATGCACGAGATGCCTTGGATGCAGCCCGTGATCAAACCGATCTGGCAGGACGCGCGACAGCATATCGCCCGTGGGGGGCTGGGGCTCTGGCACCGGCCAGTGATTGTTGCCGGGCCGCCGGGTATCGGGAAGTCACACTTCGCGCGTCGGATTGCGACACTGTCACGATTGCCAAAGCTGACAATCGACGTCGGAGGCGGAAGCGCGGGGTTCGCCGTCGCGGGTGTGCAACGCGGATGGGGGTCCGCTGCGCCTGGCCGTCCGGTTGAAACGATGCTGTCAGAAGGTATCGGCAATCCCGTGGTCGTTGTCGACGAGATCTGCAAGGCCGGGAATTGTTACTCCGGAACGGGCGCTTCGACCTCGATCGTCACCTCGTTGCTCGGCCTGCTGGAGCCAGTCAGTGCCCAGTTCTGGGAATGCCCGTATTTCAATGTCAGTTTCGACATGAGCCACATCTGTTGGATCATGACCGCGAATGTCATCTCATCGATCCCGGCCCCGCTGCGGTCTCGTTGTCGCGTGATCGAATTGAACGGGTTGGCGGATGAGGATCTCCTGAAATTCGTCGAACACCAGGCTGCTCAACGGAACCTGGGCCAGGAGGATGTCGATGTCGTCGCCCGGCTCATCTCGGCCTACCCGCCAGGACACCCGGCGCTGAACCTGCGCGTTGTCGCACGCCATCTCGACGATCTCGAGGCCGTGGCCTGCGCCCCGGTTCGGCACTGAGCCCAAGGTGCCTCTCCAACTCCTGAAAGGAGCAACGAATGATATCGATACACATGACCCGACAGATCGACATGGGCCCCATTGCCGCTGGCAACACCGGCCCGGGAAAACACCAGGCGCGTCGGAACAACACCGCGCCACCAAGACACATGAAAAGACATGAAACCGATGAAAACCATGACGACTCTTCCGTTCTTTCCCTGCTTCGCGCTGCTGAGCGCACTCTCCCTCTCGGCCTGCGGACCTGAGGGCAACTTCGAGGACGCGATCAACGCGGACCTCGCAAGCAAGAAAAAATGCTGGAACATCGCCTCTTCCCGGCAGGTCACATTTCCAATCGCGGTCAACCGCAACTTCCTTGAGTTCGAGGACCTTGATCCGATCCTCGCCGGGTTGGAGGCCCAGGGCCTTGTCGAGATCGAGCAAGTCAAAAACGGTTACATCCCGGCGGACAAGATCGATCTGACCCCGGCCGGCGAGCGCGAAAACATTTGGACCGATGGCGAGGGGGTCTGTGTCGGTACGCCTGAGGTCGTCGAGATCACGCGATATACCTACGGTGACGACGGGCAGAACGAAAACACGGCAAAAGTCGAATTCACCTACCAATACACTGACCTGCCGTCCTGGCTCGACCGGGATGCATTCGCCGCCATTCCCGGCATGGTCGAACCCGACGGGGGAGTGGCCGAAGCACGCAAGTCCTCTGATGGCTGGCATGCCAGAGCTTGGTTCTGATTGGCTGTAGAGCTATTGGTTGGTTCGCCGTTTCGGGCGGACCAACGTCATCTCATGCGCATCAGATCTTGGAGTTCACTGAATGACTTATGCACTCTTCATTGACGACGAGCGCTTCCCTCCCGAAGATGGGCTGTCGTGGAAGATCGCGCGAAACGCGCGCCAGGTCGAGGCCATCCTGACCCAATTCGGCCCGCCCGGTTTCATCAGCTTTGACCATGATCTCGGCGATGATGAGCCAACCGGACATGACATCGCGCACAAACTCGTCGATGGAGATATCGGGGCGCTGCCGGGGACTGGCTATGAGGCTGGTCTGCCGCTTCATTTCCGCTTCACCGTTCACAGCCAAAACCCCGTCGGGGCCAGGAATATCGAAGCTCTTCTCACGCGGTATCTCGAGTTTCGGAAGCGGCAAACTTCAGTTTGACCGCGAAGATACCTGAAAAACAGAATGTTCTGAAGAAAGTTTTCCCAGTGCCATCAACGAGCAAGCTCAAGAGACATTTCGAGTAGCGGGAACCCAAGCTCAACGGCATGGCGGAAGCCTTCGCCGACGCCATCCTCGACAGGCTCGTCCACGACACACCCAGATTGCCCCTGGGTGGCCCCTCAATGCCAAAAGTCGATATGATACGCGCCAGAACCACCGCCGCGCGATGCCGCACCAGCATCACGGCGCGCGCTCGGCGCCGCCGCCTTATCCACGGCAATTTCCATCAGCTGACGGTGGCGCGATACGTTTCTGGGGCCGCCCCAGAAATACCCCGGATTTCCGGGGTTTTTTGCCGCATGTCGGCCCCGAAACCCCTTGTTTTATTGACTCCACCCTATGCCCCTCTGTCTTCGGGAGGCAGGGGCCGGAGGTTCGAATCCTCTCACTCCGACCATATAAACAAGGCGCCTTCGGGCGCCTTTGTTGTTTTTGACTTACCTACCGCAACAATATTCGCAACGTTTCGCTTGGTAACAATGCCCATTTCGATCAAGCCTGTTCGAGAAGGGCCGCACCGAGACGCATCATATTTTCCAGTCCATGATGTTTGCTGCGTTCTTCAGTGCATCCGGACTGTAGGACCGGTAAACATTTTCCAAGATCTCGCGTGAGGTCGCGAAGTAGGCGGTTGCGTCTTCCAGCGTCATCCCGTGCTTGAACGCCCAAGTGACAGCAGTGTGCTTGAGGGTATGAGGTGTGACATTCTTCAGGCCTGCACGCACAACAGCGGCACGGAATGCCTTGTCGATCCGGTCAATCGGGGCGCCCTTGAAAGAAACCACATAGCTCCCCTCCTTATTCCAGTTCTTCATTTCGCCGTGGAGGGTCGCAGGCATCCTCACCACGCCCTTGCGTTTCTTGGTTTCGACCTCGCCTTGCCGAGGAAGTGAATCATGCCGGTGTCGAGATCTACCCATCCGCTATCCAGCGATAGGCATCCCGCTTCGGTTGGCGGACTTCAACCCAGGAGATGATCCAGAATGCAGCCCAGATCCGCGATCGACACGATCCGGAAGCAAATCAAATCCGCATGCTCCAACTCGCGCATGGACGTCAGTGCTGAGTGGCGCCCGTAGATGGGTTTGCCGTTCGATCCTTTCGACATGAACAACGCCGAGGCCGGGGAGGACTAGAAGTGCAACCCCGGCCCAGCGGTCAGTCCGGACACCCGCTTATGATAACCCATAGGTTCGCCGGGGTCTTCGGCCCCTTCTTGAACATCAACTCGATAGCATCACCATCCGCACGCCTAAGCAGATAACGCGCAGCGAGCTTTCCTTGCTGCCCAGACGGGTGCTCAAGCGCGAGCTCGTCCAACCACCAAGGCAGCACCGCTTCAATTCGCCCCGATCCATCAGGCCGGTACCCGCTCGGTCAGTTCCAGCAATTTCTGCCTGATCAGCCGCTCCCGGCTCCGTACGAACTCAGGCAGCATGGTCGCCGTCCAGAGGTCGGGTGTGTGCTCGATCAAATGGCGGTCACGATAGGCATCACTCCGGCTGGTGATCCAAGCGTCGAAAGGCATGTCACCTTTCTCAATATTCTCATGCGCAGGCAGAAACTGAAGATTACCCAGCCGGTTCACTGCGCTTGCGATCTCTCGAACCCGATGTTCGGGCAAATTCATCCCCATCAGGACGCGGCGTGTTGCCCTCGCCTGAGGGATGATGTGATCGACATGGTAGATTATGCCGTTCCAGTCGAGATCATCGTAGAGGAGAGATAGGGCCAAGAAGGTCTTGGGTTTACCGTATCCGAGCTCAAGCAACTCCTCGATAGCGCGCTCATCCAGCCTGGTCATGCGGCCACCGATGGCGAGGGCGTGATAAAGTTGCACTTCGGGAAAATTTCGGCTGGTTTGACTCGTATCCTTCAGAGTCGCACGCGCGGCCGCGATTGTACGGTCCGACGTGCCGGCGAATACGCCCATTAGAAGGCTGTTGATCAACCATCTCTGGATTGCTCTGGCATTATGTCGGTCGAATTCCGAAGATCCGCGCAACGTCACGCCCGGCGCGTGGAACAAATACCACGCAATTGGCAGCACCGCATTTAACGAGGTGAGGTTTTCCGCAGTGATCCCCAACCCGTTCAGGAACCGGAACGTGCGCTCGATCGCATCCTTGATTGCTGGCCAGTTTCGCTCGATGTCAGCGATCGCCTGCATCGTGAAGTTCGAGACATTATATTTCACGTCGAAGCCGCACAGCACCAAGCAAGCCTTCAGGACGAAATCCTTGGTGATCTTGTTCGGGCTGTTCAGACCCTTGTTGATGTGATCGACGAAATCAAACACTAAGTCGCGAGCGGAACCGTTTTCCCATTTCGACGTGATCATCGACATCAAAAGATCCGATTTCGATAGCTTCGTGCCACCGTCATTGGCGCGCACGAAGATGTCGAGCACTCGATCCACGGAAGGGCTGGTTTCGGTGTAGTAGTTGATCACCTCGTCGACCCATAGCACCTGATGCAAGCGACGCAGGGTCGTCTTGATGAGATCACGTTCATAGGCCGTGACGCCATGATGCAGGCTATCGAGTGTGTCGTCGATGAGCGTCTGCAATTGTGCGTCGGTTCTGTAATTCAGAATGTCGCCGAGCCGAAACCAGTGATGACGATAATCGTTGCGCGGCGGATGAGTATGAAACCGCAAACCATAGCTCACCCCGAGATCGGAACCATCCTCCTCCTCGGCCGGATCCTTCAGCAGATCCAGATACAAGGTCTTTTCTGACCAGGCATCTGCGCTTGAATGACGCTTGTATTTCATCTTTTCGGAGAATGTGCCGCGCAAGGCGATCAGAAGCGACGTGATACGTTGCTGCCCATCCAGAACGAGCGTCACATCTCGGCCATCCGCAGAAGCCGCAGGGTTTTGCATGCCCGGCTTCCAGTTCTCGATGAAGTTGTAGATCTTCAACTCACGCTTCAGGTATTCATCGACTGACCAGAACATCAAGGAACTGATCGGATACCCCTTCATGAGCGAATCGATCAGGGTGATCACCTGGTCTGCACTCCAGACGTAAGGACGCTGGATGGCCGGCAGGAAATACTTGGTATTCACATCCGCAAGAAGGTCTCCGATCGTGATAGTCGCGTAGCTCATTGGCACCTGATTTTTTGTTCGCAGCGCTTCGTCGATCAGTCGTGCCGAAGACGATGCGCGGCATGTTTCGATTTGATTGTATTGAAGCAAGAACCTGACCAGACTTGGATCAAGCTTGGTGGTGGCTGTCGATTAGGTATCATCGTCTGCTCGTAAGCTTCTGCGTAGCGAACTCCATCGTGCATAACAACCTGAACAACGACGAATGGCGACATGTCAACCCAAGCGCGAATAGCATCTGCGTGACCTGGCTGAACGAATATCTCGTGGCCGCCTTCGCGCTGATGCTGAGCGAGCAGCGTGAACAAGCAGAACCGCCACAGAGAAAACTCTCCAAACGCACCGCATCGCCTCGGTTCTGTTCGGTTCGGTTCGGTGCGGTTCATTTCGCTCCTGGAAACCGGGCGCTTTCAACCTTCGCTCTGCGCCCCGGTTGAGGCTTTCAAATGCAGGGCTTGGCCGGGATAGAGCACCATAATGGGAATCGAAGCGGCGGGTTTGGATAAGGTGTGAACAAGCATGCAATTTTGGCTCTGACGCAGATTTGGTGCAGTTCTGGCATGGCTAACGCTATATTTCGGCCATCTTTCGCGGAGGTTGCCGATGGCGTTGCGCTTTTCACGGCGGGATTTTCTACCCGCAGGTCTCAAGGCCGATCAGATCGAGCTTGTCGAAAACACGATCCGGATCCATTCACATTCCGCCAAAACTGCGGCGTCCTGTCCGCACTGCGGCACGATTTCGCGGCATGTCCACAGCAGGTATCGGCGTCGTCCGGCTGATCTGCCGGCTCATGGCCGGGCTGTGGAATTGGTCTTGCTGGTTCGTCGCTTTCGGTGCCGCGCCATGAATTGCTCTGCGAAGATATTTGCGGAGCGGTTCCCACCTGCGGTGACCCGGCCGTATGCGCGGCGCACCTCCCGTCTGCAAGGGCTGGTCCGGCACCTTGGCTTGGCACTGGGCGGGCGTCCAGCACAGGCACTTGCTGCACGGCTCCAGCTGCCGGCCAGCAAGGATACCTTTCTGCGCAGCATTCGAAGCACGGCGGAGGCTGCCAGCAGCGAACTCCGCGTCATCGGCATCGATGACTGGGCATGGCGCAAAGGTCAGCGGTACGGCACGTTGATCTGCGATCTGGAGCGGCGCCGGGTCATCGATATTCTTCCGGACCGGGAGCCTGCTACGGTGGAGGCGTGGCTGCGGGTCCACCCAGGGATCGAGGTCGTCGCCCGCGACCGCAACGGGGGCTATGGCAGTGCAGTCTCAAGGGCTTTGCCGAAGGCGGTTCAGGTAGCCGACCGCTGGCACCTGTTGGAGAATGTGAGCGCGGCCTTCCTGTCCGCAGTACAGCGGAACATGCCTGCCATCCGAAAGGCGACCGGGGCGAATACCCTCGATCCGAAGCTGCTGACGGCGGCGGAAAGGCTGCAATACGAGGGCTTCCTGCGTCGCCAGCAGACCAATCGAATGGTTCGCCAGATGGCCGATGATGGCACTCCCATCAAACGCATCGTTCGCCTGACCGGGCTGAGCCGCGGTTTGGTTCGCCAAATCGTTCGCGGGGAGCGTGAGGACGTTTTCCGAATCCGCGAGAGCAGTCTCACCCCCTAGCTACTGCGGTTGGAAGGGGAATGGGCCGGCGGCTGGAAGAGCTGCGCGCCACCTGATGCGCTGAACGGCAGGAAAGCGATTCGTTGCAGGCCCGCCAGTTCCTGATCTTGTAGGTCGGCGATGTCGGTCTGCTCATGCCTCCCAGCTATCACGCTGGATTCAAGGGATGAATCCTCAATCCAATTTGTGCAACAGAGTCCCAATTGAGGCAAAACGAAATTTCCGCCAGCGCGCGCAGGTATCGACAAGGTCGAGCGAGGCGTATCTGGGAGGGCGGGCGCTGCCTGCCCCGGGCCTGTTAACCCTGCCCGTCCGGCCGGCTGACGATCCCGGCCCTTTCCAGCATGGCGTGCAGCAGCACGTCCGCGCCTGCGGCCAGATCCTCGGGTGCCGCATATTCCTGAACGTTGTGGCTGATCCCGTCACGGCACGGCACGAAGACCATCGCCGTCGGCGTCAGGGCCGCGATATTGGCCGCGTCGTGCAGGGCACCACTGGGCAACCTGAGATAATCCAGATCCAGCGCCCGGGCCGCGGTCTCGACCAGGGCGACGCAGTCGCGATCAAAAAGCTGCGGCGGGATGGCGAACCGCTCGGACACCTCGGCCTCGCAGTCAAATTCGGCGGCGGCGGTGCAACAGGCTTCGGCGCAATCCCGCGCCAGCCGGTCCAGCGCGCCCTGATCGGGATGGCGGATGTCGATCACCAGATCGGCATGGCCAACGATGGTGCTGGGGCCGTCCGTCGCGGTGGCCAGACGCCCGACGCTGACCCGCGCATCGGGCCCCGCGGCAAGCCCGGTCCGGCGCAGCGCGACCAAGATCGCCCCCGCCGCCAGCAATGCGTCCTTGCGCAGATCCAGCGGTGTTGTGCCGGCATGGGAATCGCGCCCGGTGATTGCCACATCCAGCCAACGCAGACCCTGCACCGATGTGACCACCCCGACCTGCGCGCCAGCCCTTTCGAGAACCGGCCCCTGTTCGATATGCAGCTCGAAAAAGGAATCGAGCGTCAGATCCACCGGCAGCATGTCGCCGCGCCACCCGATGCGCGCAACCTCGTCGGCAAAGCGCGCCCCATCAGCCGACACGATATTGTCCAGCGTCTCGTCGGCGATCCGCCCCGCAAACCAGGCCGAGCCCAACAGGCCGGGGGCAAAGCGGACCCCCTCCTCATTGGTCCAGTTTATCACGGCCAGCGGCGCCTCGGTCTCGATCCCGGCATCGTTCAACGCCTCGATCGCCTCCAGCGCGGCCAGCACGCCGGAAATACCATCGAACCGACCACCATGGGGCTGGGTGTCCAGATGGCTGCCAGCGGCGACCACCGCACGGCTTGGGTCGCGCCCTGCCCGCAGGGCGAACATGTTGCCCGCTCGATCCGAGCGCAGGGTCAGCCCGGCCTCCCGGCACCACCCGGCGAACATGTCCCGCACGGTGCCATCTTCGTCCGACAGGGCCAGCCGACAGTTGCCGACCTCCTCGACCACACCGACCCGGGCCAGTTCCATATGACGTGACCAGAGACGATCGGCGTTCACATGCGGTGCGTTGCTCCGGCGCGGGTGTGCCACGCCGCTCAAAGCCCGCGATCCTTGCGACCCGAGACCAGTTGCGAAATCATCACCGCCAACACCAGCGCCCCACCATAGAACAGATCCTGCACGAAGGTGCGGAACCCCAGAACCGACAGCCCGTTGATCCCCGTCACCAGGAAATAGACCGCGATGACCGACCCCCAGGGGTTGAACCGCCCAGGACGGATGCAGGTCGAGCCCAGAAATGCGGCGGCAAAGGCCGGCAGCAACAGGAACGTACCCGAGCTAGGGTTCGCCGATCCGGTCGTGCCGGTGTACAGAATGCCCGCGAATGCCCCCAGAACCCCCGACAGCACAAACGCCACGAGCCGGACCCGGTCCACAGCGACCCCGGTCAACCTCCCGACCTCGCGGCCCCGGCCGGTGAACAGCAGTTGCTGACCAAAGGCAGTATAGCTGAGCATATACCAGATCAGGATCGCCAGCCCGATGGCATAGTAGAAGGCGATCGGCACCCCCAACACACGCTGGATGATCACCCATTCCATCAGGATCGGAGAGACACCGGAAATGGTTTGCGAATTGCCAATCCACAGGGTGATGCCATGCAGGAACGTGCCGACACCAAGCGTCACGATCAGCGAGTGAACCCGGAAATAAAGCGTGATCGCCCCGTTGATTAGACCGATCAAGGCCCCCAATGCCAACCCCAGCGGCAACACCAAGGCCAGCGGCAAATCCATCCGCGCATCCAGAATGGCGACCGTCATCGACACCAACGTCACGATCTGCGCGATGGAGAGGTCGAAATCGCCGGCTGTCAGCGGGATCATCAGCCCAAGCGTCACGATCACGAGAACCGCTTCAGAGCCGAAAATGGTCGAGAAATTCGACCAGGTCAGAAAGGTATCGGGCCGCAGAGCGCCAAACAGCGCAATAAAGGCCAGCCACACGATGACCAGACCGAACCGTTCCAGTTGATAGCTGAGATCGCTTTTATGCATGTTCTTCCGCCACTTCATAACAGGCCTTGGCAATTGCTGCTTTGGTCACGTCAGCCCCTTTGAGTTCCGCCTTGATCCGGCCCCTGTCAAAGACAAGAACCCGGTGCGCGATAATTTCCAGTTGTTCGAATTCCGACGTGGCGCAGATCACCGCACCGCCAGCGGCGCAGAGGGCCAGCAGGTGGTCATAGATCTCTTGGCGTGCGCCCACATCGATGCCCTGCGTCGGCTCATCCAGCAGCACCAGTCGCGGCTCAAGCTGAAGCCATTTTCCAAGCACCAGTTTCTGCTGATTGCCGCCCGACAACTCCGCAGCCGGCTGATCCGGCGAGGATGCCTTGACGCTGAACTTGCGCATCACATCCGCAGTAATCCTGCGATTGCGACGATGGTTGATCGCGAGGCTGCCACGCAACAGCGGCAGGACCGCGTTTTCGGTCAGGCTCAGATCCGGCGCAATCCCGGCGGTCTGGCGGTCAGCCGGGATCAGCGCGATGCCCGCCGCGATACTGTCCGCGGGTGCCATCTGGTTCAGGTCATAGGTGCGGCCGTTGAGTGACAACTGCCCGGCACTGGCCGCGCGGGCCCCTGCGATCAGCATCGGCACCTCGTCATGCCCGGCGCCGATCAGCCCCGTCAGCCCCAGGATCTCGCCCGGCTGCACCGACAGGGCGACATCTTTCAAGATCTCTCCGCTCAGCCCGCGCACCTCGGCGATCGGCGCAGCCGGCGACAGCGCCAAAACGCGGCGATCCGCTGCGACAGCGCGGCCAACGATGGCCTCGACCAGATCAGCCCGGTTGGTGGCGGCAGTCTCATAGGTGCCAATCACCTTGCCGTCGCGCAGCACGGTCGAGCGGTCGGTGACCTCAAGCACCTCGTCGATATCGTGGCTCACGAAAATGATCGAGACACCGCGCGCGGTCAGCCGTCGGATCATTGCGAACAACTCGCGCACGTCCTCCTGCGGCAGGAACGGCGTCGGTTCGTCAAGCACCAGGATGCCGGGAACACCGTGGCTTCGATGTTCTTGCACCCGGTCCGCCGCCCGCACGATGGCCAGTTGCGCCCGCTGCACGGGCGACAGATCGGCGACGACCTGCTGTGGGGAAAGCTTGAGGTGATGTTCGGCGAAAAGTTTGCGGGCGCGTTCGGCTTCGGCCCGCCAGTTGATCCGCCAGGAATTGAGACGTTCGTGATCCCCTGCGATCAGGTTTTCAAGAGCCGTGGCCTCGGGCAACAGGCCGAGGTTTTGATGCACAAAGGCAAGCCCGTGGGCTTCGCTCCGCCCGAGCGGCATCGGCAGGGCAACCGGGCGCCCGTCGATTTCAAGCGTCCCCTCGTCCGGCGCATGGAAGCCCGACAGAACCTTGATCAGTGTCGACTTCCCCGACCCGTTGGTCCCGAGCAACCCGTGTACCTCGCCCGGGAGAAGAGTGAGGTCCGCGCTATCAAGCGCGCGGACCCCCCCAAAGGTCTTGGTCAGACCCTTAATGGCCAGACGTGGAATGACCGTCTGGCTCACTTCGTCACGTTCCACAGTTTGCGATAGCCCTCGACATAGGCGTCGCCATAGCCCTTGGACGCATCCGCCGGGTCGCCCACCTCGGAGATATTCTCGGCGGAGAAGACTCGCAGCGGCACCTTGCTGTCTGTCACCGGCTCCAGCCCGCAGATCAGCCGCATCTCGGCATCCAGCATCGCATGGGCGATCCAGTCCAGATTTTCGCCGATATCCATCTCGACCGTGCCGTCGCGGACCAGGTCAAGCACGAAGGGCGTGCCGTTGAACGTTGCGACCTTGACCGTGTCGCGCTTGCCCGAGATGGCGATGGCCGGGGTCACGAAAGAGGACATGCTGTCATAGATCGGGATCACATAGTTGATGTCCGGATTCGCCTGCAGCTTTCCTTGCACCGTAGGCTGGATGCGCGTCGCCCAGTCCACGATCGGCACGTTGACGATCTCATAGGTACAATCCGGGCATTTGGCGAAAGCTTCCGTCAGACCCTCCACCAGACTGTCGGTCGAAAGTGCCTCGTTCGAGACAAGGATCAGCGCATTCACCTTGGCGTCGGTCTGCGTGATGGTCCAGTCGGCCATCAACTTGCCCGCCTGTTTATAGTCGATGGCGGTATTGGCATCGACCCCCGCCGGTCCCGGAATCTCCAGCCCGGTGAGGTGCGACGTGACGACCTTGACCCCGGCGGCCTGCGCCATCTTCACCTGCGGCTCGAAAAAGCGCGGGTCAGCCCCGGCCAGCAGCGACACCACGTCAAAGCCGTTGTTCGCGGCGTAATTCATGCCCTGGATCCACTGGGTCGGGTTGCCCTGGTTTTCCCACTGCGCGTGTTTGAACCCCAACTCCTTGGCCAATGCATCCTTGCCATCGGCAATCGTCTTGATGAAGGGGATCGCGCTGGACGCCGGAACCGTCAGGATGGACTTGCCCTCCATGCAGGCGCGCGCGTCGAACGGATCTCCCGGTGGTGTGAATTCGGGGATCCCGGAATAGGCCTCGATATTGACCATCGCTGCGGCAGCCGGGTCGTCCTGGGCCAGAGCCGGAAGAGCCGAGGCCATCATCAAGGCTGACACCAGCCCCATTCCCTTGAACATCTTTGTCATTGTGCAGTCTCCCTGTTGGTTTGATTTTAATTGGGTGTCATGCAAGCCGGGACTACCGGCTTGCACGCAGCTTTTCGGTGGCCTCCAGATCCAGACGGCAGCCGTCCAAGATCGCCACACCGTAGTCCTCGCGCGCTGTATCGACATGCAGCAGCCCATCCAGCACGTCGTCGAGCACATCCTCGGGCGCGCGGGTGAACGGATCGCCATAGCCGCCACCACAAGGGCCATAGGCAACCAGCCGATCTCCCTTGGCGATCTGGCGATAGGGGATCTTCGACGGCAACGCCTCGCTCTGGCCATTTGCATGCACCAGATCGACATTGGCGGGCGACCCGTCGCGACCGCCAGCAAAGCCCCACGGACGGAACTTCTGGCCATCGCCTTCGACCGAAACCGCCCCGTCTTCCAGAAGTTCAAATGAGCGGATCGAACCGATGCCACCACGCCATTGCCCGGCCCCGGCCACGTTCTCGCGCAGTTCATAGTTCAGCACGCGCAGCGGCAGATGACTTTCGATATCCTCAACCGGATTGTTGCGGGTGTTGGCATAAAGCGTATCGACGGCATCCATGCCGTCCTTGCCATAGCGGCCGCCATAGGCCCCCTCCATGATCTCCATATGCACCCAAGGGCCCGCTTTGGTCTGGCCCGAAAAGGCCATGACCCGCAAATTTCCGATCCCGGCGCTGACCTGTCTCGGCACCGCCGGCGCGATGGCCTTCATCACCGTGTCAGCCAGCGCGTTGCCGGGGCAGAACCGGGCGATCACCGGCGCCGGGAAGATCGGGTTCGCCAGACACCCCTCGGGGGCGTGGATGGTGATCGGGCGGGTCAGCCCGCTGTTCTGCGGGATCGCACCATAGGTGTCACTGTCCAGCAGGATCGAGCGCAACGTCAGCCAGACGGCGCAATCCACCGTCCCCACCAGCGGCATGTTGATCGGCTTGTTCGGCGTCTGCGGCGCGGTGCCGGTCAGATCAACCAGCACATCGCTGCCCGTCACCGTCAACGTCACCTCGATCGGCAGATCCTTCAACGCGGGATCGTCGCTGTCGAGATAGCCGTCGATGTAGGTGCGCGCGTTATAGCTGCCGTCGGGGATCGCCGCGATGGCGTCGCGCATCAGTTTTTCAGAGTAATCCAGCAGATCCTCATAGGCACCGGTCACCGTTTCAAGCCCGTATTGATCAAGCAGTGCCGAATACCGGTCCGCGCCAATCCGCGCGGCGGCGACCTGCGCCTCCATGTCCCCGACGACCAGATCCGCGATGCGGATATTCGAGCGCAGGATCTGCCAGACCGGCTCGACCTTCTTTCCGGCGTCATAGACGCGCACAGCCTTGAATTGCAGCCCCTCGGCATAGGAATCGACCGCATCGACAATGCCGCAGCTGCCAGGAGACGAGGCCCCGATATCCAGATGGTGCGCCGTGGTGACCGAGAACCCGGCCAGCTTGTCGTGATGAAAGATCGGCACGGCGAAACCGACATCCGGCCCGTGCGAAGCGCCGCCATAGGCATCGTTGTGCATGAAGACATCGCCGGGATGCACGGCATCGCCACGGGCCTCGAGCTCGCGCAGAATACCCTCGATATAGCCGGGGATCGGCCCGGACTGCAGCGGTGTGGACATGGCGCATTCGCACAGCTGCCGCCCGGTGGCATCCGTAAGCGCGGTGCCGAAATCCTCGCTTTCACGAATGATGCTGGAATAGCTCATCCGCATCAGCTTGTGGCCCATCTCGATAGCGATGTTCTCTAACGCGCCGTGAATCACGGCCGCGAGAAACGGATCAACGCGGGTTTGCATCTGCATTCTCCTTAGTCCTCGTCTCGGGTCATCACGACATTGGCAAAGCGGTCCACCTCAAAGCTCCAGTTCGGCGGCACCATGGTCGTGCTGTCAGTCTGCAACAGGATGGCCGGCCCCTGCATCCGTTCTCCGACCGGCAGGTCGGAGCGGTCGTAATAGGGGGTTTCAAAGCTTTTCAGCACATCATCGACCCGGAACACGCAATGCCCCTGCCCCACCGGGCTGGCCGCGACCGAGCCCTTTGCCTCGGGCGGTGTGCCCAGCTTTTCGACCTCACCCAAACCGCGGAGCTTGACCGTCACGATCTCGATCGGCGCGGCCTCGAAGGCATGGCCGTATTCCGCGCGATGGCGCTCGTGGAAGGCCTGCCAGACCTGTTGCAACGCCGCCTCGTCCAGCGGTCCGTCGGGCACGTCGATCTTCAGCTCATAGCCTTGGCCGACATAGCGCAGATCGCCCTCGCGCAGCATCCGGCGCTTTTCGACCGGCACGCCGTCGCGGTCAAAGATGTCCGACAGCTCTGTCTGCATGTCGTCGAACAGACCGGTCAGGCGGCCATGATCAATGCTGCCCTTGACTGCAAAGGCGGTCCGCAGCGCGTGGTATTCCAGATCCGCGGTAAGCAGGCCCATCGCCGATGTGATGCCGGGATGCGGCGGGATCAGGACACGCTGCACCCCCAGCATACCCGCAACCTCGGCCGCATGCAGCGGACCAGCGCCACCAAAGCCGGACAGCGTAAAGTCGCGCGGATCGATCCCCTTTTGCACCGTGCGCGACCGGATCGCGTTGGCCATGTTGGAGTTCAGCACCGTCAACGCACCCTCGGCGGTCTCTTCCGGGCTGCGCCCCAGTTGCGCGGCCAGCTTGCCGATCACCCGGCGCGACGCCTCGACGTCCAGCGTCATGTCACCGCCAAGAAAGTTTTGCGGCGCAAGACGACCCAGAACCAGATTTGCATCCGTCACGGTGGGCATCTCGCCCCCCTTGCCATAGGCTGCCGGCCCCGGATCGGCACCGGCGCTTTCCGGTCCCACGCGAAAGGCGCCGCCGCGGTCCAGATAAGCGATCGAGCCGCCCCCCGCCCCGATGGTGTGAATGTCGATCATCGGCAGCATCACCGGGAATCCCGCGATCGAGGCGCTGCGGGTATCGGCCTCGGTCAGCCTGCCATCCACGACGATGCCGATATCGGCGCTCGTCCCACCGATATCGAGCGTAATCAGCCGATCTGTGCCCGCGTGCGTGCCGATCCAGGCTCCACCCCGCACCCCGGCCACCAGGCCGGACAACAGCGTCGAGGCCGGTTTCTCGGCAATCATCTCGGGGGTGGCAACCCCACCGCTGGAGGTCATGACATGCAGTTCGCCCTTCAGGCCCTGGGCAGAAAGTTCGGCTTGCAGCTCCTCGATATAGCGGCGGACCTTTGGGCCGATGAATGCGGACATCGCCGCCGTTGTAAAACGCTCGAACTCGCGGAATTGCGGCGCCACACCCGACGAGGTCGTGACAAAGGCCTCCGGCATCTCCTGCTGCACGATCTCGGCCGCGCGGCGTTCATGCGCCGGATTCACGTAAGAGAACAGAAACCCGACCAGCACCGACTCGACGCCCTGCGCGGTCAACTCGCGCGCTGCGGCGCGAACTGCATCCTCGTCCAACGCCACCAACTCGACGCCCGCCGCGTCCAGCCGACCGGCCACAGTGTGACGATGCCGCCGCCGGATCAGCGGCCGGTTCTGCCACGGCAGATCCTGCATGATCGAATAGTGCTGCGGCCGCTGGTGCCGACCAATATGAAGCACGTCGCGAAACCCGTCGTTGGTGATCATACCGGTCACCGCGCCATCATGTTCCAGCATCGCATTCGTGCCCACGGTGGTGCCGTGAAACAGGCTGTCGACATCTGAAACCTTGATGCCGGCCTTTTCACAGATCGCCCGCAGACCGGTAACGACACCGATCGCCGGATTGGCCGGCGTCGATGGGGTCTTGTGGATCGTCAGTTTCTGTTTCGCTAGATCGGCCAGGATCAGGTCGGTAAAGGTCCCGCCAACGTCAACGCCCAAAACAATCATTCATCGCCTCCAAGTCGAGATGAAGAAAGATTGATCCAAATGGATCTTTCTAGCAAGAAGATTCTGGACAGGACTTGACGAACCCGCCGCCTCTGGGGTTTTCAGGAAGCTATGAGCACAAAAAACAAGCTGAACACGATTTTCGACTCCGACCTGCGTCATCTCATGGTCGTGAGTTACTTCGTCTTGGGTAACAACGCGGTTACGAACCGCTATATCGAGCGCCGGTATCAGTTTCCCGTGCAAGCATGGTCCACGCTGTTCTCGATCGTCATGTTTCCCGGCATACGCGCGAAGGAGATCACGCATCTTTTTCCGCGTCCGCAGAACACGATCAGCCGCGCGATCTCGCTGCTTGCGACACGGGGGCTTATCCGGCACCAGACCTCGACCACCGATGGGCGCGAGAAACGTCTCTTTGCCACGCCCGCCGGCGAAGAGCTGCTGGACGAAATTCGGGCCATTTCGGTGCAGCGACAAGACGAGTTGTTCTCCCCCCTCACCGACGCGGAGCGCGAGACGTTCTTCACCCTTGCCCGGAAGATAGCCAATGGGCCAAAGCTCCTCGAATCCGATGCCATGCCCAGCGACGTGGCCACCGGAAAGGAACGCAACACAGCATGAAACTTCCCCCCATGACATTCACCGCGCTTGACTGGACCGCTCTCCCGCCACTGGAAGTCCCCGGAGAGCAGAGCGTCGCGCAAGAGCGCAGCTTCGAGCAGGGCGGATTGCGGGTGCGGCTGGTGGATTACCAGCCGGGCTATATCGCCGATCATTGGTGCGACCGCGGGCACGTCCTTTATGTGCTGTCTGGCGAGATGACCGTGGTTCTCAAAGACGGGCGCGACACCCGCCTGACGCCGGGCATGGGGTTCTGCGTCTCCGATTTCGGCGATGCGGCCCATGCGGTGCACAGCGAAACAGGCTGCCGCGCCTTCATCGTCGACTAACACCCCATCCCGATCCTTGAAGGTGATCGACCTCACTCCGTCTCTTGCCCGCCTCTTCCAGCCAACGACTGGCAGAACGGGCGGGATGGTCATGCCACCCCTCCGTTGACATCTGGCCCAAGGCGTCCTTAGCTTTTCCAAATCGCACCGGGGACCAAAGACATGGACATTCGCATATACTCTGGCTTTGTCACCGCAGCAGAGCTTGCCAACATCACGCTGGCAGCCCAGCGCCTGAACATCACACAGTCGGCGTTGTCGCGTCAGATCCGCGGGTTGGAAGAGTCGCTTGGTCTGAGGTTATTCGAAAAATCGGGGCGCAATATACGCCTGACAGCGGCGGGCGAGGCCTTGTTGAGCAAGGTCAACGGCGTGCTGGTGGCGGATCGAGATCTGCGGTCTTTCGCCGATGATCTGGCCCGCAGTCAAAGCGGATTGCTGAAAATCGGCGCCTGTTCGCAGTTGATCGAGCGGTATTTGCCGCGTTTCCTGGGCGAATGGCGCCTTGCCAACCCCGGCATCGATGTGCGCCTTGAAGACGGCGGCGGCCCGGAACTTGCCGAGAAATTGCAGGCCGGCACCGTCAACCTGACGATCAGCGCCATGCCAACCGCCGCCCTCGACCCTTTCGAGGCGGTGCGCCTTGGCGAATTGGGGTTCCTTGCTGTCGCCACCCCCGACTTCCTGCCCGACACCCGTGGCCCGATCGAGATCGCCGATCTGCTTGAGGGTCCGATCCTGACGTTGAACGGACGCCACGCTTCGCGCGAGGTCTTTGATGCCGCCTGTCGCCTGTCCGGGATGGTGCCGCGGATCCTGATGGAAAGCACATCACCACACACCCTGTTCGCGATGGCCGAAGGGGGAAATGGCATCGCCGTGGTGCCATCTTCGGCGAGTCTTGCGGGTCGTTCTCTGGTCAGCCGACCGATCACCCTGCGCGGCGAACCGATCCGGTTCGACATTTGCGCCATGACCGACAGCCGCGCCGCGCTGCCGTCATACGGGCGCCGTTTCATCGAGTCCTTGCGCGATCACATCCTGATGGAAGAAAATTCAGCGCTCCGCGGACATCTGCACATTGTTTAGGCCGTTCGTGCCCCTAATCATTCCTTAATGGAATGATTTACAGACCGAAACTTTCATTGGACGCCTTGGTTTATTGGTTGCTAGGCTGCCTCGGATGCATCCCGAACCGGGGTTGCGACGGGATCAAGAGGCTGTTGGGCACACATGGAAAGCAACTGGTTGAGCCGATTGAAAGACCTCAATCAGGAACG
Source organism: Antarcticimicrobium sediminis (assembly GCF_004348975.1). Taxonomy (GTDB): domain Bacteria; phylum Pseudomonadota; class Alphaproteobacteria; order Rhodobacterales; family Rhodobacteraceae; genus Antarcticimicrobium; species Antarcticimicrobium sediminis. The sequence continues at coordinate 88,292 of NZ_SMFP01000004.1, read as the reverse complement.
CATTGTCCTTGTCGTGGCGGTGCTGATTTTCGCCACCGCCTCGGTCGCGCTTCCCGGTTTCTTTTCCGCCCCGAACCTGATCTCGATCGTCCGCTCGATCTCGGTTCTGGGGATCCTCGCCCTCGGCATGTCGGTGGTTGTCATCGGGCGGGGGATCGACCTTTCGATGGTCGCGATCATGGCCATGTCGGTGGCTTGGTATCTGCAGCTTTTGGGCGATGGCATGGCCGATCACACCGCGCTGCTTCTGGTGTTCGCCGGGGTGCTGGCGATTGGCTTGCTGAACGGGTTTCTGGTTGCCTATGCCGATGTCCCCGCCATTTTCGTGACGCTGGCCAGCGGCTCGTTCGTTTTCGGCTATGTGCGCTCGCAATTGATCAGCTCTGACGCGGTGCCGGTGCCCGAGGGGCATTGGATCGCCATGCTGGGCGGGCTGCGCTTTGCCAGCATTCCGATCGAGGTTTTTCTTTTTGCGATCCTGTCCGGCGCGATGTTCCTGTTCCTGCGCTACACGAAATGGGGGCGCTACGTCTATTACGCCGGCGACAACCCGATTGCCGCGCGCAATGTCGGCATGCCGGTGCGGCCCATGTTGGTGTTGCGCTATGTGGTGTCGGCGCTGACCGCCTTTACCGCCGGGTTGCTGACCGCCGCTAGCCTGCATTCGATCAACACCCGCGTCGTCAACTCAACACTGCTGTATGACATCGTGCTGGTCACCGTGATCGGTGGCATCGGATTGTCCGGCGGCAAGGGCGGCGTGCGCAACGTGCTGGTGGGCGCCGCACTGATCGGCATCATGCTGAATGCGATGACCATCGTCGACATTCCGCTGCTGTATCAGAACCTGATCAAATCAACGATCCTGCTGCTCGCGATCATCATGGACGGGCTCTTGAACCCGCGTGACGAGCAGACCGCCCAGCAAGGCGATATCTGACCCCGTCAAAGCCGAAAAAACAACAAACGAAAAACAAGACCAACAGGAAAAGGACTGAGCTATGAAGATGATACGGACGTTTCTGACCGCCGCCGCCATGTCTGCGGCCACTCTCACCGCCGTACCTGCCGTGGCGCAGGATCCGGGCCCCATGACCTATTCCGAGGCGCTGAGCGGCAAGCGTGTTCTGCTGGTGCCGATGGCGATGGGCTTTGACCTTGCACAGGGGTGGGCCGCCATTCTGGAGCACGAGGTCACGGCCTTTGGCGGTGTCTTCGAGACCCGCGACCCGAACTGGAGCGTCGAGGCCGGCGCACAGGCCATCACCGAGGCGATCTCGTCAGAAGTAAAACCGGACGTGCTGATCGTCATGTCGCCGGACATGAACTCCTACTCCAAGCTGCTGAAGCGGGCGCAAAAAGCCGGGATCTATGTGATTCTGGTCGACAACCCCGCCAACTTCAAACCGGATGCCTATGTCGGCAGCGACTGGACCCAGCTTGGCCGGCTTGAAGCAGAAGCCGCCATCGAGGGCTGTGGTGAGGGATCGTCGGGCCAGATCGGTCTGGTGCAGGGCGATCAGGTCAATGCGACCAGCCTGTTCCAATATGCCGGCATCATGGATGTTCTGTCCGCCAACCCCGCGTTCGAGGTTGTGGCCAAACCGGATTCCAACTGGGATGCGACCACCTCGCGCAACGTGACCACCACAATGCTGCAACAGCACCCGGACATCTGCGCGGTCATCGACTTCTGGGATGGCGACGCATCCGGTGCCGCCGCCGCGATCCGCGACGCCGGCATGCAGGATCAGGTGTTCCTTGTGACCACCGGGGGCGGCGAACAGGCCGCCGATTGTGACATGATCGAAAACGGCACCTATGGCGCCGTGGTTATGACCAATCTGGCGCAAGAAACGTACAACATGGTCACGCTCGTCAAATACTTGCTTCAAAGCGGTCAGGCACCGGGCACCTCTTCGCCCTATATCTACACGCTGCTTGATGCGACCACCAAAGACGATCTGAAGCCGGACAGCTGCTGGGACCTGAAAGCCTTGCAGGCCATGAACGGAAACTGATCTCGGACCCCCGAGCATCTTATGAAGCGGCCGGATCAAATCTGGCCGCTTCCCCCCTCTGCCCCCTCTCCCCCTTATCCGATGGAGCCCCGATGACATTCCGCGAGCAGTTGCAGGCGTGGCGCTATAACCTTGTGCCTGATCACGTCATCGGCGAAATCCTGACCAAGCGATGGACCGACAATGCGATCCCCTTCCTTGCGCTGGTGATTGTCGTCGCAAGTTTTGGCAGCGCCATTCCGGGCTTTTTCAAGCTGTATTCGCTGCAGGAATCCACCCGCCAGCTGGGCGAATTCAGCCTTGTTGTCACCGGCTTGACCGTGGTCATGCTGGGCGGTGGCATCGACCTTGCGGTCGGATCTATCTTTGCGCTGTCCGCGTTTTCCGCCGTGTCCATGGTGTTCATCTTCGAGCAACCGGTCTGGTTGGCCTTTGCCGCCTCGATGGCGACCGGCGCCACCTTTGGCGCGATCAACGGCTATCTGATCGGGTTCCTGCGGCTGCGCGCCTTTATCACCACGCTGGTGACCTTCATCATCGGGCGCGCGCTTTATGATATTCTGGTCGTCAACTTCGGCTCGAAAATCCAGATGTCGATGGCGTCGTCCGACACATGGGATTTCATCGGCGATGGCACCATTCTGGGCCTGTCGGTACCAGTGCTGTCAGCCCTTGTTCTGGCCATCGTCACCCATATTGCGCTGACCCGGTCGCGACCCGGCTGGCATGTTCTGGCGGTCGGCGGCTCGCGCCGTTCTGCCCATAACGCGGGCATCAAGGTGCGCCAGACGGTCTTCATGACCTATGTCTTTTCCGGTCTGTGCGCTGCTGCGGCCGGTTTCCTGATCGCGACACGGCTGTCAGGGGCCGGTCCCGGCACCGGGCATGGGCTGGAAATCCTTGCCCTGACGGCGGCTGTGGTCGGTGGCAACAGCCTTGGCGGCGGGCGTGGGTCTGTTGTCAAAGGGATCATGGGGGCCATCATCGTGATGGTCATGACCAACGGGCTGATCCGGCTGGGCTATGGCACCGGCACCAACCAGATGGTGCTGGGCATCCTGCTGGCCGTCGCCGTGACCATCGACATCCGCTGGCTGAAGAACCGCCACAAGGTGCTGAACGAGGTCTATGTGGCGCCGGTCTATCTGCGCATGGGCGAGGCCCCCTCGGCGGTTCCGGGATCTGGCACCCCATACGCGCTGAACAGCGAACTGTCCGGGGCCACACATATCGGGCTGGGCGAGGTCGAAGGCCCCGAGGATGTCATCCTCGACCGCGACGACCACCTGTACTGCGGCACAAGACACGGCGAGATCGTACGCTTTTTCGCCCCTGACTACACCCGCTCCGAGGTGTTCGCCCATATCGGTGGTTTTCCCCTTGGGCTCGCGTTTGACCGCGATGGCAATCTTCTGACATGTGTCGGCGCGATGGGGCTGTATCAGATTGCACCCGACCGGACCGTGACCCAGCTTTCGGCGGAAACCCGGCGGTCGTTCACCTCCATCGTGGATGATGCCCGCCTGCGCGACCCCAACGATCTGGACATCGCGCCCGACGGCAAGGTGTATTTCACCGACTCGACCAAACGCTACGACGCGCATGAATGGACGCTCGACAGTATCGAGAACCGCGCCACCGGGCGGCTGCTGGTGTTTGATCCCAGCGACGGCAGCACCAAGACGCTGCTTGACGGCTATCGCTATACCAATGGCGTGACGATGGCACATGACAACAAGTCGCTGTTCTTCTGCGAAAGCTGGGCCTGCCGCATTCACCGCTATTGGCTGGAGGGGCCGAAAGCGGGCACCGCAGAATGCGTGATCCGCGACATGCCGGGATATCCCGACAACATCAACCGCGCCTCTGATGGCACCTATTGGATGGCGTGGCTTGGCATGCGCACCCCCTCTTTTGACCTGTCGCTGCGCCACCCGGCCATGCGCAAACGCATGGCGCGCCGGTTGCCGCAAGATGATTGGCTGTTTCCCAACATCAACACCGGCGGCGTGGTCAAGTTCAACGACAAGGGCGAAATCCTTCACACCATGGGCGATCTGACCGGCCTTGCGCATCCGATGGTCACCTCGATGCGCGAGCACAAGGGCGAGTTGTTCATCGGCGGCATCCTGAACAACCGGATCGGTCGCTACAAGATCGACGGAGCCGACACGGGGTGGACCTCCAACGACTCCTACTGGGGGGCGTCCAAATGATCTTTGATCCGATCCTCGAACTGTTTCGCGGCCGTGCGATCACCATTCCGCCGATGGATGGCGCCTTTCGCCCCAATGCCGTGCTGGACGAAACCCCGGTTCTGGCCGAACTGCCGCAGGCCGACAATCTTTGCGCCCTGGGCGACCGGCTGCTGGCCTCAAGCGGCACCGCGCTGATCGAGATCCGGGCAGACGCGGCCCCGGAAACGGTGCAGAGCTTTGCCTCGCCCATCACCGCGCTGGCGGCAGCCCCGGACTGTACGCTGACCATCGCGCTGGAGGACGGAACCCTAAGCGAGAACGGCACACCCGTGTCCCTGCCCAAGGGAGTCACCTGCATCACGGCGCTGGCCTATGGCCCGGATGGGGCGCTGTGGCTTGCCAACGGCTCCGACCGGCACCCGGTGTCGGGCTGGGTTGCCGATCTGATGGAAAAGAACGCCGACGGCTCGGTCTGGCGGCGCGCGCCCGGTGCGGGCTTCAAGGTGATGGCGAAAAAACTGGCATGGCCCTTTGGTCTTTTGCCCGATGCCAAGGGCTGTCTGGTCAGCGAAAGCTGGCGGCACCAATTGGTCCGGGTCGAGGGCAGCACGGTAAAACCGGTTCTGCGGCATCTGCCGGGCTATCCCGCCCGGCTTGCGGCCAGCGCTGACGGCGGTGCCTGGTTGGCGATTTTTGCACCGCGCAACCGGCTGATCGAAATGGTTCTTCAGGAAACCCACTATCGGTTCGACATGATGGCCAGCGTGCCGCGTGATTACTGGATCGCGCCGGCCTTTGCCTCGGGAGAGAGCTTTCTCGAACCGTTGCAATGCGGCGGAATTCGCACGATGGGGGTGCACAAGGCCTGGTCCCCCAGCCGCTCTTGCGGGCTGGTGGTGCGCCTTGCCCCCGACATGACCCCGACCTTCAGCCTGCACAGCCGCGCCAATGGCAAACGTCACGGCACCTGCAGCGTGATCGAACATCAAGGCCGGGCGGTGATCGCCGCGCGCGGCGGCAACTGCATCCTGACAGCGGAGGACAGGACATGAACCCCGTCGTGAAAATGGAGCAGATCACCAAGAACTATCGCAGCGTCCCGGCTGTGAAGAACGTCGATTTCGACATTGCCGAGGGCGAGATCCACGCCCTGCTTGGCGAGAACGGCGCCGGGAAATCAACGCTGACCAAGGTCATGGCCGGGGTCGTCAGCCCGACCTCGGGCAAGCTGACCTATCTGGGCAAAGAGGTGCAATTTGCCAGCCCGAACCAGGCCCTTCATGCCGGAATCGCGATGGTGTTTCAGGAAACCAGCCTCGTGCCCTCGATGACGGTGGCGCAGAACCTTTATCTCGGGTCCGAGAATTTCCTGAACCGGCTTCGCGGCACCTACATCTCGGCGCAGCAGTTCCTGCAATCGCTCAACTTTGCCGTCGATCCCACCGCGATGGTGGAAACGCTGGGCGCGGCCAAACGGCAGATGGTCGAAATCGCGCGGGCGGTGCATCACAAGGCCAAGGTCATCATCTTTGACGAACCGACCGCCACCCTGACGCCCGAAGAAAAGCGCCATTTCTTTGCGCTTTTGCGCCGACTCAAGGCCGATGGCGTTTCGATCGTGTTCATCTCTCACGCGCTGGAAGAGGCGCTGCAGATTTCCGACCGCATCACCATCCTGCGCGACGGCGAAAAGGTGGCTAGCGGCCCGACCTCCGAGTTTGACCGCGAAACCATCATCGCCGCCATGGTCGGGCGCACGCTGTCGGGCGAAATCTATCGCCACCGGGATGAAACACAGCTGCGCAAACCCGGTCGCAAGGTGTTGTCGGTGCAGGATATCTCGATGGGCGCAATGGTGCGCAACACGGCATTCTCCGTGTTCGAGGGGCAGATCACCGGGGTGTTCGGGCTGATCGGATCGGGGCGCACCGAAACCTTCAAGATTGTGGCGGGCATCGATAAACGCGATTTCCTGCGCGGCGGGACCATCACGCTCGATGACAAGCCGGTGCGCTATTACACCCCGGCCGAGGCGGTGCGCGACGGCATCGTCTATGTCACCGAAGATCGCAAATCCGAAGGGATCTTCGAGACGATGTCGATCGGGGAAAACCTGTTCGGCGGACTTTTGGCGGCGGACAAGGAAGACGGGTTCGTGATCCGCACCAGTGACATTCGCGCGCTGGCCGAAGAATGGGGCAAACGCCTGAACATCAAGACCATCAACGCCGAGGCGCAGGTGGTCGAACTGTCGGGTGGTAACCAGCAGAAGGTGGTGATCGGCAAAGGGCTGGTCCAGAAACCGCGCATCGTGATCTTTGACGAACCGACGCGCGGCGTCGACGTGGCCGCGATTGCCGAGATCCACCAGATCATCAACGAACTGGCCGATGCTGGCCTCGCGGTGGTGATGGTGTCCTCTTATCTGCCCGAGATCCTGAACCTGTCGGACCGCATTCTGGTCTGTCGCCAAGGGCGCATCGTCGAAGAACTGTCGCCCGCCGAGGCCACGGAAGAGAAAATCATGTATGCCGCCGTTCACTGACGCCCGCACCAAAGCAAGCGGTTCGCTAACGGCCTGAAGGAGAAGAGCTAATGACAAAGACCATATGGACCTATTATCGCGGCGACTGGCATCAGGGTGACACCCGCATCCTTGGGGCAGATTCACATGCGACATGGCTTGGCAGCCTTGTGTTCGACGGCGCGCGCCTGTTCGACGGCGTAGCCCCCGACCTTGATCGTCACTGCGCCCGCGTCAATGACAGCGCCCGCGCGCTTGGCCTTGTGCCGACCCTGTCGGGTGGCGAAATCGAGGCGCTGACTTATGAGGGGCTGAACAAGTTTGCCCCGGGCACCGACATCTATATCCGGCCGATGTACTGGGCCGAAGAAAGCGACGCCGGGGTGCTGCCGCCCAAACCCGAAAGCACCGACTTTGCCCTGTGCCTTGAGGAAATGCCTATGGTTCAGCCCACCGGCTTTACCATCACCACCACAAAGTTCCGGCGCCCCACGATGGAGGTGATGCCGGTCAACGCCAAGGCCGCGTGCCTCTATGCCAACAACGCCCGCATGGTGCGCGAAGCCCAGGCCAAAGGGTATCAGAATGCGCTGTGCTGCGATGCGAATGGCAATGTGGCGGAACTGGCCACATCCAACGTGTTCATGGCGCGCGACGGCGAGGCGTTCACGCCGATGCCCAACGGCACATTCCTGAACGGGATCACCCGCCAAAGGGTCATTGCCCTGCTGCGCGACGCGGGTGTAAGCGTTCACGAGACAACCCTGAGCATCGAGGATTTCCGCAGCGCGGATGAGATCTTCTCGACCGGGAACATCTCGAAAGTGGTGCCGGTGATCGGCTTTGATGATCGCGAACTGCCCTTTGGGCCGATCGCACGCAAAGCACGCGAGCTGTATTGGGATTGGGCAAAAGCCTGAAATATAGGAGAAAAACATGGCAACCGTAAAACTTCTTAGCGATGCCGAAGCCGACGCGATCCCCGCAGTGAAGGCCGTGTTCGACGACATTCGCGCGACGCGCAAGACCGACTTCATCAACAATTTCTGGCGCGGGCTGGCCAATGATCCGGCGTCCCTTGCGCGGACTTGGGACAACCTGAAGACCGTGATGACCGGCGAGACCGCCCTGCCCCCGGCGGTTCAGGAAATGATCTATGTCGCCGTCTCGACCGCGAATGGCTGCACCTATTGCGTGCATTCCCACACCGCCGCGGCAAAGGCCAAGGGCATGACGCCAGAACAACACGCCGAACTGCTGACGATCATCGGCATGGCGGCGCAGACCAACCATCTGGTCACCGCCATGCAATTGCCCGTCGATGACGTCTTTCTGGTCGAAAGCTGATGAGCATGTCGAAAGGATGGATCGCGCGCACCCCCGGCGGCCCCGAGGTGATGGAATGGGATGATCTGCCGGTTTCCGATCCGGGACCCGGCGAGGTCTTGCTGGAACAGACGGCGATCGGGGTGAACTTCATCGACGTCTATTTCCGCACCGGCCTGTATGCTTGGCCGGAAGACACGATGATCCCGGGCTCCGAAGCCTCGGGCATTGTTCTGGCCGTGGGGGCTGGCGTGACGGACCTGACACCGGGCGACAAGGTTGCCTATGTCATGCCGCACGGGGCCTATCGCACGCAACGGGTGGTGCCCGCTGATCGCCTTGTGCGCCTGCCCGACGGGATTGATCCCACCCTGATCGCTGGCGCCATGCTCAAGGGGCTTACGGCGCAATATCTGGTGACCAGTTCCTACAAGGTGCAGGCGGGCGATACCGTGCTGGTTCATGCCGCTGCAGGCGGCGTCGGGCTTATCCTTGGGCAATGGCTGCACTCGCTTGGGGCGCGGGCCATCGGCACCGCTGGCACGCCCGAGAAAATGGCGCTCGCCCGGGCGCATGGGTATGATCATGTCATCAATTACCGCACCGAGGATTTTACCAAGGTCGTGACAGAGCTGACAGATGGAAAAGGCTGCGCTGCGGTCTATGACAGCGTCGGTGCGGACACATGGCGCGGCTCGCTGAAATGCCTGCAACCGCGCGGGATGTTCGTGAATTTCGGCCAATCCTCGGGGATGATCACCGGTTTCGCCCTGTCCGATCTTGCCGCCGGGGGCTCGCTTTCCGCCAACCGTCCGGTACTGTTCGACTATATTGCCGCGCGCGCCGAATTGCTGTCCCGCTCGGAGGATCTGTTCTCCCGCATTCTGAACGGCACGATCCAGCTTGACGTGGCGACCCGTCGCCCGCTGGCAGAAGCAGGTGCCGCCCATAGCGCGCTGGAGGCGCGTCAAACAAGCGGCTCGACCATCCTGATCGTCTAAGCGGGTCCGCCGCGCGCCAGGTCCTCAATCACTTGGTTGAGGGACTGGCCGCACGGGCCCTGCCCCCTGCGCAGAGATAGCAGGCCCGTGAATGGGCCGCCCCCCAGTCTGGGGCCTGGGGCGCCTATGCCGCCCGGCCCGCCCAGCCCTCAACCGACCAAACCGTTGTCTTCACGTTTGATCGCGATCAGCGACGAGCGCGGCAGGCCCGCGCCATCGGGCCAACTGCCCCCCGGGTGCTGGATCCCAACGAACATTGTGCGACGATCGGCTGACCAACTCAGGCCGGTCACTTCGCAGCCTTTCGGGCCGGTCATGAAGCGGATGATTTCACCGGTGACCGGATCGCCCGCCAACATCTGGTTGTTGCCCATGCCGGCATAGTCGCCCGTGTTGCTGTCCTTGCCATCAGTCTGGATCCAGACCAGCCCGCGGCTGTCAAACGCCATACCATCGGGAGAATTGAACAGGTTGCCGGCGTTGATATTCGCAGAGCCGCCATAGGCATCGTCATAAAGGGTCGGGTTGCCCGCCATCACATAAAGATCCCAGTCGAAGGTGTCGGCGGCATAGTCCTTGCCATGCGGACGCCAGCGCACGATCTGGCCATAGCGGTTGTGCGCGCGGGGATTGGGGCCGCCAACCGCCATGGCGCCGCCACCGGCATTCATCCGCAGACCGCGATATTTGTTGTTGGTCAGGCAGCAATAGGCCTCCACCGCGTTGGGATTGGTGGCGATCCATTCCGGCCGATCCATGGTGGTGGCCCCCACCAACGAGGCGGCCATGCGGCTGTAGATACAGATCTCGGCCTGCGTCAAACCCGTAGTCTCGGGCGTCAAGGCCAGCCATTCGCCGGTCTGATCGTCATCGAATCTGGCCACATACAGCGTGCCCTCGTCCAACAGCCCGTCGGTTGGTTCGCCGGAGGCATAGGTGGCATTAGACACGAACCGGTACAGGAACTCACCCCGCTCATCATCGCCCATGAAGACCACCACGCGGCCATCGGGGGCCAGCACGACCTCGGCATTTTCATGTTTGAAACGGCCCAGACCGGTATGTTTGACCGGCGTGCTGTCAGGATCTGCCGGGTCGATCTCGACGATCCAACCGGCGCGATGCGGCTCGTTCGGGGTTTGGGTGACGTCAAAGCGCGCATCCCACGTATGATACTCATAGCCCCAACCATCCGGGCTGATGCCATAGCGTTCATAACCGGGGGCGAGATCCGCCTGCATTTCGCCGGAGGCCCCGAAATAGCCGTTAAAGTTCTCTTCACAGGTCAGATAGGTGCCCCAAGGGGTCTTGCCTGACCCGCAGTTGCCGAAGGTGCCCAGCGACCGGCTTCCGCCTGGATCGGCATCGGTCTTGAGCAGGTCGTGACCGGCAGCGGGCCCCACCAGCAGCATCGGGGTGTTGTGGTGGATACGGCGATTGAATCGGCTGTCCACGGCCACGGCCCAACCGGTTTCCTGCTCTGCGATCTCCATCACAGTCACGCCCTGCAAATTCTGCAACTTGCGCTGGTCCCAGGCATCCGCGGGCTTGCCTTTTTGCGCCGCTGGCAAGTTGGTCTTGCGATTGACGTACTCATGATTGATCGCAACAACTTGCCGGCCGTCGATGCGAAATGTCTCCATACCATCGGTATTCTCGCCGAACACGCGGTCGGACTTTTGCAGCGGCCCGCCCTCGGCAATGTCATAGCCGACAGCATCGGAAAACAGTGGGTCGCCCCAGCGCGCCACCACATCCCAGACATAGCCTTTGGGAACGTGAACCTGAGCATCGGTTTGGGTAGGGATCGGGTCGAAAGGAAAACCCGCGGCCAGGCCTTCAGCCCGCAGGGGAGGCGCAATCAAAAGCTCCGCCGCCATCGCCGCAGCCCCGGAGCCAAAGGCCAGAATACCGCCCAAGACCCCACGGCGTGAAATGGCGCGCTCGACCACGCGGTCGAAGTCGCTTTCCTGCGGGCGGGGAAAGGTCTGTTCGTCCCACGCATCGGCGGACAGCTCGGCCTTGTCAAAGTCGGTCATCGCACGCTTTTCCCCCTCAGGCTTGAACCACCCCGGACCCGCACCGGTGCACGTCATTGCTCGCCCAACACTACTGGCGCAGGTTGATATCCTTACGACAGCCCACCCTCTGTTTGACCCATCTTGCGCCATCTCCGCAGGCCGCGGTACCCGTTGAACAGGCGTGTAAAGCCGCAACACCTTCCACTTAATCGGGTCTCATATGGAAAACACCCAAGAGTTAATTGCGCTTTAACCAGCTTTCGGTACTTTACACGTGAGGCAGAAAAACAAAAATTCGGAAAAACCTGAATGGGCATAGCCGCATATAAGCGGACGATCTCGCAAACCGAGACGCCGCGACAAATCGAGCGTCGCGTTCTTTCGCGCGCCACATCCGAGCTGGACCGGTTTAGGGCAGAATATGATTCCGCCGAGCAGGGTCTGGACCGGCTAGGGATTCTCGCCAAAGGGCTGAGCAACGCGCTGTGGCAGAACCAGCGAGTCTGGCTGGCCTTTCAGAACGATCTTTCACAAGAGAGCAACACCCTGCCGCCAAACCTGCGCGCCAGTCTGCTGTCGCTGTCGATCTGGGTCGATAGCCACACACGCGGCGTGCTTCACGGCAACAACAAGGTGGCCCCGCTGGTCGACATCAACCGGACGATCATCCGGGCGCTCGACGGGAACACGATGCAAGTGATGGAGTAGCCGGTGGCGCTGCGACTGACGCTCAAACCGAACGAAAAGATCGTGATCAACGGCTGCGTGATCCGCAATGCGGACCGGCGCCAGACCCTGACGATCGAAAATTATGCCGACGTGGTCCGAGGCAGCGACCTGCTGGATGAGGCGGGGGCTGCCACGCCGGTAAAAAAGGTCTATTTCTTTATCCAATCAGCTCTGCTGCGCCCCGAAATCCGCGACGACCTGACCCCGGTGATCCAGAAAAGCCTGGCCGAACTGGTGCCTATCTTTAACGAACGAATCGCTGGGCATATCTTTGAAGCCGCCAATCACGTATCGACGGCCAACTACTACAAAGCATTGCGCGCGCTGCGCGAAGTCATGCGCTATGAAGACGATCTCATGGCGCTTCTGGCCCGGCCGCGCGATACCCTCGACGCGGCGGAATAGGACGAGGACAGATCATGGTTCTGAGCATTTCCGGTCTGAACAGCCAACTCGCGCTGAACCTCATCGACAGCACGCAGACGCGCCAATTGGAGAGCCTGCAAAGCGAGCCGCAGCACGCCCGCGCCGCCGAACAATTCCGCGAACGGATCGCCTCGATCACCACCCCCAAGGAGCTGGTGCAGGATTTCGAGGTCTACAGCTTCGTCATGAAGGCCTATGATCTGGAGGATCACATCTTTGCCAAGGGGATGATCCGCAAGATCCTGGAAAGCGACCCGAGCGATTCCTCTTCGCTGGTCAACAAGCTGACGGATTCACGCTTTGGCGAGCTGCATGCCGCGATGGGATTCACCACCGAAGCCGGAACGCAAACCCCGGATTTCAGCAATTCCACCTGGCAGGACGGAATCGTCGATCAGTATTTTCAGCAGGCCTATGAAACCGGATATGCCGATCAGAACGAAATCGTAGGCTCGGTTCTGGAATTTCGCCAACAAGCCGGTGAGATCGAAAACTGGTACAACGTGCTGAGTAACGAAACGCTGACAGAGTTCTTTCAGACCGCCCTGAGTCTGCCGACAGAGTTGTCCGGGCTGGACGTGGACAAACAAGCCGAAATTATGGCCGAAAAGTTCGATCTAGCAGATCTTGCTGACCCGGCAGAGCGGGAGCGCCTGATCAACCGCTATACGGCGATCTCCGAAATCCTCAATCCGCAGGGATATTCGGCCACCAGTTCGGCACTGACCATTCTGCAAAGCACGTCTTCGCTCAGCTCCAGCATCATCGAAATCACCTGGGATATCGCGCCGGTGTCTTTCTCGTCCTACTCGCTTTATCGCTGAGCGGTCGGCGCCCTAATCGATCATCTCTTCTTCGTCACTGCTGGGCAGTTCAATCTCGCCATCCGAAGCGAGGCGCAGCGCGGCTTCGACCAGTTCGACCTGGGCCTGTTTCACGTCGCGCGACCGCACCGGCCCCATCCCGCGCATCTCGTCCTCCAGCATGTCGCGTGAGCGGGCCGGCAGCGAGGCCAGAAAATGTTCACGCAGATCCTTGTCCGCACCGCGCAACGCCATCGGCAGGGATTTCCCCGTCACCTCGCGCATGACCTTGGCCAGCGGCGCGGGTTTCAGTTCGATCAGGTCCCCGAACACAAACATCTTTTGCTTGAGGCTGCGGAACCTTTCCGGGATCTTCTTTTCCAGTTCGCGCGAAAGCCCTTCAAAGACCTTTGCATCCAGCTTGTTGAACACCTTGACCAGCTGTTTTTCCGTGTCCGCCCCGGCGTTGCGCCCAGCCTTGCCCCGAACCTCGTGGCGCAGGCTTTCCTCGATGCTGCGCAGCGCGGCGTCTGGCAGCTCTTCCATGGCCACCATCCGCTCGACCAGATCTGCCGCGCGCTCCTGCCCCAGCAACGGCAACACCTTGGCCGCAGCGTCGGCGCGGATGCGCGACAGGATCACCGCCACAGTCTGATTGTGTTCCTTGCGCAGTACCTCGGCCAGCACCTTGTCATCGAGGTCCGACAGATCCCCCCACAGATCCCCGCTTGAGCCGCCCTCGATCTCGCCAAGGATCTCGGCCACCCGCTCTTCGGGCAGGAATCCCTTGAGCAACCCGCGCGCCGCCTCGACCGATCCGGTGATGCCGCCATAGCTCGACATTTTTTCGCCGAACTCGCGCATCACCTCTTCGACCACCTCGGCCTGCACCTCGCCCATGGCGGAAATCGCGCGGGTGATCTTGCGGATCTCGCCCACATCGAGCCGCTGCATGAGTTGCCCGCCGCGCTCCTCGCCCAGACACAGAAACAGGATCGCCGACTTCTCGGGTCCGCTCAGACGGCTGGGTTTGCGAAGGGGAGAAAACTGGTTCATCGGCCTCTGCCCGAACCGGGCCCAGTTATGTCGGTTGATCTTGTTAAACTAACCTTCACTATCCATGTTACACAAGGATTAGTCGCAATAATCACTCATTTATTCTTTAGGCCACGGCCAAAGCAGCGGGTTTGGCCCTATCCGCCGCCCGCCACGGCCGTATAGGATTGCATCAGAGACCCAGCCAGCATGTACCAGCCGTCGATCAGCACGAAGAAAATCACCTTGAACGGCAGCGACACGATCACCGGCGGCAGCATCATCATGCCCGCGCTCATCAGCACCGAGGCGACGATCAGGTCGATGGCGATGAAGGGCAGATACAGCAGAAAACCGATGGTGAAGGCGCGGCGCAGCTCCGAGATCATGAAGGCGGGCACGATCACCCGCCAGCTCACGTCCGTGGCCTGTTCGGCCACGACGTCGGGCTCGGCCTCGCCCGCGATATCCTGAAACAGCGCGATATCCTTGTCGCGCGTGTTGACAAACATGAAGGCGCGGAACGGTTCGGCGATGTTCATCATCGCCTGCTCCTCGGTGATCGCGTTCTGCATCAACGGCCGCAGCCCACCCTGCCAGGCATCGTCAAACACCGGTTGCATCACGAAAAAGGTCATGAACAGCGCCATCGCGTTCAACACCATATTGGGCGGCGTCTGGTTCAGCCCCAGCGCCGAACGCAACATCGAGAACACGATGACAAAGCGGGTAAAACTGGTGGTCACGACCAACAGCCCCGGCGCGATGCTGAGCACGGTCATCAACGCGAAAAGCTGGATCAACCGACCCGACAGGCTGGCGCCGGTATCGCTGCCCGGTTCGGTGCCGCTCATGGCGGTGGACAGGTCGCGGATCAGCCCGCCCAGATCGGTTTCCTGCGCCGAGGCTGCGACAGTGCTGGCCAGAACGACACAGGCGGCAAACCCCCAGATCAGGGCCGGTCGGCACGAAACAGCAATCGGGGAAAGGCGGCGCACCTGATCTGTCTCAGGCTTCTGCGATAAAGTCTTTGACGATTTCACGCAGGGCAACGCCAAGCTGATCGCCATTGACCTTTACCAGGTCGCCGCGCGCCACCATCCTGTCATTGATCATGATATCCACCGGATCGCCGACCTTGCGGTCCAGCTCGATCACCGACCCCTTGGTCAGTTCCAGCAGATCGGAAATCGACATCCGATTGCGGCCCAACACCACCCGCACATCCAGCCGCACATTCAGCAAGGCGTCGATATTGCGCCCGCCCCCCGCAGCGACGGCCATGTCGCGCAAAGTCTGCTTTTCGGCGGCCTCAGCTCTTGCGGGTGCCATATCTGCGCCCGCATCTGCGGTCACGCCTGCGCCGGTCTGTTTCGGCGGCGTCTGGGTTTCCGTATCCGACATCTATCCGACCTTTCCTTGATCGTCATTCAGTTTCGCCGCCGCCTCGCGGAACGCCGACAGCACCGTGTCGCAGGCACGATCCAGGCTATAATCCAGACCGCCGTTTTCCCAATCCAGCCGTGCCTCGCCATCCTGCAGCGCCGGGTCAGCGCACAACCGGGGTTGCGCATCGCCCCCCTGCGCCAGCCCGGCCAGATCCGCACCGATCACCTGTTCAAGACCGGGCGAAACCCGAATGTTCAGATATGGGCTACCGCCAGCCATCCGCAGCCCGTCGCGGATTCGTGCCCGGGCCAGATCGGCGGAATACGCAGCAAGGAATTCCGGCGCGATCCGCTCGCCGATATCGACAAGCATGTCGACCACATCGCGCTCCACCGCGCGACGGCGCGCGGCGTCCTGTGCCAGAACCTGCGAAAGCTGATCGCGCACCGCCTCCAGCGTGGCGGCGATCCGGGCTGTTTGCGTGGCCTCGGCCTCGGCGCGGGCGCGCGCGGCCCCCTCTTCGCGCCCCTCGGCCAAGGCCCCCTCGCGCGTGTCGATCAACAGGCGCTCCAGCTCTTCCGCTGTGGGGCCGCGTGGGGCCTGAGCCAGCGCGTCGGAAGCCTGCTGTGGAACAAACCCGCCCGCCGCCAGCGCCTCGGCGTCAAAATCGCGCAAAAACAACTTCATCGCGCGTCAGCCTCCACCACCAACCACGAGCGCAGCACGCGCAGAACCTCATCCGGTTTTTCATCGGCCAAGGTCTGGATCGCATCCACGCGTGCCTTGATCAAGCTACCGCGCACGCCCATTGTCTCGATATATTCATGCGGGCCATCATCGCTCTCGGGGTCAAATACGCTGGTGGATCCCGGCGCGCTGCGACCCTCGTCCGACACATCAAGAAGCGGCGCGCCCGGCCCCCGACCGGCGCCCCGACCGGGCAAAGCGGGCACCCCGCCCTTGCCAGTCTCTGCCGTGGCGCCCTCGGGCGCGGCCAGCGCTGCCGTATCTTCGGGTTTCGGCAATTCCGGCGTTGCGATCTGTTGCAGATGACGCAGCACCGGGCGCACCCCAAGAATCATCACCAGCGCCACGATGATCAGCCCCAGCACACCGCGCAGGATCGGAACGATATTGTTGCCGATCCGCTGCATCATGCTCAGGTTGACCGGATCGCCCACTTCCATCGAATAATCCATGAACCGCAGGCTATCGACCGAGACGCTGTCTCCGCGGGCATCGTCAAAGCCGACCGCCGTCTGCACCAGTTCGGACAAGCGCTGCAATTCTTCTGTGCTGCGCTCGGAATAGGTCACGTCGGATCCATCCGCCGTGTAGATTCCGTTGACCAGAACCGCGACCGAAACGCGGCGGATATCGCCCGCCTCGCGCACTGTCTCGCGGCGGGTATTGCCGATCTCGTACTGGACGTTTTCGCCGCTTTTCGACTGGGTCGAACTGGCGGCGCTGCCGGGATCGGCCAGCGCGGCGGGAATGTTGTTCTCGACCCCGACATTGCCAGCGCCATCAGTGCCCGCGCGCTGTTCTGTGCGATTATCGGTCGACCGCACAACCTGCTGATCAGGGTCAAAGCTTTGCTCGACAATCACTTCGCGCGCGGTGGTCAGATCCACGTTGACACGCACCCTTGCGTTGCCAGCCCCGACCCGCGCGGTCAGGATGTTCTGGATCTGCTGCGCCAGACGATCCTCGATTCCCGCCTTGGCCGATTGCAGCGTCGCCTGCCCATCGCTGTCATTGGCCTCGGCCAGAATGGTCTCGCCGCTGGCGGACAACACGGTGACGCGGCCCAACTCAAGCTCGGCCACGGCAGAAGATACCAGATTACGAATGGCCATTGCCTGCTTACGGGCGATGGTGCGCCCCGGCACGGCGCGTACGATGATCGAGGCGCGCGGTTGCGGCCGTTCGCGTGAAAACGCCTCGCGTTCGGGCAGCACCAGATGCACCCGCGCACTTTGCACCCCATCCAGCGTCTGGATCGAACGGGCCAACTCGCCCTCCATCGCCCGCAGCCGGTTCACCCGCTGCATGAAGGAGTTCATCGCCAGACCGCTGGCGTCATCGAACAGCTCCCAACCCGGATCGCCTTCGATCGGCAGCCCGCTTTCGGCCAGCACCATGCGCGCACGGGCCAAATCAGCACGCGGCACCAGCACGCTGTCGCCTTCTTCAGACATCTGCGCATCGAACCCGGCGCCGGTCAGCGTGGTTTCGATCGAGGTCGCCGCCGCCATCGACAGGTTCTTGTAGAGCGGCGCGTAATCCTTGCTCGACACAGCCGAGATCCCCAGCAGCAAGGCCATGACGATACCAACGGCCACCCCGCCAAGGATCATCAGGCGGGTCCGCCCAAGCGCTTTGAGGTTGTTGATCAGATCCTGCACGCCAATCCTCACCGGGAATTTCTGCCTGTTCTTAGTATCACGATATTCTATTTTTGCACCTCAAGTAAATAAGGATGTCTATACTTGCATAGAAAAGGAAAAACCGGGATGATGTTCATGAAGTCACCAAGAAACTGAACCATGGCAAAACCCGCAAAACAAAAGCAGCGCCCCAGTTCCGACGCACCGGAAAAAGCGACCGAAGGCAAGGCGCGCTCGGCGCGGACCTTGCTGATGGCGGCGCTGGTGCTGTCTGTGGCCTCGCTTGGCGGGGGATTTGTCCTTGCAAGGATAGCCTTTCAGCAGGACGCCGCGAGCTTTGCCCCCGACTATGTCGAGGACACCGGGGCCGAAGGCGAACAAACAGCCCATGGCGAAGCGGTCCCCAAGGATGCAGGACCAGCCGCGGGTCACGGCGCGCAGGGCGATGCAGACGGCGAAGGCGCTGGCAGCGAAGGAATCCTGCAATTCGAAGAGATCGTGACCAATATCAACGGGTTCGACACCAACGGACGGCCCACTCAGTCGTTTCTCAAACTGAACCTGGTGCTGGTCTATCGACCCGAACCCGGCGCCACCGCGCTGATGCTCACGCGGCAGCCCTTCATGCGGGATCTGTTTACCGGCTATGCCCGCAGCCTGACCGAAACCGACGTGCGCGGCATGGCCGGTGTGCTGAACGTAAAGGCCGAGCTGCTCAAACGCGCCCGGGCCGCCGCCGGCAACGATCTGCCGCGAGAAATCCTGATCAGCGACCTGATCGTACAATAGGGGGCGAGACATGAACAAAATCCTGTCCCAAGACCAGATCGAGGCCCAGAACGGGAACCTGATCGACGAAATCATCCGGATGTCGGATTTCAACTTCGAGCGGCTGCCGATGCTGGACATCATCGGCGAGCGGCTTGCTGATTCGCTCGCCGTGGCGCTGCCCGATCTGACCGGCGTGATCTGCGAAGCCTCGCTCAGCCAACTCGATTACGTGCCGATGGCGCAAGCGATGGATGCGCTGCCCGCGCCAGCGATGCTGGCCGTGTGCTCGTCACCAAATCTCGATGGCGAGATCCTGCTGGCGATGGATTCGACCGTGTTGATGACCGCGATGGAGCTGATGCTGGGCGGCACCCCCAAGGGCGAGAGCCCGCATGTGCCGGACCGCTTCACTGCGATCGAACGCGGCTTTGGCCAGCGCCTTGCCACGCTGATCATGCACGAGCTGCAAAGCGATTTCAGCATGGTTGGCACGATCGAGCTGGAGCTGGACCGGGTCGAAACCGACCCTGACGCAGCCGCCGTCACCCAGCCCGCCAACCTTTGCGTGCGGCTGCATTTCGCCATCAACATGGCCGGGCGCACCGGTGCGCTGGAAATCATCCTGCCCTATGACGCGCTGGAACCGGTGCGCGCCAAACTGGGAAAGATACACTTCGGGGAACCCTCGGACGAGGGCAACCCCTGGCGCGAACAGCTATCGGATCAGATCGGACGCTCCACCGTCGAACTTGAGGCCGTCCTGGCCGAGGTGCCGATTTCGATCCGGGACATCATGAAATGGAAGATCGGCGACATCGTGAACCTGTGGATCGAGGAAGAGCACGACGCCACCGTCGTCTGTTCCGACACCCCCATGTTCCGCGCCGCAATCGGCAAACGCAACAACGGCAACACGGCGATCCGCATCACAGAGACGCTGGACCCGGAAGAGGAGGCGAAGAACCATGGCCGCAACGATCACTGACATCCTGATCATTCTTTTGCTGGCGGGCAGCGTCGGCTACGGCGTGATGATTTCGCGGCGCGTGCAACGGCTGATGGCCTCGCTCGAGGAACTGGAACCGCTGGTGCGGGAATTCTCGCAGGCGGTGGACAAATCCGAATCCTCGGTCAACGCCCTGCGCGACAATCTGGCCGAAGGGCTTGCCGCGCAGCACGATGAACCGGTGGAAGACGAAGACGGTGCGCCCGCCTTCTCTTCGCGTCGTCAGGCGCAGCGGCGTCTGCCCGGGGTGAAAGTGGTGCGCGGCAAACAGGATCTTGTCCGCCGCTTCTTTGAAACCTCGCGCAGCGAATCGAGGGCCTGAACATGGCGCGCGCACTTGGCGGAAAGCTGTTGCTCGGGGGGTTGGCCCTTACGGCCTTTGCCAAGGCTGCAACCTCCTTTCCCGGCCTGCCCTTCCCTTCCGATGAAATGACGCGCCCCGATCAGGTGGTGCAGGCCGTGGCCGAGGCCGCCCCGCGTGAGCCCGCCCCCCGGTCCGAGAACACCATCGTGCGCGCCACGGCGCCGGAAATAGCGGCACAGTGCGAAACCCCCGAAGAGATCCTGCAATCGCTGGCCCGCGAGCGCGAACTGATCGCAGCCCAGAAAGACGATCTGGACAGCCGCCGATCTGAACTGGCGCTGGCGCAAGAAAAACTGGAGATCGAACAGGCCGCGCTGCAGGAACTGAAATCGGATATCGAAGACCTGTTGAGCCGGGTCAAAGCCGCACAAACCGATGATCTCAATCAGCTGATTGGGTTTTACGAGAACATGAAACCGGCCGAAGCGGCGCGGATCATGGACGATCTGGATATCGAAGTAACGATCCTGGTGCTGGCCAAGATGAAACCGCGCGTGGCCGCCCCGATCCTCGCCAAGATGTCGCCGGTGCGCGCCCGCGCCATCTCCAAGATCATCCTCGAACGCTCGCAACTGCCCGGCGATCAGGATCTGGTTGGGATCCGGTTGAAGTAGCCACCGGAGGCGATCAGCGCAGCCCTCAAACGCCCCGGTTTCACGCCGGGGTGTTTTGCGTTGGGGGCCCGCATGATCGCGCGCCCCTCACTCCGGGCTGGTGCGCAGGACCGATCCGTTGGGCGGCTTGCGGTGGCGGTTGCGCTGCCGGTCGAGCACAAAGCTGATGATCTCGGCCACCACCTGCCAGTGCTCCACCGGCACCAACTCATCGATCTCCACCTGATCGTAAAGACTGCGCGCAAGCGGCTTGTTTTCGACGATGGGCACCTCGTTTTCAAAGGCGATCTCGCGGATCCGGCGGGCCATCAGGTCAGCGCCCTTGGCGACACAGACCGGCGCCTGATCGACCCCCGGCTGGTATTTCAAGGCGATGGCGTAATGGGTCGGGTTGGTCAGGATCACGCTGGCCTGCGGCACCGCGGTAGCCATCCGCTGTCGCGCCCGCGCCCGCCGCAAGGAGGCACGGCGCGCCTTGATCTGGGGATCGCCCTCGGAGTCTTTCATCTCATCGCGGATCTCTTTCACCGACATCATCTGGCGGCGGCGCCAGTCAAACCGGTTCCACAGGATGTCAAAGATCGCCACCGGCACCAGAAAGACCGTTGCTGCGATCAACAGGCGACGAGTGGTGGCCAGCATATACCCCGGCAACGACTCGGGCACAAAACCGGGCGCCTCCCAGATCCCGCTCACCGCCGTTTCGGTCACCCAGAACGCCAGCGCACCGATCACGAACACCTTGATCAGGCTCTTGGCGAATTCCACCAGCGTATTGGCCGAGAACAACCGTTTGAGCCCCTGCACCGGCGACACCTTGGACAGCTTGGGTGTGATCCGCTCCAACGCCATGACGGTTTCGCCCTGGATCAACACCCCCACCACCCCGCCGGTGAGGATCAGCAGGAATAGCGGCGCCATCACCAGCGTCACCGACAGGATAAAATCCTGCAACACCAACCCCAGTGCCGCAAGCCCGGAGCCGCCCTCTCCAACCTGAACCTGTCCGGCACCATCAATCAGGGCACCCAGTGCCGCCGCCAATCGCGGCCCCTGCCACGGCAACACAAAGCTGGTCGCCAGCACCAGGGACAGCACGACCATCATGTTTGCGGTCTCGCGGGAGGAGGGAACATCGCCTTTCTCGCGCGCATCGCGAAGCTTCTTGTCTGTCGGCTCCTGCGTCTGTTGGCTTTTGTCCTGATCGTCATCCCCGGCCATGGCGTCAGAACCTGAGCAGGCCGAACCAGTCGGTAAACTGGCTGATGAAGAAATCCATCATCGACGGGATCGCCACCCCCAGCACCAACATCCCGGCAGCGATCAGCACAGAGGCTGCCACGAAAAACACCGGAAGCTGTGGCATCATCCGGTTGGCAAGCCCCATCCCCAGGTTCAGGATCACCCCCATCACGAAAAAGGGGGCCGCCACGGCGGTGCCGATATACAGGCTGCGCGCGCCCGCGCGCACGATCTGTTGCGCCAGATCTCCGAGCATCAGTGGCCCCGGCGGGAACACCGTATAGCTCATCATCAGCCCGCGCAGGATCACGTGATGGGTATCGGTGGCAAAGATCACCGCCACCGCTCCGATCAGCATCAGCGTGGCGACCAGCGTCGCCCCTTCAAACGAGCCAAGCGAAGGGCCGAACGCATTGGCAAGCCCCGAGACCTGCCCGACCTGATAGCCCGCGAAATCCATCGCCGACAGCAACACCCGCGCCACCAGCCCGATCCAGAGCCCGATGGTCAGTTCATAGGCCAGAAGCTGTGCCATCCCCACCGGCGTGTCGGGCATCACCGCCGCGATCGGCGTGGCCGGGTACAGCGCAGCGCAGAGCACCAGTGCAAAAGACAGCCGGGCCCGCGGCGGGATCTGGGTTTCACCAAAGCCGGGCATGAACATCAGCGCCCCGCCGATCCGCGCCACCACAAGAACATAGCCAAAGATCAGACCCGCGACATAGGCGTCGAGCGTCACGATCAGCCCCCGACCGTGGCAACGGTCTTGAGCGAGGCCTTGCGATGCACTTCGTTGTGGGAAATCACCTGCGTCACCGGGCTGACCCGTTCGAGGATCTGGCGCACATAGGGGCGCACATCCGGCGTCACCAGCAGCGCCGGCCATTCGTCACCGGCGGCAAATTTCTGGATTTGCTGCCGCACCGCCAGCACGAATTCCTGCACCCGCGTCGGCGACATGAGAAAGGCCGTCTCCTCCGCGCCGGGAGAAACGGCGTTGTTCAGTTCCCGCTCCCATTCCGCGCCCAGCACGATCACCGGCACATAGCCGTTGGAATCGACCAGCGATTGGCAGATCTGTTTCGACAGCCGGCTGCGCACATGTTCACCAATGGCGCGCAGGTTCTGGGTGGTGGCAGCGGCCTCGGCCACCGCCTCGATGATCTTGGGCAGGTTGCGGATCGATACCCGTTCGGACAGCAGCGCCTGCAACACATGTTGCAGCAGCACGGCAGGCGACTTGGTCGACATGTCGCTCAGCAGTTTCTGGTATTCCTTGCTTTGCCCCTCGATCAGATCCTGCGTCGCGGCAAAAGTCAGAAGCTCTGGCATATGCTCCTTGATCACCTCGGTCAGGTGGGTGGTGATCACGCTTTCGGGGTCAACCACGGTCAAACCGCGCAACTCGGCCTCCGATGCGCGGCTTTGATCCACCCAGATCGCGTTCAGCCCGAAGGTCGGCTCGCGCGTGCGTTCGCCCTGCAATTCGGTGTCGTTGCCACCGGGATCAATCACCATCATCGACCCCGGCCGCACCTCGCCACGCGCGGTCTCGACGCCTTGCAGCGAGATCACATAGGTCATGCCGGGCAATGCGACGTCATCCTTGATCCGGACCGGCGGCATGACAAAGCCGAAATCCTTGATGAACAGATTGCGCAGGCTTTTCACCTTGCCCGGCAGCGCCGCGTTGGTCGACGAGATCAGCGGCACCAGCGCCCCGCCCAGATCAAGCCGCAGATCGTCCAACCGCAGCGCCTCTGCGATCGGGTCCTCGACCTCGCGCTTTTCGCTCTCGCGCTTCGCTGTGGCGGCCTCTGCGCGATCCTGATCAGCGACATGTTGCTGCATGACATAGCCCAGCGTCGCCATCCCCGCCGCCAGAACAGAGAAGACAACCACCGGGAACCCCGGCAGAAACCCCACCATGAAGCAAAGTCCGGCGGCCATGTAGAGCGCCTTGGGAAAGTTTGCCAGCTGCTGCAGCACCGCTTCGTTGGCCGCGCCCTTGGTGCCGCCCTTGGTGACCAGCAGGCCAGCGGCCAGCGACACCACCAGCGCCGGGATCTGTGTCACAAGCCCGTCGCCGATGGTCAGAACGGTATAGTTTCCGGCGGCGTCGCTCAGGCTCAGCCCATGGCTGGACATGCCGATCAGAATGCCGCCAATCACGTTGATCAGCGTGATGATCAACCCGGCAATCGCATCGCCGCGCACAAATTTCGAGGCCCCGTCCATCGCCCCGAAAAACGAACTTTCCTGTTCCAGAACCCGACGGCGTTCGCGGGCCTCGTCCTCGTCGATGATACCCGCGCCCAGATCAGCGTCGATCGCCATCTGCTTGCCCGGCATCGCATCCAGCGAGAACCGCGCAGCAACCTCGGCGATCCGGGTCGAGCCCTTGGTGATCACGACGAAATTGATGATCACCAGAATCGCAAAGATCACGATCCCGATGACGAAATCCCCCGCCACGATAAAGCGCGAGAACCCCTCGATCACCCGGCCGGCAGCATCCGACCCCAGATGCCCCTGACTCAGGATCAACCGGGTCGAGGACACGTTCAGCGCCAGCCGCATCATGGTGACCACCAGCAGCAGCGTCGGGAAAGAGTTGAAATCCACCGGCGTCGGGATCCACAACGCCACCATCAGGATCAACACCGCCAGCGACAGCGAGATCGCCAGCCCGAAATCCAGCATGATCGCCGGCAGCGGGACGAACAGCATGCCCAGGATCAGCACCACGCCCATGGCAAAGCCGATATCGCGGTTGGCGAGGCCGAATTTCGACAGGCTCTTGGCGATCCCGGCTGCGGGGTTTACGTCCCGTGCGCTCATTGTGTGCTCATTTCACCACCCGATAGGCCGGCAAGATCGGCTGCATCGGGCGGTTGGAATAAATCGAAAACTGGCCAGAGCCGCCCGCATCCGGACGCGGCACCTCGGCGCCCGAGCTCCAGAACACCGGCGGCTCCGGCAGGCGCGGCGCAGCGGGCGTGGGGGTTGTCATGGCGAACATGCGCGCGGTACTGGCCTGCGCGATCAGATCGGGCAGTTGCGCGGTGACCGCGTCGCGATTGCGCTGCAGCGCGGTCAGATAGACCTCCTTGTGGGTATCGGTCGCGGAATGATAGCGTCCTGCGGCTTTCCACCAATCCCCGGTTTCCTGAAACAGCCCGAGCAGAAAGCGCGCGGCATAATCCACGTTCACCGCCGGATCGAACGCCTGTTCAAGCGAGACAAAACCGCCCCCGTGCCATTTCTGGTTCACCTGCATGCACCCCACGTCGATCGAGCGCACGCCAGCCTTCTGTTTGCTGCGCACCCAGCGCAGGGCCTCTTCGCGGGTGTTGAAAAATGCGCCTTCACCGGCGGCGTTCACGGTCCAGGGCCAAACAGTCAGCCCCTCGGGGCCGCGCCGCCCGGCCTCCTGCACGCCGATCGTCAGCAGCAGATTGTCGGGAATGTCATAGCGTGCCTGCGCATCCAGAATCGCGGCCAGACAATCCGCCCCACCCAGCACCGGCGCCGGATCGCGGGCGACCCGCGTCGCTGGCACCACCACGGGCGCCGAAGGACGGTAGAACCCGGAAAAGAACTCGGCCTGCGTCGGGGCACTCTGCCCGGCCGCGGCGATGCAGCTTCCTACCACCCCCAGTGCAAGACGGGTCGTGCCGCGCATCTCAGAGCCCCCCGCTGACGATCAGGTCGAACACCCGGTTCGACAGCCGCATCACCGTGCCGTACATGAACGGCATGGCCAGCGCGAGCACCAAAAAGATCGCCACGATCTTGGGCACAAAGGTCAGCGTCATTTCCTGAATTTGCGTCAACGCCTGAAAGAACGAGACCGCCAGCCCAACCACCAGCGCAATCGCCAACACCGGGGCCGACGCCAACAACACCGTGTTGATCATCAGCCGCAAAATCTCATATGTGCTGACCGTGTCCAACAGGGGCTCCCGGGGTTGTCGTGAACGCAGCTGCCGTCAGAGCGACATCCGCATGATTTCCTGATAGGCTTCCACCAGCTTGTCGCGCACCGCGACCGAAACCTTGACCGTGCTTTCCATCGCCATCGTCGCCTCGACCACCTGTTGCAACCCGGCCTTTCCGGTCAGCCCCGCTGCGGCGGTCGCATCCCCCTCGCGCACCGTGCCCACCGCGTCGGCGGCGGCGTTCTGGATCATCTGCGCGAAATTTTGCGCCTGCGCCGGGTCAAGCCGCTCGCCGCCAGCCGCGTCCGAGGTCATAACCTTGGACTTGCCATAGGCGGCCTGAATCGCGGCATTGGGCTGGATCGAAGAGAAATCGCTCATGGGTCAGCTCTATTTCAAAAGGTCAATCAACTGGCTACGCATCTGCTGCGCATTTTCCAGCATGGTCATATTCGCCTCATAGCTGCGCGAAGCCTCGCGCATGTTGCTCATCTCGATCAGCGGATTGACGTTGGGCAGCTTGACATAGCCGTTCTCGTCAGCCGCCGGATGGGCCGGATCGAAGCGCAGGGAAAATTCACCCATGTCCCGCGTCACCTCGGCCACGCGCACCATCGCCGCGCCGGTGGCGGCATCGGTATCCGCGCCAAAACTGATCACCTTGCGGCGATACGGATCGCCGCCGGGCTCCTGCGATGTGGTGGCCGAGTTGGCAACGTTTTCCGACACCACGCGCAACCGCTCGCCCTGGGCGCGCAGGCCGCTGGCAGCGGTGGCAACGATTGAAGACAGAACGTCCATTTAAGCCCCCTCAGCCCGAACCGGAAACCGCGAGCACCATCTCATGCGCTTTGCGGTAAAGATTTGACGCCAGTTTGTATTGCCCGGACGTGTTCGCCGCCTGAAGGATCTGCTCCTCCAGCACCACGTTGTTACCCGAAAGACTTTCCGCCCAAGAGGATTCGACCTCAAGCGCTTCGGCATGGGGCAACACATCCGAGCTTTCGGTTCGCTCCAGATAGGAGTCGAAATCCTCCACTCCACGGGCGCGATACCCGGCGGAATCCGCGTTGGCGATATTTTCTGACACAGCTTTCTGACGGTCGGACAGCCACTGCAGGCGGCGCGACGCCAACTGGAACAGATTGATGTTATCCAGATTCATCATGGACTCCGGCTCAATTCTTGGCAAGTATAGCAAGCACGGCAAAGATTAACAGGGTTTATTCTTGTGAGCGCCATCTTTTCAGACCTGCGAAGCGCGATTTCAAACCTTGAAACGGCAAGGATAGAAGGGCGTGTTCAATCTGTCGTCGGCCTGTCTCTGATGGTCTCGGGACTGGAGCGCGCCGCCGGTATCGGCCAGCGCTGCCGGGTGCATGGCCGTCACGGTCTGGTCACCGGCGAGGTGGTTGGCGCAGGCGATGACGGGCTGCGCCTGCTGCCCTTCGGCACCTGGGACGGGATCGCCGTGGGCGACAGGGTGGACTTGGTTCAGGCCGGTGACAGCATCTGCCCGGACGAAAGCTGGATCGGCACCGTGATCGACGCCCTTGGCCGCCCGTTGTCGCCAGCCCCCGCGTTTCGCTCCGGCAGCCGCCGCGCGCGCGGCCGCAACAGCCCGCTGCCTGCCTACGAGCGGCGCCGGGTGGGCGACAAGCTGGAAACCCAGATCAAATGCATCGACCTGTTCACGCCGATTTGCCGCGGCCAGCGGATGGGGGTTTTTGCCGGCTCTGGCGTTGGCAAATCCACCCTGATGGCGATGCTGGCACGCAATACCGACGCCGATGTGATCGTGATCGGATTGGTGGGCGAACGTGGGCGCGAAGTGCAGGACTTCATCAAAGAGGATCTGGGCGAACAGGGCATGGCGCGCTCGATCGTGGTGGTGGCCACGGGCGACGAAGCGCCACTGCTGCGCCGTCAGGCGGCCTGGACTGCGACGGCGGTGGCCGAACATTTCCGCGACGCGGGCAAGCAGGTGCTGTTGATGATGGACAGCGTCACCCGCTTTGCCATGGCCCAACGCGAAATCGGCCTGTCGAGCGGCGAGCCGCCGACCACGCGGGGCTATCCGCCCACGGTGTTCTCGGAATTACCGCACTTGCTGGAACGCGCCGGCCCCGGTCGAGAGGGCCAAGGCGACATCACCGGCGTCTATACCGTGCTGGTGGACGGCGACGACATGAACGAACCCATAGCGGACGCGGTGCGCGGCATTCTGGACGGTCACATCGTGCTGGATCGCCGCATCGCCGAGCAGGACCGCTATCCGGCGATCAATGTACAACGCTCGATTTCACGCATGCTGCCAGAGTGCCACAGCGCCGAGGAATACCGCATCATGCAGGCCGCGCGCCGCGCGCTGGCCCGCTATTCGGATATGGAGGAGTTGATTCGCGTTGGCGCCTATACGCCCGGGTCTGACCCTGAAACCGATGCCGCCGCCCGGTTCTTTTCAGCGGCGAACCTGTTTCTGGCCCAGACCCGTGGCACCACGATGCGGGCCGAGCAAAGCTTTGCGGATCTGTACAGAATGCTGCTTGAAGCGGGGATTGACGTGCCGATTGCGCCAGCCCCGGCAGCGGAAACGAAAACCGGCCGCCCGAATTAGGGGCGACCGGCAGACAGCGGCCCGAAAGACCGGCTGACAAACTCGTGAAATCACAGGGTCGTCAGGGGAAGCCCCCTGACGAAAGGCCGGTTACTGGAACAGGCTCAGGATATTCTGCGGTTGCTGGTTGGCGATCGACAGCGATTGCGTCGCCAGCTGCTGCTGGACCTGATAGGCCTGCAGGCGCGCGGCCTCTTCTTCCATATCGGCATCGATCATCGAACTCACACCGGTGTCCAGCGTATCGGTGAGCGACGACAGGAAGGTCTGCTGGTTCTCGATCGTTTTCTCGGACTGGCCAAGCTTGGTCGCGATGTCGGTCACCTTGTCGACAACGCCCTCGGTCGAGGCCAGTGCGCCGGCCAAGAAGGCCTCACCAGTCGCCACCGTTTCCGCAGCGGCCGCGAAGCCGGTCGCCAACGCTTTGAAGTCTGAGACCAGTTCGGCCATGTCATGCGTCTTGACCGTGACGTCGGTGGTGGCATAGCCGCCGCCGGCGCGGCTGATGCCGGTCACAACATTGCGGTCAACGCCCACGGTCGCATCACCATTAGCGCCCGCAGTCAAGGCACCAGTCGCGGAGTCAACGGCGGAACCGGTAACCGATCCAGCGGTGTAGGAACCTGCGCCCAGCATATCATCGCCACTGAACGTCGACTGGCTCAGCGTGGATTCCATCTGCTTGACCAGCTCGAGCAGGTCACTTTCGATATCAGCCTGGCCGCCGGTCGCGCCCTGCGCGAAGGCAACCTTTTCCATGAACTGCTGCGACAGGTCCTGAATGGTTTCTGCGCCCAAGCGCGCGGTCGCGACCGAGCTCTTGGTCAGGGACAGGCCTTCGTTGATCGAGCCGAAGGCAGCGCTGTCGCCCTTCATCGATTCAGAAATCTGGAAGTAGGCCGCGTTGTCTTTCCCCGAGCTGACCTTCAGGCCACTGGAGACGCGGTTCTGGGTTTCGTTCAGGCCACGGTTGACGTCGTTCAACGTCGAGAGTGCAACCATTGCGGAGTTATTTGTGAGAATGGACGACATTTAATGCTCTCCTCAGTTCTCGTTTTTCGTTTTTCAGTCTTCTGACTGTTTCTGGTTCAAGACCAGTACTGTGAATATAGACATCATGATTGAGGCCGAGTTAAGGCTTTCCTCATTTTTGGCTTACGATCATATCGTCAGGGTCGTCAGGGGGAAGCCCCCTGACGAAAGGCCGGTTACTGGAACAGGCTCAGGATATTCTGCGGTTGCTGGTTGGCGATCGACAGCGATTGCGTCGCCAGCTGCTGCTGAACCTGATAGGCCTGCAGGCGCGCGGCCTCTTCTTCCATGTCGGCATCAACCATCGAGCTCACACCGGTATCCAGCGTATCGGTGAGCGACGACAGGAAGGTCTGCTGGTTCTCGATCGTTTTCTCGGACTGGCCAAGCTTGGTCGCGATGTCGGTCACCTTGTCGACAACGCCCTCGGTCGAGGCCAGTGCGCCGGCCAAGAAGGCCTCACCAGTCGCCACCGTTTCCGCAGCGGCCGCGAAGCCGGTCGCCAACGCTTTGAAGTCTGAGACCAGTATGGCCATGTCGTGCGTCTTGACCGTGACGTCGGTGGTGGCATAACTGCCGCCGGCGCGGCTGATGCCGGTCACAACATCGCGCGAAGCGCCCACAGTGGCGTCATTGTTCGAGGATGCCGTCAAAATACCGGTGGCCCCAGCGACCGAACCCGCGGTAACGCCGGTACTGGCGGTGACAGCAGCAGAATAGGAGCCCGCGCCCAACATATCATCGCCGCTGAACGTCGATTGGCTCAGCGTGGATTCCATCTGCTTGACCAGCTCGAGCAGGTCACTTTCGATCTCGGCCTGACCACCGGTCGCGCCCTGCGCGAAGGCAACCTTTTCCATGAACTGCTGCGACAGGTCCTGAATGGTTTCTGCGCCCAAGCGCGCGGTCGCGATCGAGCTCTTGGTCAGGGACAGGCCTTCGTTGATCGAGCCGAAGGCAGCGCTGTCACCCTTCATCGATTCAGAAATCTGGAAGTAGGCCGCGTTGTCTTTCCCCGAGCTGACCTTCAGGCCGCTGGAGACGCGGTTTTGGGTTTCGTTCAGGCCACGGTTGACGTCATTCAACGTCGAGAGTGCAACCATCGCGGAGTTATTGGTGAGAATGGACGACATTTAATGCTCTCCTCAGTTCTCGTTTTTGATTATTCAGTCTTCTGACTGTTTCTGGTTCAAGACCAGTACTGAGGATATAGACATCAGAATTAAGGCAGAGTTAAGGCTTCGCTAATTTTCGGATTCTCGCCGCGCTTAAAATTCGCGGTCGATGCGCAATTTACCACCCTCTTGACTGCCGATCTTTTGCCCCGACTTGCCATAAAGGCCGCTGAGCCCGTTGCGCTCGGTGGCTTTGCGGATCTCGCGCACGATGGTTCCCGCCGCCATCGCCATGCGCTGCAACATCTCGCTGTCCGCGCCGACCGACTGTTTCAATTCGGCCAGACGCTCCGGCAACCCGCGCGCTTTCGCGGCCTCGTGCTTCAGGAACGGCTCGATCAACGGCATCCGCAGTTCCAGCCACTTCAACAGGGCCGATTTGCGTTCGAACAGCTCGCTGACCACCTGAAACCGCCCGTCGGTCAGGGCCGCGACTTCTTCGTTCAAAAGCGCCACCGCTTCACCAACCTTGGCGGTATAGGCTTCGATATTCGCCTCGTCTTCTTCGGTCAGGATCGTCGCACCAGCCAAGGGTGCCCCGCGACGCGCCTGCATCCGCTCTCCGATCCGAAATTTCCGCTTTCCCAGCATGGCCCCGCCTGTTCCGTTGTTCCGCACCGTCAGCGCCGATACGCGCCCAGCATCTGTTCTATATTCGCGCTAAGACCCAGACCGCCGCGTTCGCTCAACTGCTCGGCCATGGCCTGCGACAAGAATGAGCGCCACATCTCGGCCCCCTGCCCGCCAGAGGTTGGGCCGTAATCAACCGTCTTCATCATCTGATCAACGAACTGACTGATGAAAACCGTCTCGAACTCCTTTGACACCCGCGCGTCCTCTGTCGCGGTGCGACTGGCGCGCGTTTCGCTGCTTGTCGCCGGGATGCCCGCCGATACTTTCGGGGTCTCCATCAGATGATCTCCAGATCTGCATGCAGCGCGCCAGAGGCCTTGATCGCCTGCAAGATCGAAATCGTCTGGCGCGCGCCAACCCCGATCGCGTTCAGCCCGTCGACCAGATCCTGAAGACTGACATCGCCTTCAAGAATGGTGAACTTGCTCTCCCGCTCTTCCACGTTGATATCGGTTTCCGGCACCACCACCGTGGTGCCGCCGATGCTGATCGGGCTTGGCTGGCTGACATTATAGCGCTCACGCACCCGCACGGTCAGGCCGCCCTGACTGATCGCCACCTGTCCGATCCGCACATTCGCGCCGATCACGATGGTGCCGGACTTCTCGTCCACCACGACGCGCGCGGTGCTGTCGGGCTGGACCGTCAGCCCCTCGATCGCGGCAATGGTTTCGGCAACGTCGGCCTTGCCCGGGATCTGCACCTCGACGGTGCCGGGGTCCAGCACCCGCGCCGATCCCGCGCCAAGCTTGTCGTTCACGACATCCTCGATCCGCGTGGCGGTGGTGAAATCGGGCACCCGCAGGGCGATGCGGAAACTGTCCAACTCCTTGAGCTGGAACGCCACCTCGCGTTCGACGATGGCGCCGCTGTCGATCCGGGCGATGGTCGGCACCCCTTCCTGCACGCTGCCGGCATTGCCCTGCGCCAGAAAGCCAGACACCGCGACCGGCCCCTGCGCCACGGCATACACTTCGCCATCGGCCCCGGAAAGCGGCGTGACCAGCAAGGTGCCGCCGCGCAGGCTGGTGGCATCGCCAAGCGAGGCGACATTCACATCAATCGGCGCGCCACGGCGGGCGAAGGGCGGCAGCTTGGCGGTGACCATCACGGCGGCTGTGTTCTTGGTCTTGAGCAGGTCACCATCAAGATTGGCCACGCCAAGACGTTCCAACATGCCCTTCACCGACTCGCGGGTGAAGGGGCTGTTGCTCATCTTGTCGCCACTGCCCAACAGGCCCACCACCAGACCGTATCCGATCAGGTGGTTTTCCCGCACTCCCTCAAAGCTGGCGATATCCTTGACCCGGACCTCGGCCGAAACCACGGACCCAAGGCAACAGGCCGCGCCCAAAACAGCCGCGCCCAGAACCGTCGCCAATGACCTGCATACTGACATTGAATTCACCCTTGGCCCTTGCGCTGATCCTAGCCATTTATTTTTGACAAGTCCATATATAGCGCAATCTAAACTTGCTTGTGGATAATTTTGTTATTGAACTCCATCTCTTTCCTTGCTAGCGATTAAGGATAGATATGAATAATGGCGGGAACGGAGGTGTCCATGCGCGCCTATGTTTTCGAACCCCGTGAAAAACGTCAGACATCCCTAGCCCTGGAGCTGGAGAACGCGGGCATCGAGCCCCTGTTCGTGGATGAAGACTTTTTCGAGAGCGGCCTGCCCCCTCTGACCCAGCCGGGCAACGAGGTGCGGGCGATCCTGATCGGAGAGTCTGACAATACCCACGCGCAGATTCGCACCGTCCGCAAGGCCGGCTGCGCCAACCCTGTTATCGTGCTGCGCGATTTTCGGAATTCACAGGATACCTCGGCAGCCCTTGATCGGGGGGCCGATGATGTCATCGTCAGCCCGATCAAGGGCAGCGAGGTGGTATCGCGGATCAATTCCATCATTCGCCGGTTCCACGGCCACGCCGCCGAAAGCGTCGAAGTGGGCGAGCTGATTGCCTTTTTCGACGGGCGCGATCCTATCGTCTCGGGCGCGCGGATCAGGCTGTCAAAGCGCGAACACTCGATCTTTCAGCATCTTGCGCTGAACTCAAACAAGGTGATTTCCAAGAACGCGATTTATGACGCGGTCTATGGCATGAGCGCGGATCAGCCGTTCGACAAGGTGATCGACGTCTATATCTGCAAGCTGCGCAAAAAGATCGCGGCCGCCGCGAGCAGCGGCGCACAATATATCGAGACGGTCCATGGTCGCGGCTACAAGCTGAGCGCCCCGGACGAGTTCGACCTGCCCGCGCCCAAACCACAGACCCCCCATAGCCTGCACGGGGCCGAGGTCCGGGCCTGAAAGCTCCGGCGCCTTGCCTCAGAGGTAATTCAGCAAGCTCATCTGTGACAGCCGGGCGGTGACGCTGTAGCTGGCCTGAAGCTGGGTTTCCAAGCTCGACACCATGGTGGCCGCCTCATAGGGATCGACGCTTTCATAGTCCGATATCTGGGTGCGCTGAACCAGCGACATGTCGTTCAGCTGTTCCTGCGTCGTGGCGACGACCTGCTGATTGAACCCGATCGAGGAAGAGCTTTCCAGCGCGCCCTGCGTGCCACTACTGAGCGCCGTATTCACGACCTCCATCCAGCGCGTATAGGTCGCCGAGTCCTCAATCTGGCTGACATCCACCAGCGACAACATCGCCAGCCCCTTCAGCGTTTCGCGAAAAGGCTCGTCATTGGCCTGAACGCCATAGACCAGTTCCTGCCCTTCGTTGATGCGCGCCGTAATCCGGGTCGACGGGTCGCCGCTGGCATCCAGAAGCGGCGTTCCGTTGTACATCGTCGCTTCGAAGTTCCTGTCCGGGTCGGCGCTGTTGGTCGAGGCAAAGAACGCCTCGATCTCGCTGATCATCGCATCAGCTTCGGCCACCGAGGTCGGCCCGGTCCCCACGATATCCGACAGCACCTCTTCGGGCGACAGGCCGGTCGTCGCATTCACCTCTGACCAGCGGGTCAGTGGCGCCTGATCGCTGGCGGTCCCGGAAAACAGATGATCGCCGTTATAGCTTGTGTTCATGGTCGCGACAGTGCCCTCCAGCGCGGCACGGGCCTGCGCTTGCAGGGCACCCGCGCCGAGGCTGGAGCTCGACGCACTGACCAGCGAGAGTTCCAGCACTTCGCTGGTCTGATCGCGCACCGCATCGACCGAGATCAGCATCGCCTCCAGCTTGCTTTCCAGCAGCGAATTAGAGGTCGTGTAGGCCTGCGTATTCTCCTCGCGCGCACGCAAGGTCAGCGCGACCGAAGCACGCGGTCCCAGATCTGCGAACAGATCGGCCTTGAGCCCAGTCGACAGCTCCTGACCCGCCTTTTGCAGCGCCAGCGTCGCCTGTGAAATATAGTCGCGATTGAACTGGTT
This sequence comes from Antarcticimicrobium sediminis, assembly GCF_004348975.1. Classification (GTDB taxonomy): domain Bacteria; phylum Pseudomonadota; class Alphaproteobacteria; order Rhodobacterales; family Rhodobacteraceae; genus Antarcticimicrobium; species Antarcticimicrobium sediminis. The sequence continues at coordinate 53,655 of NZ_SMFP01000004.1, read as the reverse complement.
CATCTGCAACGAAGAAACACGGCTTACATTCCAGCTCATCTGCTATCCTCAAACTGCGGCCAACAGCGTATCGAGCATCTCGCCCACGGCTGTCAGCATCTTTGAATTGGCGGCATAGCTCTGCTCGATCAGCATCAGCTTTTGCAACTCTTCGTCGATATTCACGCCTTCGACACTCTCGCGCGATGCCTGCACCAGCCCGGCGGCAGAGGCGGCCGCGTTGTAATCGCTTTCTGCACGGGCGCGTTCGGCCGACTGGGTCGAGACCATCTCGGCCGCGAAATTCGCCACCGAAACCGTCGCGCTCATACTGGTCTCAGGATCGGCCCCGAGGGGATTGTCCAGACCGTCGATAAAGGCTTGGATCTGCGTCGCGTCGGCGACGTCGCCGGTGGTTGTGGCGCCCATGCCATCGCGGATGCGCCAGACTTCGCTGTCACCGCTATGACTGACCGCGTCATTGACGCGAAGGCGACCGGCCAGCCCCTCAAGTTCGCTGGCATCAAAGGCGCTGCCATTGTCGGTGAACAGCCCGGCCTCCCCCGCCGACAGCGAGGCATCAGCCCCCTCGAACGCCTGCATCAACCCGCGCGCATATTCGTCAAGCTGAAGCTGGAATCGAGGCAGGATGTCGCGCTTCAACTCTGCGAAACCGGCCAGACTTCCCTCTTCGACGCCGCGCAGCCCGTCCTTGCCCGGTGTGATTTCCGTAGTGCCCGCGAAAAAGCTGCCGTCGCCGGGCTGATAGGTGACATCCTGCACCTGAACGCCCTCCACCAGCGCCGCACCGCCGGTGGTATAGACGTTCACCCGCCCGTCCGAGGTTTCAGTCACCCGGATGCCGACGATCTCGGCTACCTGATCGAGCAGACCATCACGACGGTCCGCCAGATCTGCCGCCTCGAGCGAGCCGTTCGAAAAATCGCGCATCTGCTTGTTCAGATCGGCCAGATCCTGAAGCGCCTGGTTCAGATCCGTCACCTCATAGCGGATTTCCATATCCACCTCAGCACGGACATCGGCCAATGTATCGCTTGCCCCACGGATCGACGCGGCCAGACTCTCGGCCGCATAGACCGCTGCCGATTGCGCCCCATTCGAGGACGGCATGTTCACCAGCGTGGTCATCGCCGTGTTGAATTCAGAGAACTTATCCGCCGGAGACAGCCCGTCACCGGGTTGCCCCAGGTAGATGGTATAGTTGCCCAACCCCTCGCTGACGGCCTGCTGATGCGCCATCTTGCCGCTTTCGGTGCGGGCCATCCGCACCAGAGAGGCATCGACATCGCGGCGCACCTCGGCCACCTGCGCGCCGCCAGAGATACTGCTGACGATCACCGCCTCGCGCTGCACATAGCCGGGGGTCATCGCATTGGCGATGTTGTCGGCAACGATCCGCGTCTGCGTCTGCGACGTGGCAAGGCCCGTCGCAGTCGTATTGAGGGCACTGGAAAGACTCATGGGTATCCCCTGAAGGCCGGCTCAGATCAACGTTTGAGCTGCGCGGTCTCGGTCATCATCTCATCCACCGTGGTCACCACCTTGGCATTGATGGAATAGGCTTGCTGAAGCTTGATCAGATCGGTCATCTCTTCGGCAATATCCACATTGGAGGATTCAAGCGATTGCCCGCTGACCGCGCCGGTGGCGCCGGTATTGGCCTTCATCGCCAGAAATGCCCCGGTGTCATTGCTCAACGCATAGGCGTTGCCACGCACTTCCAGCAACCCATTGGGATTGGCCACGATCGCGACCGGGATCTCGTACAAGGCCCGCCGCTGACCGTTGTCAAAAACACCGTAGAGCGTTCCGTCTTCGTCGATCTCGGTGCGCATAAGCTCACCGACACTGGATCCGTCACGGGTGAACGACTGGCTGAAATCACCCGCAAACTGGGTGATCCCGTCGAAGGAATCCGGTGCCCCCATTTTGATGACGAGTGTCTGCGGCGAGCCGCCGTCATCCACCGTCACCGTGGCTTCACCGGTGGCCGTGTCGAACGAAAAAGCCGCAGGCGCCGTTGCCGTCGAGGTCACGCCGGAATAGGACGCCGGCGACCCGGCGAGCGATCCGGAATCGTTGAAGTCCACGGTCACCGACCCCATCGCCGTGCCAGCGCTATCGCTGATCGTCACGTTCCACGTGTTGTCGGTCGTGGTCGGTTCCCACGAAAAGCTCAGCCGTTCCGACGCGCCCAGCGGGGTAAAGAATTCCGACGAGGTCGTGAACGGGTCTCCCGGGGTCACAAGGCCCGCCTCTTGCGACGGCAGGTTGCCCATGGTCGAAATCTCGGTGGTTGCAGCCGCCGACATGCTGATGTTGCCGATATTCACCGTCTCCATCTGCGCGAAAGAGCTGCGATCCACATCGCCCAGCTCTCCGTCCAGATCATATTGGTAGCCGGCCAGATAGTAGCCGCCCGCATTCACCAGGTTCCCGTCCTGATCCGGCAGGAACGACCCCGCACGCGTCAGCAGGTAATTGGTCTGAACCGTCTCGTCCGGGCGCAGCGATACGGTAAAGAAACCCGACCCGCTGATCGCCATGTCGGTTGCCGAATTGGTCGAAACCAACCCGCCGGCCCGGTTCATTTCCATCTCTTCGACAGCGCTGACCCCCAGCATGCCGGTGCCGTCCGCCCCGGCGGCCGAGGATGTCACGAAATGGCTAAAGCCGCGCTTGTATCCAACCGTGTTGGCGTTTGCGATATTCTCTGAAATACCGCTCACCGCCTTCGAGTTGGACTGAAGACCGCTGACTCCGGTTTGAAGTGCACTCGAAATGCTCATGACCACCGCCTCTGATTATTCTTGTTTCTTGTTTGTTTACTACAAGAAATACACGAGGCTATTTTAAGCCGGGTTAAAGATTAAAGAAAAACAGGGCGTGATCGGGCGGGCGACCAAGGACTCCGCCCAGTCTGTCGGCCTGTCCGGTCGCCTTGCGGGTTTACAGGCCGGTTTCGCGCGCGCTGATCGTGCCGATGGCGCGCGCGGCGCTATCCAGACGGGTATCGGCGGCATCGAGACTGAGCGGCGCCAACGGTGCGGGCGTTTCCATCAGGCTTGCGGCAATATCGACCCAGGTTTCGGAATCCGTCAGCCCCGGAAAAGCGGCGACCACCCGACTTGCTGCCTGCACATCGCCAGCTTTTCGCGCCGCCAACAGCAGGTAGGAGGCATCGCGCGCGGTAAAGACCTCGGGGAAACTCGCCCATAGCTTCTTGTAGAACAGCGCCGCCTCGGTCCAGCTCCCGGCCTGCGACAGCGCCAGCGCAAGATCGCGCAGGTTGCCCGCATCTGGGCTGGCGACATGGGTCCGCAGCACCCCGTCATTGTCGCCAAGCTCCGCCAGCACCGAGGCCTTGGACGCGCTGACCCGCTGGCGTTGCGCCGGATCCTCGGGCACACCGATCTGCTCCAGCACAGCGCGTGCCTCGACATATTGACCGCCGCGCGACAAGGCATGCGCCAGCTTCAGTTGCAGCCCGACAAGCCGCCCCTCCTCAACCGGCACCCCGGACACATCGGCCAGTTCCTGCACCAACGCCTGCGCCCGGCGATACTCCCCCGCGGCCAGATCGGTGCCGCCCAGTTGCAATGCACGGTCCGCCAAAGCCTCGGAATGCAGGGCAAACTCCGGGAAAAACCGATAGAGCGGCACCAGCTCCATATGCAATGTCACCCATTGCGACAGCGACAACTGCCCCTCGGCCCCATCGCGATAGACCTCGGCCATATCCGCACGCGCCTGCACGGCGGCCTCGACAGCCGCCTCGGTGCCGGGAAAGCGCAGCATCAGCTTGCCGCGGGCGACAAGGGCCGAAAACGGATCATCGGTCGCGGAATAAAGCCCGGCAAGCCGCCGCAACAGGTCGCGCTCATAGCGATCCCCGCGCCACGCCCCAGATCCGTATTCCAACACGTCCCGCGCCGCCAACAGCGCACCGCGCCCACCATCTTTCAACGCCATGTCCGCCAATGCCAGCCGCGCCCGCGCCGCATACAGATCCCAGCCATCGCTGGCGGCAAAATAGTACTCCAGCGCCGTTTTCTCATTGCCCTGAATCAGGGCCGCCCGTCCGCGTAGATAATGCCCCAGCGGCGCGCCGGAAAGATCGGGAACCTCCTCCAGCAGTGAGATCGCCTGCTCTGCGAGCCGCGCTTCCCCCGCCTCGACCGCCGCCTCGGTGAAAATCGGCAGCACCATGCGCACCACCGGCCGGGGCTGATAGGCCATCGCCGCCAGCGCCCCGGCGAGGTTGTTGCGCAGCATCACCTCATCGCCCTGCGCCACCGCCTGAAGCGTTAGCCACATGCCTCTGTCGGGTCGCGACGGCGTCACCAGTGGTGACGACTGGATATCCGACACTGCCTCGCCGCCCAGCAGCCGCACCGCGTCCCGCATGGCGCGCCAACGGCGTATGTTCTGCGCGGTTTCCGGCTCGATCCCGTCCAGAACCGAACGGGCCTCGTAGAGCAACGCCTGACTGAGATACAATTCGGCCATATCAAGGAAAACGCCCGGCCGCTCTGGCCCGTGGGCAGAGCTCAGCGCGTCGATCCCTGTTGTCAGCTGCTTGTAGAAACCGTCCTCCGGCCAGCGCCGCAGATCCATATCACCCTGCCGGGCCACGCCGGGGGTCGAGCGCGCCGCGCGGCTTAGATCAGCCAGCGACGACGCATCAGGCGGAACGCCCGAGGCCAGCGCGGCCCCAGCCACGACGCCGCCGGCCAAGAGCACCGCAGCCGCTGTCGGTTTCTTCATGTTGACCACCGGCTGTCCTTGGGTTCAACCAAATACATCTTGCCTTAATTCTTATATTGATGGATAGTTTATCATGCAATAAGAGGAATGATACCGAAATTTTGCCGGTCTATCCTTGCCGGCGTATCTGAGGGGGGCTGAAAGCAGCCATGGGCAACGCGAATTACGTCTCCCTTTCCCTCGCTACGGCTTTGGAGCGCAGCATGGACCTTGCCGCGCATAACATGGCCAACGCCTCGACCGCCGGGTACAAGTCAACGCAACCGCTGTTCGAGGCGGTGCAATCGGATGGAACCGAAGACGCGACCATCAGCTATGTTCAGGATCGCGGCACATTTCTCAACACCAGTCAGGGCGCGCTTGTTGCCACCGGCAACCCGCTGGATCTGGCGTTGTCGGGATCGGGGTGGCTGTCCTATCAGACCGGCGCGGGCGCAACCGCCTATGGTCGCGATGGCCGTCTGGCGGTCGATGCCAACGGCCAGCTCTCGACATTGACCGGCTCCCCGGTGCTGAACCCGGGCGGCGCGCCGATCACCCTGCCACAGGCTGCGGGACAGAACATCAGCGTTTCGACGGACGGCACCATCACCGATGCCGATGGCGCAATTCTGGGGCAAATCGGCCTGTTCAGCCTCCCCGACCCGAACAAACTGGTCCCGATCGGTGGCGGGCTGTATCTCTATGGTGATGCAGGCACCAATGCCGCGCCCGACACCGAGACCAATATCGCGCAGGGGTTTGTCGAGCAAAGCAACGTGCAGCCGATCGTCGAGATGACCCACCTTATGGACATCCAGCGCGCCTATGAACGTGCGACGAAACTGATGAACGACAGCAACGATCTGACACAACGGGCCATTCAGCGCCTCGGCCAGGTGGTCTGACCCGCCTGACACCGACCAACGGGGAGGAACCCGACCATGAAGGCACTAGGAATCGCGGCGACGGGGATGCTGGCCCAGCAGACCAACGTCGATGTCATCGCCAACAACATCTCCAACGCCAATACCACCGGCTTCAAAAGCGGGCGGGCGGCCTTTCAGGATCTGATTTATCAGTCGATGCAGCAAGAGGGCGCGCTGACCTCGACCGAGGGCACCTCGCGCCCGGTCGGCATGAATGTCGGCCTCGGGGTGCAAAGCGCCGGGGTGGTCCGCCTGAACACGCAGGGCGGGCTGTCGCAGACCGAGAACCAGCTTGATCTGGCAATCGAAGGGCACGGATTTTTCGTGATCAACCGCCCCGACGGCAGCCAGGCCTATACCCGCGCGGGCAGCTTCCAGCTGAGCGCCGAGGGGCAGATCGTCACCCTGGACGGCTATGAGATCGACCCGGGCATTACCATGCCCGACAACACCCGCGAGATCGCCATCAACCAAGAAGGCGTGGTCATGGCCTATGTCGAAAACGACCCCACCCCGGTAGAGCTGGGGCAGCTGACCATGGCCACCTTCCTGAACGAAGCCGGGATGAAACCGATCGGCAACAACATGCTGGAAGAGACCACAGCCTCGGGCGAACCGGCGCTGGTCACGCCGGGCGAACCAGGCGTCGGGATCATCCGGCAGGGGTATTTGGAAAATTCCAACGTCAACATCATCCAGCAGATCACCGACCTGATCTCTGCCCAGCGCGCTTATGAGATGAACTCCAAGGCGATCGAGACCGCCGACGAGATGCTCTCCACCGCCAACCAGATCAAATAACGATGCGCCGCCCGCTCCCCTCCCCCGCGCGATCCGGCCGTCTTCTGGGCCTCCTCGCCCTTGTTGCGGCACTGCTGCCAGCGGCCCCTGCCACCGCGGCCAACATCGTCGCGCTGGTCACCGAACGCGCGACACAGGAATTCGGCCCAGGCATGCCTGACTCCGGCTTTTTCAAGGTCCGCATGGCCGCTGGCTTGCCCTCCGAGGGCGAATTCATTCGTGAATTCTGGATTGACCACGACACCGGTCAGTTCATCGCAAATGTGGTCACCGACCGGGGCGATGTGCGCCGGGTCTGGGGCGTTGCCACGCTGACCCAGCCGGTGCCGGTGCCGGTGCGCCGTGTCATGCCCGATACCATCGTGCAGCCCGAGGATGTCGAGATGGTCGATATGCCTTGGGCCCGCGTCAACGCCTATGCGATCACCGACGCCAAAGGGCTGGTCGGGATGCAGGTGCGCCGCATGCTCTCTCCCGGTCGCCCGGTGCAAATTCAGTCCGTGCAACCGCCAATCATCATCTCGCGCGGGGAACGGGTGACCATTCAGCTCAACTTCGGCGGGCTCGAGCTCGCCGTTTCGGGCAAGGCAATTTCCGATGCACATCTGGGCCAAGAGGTCCGGGTGGTCAATCTCAGCAGCAACAAAACAGTCGTGGGCGTCGCCCGCGCCGATGGTTTAGTGGAGGCAAGCTTTTGATCTTCGCCCTTGATAGATTTCCAACCCGCCCCTTCGCTGCCGCCCTCGCAGCGACGCTCGCCCTGTCGGCTTGCGGCCAATACACCAAACACCGCAACCCGGAGCTTAGCGGTGTGGTGCTCGACGGTGAAACCATGCCCGAGGTCAACCGCATCAGCGTCCCGATGCCGGAATCCGAGCCGATGACGCCGCCCAAACGAGCCGAGGCCTCCAGCCTCTGGGGCAAGAACACGCGCAGTTTCTTCGGCGACCGGCGCGCACAGGCGGTGGGGGATCTGTTGACCGTGGTCATCGACATCGACGACAGCGCCTCGCTGCGCAACGCATCGGAACGCAGCCGCAGCGGCGGCACGGACGTACAAGACCCTGCGTTCCTTGGTTATGGCAGCCAGATCGACAAGATCCTGCCGGGTGTCGATGCCTCTGACCTGCCAACCGGCGGGTCGATCATTGATCTCGGTTCCACCTCCTCGACCGCCGGCGAAGGCTCGATCAAGCGCAACGAGACGATCGAACTGCGGGTCGCCGCGATGATCGTCAAGGAACTGCCCAACGGCAATTTCGTGATCGGCGGGCGGCAAGAGGTCAAGGTCAATCAGGAATTGCGCGAATTGCGCGTGGCCGGGGTGATCCGCCCTGTCGATATCATGATCGACAACACCATCCCCTATGATCAGATTGCCGAGGCCCGCATCGCCTATGGTGGCCGAGGTCAGTTGAGCCGCGTGCAACAGCCGCGCTATGGCGAAGATTTCCTGGACGTGATCCTGCCCTATTGACCGGAGGCACCGGTGAAAAAACCTCTCCTTGCGCTGCTGGTGATCCTCTTGATGGGGGGAGTCGGTTTTGCGACGGGGTGGTTCCTGCTGCGCGGAACCGATCCCGAGCAGGCCGCAAACAGCGCGGAGGGGCGCAAACAAGCCGTGCTGTACAAGATGCCGTTGGGCAAGTTCACCTTTCAGGTGCTTCAACCGACCCGCATCCTGCATATCGTGATCGACATGGATGTGTTCATCTCTGACGCTACCGCCTTTGAACGGCTGGGCAGCGCGGCAGGCCGGGCGCGGCTGCGCGATGCCACCATCACGGCGGCGTCAGACCTTGCGGAAACCATGCTTTGGGTTGGCAAGGGCGAAGAGGAAAATCTCGACACGGCAGCGATGGCGGGACGGATTGTGCTGAAGCTGCACGGTAGCTTCCCATCGGTGCATTCGGCCCAGATCAATCACTTCCTCGCGGCGGGCACCCCCCGCAGCTAAACGCCCGCAAACTTAACAGGTGTGAGCGCGTTTACCGTATCGACAAAACGGAACTGGATGGAACGCTTTCGTTGCCGGACAGGTTATAATACAGTTCCCCGTCGGCGAACAGAACCTCCTGCACCGCAGCCTTGCGATAGGTATAGGCCGCAACCGCTTCCCCATCACTGCCCACCGCGTTGATCCGCACCGAATAGCTGCCGCTTAACATATCTTGCCCAAGACTGTCCTTGCCGTCCCAGTCCAACGGCAAAAGCTCGCCCGATGTGGTGGACAATCCTTCCAGCGTGCGCACCACCCGGTCCAGCGGATCAATGATCTGCGCCGAGACCTCGGACGCGGCATCCGTCAGCATGTAATAGCCGTCGCTCACCCCGTCCTCCAACATGACATTGCCCGAATTGACCGTCACATCATGGCCGATCATGCCCGCACCCGCGACCGAGGTCAGCGCACCAAACTGTGCCGACAAGGTTTCAAGGTTGGAATTCGATTTGACCGCCTGCTCCACCTGACTGAGCTGCGCAAGCTGCGAGACGAATTGCGAACTGTCCATCGGCGCCAACGGATCCTGATACTCGATCTGCGCCGTAAGAAGCGTCAGAAAGCGGGTGTAATCCTCGCTCAGTTGCGACAGCGAACTGCTCGACGCGGTTTCTGTCGTCTGCGTGGTGCTTGTTGCTGCTACGTCCATGTCCGTTTCCCCTCAGGTCACGATGTCCAACCGACCTTCGCCGATTTCTGCGGTCTGTACCAGCCCGGGATCGGCCCCGCCCTCGGCGGCGTCCTCTCCCGGACGCGCGGAAAGCACGGGGGGGCGATTGCCCTGCGGCTCCTGCCCGTCGCGGTCAGCAAAGGATTGCAGGTCAAGCGATCCGGTATCCATCCCGCCCAGCGCCTGCGCCAGCAAATCACGCTCGTCGCGCAGGCTGTTCAGAACCGCCGGGTTCTCGGCCCGCACCACGATCTTGAGCGCGCCATCCTCACCGGTGCTGACGTCCACCTCAATACTGCCCAACCCACGCGGGCTGAGCGCAATCCGGGTGTGCCCGTCGCCGACCTCGGCCGAGCGGACCTGCGCCGCAAGAGCTGCGGCAAAGCGCGACGGCTCTGCGCCGCTTTCGCTGCGCCCCTGCGTTGTTGTGGTCGCGGAATCGCCAGCGGGATGCCCGCCGCGCGCCATCGCACGCGCGATATCCTCCGGGGTGATCAGCGGCTCGACCGGACTGGGCCGCAACACCCCGCCCCCCGCCTCGGCCAACGCCGCAGCAAGCGGCCCCACCCCCGCTGTTTGCGAAACTTCCGCCGCAGCGGCCATGACCCGCGCCAACAAGGCTTGGGTCGCAGGCGCATTGCCGTCACCGGAGCGCCCGCCCTGGATCGGAGCGAAGAAAACCGGAAGACCAGGCACCTCTGTGTCGGACGTCGCAGCCACCTCTGCCCCGACCGATACGGTCGCCGGCGCTATCGACACCACCGCACCGGGGTCCAAAGATGTGCTGGCTATGCCACCAACCCGCCCCGTCGCCCCCTTGGCACCAAGCCCCGCCGTCGCGCTGACGGCGGCACCGGCCGCCGCCGCTGCAGAGGGGGCTGCCGCGGCGATCACCCCGGACATATCCGGGGACACGGCCCGACGCCCTGGCGCAAAGCCCCCCTCGCTCTGCTGCGCCGCTGCGAGGTCCGACACCCGACGCACCGCACCGGTCACGGTTGAAATCACCGAGAGCAACGCCTGAACTGCCGCCTGCGGATCGGCCAAGGTGGCGGCCACATCTCCCTCTGTGGACGACACCGAAAGGTCACCGTCCAGCGTCCCGGCCTCCAGCAACGGCAGCAGGCCTACCCCGGTCTCCCGCTCGAAACTGCCCAGCGCCTCGGCCAGATCCGAGGCCAGCCCTGCCACCGCCTCCAGTGTCGCGGCAGGGGCATCGCTTTCCGGCTCCAGATAGGTCGCCTTTTTGCCCAATCCGGCCAGAAAACCGTACATTTTCTTGAGCGCGTCGGTGGTCTTGAGCGCGTCGGTGCCAGACCCATTCGCGGCCTCAGTGTCAGGCTCGCCCGCGCTGGCCCCGTCCAACTGGAACAGCGCCTCGAACCCGGTCGCTGCCGCACTCCACGCGGTCGACCCGCTAGGCTTGGCCCCGGAGGGGACCGACAACAGACTGATTGCGTCGCTCATCCCGTCACCCCAATTGCGCGCCGGTCACGCCACGCGACAGTAGCCCGTATTTCAACCGCATCATCGCACGGCGTTCGATCTGACGCAGTTTCTCACGGCTGAGCCCAAGCCGCCCGGCCAGATCCTCGATCGTATCAGGAACCTGACGCAGATTGCGCGACACCACGATTTCTCGCTCCACATCGCCCAAATCACCCATCGCCTCGGTGATCACCTGGCGCAGCCGGGCATTTGCCGTGCGCGTGATCATCATCTCTTCCGGTGTCGGGTCGGGACAATGCACCGCCTCTACCCCGCTGTCGGTTTCATCCCCGTCCAACTTGGCAACCTGCACCAGCGCGCCGGCCGCGCGCCGCGATCGCACCGGCATGTCCACCACACAGGTCAGACGCGCCAGCGCGCGCATCGCACTGTTCAGGATCCACCAATGGGCATAGGTTGAAAATCGCACATTCCGCGCAAGGTCGAACCGGTTTGCCGCGCGGATCAACCCGACCATACCTTCGGCAATAAGCTCTTCGCGATCGCTGGCCTGAGAGCACAACCGCATGGCACAGGCATAGACCTGCCGCGCGTGCGACAGGATCAACACCTCCAGCGCCGCCCGGTCGTGATCCGCCTGCCACCGCCTGATCAAGATGCGCTCCCGCTCCACATCAAGCAACGGCGCATCCCGCGCCGTCGCATATGAAATTGCCATAACCCGCCTCGCGAAATCGTAACGTTTCGTTGACCGCAGAAGACCACAGCAAAGACAAAGTACAAAGACATATGTGCTTAACGAAAAATTAATTCCGCTGTTTTTGCCCGACCCCGAGGGCCGTGACCCCTGTTGGCATCGGCTTATCGCGCCCGCAGTTCTTCTTGCCGCGGGACACGGGTATCGGGCAGAATCCGGGCGATGTCGCGGGTCAAGGCGCGCAAGACGGGGCGAAGGGGATCCCCTCCGACAGGGCGGATGGCATCAAAACCGCCCTTGGGTGCCGTGGTGCAGGTGGCGGCGATATCGCCAAGAAGACGGCCCAGCTCTTCGCCAAGCGCACGACCGGAGAACGACGCCGCATCCGCAAAGCCGATCGGCTCAATCAACACCACCGCATCACGGGGCACGTCCAACCCCAGCTCTTCAGCCAGAATGTCGCCCAGCGGTGCGTCGGGCAAAAGCTCGTCGCTTTCCATCATCGCAAAGGGACGGGTGTCATCAGCATGGGCGACAAGCGTAACCATAGGAACCGTCAGCAGCGCCCCCAACAGCCGGGCCAGCGGGGACATCTCATCCGGACCGCGAACTTCAATCGCTTCCCCCCAGATCAGCTCTAGCAACGCATCGCTTCGCATCATCCACACCCCACATCTTGCCGTTCACGGCCTCAGACATAGAATATGTTGTTTCCCGCCAGAGGAGAATGGCCTCTTTGTAAACCCAGCAGTAACCATGTCCGTCGCCGACGGAATGCGCCCTCGCGCAGCCCCCAAGACCTCGGGGGCGCGGCCCCCGCACCGCAAAACCACCCACACAGCGATAGGCACCTATATATAGCGCAAGAAAATGAGGTCACCACCACAAGTAGATGCAACCACCACAGGTGGAAATCCAAGATATTCACAGGGGCAGATTTACATTTCAAAACTTGACGTCAGATTTCGCCGTCCTGAATCAGCGAATCACCCCGCGGGCGTGAAAGATCCAGCGGCTAGCTGGCAGGCCCCGAAGCGCCCGAGGCGAGCGGGATCGCCTCGTCCAGCGTCATCACATAGCCCGAGGCGCGCACCGTCCGGACCGAGATGCGCGGGCCGAAGACGCCGTCCAGCTTTTTGCGGATCTTGGCGACATGGACATCGAACTTGCGGTCGCCATAGGCCCATGGGCGCTGGTCGATGGCACGGCTCAGGGCATCGCGAGTCACGATCTCGCCGCTATGGGAAAGCAATATATTGACCACCTGCGCTTCGGCCCCGGTCAGCCCGGCGCGGCACACGATATCCGCCTCGGCGTCCCAATCGGCGCGCAGATCAGCCTTGCTTGCGGTCAGGCCGCAGGCCTCGCTGCCCAACCGGGCGCGCAGACGCAGCGCGAATTCCTTCAACGGCACCGGCGCGCAGACCACATCGTCGGCCCCGGCCAGAAACGCCTGCACCCCCGTATCCGGCCGGTCGCGCCAGTCGAGGGCAAAGATGAACGGCGCGGGTCGCTGCGCCGCAGCCACCCGGATCAACGCCAGCGCCGCCGCCGGGGTCTTGCCCCGCCCCGCGATCAACACCTGCGGACGCAGCCCTTGTTCCAACAACGCGCGCGCCTCGTCACAATCGGCGCTTGCCCGCACCGGACGGTGCAGGATGACCGAAAACAGATGGTCCAGCGCGATGCGCGTGGCCATATCCACCTCGACAATCAGCGCGAAAGGCTGATGCGGGTCGCTGATTCGCGCGTCTGCCACGGTGCCTGCTCCTGGCCCTTTGTCGTTACAGGTCCGCCATGCACGGGGCAGCGCCCCGCCTGACAGCCAGAGTGTAACTGCTGCGCCCAACCCGAGACCAGCAGCAATTGCAACGCACAACGTGAGGAAGAACAGTCGACCCCCAACAAAGAGCGACAAGGACAATTCATAAAGAAATCAGAGATTTTAACCTAAACGTAACCAATTCTTTGGGTTACCCCAAGAAGCTTTGACCAAAATTTAACCCGACAGGTTCTATATCATGAGAGAGGCAAAAAAACGCACCGTTGCGTACAGGCAACCGGAGACGACATGGCAGGGTCAAGAAACAGCAGCGTCAGACGGCGCGCCGCGATTGCAGCGGCGGATCGGGTCCGGCTTCTTCTCGCCGTGGTCGAGGATGACGCGTTCCTCTCGGAGGTGCTGCACAGCGCTGACAAGGCAATTGTCGATATCCACATGACACCGGCAAACGGCCAACGCGACGCGGCGCCCGAGACCGTCGGAGGACGGCGCCTCGATGACAGTTCCCGCGCGTCTCTGCTGGGCCCGGCCTATCACACCGCCAAGAAGCACGCCTTGCGGCGGCGGGGTCGCAGGCCGCCGGGGCGGGCCTGACGGCATGCTCCGAACCGATACCAAGGGGGGCACGCACAGGGCGGCGCTTCACAAAGATAGCACAAGACCCTAAACGGCGAATTCTTGACCCCGCCAAAATCCGATCCATATCCTTTAATGGGGCTATGACGGGAAACCGACCAACGAACCGGAGCCAGACCCATGGACGCGAACGAAACTGGCGCCGCATCTCTCCCCCCCTCCTCCAGCGGGTCAGTTGCAGAGGCTGTGGCGAGGGTCGTGGCGGCCTATGCCTCGCGCCCCGACACCACCCCGGACGAGATCGTTTCGCTGACACTGAAGCTGTGCGAGGTATTCGGCGCCGCCGCGACAGCCCCTCGCCCCAACACCCCCGCCCCGGCGGTGCTGTCCCCACGCAGCGCAACCGATGCGCCCGTTCCCGCGCTTCCGATCGAACAGGCGGTGACGGCGGACAAGGTCTATTGCCTATGTTGCGGGCGCGGCTTCACCATGCTCAAACGCCACATCAAGGCCGAACATGGCCTGACCGAAGAAGACTATCGCGCGCTATACGCCCTGCCTGAGGACATGCCGCTGGTCGCGCCCAATTATTCCGAACGCAAGGCCGCCTATGCCAAGCGCGTGGGTCTGGGCCGATACCAGCGTGACACCGCGGACGAAGACACGCCCACGCGCTAATCCCCGCGCTGCCACAATTGCACCACCGACGTCGCAATCTTGTCTGAATTGCGCCCATCTGAGCGCACGTTCCTCACCGATATCTTGTGAAGCTTCGGCCCGCATTCCTTGCGCGGTCGTCAGAATCAGCCGGCGATCCCGGCCTTCACGAGGCAGACCGAAATGGTAGCGACCGCGAAACCGACCATCATCCGCAAGGTGGAAGTCACCGAGCAAAGCGGCCATCATGGTGGCGCGTGGAAGGTGGCCTATGCGGACTTCATGACTGCGATGATGGCGTTCTTTCTGCTGTTGTGGATCCTGTCCTCGTCAGATGAGCAGAAGCTGCGTGGCATCGCAGAGTATTTCACCAACGCGACCATGCCCAATGGCAGCGGCCTGCTTGATGGTGCCACATTTGGCCCACCGGGCACGTTGAACGCTTCGCGCGGGGCCGTGGTGGCCCAAGGCGCTGATTTTGGGGAAGAGGATGACCCCAGCCCGGCGAAATGGGAGGTGATGGACATCACCCCGACCGCCGATCCCGATCAGACCCAGCCCGGCACCAACGAAGGCTTGTTTGACAACCCGGCCGGCGGCGCGCCCTCGGCGGTTTCGCCGCACGAGCTGGGCACCGGCCCCCGGGGCGGGACGGGAGCAATGCCCGGGTCCGACGCCCTGAAACAGACGGCAGCCGATACCGCCATGGCCAAGGCCGTCGCGGCCACCGCCGCCGAGACGCAACAGCTGCGCGCGGCCGACAGCGCCCAGTTCGATGCCCTTCAGGCCGAGCTGCGCCAGGCAATTCAAGAAAATCCTGATCTACGGCCGCTGGAACAGAACGTCATCTTTGAACGCACACCCGCCGGGCTGCGCATTCAGGTGGTCGATCAGCAAGGCCAGCCGATGTTCAACACCGGCAGCGCCGAGATGCGCGGGGCTACGCTGCACCTGATGGAAAAGCTGGGTGACTCGCTGGCCACCATGCCCAATTCGCTGGTGATCTCGGGCCACACCGACGCGGTGCCCTTCACCAACCGCGACTCCTATGACAACTGGGATCTGTCTTCGGATCGGGCCAATGCGATGCGCCGCGTACTGCTCCAATCCGGGGTCGCGCAATCGCGCATCACCCGGGTTTCGGGCATGGCCGACACCGATTTGCTGGTGCCGGAGGACGCGCTCGATCCCTCGAACCGTCGCATCACCGTGCTGTTGGAATTCCGCGAGCCGGGCAAGGCCGTCCCCCCTGCCGCCCCCGCTCGGGAAAAGCCGACGGGCGAGGCCGGCGCCTCGGCCGCTGACGTGATCACACCAAAGCAGCCCAAGGCGATCGAAGTCGCTGCACCCGCCCGCCAGACCGACGTGGTGGCAAGCGCCCAGCCTGACCGGATCACTCAGCTTGACGAGACCGTGTTCGAAAACCTGCGCAACGCATTGCGCTGACCCAAGAGGCCGGCCCCGCCCTTTGTGGCGGGGCGCCTGCCCCGGCCGAGCGCGCTATCCCGCGCGCGAGGCCTGCCAAGCACTGCGGAACCGCTCCCAATTGATCGGCGCGTCCGATCCTAGCGATCCGGCATCCCCATTCCAGCCGTACTGAACCCCGAGTTGGATCAGCACAAGCGCCGCCGCAACCCCGGTCAAAGCCAGAAATCGCCGCCGCATCGTGCGCTTGGGCCGCTGCGGCACCGGTGCGGGTGACGCATCGGCCGCCCGCTCTTCGACCTGTGCCGAGACGGCTGTCGCGGCCTCGACCCCTGGCACGGCTGTCGGGCTGGCAACAGGCTGTTCCGGCGACCGGGTCGGGCCGACTGAATCTGCCTGCGACGTCACATGCAGGTACAAAAACGCGCCGCTGCCCGTCATCTCGGCTGGACCGACACAGCCAGCAAACACCGCCCGCATTCTGGGTGGCAGGCTTCGCGCCCGGATCCAGATGCGCCCCGGCAATGCCGCCGACATCGCCCAAGGCGGCTCCAGCCGGATCGCCACGACACTATGGTCGTCGCGCAAATAGATCAGGTCCGGGTCACCGATACGGATATCGCCCCCCCCCTCGTGGATCTGGGCCACCATGATCCAACCGTTTTGCTCCGGTCGGATGTCGCACAGCACCGGCAGATCCTCGTTCATCGCCAGTTCCCGCGCCGAACGGAACCGTGCGCCGGGCTGAACCTGCTCTGTCCGTTGCATGAAGCCGGGCAGCAGCGCCTTGCGCACCCGCCCCGCGCGGTTCGACGCAGTCTCTGACGCCGCAGCCGCCGATTTCCCCCGACGCGAGACAAAGTCCGCTGCGGACGGGCCTTCAGGGTCGATCACGTTGCGGGTCTCATGCTCCACGTCGCCACCTGCGTCGGGCGCGCCCCGGGCAAGATCCGCCTCGATGCCAAGAAACACCGCCGGGTCCAGCCCCTCTTCCTGCGCATAGGCATAGTTGACGGAATAGTCCGACGCCTCTTCGACAATCTCGGGGGCCTCTGCCACCAGCGACATCAGCCGCCGTTCGTCGGAGTAAAGAAGCGTGCGCGTCGGATATCCGGGCACCCGCGGGAAAAAGCACAGCGCGTCAGAGCGCAGGCCAAGATGGTCCCGCAGGCGGCGCGGCAACAGGTCGGCCTCTTCCTGCTGGAAAACCACCAACTGGCAGTCGCCATTGTCCATCAGACAGACCGCAAGGCACATGTCGGCTGGCCAGTCGCGAAAGGTCTGGCGCACTTCGAATGGCCCCATCAGGACCGCCATCACCTTTTCCTTGCCAGCCATGCGACACTCCCTTCCGGACCCGCGTCTTACATGAATAGACCTGCACTACTCCTATACTGTTTGTCAATTATCCTTGCATTTTCACTCTACATTTCCAGCAAACGGGGAGTTTGTCGTTTTGTTCTTGGGGAAATTGCGTATAGACTGTCTGAAATTTGGCGACAAACGGCCCGAGACGGCCTGATGGACGGTGCTGCGACATGACAATCATTCTCGGGTTCATCATCGTCATCGGGCTGGTTTTCGGCGGCTACATGCTGTCGGGCGGCGAGATGGGGGTGATCCTTCACGCCATGCCGTTCGAGGGCATGATGATCGGCGGCGCGGCGCTGGGGTCGTTCATCGCGGCCAATTCCTTTGGCCAGATCATCGACACCTCCAAATCCGTGATGAAGGCCTTCAAGGGGCCGAAGTGGAAGCAGAAGGATTACATCGAGCTTCTCAACCTGATGTATACCCTGACAAAGATGTACCAGAAGGACGGTATCCTCGCGCTGGACGACCACATCGAAAACCCGCAGGAAAGCGCGATCTTTTCCCAGTTTCCCAAACTGCAAAAAGATCACTTTGCCATGGACCTGATCACCGACAGCTTTCGCATGCTGGCGTTGCAGTTCGACGATCCGTTCCAGACCGAGGATGTGATCAACAAGAAGCTCAAGAAACACCACCACGAGGCCTTGGCCGCCTCGCACGGGTTGACCACCGTCGCCGACGCGCTGCCCGCCATCGGCATCGTCGCCGCTGTTCTGGGCGTGATCAAGACAATGGGCTCGATCGACAAACCGCCCGCCGTGCTGGGTGAAATGATCGGCGGCGCGCTGGTCGGGACGTTCCTCGGCGTGTTTCTGGCCTATCTGTTCGTTGCGCCGGTCGCCGGTCGGCTGTCCGACGTCGAAGAACAAGACGGAGCCTTCTACGCCGTGATCCGCGACATCTTCATCGCCCTGCTGCACGAACATTCTCCGACCATCTGCGTCGAGATTGGCCGCGGCAACATCCCGACCAAGCTGCAGCCGAATTTCTATGAGATGGAAGAGGCGCGGCAAGACATGGCTCAGGCGGCCTGATGCGATGCCGGCACGGCGCAGGATTTCAGCACTCAAGCTGATCCAGCGGATCAAACAGCACGAAATTGACGGCTTTGCAGCCCGCATGACTGCGATCCGCGCCGAACAGGGCGCCCTGCATCAAGAACTGGAAGCGCTTCAAACCCGTGTCGAGACCGAGGGTCATGTCACCTCGCCCGAGGTGGCGCCCTATCTGGCCGGGTTTCTGCGCGCGGTCGAAGCGCGGCGCACCCTCCTGAACGAGCAGCTTGCGGCGCTCGACAAGAAGGCCGCCGGGCTCGAAGCCCAGCTTCTAGGCAGTTATCGCGAGGCCAAGACCAACGATGCCGCGCTCGACAGCTCGCTGGACCAGCAACGCCAGCATGAAACCCGACAAGAGACCGCCGAGACCGAGGAAATCGCCCGCAACGTCTATCTCCGCCACCGGCGGACCTGACCTGCGCCGCGCTTACGTTTACGGGGCGCCAGCGTCCCACATCTCGCGGATTTCCGTGGCCAGGGTGGTCGGATCAAAGGGTTTGGTGATAACCCCCAGATCATGGGCGCCGACCAATGCCTCGCGATCGGATTCCATAACCTTGGCGGTCATGTAAATCGCCGGAACGGTCTCGTACCCCGGCAGCGCCCGGATCGCGGCCAAGGTCTCTGACCCGGTCATGCCCGGCATTTGCACGTCGGTCAGGATCAGTTCGGGGGCAAAGGCCTCGATCAATTCCAGCGCCGCCTCCCCGCCTTCGGCCTGCGCCACCTCAAATCCACCGATCATCTCCAGCGCCATTTGGGCGATTTCCCGGATATCAGCTTCATCCTCGACATGAAGGATTTTTGTCAATTCAGCCAAACCTTGCCTCCTTTTCCCAACCAGACACCCACCCACGTGGGGTCATCACGTCTATACTACACGACGCCGTGCCTTGCCCCGACCGCTCCCAGCGGGCCGGGCAAACTTTGATACCACCCCGCGGCTGGCCACGCCCAGCGCATTCCGCGCCACGATCAACACAATCGGCTGATCTTCGGGCAGGCAACCGCCTTTCACCGGCAGCAGCACGGTCACCCCAGCCTCGCCGCTGCGTTCCCCGCTGATGATCAAATCAAACCCGCCCTGCTCGGCCCGGGTCAATGTCTCGCTCACGTCCCCGCCGCGCACGATCTCGGTTCCTTCGGGCAGTGTGTCCACCTCGGCGCCGTCATCCAGACGCAGCATACGGACAGCACCGCCGGTGCCGTGCACCTTCGCGACCTGCGCCAGCCAAGTGGCCAGAACCCCGGCCATATCCTCGGACATGTCCACAGGTGCGGCGGTCTCATCGGCCTCAGTCTCATTCGAGGGCGTCACCGCCAACACCGCAACCGACCGGTTATCTAGAATTTCGCGCTCGCTCAGCCCGGCCATCAGGGTCCGTCCCTGATCCCCCAGCCAAATCGGCGCAGCGGATTGCCCAAGAACGCCAACCCCCTTGATCACCTGACTCGCGACCACATGGCTAGACTCGACCTTGACCGTCTTGCCGCTCTCCCGCAGCTGGGTCAACAACGCGGCAAAACTCGCGCTCTCCCGCAGCGCGGCAACCGGCGTCGCCGTGGAAGAAAACTCCGAAAACTCGGGGGCAGTGCCCTCGGCCTCGTCCTGTGGTGTGATCGGGTGCAGCGCCTCGCTTTCAAGTCGCGGCAGATCAACGATGAACTCGGTCCCTTCGCCCTCTTCGCTGACAAAAAGGAGCGCGCCCTGATGCTCTTCCACAATCAGTTTGGCGATCGACAGGCCCAGCCCGGTGCCCCCCTTGGAGCGGGTATCGGTACTGTCGGCCTGGGTGAACTTGTCAAAGATGGTCGCCTGCGCGGCCTTGGGAATGCCCGAGCCGAAATCGCGCACCGTCAAACGCAGCGCACCCCGGTGCGGCCGCAGACCGACGATGATTTCTGCCCCCTGAACCGAGAATTTGGCCGCATTCGACATCAGGTTGTCCATCACCTGCATCAGACGGTTGCGATCCCCCAAAGTGAACAACTCGCCATTCTCGTTGTCGATCTCACAGCGCAGGGCGACCCCGAACTTCTCGGCATAAAACTTGTTGGCCTCGATCGCGGCACCGACCAGCGCCGCCATATTCAGCGGTTCCATCGTGAAATTCATCTTGCCAGCTTCGATCTTTTCGAGGTCGAGAATGTCGTTGATCAGCACCACAAGCCGGTCGCAATTGGTGCTGGCCATCGAAACCATCTTGTGAAGCGGATCGGACATCTCGCCGATCGAGCCCGACAGCGCCAGCCCCAGCGCGCCCTTCATCGAGGTCAGCGGCGTGCGCAACTCATGGCTGACGGTCGAAATAAACTCGTTCTTCGCTTTCTCGGCCTGCTTGCGCTCCGTGATATCGCGATAAATCGCGATCAGGCGCGGCTCATCTTGATCGGGTTCGACATATTCCATGCTGATTTCATAGGGCACGCCGGACTTTGTCATCACCTCCCAGGTGATGCGTCGTTGCGCCCCTTCGATCAGCGCGTCGCGCCGAAGCTCCAGCGTTTCCAGATCTTTGCCGGTGATGAAATTGCCGACCCGCTTGCCCTTCCAAGTGCCGCCCATGCGATCCCGCACCAACCGCTGCTCGGCGGCCTTGTTGCAGTAAAGCATCTCCAGCGTACCGGGCCGCAGCACCACAACCTGATCGTCGATCAGCTCCAGCGAATCCTTGAACCGCTCGTCCGAGATCCCCTTGCGGGTCTGGGTCATATCGGTGGCCACCACCGCAACTTCGCTCAACTGATCGTCGATGCCGGTCACCGGAATACAGCTACACTGCACCCAAGCCGTGCTGCCATCCTCCTTGAGGATCGTCAGCGCGCCGTTCCAGGGGGCACCCACCTGCATCGACGTCATGATCTCCTTCATCAGAACATCGGTATCACGCCCGTTCAGCAGGCTGGCCAGCGGCCGGTGCAGGATATCCTTGCGCCTGCGGTCCGCCGTCCTGCAGAACCTGTCGTTGACATGGGAAATCCGCCCGTCCTGCGTCAACATGCAGAACACCGTGTGCTCCTCGATGGCGGTGCGGTAAAACAGCTTTGAGCGCACCTCGGATTGCAGCACATTGCGCCGGTCTTCCGCCAATAGGATATTGCGCCGCAGCTCATAGGCAAGGAACGCCAACGACACCAGGATCAGGGCGATCCCTCCCAGGATCGGCATCCGGTAGGTGCGGAAAATCCGGTTCGCCGCCTGCATCATGTAGTGTTCATAGGGCCGCACCCGCAGCGATATCAGCAGTTCATGCACCGACTGATAGTTCTGCGGGGCCTGCCAAAGCACCCCGCCCGCCGCCTTGGACTGCGGGCTGTCCACCGTGACCGTCAGCAGCGCATTGATGACCATGCCCAGTACCGGCTCGGGCACATCGGGCAGCGCCGCCAACACCCAGTCGGGATAAAGAGACGTCGACACCCAGAACGGAAACGCCTCGTGCGCGGTGGCTGAAATCGGGGCAAAATCGGTCAGGTCGATCACCCCCTGTTCGGCCAGTTCCTCCAATTCCCCGGCACGCACCACACCGGCATCCACCAGACCCGATTGCACCGCATAGACAACTTCACGCTGATTACCGCCCGAAAAGACCAACTCTGACAGGGCATCGCGCGGGTCCATCCGGCGTTTGCGAAACTCCTGCTCTGCCAGCCACCAACCGCTGAAATCGCCCGGCTCCACTGCCATCACCTTGCGGTCTTCCAACTGGCGGATGTCGCGGATGGGGCTGTCAGCCCGGGTGAAGACCAGCGCGCCGGTCATGTCATAGGTCCGGCCCTCCCACATGCGCGCCGCAGAAAGCAAGGCGCGCGCCCGGCTCTCGACTTCGGCGGCAACGAAAGACGCGGGGTCTGTCAGCGCGAACGAGATCTGGCCCCCTTCGATCGCCTGCGAAAGCGAGGTAACCGTATGCGGGATCACGCTGAATTTGTAAGGCAGGTTCTGGTCCCGCGCCGCCCGGTTCAACAGATCCGCAGTCGGCCCCCAGGACTCCAGCATCCGCGTCGCCCCTTCTGTGGCCAACACGCCGATGCGCAAGGTGGTGATATCCGCATCAGAAGCGGTGGCCGCTTCGGCTTGCGTCGAGTCCTGCGCACAAGAAGTTGCGGGGGTGAAGAACAGCCCGATCACGGTGAGCACGAGCACCAAAAGAGGCCGAAGCCTCTGCATCCGGTCCAGATTCAAAAGACAGCACCTGGCCGCTTTACGCAGCATCCAGATTCTGCTCCATCTCGTCGAGCAGGCAGTTCAGAAGAGACCGCACATCATCGATGTTGTTGCGGTGCAGATCAGGTCCAAGAGAGTCGATTTTCTGTTCAAGCCGCGCGGCGTTCTCGCCGATGGCAGCAAAGCCCACGCTCCCGCAGATGCCATGCAGCTTGTGCGCATTGGCGCGAAGCTCGGCGCAACTCTCTGCCCAGCGCGTGTCATCCTGCAAATCGCTTAGCAGTTCGTAGAAGCTGTCAATCCGATCCGAAAGAGATGAAATAAATCGCTCGCGAATCCGCGCAAGGCCCGCATTCAGCTGCGCCGCGCTATTGGCGTCCAACCCGTGTACCATTTGATCTTACCAACCTGCTCTGCTCGCTATGGTATCCAACGACGCTCTTTCGGCACCGTTTGTTTCTGCGGTTGACACAGTACCCGTGAAAGCCGCTAGCAGTATAGCATTAGCTCAAGCTGGTTAAGTCGCGTTTAAAATTCACCTGTTTCCGAACAATCCACCCTTACCTGATGCGGATTGGCAACGTTTTGGAACCAATTGCACCCCGACGCAAAAAGAGGCGCAACTGCGACCCTTTGTACTGTTTCGCCCGAATCTTGCACAAAATGCCTATGCTGCGTGCGAGGCAAGGTGCCCGGCCAGACCGCTCGGGCGACCAAGCGGATGGTGTCTTTGGATACTGTGCAAATTGCTCACCGCGCGTTCGAGAAAGCGCAAATCGTCGCGCCGTTCCAGCAGCTTGGGTGACGATACCGCGCCAACCTGCGCGCTGAAGTTGGTTGCCACATCTTCGCAATAGACAAGATCAGAGTCGTTCAGCATCGTGAAAAGGTGATCCTGAACCGTCTCAGCCTCGGGCAGCATCCGCTTGGGTCCGACGCAAAGGAACACACCCGCACCGATATACGAAACAAAGGCCTGCGTCCCAACCAGCGTATCGGAAATCACCTCGGCCACATCGGTAACCACATAGGCGAATTCCTCGCTCGACGAGCCGGCGTGAACCCGCTCCAGTTCCGGCACCCGGATGGCAAAGGCACCGATCGCGAGCTGCTTTTGATCCTTCATGATCATGACATAGTTCTGCAACACCCCATTGGAAACATAGCCCTTGATCTCTTCGATCGCCACGGGCTCCCCATAGGCAGGCTTGTGTTTTTCGTGGTGTGGTCCAGCCAAAGCCGCCGAGGCGCGGCGGGTCTCTGATTGCAGCTTGTCGGCCAGACGGATGCGGGTAATCAGCTCGGTTGTGTCGAACGGTTTCGTCACATAGTCAGTCGCACCGGCCAGAAAGGCCCGGTCGATATAGTCCTTTTGGTTCATCGCGGTGATCATCACCACAGGCGTTTCGCGATATCGCGACATATCACGCACCAAACGCACCAGTTCGATCCCGTCCATGCCTGGCATTTGGATGTCAATCATGAACGCATCGAAGGGCGTGCCAGCAGCCGAGATTTTGCGCAGCGCGTCCTCCCCGCTCTCGGCGAGGGTCACGTCCGTGTAGCCATGCGCTTCGAGCGTCGCCAGAAGGAGTTCCCGGATCAGTTCGTCGTCATCGACGGCAAGGATTTTCATGTCGTTCTCCAGTGTCTCCGACAGTTTCTGCTGTCAGGCACTTTGCCTTGAAGCGCTTCTGCGCTGTTGTTTCTTGGAGGCCGGCGGTCTTTTCCGTTCGGTGCCACCGTGGCCAGGCTCTCGTTTCTAGGTTGATTAAGCCCCAAGAATGTGGCGCAAATTTGACCCTGCTGGGGTTCAGCAACGGCAGTCCCCCGGGTCTGGAATCCCTTTGTGAACGGATGGAGTTTGAGTAAAACACCAATAAACATTGACGCTTAAGCCATTCAGTTGCGAAAGGGGTCGCCCGCGTCCGGATCGACTTCTTGCCAGAAATGGCGGCCCTGCGCTGCAGGGTCAGAAATACAAAGGAACGCTTTTCGCGGGCGATCGGCCACAACCTCACGACGATTCGGGGCCTCGACCACGATCATCGCCCCCGCCGAATAGGCCAGCCCGGCATAATAGCAGAATCGCAGTTCGGCATGGGGCGGCAGCGGGCTCGCACTCAGCGCCGGCAGCGAGGATTCGGCCTGCGCGCCATGGACCGCGCAGACCGCGATCCCAAACGCCAACAGCACCGCCCGGCAGCGCACACCATAGACCGCTGTTGTCATGTCGTGCCCCATTCCCATAGCCGCCCGCCTGGTCCGGGCGCGGGTACCGTAAGCGCCACATCGGAAAATCCCAAGGTGAAAACAGCCCGCAGATCGGCGCGGCAAGTTGGGGACAGGATTTTCCGCCCCCAACAGGGCCAGCCAGAACCGAAGGCATGATCAAAGGACCCGCTACAGGCTGACCAGAAGCACGCCAAGTTGATCGGCTTTTTGGCCTCAGTTGGCAGCGGCGCTCGCAGCGGTTGTGATCAGCCCCGGCGTGATCTGGGAGACAACGCGGCTCCACTTCGTAACTGGCTGTTCGGCGATAAACACGATGTCGTTCGGGCGCATCTTGAACCGTGCAGCCAGCAGTAGATTCGCTACCATCCGTGCATCAAGCTGATAGGCCGTCAGGCCAAAGTGCTCGGCCGGGTTGTCAGACCCGCGAAGAACATAGAACTGCTTCGGATTGGCTTCCCGGTTCGGGAACCCGCCCTGCCCATAGACGACATCCGCGAGCGTCGCGTCATGGTTGAACGGCAGCGGCACCCGGGATTGCTTTGCCACTTCGCCGGTCAGATAGACGTAATCGCGATCCACCGCGTCGAGTTGCATCCGGGATGCGAAATTCCCGCGCTGTTCATCGAGTTCACCGCGGCGCAAAGACACGGCGGCCTGCAGTTCCTGAAGCGCCTGCGTGCGCGCATTCTGCTTGAACTGAGATACAGTGATTTGCTGCTCGAAATAAGACTGCGCTTGCTCAAGCTCGAAGGTCGTGTCGAGGAAAATACTGTCGCCGTCGGCCAACCTCAGGTTCTGGTAGTCCTGTCGGCTGAACAACTCTGTCACCGGAATCTGGTAAAGCTCGCCATCGCGGTACACGCGAACGGTGACATAATCCACGTCCGGTGCGGAAACGCCCCCAGCAAGTTGCAGGGCTTCTCCCAGACGCAGCGGTTTCAGGCCGATGTTCAGAACCCCGGGCGTTGCGATGGCGCCACCGATGGTTACGGATTTCGACAAGAACTCGGCAATCTCCAAGCTGAACGCAGGTTCGATCCCGCTTTCGACCAGACGCTGGAACATCGTCGCTTCGGCTTCGTCGATGGTCATGCCAGCTACTGGAACGCGGCCGACATTCGGGATCGCAATCGCCCCGTCATCCTGCACTGTATAGCCTTGGCGGGCGCTTTGCGCGGCCAGCAACCCGGACAATTGCTCAACCGTCGAACCGCTTGATGGCACGGCAAGGAAAAGAACATCTCCGACCCCGATCCGATAGGGGAGGAGCGGGGTCTGCGGCGGTGGTCGTGTTACGATGGCGTGGCGTGGTTCCTGATCCTCAAAGACCGGATCAGGCGCCTGGGCAAAGCGGAGCGGGGACGCGCCCCCGGTTCCGGCGCTGCGAAAGAACGCGTCAGGCAATTCCTGTGGCGCATAGGCGCTCCGGTTCGCCGCCAGAACGGTCTCGGCAGTCATCGGCAACACGCGCACCTTCAATCCCGCTGAGGTCGTCTGTTCGCGGACTGAAGGCGAAATATAAGCGGTGCCGCAGGCCGATAGGCCAATACAAACCGCGAGTATCGAAAGCTTCCTCACTGGAATCCCCGTGCCTGTTCTAGTCGCCGCTTTTCACGGCTTTGCCTGTTGACAACAGCAAGCCGGGCCAATCATAGCCCGGCTTGCGTATCTCACTGAAGAGTGAAGCCCACGCGCGGTCTCACATGACTTCAGAGTATTCAGTTCGTGCCGCTTGTGCTGGAACTTCCAGCAACCGCGGCAAGCACGCCAACGCCAGCGAGAATGCCAAGGCCACCGGCCAAGCCAATTCCGCCGCCGAGGCCAACGGCTCCGAGGCCGCCGAGGCCAGCACCAGCACCAGCACCAGCACCAGCACCAGCACCAGCAGCCGGCACGGCCTGTGCGCTCGCGGCACCGGCAAGCGCCGCGGTGAAAACGATCGTGCAAACTGTCTTTTTCAGAATATGCATTTGTTCGGACCCTTATCCAAGAGAAATCAAAACGAGACTATATGAGCGAAAAAGGATTCTCAACATATAGTTGTTCTTCAGCGTGTGATCGAAGGCATATGAAGCAGCAAATACCCAGTTTTTAAGCCGATCCACTGCTTTGACCCAAGCAGGTATCCAGATTTGGAATAAAGATAATAATTCTCAAATTGGATGTTGGAACCGGTGCAGGCCTCATCGAACCGGGACACTTTCATGGTTTTACCGTCCCACGGCACGGATACGTCATGATCCACCGACATGCTGCAGACAAAAGCGCTCAATTGTACGTGGTTTTCCCCATCGACATAGCGGTGGATGCGGGGCGCGGGGCGATCCAAGGGGCGCGAACGCACCGGATCGACGTCTACGGAGAAGAGATCCGGACCAAGGCCGGCAGTCCCGATGACGACGCCATTCTCCAGCGTCAACGTGGTCCCGTCCAAGGTGGACCATGTCTCGGCGTTTTCGCGTCTTGAGACGAGACCAAGGCCGGCGGTTTGACCGTTGCTTTCCCACTGGACGGCCAGAATGCCTGCGGCCATGTCCATCTGCTCCGGGCCGGTGCGAGGACTCGCCTTCCGGTTCGAGAGCCCATCCGAGAACAAAGTGGTGGCTTTCTCCAGCTTGGCCGGATCGTTCAGAACACTACAGCCGGGCACAAGGCCGACCAGCAGGCAAAGAGCAAACGCACGGGTTTTGCCGATCATCTCCAGAACCTCGCCCTTTGGCTGCGAAACGCGGGTTCATGTGCGTCCTTGACCATATCGAAAAGACGGTCAGGCACCTGCAATCTCGCGCCACCATCGCGCAGGATCGGCTGGATCGTCGCCGTCGGGCGTATCCTGGACGAACGGCCCAAGGCCCAGGACAGTGGAATGGTGAATCTGAGCCCCTTGTCAAAGGCGCCCTCGCCAAAATCGGCGGCAGACACATCGGTAAATGTCGCGTAGGCCCCAACTTTCCAGCCATTGTCGAATTCACGATCCAGCGAAAGCGTGGTCCCCCAGTCGCCAGCCAGATACCGCCCGGCATCGAGCTGGACGCGATAGCCGTCAACCGGCTCCAGATAGGCTGAAACATGTCCGGTTACGATGTCGTAGGACTGAAAACCGAACAGTTGGTCGAAATCCCGCTGGCGCGCATAGTTGACCTCGACGCCAAGCCCATAGGGTTTGTCGACGCGCTTCCACAAAAGCTCTGCCGACAATCCGCCATACATTTTCTCGAAATACCCCAGTGAAACACGGCCATAAAGATCAGGTCCGGGCCGAAAGAACGAGGTCGCCAAGAGATACTGGATCGCAGGATCGCCTTCCCGGTTGTAGACGGGGCTGTCTGAGCGAACATGTGGCAGGACTGACGTGGATGGCCGCGTCGAGGACCCTAGATCGCCGAACAGCGATTTGCGGATATTGCCAGAAAGCACAAATCCCGAAAAAGGTTCGTATCTTGCCCCCAAGGCAACGCCGAAATCCGCGCGGATCGGGCTGTCCGGATCAAAAAGCTCGGTCGCCATATATGGGTTGACCGACCAAGTGAACACCGGCTTGAACTCGGTCGGGGGAACACTTGAGGCGCCCGCGCTCAACGGATCCTTGATGCTGGCGCGGACATACATCTGCCAAGCCCGGTCCGGGGCCGTCTCAAGATCCTCCAGACTGCTTCGGCGCAGGGTGACCACTGTCGATGGCATCCCGAGAACCGATATCACGATCGAGAAATGCTCAATTTCTGCGGGCATGACCTGCGTCAGGAGTCGCGCCGTTCGCCCAACCGCTTGGGCAACGCTCAGATAGCGTTGATTGCGGACACGAACCCGCACAGTGTCACCTGTGCGATCCCAACCTTCCAGAAAAAGTCCTTCTGCGGACAATTTGATCCGGAGCGCCTCGCCAAGTTGCGACCGAGGCGTATCAGATTGAATCGCGGCAACCGGCCACGCATAGGCCCCGGCGGACGGGCGCGCATAAATGACCGGCGGCGCGGAGTCACGGTTGCCGCCGAGTGGTGGCGATTTCGGATTCAGGGAAAAGGTCAGGTTGGCCGCCAGCTTGTCGCCATGCAGGTAATAGGCGCCAACCGATGCGCCAGCGCCAAGCCGATAGGTCAGCCCGAAGTTGAACGGGGTATTCCTGGCAATCAGCCCCTCGGAAATCTCTGTGCTGTAGGCATCCGACGAGTATTCGGCGACCAAAGAGAGGCGGTCAGTTGCGCGCCATGCGATCCCGCCGAACAGCGCCGCGTCACCGCGAAACCAAGTGTTGAAATTGACCTTGCCACCCGTTGCGGACGCCGTCGAAGGCCGTGTCTCGAAGCCGCTATAGAACACGCCCAATGGATTTGAAAACCCACCAGACGTTGCCAACCGCCCCCAGCCCATGCCGAGCGTGCCTGAAAACCGGGGGGTGAAATGCTTGGTGGCGACGACGTATTCGGCCGAATACCGCCCGGTGCCGACCAGATCCTGAACCCCGACCGCAAGCGCTGGCCAATATCCTTGCTCTTCGAAAAGCTGATAGCGAAGGTCAAAGCTGCGATCATAGTTGGTGAGCGCCGGACCGGGGCCGCGGCTATGGATCGAGTATCTGAAACTGCCGGCCAGACGCGGGGTAAGCTGAAAGCTCAGGGTGTTTCGTGTGATCGATCCAAAATGCGCGATGGTGGCGGACAGGGTTGCATCTGGCTGCATCTCGGCAGTTGGCATATCCACGAGTCCCGGAAAACCATAAAGGCCACCGTGCTTCACCGTCGTCGTTTCGGCACCCACAGGCAGGCTGGCGCACATCACTGTGGCAAAAAGGATCAGGCTCAATAGCTTCAAGGTGACACAGCTTCTTGCTCAAAGGAGTTTGCTTAGAGACTTATGAATACCAAAGTGAGAAAACTCAACAGCAGAGATTGCCACCATGGCCCCGAACCCGCTGCAGCGGATCTTCTCCGAGAAGCTGCAGAAAACTGCTGCGTTTTTGACCAAGGCAAGGGATGTGCCCGCCCGAGGTGGATCAACCCTATGCAAGATCACGGAAAAGCGCAGGACCCGACATCGCGTTTACCCGGGCGCCGAGATCCGCGCCATGGCCAGAAAGGCGGTCGCGGCGGGCGACAGATCATGCCGGGCGCGGGTGTACTGCATAAAACGGCGGCGGCTGGCGGCCCCTTCAAAGGGCAGGAAGGTCAGGTTGAAAACCGGCGCAAAGACCGCCGCATAGGCCGGGGCGACAGTGACATATTCCTCGCGCCCGATGATCGCCAGCGCGCTCATCATGCCCTGGACCCGCATACCTCCGGCGCGCAGCGAACTGCCATGGCCCAGCAGGCTGCGATGCAGCACCTCGCTGAAATCATCTGAATAATTAATCCAGCGCGCGTTTGCGACCGCGTCCATGTCTGGCCGGTTATCGGCGCCGCACACCGGCGCGCCTTTCTGTACCACCAATTGCATCGACACATCCCAAAGGAATTCTGCAGCGATCCCGGCGGCCGGCGCACGCTCTGGTCCGATCCCGATCTCGGCTTCGACCCCGGCGACCGTATCAATCACCCCATCCCCCGCCGTTTCCACGATCGACACTTCGACGTCCGGATACTGGCTGCGAAACGATCCCAGGACCTGCGGCAGCCAGCAGCACCCCAGCATCTGTGGCACCGCCAGTCGCAGATGCCCGCGCTGCAACAGGCGCAGATCGGTGGCGGAGTCGGTGATGTTGCGCAGATCCTCCAGCACGCGCAGCACGGTCGGAAGGATCTCGGTGCCAAACTCGGTCAGATGGGCGCCGCGCCCGGTCCGCTCAAACAGCGTCACCCGCAATTCCATCTCGAACTGGCGGATCAGCATCGAGACCGCGGCTTGCGTCAACCCCAGCCCCTCGGCTGCGGCGGTAAAGCTGTTCGCATCCGCAACCGCACGAAAGGCCCGAAGCTGTCGGAGGGACACTGCCATAATAAAACCTTATGGATTGTTAAAACCATTTCATTTGTATTATTTCTCACCGCCCTAGACAATTGCTGAACGACAGAAATAGCCGCGAGACCGGAACAGCATGCACATCGCAATCATCGGCACGGGGATCGTTGGTGCAGCCACCGCAGGCTGGCTCCAGCGCGACGGACACACCGTGACCTTCATCGACCCGAAGGAGGCTGGAGAGGCTTGTTCCTTTGGCAACGCCGGCTCGCTTTCCCCAAGCGCCGTCTTGCCCGTGGCCATGCCCGGCATGTGGAAAAAGGTTCCCAAGTGGCTTCTGGACCCGAACGGCCCGCTGGTGATCCGCAGCCATTATCTGCCGCAGGTCTTGCCTTGGCTGATGCAGTTCCTGCGCTATGCCAATGAAAAGGAAGTGACCCGCATCGCCACCGCCATGCGCGGCTTGCTGGCACCGGTCTTTGAGTCGTATGTGCCGCTGCTGCAGCGGGCCGGTGCAATGTCTTTGTTGCGCCAGAACGGTTGCCTTTATGTCTATTCCTCGCGCGAAACGGCACAAAAATGGGCATGGGGGGCAAATTTGCGTCGCAGCCTCGGCGTTGAGATGCAGCAATTGGAGGGCGAAGCGCTGTTCGATCTGGAGCCGGATCTGCGCGGCTCTTTCGGGTTTGGGCAGTTCGCACCCGACAACGGATCAACGCCGGACCCTTCCGCGCTGGTCAAGGCAATCTACGGACAGGCGATCACGGATGGGGCAACGCATCTGCGCGCCCGCGTCACCGGGTTCCGCCGGACGGGCGGGCGGGTGGATGCGGTTCTCACCGACACCGCCGGGGAGATCGCCGTGGACGGCGTGGTCGTGGCAGCGGGCGCTTGGTCCGGCGTCTTGGCGCGGGAACTGGGCACCAAGGTGCCGCTGGAAAGCCAGCGCGGTTATCACGTGACGATCACCAAGCCCGGCATCACCCTGAACCGCAACGTCATGGCCGTGGAACAGAACATCATGGTCAACCCGATGACGATGGGCCTGCGTCTGGCGGGCACAGTTGAACTGGCAGGGCTGACGGCCCCGCCTAATTACGCCCGCGCCGAGGCCTTGCTAACTGTCGGCAAAAAGATGTTCCCCACGATGACCCCGGATCCGCATGAAGTCTGGATGGGGCACCGCCCCTGCATGCCGGATTCGATGCCCGTGATCGGCCGCGCCCCCGGCATCGAAAACGCCTGGCTGGGCTTTGGTCACGGCCATGTCGGCATGTGCGGCGGGGCCACAACCGGGCGCGAACTGGCCAACCTGATTGGCAACCGGTCGCCGGACATCGACCTGTCGCCCTTTGCCCCCGACCGGTTCACCCGGGCGGGTCGAAAGGCCGCCTGAGGGCGCCTCGATGGGCCCTCGTACAGGCCCCAATACCTATCACAAAAGCCCAAAGGGCAACACCCAACAGAAGGAGACAAGACAATGAGCAAGGGTATCAGAAGGCAGTTTCTGAAACGGCTGGGCGCGATGGCGATGGTGGCAACCGCCAGCTTGAGCGCACCACTCGCGCAGGCCGCCGACAGCGCCTTTCCCGACAAGCCGATCACCATCGTTGTGCCGTTTCCACCGGGCGGCTCGACCGACCTGCTGGCGCGCAAGATCGGCGAGTCCCTCTCGACCACATTGGGCGAACCGGTCGTGGTGGAGAACCGGGGCGGAGCCGGCGGCACCGTTGGGGCCAATTACGTCGCGAAATCCGATCCCGACGGCTACACCCTGTTGATGGGCGTCACCGGGTCCAACGCGATCAGCGCCGCTTTGCGCGATGATCTGCCCTATAGCCCGGTCACCGATTTCAACCCGGTCAGCATCGTCATCTCGTCACCGCTGGCACTGGTGGTGAATGCCGACAGTGACTTCCAGTCGGTTCAGGACGTTCTGGACTATGCCAAGGCAAACCCCGACACCTTTACCCACGGCACACCGGGGGTCGGCACCTCGATGCACATGGCGGGGGAACTGTTCGCCTTGGATTCCGGCACCAAGCTGGTTCACGTCCCCTATAAAGGCAGTGCCGCTGCGTTGCAGGATCTGCTGGGCGGCCGCATCGACGCCATGTTCGGCGATATCCTCGTCACCTCGGAATACATCAGCTCGGGCCGCCTGCGCCCGCTGGGCGTGACCGGTACGCAAGAGCATTATCTGCTGGAGGGCGTGCCAACCATCGCCGACGCGGGCCTGCCCGGCTATGCGGCGTTTTCCTGGCAGGGTCTGTTTGCCCCGGCGGGCACCCCGGATGACGTGCTCGCCACGCTTTATGGTGCGATTGAAGCCGCGTTGCAGACCGAAGATCTGCAAACCCTGTTCCGTGAGCGTGGCTTTCTGGTCGAAGGGATGACCCCGGCCGCATCGAAAGACTTCATCGCCGCCGAGGTCGAAAAATGGACCAAGGTCGTCGATGCCGCAGGTCTGAAGAAATAGCGCAAGACCGCACCCTCCAAGGGGCATATTCCCCGGACCAATGGGTGCGGACCGGCTCGCTGGTCCGCACCAGATCTATCCCGCATCTATTCTGCGCCCGCTTTGGTCAACCCTACGATAGGTTGACCAAAGCCACGCATCCTGGAGCGCCGTCGTGACCAGACACCAGATTTCCCCCTACCTGCCCGGTGCCATTGTGGTGGCCGCCGGGCTGGCCATCGCGATGGTGGCCAGCACCTATCCGCTGGGCACCCTGTTGCGCCCCGGCCCCGGCTTTTTCCCGATGGTCGTCGCCGTCGTCCTGTCCGTGCTTGGGCTTGGCGTGCTGGGGGAAACATGGGCGGCGCGGGCGACGTCGTCCGCCTCACAGGCCAAGCCGGACGAAACCGCGCAGGGTCCATTTCCATGGCGCAGCGTTCTGTGCACCTGTGTCGCAGTGCTGGTCTTTGCCCTGACGGTTGAACGCTTCGGCTTTGTCCCCGCCTCCTGCCTGTTGATCGCGATCACCGCCTTCGCCGAAACCGAGCGCAGCTGGATCAAGCTGGGGTTTGTCGCGCTGTTCATCGCGGTCTTTGGCAGCGCCGTCTTCATCTGGGGCCTCGGCCTCCCGATCCAAGCCTTCGGAGCCTCCTGATGGACATGCTGACCGGAATTGAACTTGGCCTTCAAACGGCCCTGAGCTGGCATGCGCTGATGTACTGCCTGATCGGCGTCAGCGTCGGCACCTTCGTCGGCGTGCTGCCGGGGATCGGGGCGCTGGCCGCGATCTCTCTGGCGCTGCCACTGACCTATTATCTGGATCCGACCGATGCGCTGATCATGCTCGCAGGGATCTTTTACGGGGCGCAGTATGGCGGCTCGACCGCCTCGATCCTGCTGAACCTGCCGGGCACCGCGACCGCCGCCATCACCTGTCTGGACGGCTATCCACTGGCCAAGCAGGGCAAAGCCCCGCTGGCCATCTTCGTCACCGCCATCAACAGCTTTGTCGGGTCCAGCTTTGCCATCATTCTGGTCATGGGCTTTGCGCCGCTGATCGCGGAATTTGCCCTGCAATTCGGGGCGGCGGATTACTTTGCAGTCATCCTGCTGGGGCTGGTCGCGGCCTCGACCATGACTCTCGGCTCGCCGTTCAAGGCGCTGGCGATGGTGGTCTTTGGCCTGGCGCTGGGGATGGTCGGCACCGATGTGAACACCGGCCAGTTCCGCTTTACCTTCGGCCTGTTCGAACTGGCCGATGGCTTCAGCATCGTGGCGCTGGCCATGGGCCTGTTCGGCGTGGCCGAGATCATCGCCAATATCGGCCAGCCCGCCGGCGTGATGCAGAATGTCGGCAAGATCCGGTTCCGCGACATGCTGCCCACCCGCAAGGAATGGAAGACCATCGCATGGCCCACCCTGCGCGGCGCTTCGATCGGCTCTTTCGTGGGGGCCTTGCCGGGCACCGGGCCGGGCATCGCCTCGCTCATGGCCTATGCGGTGGAAAAGCGGATCTCCAAACATCCCGAAACCTTTGGCAAAGGCGCGCTGGAAGGGATTTCTGCCCCCGAAGCCGCCAATAACGCCAGCGTTCAGGCCGCCTTTATCCCGACGCTCAGCCTTGGCATTCCGGGCGATGCGGTGGTGGCGGTGCTGATGGGGGCGATGATCCTGCACGGGATCACACCGGGGCCGAACCTGATCAACGAGCAACCGCAGATGTTCTGGGGCCTGATCATGAGCTTTTGGGTCGGCAACCTGTTGTTGCTGGTGCTGAACGTTCCGCTGATCGGCATGTGGGTGAAACTGCTGAGCGTGCCCTATCGCCTGCTCTACCCTTGCGTCCTGATCTTTATCTGTCTCGGGGTCTATTCCGCCAATAACAACGTCTTCGATATCTTCGTGGTGCTTGGCTTTGGCATCTTGGGGTATCTGATGCGACGTGCCGCGTTTCCTGCCACGCCGGTGCTACTGGGCTTCATCCTTGGCCCGCTGCTGGAGGAAAACTTTCGCCGCGCGATGCTGCTGTCCAAGGGCAACCTGATGGTGTTTTTTGAAAGCCCTATCAGCGCCGTCTTCATGGGCCTGAGCCTGCTGTTCATCGCCTCGGTGTTTTTGCCCGGCGTGCGGGCGCGCCTGTCGCGCCGAACACCGAAAATCCTCGAAGACGACGACTGATCGTAACAGGACGTACAAAAGGGCCCGCAGAATGTACCTGCGGGCCCTTTTAGTCCCGGCACCTTAGATCGGCGTGCCGTACCCCGCACCGCCCGAGCTTTCGATGATCAGGATATCGCCCTTGTTCAGCGTCACGGCAGAGCGCGCCGTCAGTTCCAGCCGGGCACCATCCGCGCGGATCACCGTCGCGGCCGACCCATTGGGCGACCCGCCCCCGCGCGCGCCCTTGGCCACGCGGGAAAACCGCTCGCCCCGGATCGAGGCGGCGATGCCATCGGTCAGCGCCTCATAGACACGCCGCACCCCATCCCCGCCGCGAAACCGCCCCGGTCCGCCGGACCCGGCCCGGACCTCCGCCAAGACAAGTCGCATCGGCACCATGGATTCCAGCGATTCAGCCGAGATATTCATCGCATTGCCCACATCGGTCGAAATGCCCGGCGCACCATCGGCATGGGGTCCGCCCCCGGCGCCCCCGGCGACAATCTCGGTCGACAGGAACGGCGTGCCGGTCGCATCCTTGCCGGAAAAGGCGATGACATAGGACATGCCGGAATTGGCGGCGGGCATCCGCTCGGAGTCAGCCTCGGCCAGCGCTTGCAACACTGCCGAGGTGATGCAGCGCACCATGTTCATCCGCGCATTGACGGCGGCGGGCAGCGAGGCATTGACCACGCTCGCCTCCGGCAGATCCAGCACGATCCGGCGCAGGATGCCGCCGTTGCGCAGCGCGCCATCCCCCACCAGCGTCAGCAACCCGTAAAACACCGCCGACAGCGGGCCAGAGCGGACGCAATTGACCGGGGCCTGAACCTGCGGCGAGGATCCGTGGAAATCCGCGATCAACCGTCCGTCCTTGATGGCAAGCGCAACATGCGCCTCGCAGGGGCCAAGCTCGGCCACCGGGTCCAGTGCATCCATGCCGTGAAACGGGCCGGCGGGCAGCGCCCGCAAACAGTCGGCGGTCTCTTTCTCGGCGCGATCCAGCAGCGCCTCAAGCGCCTTCAGGAAGGGTGGCGTGCCCAGATCTTGTGCGATACGGCACACGCCGTGGGCGGCGCTGCGCCCGGCGGCAAGCTGGGTTTCCAGATCGCCCAACACCACCTCCGGCGCCCGCGAGGCAAAGCGGATCAGATTGGTGAATTCGCGTGTGAAACCATGGCTCTGCCCGGCGCACATCGGGGGGATGCGCAGCCCCTCGTGATAGATCTCGGTCGCGTCCGGGGGCACGGAACCGGGACGGGTGCCGCCAATGTCCTGATGATGCAGCAGGCTCGCCGTCAGGGCGATCAAGGTGTCCCCGTCATAGACCGGCTGGACCACGGCAATATCCGGCAGGTGGGTGCCCCCCGAGAAGGGATCGTTGGTGACGAACACATCCCCCGGCCGCATCTGATCGGCGGGGTATTCGCGCAGGATCGCCCCGACGGCACCGGGCAGCGCGCCCAGCAGCAGCGGGATCGCTTCCGCCAGCGCAAGCAACTCTCCTTGCGGCGTGAACAGGGCGCAAGAGGCATCGGCCCCTTCGCGCACCACCGGCGAGACAGCAACCCGCAGCAGCGTCTGTTGCATCCCCTCGGCCAAGCCATCAAGGCGCAGTTGCAGGATCGAAAGGGGGTCGCTCATGACGGGCTCCGTTCCAGAAGATAGGCCATGTCTTTGCGGCGCAGCGTCCACCCCTCGGGGCACCAGATCGCGCCGGCCTCGGTGGCAATCAAACCGGTTGTGGCGATACCCGGAAGGTCGGGCATCGGCGGTGTCAGGGTTACCGCATCGCGGTGAACGGAAAGCGAAAACAGATATCCCGGCCCCGGCGGCACGATGCCGAATTCATCGTGAAAGCCTGCGCCGAAGGCCTGCGCGATCTGATCGCCAGACTCTGGTCGCGCAGCAAGCCGCAGCGGCATCGGGTGCATCTGGCGCTGCGCGGCGAGCGTCACGGAATACACCAAGGCGCCAGATCCGGGGCATTCGGCTTCCAACTGGTCGAGCAGCGCGCCAAGGATCTCCGGCGTCAGCTCAGGCAACGGGCGATCAATGCGCGCCGAGGCCTCGCTGCGCCGGGCGGCCTGCATCAGGCCAATGGCCCCGGACGCCCCGGGTGCGCGCGGCAACAGCACGCGGTCCAGACCCATGGCCGCCGCGATATCAGCGGCCAACAGCGCGCCGGTCCCCCCCATCACCGCCAGCGCCACACGGCCCGGATCGATGTTGCGCCGGGTGGCGTAACGGGTCAGGGCATAGGCCATGCGCGCCGCCGCAAAGGCCACCGCCGCAGCGGGCGTAAACGGCGCCGACCACCGGGCGGCGTCCGGCAACCGGCCAAGCCCGGCAAGGGCGTCGTCGAGCGAAGGGGCCTCCGCGGGTCCGGCAGCCAGCGGACCAGTGGCGGCAAAGCGCAGCCCACGCGGCCCCTCCTCCACCCGCCGGGCGCCGCCAAGCGCAACACTTTCGATATCGGTGCACGCCTCGCGCAACGGCACTCCGGCCAGCAGGCACGAGTCGGCCATACGGGTCTGACCGGCATGGGCGGTGGACATATCCGCGCTAAGCGAGCCGATATCTGCGGCGATCACACCCCCCTCCCCGGACAGATCTGCCGCCGCATGCGCGGCGGCTGCGGGCGCCCCCGAAAGCAGGATGGCGCGATGGGCCCCCGCCGCCTGATCCGGCACCAGAACACCACGCCCATCGCCAAACGCCAGCTCTCCGACAAAGCCGCGCGCCCGCAGGGCGGCACGCACATCGTGCAGGGGGGCGTCCATCCGGGCGGCGAGCCAGGCATCCGTCAGAACAGAGACGGTGCGCTCGTATTCGCGGGGGCCAGCGTCAACCTGATGCGACAGGCTGATGCTGATGTCGGGCAAGTCGCTGCGGATCGCTTCGGCCAATTGCAGCTCTTGCGCCGGGTTCACATGGGAAAACAACAGGCAGATCGCGACAGAGCGGATATCTCGGTTGCGCAGAGCGGCAATGGCGGCATCCATATCGGCCCGCTCAAGCGGCGTCAGCACGGTGCCTTTGGCATCCAGCCGCCCGCCAACCTCGTGAATATCCTGCGGATCGACTAGGAACGCCGGGGCGGGAGACCGCGCCACCGGATCATACAGCGCCACCCGGTTCTGCCGCCCCAGCCGCAGCGTATCGGCAAAACCCCGCGTGGTCAGCAAGGCGACGGGGACCGGCATACGGGCCAGCAAGGCGTTGATCGGCGCCGTGGTGACCACGCGCAACTCGCTCAGAACCGCGGCATCAAGGTTCAGCGCATCAAGACCTGCGGTCAGGTCAACGGCCATATCCCCGGTGACGGGGCGTTTCAGAATGCGCACAGCGGAATCGTCCCAGACAACAAAATCGGCAAATTTTGCCCCGAAATCCACGGCAAGACGGATCATGCGGATAGGCCCTCGGGGCCACCATCGGGCCAGCCGATGCCCCACGCCCTGTCGAGGGTCAGGAATTCGGTATCGACCGCGATGTCGCCCTTTTTCCACATCAACGAGGTAAAGCAGGCAGGCCGGTCAATCGCAGCGATACCATGATGCCAAAGGCCCGGCGCATAGGTGACCACGTCCTGCGGACCGGCGACAAAGGCCAGCGGCGCGCGCGCGGGGCCATCGGGCCAGATGACGACCAACCAGCGGGCGGCATTCATCGGGCTGAACATCTGCGAAGACAGGTTGTGCCGCTCGATCACGCTGGCGACAAGCTGGTGCGTTTCCGGCGCTACCTCGTAAAAATCGAGCTTCACCTCTTTCGCGTCGGGCTGGTGGGAAAACGCGGTTTCGCTCTTGCTCAGGTGCACCCGATCGTTGCGGATCGCCTTGACATCGCCAAGACCGGGGCGCGCCACATGGCCGTAGGGTGCAAAGGCTTCGGGCGTCAGGGTCTGGGCCTGAATGCGGCGTGCCGCCGGGATCTGATCGCCCGGATCAAGAGAGTTCTGGGTCATGAATGGTCTTTCGTCAGGTCAGTCATCCAAGGCCGCGAAACCGGCCCACGCTTTTCGTCTGCCCGGGAAGAGGAGCAGCCTTAGGGAAACGGGTCGCACGGCGATCCCTTTTGGGACGACCTGCAAAAATCCGCCCCTCGGTCGCCGTGCAATCGCTGTGCAACAGGACCATTTTCTAACCCAGACAGGTGCCTCAACCCAGAGTTTCCACGCCGCCGCGCACCCGGAAAACGCGCTTTGATACAATATCATACAAACAGCGGACACGTTTTGCGAAACCTGTTCAGCCAAGCGCAATCGCTCTGGTCGTTCGCCATGGCGCGGGCTACCTTTTGGGCGCAGAACAAAACAGGCCGTGTCAAATGCCACATTTTATCATAGAAGCGGCCGGAGCTCTCGACGCGCCGGACGACAGGCAGGCGGCCATGACCATCGTCGCGAACGTGGGGGCCGCCCAGACATTCATCAACGGGGATGACATCAAGGTCAGGCTGTACCCCTGCGCCGACTTTCTCGCGTTGGATGGCAGAACAAGTTTTCTGCATATCACCGTCCGTTTGCTGGCGGGGCGCACGGCAGAGCAGAAAGAAATGCTGGCCTGTGCGTTGCGCGATGCCTTGGATGAGCGTTTTGCGAAGATTCAAAGCATCAGCATCGAAATCTGCGATATGGATCCGGTCAGCTACAAGAAGCGGCTGGCCTGAAGCCGACCCAAGACCTAGGCCGCAAAGATCCCGGACTCTTTGGCGATCCGGACTCTCTGGCCGCAGCAAGGGGGCAGCGAACGCCTTGAATTGCTGCCCCCAAATCGCACCTTGCCGAACCCCGCTAGTACAAACCAAAGTACTCCGCCTGCTCCCATTCAGAGACGGTGAGGTGATAGCGGTCCCATTCCGCCTGTCGGATGCGGGTCATGTAATCGACAAACACATCCCCAAGCTGCGCACGGTAAAACGCCGAGCCATCGAAATACTGGATCGCGCTCAGAAGGCTCTCGGGCAGTTTTGTTGCCTCGGCATCATAGGGCGTTTCGACCGGATCAGGCGCGGACAGCCCACGCGCCACACCGTCCAGACCGGACAGGATCTGGCTCGCAAAGAAGTAGTACGGGTTCGCAGTGGTCTCTGCGACGCGGTTTTCGATGCGCGATGCCGTATCCCCCGGTGCCATCAGGCCGCGCACCATCGCGCCACGGTTGTCGCGGCCCCACTGGATGCGATCCGGGGCGAGTTGGTGCGGGCGATAACGCTTGTAGCCGTTGACCGTCGGCGTGGTCAAAAGGCAGCTTTCCTGCGCATGGGCCAGCAAGCCGGCAATCCAGCCGCTGGCGGTATCGCTCAGGGTGCCATCGGCATTCGGCATCATCAGATTGCGCCCAGATGCAGGATCGACAATCGACTGATGCAGGTGCCAGCCACTGGCGGCCGAGTTTTCAAGGTTAGGCTTGCACATGAAGGTCGCGTGCAGCCCCTGCCGCGCCGCGACTTCCTTTACCATGGTGCGGAACATCACAAGGTTGTCCGCGTGGGTCAGCGGATCGGCCGGATCAAAGGTGAATTCGAACTGGCTTGGCCCCATCTCGATCTCCATCGAGCGGATCGGCAGATCCATCGCCTGACAATTGCGGCGCAGATCATCAAGGATGCCTTCGACTTCGCCATAGCGGGTCTCGGTCAGGAACTGATATCCCTGCGACAGATTGCGGGTCTGCACCGCCTGACCGGGCATCGTGGCGCTCGCATGGTCAAGCTTGGTATCGACGCGCTCAAAAACATGGAATTCAACCTCGAGCCCGACGACGAGCGCCAGATTCCGTGCGGCCAGTTTTGCGATTGCAGCCTTCAACACGTCGCGCGGTGAGAACGGAATCCTCTCGCCCGATTTGAAGCGCGGATCGCACAGGATCCACGCCGAATGCGGCGACCAGGGCAGAACGCGGAAGGTATCGGGATCGGGCAACATCAAGATATCACCCGCGCCCGCCATACCGCCTTCTACACCCGGGTCTGCGGACCAGATCGGAAACACGGTGCGTTGCGAGGTGTCTTTCAGCAACAGTGACGACGGCGCCGCAAGCCCGGAGGTAAAAAGCGACGCAAAGGCCCCCGCCACGATGGTCTTGCCGCGCAGGATGCCGTGTTGGTCGGCAAACAGGACGCGGATGGTCTCAAGCTCGCTGGAGGCCACACGCGCGGCCAAGGCCACGGCCTTGTCGATGGCACTCGCATCCAGAAGGCCCGCCGTTGCCAGCGCGCCCTCGGCAATCGCCTTGTGCAGATCGCTCATGTGGTCGCATCCCAATCGGTGCAGGCGGCGCGCCGTTCGCGGTCGCTGGTCTCGAACGCGTCCTGCCAGTTGTCCTTGTCCCCGATGGTATCGTTGGAGATCGGACCGAAGATGGTGGCCGGATCGACACCGCCAATCATCGGCAGGTTTTCAAGGTTGCCCTCTTTGACGCTGGCAATTGCGGCCCGCAACATGCGGCGATACTTGATAAGCGCAACGTCCGTCTTGCCCAGATGCTCCTTGGTCC
Organism: Antarcticimicrobium sediminis; assembly: GCF_004348975.1. Taxonomy (GTDB): domain Bacteria; phylum Pseudomonadota; class Alphaproteobacteria; order Rhodobacterales; family Rhodobacteraceae; genus Antarcticimicrobium; species Antarcticimicrobium sediminis. The sequence continues at coordinate 12,072 of NZ_SMFP01000004.1, read as the reverse complement.
GATCAAAGATCGCGCCGGGGCTTTCGACAGCCCACTGGTCGTGCACGTTGATATCAAGGCCCATCCCGGTATAGGTCTCGTGCATCTGCTCGTCCGGATCGAAGCCATAGCCGTTGCTCTTGTTTCTGATCGGCGCATAGTCCGGCAAGCGGTGCTCTTTCAGGCGTTGGGCGCGCATCAGCTCTTTGTTCACGGGTTTGTCGAAGCTGGTGAACATCGAATACCAATAGCAATGTTCGTCGTCGATCGGCACGTGCCATTGGGTAATGATCATCTCGCGGCTCATCGGGATCGAGATCGCCTCGGGGAAGATCTGGTTGGTGATGCGGACGTGGGTCTTGCCATTGTCCAGATGGCGCAGGGCAATGATCCGCATGCCGTAATCGGTTTCCTCGACCGTGATGTCCGGCCGGGGATAGTCGCGCAGCAGCTTGGTCATCGGAATGTCGGTATCCGCAGCCTTATCGCGAAATTGCTTGCCGTAGCTGTCAGCGGGGTCTTCGTCCTGCAGGAAACGGTGCAGGAACGAGGCATGCGCCGGATCGATGCCCACTTCCATCGCTTGCAGCCAGTTGCAGTCCCACAGCCCCTTGAAGGCAAAGACATGGGTTTCGGGGGCACGGAAACAGTCAAAATTCGGGAACGCTGGCGGTTCGCCCGGGCCCATATAGGCAAAGATGATTCCGTTCTTTTCGATGACGGGATAGGCGGTGGTCTTGATCTTCTCATACATCCGGCTGCCCTCGGGCTCGCCCGGCTGTTCGACGCATTGGCCGGTCCGGTCGAAATGCCAGCCATGGAACGGACAGCGCAGCCCGTTGTCCTCTAGCCGACCATAGCACATGTCAGCCCCTCGGTGCGGACAGCCGCGTCCGATCAGGCCCAGTTCGCCGTCACTGTCGCGGAACAGCACCAGATCCTCGCCCAGCAGTCTGACCGGGACAACGGGGCGTTTCCCCGCCAGTTCATCCGTCAAGGCGGCAGGTTGCCAATACCGCCGCATGACCTCGCCCGCATCGGTTCCGGGGCCGGTCAAGGTGAGCGTGTCATTCAGTTGTTTGCTGATCATGTCGGGTATCCTTTGCCTTAAAGTGCTGAACGGGGGCTTTTCTGAGCATGTGCGGTGGGCGTCCTGCCAAGCATGCCACGAGAGGTCTGACGAAGGTTTTCATTTCTTGCCCCTGACTGGATGGTCGATCAATTTTGCGTTCATTAATTGCACGAATGTTCATATAGTCAACTTAATGTTTGGATATCCAGACGAGCCATGCGCCTTATCATCGAGGCCGCGAAACGATACAAAGCCGTGACCTATGACCGGCCGGGAGAAGCTGATGAGCGACGAGGAAAACTGGTACCGCAGAAGCGACATTTCTTCGACCTTCCTCAAAGGCTTGAAGGTACTGTCCGCATTCGACGATGCCACGCCCCGCCTCACACTGGCCGAGATTGGCAAGTTGACCGAGCTTGACCGCGCGGCTGTACGACGGCTCGTCATCACATTGGTCGACTTCGGATATGTTGAAAAAACGGGCAAAACCTTCAGCCTGACGCCCAAGATACTGACACTTTCCGGAAGCTACATGCGCGGCAATGGGGTTGGCGTCGTGGTTCAACCGATTCTGAATCGCTATTCCGAGGAAATGTCAGCAGAGATATCGCTCGCCGGCGTGGCAGAGACCGAAGCGGTTTACATCGCAAAGTCCATCCTGGCCGGATCGAATATCTCTTTCGGCTTCACGGTGGGAAGCCGCCTATCGCTGTTGCAGACGGCGATCGGGCGCATGCTGCTGGCGTCGCGCGACGACAGTTTCGTTTCCGACCGGGTCAAGAATGGAAGCCTGCGGGCTTATACCCACGACAGCATCATGGACCGCCCCCTCATCCGGCGGGAAATCGAAACAGCGCGCCGCCAGGGGTTCGCCATCGTCACCAATGAATTCGAAGCCGGGATAACCGGGCTGGCCGTCCCCGTCGGATCCCCGATGACGGCAAAGACGGTCATCGGCATCTCGGCGCCGGTCGCAGTCCTGAGGGGGAATGAGAATCGTGCCCATTATTTAAGCGTGCTGCAGCAATGCGCCAACGAACTGGACCGCACGCAGTTTGAAAGCTGAGCGGGCCATCCACAGAACCCCACCTTGGCGCACATCGACCGGTCTGACTTCGGGGCGTCACGTTGCCTCAAGACATCCGGGTCACTTGGGTTTGACGCCCGCTCAGGCGGTATGCGCCATCGCTGCCCGAGCGCCAAAAGCCTCAACTGATCAGAGTGGATGGTCAGCGCTGTGTATTGCCGCTCTGGACGAAAACGATATCGCCGGACGGATCAATGATTGCGGCGGATAGCTGGTTCGTCGCATAGGCACCGGTATCAACGGAAATGACGCCGTCTCGCGCTTCGGGGTCATCGACGATCGTATGTCCGTGGATCACCCAAATCCCGTCGGCACGCATCACTTGCCGGAACTGACGACACCCCCAAAGCAGATTTTTGTCAGGCTGATCCTGCACCGCAAGCAATGGGTCCAAAGCGGCGTGGACTGCGCAGAGGTTACCAGACTGGAACGTCAGGGGAAGGGCGCGCAACCAGCTTTCGATGCCGTCGGGGAGCTTCTGAATAAGGCGGTCCCGCGCAACGGTGAGCGCCTGCGCAGAGGAAGTCTCGCTGACGTGTCCGACGCCAAAGCTCGCCAGCGTTTGAAGCCCGCCGATGCGCAACCAGGCGCGGCCGGCTCTTTCCGGGTCATCAAGGAAATCCAAGAGCATCTGTTCGTGGTTCCCTTTCAGGCAAACCACCTGATCCGGCCAGTCCCTGCACAACACAAAAAGACGTTGCAGCACCTCAGCGGAGGCCTCCCCGCGGTCAATGTAGTCACCAAGTAAAACCAGTTTATCGATACCGCCATACTGTGCGGCCTTAGTGTCAATATGATCAAACAAGGTGTCCAGAAGATCGATCCGCCCGTGCACGTCCCCCACGACGCACAGGCGCTGGCCCGGCTGAAGCACAGGCATCTGCTGCGGCGGCGACTGTCGTTTACGGACCGCAGAAAGGACGTTCTTGAGCATCATCTCTTTACCAAGTTCCTTCTCGTGCACCGCAACTCATGAAGTGCTGTTGATATCGCAGGTGAGGCATAGCATGTATCACACGGTGCCCTAAACCCCGTACGCTGTTCGATGCCTTTATCAGCCGAATCTTAACTATATGAATGTATGCCCGCGTTTTGCATTGGCTTTTCATTACCCCCCCAGTACACACAATCATCTCATAATGACAGTATTTGGACTATGAAACTGACCTCTGATTTCCATACTCCCCCGCAAAGACAGACTGCGCAACAGAGCGATCTGGCCGATGATGAAATCAACATTCTGGCGCTCTTGGCAACGCTTTGGCGCGGCAAGCTCTGGATCGTTCTGGCAATGGTGTGCAGCGTTGCCTTGGCCGGGTATCAAGCTTTCAGTGCTGCGGTCCCGATCTACACGGCCGAGGCGACAGTCGCGTTGGAGAACCGTCAGTCCAGCGTCTCCAACTTGGAAGACGTCGTTTCAGGTCTGTCCACCGATCAGGGCACGATCAATACCGAGTTGGAAGTCTTGATCTCTCGGACCTTGCTCGGGCGCGTAGTAAACCGGTTGGATTTGACCGCAGATCCCGATTTCAACGCGGCGCTTCGAGAGGATCCGGGGTTTTCATTGGGGTCAGTGATCGCCCTTGTAAGAACCGGGATCAAGTCCCTGTTTGGGAACGGGGATCAGCCAGCGCCCCGCGAAAAGACCGACGAAGAAATCTTCAATAATGCGATCGACACGTTGAAAAAAATGGTGTCAGTTTCCAATCCGAGAAACAGCTACATCTTTGCCATCTCGGCCCAAACCACGTCACCACAAAAGTCCGCAGCCATCGCAAATACACTCGCCGACGTCTACATCGAGGACCAGCTCGAGGTAAAATTCGAAAAGACCCGGCAGGCCACCGAATGGCTTTCGATTCGGGTCGCAGAGCTACAGAAAACGGTCGAGAAATCCGCCGCCGACCTGAAAGCATTTCGAGCAAGCTCTGAGTTGGTCAGCCCGGAAGCCCTCGAAGCCTTAAACCTTCAAGTGAAAGACCGCCGGACGCGTCTGGGAGAGGTTCAAAGTTCCCGTGCTATTCTGGAGGGCAAGCTTGCCGTATTGAAACAAGCCCTCGAAAGCAATGACCGCACATCGTTGGCCAATGCGGCCGCTGATCCAGCGCTTAACCGACTACTGGGCGAAATCAAGGCCGGACGTCAGGGGGCCGAAGACAGCTTTGATCTGCGCATTCGCCAACTTGTTCAGCGTATCGAGATCGACCTTGGTCGCGCCATGGCACAGGAACGCGTCCTTGAGACCTCGATCACCGAGCAAGAGCAGCAACTCAATGCGCAATCTGGCGAGTTTGTGCGTGTGGAACAGTTGCAGCGGGAGGCGGAAGCCAATCGGCTTCTATACGAACACTTCCTGACGCGCCTGAAGGAGACGACAGTGCAGGAAGGCATTCAGCAGGCGGACAGCCGGCTATTGTCTGCTGCGATCGCCCCAAAGCAACCATCGGCGCCGAAAAAGGCTCAGATCTTGGCCCTGGGCTTGTTCCTTGGTCTGTTTGTCGGCTGCGGCGGCGTTCTTGCCCGGGAAATGACCCAGAACACCTTCCGGACAGCCGCAGAACTGGAAGAGAAAACCGGGTTCGCCGTCATGGGGCAAATCCCGCTTATCCCGGGCCGAAGCAGAGCAGACATCATCGCTTACCTGCGCAGCAAGCCAACCTCGGTTGCGTCTGAAGCGATCCGCAACCTTCGAACCTCCTTGTTGCTGTCCAACGTCGACAATCCGCCGAAAACGATCATGCTTACGTCCTCCCTGCCCGGTGAGGGGAAGACGACCCTCTCCATTTCCTTGTCGCTGAATCTGAGCGGGATGGGGAAACGGGTCTTGCTGGTCGAGGGTGACATCAGACGCCGCGTCTTTAACCAGTACTTCGACATCCATCAGAAACAGGGGCTGCTTTCGGTCATTGCAGGAGAGGCAGAACTGGAAGATGTCGTGTACAAAAACGAGGAACTGGGGTTTGATATTCTCATTGGGGAGAAATCCTCGATCAACGCCGCCGACCTTTTCTCGTCTGAACGCTTTCACCACTTCATAACGCAGGCGCGCGACAAATACGATGTGGTGATCATCGACACCCCGCCCGTTCTCGTTGTGCCTGACGCACGTGTCATTGCGCAGTCCGTCGATGCCATCCTGTATTCGGTGCTCTGGGACAAGACGACAAAAAGTCAGGTGGCCGAGGGGCTTAATCAGTTTTCGATGCTGGGATTGGGCGTGTCTGGCCTTGTCCTTGACCACATTGATCCAAAGCGGATGAAACGCTACGGCTATGGTGGCAAGTACGGCTCGTACTACGGTGCTTATACCAAGGGGTATTACGACAACTGAGTCGTCTCGGCATGTCGCGGCCTCTGGGCTTTGAGCCAGACATGCCCCCCTTCCGGCGCAGCTCTTAGCCGGCGATTTTGGCTGATCTCTTTGCCGTATTTCCTGCGCGGCGCAGTTGTTCACCCGTCATATTGCATGACGCTTCATGCTCTGGGATATTCGAGTGTGTTCGCCCGGAACGAAATCGGCGGTTGGCTCCGCATTCAGGCGCGTCGCATGGGGGCCCGCGACGCGCCTGCGGTCGTCTTCTTCGCGAACTTCGTAGATCTCCCTATCCCTCTTGCGAAGGACCACCGTCTGGTCCTTCGGCGCAATGCATCCAGTGAAACCACGCCATCCGCACCGCCTGCCTGAGCTTGTGACGTTGATCCAAGACACGCGTTTAGCGACGTCGCTTGCGACGCGTCTTATTCGGGGTCTGCGAGGCGTGGTAAACTTCCCGGGGTGAAGCGCAGGCGTTTCCGGCGTGATGAGGATTAACTTGAGATCGTCACCTCGGCGAGGATTGCCGGGACAACGACAACGCAGGAGGTCTCCTCAACCCTTGGCGGCTTGCACGATCCCGGCCCGCAGGATGGATACCATCTTGTCAATTTCAGGCTTGGTTATGGTCAACGGGGGCGACATCACGCAGGCGTTGTAGATCGGACGCACAAGCAACCCCAGGTCTTGACAGATCGCATCGACCTTCAACGTGAATGCGCAGTCGCGGTCTTCATCGGGGGTGCTGGCGTCAAGCTCGCATTCGATGCCAGCCATCAATCCCATGACGCGGATGTCGGTCACTTCCGGCAGATCGCTCAAGGAGTTCATGGCATCGGCGAAGTAGGGCGCTACCTCGCGTACATGTTCGAGCAGGTTGTCATTCTCAAAGATATCGATGTTGGCCATGGCGCAGGCTGCGGAAACGGGGTGGCCGGAATAGGTGAAGCCGGATGTGAAACCGCGCGGCTCGTTACTGGTCTGGCTGATGTCCTCCATCAGACGGTCCGAAATCAGTAGCGCACCCATCGGCAGATAGCCCGAGGTCAGGCCCTTGGCGGTCGTGATCATGTCCGGCACCACGCCGAATACATCTTCGGAGGCGAAATAGTGCCCCAGACGCCCGAAGGATGTGACGACCTCGTCAGCGATGAACAGGATATCGTGTTTCTTGCACAGGGCGTGGCAGCGCTTGAAATACCCCTTTGGTGGAACCACAACACCGCCCGATCCCATGATGGGCTCGGCGATGAAGGCACCGATCTTGTCGGCACCAACCTCAAGGATCTTGGCCTCAAGCTCGGCGATTTTCTCGTCGCAGAACGCCTCTAGCGACAGGCCTTTGGCGCGGTCCTTCGGCTTGGGGCTGGAGACGAAATGCACCAGATTCGGGAGCATATCCATGTTGGCCTTTTCGCGTTCCTTGCCCGACACACTGCTGCTCAAGTAGGTGCTGCCGTGATAGCCGTTCACCCGTGCAATGATCTGTTTCTTGTCGGGGCGCCCAAGGCAATTGTTGTAAAAGAAAACAAACCGCAACGCCGAATCGACGGCTGTTGATCCGCCGGTCGTGAAGAACACGTTGTTCAGATCCCCGGGCGCTATGCCGGCGATCCGTTCGGCCAGTTGTGTCGTGACCGACGCGGCCATCGACCACGGAGAGAAATAGCTCAGCTCGCTGATCTGCTTGGTCACGGCGTCGATGATTTCGCGGCGTCCATGGCCGACGTTTACGCACCACATACCGCCGGGGCCGTCGATCAGCTTGTTGCCCTCGACGTCCTTCACATAAATGCCGGAACTGGTCTCAAGCACGGTCCAGTCGTCTTCTCCGATCGAGACCACATCCTGCCAAGGGTGCAAAAAATGACGGTCGGTCTTGTCGATGTCCTGCAGGGTATCTGATCCGTCAGTCATGCTCTTGTCCTTTAGAAGAAAGTGGAGGTTGCCGCAGCAAAGGGCCGATCCACCCGATGGTGGCACTGGGTGATTATTTTGTAGTCAATTATAAATTTAGACTCAACTACAATATTTGTTGATTTTGGGAGTCTGCCTGCCTACAACCCACTCATGGGACTACGTGAACAACAAAAAGCCGAACGCACGCAGTTGATACTGGACACCGCCGCCGACCTTTTCGGGCGCGACGGTTTCGAGCATGTGAAAGCAGAGAAGATTGCCGAAGCGGTGAAGGTGTCTGTGGGGACGCTCTACAACTATTTCCCGGGCAAAAACGAAATCCTGATGACCTTGATCGCGATCGAGAACGAGCGGCTGGAAGACATTGGTCGGGCCTTTGTGCCAGACTTCGATGCCCCTGCTGCAGACATATTCTGCGCGTTTCTCCTTCAGTATTTTGCCCCGCAATCCATGTTGTTGAACAAGGCCCTTTGGCGGAAAGGTTTCGCGATTTCCTTTGCTGATGTCACATCAGCCGAGGCGCGCCGTCTTCGGCGGTCGGATCGCGTCCTGAGCGAACAGGTTGTCGATTTGACCAAGGCCGTGCAGGCCCGCGGCCTGTTGCGCGACGATGTCGACTGCGAGGTCTTTGGCGCCACTCTTTTTAACAACGCGAACATGCTGTTCCTTGACTTTACCCGCTCTGAAAACAGGACCTATCAGGACGTGACGGAGGGGATCGAAGCCATGACACGCGCCCTTGTTCAAATTGCGGTCCCGCTACAGCAGGCGGCCAAATAGTGCGGCAGATGCAACTGGACCCCGACGCGCGGCGCGGATTGTCTCTGATCAGTATCCCTTTCGCGTTCTCAATCCTGTTGCTGGCCGCGCCGCTGATGATCCTGTTGGCGATGAGCGTCTGGACACAAGACTTTCTGACCCTGGATCGCACACCGACCCTCGATAACTTTGTCGAGGCATGGACCGATCCGATCTACCGGACCCTGATGCTCCGCTCGCTCAAGATTTCGATCATCGTCACGCTGGTGACGGTCTGCCTTGCCTATCCGGCGGCTTATTACATGTCCTTTGTTGCGCCCAACAACCGCAAGGCATTGCTGATATTCCTGATCACCATTCCGTTCTGGACCTCGTATCTGATGCGGATTTTCCTGTGGAAGGTGATCCTTGGGTTCAACGGGGTGATCAATGGCTCGCTCATGGGACTTGGGCTGATTGATCAGCCGCTGGATTTCATTTTGTACAATCAACTGGCCGTCGTTGTGACGCTCAGCCACGCTTGGTTGCCCTTTGCGGTGCTTCCCATTTTCGTGGTGATGGAAAAGGTGAACCGTGCCTATCTCGAGGCCGCGCAAGATCTCGGCGACACGCCTTTTTGGCGGTTCATCCGCATCACCCTGCCGCTGTCGATGCCCGGTGTCGTGGCGGCGACGCTGATCGTCTTTGTCCCCACGATCGGCGACTACGTGACCCCTAAACTGGTCGGGGGACCGAGCGGTCTGATGATCGCCAACATGATCGAGGTTCAGTTCAAGAACGCCAATAATGCGCCTTTGGGGGCTGCTCTGGCACTTTCCGCGCTGCTTCTGGTGACGAGCGTTGCGGGTATTTTTGTCTGGCTCAACCGCCGCTATCTGACGTCGGAGGGTGCAGCATGAGCAAGCGCATTCTCACGACGTTCATGATCGTGTTTACCCTGTTTCTCTATGCGCCGACGCTGCTTTTGCCGATCTTTGCCTTCAACGACAGCAGCATCATCGCGTTTCCCTTGTCGGGCTTTACCTTTGAGTGGTTTTATTCCCTGACCGAAGCGGACGAATTGCGCGGTGCGGCCCTGAACAGTTTGATCATCGCGGCCGCCAGTTCCGTGCTGGCGACCTGCCTCGCACTGCTCGCGACCTCGGCAACAGTCAGGTACAAGTTTCCGGGCAAGGGCCTGATGATCGGCGTGATCATGGTGCCGATGTTCTTGCCCGAAATCATTATCGGGGTGTCCTTGCTGACTGTCGTGCTTTTGGCCGGCCTCAAGCTGTCGATCTATACCATCATCATGGGGCATACGCTGATCTGCACGCCGTTCGCGATTGCCATCCTGCGCTCATCCTTCCAACAACTTGATCCGAGCCTGGAAGAAGCGTCGCTTGATCTGGGCGAAACCCGCTTTGACACGTTCCGCAGGATCACATTGCCGCTGATCATGCCCGGTGTGACCTCCAGCCTGCTGATCGCTTTCACCATTTCACTGGATGAATTCGTGATCGCCTTTTTCCTGTCGGGGACAGAACCGACGCTGCCCGTCTACATCTGGTCACAGCTTCGTTTCCCCCAAAGAATCCCGAGTGTTATGGCCCTTGGTACGCTTTTGTTGCTGCTCTCGATCGGGCTACTGACACTCTCCGAAGTTCTAAGACGGCGCAGCGTGCGGCGGCTTGGTCAACACGACACCAGCGGGGCGTGGTAGGGCGATGATCGAACTTTCCAATATCGAAAAGCACTACGGCAGCTATCACGCCCTGCGCGACGTGACCTGCCATATAAAAGAGGGCGAGTTCTTTTCCCTGCTCGGACCATCGGGCAGCGGCAAGACCACCTTGCTGCGCACGATCGCCGGCTTTGAAGGGATCGATTCCGGCAGCGTCGTGATTGGTGGGCAATCCATGGCGGGGGTGCCTCCGAACAAGCGGCCCACCAATATGGTGTTTCAAAGCTATGCCATTTTCCCCCATATGAGTGTGGCGCAAAACGTTGCCTATGGGTTGCGGGCACAGCGGCTGGGCAAAACCCGAACGACTGAGATGGTCACCGAGGCCCTGGGAAAAGTGGGGCTTGCCGGCTATGGCGAACGCGCCGCGCATGCGTTGTCAGGCGGGCAACGACAGCGTGTCGCCTTGGCGCGGGCGCTGATCCTCAAACCCAAGGTCTTGCTGCTGGATGAACCGCTCTCTGCGCTGGACCGCAAACTGCGCGAAGAAATGCAGTCGGAACTGCGCCATTTGCAACGCAGCCTCGGGATCACATTCGTTCTGGTCACGCACGATCAGGAAGAAGCGCTGACAATGTCGGACCGTGTCGCGGTGATGTTCGAGGGGGAAATCGCACAACTCGATACACCTCAGGCGCTTTACAAGCGCCCGGCGTCAAAGCGCGTGGCCGAGTTTTTCGGGGCAATGAATATCCTCAAGGCAGAGATTCTTGGCCTGAAGGGCGGTATCGTGACGACACGGATCGAAGGATTGGGTGTCGCCGAAATCCCGCTGGGCCCCGAGGCGGATACCCATGGGGGCAACAAATACTGCGCGGGTGTGCGGCCCGAGTTGATGACAGTGCTGGATGACGGGGAAAGTGCCTACCCCAAGGAAAACCCCGCCATCGTGACCGACGTCGAGTACCGCGGAGAGCTGACCTACTACGACGTCAAGTTTGACGGGTCCGACACACCTGTCGTCGTGTCGATGCGCAACACCACAAACCGCGAAATCAAAGAAGTTGGGCAAAAAGTCCGCATCGGTTGGGAGAATGCCTCTGCTGTTCTCCTGCTCGAACAAACCTGAACCAACACCGGAGAAAACCATGCAAAGCACACTGAAACGACTGACAACGGCCATGGCTGTCGCGGCCATCCCCACCTTTGCCGCTGCACAAGAGCTGATTGTTCTGGATTGGTCTGGCTATGAGGACCCCGGTTTTATCGGCGCCTATGTCGCGAAACACGGAGGCACGCCGAACTATTCGTTTTTCGGCGAGGAAGAAGAAGCGTTTCAGAAACTGCGGTCAGGCTTTCAAGTCGATGTCGCACACCCGTGCTCGCAATCCGTCTCAAAATGGCACTTGGCCGGTTTGATCGAGCCTCTGGACATATCGCGCATCGACCGTTGGGATGACGTGAACGCGGTCAAGGAATCCTTCGCAATTGATGGCGAATACTACATGCTGCCAACGGACTGGGGCACAACGTCCTTGGTCTATCGCACCGATCTGGTTGATGCGTCGAAAATGGACAGTCTGCAGGTCTTTCTTGACCCGGAATTCGCTGGCCGCATCTCTCTGCCCAACAATGTCGACGACGTCTATGCGCTGGCGTTCCTGGCGACAGGTGTAACCGATTGGACCCAAGCGACGCAGGCGCAATTTGAAGCCGCCTCTGCCTGGCTGCGCAAAGCGCATCCGAATGTTGTGACATACTGGGCAGATGGGGCTGAGCTGGCGCAATTGATGACAACGGGCGAAGTGACCGTTGCATGGGCATGGAATGAAACTCCGACGACACTGGCCGGTGAAGGCGTCCCTGTCACCATCAACCGTGAGGCCACAGAGGGGTCTTCGTCATGGTTCTGTGGCTATGTGAACGTGGTTGATGGTCCTAACTCTGAAGACCTGATGTATGATTTCCTGAACGCCTGGATGGAGCCTGAATCGGCGTCGTATATCGTAAACGAGTGGGGCTATGGGCACGGCAACCAAACCGCGGTCGCGGCCTTGGGGGACGATCTGCTGGACAGTGTCGGTCTCGGCCCTGTATCCGTTCCGATTTTGGCGCAAGCCCCGCTTGATAACCGGATGCGTGAACAGATGATTGTGGAGTTTGACCTGCCCCCCGCGAAATCCCTCACCATGATGTAGAGTCTGCCCAACCTTGAAGGAGCAGACGAATGCGAAAAAGCCGTTTCACCGAGGCGCAGATTATCGGGATGATCAAGGAGC
>NZ_SMFP01000039.1 GCF_004348975.1 Antarcticimicrobium sediminis | reverse complement strand
ACCAACATCCCACACTGTGCTCCCCGATAGCCTCGGGGGCATTATCCACATCAGTGTAAGGGGGTCATTTTTGGACGCCGATCACCCCGCTACGGGGTCAATTTTGCATGCCTGTTCACAATTGCAGCTGATCGCTCGGGCCAGACGCTGACGCTGGTGCAGGCGCTCGCAACCGCCAAGCCCGGCGACGACTACACACCCGAATTGCTTTTGTGGACACTATCGCGGATCCATCACCTGATCGGGCGCACGCTGCCGGACTCTGATCAGGTTCAGCGCGAGGCGCTGACCCATGCACTCATGCTGTCCTTTGACGGTATTGCCCTGCGTCAGAACCTGCGGCGCGGCGAGATCGCGACAAGCCAATCGGTCGATGTCCTTTTCTTGATGGCGCAGGCGTTGTTGGATCGCGCTGGCGACATCGGGACAAAGGACGAAACGTGATCTGCCCCCCTAAATTCGGACACTGACATAAGCTATGAATTGTAGTTTTCTGATCTTCGGCGAGAAGGAGATCAAAGATGTCGGAACGCAAGCAGCACGCGCCCGAGTTCAAGGCGAAGGTAGCGCTGGGAGCTTTTAAGGGCGAGGAGACGGCGGCTGAGTTGGCAAGCCAGTTCGGGAGGCGACGATGATCCACCCGCGCCCACACTTAGCTCTTGGCGACCGGTCGTCAGCGCCGGTCTATTGGGAGAAAAACGATATCGATCAACATGATCAGCTGCAGTGACGAGTCGCTGAAATTACGCCACCTCCTGTCCAAAGTATGGGAAGTAGTGGATCCTGACGCGAGTTACCAAGTCGCTTTACGAGCACTTGGAGCGGCACAAAAGCGCGACAGGTCCAGCTTTTCAAGTGGCGCAATCAATGCCGCATATGGCCTTCATTTCGATATCCAAGTCGCCATTGTACAAGCGGCGCAACGTCGCGACCATGGATTCAAATGACTTGTCCAGTTCGATATTGGTAATCTCTGTTGGCGCAATATAGACGGATTTTCCGCGTGGCTCGCGCCGTAGGTAGCCGCTTTTCACCAAGGTGCCAATCTTGCGGTGCAGTGTGCTGATAGGAAGGCCCAGAACCTCGGAGAGGGCGGAGAGGTCATAAAGCTTTCCCTGTATCCTGCCTTGCACGACGGTCCGGATGATCAAGCAGTCCACCGGGCTGCCCCACATCCCCGTTTCCATCGCGTAAAACCGGTTCAGGCACTCGATGATCTGGCCTTGAACCTCGGTTCGCAGGGCTGCGCGCGCCTGTTCGCTGTCGTCTCCGTCCGCCATTTTTTCCCGTTCCTCCCCGCGCCAGCACCGGCGCCCCTTTCCAGATTGGAAAGGTTGCCGCTTGGCTACAAGGGGAAATTGGTCGCATTTGATAAGCAGTTCAGGCGCAGCCAGTGGAGGCTCCATCTTCCCCCATTGGAAAATCGCCATATGCAGGAGGAGGCATTATGCAAAAACATATACTCGTCGTTGGCGGCGGGATCGGCGGCACGATGACCGCGAACAACATCGTCAGCAAGATGTATCCCGAGGTTTCCGCCGGCAAGGTCAAGGTCACCATGCTGTCGGACAGCCCGTGGCATTATTACAAGCCGGCGTTCATGTACGTCGCCTTTGACATGTTTTTTCAGGGCGAGTTGCGGCGCAAACAGCAAACGCTGCTGCGTCCTGAAATCGACTTTCAGGTCGACAAGGTTACCGCGTTCGACTTCGCCGGCTCCACGGTCAAGACCGCCAGCGGCAAGACGATCGGATACGACTACATCGTCGTCTCCACCGGATGCCTGCCGGCGCCCGAACGGATCGAGGGGCTGAAGGAAGCGGGGGACTATTTCTATCAATACGACCCGGCGCGCCAACTATCGGAAAAGCTGCGCAAACTGGAGAAGGGCCGGGTTTTCATCACTGTGAACTTCCCAGAAACGCCGAATGTTCCGCACCAATGTGGCATCGCGCCGATGGAAACGACGCTGATGCTCGACGAATATCTGCGCCGCAAGGGCATCCGCGATCAGATCGAAATCGTATATACCTATCCCACTGTCTCGCAATTGCTACGTAACTGTCTCTTCCTGCAGGAAGAGGTCTGTTCCGTTCTCCCCCCGATATTTGAGGAGCGTGGCATCAAGTATGAGCGCGGCTTCACTCTGGCCAAGGTCGACGCCGAGAAAAAGATCGCGATCTCCGCCGAAGGAGAGGAGCAGGATTTCGACATTCTCATGTCCACGCCGCCCATCCGTGCCGTTGACGCGGTGTTGGAAAGCGGCGTGTCGCAGGCGCCCAACAACGAAGGCTGGCTGCCCACCAATCGTGAAACGCTGCAACTTGACGGCTTTCCCAATGCCTATGTGATGGGCGACACGGTGGATCTGCCGATCTCCAAGGCGGGTGGGTCGTGCCACAACCAATCGCCTGTCATCGCGAACAATATCGCGGGTGACCTGCGGCTGGGTCGGACCGTCGATGCCTATGACGGCAAGGTTCAGGCCGTCGCCCAGATGGGTCTCGAAGCAGGTATGCCGCTTTGGTACAACTACGACGAAGACGTGCATCCAACGCCGCCCACCAAGGTTGGTGGGCTCCTGCGCAAGGCCTTCAACCGCGGCATCTACTGGTCTGTCGCGCGCGGCATCGTCTGATCTCTCACATCATGGAACAGGAGGACGCCATGGCGAACCCCACTGCAACCGGAGCGGACACTCCGCTTCTCGAACGTATCAACCAGGACAGCGCCTTTGCCGACGCGGCCACCGAGGCCGGGCTCGTCGATCTGGCCAACAAACTGGCACCCCTGATTCAGGGGCGCAGGCTGCACAATGTCATCGATCTGCTGTCGCTTGCCTCGGACGGCGTGGACATGGCCGATGATGCGATGATCCAGAAGATGATGGCAACTTACGAGGATGTCGTGAGCAATGCCTGGATGCTGTCGAACGCAGCGCGGTTCGCTGCCAATCAGGCGGCGCATCAGCCGGTGCCATCACGGCTTGGCCTGTTGCGCACCGTCGGCGACGAGGACGTGCGCCGCGGGATGCATTTCGTGCTGCAATTCCTTGCCGTGCTGGGCCGCCAGACTGCGGCCGGGGCCGACGAGGCCTGAGCATGGCCGACAGCGACGCGGCATTGACCGCGCTCTATCAACCGCGCATCCGGGAATTTTCCGCCCGGGTGCGCGCTGATCGCCGCTTAGAGGCGCCGGATGTTACTGTGACCTGCCGCAGCCCGGTGTGCGGTAGCATGATGACACTGGACCTTGCCATTCGCGATGGCATCCTTGTCGGGCTCGGCTGGAGGGCGCGCGCCTGTACACTTGGAATGGCCTCGCTGGGGATTGTCAGGCAAGTGGGGGTAGGACAGACGCGGGACCAGATCGCTGACGCCGGTCGGCTGCTTTCCACACTGCTCCAAGGTCAGGATGTCGATTTCCCCTCAGCCTGGAGCGACTTGTCGGTTTTCACTGCTGCGCGAAGCTTTCCAACCCGTTTCGCGTCCATGGGCCTCCCATTTCAAGCGATTGCACAAGGGTTCGCAGAGCTAAGTTAATGGCAAATCATCTGGCCCAACGTGATGATCCAGCCCGATAACGGCATCTCCGTCGAGCGTTTATTCCACATCATCAGAGCCCCCTCGGTCACACCAATATGGACAGCATAGCCCGCTCCCACGACATCGACGTCGATGTCGAAGACGCACAGGCTGTCTTTGAAAACGGGTAAATGTGAAAACTTCGGGCCGGCCTTTGCTTGGCTGTTGAACAACGCACCGCGACTGCTGCAGACCTGCCATTCATGCATAGCGCAGCTATTTTTACCAGCCGAATGGCGGCGGTGCGAATATTTCGGCCCTTCTATATGGGGACACCGATGCGAGCGTCGTTGGCGTACGATTGCCTATTGAACCGCTGGCGCTTCCCGCAGCGATTGACTTGTCAGAATCCAATGCTAATTTTATGGGCATGTTGGAACATGCAGATCATTTCCGATTTCTACTGCTGAACCGCCCCTTTCCTCGGGCGGTTTAGGCGCGTTCGCGCCTGGCACACCCCCCGGGGCCTCCTCACAGTCCAGAACCAAACGCGTGGCGCTCTGTCGTCCGAGGGGAAATCATGTCCAGCATTCACCATACCCGTTTACCCAGTTCCGCGAACACCCTTGGCCCCAAGGCGCGGTCGCATAAATGGTCGATCTTGCCGGAAGCGGATTATCGGCAGCTGCAACACCACCTGAACCAGTGCGAAAGCACAGGGCGCCCCGCGTCGCTCTTGTTGTCCCATGTCCTGTTGCACAAGCTGATGACGCTGGAACCGGTCGACAATGTCTATGCCGGTGATCTCGTGACCGGGGGCTGTCAGGTCGCCTATTCCGTTGACCAAAAACCTGCCTCGAGCGGGCTACTCGTTCACCGGGCCAGATCGGGAGGGGCCAGCGGCGTGATCCCGGTTTCCTCGCTGCTGGGGGCAACGCTGATCGGGATGCGGACCGGGCAACGCGCGCCCTTGCTGCATGAAGACGGAACGATTGGCACCCTTTCTGTCCTGAGTGTGACCCATCCAGGCTGAGCCCGCGGCCCGTGACCGAGATCCGTGACCGAGACACAAGTTTTGTCACTCTCAAATGATTTCCCGTCCAGACAAGGAAGCTTTCCAAATGACAATCCACATGAGCGATCCCACCCGAAAACGCCGTATGCGCCACCCCAAGATCGTGATCAATGCCGACGACCTTACCCATATCGAAGCCTTGGCGGAGGGCGCGATGCAGCGCAATCCCGCCTTGGCGGACCGTCTTTTGAGCGAGCTTGGGCGTGCGCGCATCGTGAAGGCGCAAAAGATGCCGACGACCGCCATCGGGATTGGCAGCACCGCCAGTTACATTGATGGCACCACCGGACAGGAGCGGCGCGTGACGCTGGTTTACCCCGAGCAGGCCGACATCGCGCGCAATCGGATTTCGCTGATGACGCCGATCGGCGTGGCGCTTCTTGGTCTGTCTGAAGGGGACTCGTTTTACTGGGACACACGCGACAACCAACGCCGGATGCTGACGGTGACCCGGGTTGAA
Organism: Antarcticimicrobium sediminis; assembly: GCF_004348975.1. GTDB lineage: Bacteria > Pseudomonadota > Alphaproteobacteria > Rhodobacterales > Rhodobacteraceae > Antarcticimicrobium > Antarcticimicrobium sediminis. The sequence continues at coordinate 2,177 of NZ_SMFP01000039.1, read as the reverse complement.
CAGGCCGCTGCCGACGACCCCGAGGCGAATTGAGAATGACGCGCACAGAAAAGGGCGAACCGACAGCACATGTCGGGCCCGGAGGGGGGGATCCATGACGTAAACCGTCTGGCGCTTTCTCCGGGCAATGCCGCCTGCCATCAGCACCTTTCTGATTTTCGGAGCAAGTTCCATGACACTTTATCCCCTCCGTGAGCGCTGCAACAGTTGCAACGAAGCCCTGCCGCGCGCCGCGCTCCACCGATGTCCCTTCTGTCATGAACCGATCGCGCGATCCGCGGGGGGCCGCGAATTGAAATGCAGCCTCTGCAATATGTCGATTCCGCGTGCCCATGCGGGGGGCTGCCCCTCCTGTGCCGTGGCGGGGCGATACCGGTCCGGCAAGGCGATGACGGGAGGGCGAAGGCCATGACCGCGAAACAGCATGCAAAACGTCTCATCTGGCCAACGCTCCTTGCTGCGCTGTCTTTCGGGTTGATCCTGTTTGGGACGGGTTTGGCGGGGGTCGCGTTTGACAACGCGCACTTCGACCTCGCGTTGACGGCGCTGGCCTATTTCGCGGCGGCTTGGCTGATCAGCCGGATCTTGGCCTTGGCGCTCGATCAGGCTGCGGCACGCTCACGGCCTTATCCACGCCTGCTCAAGGATCTGATCGCTGCGGCGCTCTTTCTTGTCGCATTTACGGCGACGGTGTCGCTCTACCTGGGGCAAGGGGCCCTGGGCGCGCTGGCGGGGTCGGGTCTTATCCTCGCAATGCTGGGGTTTGCCATTCGCAACGTGGTGGCGGACACGCTGTCGGGGGTGGCATTGGGAATCGAAGGGCCGTTTCGCATCGGTGACTGGATCGACATAGACACCTTGGCGCGTGGCCGGGTCATCGAGATCGGGTGGCGGACGACGCGGATCCTGACGCGGGATGCGACCTACATGATCCTGCCCAACAGCCAGATCGCACGGCAACGGATCACGAACTATTCCGCTCCCAAGCCACAATATCGGGCGCAGGTCACATTGACGCTTGATCATGCCTTGCCCGTGGAAGAGGCGCGGCGCCTGATCCTGCATGCCCTGCAGGAGGCGAAGCTTATCCAGAAAAACCCGGCGCCCGATGTGAAGATCCTGGCCTATGAGGAAGGCGGGATCACCTATGCCGTGCGCTACTGGCTGTCGCGCTTTGATCGCGATATCGATTGCCGGGACGAGGTCTATAGCCTGATCGACGAAGCGCTGCGGTGCGTGGGAACGGCCGTTCCACATCGTAGGATCAAATTGGTCACGGATGATCCATTCTTGCCCCCCAATAGGGTGCTGAAATAGCCGTCGAACCGACATGGCTTTCCGCAGTCTGGGGTGGCCCAGAACTCGTGGGCGATGTGCTCGGCGTCATGAGGCAAGTGGCCGAGGAAGGTATGACCATGGTCGTGGTGACGCACGAGATGGGCTTCGCGCGAGAGGTGGCCGACAGGGTGCTTTTTCTCGAAGGCGGTGCAATCGTCGAGGAAGGGACAGCACAAGCTGTCCTTCGCGACCCGAAAGAGCCTCGCACACGGGATTTTCTTCATCGGGTGCTTCATCCCCTCGATTGAAACGCGGAAGTGGACCACGGGAATGTACTGCGTTACTGGACGAACTTGGCCGCGTCATCGAGGATATGATTTAGTCGCCATCTTCGGGGGAACCTGATTGGTGCGGTAGCAAGGGGGCGGTCTATCGTGGCCTTGAGTGGGTGCGCGCCAGCTTCATCCCGCCGATGTCCGCCGACAACCTCGCCCGGCTACCCTGACTGCTGGCCGCAGAAAACCAGGGCAGCCGGGCGAAGAATCCGGTGAGCATACCGTTCTCGCCGATGTATATTGCGTTTAAGAAGGACACAGTCCTGACGGCGGCGTTGTTGCGCAAAGGCGGGGTTAGGGATTCACCTCGTGAATCCAATGTAGTAGCCGGAAGGTATGAGCAGACCTCCGAAGACGACCTACAAGACCACCAACTGGCAAAGCTACAATCAGGCGCTGAGGCAGCGCGGATCACTGACCGTTTGGTTCGATCCCTCGATGCAGTGGGAAGCCATTCCGTCGGGGCGTCGCGGCCGTCAGCAGACCTATAGCGACGCTGCGATCCAGGCCTGCCTCACCCTCAAGGCCCTCCTCGGGCTGCCGCTGCGCCAAGCGACCGGTTTC
>NZ_SMFP01000038.1 GCF_004348975.1 Antarcticimicrobium sediminis | reverse complement strand
CTGGGAAACCCTGGCTCAGCCCATCGCCCCGATCAGCCTTGACCTCGCGGCTTGATCAGGCCCAAATCCCCATGCCCGGAGGACGCCGCCGGAGAATTTCCACCAGATTCGAGACACGACCGGCAAGCCTGTCGCGTAGCTTTTCTGGATGCCAAAGTACAACCATTTTTGGTATTTCGAACCAGGTGAAGATCACTCGCTGGTTGTGACGCCCTGCGATCAATTCCACACTTTTCGCGTAAAATATCGAAGATAACCGAAGCTGTCAAAAATGCCGGAAAGCGCCAGTGCAATAGGGCGGAGTATGGGATTTTTGAAGGCTTCGTGTAGATTTCCACGCAGAAGTGAGCCGGATACACGGATAATTTCCACTGAGATTTGAGCCATGTGACCCTTTCCTCAGCGCGATGCGCAGCCCGCCCGTATCGCCGCCTCCGCGTCCTCACCCTCGGCCAGAACGATGGCGGGAGTCCCGTCGAAGCGCAGGCGAAGCCCGTCCTGCCCATCCATCATCGGTTGGGTCGGATTGCCGTCCAACGCGACCTCCGCCAAAACCAAACGATCGCCGTCCCGTGCCGAAACCAATGCGCGCGCGGCACAAGCGCCGCCCGGTACAAGCGTCTTGCGTCCGAACAGAGCGCCGTGGCGCAGTTCCACGCCGGGAGAAAGCCCCACCGGGTCCCCCTCTTCGGCAAAACCCGCAACGGTGATCGTCGCGCCGGTGCCAAGCTCGGCCACGCGGTCGGGGTCGATCCGGACCAGCGACGCGCCCGGCATGGCCAGGGCATCGATCAGCGGTTCGGTCCGGCGGCTTTCGCCGGCGGCCTCCAACACCAGTTCCATCTCGCGAGGGCCGCCGCCCAGACCGCCCTGATCCTCGGGGAATCCGATTCCCAGCGCGCCCAGCTCTGCCGGCGCCCGCCAGCGTTCGGCCAGATCGGTGTCTCGCGGCCCGGTCTGCATGAAACGGCTAAGGGTATCGCGCAGGATGCGCTGCTCTTCGGTCAGTATGAAGTCCATCAACCCAGAGCACGAAGCTGAGAAGGTATGGATGTCGAGGTTTTCACCTGCGGCGGCGAGTTTCCGTCGCAATGACATAGGTATGCGCTCTCCCAGATCAACATACGGTTCTGATAGGATCTCAGGCTTCGCAGGGGGCGATCTGGGGGTAGTCTATTCAGCAACCAAGTGGTTCATCCGGGGGTAAGCCGATAATCTCGGCATGGAACTTGGCGAGGCAGATGGTCGTGTGACTCGCCTGCATCCAGGCATGGTGAACACGCCATTCTTTGCCCAAGGAAAGCCGGGCCGCGTCCTGCTGCCGCATCTGCCGGTCTATCCGAAGCCGGAGCAGCCCTGATCCGAGCGGGGCTGCTCCGGCGACGCGCTATTACGACCAGGGGGTCACGAGGTATTTCTCCCCTGTCTTCATCGCACGGTAATCGGTCACGGCCTCCTTGGTCAGCATCTCGTCGAGATTGACGCGCTTCTTGTAGTGGCTGGCGAAGGTGGTCGTGAGATTTTCGCGCACGCGCTGGCGCATGCGGCTGACGGTGTCGTTTCCTGCCGATTGTAGAAAGGGAAACAGCAGCCATCCCGAGAGCGTCCAGCCGAAGCCGTAGCTCGGCGACAGGGTCGTTGAGCCGGTGTCCAACCGTCCGTAGATGAACATACGCTTCGGCTGGTTCGAGCCATAGCGCGAATACTCAGTCATCTGGCTCACCGCGACCTGCTCCATCGCCTTGAAGGCTTTGTCGACCGAACGGCCACCGCCGATCGGGTCGAAGCCGTAAAAGGCGCCGGTGTCGTCGATCGCGGAGCGTAGCTGATCCATGAAGTCGTCTTTCGAAGAATTGACGACATGCGTGGACCCAAGCTCTTTGAGCAGATCGACTTGGCTGTCCTTGCGAACGATATTCACCAGACCGAGACCATCCTCCTGGCAGATGCGGGTCAGCATCTGGCCAAGGTTTGACGCCCCGACCGTGTGAAGGATCGCGTCCTGCCCGTCCATCTTCGCATTCTCGGCGAAGCCCAGAGCAGTCATCGGATTGACGAAGGCGCTGGCACCATCCTCGGCCGAATGATCGCCCAGTGGTAGGCACATGGCGGCGTCGGCGATACAATATTGGCTGTAGGCATTGCCCGGCACACAAGAGACGCGCTGTCCCATCAGCGCCTTGGCGGCGTCACTGTCGCCGGCCGCGACCACCGTGCCCGCGCCTTCGTTCCCAGCAGGGAGCTTAAGGCCGTGACGCGCCTTGGAGCCCAAATTAAAAGGCTCGGGCATCTTCGCGATGAACTTGCCCGGCGAATAGCTGGCGTTTTCCATATCCGCTGCGCCGACCAGGATAGCGAGGTCCGACGGGTTTATCGGCGCTGCCTCCATCTTCACAAGGACCTGGTTTCCGGTCGGTTCGGGAAAGGTTACGTCCTCGATCGCTACGCTGAGCGTTCCGTCCGCTTCCAACGTCGTGAACAGTTGCTTGCCAGTGGTCGCCATGTCGATCTCCAGATTTCAGTGTTTTCGATGAAGCGTTTCCGTCGAACCGCAGGATGAACCTGAGCGCAACCTTGCGAACCGGCCCCCATTGGTCCCTCGTTCATAACGAGAGGCTTCGGGTTGGATTTTGGTAGTTGGGTTCGCCGTCCAGGGCAAGCGCGGCTGGTGCGGAGCCCTCAAATTGCTTAGCGGGGTCTCCATCGGCGTCGATAGAGACCCCCAAAAAACGCTAAAAAGCGTTTTGATTTCAGATCATTTATCCGGATCCAGATAGGGGTCACACTTCGACGCTGTTTCACACTCAATGCGCTGCAGCATCGAATAGACCACCGTTTTTGTCCCACAGAGAGTACATTAACCGGCGTAATGTACTCTCTGTGGGACAAAGTGACGACGGTCTTTGCACGCAAAGCGATGCCACAAAGAAGGTCAAGAAGTGGAGCGCCAGCCCCTGTAGCCGCGATAGGGGATGTTCATGGGCAGCGTCTTTTGGCCGCGCGAAAGGGTGCTGGGTTCAGGCACAGCCCAGTCGAGTCAGACTAGGCGCAACAGGCTTTCGACGAAACCGGTCGTTTGCCGCAATGCCACCGGAAGCGGCATAAAAGCGTGACAGATCCAAGGGGCTTCGGCAGTTCCTGTTCAAGGACAGCATCAAAGAGTGAGAGCCAAACCGCAAAGTGGTCCCTTTTGACGTCGGCCGCAGCCGCATGAAACTGCATCGGATTGCCGTGATAACACCGCTCCAGAAAAAGCGCGTTGCGCCAGAACCGCTTGATCTTTGCCTCGTGCGGCGGCCAGTCTTCCACATGGGCTGCAAAGACCGGCCCAAGCACAGGGTCAACGCGCACGCGGTCGTAGAACTTTGCCACGATCGTTTGAATTTGAGCCGCAGTGACCGGAAGGCGCGGCGGGATATTCAAACCACGAAAATCCAGACGACGATCAGGCTAAGCACCAAATAGACAAGCGTGTTGACCATCCAGCGCAGCAATCCTGCCTCCCCCTCCGGATCGACGCCCGCTTTTTCGCAGACTTTGGTACCTGGCCACAGGAAGGCTTCGGTAATTGTCATGAGAATCTCCCTTTTATGGTATTTATAATGCGCATTATGTAGCACTGTTAATTGCGCATTTCAAATGCTAAATATAGCGACATGCAGCTGGACAAATTTACCGACTACGCCCTGCGGATTCTGATGACACTGGCCGTGCGGGCACCCGCGCGTGTCCCGACATCGCAGATCGCATTGCTTTATGACCTGTCAGAACATCACCTTGCCAAGGTCGCGACACAGCTTGTTGCTGAAGGCTTTGCCCGTTCCGAGCGCGGGCGCAATGGCGGGCTGACCCTTGGGCGCCGCGCTGACCTGATCAGCATAGGCGACGTGGTCCGGGCGATGAAACGCGATGACCCGGTGGTGGAGTGTTTCGGGACAAACAAATCCTGCCTAATCCTGCCCGCTTGCGGGTTGAGGGGCCCGCTCGCCCAAGCGCAAGAGGCGTTCTTTGCCACGCTTGACGGGTATGCCTTGGCAGATGTTGTGCAGCCTCACAGCGCATTTGCGGCGCTCTTAGATGTATGAACGTTTCATCGGCGTGGCTGCTGGCGCCTTGATGACGGACAGTTGGTCATCGGGCTGGCGTGTGACGTCCTCACTTGGCCTTTCGCGCCCTCGCCCCCCCCTTCCGGCCGACGTGACTTTGCATCGGCAGCTTTTGCGCTTCTCAGACGTTCACGCTGCCTGCGGAGAAAGGCGGCTTGCAGCCCTTCCACGACATTCGTGTTCGGCGCAGCATGAGGCGGCGCGCCGGCAGGAAGGGCGGAAAGCCGGCATTCGCCGCAGGTGCTCGGGTCTGGACTCTGGGAGGCAAAAGCAGCCTTTCATGGACTGAAACACCTGATCACCCATGCTACTCCCTTTTCCAAGGGCCGCGAAGCGTAGGGTTGTCACCCTCACGTCGGTGAAATGGCCTTTCGCGACAGTCTCGACCTTGGCGCAACTCCGGTTGGTTCCAAGACAGGCATAGAACTGATCGGCGCAGGGTTGCTCGGCTTTGATGGTATCACGAAAATGTTGGAGCCTCTCACCCTCCAATGGATTGACAGGTGTCCTTGTTTTCCCCAAACACAAAGTATGCAGTCCAAGACACCCCTTTTTGCATGTCTCAAGGCGCTCTCTTACCTTGTGATCACTTGCGCATTGGTGTTCTTGCCACCTTCGACAGCCCACGCTGCATCAGGCATGCACAGCAACCAGCAGGTCGCGTCAGTCAGCGCCGATCACACGGTTGTCGAACATGCGCATGGCGCTACCTCCCTGATTTCCAAGCATGACAAAAGCGGCTCTGCTTCCAAAGCGGATCATGAGGATCAGGGGACTGGCCAGTGTTGCAGCGGCATCTGCGTTTCGGGCGTTCTCACCGAACCCGGAGCCGCATTTGTTGCTCATGCCACGCGTAGCAAATACCTGATGCTTCATGGCCGCACAGCTTCGATCAAACCGTCCGGTTTTCTGCGACCTCCCCAATATCTGATCTGATCCAAGGCCCTTAGCAGGGTTTTCGCTTCGCGCATGTCCGTGCGCGAACCCGATGTATATCAGTCAGGTTACCAACATGAAATTTCACCCATTTGTGGGGGCGTCTGCCCTCGCACTCGGCGCATGTGCCTACGAGCCGGCGCCACTGCCGAATGTGACAGCACAACATGCGGTCACCAACACGGCAGTATCCTCACCGATCAAATATCAAGACCCCTTGGCAGGATACACCTATCGCGGCCCCACCGGCCCGCGCGACTGGCGCTCGGTCAACCAAGAACAGTCGGAGGGCAATTGATGCGCGTCAGGAACCTCCCTCTTGTCGTTGGTTTTCCGTTGATCCTTGGCGCTTGCGCCAGCGCGATTCCGGGAACCTACACCGAGCCCAAGGCAGGGTTTGCCAATGTGGCGAGCCAGACCGCGGCGGTGATCGGAAAGCGAACGGCATTTGCGCAAACTCAGGCGGAAAACGAAGCCTTGAGCCGCGAAGTGCGCGCCATGGTGCAGCGCAAGACGATTTCGGCGGATACCGCCGTTCAGGTTGCCTTGCTCAACAACAGGGGCTTGCAGGCCGCATACGCGAATGTTGGGCTGTCAGCCACCGATGCATGGCAACAGGCGACGCCCGAAAACCCGATCGTCTCGATCGGAGTATTAGGCATCGGGGCCGCCGAACTGGGCGCGTATCGCGCGATCGAAAGCATGATCGCGACCAATATTCTGGATGCCAAGACCCGCAAACAGCGGGTCGCATTGGCGGATGTCAATTTCCGCGCGGCACAGCTGACAGCGGTAAACGACACGCTCACCCTGGCCAATCAGACGCGGCAGGCCTGGATCAATGCGGTCGCTGCCTTCGAAACCGCAAGTTATCTCAAACGGGCCAAGGCCACATCCGATGCCGGATCCGAACTGGCGCGCAAGCTGGGTGAAACAGGCGCGCTGAACAAGGCGGGCCAGGCGCGGGAACAGGCCTTCAACGCTGAACTGGCAGGGCAGCTGGCGCGGGCACGGCTGAATGCTATCCGCGCCAAGGAAGATCTGACCCAGCTGATGGGGCTGTGGGGGGCGGACGTGGATTACTATGTGCCCGACGCCTTGCCCGCCTTGCCACGTTCTGTGGGGCGGATCACCAACGTCGAAGGCAGGGCCTTGCAAAATCGATTTGATCTGCGCGTGGCCAAGCTGGGCCTTGAGGCGCAGGCGGCGGCGTTCGGGCTGACAGACCGGACCCGGCTGGTAACGGATCTTGAACTCATCGCTGGCTTTGAGGCCGAGCGCGAGGCGGTGACTGGCGGGACGAGCACTGAAACGACACCGCAGATCGAATTGGAGTTTGCCATTCCGATCTTCGACACCGGTGAGGCCCGGATGCGAAAGGCAGAACTGGCCTATCTACAGGCGGCCAATGTGCTCGCCGAAAAGGCTGTCAATGTGCGCTCGGAAGCGCGCGGCGCCGAGGCCGCCTATCACGCGTCCTACAAGATCGCGCGCCACTACCGCGACGTTCTGGTGCCACTGCGCAACACCGTCGAGGAGGAGGGGCTGCTGTCCTACAACGGCATGATCACCAACACATTCGAGCTGCTGGCGGACGCACGAGAAAAACTCGGCGCATCGCTCGAATCTGCCAATGCAAAGCGTGAATTTTTCATGGCTCAGGCTGATCTGACTGCCGCGATCTACGGCGGTGGCTCAGGCAGCGGCAGTGCCGCATCAGAAGGCACAACACTTGCCGCCGGTGGCGGCGCAGGACACTGAAAGGAAGATGACATGATGAACAGACGTCAACTACTCGGGGTCGGCGCCGCGGGGGCCGCGCTCGTTTCCTCCCAGGCATGGGGCAAGACCACGAATATGGGTCTGCCTGAAGCGGCCCAGATGGACACGGCCGCTACGGCGATCACGCCACGGCCATCAACGGGGCCTGACTACACGCCCGTCGTGACTTTGAACGGCTGGACCTTGCCCCACCGAATGAACAATGGGGTCAAGGAGTTTCACCTCGTTGCTGAACCGGTGGAGCGCGAGTTGGCGGACGGCATGATCGCGCATCTGTGGGGCTATAACGGACAGTCGACAGGCCCCACGATCGAGGCGGTCGAAGGCGACCGGGTTCGCATTTACGTGACCAACAAGCTGCCGGAACACACGACCGTTCACTGGCACGGCATGATCCTGCCCTCGGGCATGGACGGCGTCGGCGGGCTCAGCC
>NZ_SMFP01000037.1 GCF_004348975.1 Antarcticimicrobium sediminis | reverse complement strand
CCTGCCGGGCCTACCACGTCTAAACTATACCGCTGATTTAAAACGATAAATCTGAAAAGTGCCCTGCACGGATTTCGCCGCAGGGCACCATGCCGCCCTTGGCTTACTGGATCGGCGCCATGAATGCCTGCGTCCGATCATCCCAGATCGTTTTCACACCGGCAGAAAACGCAGCCGGATCGCAACCGGACGCAATGGCGGTGACGCATGCGGCCTCGATCAGGGATGCAATGAACCTGTTGCTGTCGTCACCGATCAGCGGCATGACCGCATCCCAAGCCGCCCGCGCCTCAGGAGATAGGCTGGCGATCATCGCTGCTGCTTCGTCGTCTGTCGGTCGATACATGCCCTGCTCCACATCAGATCCCGTCTTGATACCAAGCGACCAGAAGCAGCACGACCACCGCGCCCATCATTCCGCCTATGATTGCCTCCATGGTCGCCTCCTTTTTCAGACTCTCGGCATGACCGATAGGTCAATAACCTTCACCCACCCATCGACCTGAAGTGACCACGCCCTTCTGCCGTGTGGTTTTTCCTCTGGTAAGCCGATGACGCGCGCATTCAGGCATGTGCATAGCGCCTCTACCAGATACTCATCGGACCCCGCAGTGACGGTCCAAGGCGCTGCGATCAGGTCGCAATCGCGAGGATGCGCGCCGACATTTCCGGGCTCACTTCCTCCACCAGCCGCGCCGCCTGTTCAATGAACGCCCCTGTGTGCGGCTCCACTACGCGCTTGTTGTGAGCCGGCTTCTCGAAGTATATGGCTACCCGCTCTGCCGCCAGCGCCTCTCGCATGGTTGGATGATACTCCACCTGGACACTGGCGCTCTGAGGCCACCAGTCAGATTGGCTCTTATGATGCAGATCGCGCGTATGGTGGTTGATGCAGGCCCCAACATATAGCAACGCCCCGATCGCGTCGAAATGACGGTAGACGCATGGGCGGCGCCCTGGAAGCGGCGGTCCCTGAACCTCAGCAACATTTTTGCGCTTGCGCTTCTTTCCAGTACGGCGGCTCTCAGAGGCATGAAACACATTTTGCCTGCGCGCTACCTCCGCCGCAAACGCCTCAGCCGCAACCTTCGTCTGAACCGCCACGCCCCCGACCACCAAGTGAACGCCGCGATCGGCAGTCGCATCGAGCAGCCAACGCGCGTCACTCTTTGACAGCGCAGCGCAGAACTCGGAATGTGCGTGAATTTCATCGCCAGGTAAAACAGCAAGCAGGAGATCATTGCGGCCCACAAGCTGAGACTGTGGGCGCGTTGATCCGCGAATAATTCTGTCCTCCCAGATCGGACCGAACTCGTCGTCTGATATGCCAGATGCGACCAGATAAGCGATCTGATCTTTGCGAGAAGGGCGCCCAGGCGCAGCCAGCACATATCCCCATTTGATGGAATTATCTGACACCTTCTTAACACCCACCTGTGTCAGACGATGCTCCATCACTTTCTTGCACGGCACCTTTTTGCGCCGCTAGGAACTGGCGGAGCGCGGCGACGATCACCGCCGAACGGGACGGTGGAACTGGTTGAGCAGCAGTCCATGCATCCAATTCCGCTAGGAGATCGGGTGGCAGGGTCGTGTTCACGGGTTTGTTTACGCGGGCCATGTTCATGGCTCTTACCCCTAGCGCACACTTAAAGCAACGTCAACACATGTGCGCACACGTGTTGACTAGTGCGCACTTTCATCCTACGGATAGCGACAGGCCAGTGAAACCAAGGGGGCACTATGGCGAAGTTTTTTGATGACAGGTTCCGCAGCTTCCTCGCCGCACAATACGGCGTCGGAGATCCGAAGGAGTTGCCTGATGCGCAGCGACTAGCGATCGAGGATGCCTATTTCGCTGGAGCCAGCACAGGCTTCTATCACGGCTTCGGCTGCGAGGATCAGGAAGCGCTGGCCGCCAACGAGGAGCTGAAGGATTTCGGCGCGCGCATCGTCGATCGGTATCGAGACGCTGGGCTGCCTCTAGGGCAGCGCCGGTCCTAAATCCAACTAACCCACAGGAGGAACAGACCATGCCACGCCAATGCCCGCCCTGCACCCACCGCTGCGATCAAGGCAGGATGTGCCCGGAACGCGGTGGTGACCGCTTCGGCCTACGTTTCATCCTGGTCAAGCTATGTCAGTTGGTCGGCGTAGGGCCGGCAGATAGTTGGCGGCGGCAAGCGGGCCGCCACCACAAATGAAAAAGGCCCACCCATACGTAAACCCGGTAGGCCTATTCGGTGGAGATCGGGCGCGGACTTGGTTCCGACCCGCCATCGCAAGGGCGATGTGCCCGGACCTAAATCACTGAGGGCCATCCGTGCTAAGCCCCTCCTGCAGGTGATCATACCAATCTGCACAGCGCACGGTTCTGGCGTTCTGGCGCGCAAGGGCGGCATCGGACTTCAGGACCGCCACATCAAGGCGGTCACCGGTGCGGACGTCGCTATGGGACATGCTGCGGCAGTCACTCGGCAGGTCCGGAAGCCTCATTTCCGCCCGCTCCTGGCCGATCGATGTTCCAGCATCCCGCAAGCGGTTAATGTCAGTTTGCCCGCAGCCGCCGCAAAAGATCGGCATCCACAACGCCATCAGGGTTGACCTTGGTATCACGCTCGAATGCCTCCAGCTCTTCGGAGAAGCGCATGCCTGCATCTTCAGCGACCTGTACTTTTTCCTGTAGGGTCCTGTTTGCCACATCCGCCGCCACCATCTGGCGGCGCACTATATCCAGTTCGGCACGAACTGCGGCCACCTCTGTTTCACGGACGAACCCGGCGCGGGCCGTGCTGACCGCCTGTGTTCTATCATGTACATGCCAACCCCATAGAAGGGCGCAGATGATGACCGATAGGCCGCCCCGGCTGGACAGAATTCGCCAGACATAGCGCCAGACCATCAAAGCCCCTGCAAGCAAAGGGCCGTTTCTTGGGCGCGACGGTTGACCAGGCCACGCACGACACGGCCGCCGGCCTTGTTCCACCAGCCTAACGCAGCACAACCGCCCGCGATGTCACCGCCATTCAAGCGACGTGTTGCGGTGGACCGGCCTGTACCTTGAATTCCGACATTATAGGCCAGCGACACATAGGCCGCGTCCCGATGGGGCGTTAGGCGGTTGGTACGCGTGCTCTGGGAAAAGTATCGATGCAGCCCAGCCCGGAAATCCCTAGCCAGACGGTGCTTCAGCAGGCGGAGACACTCGGCATCTGTGGCCCGATCCCCCATGCTGACACCATCGGTCTCCCCGAAACAAAGCGTCGGGTTTCCCACAATGTCACGGTATGCGCAATGTAGGTCCGGGGCGTCCACGCAGCGATGCTCACCTTCCCACTTGACAACCAACGGAACCAAGACCTGCATGGTGGCCCGTTCTGTCGTCTGCGCCATGGCCTGCGCCGCCAAGATGAAGGTGCCGAAGAAAACAACCCCGATAATCAGCCGCCGTCGAAGTGCGCCTTCGCGTGGTTGCAATACCAACCTGCCGATGACGCCAAGCGCGATGACCCAGATTTGGAGCATAGCCCAGATGGTCGGGTTCGTATCACGTCCGGATACCATGTAGATGATATCTGGGGCCAGTGTGATGGCCGCAAGTGCGTAGAAGGCCCAGGCGGTATAAGACCGTATTACGATGGCCCGCCAGTTTTTATCAAACATTGCTTTCCTCATTCATCTTTCTTTAACATTGCCGCACATCAGATACGCCGCAGCAGCGGGCGCAGAAGGAACTTCAGCGCGACCAGCGGGACCAGGTAGGGTATGCGCAGACGGTAGCCCATGGCTTTCAGGTCGCCCCGCGACACTAGCCGTCGCTGGATGTTGTCGGTCCAGCCGCGCCCCCGACACCAGACCACGGCGTGGCCGTCACCGGACGGCGACAGACAAAACCAAAGCACGTATCTGAAGGTGATCAGTGCCCACCAAAAGCGCAGCATCGACCGCCCCTCATAGAGCCAGATCAGTGTCAGTGAATAATCTTCGCAGTCCCCCGTCACGGGCCCTTGATCCCTCATGATGCGCCAGCTTTCGCCCTTGTCTGCATGATAGGTAAAGCGCCCGTTCAGGGACGCCTGAACAGCATCAGCAGCCATTGCCGCCTCCATAGTTGTGAACGTCAGAAAGCGAAGTCAGCCCTTGCGGGCAATCCACCGCTCGAACAGTGCGGCGGCACCACGCGGCCCGAGGTAGGACAGAACCGCGATCAGACCGACCCTGACCGTGTTGTCCAACTCCATGTAGTCCCCAAGCGCGTCACCGATCATCGCCATGCCTATGGCCAGGGGAACTTCCCAGATCAGATCGAAGGAGAACAGGTTGCGCCGCTTCGCGCGAACCTCTCCGGCGTGGAACATTGCCCTGCCGATGAACGCCGCGACCAGTGTTGTCGCGGCCCCTCCGATCGCATTGCTGACGGCCTCGATCAGGCCCGCTTCCGGATCAACCATTTTGCCCCCTTTGCTGTCATCCAGCCTTCAGTTTTCCGGTGAAGGCGGTACGCAGACCGCCGGATTTTGTGAAGCTGTGCCGCACGGTTTCAAGGATGAATTCCCGGCCGTCGACCAGCGGTCGAACGCCAGCATAAATGACCGGCTGGCCTGCCATCAGCGCGGGGCGCCCGATGATTGAACAGGATGTTTCAACTAGCCCACGCATCATTTCGCGGGCCGCAGCCCTGGCGGCAGATTCGGCCTCTTCCCTCGAACTGTATGGGTCACGTAGCACATGTTCGCCGCTAGCCTCCGGGTCCGCGTCCACCACGACTTCCTGCCGCTTCGCGCCTTTGCGGTCCTGCCAATATGCCTTGACCTTGGCGAATCGGTCCACATCGGTCTCCGACATCCGGCAAGACCCCTCGATGATGGACGGCATCAGCACCACCGCCGGCGGGATTGCGGTGCCGCCCGCCGTCTTACCGGTGCCGCGCTCCAGCCACAGCAGGGAGCCATTCTTGATGGTGAACAGCGCCCCGTGACGCTCCGCTAGGCGCTCGAGGAAATGCAGGTCGGATTCATCCTGCTGGCCGATCCACTCATAGACGTACCCCGACACCGCATCGGAGATCTTCGCCTCCAGCCCATAGTCGCCGGCCTTTTCCGCCACGATGTCCTTCACCGAGGCGTCATCCCAATGCTTGGTCTTGTTCGCCTTCATTTCAGACCGAAGGTCAGCCGAATGCCCCTTGACCGTGATGGTATAGGGCAGACAGGAGAACTCCACCCGGTCGACCACATAGGCCCCGACGAAACCGCCGACACCGCTCAGGATGGTGACCATGACAACCGCGCCGCGCCGGGGCGACTGGAAATGTGGCGGGGCATCGTTGAACACCAGGTCCAGCGTATCCGACCGGATGCCTTCGCGGTCAGTGATGGTCAGGCTGACCAGCCGGTCGAAGAATGCGCCGGATACCGGCAGGCCATCGACCGTGACAAGGATTTGCGGATGCGTCATATTATGTCCGGAGTTTACCAACACGGAGTTTCGGAAATGGTGGTGTATTACGGGGCAATGGGGCTTGCCGTTCTGTTCCTGCTATCCGCAGGCATCGAAGTCGTCTCGGTTCTGGTCAAAGGCCCATCGTGGAAATCGCTCTGGACGACCACCGGTTCTTTGATGCTGGCCTTGATCTGCTTCATTGTGGGCGTTTCGTTCTACACCTAATCCCACAGCTTCAATGCCTGGCCGGACTGGGCCTGCACCACCATGTCCGGCAGGGTGATTTCAGCACCAACCGGCAACCGGTGGGCCACATCCTTGATGTGCGGGTTTGCCTCCAGAACTTGCTCGACCGCGCCCGCCTGTGCCCCGTACTCACGCTGGCAAATCAGGTCCAATGCATCCCCGACCTTGGTCACGTAAATGCTCGCCATCAGATCAACCCCAGCAGAGACAGCAACGAGAACCCAGAGCCAATGCGCTTCACCTCGATCGAGAAGGCATTACGGCCGGGGGCGCCATTGCGATCATGAAACGCGCGGTCTTCATCGATCTTCTGGACAGCGTGACTTCCGAACACCTTGCCTCCCAGGGACACTAGCATCAGCGGCAGCCCGGATTTCGCGGCCAGCCGCACCCCCTCCAGGGTGGCCGCGCCACCGAATTCCTGCGGAAACAGCACCCCGTTGATGGTCACTACCTCGCTGCGCGGGCCGGTCCACTGCAGGGCGTTCAACCGCCCCGCTGTTTCGATTTCAGCCCATGTGGTATCCAGCTTGCGCCCAACCCCGGTGTAGCCGAAGCCATGGGCACGGAACATGAAGGGCCCCAAGGCCATGGTCATAGGTCCAGACATGTTACCCCCTAGTCTGAAAAGCTGGCCGACATCGTGGCCGCGACACGCTGCCCAATACGGTCAGACACAAGATCCGCGATCGCCTCCGGGTCGGAAATGCTGGACGGAACCTGAATGTTGATCCCGCCGTTGATTTCCACGCGCACATCGCCCCTGCCTGCATTCCCGGCAGAACCCGCCTGCGCGGGTTGCGCCGCCGCTGGTGCCGCAAGCGCAGATGTCGCCAGCACCGCTAGGCTTGCCGCCCGAAGCCCCTGTGCTCCGCGATGAAGCCGCACCAGACCCGGGTTGCGGTTGGCATTGCCGGTGGCCACTGACCCTAGGTAGGATCGGAATGCCGACTGCGCCTGCGACACGTTCAGGATACCGCCAGATTGCGACGGAACAAACCACTCCGAACGCGCTGTATTTTCATTCACCAAGTAAGGCAGCCCCGTGCGAACCGGACCACCACCGGCGCGCGCACCAGCAGGCTTTGGCGATGGCGTATCGCCGGTCCCTGCAGAAGACATATTGCGCAACTCGGATGACAGTTGCCGGACGCGCTCCAGTGCCCGGTCGATGGACTCCGTGCTGATTTCCGGCGCGACGGCGGTTCCGGACAACACCTGCAATGCCGCCGATAGGGATGACGCCGCGGCCTCGTTGTCTTCAAGCTGCCGCTCGACCGCAGCAAGATCCGACACCTGCGCATCAAGCTCTGCTTTCTTCTCCTGATAATCCTGCGAACCAAGATCATAGGCATCGGCGGGCGCATCCATAGCATCAAGTTCGTCACGCGCAGCAGCAATCTTGAACCGCAGTGCATCCGCCGCGTCCCGAAGATCATTCAACCTATCAGGAGTCGGAAGATTGTCGCTCCCGGAAAATTCATCCACTACCCGCGCAGCACCACGCTGTGCATCTGGCAAATACTCGACCGGCGCAGGAGGCGGCGCGCCGTGCACCTTTTCAAACCCCCACTCGTAGGCTGACATCAGATTACCAATGACGGGCATTGATCGAAATGTGCCGTCCATCTTGCGCACATTCCCAGCCTGCCATTTTTCGCGCTCATCTGGGTTGTCTGGAATGCTGCGCATGGCAAGAAAGGTCATTGCACCTGCGGAAAACGCGCCCCACCGAATACGTGAAAGATTGCGCTGCATAAGCTTAGACTTCTGACCTACATGGGTGGACAAGCGCGTGATTTCAGCCGATGCACCCTGACGAAACCCAGTGAACCTAGCGAGTGCAGCCCCGAAATTCGGCAGCAGACCTGCCGTCCAGCGCAGCGGGGCAATGAGGCTAGATAGCGCGAACTTCCCACCGGTCAAAACGGCCCACGG
>NZ_SMFP01000036.1 GCF_004348975.1 Antarcticimicrobium sediminis | reverse complement strand
GCAAGCAAAGCCCCCAGACGGACTCGCTATATGAGGGCGGCCCGTCTGGGGGCTTTGCCCTCTGAACGACGGGTCAAAATCAAACGCTGAAACCGGGTCAGTTTTGAACGCTCATTGACAGCCCGCCAAAGCCAGTGGCTCCGGCCTTTGATCCGGATCACGACTTCATCAAGATGCCACTTGTCGACCGGTCGCGGGCGGTCACGCCGGATCTTGGCGGCAATTTGATGGCCAAACCGGTTCACCCAATCCCGGATCGTCTCGTACGAAACGCAGATGCCGCGTTCGGCCAGGAGGTCCTCGACGTCGCGCAGGCTCAGGGCAAACCGATGGTAGACCCATACGGCGTAGCCAATGACGCTTCGAGGAAATCGGAAGCCTTTGATCCGGGACAAATCTTCGATGTTCAGCATCACAGACAACTACCCTGCCGCTTCTGCGCCAACAACCTGACAATGCCTTTCCAGGTGATAGAACCGCGCCATGTTGTCCGCCGGCACGTGACGTTCGAAATGACCCCGCATGGCGCCCCCCGGCTTCTCAAAATTCTCCAAGAATAATGCCATACTATCTGCATGATGTGCAAAATATACGCTTAATGAATAGCACTGGCGGCTGTATCCAACTCGCTTCATTACACACGATAAGGTTCCATTATCACGTCTATTGTCGGACCGGCGAAAAACCGGCACTATCTCCGCCATGTCACGCCTCAATCGGGCATCCTGGCCGGATTGAGGCGTGACATGGAAGAGTCTTGACCCCGGGCTCCTGTCCGAGCGCGAGCGTATCAGCGCCGGCCGTCATCGTGCATGAGCCTTGGCACGTTCGGCAACCAATCTGGACGGTTGTTCCCAGAACAACCTTTCCGCTCCCGGCTTGGGCCCACAAAAAAGGCAGGCGGCCCGCAGGCCGCCCGCCCAGATCTCGTCCCACCCGGCCCCGAAAGGCCCACCGGATTAATTGTTTGTGGTAGTTGTGGTGGTGCCGTTTTCATCATCGTTGGAAAAGATCAGACCCAAACCCAGAAACCCCAATCCGAGACCGGTCGCGGCGGTGGGAGTCAGCGTGGAGGTGCCCAACACACCCTCCGAACCGGTGGAGGGTACAGCGCCGCGTGGGCATGTGACCTTGAGGTGGGTGACGCCTTGGATATCAACATAATCTGCAGACATCGGACGGACATCTGCGCCGCAGACCGAACGGCTAATCGCCGCATTCATCGCACCACCGTCCTGGGCCGATGCGATGGTCGGCATAATCATGGTACCGGCGACCAAGGTGGCAATCATCTTATTCATAATACAAAACTCCTTTATCCAACTTGGATACCTAGCGCAGGCACGGAACGCATCAACGCGCGGCATCGCCGGGCGCCCCCTCCGTCGGCGCCCCTCCGCCGACACGGTTTTCCGTCCATGGGGCGCGGTGTTTACTTCACCAACCCGCGCAGGCTCAGGCTCCTTGGCACGGGTCGTCCAGCATGAGAAAGCCGGCCAGGGCATTTGGCGTCCAGTCCGATCACCGGTCCAAGGCGCGGCGCGCAATCGCCTCGTCCATATCCGCAAGGGTGTCCGGCTTCTTGACCCTGACCTTCAGAAGATCGGCCAAGGCCATCACGGGCCGGCTGCGCAAAATCCATAGCTCGGTTCATCGCGGACCGGGGATCACAGTTTATCTCCCGACTACAGGCTCGGGGCCTGCCGACATCTCTTGGCAGGGCCGGTTGCCCTTCACCGTCACCATCGACTCTTGCCAGACAGCCCCCGGGCCAAAATACTTATACGCTTTACAAATGGCTCCTTCGCCTTACCGTTTCAGGAAATGCCCATGCCTCCCCTGCCCTCCCCCGTCCACACGCAGTTGAGCGAGACCGATCAAGCTGCGCTCATCGATCTCTATGTCCGCGGCACACCGGAGAACACGCTGCGTGCCTATGAGCGGGATCTGCTCTACATCACCCATTGGCGGCGGCTCGTGTTCGGGGCGGATCTGGTCTGGCCCGAGCGCGAGGAGGTCGCGCTCCGGTTCATTCTTGATCACGCCCGTGATCTCAACGCGGCGGAGCCAACAGACAGCGCCCGCATTGCCGGAGAGGCGCTGATTGCAGCCGGGCTGCGCAAGAGCCTCACCTGCCCGGCCCCGGCCCCGGCCCCGGCAACGCTCGACCGTCGCATCGCCTCCTGGCAAGCGTTTCATCGAATGAAGAACCTCACCTCGCCGTTCGAGGCTCCGATGCTGCGTCAGGCCCGTGCCAAGGCAAGGCGTGCCGCCGCCCGACCCCGAGCGCCGAAATCGGCCAAACCGATTATCCGTGACGTGCTCGAGCAGATGCTGGAGAGCTGCGGGCACGACATGCGTGGGACGCGCGACCGGGCCATCCTGATGCTGGGCTGGGCCAGTGGCGGCCGGCGCCGGTCAGAGCTCTCCGGGCTGCGTCGCGAGGATCTGTCGCTGGAAGAGTTCGAGGCCAAGGGGCTGATCTGGATCTACCTGCTGCAAACCAAGACTACGGGCCGAGAGGCAACGCCGCGTTTGGTGCTCAAGGGACGTGCCGCCAAGGCCGTGGTGACCTGGATCAGGGTGGCGGAGATTGGAGACGACCCGCTGTTTCGGCCGATCAGCAAATCAGGCCGCCCCCTGCCCCGCCCGTTGTCAGCCGATGGCATCTACCAGATCGTCAAGCATCGGTTGAAACGCGCTGGTCTGCCCCCAGAGATGGCCAGCCCGCATGGGTTGCGCTCCGGATTCCTGACGCAGGCCGCGTTGGATGGAGCACCGGCACAAGCAGCCATGCGCCTCTCGCTGCATCGTTCGATGGCCCAGGCGCAGCGCTATTACGATGACGTCGATATCGCCGAAAACCCGGCGACCGATCTGTTGGGCTGAGCAGCTTGTGATTGGGGTATAAGCGCCCTCATGGGGCGCTGGTCATTTGCCAAGTGGCACGGAGGATGTCGGATTGCGATCCAATCCCTCTCTGACTTACCTGTAGGTAAGATCATGTAGTATGTAGGCACCGGTCTAAATTTTCTGATGGCCGATTTGTGCGGTGAGCATCAGGCAGGGTTTTGGCGCAAAGAAATCCAGAAGTTCAGGAAAGCCAAAAACGCCGGATGATGGAAGTTGTCCGCGGACAACTTTCTCAGCGCTACTTAAAACCAAGTCGCCTTGTGAGCGTGTTTGGCTTCGATCTGCGTCCAAGGCTTTTAGCGTTGCAAATGGTCGTCAAGCCAACGCGGAAGCGGTGAAGTATTTGGTAGGAGAAAACCCGTCCAATCGGGGTTTAAACTCAAGGTGCGGTACTTTCATTGTTCAAGCTCTAGCTAGCCTCGGTTTCGACTCTGGTGTGGATCGAACGGAGCAGTGTCGCTGCGAAAATTTCCTGATGCAGGTTCTTCGATGAGGTCTTGCGCGAATGTTTCTGTCTTGTAGATCCAGTAGGGCAGGGAGCAAAGAGCTGTGGTACAGCCAAGTTGTCCGCGGACAATTATCGCTTGGGTTGGGCTAAATCCCCTGATCTGATGATAGCATCTCTCCAAACGTCTTAAGATTGTCCGCGGACAATTGTACCATGCGAAGCTGCATTCGAAGCAAGGTTGCCGTGGGTGAGAGCCAGGCGTCGAACTAGTTTGACTGGGTCAAAGCCGGCGCTTTTTGCACCGGTTGTGATGGATCTGAAATAGGCGCCGACCTGTCGAATGCGGTCATGGAACTGCATGATCGCCCAGACGGTCATGGCTGCGCCCATCGGTCCAAGACGATCTTGGGCTGCCTGATAGTTCTGGGCATCGATGCCAATCATCGGTGCGAGTGTCCTAGCGTGGGAGAGAACATCCAGAGGTGTGGTGATCTTTTCACAAGCAAATTGTGCTGCTTCAGGACAGGCGTGTACCAGTTCGGTGACAGAGATTGGTGGGGATGTTTCCGAGGGTTTGGGAATGGTTTTACCCTCGTCCTCTTCTCTATCAATATTTTCTTTATTTGAGTTATGATGGTGCCGGACATTTTGACCGTCGTTGTCGGTCAGTTTGTGTGTTTCAACAGTTGTTTTTCCACAGGGAATTTCACCCTCGGCAGGGACGTCTGAGAACTGAGCCAGAAGTTCTTCGCAGTCGGTTTTGCTCAGCTTCCGGCGAAGGGTGCGTTTGGCTGAAAGCGCCTCTTCGTTATCGGGATTGGCGAGAAGGACATAGTTCGCTGCCGCCCGAATCTTGCAGCGGAGATAAGCGATCTCCTCTTGTTGGCGAAGCGTCTTCGCAGCCAGAGCGGAGATTTCATGGATCCGCGCGAAGAGGGGAGAGAGATCAAGCCCGAACCGAAGCGCTTTGCCTTCGTGTGTGTTGTGCCGGGTATAGCGTTTTCTGTTCGGGCTATCCCGACGTTCGAGCAGACCGGCCTCTTGCAGAACGGCGACGTGACGTCGGATCGTGCGATCCGAAATGCCGTTGCGACGAAAGGTGAGGGTGGCGTTGGATGCGAAGACGGTGTTGTGGTTCCGCTTTGGCGGCAGGCAGGAAAGCATCGCATCGAGCGTCGCGATGACAGAGGCGCTTAGCCCCAAAAAGGGCGCAGCCCGACGCAGCGTCTCGACAACGATGTGCCGCTCTGGGACAGAGTTGTCCGCGGACAACTTTTCTTCCGGTCGCAATCCGAAGGATGCGGCAGCTTGAATGAATGCCATGTGTTATTCACGGCAACCTGACGGAAAAGGCCCCTCGATCACCGAAATCCGGTGATTTGGCCGCAATTCTTCGTTCAACCGAATCGGTTGGTCTTGACTGCGGCGGAGAAACTGGTACATCTGAAAGTGCAAAGATCAGATTGGGCTCTCCGGGGATTACCTTGGGGGGCTCTTTCTTTTACGGCTGCTGGTCGTGCTCCTTTTCTAGGGTTTCTGCTCGCTCGTCGGTCAGCCGGGTTTCCGGTTCGACCGCCACGCCTCGTATAGACGCGTCAGCTCGGTTTCTGCGTTGTCACGCATCCACCGGGCGAATTCTGGTGTGCCCGTTTTGGACAGCTTGAAGGTCAGAGCTCGCGCGGTCTCCTTTACCTCGGCAAGGGGGGTGCCGTCCTTCAGAGTGACCGATAGGGCAGGGGAGGGGGCTGCGCGGACGTCGCCCTCAATGGTCTTGCGCTCGATCAGCCTAGACACCGCCTCAACAACCGCGATGAAACGATCATCAGAGGTTTTCAACTTGTCCAGTTCGAGCCTTGTTTCGAACCCCTCAAGATCGAGGTCATGAGTCCTGATAAGTTCGGCAAGTTCTTCCCACCGCCGGCGCCCAATACCATGGGCTGAGCCGATGAACTGGATCACTGGTTCCGGTATCGCTTTCGCGACCTTGATCATGCGTGACAGCATGGGCCGGTCGATCGCAAGAGCATCGAGAATGATTGGCTGTTCATAGCCGGTCTTGGCCAAGTCAGCGGCAAACAGGGCTTTTTCGATGAAGCTTGGGTCCAGCCGTTGAGAGTTCTCCTGCCCTTGTGCCAGGACGGCTTCTTCGTCCGACAAGGATCTAACCAGCGCCTTTGCCGGCAAGCCAGCCAAGCGCAGCGCACGAAGCCTTCGCCGCCCGTAGACGATGCGATAGCGTCCGGGCCTGTTCGAGATTGGGCGCACCATGATCGGCACCTGTTGGCCGTGCGCTTTGATGCTCTCGGCCAATTCGGTGACATCGCCGTCGGTGAAGGAAAGACGGTCTTTGAAGCCATCGTCCTCGATGACGTCTACAGAGATGTCCCGCACCGCGTTGCTGGACAAGTCCTTGAGTGTCGATTTAACACCGCTCATGGCACCGGTATTTGGAAAGCGAGACTGGCTCTCTTTCTTGGGTGAGTCCGTCGGTGAAATTTCCGGTGGGGCAGGGGGCTTGAACAGGTTTCTACGGGCCATCAGTCGACCTCCCGGCTCCAGGCCTGTTGAATTGTACGTTCGAATTCATCCGCGAGGCCATTCACGCTCTCCAGAATGCGGTCGAGCGTTTTCTTGACCACCTGAGAGGGGGCGAGTTCATAGATCGTCTGCTGGGTCATGCCGGCGTCCGAAATCGCGGTGGACTTGAGCATCGCGGTGTTCAGAACCTGATCAAGTAGGATCGACCGAAGGAAGCCAGCCATTTGGGACTGCGGCACATCGGTTGGTTCGTATCGCGTGATCAGGTACTTGAGAAATGCCCAATCGACCGGCCCCGTTGCCTCTTCCAAGGTTTGGACGGTTTCTCCAGCCATTTCGAGGAATTGCGCCATAGAGGCGACGTCCAGCATGCTTGGAACAACGGTGATGAGGAGCCCGGTCGAGGCTAAGAGCGCCGTCATGGTCGTGAAACCAAGTTGCGGCGGGCAATCTATGATGACGAGGTCGTAGTTCTCTTCGATCTCGTCGAGGGCGATCGCGAGGCGCTGCGTGAACGGGGGGTCAATCTTGTGTTGCAGTGCATAGGCTGTCTCGGTCTCGTACTCCGACAGCAACAGCCCCGCAGGGGCAAGATCTAGGTTATGGAAATAGGTCTTGCGGACCACTTGGCTCAAAGGCACCGGATCTTCGTACTTCAGGGCATCGTAGACAGTGCCGCTTTCGGCGAACTCGATCTCGGGACGATAGCCAAACATGGTCGTCAAACTGGCCTGAGGATCCATGTCGACGGCCAGAACCCTGTAGCCCCTCAGTGCATACCGTTGCGCCAAGTGGATGGCGGTCGTGGTCTTGCTCGACCCGCCCTTGAAGTTCACGATAGAGATGATTTGCAGGGGATCCCCTTCACGGCGCCCGGGCAAGTAGGTCTCCCCATTGCGGCCGGTGCGCGCCATGATGTGGCGGATCTGGTCGATGTCTTTGGCAGAGTAGAGTCGCCGGCCTCGGGTGTCTGTTTCTACGTCCGGGAAACTCCCGTCCTGATGACGGGACCGGAGGTTTGACATGCTGATGCCGGTAAGTTCGGACACCTCGGAGGGATGGAACTTGCGCAGCATTTTCCGGCTATCGGGCTGAAAGCTGTTGCGCATATGGTTGTCCAACGCCTCTGAAAGCCGTGAGGCGTTCGCGGTGATGGATGCCGCGATGGAATTGGATGTGCCGACCGTCGAATTCATGCTGCCCTCGTGACCTCTTGAGTGGGTCTCCGTTGTTTTGTCGCCAAATCCCGTGATTTCCGCAATCTTGCGACAATGGAACTGATGACACGCAACTCTTAATCAGACAACAGTTTTTTGACTTGAACCTCGTGGTGGGGTTGCTGTGAAGTTGAAGTGATAGCTCCGAAATTACTGATAAGACTATGAAATTAAATGGCTTATAGCTATATTCCACATGTTATTGCAGTATGTTGTGGCTGCGCTCAGATCATCCCCAAGACTTGGGGTTTTCTTCAAACGGTCGAATCAGGTGGGAATCGGACGGTGTTTAGGTCCGACTTAGACTGATGGTCATGAGCAGGACCGGCCGTTCATATCCTGATTCTCAAAATGTTCACTGACGAAGAAACGTAAGCATCAGCTGAGCAGCACGTCGATTTCAGGTTGACGGCTGGAGGGCGAATGGCCTTACCAGTCTGGCTGGACGCCACCTACATCAAGGTCCGACGATCGGGGGGGTATCGTCAGCGTCGCGGCCATAGTGGCGGTTGCGGTCAATACTGACGGACGGCGTGAGGTTCTGGGCATCGCCATTCAGCCCAGCGAAGCCGAGGTGTTCTGGGACGAGTTCCTGCGGGTCGTGTCTCGAATCTGGTGGAAATTCTCCGGCGGCGTCCTCCGAGCATGGGGATTTGGGCCTGATCAAGCCGCGAGGTCAAGGCTGATCGGGGCGATGGGCTGAGCCAGGGTTTCCCAGCCATCCACCTTTCGCATTTGGATCTGACCCGATGTCATCAGCGCCCAGAGGAGCATCGGCACGGTCTCGGCGCAGGGCAACACGGTCTGGGTCTTGATGCGGCGGCGGAATTCCTCGTTCAGGCGCTCGATTGCGTTGGTGGTTCTGGCCGATTTC
>NZ_SMFP01000035.1 GCF_004348975.1 Antarcticimicrobium sediminis | reverse complement strand
CATCCCGAACCCGGAAGTTAAGCGCTGTCGCGCCAATGGTACTGCGTCTTAAGACGTGGGAGAGTAGGTCACCGCCAAACCTAATAAGGACTCCCATGATTTCTCTCTGACGGTATCAATATCAAAGATTTCCCAAAGTCAGCACTCACAAAGTTTCAGAGCGTCTCGAACAGTGTTCCACATTGGTTTCGCCTGCCGACCGATGGCTTTCGTGAAAGCATCCAGAGCCCGCACGAAGTCCCGCTCGACCTGAAACGCCGTATGCGGTGTCTAAAGCCCACCTTCCCGAGTTCGGCGTAATTTGAGACTCAAGGGCGTGGGAAAGCAGGACGTAAGTTTCTCTATGGAGACTACGACTGAGTTTCTCACGCTTTCGGGTGTTGATATCTTACAGGCCGGGAATTCGACCGCCCTCCTTTGTGGGGATCATCGCCGATCCATCTATCAAACCTAAAATCGAAACCGACCGAGAGTCGGCTCGAAACCGGACCGGTTCGGCCTCGGCTTTCGCCGCCAGAAGGGCCATGCGGATGTCGTCGAGGCTGGCGTCCTGTTCGAGGAAGCGCCCGGCCATCTGCGGCTGGCCTGCAAGGCGGCAGAGATCGACGACAGCGCGGGCATGGGTGATCGCCTCGGCGCGGATCGCGGCGGGATCGGGCGGTGCGCCACCCGGAGTCGGGATCGGATCCGAAGGGCTGGGCATGTCGTCGGTGACACCATGCCCTTCCGGCTCGACAGGCGCTTCGTCGCTGTCCGCCTCGCCGGTGCCGTCGGCAGGTTCGACATCGCCGTCTAGGATGCTGTCGGTCTCTTGGTGCGTGTTGATGCCTGTCTCTGGATTGCCTTCGGCGGGAACGCCCTCCGCCTTGGTCGGAACACCCGCCGGGTCAGTGGCTTCCACGGCCTCGACGAGGTCCGGCGGCGCGTTGCGGAACCGACCGATGTCGAACCGCGCGGCCAACCGGAGACAACGGCCAGACAGCAGAGCGTCGCGATTGATCGGCATATTTTGTGGCTTCGCATGGTATTTCCTCTATCCCTCGTATTTTTTATTGTTTGTTAACACCCAAAAGGAGAAAGTTAACGGAAGGGTCAACTTAAAAGGTTAGAGAAACAGGTCAGAGAACGGGTGACGGATGACCCCCAACAGGCAAGAAAGGAAAGGAAGGACCATGAAAATAATTCACAACGGCTCCTTGCACGCGGCGAACGCGGCACCCCGATGCAAGGCGAAATCCAAGCGCACCGGGCAACCTTGCCGCAATCCTGCCGTTGGCGGTTGGGCTGTATGCCGGATGCACGGCGCACGCGGGGGCGCTCGACCGGGGCCAGCGAATCCGAACTGGCGGCACGGCGGGCGCAGCGGCGAAACGGTGGCCCTGCGTAAGATGGTGAATGCGTTGCGCCGCGAAGCCCGAAAGCTTTCCTCTGAACTGTAACCGCTGGAAACCGACGCCCGACCTGTCTCTTGATAAGCGACAGAAACAGCCGGGGGGGGGCCTTCGGTCTTCAAGCCTCTCGAACGGCCAAACCGACTGCCCCGGCATTGTGGTGGATCCCCAATTCAGGAATTGGCGGCTGAACATTCAACAAAACCACTTCACCAAAGGCGAGTTTGGGGCTACCCATATCGCATGACAGTTGTAAGCCACCCTGTTCCAGGAACCATCGATCGGGTTGATTTGAGCCAAGGCTTCCGTCCACCAGAGATGGTCAAACGCAGACCCGCCGTGGTGCTGTCGCCACCAATCAAGGGGCGGCAGCAACTTTGTACCGTTGTTCCACTAAGCACGACCCCACCAAGACCAGTCTTGCCGCACCACATCGAAATAGCCTTCGACCCCCCACTTCCGTACCCATACGGCTCCCCTACCGCGTGGCTGAAGGGCGACATTGTTCTGACGGTGGCGCTTCATCGTCTGAGGCTACTTTCTGAAGGCAAGCAAGGAGGTCAGCGAGTGTACGATGTGCGTGTCTTGGATCCAGATGTCTTTGAGAGGGTCAAGGAATGTGTCAAAGCTGGTGTCGGATTGTGATTTGATTTCTCTTCGCTCGTACCTTAGATAACAAGCGTCGCCGGTAGCTCCGGCATTTAAGTCCACCTTCGGTGGCCTCTGTGGAATGGTGATTGCAAACTGCTCGCAACGACATCTGGCCCCGCCTCGGCGGGGCCTTGCTACGTTTGGGGAACTGCTTCACCCGATTCTATAGCTTCTTTCCAGACCCAACACCTTTGACAGCCCCTCTTTCTGACAGGCGTCTTAGACCTTTCCTCGGCCCAAATTGAGAAGCCGCCAAGCGCAAAATAGTTGGCGGGCATTTTGGCGGGTATATCCGCAAAAATGCCAAATTATCTAATGATTTCAATGGTAGGTGGCGGAGACGATGGGATTCGAACCCACGAGACCCTTCCGGGCCTACTCCCTTAGCAGGGGAGCGCCTTCGACCACTCGGCCACATCTCCGCCGACGCGTATAGCCGGGCAAGCCCAAGGTTTACAAGGGCAAAATTCAACAAACTGCCCCCAGCATCCAACGCGTCAAAAACCACCCGAACGGCACCGGGCGGCACCGGGCGGAACAGATTTTGGGCAATATTTGGTCAACTCCCCTCGCGGCAAAAGCGCCTTGGAGCGCGCCGGGCCGATCCGGGGCCGAAAACAGCACGCCATCGCGGTTCTGCGGCGAGGATGATTTCCGGCCCCAAGCGAACGCACCGACTTTCTGTCCGGAAAGGAGGTGCAGCATGATCACCGAACGACAGACACCGGGCGCCGCGACATTGGATGAGTTGCGCATCTACTGGCGCATGCCCTCCCTGCGCGCCACCCGGGAGTTGACAAACCGGCTCGGTCTGCGCCGCACAGCTGGGCGGTATCCATGGTTTGCCATCTGGGCCGCCGAAGGCCTCGCTGCTCCGGCGCCACGCCTGTGGGCGGAGCTCAAGTTGCCGCATATGACGGGCGTTGTTGCGCAACTCATGCCTGAGGCATGATGGCCCCTTTCCCCGTCGGCGTCATGCCACGCGGACGATCTCAGCGGTACCGAGCGCATTGAAGCGGTTGATGAGGGCGATGCGGATGTGGATTTCGGCGGTCTGTCCACTGCCCGGCAGGGTATTGCGCAGCAATACCCGAGAGGGGGTCCGGGTCTCTTGCGGCGATGCGCTCGCCGAAGGCCTTGAGGCAGCGCATTTTCGCCTCGATCCGGCTTCGGACATGGTATCCGGTCCATCGCTTCCAGAGCGCCCTGCCATAGTGCCGGATTGCGCGAAGGGTTTCGTTTCGGGTGATTGCCGCCGGGCAGTCCTCTTTCCACGGCCGACCGTTTTTGCGGATATCCGCACGCTTCCGGTCTCGGGTGCGATGGCTGTTCTTCAGGCGGTCGAGCGGTTTGGTACCCCGAATAATGGCTGGCTGAAACGCCTGCTGACCCGCAAGCCGCGCATGGTCGCCGCGATCGCGCTGGCGAACAAGATGGCACGTGGCCTCTGGGCTATGATGACGAAACAAGAGGACGACCGGAACCCGGTGGCGGAAATGGTCTAAGCGTACCGCGCTTGCCAATTCGTCCCGGCACGTCGGGGGTGTAAGGAGGTCATTGAACAGTAAGGGCAAAGGATCGATCAGATCCAGGTCAGAGAAAGCAGTATTTGTGCTGGAGCCAACGAGCTCGGTTTGTTGATATGCTTCTGACCCGCGCTTCGCCATACCGGCCCGCGGCTCTATCAGCGCCGCAACGAGAGGCCTGATACATGACCGCACCCGATCACACGCTCAAGCCGTTCAAATAGCTACTTGCATCAACGGAGGCATCCATACATGCAGTAAATGCTCTCAAAGGAGCGGCATCAAACCGTGACAGGTCCACAGATTTGGAGGGGGGGGGGGCATGGGCATTGTTGCGCCCCTCCCGCTTGCGGTGTGACTTCCCCAGATGGTCAGGTTGTGCGGGAAATCAGGGGAAATGCTTGGGTCCGAATCACACTTCGGCATCTTCGACAGTGCCAAACTCGGTCAGGGTCTTGCGGTCGAACTTGATACAACTGCGTTTCCCACCGAGGATCTCGTGGTCTGGTTGGGCCGGTTTGTCAAAAGAATGTCCGAACCCGGAATGGGTAAAGACGCTGTCTTCGCCCCGGGCCGCAAGCGCGTAAATGCCGTCGGGTTCAATGCCTCTGGCGCGCGTGTCTGGGTCTTGTGGGGGGGGGCAACGCGAACGGCTTAGAGCGGCTGTTTTCGTCATCGGTTGTCGCTGCGATGTCGCTTTCGTATTGCGGGCATCCGCATTGCAGGCGTGGGGCATTGTGCCTGCATTTTCTGTATCATTTTCCGTCGGCGGCCCATGAAATCTTGGGCTATCCACCTGCAAAGACGTCTTTAGATGGCTAAAACCCCCGCGGCCCTCGGGCGACGGGAGTTCCGGTTTTTCGCATCAAGGCGTGAATGACTTCACCCTTCGCGTTCCAATTTCTTGCGTGCGAGCTTACGGGCGCGGCGGATCGCTTCCGCTTTTTGACGCGCCTTTTTCTCGGAGGGTTTTTCGAAATGTTGCTTGAGCTTCATTTCACGAAAAACGCCTTCCTTCTGGAGTTTTTTCTTAAGTACCCGGAGGGCTTGATCGACATTGTTGTCGCGAACACTGACCTGCATGTGGTTGACACCACCTCTCTCGTTTTAAGTCGAACCGATTTTCAGCTGTTGGCCGAGTAACAGTCCTGTCCTAGTTTGTACAGTATACCAGTTGCAAGTTGGGCAGAAGGGGTGTTTTGACGCCCACAGTATCCGCCCTTTAGGCGGGGGGATCGGCGGTTTGCGCAGCAGGTAAGGGGAATCTTGTGCCCCGGCGCGGGGGTCTTGTCACGATTATCTGCCTGCGCGCAGCAATCCTGCCGCTGTTGCGCGGAACATCCAACCCTCGCAGCGGTTCAGATTTTCTGAATCACCTCGCTTTGCGCCAGATCAACACGTTCTATCGCGCTTGATGCATAAATCTTCACATAACTGATATGAACTTGTCATGATGTCGACGGTCGCCGACGGTCGTGAGCATCAGTAGGGAGGGGGGCGGAATGAGCGGAAACGCATGGAACGTACGGAAGGTCGAGGAGGGCCTTCTGGTGAATCGCGGCGAGCTTTTCAGGCTTGGCACTGCGGTCCTGTTCATCGTCTTGATCATGCTCTTTGCGATGGTGCGCGGGCCTGACGGGCCGAGCGGGACGCTGCTGGTGATGGCCGCGATGATCGGCGGCTACATGGCGCTCAATATCGGCGCGAACGACGTGGCCAACAATGTTGGCCCGGCCGTCGGGTCGCACGCCATCACCCTCACGGGTGCAATCCTCATCGCGGCCGTGTTCGAGGCGTCGGGCGCTCTGGTCGCGGGCGGCGACGTCGTCGGCACGATCAAGAGCGGCATCATTGATCCGGCGATGATCGACGATACGGAAACGTTCATCTGGCTGATGATGGCCGGGCTGCTTGCCGCCGCTCTGTGGTTGAATTTTGCCACGGCCATCGGCGCGCCGGTCTCGACGACGCATTCGATCGTCGGGGGCGTTCTGGGGGCAGGCGTTGCCGCTGGCGGCTGGGGCATCGCGGACTGGGGAGTGGTTGGAAAAATCGCAGCCTCTTGGGTTATTTCGCCGGTTCTGGGCGGCGTTATCGCTGCATCGTTTCTCTATCTCATCAAGCGGACCATCACCTATCAGTCGGATCTTCTTGCGGCCGCGCAACGGATGGCCCCAATCCTGATCGGTGTGATGGCATGGGCCTTCACAACCTATCTGATGCTCAAGGGGCTCAAGAAGATCTTCCCGGTCGGTTTCATGACGGCCAGCGTCGTTGGCCTGATCGCGGCGGCAATCATCTGGGCGTTGATGCGCAAATACGTTGCGCGCGTCGCGCCCGGCCTGCCGAACGACAAGGAGGGGGTCAACACGCTCTTCACCGTTCCGTTGATCTTTGCCGCGGCGCTGCTAAGCTTTGCGCATGGGGCGAATGACGTGGCCAACGCCGTCGGCCCACTGGCAGGCATCAGCGAGGCGGTCTTGCATGGCGACATCGCGGGCAAGGCGCCGATTCCCCTGTGGGTCATGCTGGTGGGGGCCGCAGGCATCGCGCTCGGGCTTGCGCTTTATGGACCCAAGTTGATCCGGACGGTCGGATCGGAGATCACCGAACTCGACAAGGCGCGGGCGTTCTGCGTGGCCTTGGCGGCGGCGATCACCGTGATCCTTGCGTCACAGCTTGGGTTGCCGGTAAGTTCGACGCATATCGCGGTGGGGGGCGTTTTCGGCGTCGGCTTCCTGCGCGAATATCTCAAGACCAGCTATTCCCGCATGATCGAGGACATCCGCGAACATCATCGCGACGTCGAAAGCGACGGCGAGACGGTCGAGTCGTTTCTCGAGCGGTTCGAAGTGGCGAGCGTGCAGGACAAGGGCGACATGCTGCGCAAGCTCAAATCAGGTGGGACGGCAGGGGCGCTGGATCGGAATGAACGCAAGGGTCTGCAAAAAATCCAGAGGATCGAACTGGTCAAGCGCACGCTGCTGCTTCGGATCGCGGCGGCCTGGTTGATCACGGTGCCGGCGGCTGCGATGCTGTCGGCAATGATCTTCTTCATGATCCGGGGGGCGCTTCTGCCATGACAACGCCGTCGCCGGTCCTTTGCGCGGTCGACTTCTCGATCGATTCCGAGGCGGCGCTGCTTTGGGCCGCCGCGCAGGCGAACCGGGACAGCGCCCGGTTGGTCGTGCTGCATGTGGTGCATGATCCGGCGTCAAGCCCCGGGTTCTACCGCAAGCCCGACGCGGGGTGGTTGCAGCCGATGGAAGAGGTCGCACGGGAGATGTTCACCGAGTTTCTGGACGCTGTGCGCGCGCGCCACCCGGAGGCCGACGGCCTTGCGCGCGCCGAAACAATGATCGTGGTCGGGCTGCCGTCGGGCCGGATCTGCGAGGTCGCGGATGAGATCGGAGCCGGTCTGGTGGTGGTCGGCAGTCGCGGACGCACCGGCCTGCCGCATGTCATGCTAGGATCGGTCGCCGAGCGCGTGGCGCAGATCGCCGTCTCCCCGGTGACGATCGTCAAGGCGCCGCGAGACGACGCCACGCAGGATGATGCCACGCAATGACCGGAGATCTCGACAAATACGCGCTGCTCACCGGTCTGTTCGGCGGGCTTGCGCTGTTCCTGTTCGGAATGGACCTGCTGACAAACGGGCTCAAGCGCGCGGCGGGGGACCGGCTTAAGGATCTGCTCGGCAAGGTGACGAACAACCGCTTTTTGGGGGCGGGCATGGGGGCCGTGGTGACGGGACTGGTTAACTCGTCTTCGGTCACGACGGTGATCCTTGTCGGGTTCATCTCGGCCGGGCTGATGTCGATGTCGCAAAGCGTCAGTGTCATCATGGGCGCCAATATCGGCAGCACGATGACGGCGCAGATTCTGGCCTTCAACGTGACGCGCTTCGCGTTGCCGATGGTCGCGCTGGGGTTTCTGATCTCATTCCTGCCCGGCAGCCGAAACCGGCAGGACTACGGCCGGATGCTGCTGGGAATCGGGCTGGTGTTCTACGGTATGGGTCTGATGAGCGAGGCGATGGTCCCGCTGCGAAGCGAGCCGACGTTCATCAATTTCATCGCCACGCTGGGCAATCCGGTGCTGGCTGTGCTGACCGGGATGGCGTTCACGGCGATCATCCAGTCCTCGGCGGCGACAACCGGCATCGTGATCGTGCTGGCCGGGCAGGGGATCATGACGCTTGAGTCGGCCATCGCCGTGGCAATGGGCGCCAACATCGGGACCTGCGCCACCGCTGGCCTTGCCGTGATCGGCAAGCCGCGCGAGGCGGTGCGCGCCGCTGTCGTGCATGTCCTGTTCAACGTGTCGGGCGTTCTTGTCTGGATTTTGTTCATCGATCAGATGGCAGCCTTGGCGCGCGGCATCTCGCCAGAGGGCGACGTCCCGCGCCAAGTCGCGAACGCCCATACGATCTTCAACGTCGCCAACACGTTCCTGTTCATCGGGTTCACGACGCAGATCGCCCGTTTTGTCGAATGGCTGGTGCCGGACCGGCCGCTTGCGACAGAAGCAGTTCTCACGCCGAAATATCTCGACGCCACCCTGATCTCGACGCCGACTTTCGCCTTGGAGAACACGCGCCGGGAAATTGGACGGCTTGGGGCGCATGTGACCGACATGCTGAACAAATCCCTGCACGTCAGCCTTTCGGGATCAGAGGCGGAGCTTGAGGCGCTCAGCGCGATGGACAAGCCGGTGGACGATTTGCACCGCGCCATCCTTGCCTATCTGGGCGAGGTGTCGAGGTCGCGCCTGTCTGACGAGCAGTCCCGCGATCTGATGCAGCTTGTCACCGTGTCCAACGATCTGGAGCATATTGCCGATGTCGTCACCGAGGACATCGTCACCTCGACCCGCAAACGGATGCAGGAGCACGCGGGCATCAGCCCATATACCGCCAAGCGGATCGCCGACTATCACGCCCAGATCGTACGGGCGCTGGACGGTGCGGTCCGATCGGTGACCACCGAAGACATGGAGCTGGCCCAGACCGTGCGGGACATGAAGCAAGAGGTGGTGGAGATGTCGCGCTATATAAGTCGGACCCGGTTCGATCGCCTGAAGAGCGCCGATGGGGCCATCAATCGCTATGTCCGCGAGGTGGAGCTGGTTGAGCTTCTGGACGGCATTTTCAAGACCGCACGTCGGATCGCCCGCAGTCAGCTGGAGCGCGCCGAGGTGGAGCCTGCCGAGGAGGAGCCCGCCGAGGTAGAGCCTGCGGCCTGAAACGGTGGGTCGACTTTTCCGCACAGCCCCCCGCTTGATCCCTTCAGCGCGCCAATGCCGCCTTCATGCCGGAGTCGGGAAAACAGGTCGCCTTTTGCCCGGTCTTTTCCTGCCAGCGCCCGATTGAGCGGCGGGTCTTGAACCCCGGCAGCCCATCGGCGCCGCCGACATCGTGGCCCCGGCGTTCCAGCCCGCGCTGCATGGCGGCGATGTCAGATCGCAAAAGCCCGCCCACATTGCCCCAACGCCCGGTGAAATCGTTGGTTCCAAACTGGATGCGGTCGCCCACATGGCCGACAAAAAGCGCGTAGAGATCGCTCATGTTATAGTCTTTCAGTACATAGAAATTGGGCGTCACGATAAAGGCCGGTCCGTGCCGCCCCGCCGGCATCAGCAAAGACCCCTTGCCGCGCCGCTCCTGCGCCGGGAACGGGCGCCCCGAGACGCGCGTGATCCCCAGCTTTTCCCATGCCGCGATGGTCCGGCCCTGATCCGGCCCCTCCAGCGCGCAGGAGACCGAGGCCGGCACCACCACCTCAAAGCCCCAGTCGCGGCCCGCCGCCCAGCCGTGGCGCTGCAGGTAGGCCCCGATCGAAGCGATGGTATCGGCCTCGGATCGCCAGATATCCGCGCGCCCGTCGCCATCGCCATCGGTGGCAAAGCGCAGGAAGCTCGTCGGCATGAATTGCGGCTGCCCCAA
This sequence comes from Antarcticimicrobium sediminis, assembly GCF_004348975.1. Classification (GTDB taxonomy): domain Bacteria; phylum Pseudomonadota; class Alphaproteobacteria; order Rhodobacterales; family Rhodobacteraceae; genus Antarcticimicrobium; species Antarcticimicrobium sediminis. Next base: position 1,684 of record NZ_SMFP01000035.1, on the reverse strand, counting down.
GGCCCCGGCCCAGCTGCTTTTCATGTTGCGCGGGTCGACATGCCCCGCCTGTGCAATCCTCAGCGCTGCGATCAGCTCATCGGTGAAATAGTCGGCCCGCGTGCTCATGAACCCCTTGGTGCCCAGAACCTCAAAGGCATCATGCGGAATCGCCACTTGTCCATAGCCGCTCTCGCGCCCCCAGATCCCAAGGATGATGCGCCCGGGCACGCCGGTCTGGTTCTCGATTCGCGCCAGCGTCGCGGCGTGGCGTTTGGCCATCTGCCGCCCGACCCGGGTTGCGCCATCGATCGAGCCACGGTTGAAATAGCGACCCGGTGCGCCGAATTCGGCCTGACGTTGCCGTTTTGGCGTGACGGGCTTGGTGCCGGGGGGGATGAGGTCCGGCAAGTCCCAGTTCAGGCGCACCCCCGCGAACGCCGCGTCGAAGGTGGCGCGCGAAACCCCTTGCGCCTTGGCCCGCACCCACACGGTTTGCTCCAGCCAGCCGCGAAACTGGCGCTCTGTCGTGGTGCGGTTCTGGGCGAGGGCGGGCAGGGTGAACAGGGCGAGCAACAGCCAGACCGCGAGGGTGGCGAGGATCGTTCCCGGCCCCCGCGCTGGTCGGGCGTTCAGGGCGCGCGCGGCGCGATGGGGATCAATTGGCGACATGACGGCAATGAATTTCCCTATGGCGAGATGAGCGAAGAAGCCTACTGCCAAAGCCGCCCCCGTCCAACCCAAAGCGTCCACCCCAAAGCTGGGCGTGTTCACCGGGTCAGGGCCCGGAGACGGGACGTGGCTTTCCATCGGATGCCGATCTGGCGCTCACGTCAGACAGTCCTGTCGACCGTCATGCCGACAGATCGCCCCGTGATTTCTTGAGGCGGAATGCCGACATCCCGCTTGACCCACCCGGTCGCGTAAAATAGATACGGCCAAGCTATGCGGGTATAGCTTAATGGTAAAGCCCCTGCCTTCCAAGCAGGCTATGTCGGTTCGATTCCGTCTACCCGCTCCACGATTGCCCCTAACAGCCTTGATATTTAACAAAAATTATTGGGACTGCTCAAATCAGCCCCCCATTCGGCCCTCCACTTGGTTTTCTTTAGGCGCTGATGGGGCCCATCCTGCTTTTTAGATCCTCGGCCTTAACCAAGTGGCCTTGCTTCAGTGACCTTGGCACATCAATGCCGTCGGAGGGCGGTTACATCATCAACGCCCTTGCGCGTTCCCCGCACACGCGGGGATGAACCGCTGGGCGCGATCCTCAACACAGAAGGCCGAGAAGGTACTGACGGTTCACAGGCCTACATACGGTGTCATTGGGCGCAGCGTGCTCACCCAGGGCAATCTCAACAACAACCACTTCTACCTGCGCGAATTCATCGGCGCCTTCCCATCAGGGGTCATCGGCGGCGGCAACAGGGCCAGTGCTGCCCCATGCACCTTGACGATCAACTGGACTGGCTCGGGAACGGTTACCACCGACATCGACGGCTCAAAAAAATCTTCCGTGATCGGTCTTGGGTCCGGACCTTTTTCGAAAGGAATACTGCGCGCCCCGGTGATGCTGTTGAAATCGTTTGACCTGCCCCCCGCGAAATCCCTCACCATGATGTAGAGTCTGCCCAACCTTGAAGGAGCAGACGAATGCGAAAAAGCCGTTTCACCGAGGCGCAGATTATCGGGATGATCAAGGAGC
>NZ_SMFP01000034.1 GCF_004348975.1 Antarcticimicrobium sediminis | reverse complement strand
TGGCCCGACGCGGCTGCGCTGTGTGATGGCTACACCGCATCGGGCCAGCTACCCCTGCGCAAAATAAAGGGGTCATTTTTGGGCGCCGATAGGGGGTCAGGATTGCATGCCGATTGACACTTCGATGCTTTCGACATGGCCTTGAACGGCTTGGACCGTGTTTAGGAAGTTTCATCTTGAAGTGTGTTGTCTACATCCTGTCGAGACAATGCCCGAAAATCGGTGACGGCTTGCTCAGGTGGCTTTTTGACGTTGCTTGACGCCGTTTATGAAAGAAATCGTTTGAACGATTTCAGGGAGGCAGTTTGCTCCCACCAGTTTTCACCATTTGGCCTGGGACTATCCTGAATTTTGTGCGCTGACGTGGTAACTGCTCGAAGAGGAGACCCACGTATGAGCATCGATAAAGACATCTTGGACCGATTGATGGAAGGCCGCGCGCCTGGTGATTTGTTTGGCAACGACGGCATTCTGTCCGAGCTGACAAAGGCGCTGGCGGAGCGGGCGTTGAGCACGGAGATGGATGTCCATCTCGACGAAGAGCGCGCCAAGGAGGCGCCTGAGGGCCGCAACCAGCCACCCAGTCGGCGAAACGGCAGCAGCCAGAAGACGGTGACCACCGACAGCGGCAAGGTCCTTCTGGACATCCCCCGCGATCGGAGCGGCACCTACGATCCGATGCTGATCGTCAAGTATCAGCGCCGCTTGCCGTTTGGCCAAACCGTTCATCCACATATGTCAGCCCCAACCGTCCTTGTCGGTCCAAGGCGTCTTCAGGCGATTGCCACGCCGAAGCTCGCTGCGGCCATGACGCCCCCAAGATGCACACCAACTGCATGCTGCGCGTTCCGGGTCGTTGGCCCATGTTAGCTGCCTTCAGACCCATCGCGATCCCTGCCGCGTGAAGGGCTGCGGTTGCCAGGACGAAACCCGCCCCGAAACCGGCGGCGCCGGCCTGTCCCAACTCCGCACCATGCGCGTGGCCATGTACCAAAATATCTGACGACGGACAGGCCTTTCAAGCTTGGCACGGAGGCGGGAAACGTCTTGGCTCCCCGTTTTCCGAGAGGGAGAGGGGGATCAACTTGGCAGTGCCCTCGGGACTCTTTTCCACCGTTGCTAGCGCCCATGGGGCTGTATCCATTCGCAATTCGCGTTCACAAGCACTTGGCCCGTCAGTCCAGTTGATTTGACAGCAACGTCACAATCTCGGGAAAAAGAATCAGCAAGATCAGCACCAAGATGTCGCCAATCAGGAAGGGCACGATTCCGCGAAACCCCTGCTCCACCCGTGTTCCCGTGGCCCCGCAAGCGACGAACACATTCATCCCTAGGGGCGGTGTCACAAGGCCCAGTTCGACGGTCTTGGTCACGATGATCCCGAACCATACGGGGTCGTATCCAAGCGACTCGACCAGTGGAAAGATCAACGGCAAGGTCAGTATGATGATCGCGATCTGGTCGATGAAGAATCCCAGCAAGAGAAACAGAAGCACGATGAGGGCCAGGATCCCCCAGCGCGGCAAGGCAAGTCCGCCCACCCATTCCACTAAGTGCTGCGGCACCTGTGTCACGGCAAGGAAGTAGCTGAAGATCATCGCCCCAATGATGATCGAAAAGATCATCGCCGTAGTGCGCAGCGTAGAGGAGAAAGACTCGCGCAAGCCACGCCAGCGCAGCCCTCCAACCGTGACCGAAATGATCAGAGCCCCGACCGCGCCGACGGCGGCGGCCTCGGTCGCGGTCATCGCGCCGGAATAGATCCCGCCCAGAACCAGCGTCACCAGAACCAGCGCCGGCCAGACCTTCGGCAGAGCGGCCAGCTTCTCGGCGCGGTCGAAACGTTCCGTCGCGGGGGCGATCTCGGGGCGGCGTCGCACCTGGAGCATGATTGTCAGCACATAGACTCCCGCCGTCAGGATGCCCGGCAGCACCCCGGCCAGGAACAGCTTGCCGATCGAGGTTTCCGTCATCACCCCGTAAAGGATCAGTGGCAGGCTGGGCGGGATCAGGATCGAAAGCGTGCCGCCGATGGCGATCACGCCCAAGGCGAAACTCTCGTTGTAGCCATATCGCTGCATCTCGGGCATCGAGATACGCGACATCGCCGCTGCCGCCGCGGTGGACGAGCCCGACAGAACCGCGAAACCCACGTTGGCCGCGATCGCAGCCAGCGCCAGCCCGCCGCGCACATGCCCCATCCACAGGTAACACGCGCGGTAGAGATTGCGCACGATCGACCCGCGCGCCAGAAGTTCGGCCATCAGGATGAACAGCGGGACGGTCGAAAGCAGGAAATGCGCCGCCGTGCGATAGGGCGTGGTTTTCAGCACGCCCATCATCGGGTCGAAGCCCAGCATCAGGTACATGCCCAGCGTACCGGTCACGGCCAGCGAAAAGGCAATCGGCATCCCGAGGACGATAAGCACGATCAGCAGGATCATGACGAGTGCGGCAATCATTCCACCAACTCCCCTTCGGCATGGTGGTCCAGCGCCACGGGATCACGGTGGCCCAGCGCCGTGCGCAGCGCATCTACCGCCAGACGCAGTGTTAGCACCCCCGATCCTAGCGCCACGATTAGCCAAGACGGCCCCGTCGGGATCGGCACAACCCCGGTTGTCCAGCGGCGCAGGGCAATCTCGTGCAGGCCGGTTTCGGCCGCCCGCCATGCGATCAACCCAAAGACCAGTGCCGCGGCAAGCAGATAGGCCACCTCAAGCACAAGCCGCATCTGCGCCGGGAACCGCTCGAATACGAACAGCACCCTGACGTTCACGCCATGCCGCTGTGCCTGGGCCAACCCCAGAAAGACGATGGCAACCATCAGATAGGTCTCGCCGATCTCATAGACGCCTGAGATCGGGGAATTTAGAAAGTAGCGCCCGCCGACATCCATCGCGACCGCCAGCATCAGCACCGCAAGGGCAAGGTTTCCCAACCAACCCATCGCGTTTTCAAGCGTATCCAGAATACGCAAAACGACCTTCATCCCGGTGTCCTCCCATTGTGGAAACCCATGATAGCAGACGCGCCGTCCCCGGTATTCAGAGGCGGCGCGCCCTTTGTCGCAACCGACGATCAGGCGCCGATCAGCGCACTCCAGGCCTCCAGAACCTCGGTGGCGGGCTTGTTCTGGGCTTCCAGTCCCGAAACCCAGTCCTCGCGCACCGGGGCAAGGCGTTCGTTCCAGAGAGCGAACTGCTCGGGCTTCACGTCATAGACGCCGCCGCCCTTCGCTTCGAGCGCGGCGGTGAAATCGGCCGCCCGCTTGGTATCGGCGGAAAGCACTTCGGCCTGCACATCTTTCGAACCGTCAATCAACGCGGTCTGCACCTCGGTTGACAGGTCCTGCCAGACATCCTCGTTGATCGCGTAGAAGATCGGGAACAGCCCTAGGTTGAGATTGCCGGTCGCCCACATCAGCTGTTCCTGGAGGTTGTAACCCATCGCCGTGGGGATGTTAAAAAGGGTGCCATCCACCGTGCCGCGCTGAAGCGCCGGATAAAGGTCGGGGGCCGGAATACCCACCGGCACCGCGCCCAGCGCCTTGACGCTGCGTTCCTGCACACCGCCGGACGAGCGCAGTTTCTTGCCGTCAAGTTGCTCCAGTGTCTCGAACTTGTCGGTCCGGCCCATGATCTGATAGGGGGCCGTCACCATGGCGCGGATGCCTCGCACCCCAAGCCCCATGAGCTCCTTTTCATTCAACTGGTCGGTCATCATCTGGAACCAGGCTTCGTTCAGCTTGTCCATGTCCTCGACCTTCACGCTTGCCGCCATCGGCAGCGCCGCCACGGTCGAAAGCGGAAGCCGCGCCGATTGATAGAGCGGCGGGACATAGACGATATCGGCGATGCGGTTCTGCGCCGCGTCCAGAAGATCCGCCGATTTGGCCAGTTGCTGCGCCGGGAAATATTCGAACGTCACTTCCCCCTCGGTCAGCTCCGTCACCCGGTCGAGCCAGGCCTTGCAGTTGATCGAATACTGGTGCGTCGTCGGAAAGCTGTCCGCGACACGCAGGTTGATCCCCTTGGCGAACCCCTTGCGCGCAAGCATCGGCATGGCCAGCCCGGCCGCCATGCCCGTCAGTACCGTTCTTCTTTTCATGATCCTTTTCCTCCCAGATCAGAATATCCGCGCTTACTTGCCGCGCTTCCCGATGAAGCGCCGCACCGCGGCCTTGTGGTCCTCGCCCGCGGTCACGACCGCGTAATGCGAAGAAATCATGTCGAGGTTGGTGCGAAGATCGTTGCGCATCCCCCCGACAACCGCCCGCTTGATCATGCGCAGGCTTTGCATGGGCGCGCGCGCGATCTTCTGCGCCAGCGCCTCGGTTGACTCGGCCAGCGCGTCGTCCTCCACGACGCGATTGACCAGCCCGATCCTCAACGCCTCTTCGGCGTCGATGAATTCCCCGGTAAAGAACATCTCCAGCGCCTTGGCCGTACCCACGAGACGCGGCAGGAAATGCGCGCCGCCCGCACCGGGCACCAGACCTACGTTGACGTATGTTTCGGCAAAGGTGGCCGAGGCGGCCGCGATCCGCAGGTCGCACATCAGCGCCAGGTCCAGCCCGGCCCCGGCGGCCGCGCCGTTCACCGATGCGATCACCGGCTTGTCCAGATCCTCCAGCGCGAGGGGAATCCGTTCGATGCGCTCGTACAGCTCGGCCTTGCGCTGCTCCGGGGTCTGATCCAGCCGGTCCTGCATCTCGATAATATCACCGCCCGAACAGAAGGCATCGCCGCGTCCGGAGACGAGGACCACCTTGACGTCTGGGTTGGTGCGCGCATCGGCATAGGCTTCGGCCCAGGCGTCGATCATGTCGAAGGTGAAGGCATTCTTGCGTTCGGGCCGGTTCAGTTCGATGCGGCCGATGCCGTCGGAAACGGTATAGATCAGATGTTGCGTCATTGCGGATCCTGTCCTTGCTGTAGTTGCCATTCCTCGGTCAGGCCGAGGGCGGTCATCACCTCTTGCGTATGCTCGCCCAAGCGCGGCGCGTGGCGGCGCAGCTCGAATTCCGACCCGGCGAAGTTCACCGGACGGCGGACCATCTTGTAACTGCCTTCCGTGGGGTGCTCGGCATGGGAGAACAGGCCAACGGCCTTCACATGCGGATCGTCGGGCAGCTCCGCGATCGACAGCACGGGCATGCAGGGAATCTTGGCCCGGTCACAGTACTCGACCCATTCGGCATTGCTGTGCTTGGGCGCCTCGGCCTCGATCAGGCCATAGAGAATGTCGATATGCTGAACCCTCTCCGACAGGCGGGCGAAGCGCGGATCCGAAGCAAACTCCCCGCGACCCACGAACTCGTAGAAGTCCAGCCAGTTGCGATCGCTGTAGGGCAGGATGCAGCAATGCCCGTCTGCCGTTCGGTACGGCTTGCGGAACTTGCTCAGCACCCGCGCGAAACCCGGCTCACCCAGAGCCGGTTCGAAGGCGAAGCCGCCGAAATGCTCCAGCAGGTTCAGTTCGATCGACAGCTCGAACATCGGCACTTCCACCGTCTGCCCGCCGGCGCCGCGTTCGCGCGCGAAAAGGGCCGCGATCACGGCATAGGCTATCGCCTGCCCTGCTGTCTTGTCCGCCAGGACGGTCGGCGCATAGGCCGGTTCTCCATTCAGATGCCGGTAGAGATCGGCCAGCCCGCACCCGGCCTGGATGATGTCGTCATAGGCGGCCTTCTTGGCATAGGGGCCATCGACCGAGAAGCCGTAGGCGCCGCAATAGATGATGTCAGGATTGAGCATGCGCACCCGTTCGGGCCCGTATCCCAGCCGCTCTATCGAGTGGGGCCGCAGCGCATGAACAAAAACATCCGCCGTCGCGAGCAGCTTGCCGAGCGCCTCGCGCCCCACCGCGGTGTCGAGGTCCAGCACGACCGAACGCTTGTTCCGGTTGAGGTGCAGGAAGGCGCCGCTCATCCCCTCGTTTCGCAAAGGCTTGTAGGCGCGCACGGTGTCACCGCTGGTGCTTTCCACCTTGATCACGTCGGCGCCCATGTCCGCCATGATATGGGTCGCGAACGGCCCCATGATCACATTCGTCAGGTCGACAATCCGAACCCCGCTCAAGGGCCCTTTCGCCGGAGTGCTGTCCCAGGGGGATGCCTCGGTCATGCCCGCGCCTCCCTCTCGACGGTGGTGGTCGCGTCAATCAGTGTCTGCCACAGGGCACCGCCGCCCGCCGTGCAGATCCTTTGCCCGATCCAGCCATCCCATTCCGCGTCCGATCCGAACTCGTCGCGCCACGACAGAAGCCGCCGAGTGAAGAAGTGCAGATCGTGTTCCTGTGTGAAGCCCATCGCCGCGTGAACCTGATGCCCGATCGCCGCGACCCGGCCCGCCGCCAGCCCGGCGCGCGATTTCGCCACCGCCGCGCGCATCACGAAATCTTCCTGGCCCCAGGCCTCGGCTGCGGAATCGACGATCGCGGACGCCGCCGCACTTTCCTCGGCCGCGGCGGCCAGCATGTGCTGGATCGCCTGGAACCTAGCCAACGGCCTGCCGAACTGCACCCGCGTCGCCGCATGGTCCACCGCCATGGCAAGCACTCGGCGCATCGCCCCGGCCATGCCCGCCGCACGCGCCAGCGCACCGCAGGCTCTCAGCGCCAGAACAGGATCCTCTCCGGCGCTGCGCGCCAGCCAACCCGGAAGGAGCAGGGACGTTCCGCCCGTGGCGGTCAGCGTCACGCGCGGCGCTCCGGCGATGTTGCGCCCCTCGCTCGTCACCTGAAGTTCCGACGCCGGCACCACGCGCCAGCCCCCGACTTCGGCCAGCAGCACCACCGCGACATCGGCACCGAACGCCACCCGCTGCAGGACGCCATCGGCGGAAAGCGCCAGCCCCGCCGGCGCATCACCGGACGTGCCGCTCAGCGCCGCGAACAGCATCGTTTCTCCCAGCGGCAACGGCAGCGCGTGTTGCCCGGCCAGCCGCAGCAGGCGGAACGCCTGACGCGGAGCAAGCCCGATGCCGCCCGCCTCTTCGCCCAGCAACGCCAACGGCAGGCCAGCCTCGCTCACCTTTTGCCAAAGTGCCGCGTCGAACACGCCGCCATCCGCCGCCGCCAGCACCTCGCGTGTGATCGCGTCGCGCAGCAGGCGATCGGCCTGATCCTCTACGATTGCAGCGATTTCGACCTGATCGTGATCCAGTGTCATGTCTGTCCTCCTTTCCGCGCCAGCTTCAGCGCAGCCCGATCCCGCGCGCGATCATCCCGCGCAGGATTTCCCGCGTTCCGCCACGCAGCGAGAAACACGGTGCCCGCAGCATCGTTTCGGCCAGCGCCTCGCCATAGACCTCGCCGGTTTCCCGGTCGGCCTCCTCGGCCACCAGCCGGCGGGCGGTTTCGGGCAGGGCCTGTTCAAAACTCGTGCCCAGGTCCTTGACGATCGCCGCCTCGACCAGCGGCTGCGCCCCCTCGTCCAGCATCCCCGCGATCGAGGTGGACATCCGCCGCAGCGCCGAAAGCTCCGAGAACATGCGCCCGATCTCGACGGCCGACATCCGGCCGGGCGTCGGCCCCACCTTGTCCACCAGCGCCACGAACAGCTGGAAATCCGAAAGGAAACGGTCCGGCCCTGAACGTTCGAAGGCAAGTTCCCCGGTCACCAGGTCCCAGCCCGAGCCTTCCTCGCCCAGCATCATGTCGTCAGGGACGAAACAGCCGTCGAAGAAGACTTCGTTGAACTCGTGATTGCCGGCCATGTCCTGAATACCGCGCACCTCGATTCCGGGGCTGTCTACCTTGACGATGAACTGGGTCAGCCCCTCGTGCCGGCTTGGCCCCGCTTCGCCGGTGCGCGCCAGGACGATCAGGTAGGTCACATTATGTGCGTTCGTGGTCCAGATTTTCTGTCCGTCGATTCGCCAGCCGTCGTCGATCCGTGTCGCCCGGGTTCGCACCGAGGCAAGGTCCGATCCCGATCCCGGTTCGCTCATGCCGATTCCGAAGGTGCATTCCCCACGGCAGATCGCCGGCAGGATCACTTGCTTGGCGCGCTCGGTGCCGTGTTTCAGGATCTGCGGCCCCGATTGCCGGTCAGCGACCCAATGCGCCGCGCAGGGTGCCCCCGCCGCCAGCATCTCCTCGGTGATGACGAAGCGCACCAGCGAAGATGCCTCCTGCCCGCCATAGGCCTTCGGCCAGGTGACGCCGATGAAACCGGCCTCACCCAGTCGGCGCGTGAAACCGGCGTCGAACGTGCTCCATGTTCCGCGATGCGGCACGATCCGTCCGGCGGCGTGCTCAGCCTCCAGAAACGCCCGAATGCGCGTACGGGCCTCTTCCGCGGCAGGCGGGAACCGCACTCCGTCGAAGTCAAATCCCAGCATGGGTCTCCTCCCTGCTTTCTCATCCTCTTGGGAGTGGATCAGATACCCAAGTTGCGGGGCTCGTCTACCATAATCATATATATATCTTTTTAAATCACATATATGATTCTATGGTGGCGACATGAGCACAGATGACGACCACCCCGAACGCCCCTTTCGCAGCATCCCCACCGCGCCAAGCGCGGGAGAAACAAGCGGCTCTGCTTCGGTGAAGTCCGCCCTCAGAGTATTGAAAATATTCGAATATTTCATCGGGTCGCAAAAACCCGCCCGGGCAAAGGACATCGCCTGCGCGCTCGAAATGCCGCAGTCATCCACCTCGGTCCTGCTGCGCAGCCTGCTCGAAGCCGGCTATCTGGACCAGGACCCGAAAGACCGAACCTACATGCCCACGCCACGCGTCACGCTGCTGGGTGCCTGGATCGACTCCGGCCCGATCCGCGACGGGCGCCTGATCCACGCGCTTGAAAGAATCTGCGAGGAAACCTCGGCCGGGGTATTCGTTGCAACCCGCAACGGCATCTTCTCGCAGTACATCTACGTGATGCAGGCGCGTACCGAGTTCCGCCACCACCTCCCTATTGGCTCGCGCCGCCTGCTGGCCAATTCGGCCACCGGCTTTGCCTTGCTGTCCTCCTGCCCCGATGACGAGATCCTAGCCATCACCCGCCGCACCAATGCCGAGCTTCCCGAAAGCGCGCTCTGCCCGGCCGACGTGCTGAAAGAGGTCGAAAAGACCCGGCGCGACGGCTATGCCTTCTCGCGCGGCCTTGTCACCCGTGGCGCCGGCGCCATCGCCATGCCCCTACCCGGCGGACTCGATCACGGTCACCGCCCGCTGGTGCTCAGCTGCGCCGGCATGCTCGAAGACTTCGTGCAGAACGAAGCGCAGATCGTCGCCGCCATGCGCCGCGCCGTGGCCCGCCTGACCCCGGACTAAGTTCAAGGAGCGATTTTATGCCGGAAGCGCAGGCCCAGCTCGGTCAACGCGACAGGCATTGCGAACTTATCTGACGTGGATTTCGATATGGGTGGGACTGGGCGTTTAGGTCGTGACCTGCCCCCCGCTGGTCCCTCGTTCATAACGAGAGTCTGCGGGTTGGATTCTGGTAGCGGGGTTTACCTACCGCAAGCGTAAGCACGCGCACAGGTGAACCTATTTTGCTCCCCCATCTAACATTTCAAGTAACCGCTCTAACTTGGCGTCCAAGTCCTTGCTCTTTCCAGCGTTGCGGATCAGTTCGCGCTGCCGGGCGAGAGGGATTTGACCATAACTGGAAAGGGTCGTCACGACGCTTTCGTGGCCAAGGTTCTGACTAAACGCCTTGAACTCTTCAGGCGTCCGGCAGGTGAGATATGCGTATTCGACAACGGTGTTCCGCACCCGGTGTGGGGTAAAGTAGGGCAAGCCTGCGCCTTCAAATGCGCGCCGGAAAATCTGCCGGATTGGCTGGAAACCAGACCAGATTTGAAGCTTGATGCCATCAACAACTGGGCCCTTTTGAGGGTCGATCCGATGCTGCGATTGAGGAAATAGAGGATCGTCAGGCTGCCAGTCGAGATCTTCGCGCAGATATGTGACCCAGGACAACAGGGCATCTTCCACTTCTGGGCCAAGGGGCAACAGCACGGATTCGATCAGCTTGCTGTTCTTGGTGCGGACGTTCTTCGGGTCTTGCACGATCATCTGTCGCTCGACGTCGACATGACCAAGTAGGAGAGAGGAGGCCGCATTGTCGCGGGTGCCGGTCATCATAATGAGCGCAAAGACGGCGCGATCACGCCGCTGCAACACAGTTTCAAAAGGCATGGAAGCCAGGACCCGCTTCAACTGATCCATGGTCGGGGACGGTTTCGAAGGTGAAGAATTTGCTGCCCTGATATCTTTTTCAGAAAGGTTGAAGTAGGCGATAGCGTTTGAGTCGATCTTCGACTTGAAACCGGGTTGAACTGACAGCCAGCGGAAGAACCGTTGCACAGCTTTCAACGTAGAGAGAATGGTTGAATTTCCGAGTCGCTTGCTGTCATCTACGGGCGTGGACAGGGATTTCCTGAAGCCTTTGGCCTGATCGCGATTGAAGAGTCCGAAGTCAGCGAAACCGGTGAATTGCTCGAAACGAAGGAGCGCCTTTTCGACCCCGCGCACAGTGGCTTCGGATTTCTGATCCGCTTCACGAAGGAACTCCGCATAGTCACGCTTGACCCGTTCGTTATCCGCGTTGAATTTGTCCATTTTCGTCCTGCTCCTTTGAGTCACCATCCAAGAGGGGAATGCTGCTCCCCCTTAGGCTTGGGGTTCGCCTCTGGAGTGGTCCGAATGAGGCCGTGTATTCTTTCAGTCGCGACGAGCTGCCAGCTCGGCAAATCTGCTTCCCACAGGTGCAACATGTGCCAACCAAACGGACCGTTTTCTCGTTTAGATCGGCTAAATGAACAGAGCCCAGTGTTGGCAGGCGCGGAGCGCGGCAGGTGAGGCAGTACATCTCATCCGGGCCGCACTTTTGCTTCCTGCTTTTGGTTCGGGCATCCAAATAACGGCGAAGCTCCGTGCCATGAATCAGCGTTGGGCTTTGGCCATCAATTGTCTTCAACCCTCTTTTCAGCCATCTGCGAACAGTGTGAACGTGCACGCCGAGAAGATCCGCAACTTCGGGCACCGAGTAGGTGCGCCGGATACGGATGCGTCTGCGGTCCGGGTTCTTGGCTCCCGGCATCGTGGCGGTCCTAGCTGCCCGCCCGCATTTCCCGACCGCCGGTTCCAGCGAGACGAGGCGCGGCTGCGATCCAGGACTGCAGGTCTTCGAGGAAGTAGAAGGCGCGTCCGCCCAGAGTTGAAGGCGTCCCAGTCAGAGAAGCAGGGGATCGGCACCATGTGGTTGCGCCGCGCATACCCAACCATCCCCTCGACATTGCCCTTGTCGTTGCCTTTGCCCGGGCGCCCATAGCG
>NZ_SMFP01000033.1 GCF_004348975.1 Antarcticimicrobium sediminis | reverse complement strand
ATCTCTGGACCTGGAACAGCCGGATTTTTCCCGACATCGACCCACTGGTCGTGAACAAGGGCGACAAAGTGCGCGTGCGCGTCGGCAACCTGACGATGACAAACCACCCGATCCACATGCATGGATATGACTTCAAGGTCACCTGCACCGACGGCGGTTGGGTGCCAGAGGCAGCGCAATGGCCCGAGGTCAGCGTCGACATTCCCGTGGGGGCGATGCGCGCCTATGAGTTCACAGCCGACCATCTGGGCGACTGGGCGATCCATTGTCACAAGTCGCACCACACGATGAACGCGATGGGTCACGATGTGCCCACCTTCATCGGCGTCAACAAGAAGCCTCTGACCCAGAAAATACGTCAGTTCCAGCCCGAATACATGCCGATGGGCACCGCGGGCATGGCCGACATGGGCAGGATGGAAATGCCTCTGCCCGACAACACCGTCGCGATGATGACCGGCTGGGGGCCCTATGGACCTATCGAAATGGGCGGTATGTTTTCGGTCGTGAAGGTGCGCGACGGCATCGGTGCGGACGATTACTCCGATCCCGGCTGGTACGAGAACCCTCCGGGCGAGCAGGCCTATGAGTGGACCGGCGAGTTGCCGGAGTTCGCGCAGGTTCACGATGCCAAAACCCGGATCACGGCCAGGACCACTTCAAGGGGCTAACCGAGCACCTTGTATCTTCAACCCGAACGAAACCAAAGAAATAGGATCAGATCATGAAAAAACGACTTCTCACGGCCGTCATCGCACTAGCGCTGGCGACGCCCGCATTTTCCGGTGGAACCCATGGCAGTGGACATGGAAATGAAATGGAAATCGGCCATCCCGGCGATGACCACCACGCAACCCGCACGGTTGAAATCTCAATGGTTGAAACCGACGACGGCGAAATGCTGTTCGAACCCAGAACTCTGGATTTTAAAAAGGGCGAGACCGTCAAGCTGATCATCACCAACAAGGGCGAACTCGAGCATGAATTCGTGATGGATACCTATGAGGAAAATGAAGAACACAAGGCGATGATGGCCAAGTTCGACATGGAACATGACGACCCCAACTCCGCCCGCTTGGAACCGGGTCAAACCGCCGAAATCGTCTGGACCTTTTCCAATGAGGGGCGGTTCCAGTTCGCCTGCCTGATCCCGGGTCACTACGAATCCGGCATGCACGGCGCACTTGATGTTGGCAAACAAGGCTATTGAGGAGCGGATCAGAAATGAAACTTTTGAAAATCAGCGCTGCAACTGCAGCAATCCTGGCGATCACGCTGTCAATGGCCATGGCCGCGACTTTCACCAAGGGCACAGTGAAGAAGGTTGATGAAAAGGCCGGCAAGGTCACTATCATCCACGAGGAACTCGTTGATCTCGAAATGCCCGCGATGACAATGGTGTTTCGCGCTGACAAGGCGACGATCGCACGGATGTCAGAAGGACAGGAGATCGAGTTTGTCGCTGACCGCGTCAAGGGCAAGCTGACGGTGACATCCTTGAAGTGACCCCCCTTTTGGGGCGCTGATGCATGTCGGCGCCCCTTCGGGCACGACCAAGAAGATGATGCTCGATCACTGAAAAACAGAAGACGAAGGAATGAGACGGATGAAACGGGGTACAATATCGCTGGCCGTGATCGCGTTAGTTGCAGGGGCATGGTATGCCCTGCAGCGGGGTGAAACGCCCATGAGGACCAGCAGCGCGAACACCACGGTCCTGCGGGGTGATGCGATGGTCGCTGTTGCGGTGCCTGCATCCCTTGATGATCAGGAGCAGATCGGAAAGCGGGCCTTTGATACGGTTTGCGCCGCCTGCCACGGTGCAAATGCGCAGGGCAAGCAGGGTGTTGCCCCCCCATTGGTGCATAGGATTTACGAACCTAACCACCATGGCGACATGGCATTTGTGCTGGCCGCAAAGAACGGTGTTCGGGCCCATCACTGGAAATTCGGCAATATGCCTCCGGTCAAGGGCGTCACCCAAGGTGACGTGCTCAACATTGTCGCTTATGTGCGCGCGCTCCAGCGCGAAAACGGGATCCAATAATCAAACGAAATTATGGCACGGCTGTCCTCAACATGATGGGCGCGCCTAGTAGCCTTCGGACTTCAAGGCTGCAATCGGCGCTTGGGGTATCGCCTGGCTTTGCTCTGTTACTTCGCGCGCGCAATTCCAGGTTAGGCGGTGAGCGCGCGTGCCTTCATGTTGGATAGAGGACACCATCATCGCGACTTCAGACGGCAAGGGGCAGACATCCGGTCGTGAACATTGCGGCACTCGTCAGAATTTGCTGCAATGCGAAAACTGCAGCGCAGTATCCGCCTCATCACGCTGAACAGAAAAATGCTCTATTTGTCAGTCCTGATACTGGGCCGTCATTGCCTCGCTTGTCGAGGGCTGCAAACTGAACGCCTTCGATCCCCACTCCTAGATGACCGCAACTCTTGCCGCCATCATGGATTGTCACATGCAGAGCCAAATCGACGACCTCATACCCTGGAACGTCTCTGCCAAGGTGTGACTGAAACATCGGTTACACCTATCCGATCGGCAGGCGAACAGATGCTTCTAGCCCCTCGCCGGGCGCATTGCGGAGCGTCACCGTCCCGCCGTGCGCCTGAATGATGGTCCGGGCGATTGCCAGGCCCAAACCGACGCCCCCAGTGTCGCGGCTTCGTGAGCCTTCCAGTCTCACATACGGCTCGAATACAGCCTCCAGTTGATCTTCGGGCAACCCCGCTCCCCTGTCTAAAATGATGATGACGGCCAGTCCCAGTTCTTGGACCAACTTCACCTGCGCCACGCCGCCATAGCGGACAGCATTATCGATCAGGTTGCGCAGCGCGCGACTCAGAGATTGCGGACGAATGGTGGCACACAGCGGCTGTGAAGGTGCAAGGGTAACTCTGTCCTCACCGACATCGCCCACCAGATCACCCAGCAGCGCGGCGAGGTCGACCGTGGCTGTCGGTTCTGCCTTGGCGACCCCTCGGGAAAATTCCAGCGTTGCCTCAACCATGGCCTGCATTTCCTCGACCAGGGCCTTGAGCCGGATGCTATCTTCGGTCTCGTCCAGCATCTCGATCCGGAGCCGCATCGCAGTTAGGGGCGAACGCAAATCGTGGCTGAGGGCAGCAAGCATATGCGTGCGCTCGTTCACAAATCGCGTCAGGCGGTCTTTCATCCGGTTGAAGGCTTGGGTGGTCTCGCTCACCTCGGACGGTCCCGCTATCGGCAGAGGATCCGCATCCAGCCCGCGCCCCAATCGGTCGGCCCCTACCGCAAGCATGCGCATCGGGCCGACGACACGGCGCGCGGTCCACCATGCGACCAGCGCGACAGCCACCGCCATCAGCAGCAAGGGCAGCAGGGCTTGCGGTGAAAGCTGCGGTCCGGGCCGATGGAACATCGTCCGGACGTTCAGCCAATCGCCACCCGCTAGGCGGATCGACAGCGTCATCTCAATTGGATCAGTTTGGCCGGTCATCATCGCCTCGTGCATCGAGCGCATCGCGGCGGGAATGCCATCGGGGATTGCAACAGGACCCAAATCAAGGGCATGAACATCTGCTCGGACTTCGCGTTCTGGCTGACCAAGAATTTGTCTGATCTGGCCTAGAACGACGACCGCGTCGGCGCTGTCGTGAGGCGCTTCGGGCTCGGCTCCTACTTCGAACCTGACCAGAGGCGAGTCTGCCGCTCGCAGGATCGATAAGCGCAAGTTTGCGGGGGCGTCGTCGAGCAACAAGGCTACATTTGCCGCGCGTCCTGCCGCCTCCAGACCTAGTGCCGCCCGCACCGCGCGATTGCGCTCGTCGTTCAGCAACAAAAGGCCAAGCCCCTGCGTGATGGCCAGCGCCAATAGTAGCATGACCAGCAACTGCCCTCCCAGAGACTGCGGAAACAACCGGCGAATGAAAGAAGGGGTCAGCGTCACGGTATCTCCTGCACATCAGCGGCAAAGCTGTATCCACCTCCCCAGACAGTCGCGATCAGCGTGGGTTTGGCGGGGTCGGCCTCGATCTTGCGGCGCAGTCGGCTGATCTGGTTGTCGATGGTCCGGTCGAACACCTGCGCTGCCCGGCCCGATGTCAGATCGAGCAACTGCTCACGGCTGAGAACAAAGCGCGGTCGTTCCAGAAACGCGGTCAACAGGCGGAATTCGGCGGTTGTCAACGCCACTTCGGTGCCGTCTGGGTCAGTCAGGGTCCGGCGGTCGGTATCCAGCACCCAGCGCTCGAACGCCAACCGGTGGCCCGCAAGACTGCCACCAGCCACTTCGGCCCTGTCGGACCGGCGCAGGATCGCTTTGATCCGGGCCAGCAACTCGCGCGGACTGAACGGTTTGGGCAGATAGTCATCCGCGCCGACTTCCAGCCCGACGATGCGGTCAGTTTCATCGCCCAAGGCGGTCAGCATCAGGATCGGAATACCGCCCTGCGCGCGCAGACGGCGACAGACCGAGAGGCCATCTTCTCCGGGCATCATCACATCCAGCACGACAAGGTCAAACTGTCCGACCTTCATCGCCGCGTCCATCGCGACCGCGTCCGCGGCAGAGGCCGCGCGCATCCCGTTCCTTTCAAGATACTTGACCAATGCATCGCGGATCTCGCGGTGGTCGTCGACAATTAAGATGTGGGGCGGATGGGTCATCAACTTCTCTCCTGTTGCCGACCCTAGTCTAACCTTTGAGCCGGGCGCACAGAATATTGTCGCAAACCGTCTTCAGGCTGCTGCATGCGACAGTTTGATACAAAATGCCGGTCTGCCTGACAAACCTGTGGGACACCTGCCCACCAGATTGATCTCATAGCAATTCAGGAGAGACCGAATGAAACGTTCAACCAAACTTGCCCTTGCAACCGTTGCCACCCTTGGCCTTGCCGCCGTCGCTGTGCCGGTGATCGCCCAGCAAACCCAGATGCCGTATGGCGGGATGATGGGCGGCGGAATGGGTAAGATGGGCGGCCATGATGGCATGATGGGTGGCGGCATGAGCATGATGATGGGTGGGGGCCAAAGCTATGCCATGGCCACGTTCGACACCAACGATGACGGCACCCTCAGCCCCGAGGAAATGACGGCAGGCATTCAGGCCGAACTTGCAACCTATGACACCGACGCCAATGGCACCCTGTCGCTGGAAGAATTTTCCGTGATGCATGCGGCTCATACCCGGCCGATGACAGTACGCGTCTTCCAGATGCACGATGCGGACGGCGACGCGCAGGTGACGGAAGGTGAAATGGCTGCAATTGCCGAGATGATGCAAAACCATATGAGCGGACGGCACGACGACATGCCGGGCGCTGGCCGCGGCATGATGGACAATAACTGACACACTCAATTTCTCCGCCAATCGAACCAAGTTTCGATTGGCGGAGTTACCCATAACACTGAGCAGGAGGAAGCGATGATGAACGAGTATGGCATGGGTTTGGGCATGGGCTTTGGTTGGCTCTGGATGATTATCATCTTTGTGCTGGTCGGCCTCGCGATCGCGGCACTAATAAAATACCTGCGCAAATAGACCGAAAGGAATTACAATGGATTACACGATTAACCGTGTGATAGCGGGCGGCAATTTTGACACCGTTGATGCGCGCACCCGCGCAGCATTGACCGACAAGGGCTTCGGCATCCTTACCGAAATCGACGTCAAGGCGACGATGAAGAAGAAGCTTGACGTGGATATGCCGTATTACCGTATTCTCGGCGCCTGCAACCCGAAGATGGCGCATCAGGCGATCGTCATCGAGCCTCGGGTTGGAGCGATGCTGCCCTGCAACGTCATCCTGCGCGAAATTGAGGGCGGAGTGGAGGTTAGCGCCATCGACCCGGTGGCGTCGATGCAGGCGATTAACAACGCCGAATTGACGGCTGTCGCGGGTGATGTTCGCGATCTACTGGCGAAGGCCGTCGCGGCGATCTGAGATGAGTCTGCGCGCTTTCATCATCTTGGCTATGGCAGTCCTCGGGATCGTCCTGCTCGGCGTATGGAAGTTCGCGCCGTCGATGTTCACAGAGGCACTCGCACTGATGGACGGTGAGCGTCTCGAGATGCTGGTCACTCGCGCTGGTCTCTGGGGGCCGGTTGTGATCGTCGCGCTCATGACCATCGCGGTCGTGGCCAGCCCGATCCCCAGCGCCCCGATCGCACTGGCTGCCGGGGCGGCCTACGGGCATCTTTGGGGCACCCTGCAAGTGGTGATCGGTGCCGAACTGGGGGCGCTGATCGCGTTCGGCTTGG
Source organism: Antarcticimicrobium sediminis (assembly GCF_004348975.1). Taxonomy (GTDB): domain Bacteria; phylum Pseudomonadota; class Alphaproteobacteria; order Rhodobacterales; family Rhodobacteraceae; genus Antarcticimicrobium; species Antarcticimicrobium sediminis. The sequence continues at coordinate 5,105 of NZ_SMFP01000033.1, read as the reverse complement.
CACGGGGTTTGGGGCATGATTTCTTGCGACGGCTGTTCGGGGACCGGATCGACGCTGGGCTGCTCGGGTCGCAGACCGCATTGACGACAACGGTCTTCGCAAGCCGTCTGATGCCCTTCGTGTCCTTCGACATGATCAGCTATGCAGCCGGGCTCAGCCGCCTACATGCTTGGCGCTTCGCGCTCGCGACACTCGCCGGGATCGTTCCGGCAAGCTTCATGCTCGCCCATCTCGGCGGCGAGGCGGTCAGCGGAGACCTCGGGCGCGCGACATGGGCGGTACTCGGCCTCAGCCTGATCACCGGATTGCCGCTCCTCTGGATGGCGACCCGTCGGCAAGCCAAGGAGGAAACCTGATGGGGAATAACCTGACACCGCAATCGCGTTTGAAGGACGTGCCTTGGATCGTCATTCGCCGGATGTTCCTGACAACGCTTTGCCGGTCCCCCAACAAGGTGCTCTTGACCCGTGAGATCTCCAAAGACGGCCAAGCATTGCGTCGCTGGTTGCCGCCAGATGTTGATCAGTTCATGTCAAAAGTCGCGGCTGTGGCGAACGATCTGCGCCCGGTCGCAAATCTCGAAGCTTTGCCGAAGGCTGACGATAGGCTGATGGTCGATGATGGAAAGCGTGGTCACTATGTTCGCGGCCATACGCTATCGGCGGGCGAACCGCTCTACGGCATGTGCCGGGCTGCCCATGGACATGACGGGATTTAGGGAAAAGTTGGACATGACGGAGAGCTACAAGAAAAACAGCATCACCTTGCCAGGCGCGGTTGCCATGGGCACCGGCGTGATGATCGGCGCGGGAATCTTTGCGCTAACCGGGCAGATCGCGGAACTCGCCGGGCCTCTTTTCCCTCTGTCTTTTGTCGTGGGCGCCATCGTGACCGCGTTCAGCGCCTACACCTACATCAAGATTTCGAACGCCTATCCGTCGGCGGGCGGAATCGCGATGATCCTTGAAAAGGCCTACGGGCCAACGACCGTGGCGGCAGGCGCCTCGCTCCTAATGGCGCTGTCGATGGTCATCAACGAAAGCCTCGTCGCTCGCACCTTCGGCACCTACACGCTGCGGGCATTCGGCGGCGATCCAGACAGCATTCTTGTTCCGGCTCTGGGCGTCGGGCTGATTGTCTTCGCTTATCTCGTGAATGCCTCGGGCACCCGTTCGGTCGGGCTAGTTTCCATCGTCATGGCCTTGCTGAAGGTTAGCGGCATCGCACTGTTCGGCGTTTCCGCGCTTTGGGCCAGCGGTCTGTCGTTCGAGGCAACCGGGGGGGACGCGGGCACCACCGGCTTCGTGGCATCGATTGCGCTGTCGATCCTGGCGTTCAAGGGGTTCACGACAATCACGAACAGCGGCGCAGAGATAACTGACCCGCACCGCAACGTCGGCCGAGCCATCATCCTGTCCATCTCGATCTGCGTCGTCATTTATCTTCTTGTCGCCTTCGCTGTCGGGTCCAACCTGCCACTCGACCGCATCGTCGCGGCGAAGGACTACGCGCTAGCTGAAGCAGCCCAGCCAGCTCTCGGGCAGACCGGCTTCTACTTGACGGTGGCGCTGGCGTTGGTCGCCACGGCGTCGGGTCTGATCGCCAGCGTGTTCGCGGTCTCACGCATGCTGGCGATGCTGACCGACATGAAGATGGTCCCCCACAGCCATTTCGGGATGCCGGGCACGATCAAGAACCATACGCTCGTCTACACCGTCGTGGTCGCAGGCTTCCTGACGGTATTCTTCGACCTAAGCCGGATCGCCTCGCTTGGCGCCTTCTTCTATCTGGCAATGGATATAATCATCCATCTGGGGGTGTTCCGGCACCTCCGGCAGGAAATCAGCGCGCAAAGCTGGGTGCTGCTGACAGCCGTCGTGCTCGACGCCGTAGTGCTGATCGCATTCGCGACGATGAAGTGGCAATCCGACCCGTTGATCGTCATTCTTGGACTTGTCGGGATGGCGCTGGTCTTCTTATTCGTGGGTATCTTCCTCGCACGCAATCCCGTCAACGATGACGATCACGATCACGATCGCCATTAAAATGGGCTTGAACTTCAAGCTGCTAGATGACCCAGACTGTAGCAATTCAAAGAAAGTTGGCACGACATGGAACACGATCATCACCCTGGACAGTCCCCCCTCCCCGAGGGCGAAGGCACGGCAACTGACCCTGTCTGCGGAATGACGGTTGCAATCGGGCCCGAGACGCGTCCTGCAAAGTTCGAGGACAAGACCTTCCATTTCTGCTCGGAGAAATGCCAGGCGAAGTTCAAAGGAGACCCGTGGTTCTATGCAACGGGCCGGAGCTTTGAGCGTCCAAAGCCCGCGCCCGCCGACGTCCAGTACACCTGCCCGATGCACCCGGAGATCGTGCGCGACGCGCCCGGGGCCTGCCCGATCTGCGGCATGGCGCTGGAGCCGATGCTGCCCTCGGACGAGCCCAGCGATGAGTTGACCGATTTCACCCGCCGGATGTGGATCTCGGCGGCGGCGGCGGTGCCGCTAATCGCCCTGACCATGGGCGGGCTGGTCGGATTGCCGGTGCGCGACTGGATCGGGCATCAGACGGCCAGCTATCTGGAGTTTGTGCTGGCGACGCCCATCGTGCTTTGGGCGGCATGGCCCTTCTTCAAGCGGGGCTGGGATTCAGTAGTGAACCGGTCGCCAAACATGTGGACGCTGATCAGCCTCGGCGTGTCGGCAGCCTATCTTTATTCGATTTTCGCGACGTTCCTGCCGGGCCTCTTCCCCGAACAATATCGCATGGGCCATGGAGTTGGAACCTACTTCGAGGCGTCGGTGGTGATCGTGGCGCTGGTCTTCGTCGGCCAAGTGCTGGAACTTCGCGCCCGCGAACGCACCGGCGACGCGATCCGCGCGCTTCTTGACCTCGCGCCCAAGACCGCAAGGCGCATCCTGCCGGACGGGTCGGAATACGACGCGCCGTTGGAAAACATCATGGAAGGCGACCGGCTGCGCGTGCGCCCCGGCGATGCGGTCCCGGTGGACGGGACGGTGATCGAGGGGCGTTCCAGCCTGGACGAAAGCATGCTGACGGGCGAGTCGATGCCCGTCGAAAAAGGCCCCGGCGATGCGGTGACTGGCGCTACAATTAACAAAAACGGCAGCCTTGTGATTGAAGCGGGCAAGGTCGGTGCTGATACTATGCTGGCACAGATCGTGACCATGGTGTCGAACGCTCGGCGGTCACGTGCCCCGATTCAAGGACTGGCTGACCGAGTGTCGGCGGTATTCGTACCGACCGTGGTGGGCACGGCCATCTTTGCCTTCGTCGTGTGGATGATCTTTGGGCCCGAACCCGCACTGGTCTTTGCCATCGCCTCGGCCGTCTCGGTGCTGATCATCGCCTGTCCCTGTGCGCTCGGGCTGGCGACGCCAATCTCGATCACCACGGCGGCGGGACGCGGCGCGCAAGCGGGCGTGCTGATCAAGGATGCCGAGGCGCTGGAGCGCATGGCAGGCGTCGATACGCTGATCGTGGACAAGACCGGCACGCTGACCATGGGCAAGCCGAAGCTGACCGACACGGTCGCGCTGGGGGATGTGACCAAAGCGGACCTGCTGTCGCTGGCCGCGGCGCTGGAACGCGGATCCGAGCACCCTCTGGCCGAAGCGATCGTGGAAGGGGCCGAAGCGGCGGGCGCTGAAAGGCAAGAGTCCACCGAGTTCGAGGCGGTCACCGGCAAGGGTGTGCGCGGACAGATCGGCGGGCGCGCCACAGCACTCGGCAATACAGCGATGATGCAGGAAATGGGCCTCGACACGGGCGCGGCCGAAGCACAGGCCGATGCCCTGCGCGCCGAGGGCAAGACGGCGATGTTCATCGCGGTCGATGGGGCGCTGGCGGGGATCGTAGCCGTGGCCGACCCGATCAAGGAAAGCACAGTGCAAGCCATCAAGGAACTCCATGCGCAAGGGCTGCGAGTGATCATGGCGACGGGCGACAACGAGCGCACGGCGCAGGCGGTGGCGGGCAAGCTCGGCATCGACGAGGTGCGCGCGGGTGTCCTGCCGGAAGACAAGAAGGACCTGATCGACCAGCTACGCCGCGACGGCCACAAGATCGCCATGGCGGGCGACGGGGTCAACGACGCGCCCGCCCTGGCCGCCGCCGACGTTGGCATCGCCATGGGCACCGGGGCCGATGTGGCGATGGAAAGCGCCGGGATCACCTTGCTGGGCGGTGACCTGATGGGGATTGTGCGGGCGCGCAAACTGGCCCGCGCCACCTTGCGCAACATCAAGCAGAACCTGTTCTTCGCCTTTGCCTACAATTCCCTTGGAGTGCCAATTGCGGCAGGGCTGCTTTACCCCGTTACCGGGTTGCTGTTGTCGCCAATGATCGCGGCGGCTGCGATGAGCCTGTCCTCCGTCTCGGTCATTTCCAATGCGCTACGACTAAGGCGGGTCAACCTCTGACCCGACAGCACAACGTTCAATTTAGCTCCACACTTCGGCAAACGGGACCGTCTCAGTCAAGAAATTTTGTGCAAACAAGTTGATCCGCCAGAGCGAGGCTTTTGGTTCGTCTTGTCCATTCTGCTTTATCGTACAGCCTTCGGTTGAGGTTCTTCGGGTACATGCTTCGGTCCGTGGTCACCGCTTGGGCTGCCAGCATGCTTCTGTTTCGATGCAATTCCGATGTGACCATCTCATAGGCGTGCTTGACGGGCGTCAGCGACAGTCTGGAGCGCGGCGTCATCGGAACCACGTCCCTGCGGGACCTCAAAGGCCTGTGATCAAGCAGGCAACGGGTGGGGCAGCTTGCGGCCGGAACACGTTTCTATCGCCCCACATGCGATGGGGTAGAGCAGGTCGTCGAGAACATGCGCAGCGCCACGACCCGTTAGGAGCGGCTTGGCGGGATCATCGAAGGCAATTTTCCAAACAGCCATTTCGACGAAAAGATCGCCTGCGCTTGGCTTTCCATCTGCGCCGCCTCGGGGAACGACCCTAGGTTGACCTGCCCCCCGCGAAATCCCTCACCATGATGTAGAGTCTGCCCAACCTTGAAGGAGCAGACGAATGCGAAAAAGCCGTTTCACCGAGGCGCAGATTATCGGGATGATCAAGGAGCAG
>NZ_SMFP01000032.1 GCF_004348975.1 Antarcticimicrobium sediminis | reverse complement strand
GCCGCCGCCGCCGCCACCGCGCCGACGGTTGCCGCCTGCGGGTTTTGCCGGTTCTTCCATCGGGGTCCAGGGGCGACCGGAGGCGACGGGGATCGAGATCCCCATGACCTTCTGGATCGCTTTGAACTCACCCATCTCGTCGGGGGCGCAGAACGCGATGGCGGCGCCGTCCTTGCCGGCACGCGCGGTGCGTCCGATCCGGTGCACATAGCTGTCGGGCACATTGGGCAGGTCGTAGTTATAGACATGCTTGACGTCCGGGATATCGAGGCCGCGTGCCGCCACATCGGTGGCCACCAGCACCTTGATCTGACCCGACTTGAAGGCGGCGATGGCGCGGTCGCGCTGACCTTGGCTTTTGTTGCCGTGGATCGAGGCGGTAGAGAAACCGGCTTTTTCCAGCGACTTCATCAGCTTTTCCGAGCCATGCTTGGTGCGCCCGAAGACCAGCGCGCGTTCTTCGCGGTGGTTGTTGAGCAGCTCCTTGAGCAGCGAGGGTTTCTCGGCCTTGGCGATGAAATGCACCGATTGGGTGATCTTGTCGGCAGCCTTGCCCGGAGGGCTGACTTCGACCCGGATCGGGTTTTGCAGATAGCTTTGGGCGATCTCGTTCATCTGTTTCGGCATGGTGGCCGAGAACAGCATGGTCTGGCGCTTTTCGGGCAGCAAGGCCGCGATCTTGCGCAGGGCATGGATAAAGCCGAGGTCAAGCATCTGGTCGGCCTCGTCGAGCACGAGGAACGAGCATTCTTCCAGCGTCAGCGCGTTGCGGTCGAGCAGGTCAAGCAGCCGGCCCGGGGTGGCGACCAGCAGGTCGGTGCCGCGTTCCAGCCGTTTCATCTGGGCGTTGATCGACTGGCCGCCGACCACGAATCCGACCTTGAGGTGGGTGCCCTCGGTCAGGGCGCGCAGGGTGGTCGAAATCTGGTTGGCCAGTTCACGGGTGGGCGCCAGCACCAGCCCGCGCACGGTATAGCGGGCGGGTTTGGTGCCGGCCTCCAGCATGCGGGTCAGCAGCGGCAGCCCGAAGGCGGCGGTTTTGCCGGTGCCGGTCTGGGCCAGGCCCATGACGTCACGGCCATCCAGCGCATGCGGGATCGCACGGCTTTGGATCGGGGTGGGTTCAGTGATGCCCATATCGGCAAGGCGGGCGACCAAAGTGGTGGGAAGTCCCATCATTTCGAATTGGTTCAAGTCAATATCCTTTCGGGCCTGCGCGGGGCGCAGGCCGAACGTTCTGCCGCATCTCGCGCGGCGGTTGGGGCGCAAGATGCTCGGACCCGGCGGCAGGATGCCGCGACAGGTCGCACCGGCGCTATGGCCCCACGCGTGATTTTGGGAACAGGTTGGCGCGTCCCGGTCTCTCTCGGGCCCTCTCGGGCCGGGCGGATGTGTCCGCTCTTGGTCTGATCTGCTCACGCGGCAGGAGACACGCCATGAGGGGCAAATGGAGGTCCGCAGGCCCGTTGTCAACCGGCATCCTCGGATCGGGTCGAGAAAAGGCGGCTGGCGGTGTGTGAAAACACAGGCTAAACCCGACTCCCAGAAGACAGTTGGGGGCACCGATGCCTAAATCCATCATTGCGCGATGCGAGGCCCGGGGGCTGCGCATGACCGGCCAGCGTCGCACCATCGCCACGGTGCTTCAGGACAGCGACGATCACCCCGATGCCGAGGAATTATATGCGCGCGCCAGTGCGATCGATTCCGGCATTTCCATCGCCACGGTCTATCGCACGGTCAAGCTGTTCGAGGAGACGGGTATCCTTGAGCGGGTGGAGTTCGGCGACGGGCGGGCGCGCTATGAGGATGCGCAGCGGGCGCACCACGACCATCTGATCGACATCGAGACCGGCGCGGTGATCGAGTTCTGCGATCCCGAGATCGAGGCCTTGCAGGACAGGATCGCCGAAAAGCTGGGCTATGAGCTGCGCGGGCACAAGCTGGAGCTTTACGGGGTTCCAAAAAAGCAGCCGTAAGAGACTCGGTAAGACCGCGCGTCAGGTGGCGTCTGACGGCGTGAGGCTGCGACCCGGCCCGGCGCGGTGCAGGGCCAGCGGGATCAGAAAACTCAGGATCAGCAGCCGGATGATGTGGCAGGCGGCGACAAAGCCGGGGCTGGCGCCAAGGGCGGCGGAGAGCGCGATCATGGTTTCCAGCCCGCCGGGGGCAAACCCGGCCAGCACATGCGATTGCGGAATCCCCAGCGCCAGCGCCACCGGCACGGCGGCGAGCGCGGCAATGCCGGCCCCGGCCAGCGTGACGGCGAGACCGGCCAGCAGCGCCGCGCGCACCTGCGCCAGTTCCATGTTCGAGAACCGGGTGCCGATCATCGTGCCCATGACCAGAAAGGCCGGCATCATAAGCCAAGCGGGCAGGGTGCCCGGCGTCAGCCCGGTGACATGACCCAGCGTCGAGGTCAGCATCGGCCCTAGCAGGATCGGCGCGGGCAGGTGCAGGCGGCGGAACACCAGCCCCAGCGCCACGCCGATCACGGCCAGCGCGATCAGGTGGCCCGCGTCCATCGGGGTGCCGGTGGGCAACACGCTGGCCGCCAGCCGATAGCCCATCGCCAACGCCGCGAAGGGCACGATCAGGGTCAGCGCCAGCAGCCGGATCGATTGCACCACCGCGATGCGGGCAACATCGCCGTCGCTGTCGGCGGCGGCGGCCAGAACAAAGCTGAGATGGCCCGGCGCGGCGGCCAGAACCGCGCTGCGACGGTCAAAGCCAAAGCCGTGTTGCAAGATCCAGCGGCACAGCAACATGGTCACCGGCATGCTCAGCGCCAGCGCAGCAAAGGCCAGCGGCCATCGCAGCACCGCGCCGCCGGCCTGTTCGGTGAAGCCTGCGCCCACCCCCATGCCGAGCACCACGAAACAGATCTGCATCAGCGGCGCGGAAATAGCACAGCGCAGCCCGGTGAGCCCGGCCAGTGTCACCGCCAGTGCCGGTCCCACCAGCAGGGCGGCGGGTGCCGACAGGGCCCAAGCGATGCCCGCGCCCAGTGCGCCGATGGCGATGGTGCGGGCGTTGCGCCACACAACGGTGGGCAGAGCGGCGGAGGGCGGAGCGGCTGTCATGGTCGATCCATAGCATCGCGGCGTGGCGTCAACAATCTGGCGTTTGTCGGCGGGCCGGGGTCTTGCAGCGGTCGGTGAATTCGGCCATTGCGGGGGGCATTGACCCTTGAATTCTGGACCTTCCCAAATGGATAACCTGCGCGGTGCTGTGCTGATGACGCTGGCCATGCTCGGCTTTGCCGGCGAGGACATGTTCATCAAACTGATGGCTGGCGTGCTGCCGACCTGGCAGATCATCGCGGTTCTGGGCATCGGCGGCGCGAGCGTGTTTGGCGCGCTGACCCTGATGCGGCGGCAGCGGCTTTTTACCCGCGCCTATCTGAGCGGGGCGATTTTGCTGCGCAATCTGGGCGAGTTGATCGGCACGGTGGGGTTTGTCACCGCCATTGCGCTGACGCCGCTCTCCTCGGCCTCGGCGGTGCTGCAGGCGACGCCGCTAGCGGTGACGCTGGGGGCGGCGTTGTTTCTGCGCGAGCCGGTGGGCTGGCGGCGCTGGAGCGCGATTCTTGCGGGGTTCGTGGGCGTGTTGTTGGTGATCCGGCCGGGGCTGGAGGGGTTCGAGATGAATTCCCTGTTCGCGGTGCAGGGTGTGATCGGTCTGGCGATCCGCGATCTGGCCACCCGCAAGGTGGCGGCGGGGGTGTCATCGTTCCAGTTGAGCTTTCTGGCCTTTCTCACGCTGATCCCGGCGGCGGGGGTGCTGTCGCTGGTCAGCCCGCGCGCGCCGGTCGCGCCGGATGGTTATATCTGGGCGATGACCGCGGGGGCTGTGCTGCTTGGGGTGTTGTCCTATTACGCCATCGTGGCGGCGATGCGGGTGGGCGAGGTGTCTTTCGTGACGCCGTTCCGCTATTTCCGGCTGCTGTTCGCGCTGGGGGTCGGGATCGTGGTTTTCGACGAACACCCTGACACACTGATGTTGGTGGGCGCGGCGATCATCGTGGGCTCGGGCGTCTACACCGTGTGGCGCGAGCGCAGGGTCTGGCGTGAGCGCAAACATCGCCCTGCGGCCTGAGCGCCCCTTTTCCTTGGGCCTTTGCCCCGGTATGAGGCGAACAACCATCATAGCGGGACATTGAACATGAGCACGATTATCGACATTCACGCGCGCGAGATTCTGGACAGCCGCGGCAACCCCACCGTCGAGGTGGACGTGGTTCTGGAAGACGGCACCATGGGCCGCGCCGCCGTGCCTTCGGGGGCCTCGACCGGCGCCTATGAGGCAGTGGAAAAGCGCGACGGCGACAAGGCCCGCTATATGGGCAAGGGCGTGTTGGAGGCCGTGGCGGCGGTGAATGGCGAGATCGCCCAAGAGCTGGTGGGCTTTGACGCGACCGAGCAGGTCGGCATCGACCGCACGATGATCGAGCTGGACGGCACCGACAACAAGGGCCGTCTGGGCGCCAACGCGATTCTGGGCGTCAGCTTGGCGGTTGCCAAGGCGGCGGCGGATTACACCGAACAGCCGCTGTATCGCTATATCGGGGGCACCTCGGCGCGGGTGTTGCCGGTGCCGATGATGAATATCATCAATGGCGGCGAACATGCCGACAACCCGATCGACATTCAGGAATTCATGATCATGCCGGTGGCGGCGGAGAACATCCGCGACGCCGTGCGCATGGGCTCGGAAGTGTTCCACACCCTGAAGAAAGAGCTGTCGGCGGCGGGCATGTCCACGGGCCTCGGCGACGAGGGCGGCTTTGCCCCGGAACTGGCCTCGACCCGCGACGCGCTGGATTTCGTGCTGAAGTCGATCGAAAAGGCCGGGTACAAGCCGGGCGAGGATATCGCTCTGGCGCTGGATTGTGCCTCGACCGAGTATTTCGCCGACGGTAAATACAACATGAAGGGCGAGGGCAAGGTCCTGAACTCGGAAGAAAACGTGGACTATCTGGCCGAATTGGTTGCCGCCTATCCGATCATCTCGATCGAGGATGGCTGCGCCGAGGACGACTGGGACGGCTGGAAGATCCTGACCGACAAACTGGGCGGCAAGGTTCAGCTGGTGGGCGACGATCTGTTCGTGACCAACCCGACGCGGCTGGCCGATGGGATCAAGCGCGGCGTAGCCAACTCCATGCTGGTGAAAGTGAACCAGATCGGCACGCTGAGCGAGACCCTGCAGGCGGTCGAAATGGCCCATCGCGCCGGTTATACCAACGTGATGAGCCACCGCTCGGGCGAGACCGAGGATGCCACCATCGCCGATCTGGCGGTCGCGACCAACTGCGGTCAGATCAAGACCGGGTCGCTGGCGCGCTCGGACCGGCTGGCGAAATACAACCAGCTGATCCGCATTGAAGAGATGCTGGGCGATGTGGCCGAATTCGCTGGCCGCTCGATCCTGAAACGCTGACCTGACGCGCTGACGGTTTCCCCCGGTATCGGGGGGCTGTTGCCGCAAGGCGCGGCCCTGTCCGGGGTTTGGGACACAAAAAAACGCCTACCGAGAGAAATCTCGGTAGGCGTTTGCATTTGCAAGTCCCTTTGGGGCCGGTTCGCAGCGCCTGGGGATTTACCAGGAGGTGATGACCGCGCCGTTATAGGCCTGTTCGATAAAGGCTTTGACCGCATCGGAGTGATAGGCCTCGACAAGGGTCTTGACCCAAGGCAGATCCTCGTCGCCTTTGCGCACCACGATGACGTTCACATAGGGGCTATCGGCCTTTTCCATCGCGATGGAATCGGTTTTCGGGTTCAGGCCGGACGCGATCGCATAGTTGGTGTTGATGATCGCGATATCCGCATCCGCCAAGGTGCGCGGCAATTGGGCGGCGTCGAGTTCAAGGAATTTGAGGCCCTTGGGGTTGTCGTCGATATCAAGCGTGCTGGGGACCAGACCCGTGCCCTCGGCCAGGGTCACCAGACCGAGATCCTGCAACAACAAAAGCGCGCGGCCACCGTTGGTCGGATCGTTCGGGATCGCGACTTTTGCGCCATCTTCTAGACCGGCCATGTCGTCGAGCTTGTCGGAATAGATGCCCATCGGCGTGGTGATGGTATTGCCGACAACGACCAGATCAAACCCACGGTCTTTCATCTGGTTGTCGAGATAGGGCACGTGCTGGAACGAGTTGGCCTGAATGTCGCCATCGGCCAGCGCGGTGTTCGGGATCACGTAGTCGGAGAATTCCACCACGTCGATATCGAGCCCCATCGGGGCGGCGACCTTGGCCACTTCTTCCATGATTTCAGCGTGCTCGCCGGGGGAGACGCCGACCTTGATGTCCTCGGCCCAAAGGGTGGTGGCGGCCAGCGCCAGAACGGAGGTGAGGGTTGTAAGACGCAACATATGGTTACTCCTGTGAAGCGGTATCGGAAAAGGGGGATTGAAGGGGTTACTGCCCACGGCCCTTGGGGGCGCGTTTGTCCACCTTGGCGGCAATCCATTCCCCGACGGATTGCACCAGTTGAACAAGGACGATGAGGATGACGACCACCACGGCCATGACCTCGGGCATGAATCTTTGATAGCCATAGCGAATGCCAAGATCGCCCAGCCCTTCGCCGCCGACGGCCCCGACCATGGCGGAATAGCCGATCAGGCTGACCACGGCGAGCGTCAGGCCCAGCGTAATGGAGGAGAGCGCTTCGGGGATCAGCACCTTTCGGATGATCTGCAACGGCGTCGCCCCCATGGCGCGCGCCGCCTCGATCAGCCCGCTGTCGACCTCGCGAATGGCGTTTTCAATCAGGCGCGCGATAAAGGGAACGGCGGCCACAGTCAGAGGCACGATGGCGGCGGTCGTGCCGATCGAGGTGCCCGCAATCATGCGGGTGAAGGGGATGATGGCGACGACCAGAATGATGAAGGGCACCGAGCGTGTGGCATTGACCACAAGGCCCAGCATCTTGTTGACCCAAGGCCGCGACAAAAGTTCTCCGCGTTGCGAGGTCGCCAAGAACACCCCAAGCGGCAGGCCAAGCAGGGTGCCCAATGCGGCAGAGACGGCGACCATGTAAAGCGTTTGCCACGTCGCTTCCAAGAGCAGGTTGATCAAGTTAGCCGACATAGCCAAGCACCTCCGTCAAAAGTCCGTGCCGTTCAAGATAGGCGCGCGCCTCTGCCCCTTTGTCCGCGTCTAGAGAGAGCAGCAGGTTGCCAAAGGGCTGTGTGCCGATTTCCTCGACCGCGCCGGCAAGGATATTGACCGCAATGCCCAGATCGCGGGTCAACAGCGCCAGCATCGGGTCGGTCGCGTGTTTGCCCGAAAAGGTCACGCGCAGGACTTCTTCGCAGGGGCCAGAGGGGCGGTCATCGTGCATCTGCCCCTTGATAAAGGCCGGGAGGGTGACACCGGTCACGCCCGAAAGGAAAGAGCGCGTGGTCGGGTGCTGTGGCGCGGTGAACACGTCATAGGTTTTCCCGGCCTCGACGATTTTTCCGCCCTCAATCACCGCCACATGGCTGGCGATATCGCGCACCACCGCCATTTCATGGGTGATCAGAAGGATGGTCAGGCCAAGTTCGCGATTGATGTCTTTCAAAAGCTGAAGCACGGTTTGGGTGGTTTCCGGGTCCAGCGCCGAGGTGGCCTCATCGGACAGCAACACCTTGGGTTCCGTGGCCAAGGCGCGGGCAATGCCGACACGCTGTTTTTGTCCGCCGGAAAGCTCGGCCGGGTAGCGATCGCTTTGCGCGTCAAGGCCGACGCGATGGATCAGATCCGCCACGCGCGCCCTGATCTTTGCCTTCGGGACGCCCGCGACCTCTAACGGCAGGGCGATATTGCCAGCCACCGTGCGCGAGGCCAAAAGGTTGAAGTGCTGGAAAATCATCCCGACGTCGCGCCGGATCGCTCGCAAAGCCGCCCCCTGCGCTGCGCCGACATCTTGCCCGCCGACCAGAATTTGGCCTGAGGTGGGCCGTTCCAACCCGTTGACCATGCGAAGCATCGTTGATTTGCCCGCGCCAGAGCGCCCGATGATGCCGGTGATCGCGCCCGACTCAACCGTCAGGGAGACATCGTCGACAGCGGAGACACTGCTCCCGTCGGGTTTGGTAAAGGTCTTTCCCACCGTTTGAAAAACGATAGAGGCTCCTTGGGGTTTTCTGTCTGACATCTGGGTGCGGTCCGGCTGATAAGAGCTCTATTTCCGGGCCGGTAGATAGATTTTACCGCTGAAGTTCAAGGCGCATACGCGGAGAGAGGGGCTTGGTCCAGGAAAACGGGACAGTCGGCTATGTTCCAGACGCATTGCTTAAAGTTAGACCAAAACCGGGATGAAAATCAGAACAAATCAGGGGCGGCGCGCGCGTTGGGGGGGGATGGCCTCGTACAGGTCACCGGGAGTGCCCGAACCGTTGCATGGTCCGGCCGGCCTTCAGATCATCGAGTTGCTCCGTGATGGGCGCGCTCTGCCTCTGATCGGATGGCAATTTTTTCCGACCTTCTGGTAAAACGAGCGTCACGATGCAATGACAGCAGCAGCGACGAAGCAACCGGCCCGATCAAGGACGCGTGAGGGAGGCCCAACTTTCATGGAATGCTGAACATGCAAGATTTCGATGCCACCTTGACCGCGCTGATAAATGGGTTCGCCGGAAAGTCTCCGCTTGGCGATGCCGTCATGATCGGAATTTCGCAATGGGGCATTCCCGTTCTGGTGGTGGCGGTGGCCCTGCAATGGTGGTCGGGGGCGGACCGGCGCGGCACAAGACATGTTCTGATCGCTGCCGGAGTTGCCTTTTTCCTTGGTCTGGGTCTGAACCAGATCCTGTTGCTGATGATCGACCGACCGCGCCCCTATGTCGGGGGCTTGACCACGCTGCTTGTTCCGCCAAGCGTCGACCCGTCCTTTCCCTCTGATCACGCGACGGCGGCGTTCGCCATCGCCGTCTCCTTTATCCTTGGCGGGATGCGCAAGCGCGCGCTCTGGTTTCTTGTGGGTGCCTGTCTGGTCGCGCTGTCGCGGGTCTTTATCGGAATCCACTATGCCGGCGATGTCCTTGGCGGCGCAGTGACCGGGGCCGTGGCCGCCGTGATCATCTGGCTCGGCTACCGCAGGGGAACCCGTCTGGATCGTTTCCTCACCGGACTTTTCTGAGCGATGTCCGCCGCGAACGCCTTTTGTTTTTGGCCGGTGGGACGCCGGGCATGAGCAGCCTTCTGCCCTCGATCGCGTCGCTGGGCCTGTGGGGTTATTGGGTCATTGGCCTGATGGCATTGGGCGAAGCGTTTGTCCTGACAAGCGTGTTTTCCCCCGGCACGGTCGTCGTCGTTTTGGGCGGAGCGCTCGCGGCGCAGGGGCTTTACGACCTTTTCGACATGATGTGGTTCGTCGCCATCGGCACCATACTCGGGTCGCAGGCGAGCTATTGGCTGGGGACCAAGGGGGAATCCTTGTTCAGGGAGGGCCACCCCATCCTGTCCACGGCAAACCTTGAGCGGGGTCAGCGGTTCTTTGCAAAGTACGGTGGCGCCAGCATCGTGATCGGCCACTTCCTTGGTCCGCTGCGCCCCATCGCGCCGGTTGTCGCCGGGCTTTCGGGGATGGGGGGCCGCCGGTTCCTGCTGTGGAACATCGCCGGAGGAGGAGCCTACGCGATTGCCTTGGTCAGCGTGGGGTACTTCTTTGGGACGGCCTTCAACATCTTCGGGCCGACGGCCACGCGGGTCGGGTTGTTTGCGGGCGCCGTCCTCGTGGCGCTGGCGCTGCTGTGGTTCGTGATCTCGCGTCTCCGGCGCGGGTGGCCCTTTACGGTCTCGGTGCTTGGTTCGGTCGGAGCCGCGATTCGAGACAATCCTGAAGTCCGGGGCCTCGTCGCCCGCCATCCGAAGTTGTTTCGATTTCTCGCCGCCCGCGTCTCTCTGGAAACGTTTCGGGGTCTGCCGACAACGCTGCTCGGGGTGACGTTCCTGTATTTTCTCGGACTCTATGGCGAGTTGACATTGGAGGTCGTCGGCCACGGACCGATCGTCGAGGCGGACACCCGTCTGTCCAACCTGCTGTTTGCCTTTCGAGACGACAGATTGATCCGGGTCTTCAGCCTCGTGACCGGGTTGGGGCAATGGCGCGCGATCGTGATCATGGCGCTTGCCGCGACGGCCTTGATGTGGGTTTGGGATCGGCGGGCGTATATTCCTGCGCTCTGGCTTGTGCTTGCCGGAAACCAGATCACCGTTACCGGGCTCAAGCTGGTATTCGCGCGCGCCAGATCGGATTTCGCCGTCTACGCAGAGAGCAGCTATTCCTTCCCCAGCGGGCACAGTGCGGCGATCGCGGCCCTTTGCATCTTCGTGACATATGTACTTGTCCGCGAACGTATCGGGCGCGATATCTTCTGGGTGCTGCTCTGCGCCAGTCTCGTGTTTCTGGTGGGGTTGAGCCGGCTTTATCTCAACGTGCACTTCCTGAGCGACGTCCTGAACGGGTATGTCGTTGGTGTCCTCTGGGCGATTACAGGCATCTTCGTGGCCGAGCATTGGGGGCGTGGCAAGCGCCCTGCGGTCGGACCCGCAGGCGCAAGACGCCGGCAACGCTGGATCAGCGCCGGTATCGTGGCTGTCGCTGCCGTGGCGCTGTGGCTGGTCGTGGTGAACCATGCCCAGACCCAGCAACGGGCGGCGCCCAGAGCGGAAATCCAGCTTACCACATCGGTCGAACAGGCCCTGAAGGACGGTGGGCTGCCAGCCCGCACTGAAAGCATCATCGGCACCCCGCAGGAACCTGTCAGCCTCATTCTGTTCGCGCCGGATGACGCGGCCCTGTTGGACATCATGGCTGCGGCGGGATGGCAGGAGGCAGACCGGCCCACGATCCGGACGCTGGCGCGGGCGGCCGTGGCGGCCTGGCTGGATCGGCCCTATGACAGGGCTCCGATCACGCCGATCTTCTGGAATGGCTGGCCGCAGGATTTCGACTTTGAACAATCAGTTCCGGCCGAAGGTCTTCGCCAGCGCCACCACGCCCGCTTCTGGCGGGTGCCGACCAAACCCGCCGGGGGGCTGCAGGCCTATGTCGGTACTGCGAGTTTCGACACCGGTCTCAAGTGGGGCCTGACGCATCGCATCGCCCCGAATGTTGATGCCGAGCGTGATCTTTTGATAGCCGACCTGCTGCGCAGCGGCAGGGTTCGACAGGACGGATGGGCCGAGCTTGTCGCGCCGCTGTTGGGGCAGAACGTTGTCGGGGATCCGTTCTTCACGGATGGCCGTGCGGCGGTTCTTTCTGCCCCCGTGACCGGGAGCGGTCATGAGGAGAATCGTTGATGCGGGGATCGGAGGAGAGGAATCTGGTCGTCTTTGATCGCCCTGGGCCGGTGCACATAGGTGATCACATGTCTGCAAAATGCACCGGCACGACGATGATCAGATGATGTTACTTTGACAAAATCGCAGCCAAATCATGCTGATTTGTTTTGCGCTTTCTTGCCGGTCTTGGTTGGCCGCTCGCTATGTTGTCCGGCGGAGCCGTTGAGCGATTGATACCAGCCCGGTTTCTGCACAGGGTTGGCCCCGGAGCGTTTTACCTTGGGTTTTTTCGATTTCGGCATGGTGTAACCTTTCTGGTTTTCGCGAAGATATAGAAGTTTTGCTGCTGGATTGATACCGCCAATTTGATTTTGGGCTGGCGGCTTGACCGGCGCCAATCGCACCTTCGGCGCGCCGTCTTGCAGGGCTCAGTCCGGCATGGATTCGCGATATGAACTCATGGGGCTGGAAAGGCGGCCTCGGCCGTCTTGCGCCCGCGTCGGGGGTTTTCCCCGATTGGGGCCGGCGTGCGGAGGGGCCCTTGGTATGTCCTGCGGGACTCTTGCAGGCGATTTCCCCACAACCCCTTGAATTTCAACACGCAGGCGCTGTTCCCGAGTTCTGACTAAGGTGTTGAAAAGAGAGCGGATTGGTAGGCCCGGCAGG
>NZ_SMFP01000031.1 GCF_004348975.1 Antarcticimicrobium sediminis | reverse complement strand
TGGCCCGACGCGGCTGCGCTGTGTGATGGCTACACCGCATCGGGCCAGCTACCCCTGCGCAAAATAAAGGGGTCATTTTTGGGCGCCGATAGGGGGTCAGGATTGCATGCCGATTGACACCCCTCTCGGCAGATTGCTGCGCAATCGCCTGCCGGGCAGCGGACGCACGGCTTGCCGTGGGTCTTCGGGAAATAGGGATCCAGACGCGTCATCTGTGCGTCGCTCAGCCAGAAGAGATCAGACCTGCCACCGCTCATTTTTCGAACGATGAATCATGCTGCGCGGCCAAAATCAATGGGTCCTGAGCCTAGCAATCGCCAATCGCTTCTGGGTCTCTGAAAGCGGCGCTTCAGTCGTGCCGGAGATTGGCTCAGCGATGGCGATTTAGAAACGCGTCTTTCTCGGCCTGGGTTGGTGGCTCGCCGGCAAATATCTCTGCATAGTGACAGCCGGCAATTGCGCGTTGCAGGCGGAGCTCAGACATATGCATCGAGTAGTATCCCGTTTGGGTCAAGATCGCAGTCAATGCACGGTAGTGGGCGGCATCTCCCGTTCTACCAAAACGCTCAAAGATTGCGGTCACCGCCCGCAAGCGGGCGTCGTCGGATTGTTTCACAAGCGTCTCGAGTTTGGCGTCACTGCGGGCCCAGTTTCGGATCGCAAGATCCAAGGGCGCATCAAAGAGATCATTGTCGATCCAGCAGTCAATCAGGTTGAGAAGAGACGCGCAAAGACTTTGGGCCGGTGCCGCGCAACGCTCCAAGATGATGCCGGTATTCTGGGTCTGCCAGATGCCGATAATGGCGTCGTGCAAGTCCGACAGGTCCTTGAAGTGCCAATAAAAACCCGTTCGGGTCAGGTTGAGCTTCTTGGCCAGCGGCATGACTTTGATCGCCTCAATCCCGTCCGAGACGAAAAGGTCATAAGCTGCGTTCAGCCAGATCTCTCGGGTCGCGCGCGTTCTATTTGGCGATGCTTCGATCATGCTGCTATTCTAAATGACTTGACAGGTGTGTCAATCGACGGAAATGTAAACATGACACATATGTCAGGAATGTCTTACCCCGAGAAGGATGCCCGCATGTCCACTGACCCGCTGCTTCAGCCTTTCCAGCTTAAACACCTGACATTGCGCAATCGGATCATGACAACCAGCCATGAGCCCGCCTATCCGCAAGATGGGATGCCCAAGGAACGCTATGCGGCCTATCACGCCGAACGCGCCAAGGCCGGCGTTGCCCTTGCGATGACGGCGGGGTCTGCCGCTGTCAGTCGCGACAGCCCGCCGGTGTTCAACAACATCCTTGCCTATAAGGACGAGGTCGTTCCGTGGATCCGGAACCTGACCGATGCGGTGCATGAGCATGGCTGCGCCGTCATGATTCAGCTGACCCATCTGGGGCGGCGCACCAACTGGAACAAGGGGGACTGGTTGCCCTCGGTGTCGTCCTCCAAGCACCGCGAACCGGCGCACCACGCCTTTCCCAAGCTGATCGAGGATTGGGACATCGACCGGATCATCAACGATTTTGCCGACGCCGCCGAACGGATGCAATCGGGCGGCATGGACGGGATCGAATTGCAGGTTTACGGTCACTTGCTGGATCAGTTCTGGTCGCCCCTGACCAATGACCTGACGGGGCCATATGGCGCCGATACGCTGGAGAACCGGATGCGGTTTCCGATGGATGTTCTGGAGGCGATCCGCAAGCGTGTCGGGCCCGAATTCATCGTCGGGCTGCGCTATACCGCAGACGAGGCGCAAAAGGGCGGCATCACGCCGGAAGAAGGGCTAAAGATTTCCAAACGTCTCGCCGCCACGGGGCAGGTCGATTTCCTGAACGTCATCAAGGGGCGCATCCATACCGACCCCGCGATGACCGACGTGATCCCGATCCAGGGCATGAAATCTGCGCCACATCTCGATTTTGCGGGCGAGGTGCGCAAGGCGACGGGCATGCCGACCTTCCACGCCGCGCGCATTCCCGATGTGGCCACGGCGCGCCATGCGGTGCAGGCGGGGCTTTTGGATATGGTCGGGATGACACGCGCGCATATGGCGGACCCGCATATCGTGCGCAAGATCATCGAAGGGCGGGAAGACGATATTCGTCCCTGCGTCGGCGCAACCTACTGTCTTGATCGCATCTATCAAGCGGGGGATGCCCTGTGCATCCACAACGCCGCCACCGGGCGTGAACTGAGCATGCCGCATGACATCGCGCGTGCCGAGACAAGAAAGAAGGTCGTGATCGTCGGCGCTGGCCCGGCTGGGCTCGAGGCCGCGCGTGTTGCTTCCGAGCGCGGGCATGACGTGACGGTGTTCGAGGCCGCCGCAGACCCCGGAGGGCAGGTGCGTTTGACCGCTCAATCCCCCCGCCGGCGAGAGATGATCGGGATCATCGACTGGCGCATGGCGCAATGTGCGGCGCGGGACGTGAGCTTTCATTTCAACACATGGGCCGAGACGGGGGATGTGACCGCGCTGAACCCCGATGTTGTCATTGTCGCAACCGGCGGGCTTCCCAACACCGAACTGTTTGAGCAGAACGGCGAACAGGCGCATGTCGTCACATCCTGGGACATCATCTCGGGCGATGTGAAGCCTGCGGCCAAGGTGCTGATCTATGACGAAAGCGGGGATCATCCTGCCTTGCAGGCCGCCGAAGTCGCAGCCAACGCGGGCGCTTCGGTTGAAATCATGACGCCGGATCGCACTTTCTCACCCGATGTCATGGCGATGAACCTGGTGCCATATATGCGCGTGCTTCAGGACAAGGACGTGACCTTTACCGTCACGCGTCGTCTGTTGGGCGTCGCGCGCAACGGCAACAAACTGACTGCCACGATCGGTACGGATTACAGCGATCATACCCATGACATTGAGGTTGATCAGGTCGTCGTGAACTATGGCACTCTGCCGCTGGACGGGTTGTATTTCGACCTCAAACCGCACTCCTCCAATCTGGGCGAGGTCGATTATGACGCGCTGATTGCCGGCGCGGCGCAAACCGTCAACCGCAATGAAAGCGGCACGTTCCAACTGTTCCGCATTGGCGATGCCGTTTCGGCCCGCAATACCCATGCGGCGATCTATGACGCCCTGCGGCTGGTCAAGGATCTCTGAGTTGCACAGCAGCAAAACCATTCATGTCGTGTCCTGCCATGCCGAGGGCGAGGTCGGCGATGTCATCGTCGGCGGCGTGGCGCCGCCGCCGGGCAAGACCCTGTGGGAGCAACGCAGCTGGATTGCCAAGGATCAGACCCTGCGCAATTTCATACTGAACGAGCCGCGCGGCGGGGTGTTTCGCCATGTGAACCTGTTGGTGCCGCCGATCCACCCCGAGGCGCAGATGGGCTGGATCATCATGGAGCCGGAAGACACGCCGCCAATGTCCGGGTCGAACGCGATCTGCGTCTCGACCGTGCTGCTCGACAGCGGGATCATCCCGATGACGGAACCCGTGACCGAGATGGTGCTGGAGGCCCCCGGCGGCTTGGTCCGCGTGCGCGCCGAGTGCCGCAATGGCAAGGCCGAGCGGATCACCCTGCGCAACTTGCCCTCCTTTGCGGGGGAGATGGGCGTGCCGCTGGATGTGCCGGGCCTTGGTCAAATCACCGTCGACACCGCCTTTGGCGGGGACAGCTTTGTCGTGGTCGATGCGGCGGCCCTCGGGTTCGACCTCGTCGCGTCCGAGGCTAAGGCGCTGGCAGATCTGGGCGTGGCGATCACCAATGCGGCCAATGCGCAACTAGGATTTCACCACCCGACCAACCCCGATTGGCGGCACGTCTCATTCTGCCTGTTCGCGGGGCCAATCACCCGGACCGGCAGCCACCTGACGACCTCTGCTGCCGTCGCCATCCAACCGGGTAAGATTGATCGATCCCCGACAGGAACGGCGGTGTCTGCACGCATGGCGCTGCTTCATGCCTGCGGCGAGATGCAGGTGGGGGAGACGTTCACAGCCCGCTCGATCATCAACTCGGAGTTTCACGAGCGGATCGCGGACACTATCACTGTGGGGAACACCCCGGCGATCATTCCCGAAATCACCGGTCGCGCCTGGATCACCGGCACGCACCAACACATGCTGGACCCGGATGACCCCTGGCCAGAGGGCTACCGGCTGAGCGATACATGGCCGGAACTTAAGGGCCGATGAGAGGGACGGGTTTGAATATTCCCTATCTGTCGCAGGATGATCTGATCGGGCTGAAGCTCAGCACCGGCAGGCGCGCACTGCGCCCCTTGTTGCGGCCTTCGGGGAATGGCAGCAGGAGCAGCGCGCGCGCATTTCAGCCAAGTTACACTTGGGTGAAATACTCGCCTAACCGAAGTAGAAACAACCGAGATAGCAAGACCAACGATGTGATGGTGTACCCTTCAGCCGTAGCGACCAGGAAACTCCGCCGAATGTCCCGGGCGTCACGGCCCGCGAAGCAGTTAGGAGCCTGACCTGCGGATCCCCACGGCCAGTGGTCAAAGTCGCGCAAACAGGCCGGACACAAGACCGCTTCTGAAAAGGTGCGCAAACCACATTCAACCCTTGCTATGCGGGAACCATCCACACAGAATATTCGCTGGCGTTATCAAACGCTTCAGTGCGGCCTCCCCAAATCCGCCATTGATTCAGTGTGCCGCAAAGGGATGGGATTGTTTCTATTTTTCGCACATTGATAATCGATTCATGTTACGAGGTTAGATCGAGGCCTTAACAGCTGGCAGGTTGACTGAAACCGTGCGCGATCTCCGAAGAAGTCTTTTTCCAGTTCGAAAAGGTGGACGGAATGCTCTCCTTACATGCGATACCCGATGCGTTTACTAAAAGTGAATGTGATCTGATTGTTGCGACGATTTCTGATGCCCCAACTGATGAAGCTCTCCTCGTTGGCCGCAATAAGGACCACAATCTTCGCAAAGCAGAGTTGGTCTGGACAGATAACGTGATTGGCATGGAATGGGTGATGGAGCGCCTGATCGAGCTTGTTCGGAGTTCAAACAGAGATCGGTTTGGATTTGACCTGCGTGAGTTTTCCGAAAGTCCCCAGGTAGCAATCTACAAGTCGTCAGATAGCGGACACTTTGCATGGCACTCGGATATTGGCGGTGGACGCGCCTCTGGAAAACGAAAGCTTACCCTCGTGCTACAATTAAGTGGCGCCGATACCTACGAAGGCGGAAATCTGGAGATTATGCCCGGCGCTCAAATTCTCACCGCCAGTCGCGCTCAGGGGGATGTCAGCGTTTTTCCAAGCTTCACGCTTCATCAGGTAACGCCAGTCAAAAGTGGAATACGTTATTCCATGACGGTTTGGGCACACGGTCCAGCGTTCCGGTGAACGGCCCACTGCTGACTGGCGTGGAGGACGCAGCTAGGTGATTGATCTCACGGTTTGATGGTGCGATCCTTTCTCAGGCTTGGAAGGAAGCCTTATGGGACAAGTTCGTCACGGAAGCGCCACAACCAAGCCAAAGCCGCCATCGACGGGTTGAGGTGATGCCGCGCCGCAGCTTTTGTGGTGCGGGGATTCATGTTTAGGCTCGAGCATGCAACGCCTCGAGGATGAGCGGGAGCGCTCCTTCAAACGCGGACACCGGTCCCATAGGGCACCTGGCGCCCGCGCCCAAACCATGTCCTGTCAGTGAGCGACCATCACATGGCGCACAACTGAATAGTCCTCGAGCGCATAGGACGACATGTCCTTGCCATAGCCGGACTGTTTCATCCCGCCATGGGGCATCTCATTGGCCAGCATGAAATGGGTGTTCACCCAGGTGCAGCCATATTGCAAACTTGCGGCGACCTGCATGCCTTTGGACACGTCCTTTGTCCAAACCGATGACGCGAGACCATAGTCGCTGTCATTGGCCCAGGTGACTGCTTGATCGGTGTCCTCAAACCGGGTGACGGACACGACGGGACCAAAGACTTCGCGCCGCACGATCTCGTCGCTTTGCAAGGCACCTGCGACCACGGTCGGTTTGTAGAAGAACCCGCCCCCTTCGGGCGCATCCCCGCCTGTTGTCACCTCGATATGGTTGGCTTCGCGGGCTCGGGCCACGAAACTTGCCACCCGGTCCCGTTGGCGCAGGGAAATCAGCGGTCCCATCTCATTCAGACTGTCGTCGGGATTGGCATATTCGATTTGCGAAACGGCATCGGTGAGTTTGCCGACAAACTCATCATAGATCGACGCCTGCGCATAAATCCGACAGGCTGCGGTGCAATCCTGACCGGTGTTGTAAAACCCGAAGGCGCGAAGCCCCTCGACGGTGGCGTCGATATCTGCATCCCCCAGCACCAGCACGGGGGCTTTGCCGCCAAGTTCAAGATGGGTGCGTTTGATCGTCTTGTTCGCCGCCTCAAGGATTTTGCGCCCTGTGGCGATGTCGCCGGTGACCGAGATCATCGCAACTTTCGGGTGATTGATCAGCGCAGAGCCGACGGTTTCACCGCGACCAAGGATAATGTTCACGACACCTTCAGGCAGGACATCCGCAAAGATTTTCGCCATGGCCAGCGCGGTCAGCGGTGTCTGTTCGGATGGTTTGAACACCACGGTGTTGCCGGCCCCGATGGCGGGGGCAATTTTCCACGCCATCATCATCAGCGGATAGTTCCACGGCGCAATGGAGGCAACGATCCCCACGGGATCGCGGCGAACCATCGAGGTGAACCCTTCAAGATATTCACCCGCCATGGGCCCCGTCATGCAGCGCACCGCACCGGCAAAGAAGCGAAAGCAATCCACGATCGCGGGCAGTTCATCATTCAAGGCCAAGGGTCCCGGCTTGCCACAGTTGAGCGCCTCAAGGCGGGCCAGGTTTTCAGCCTCGGCCTCGATCCGGTCGGCGATTTTCAGCAAATAGCCCGAGCGTTCACCGGGGGTGGTGCGCGACCAGCCAGCAAAGGCTTTTTCCGCCGCCGCGACAGCCTCTTCGACCTGCGTCAGCGAGGCCTCGGGGAGGGTGGTGATGATCTCGCCCGTGCGCGGGTTAAAGATGTCTTCCTCGGTCTCGGTGCCTTTGACGAGCTTGGCGCCGATGAGCATTTGAGCGTCCATAGGGGTCTCCCTGTGTTTCTGGATGTGTCGGGGATTATTTATCGGAACCGGCGGTGTGTTCGCCGTCACGTGTGAGGTAATAGGCGGCCAAAATCGGCAGCACGGTGACGATGACCACCGCCATGGCAACCACATTGGTTACCGGACGTTGGCGCGGCCGGACAAGTTCTTCGAGCATCCAGATCGGCAAGGTGGTCTGGTTGCCTGCCGTGAATGTGGTGACGATCACCTCATCGAAACTGAGCGCAAAGGCCAGCATCCCGCCCGCAAGCAAAGCGGTCGCGATATTAGGCAGGATCACGAGGGTAAAGGTCTGCACCCCATCCGCGCCCAGATCCATCGCGGCATCGATTAGCGCACCAGAGGTGCGGCGAAACCGGGCGACCGCGTTGTTGTAGACGATCACGATGCAAAAGGTGGCGTGCCCCAGCACGATGGTCCATGTCGAAAACGGAATGTCCAACAAGGAGAACGCCGAGCGCAGCGAAATCCCGGTGATGATCCCCGGCAAGGCGATCGGCAAGATCACCAACAGCGAGATCGTTTCGCGCCCGAAAAAGCGCGAGCGGGCGACAGCGGCGGCAGTCAACGTGCCCATGATCAAGGCCAGCGTCGTAGAGATCGCCGCGACCTTGAGAGAAAGCCCCAAAGCCTCCCATACGTCAGCGCGGCCCAGCGTTACGCCGATCCACTTGGTCGTCAGGCCGGGGGGCGGCCATTGAAAGCTCTTTTCCTCGGTGGTGAAGGCATAGACAAAGATCAGCGCAATCGGGGCGAGCAAAAAGATCAGCCCGCCGATGGCCGAGAGTTTGAGCCCCAACGGGGCGCGGGTATCAGAGTGCATCGAAAGCCCCCATTTTGCGTGCGCCCCAGAGGTAAATCCCCATGACGACGATCGGAACGACGGTAAAGGCGGCGGCCAGCGGGATGTTCCCGGCGGTGCCTTGTTGGGTGTAAACTGCCTGACCGATAAACAGACGCGAGTTGCCGACGATCTGCGGCACGATGTAATCACCAAGCGTCAGCGAGAAGGTGAAGATGGAACCGGCGATGATCCCCGGCAAGGCCAGCGGGAACAGCACCATGCGGAAGCTTTGGCGCGGCGTCGCGCCAAGATCCGAGGCGGCTTCAAGCAGCGCGCCGGGCACGCGTTCCAACGAGGCCTGCACCGGGATGATCATGTAGGGCAGCCAGATATAGAGGAACACGAGAAAGGTGCCCATATAGCTCACCGACAGGGAATTGCCGCCGATCACCGGGATCGACAGAACGCCATCAAGGGCCCATGTCAGATGCAACTTGGCGAAAACCCACGTCAGGATGCCTTCTTTCGCAAGCACCAGTTTCCACGCATAGACCTTGACCAGATAGCTCGACCACAAGGGCAGCATCACGCCGATGTAAAACAGCGCCTTCCATTTGCCCTTGGCATAGCGCGCCGCGAAATAGGCGATGGGAAAGGCCAGCATAGCGGCGGCCACGGTTACCGCTGCGGCCATGGCGACGGTGCGCAGGATGATGTCGAGATTATACGGCCGCAACAACTCGCCGTAGGTCTTGAACGTGAATTCACGCACCACCATTCCAGAGAACTCGTCGATCGAGAAAAAGCTCTGAATCAGCAGGGCGATCAGCGCACCGATGTAAACGATGCCAAGCCACAGCGTGATCGGCAGCACCATCAGGAACACGAACATGCGGGGGTGACGGATCACCCAATCCACCGCGCGCGCCAAAGGCCCTGAGCGGGGTGCAAAGATCGCGGGTTGCGAGGTGGCGGGCCTCATGCCTCCAACTCCATGACATGGGCGCGGGACGCATCCCACGACACATAAGCGGTCTCGCCAATGTCGGGCGTGGCCTCATGGGCGGGGATCAGTGCGGTCAGGCTTTGGCCCTTGATGTCGAGCGAGAGCTTGGTCACCCGCCCGTGAAAGAATTTGCCCGTCACCGTGGCCGCACGTCCCGCCGCATCAAGCCTGATATCTTCGGGCCGCAGGGACGCCCATTGCCCGGTTTGCCCCACCCCGGCAAGATCGGCGGGCACAACGTTTGAGGACCCGACAAAGTCGGCGACAAAGCGGGTGGAGGGGCGGCGGTAAATGTCTTCTGCGCTGCCGATTTGCTGGATCTTGCCCTCGGCAAATACTGCCACGCGGTCGGCCATGGACAGCGCTTCGTCCTGGTCGTGGGTCACAAACACAAAGGTCAGGCCCAAGGCTCGCTGGAGTTTGCGCAGCTCTTCCTGCATCTGTTCGCGCAGCTTGAGATCGAGCGCGCCCAAAGGTTCGTCCAAGAGCACCACGCGCGGCTTGTTGATCAACGCCCGCGCCAAAGCCACGCGCTGACGTTGGCCGCCAGACAGCTCTCCGGCGCGGCGCGTGCCATAGCCACCAAGCTCGACCAACTCCAATGTCTCTTCCGCCGCGCGGCGACGTTCGGCCTTGCTCACCCCTTTGACGCGCAAGCCAAAGGCCACGTTGTCGAGCACATTCATATGCGGGAACAGCGCGTAGTTCTGGAACACCGTATTCACATTGCGCAAGTAAGGCGGCACGCCCTCGGCACGTTCACCAAAAATTTCAATGCTCCCGGCGGTCGGTTGTTCGAACCCCGCAATCAGGCGCAGGCACGTGGTTTTCCCGGAGCCCGAGGGGCCGAGCATGGCAAAGAACTCGCCATCGTGAATAGCCAGATCGACCTCATCCACGGCTTTCACGGATCCGAAGTGGCGCGACACGCCTCGGAAGGTCACTGCATCAGTCATTGTCAGTCTTTCAGGGGAAAATGCGGGCTGGCCTGAAAAGGCCAGCCCATAGGGAAAGAATCAGCGCCCGCCGATCACACCGATGTAGTCCGAAACCCAACGGTAATAGGGCACACAGCTGCCTTGGCTTTCACAGCTGGACACCGGGGTGCGCCAGAATTTGATCCGGTCAAAATCATCCAGACCGTTCTCGGAACAGCCTGCTGCCGTCTGCATGCCCGACCCATCTGTACAGGCCTCTGGCACAGACGGCACGGCCCCGAACCACACGGACAGATCCGATTGCAGGTTCGAATTCAGCGAATGCTCCATGAAATGATAGGCGCAATTCGGATGCTCGGAATCGGCATGAAGCATCAGCGTATCCGCCCAGCCCGTCGCGCCCTCGGACGGAATGGTCGAGGCGACCGGCACGCCGTCAGCCTTCAACAAGTTGACCATGAAGGGCCATGAGGAGGACGCCACCATGCCCTCGTTCTTGAAATCGTCGATCTGGATAAATGCATCATGCCAGTAGCGCGAAACCAACGTGCGTTGGGTGCGCAACACGTTCAGCGCGGCAGCGTATTGATCCTCGTTCAGCTCATAGGGGCTCGTGATGCCCAACTCCGGCTGATGCGCCATCAGATACATCGCGGCATCGGCGATATAGATCGGCCCATCATAGGCTTGCACCCGGCCGGTGTTGCTTTCCCCGTCTGGCAGGGTCATTTCTTTGAAAACCACGTCCCAGCTGGTCGGGGCCTCGGGGAAGACTTCGGTGTTGTACATCAACACGTTCGGTCCCCACATGAAGGGCGTGCCATAGTGGGTGCCCTTGACCGTGTGCCAAGGCGCATCTTTCAGACGATCGTCAACGCGCGCCCAGCTCGGGATCAAATCTATGTTGATCGGTTGGACCCGTTTGCCCGCGATCAGGCGCAGCGAGGCGTCACCAGAGGCAGTCACCAGATCAAAGCCGCCTTCGTTCATCAAGGCGACCATTTCGTCGGAGGTGTTCGCGGTCTTGACCTCGACCTTGCAGCTGGTGGCCTCTTCGAACTTGGTCACCCAGTCAAAGTCGGCCTCGGTTTCGCCGCGCTCGATATAGCCCGGCCATGCGACGATGGAGACGGTACCCTCACCTGCGCCCAGCTCGGTAAGCATGTCGGCGGCAGAGAGCGGAAGCGCGGTGGCCGCGACGAGCGCAAGGCCAGAGACGCAGCCGTTGAAAATCTGTTTCATGTTGGTTTTCCCCTATTGCGACGGGAGACCTCTCTCCCTTGGCACTAGGCTGTGAAAAACAAGCGGGTTTCACAAATTCAATTCTCAGGTTCTAGGTATCGGAAAAACAAATATCGCAAAATTACTTTGTGCTTTTATGGGCTTGTGCGGCCAAAACAAATTCACGCGCCACACGCGGCAAAGGCGCCCCTTTGCGCCAGACGGTCCCAACCTGCACAACTGGCAGGCTTCCCGACACATCACGCGACACGATCCGGTCGCCTTCAAGGGACCAACGGCGGTAAACGATCTCTGGCAAAAGCGCGATTCCGGCCCCCGTGGCCACCAAGGAGCGCACCGCCTCAACCGAGCGGGTGCGAAAGGCAACTCGCGGGCGCGCGCCAAAGGCCGAAAGCAGTTTTCGCGTCGCCGATTCAATCTCATCGATGCGCAGCATGATCATTGGCTCGTCTGACAAATCCTCGATCGAGACCGAGGGGCGTGTCGCCAGTTCATGCCCATTTGGCAGCCAAAGTTGATAGGGTGAGGTGTCGATGATCTCGGTGTGAAGCGCCAAGCGATCGCGCATATTGCTCGTGACCATAACGGCCACATCCAACTCGCCACCGATCAAAAGATGTTCGAGGTAATCGCCGCTGTCCTCGACCGCGGTGACTTCGATTTTGGGGTTGGCGCGCCGAAAACGTGCGAGAATATCCGAAAGCACATATCCCGCCACAAGCGATGTGACGCCGACATGGAGGGTTCCGCTCAAGGTTTCGCCTTCTTGCGAGAGGGCTTGGCGCGCATCCGAGACCCCCGCAAGGATACCCGTCGCATGACGCAGGAATTGATGGCCTTTCTGCGTGATATCAAGGCCACGCGGATGGCGATCAAACAGCGACACCCCCAGATCGGTTTCCAACTCCCGGATGGCTTCGGTCACAGCAGATTGCGAGATTGCCAACGCCTGCGCCGCACCGGAGACGGTTCCGACCTCGGCCACAGCCATGAAATAACGAAGCTGTTTGAGCGTGAAGGCCATGTCATTCCTACTGCCAAGATCGTCGCTGACGATATTCCTCCCACCAACGCCAAGCAAAGCGGAAAACGCGCCGCGCGGATTTTGTGGGCTTGTCCCCAGCCCCCGCTTTGGCCTCCTGTATAAAATTGAGCACGGGTCGAACCGCCGCAAGATGCAAGGCACGACCTTGATGACGACATCTGTTTTACGTCCATTTCTGTTCGAAGACTTATCTAATTGCGCACCCGCTCCAGTTCCGCCAGAGCGCCCGACCCAGATACTTTGATGCGCGGAGCACATCGTTCCTAGCGATGGCACCAGCGGTGCTTGGCTTGCATGGCTGGGCATTTCTACGCGGGGGGATATGCTCATGTTGCCGACAAGATCAGGGAACTCAGGGAACGGGATCACGATCTGCCGGCCCACAGTGCCGCGCGCCGCCGCTGCATGCAGCAGGCGGTCGTTTGCGCCGTCATTCTCAACAAGCCGCCGCCCACCTTTGAGAACGGCGGTGCAAAATTGGACCACGGTAGCGGTGGGATAGTCCTGCTGCGGGCGGAGTAAAATCCGGCCACTTTTCCCTTCGTGCGGCAGCAGGGAGGGCGAGGAGATCTATACCGTGGAATTATATCGAAAGGTTCGCCTGGCGTGTGCCGAGGGCATGAGTGCCCGGGCGGCGGCGCAGCATTTCAACATTTCGCGTGGGACGGTTGAGAAGATGTTGGCCTTCTCTGAGCCACCTGGCTATCGACGGAGCGCGCCGATCAAGCGTCCAAAGTTGGACGGGTTCACCGATATCATAGACAGTTGGCTGGACGCGGATAAGACGG
>NZ_SMFP01000030.1 GCF_004348975.1 Antarcticimicrobium sediminis | reverse complement strand
GGGCGCTTGAGCAATTTGAAGGCTCCGCGCCCGGCGCGCTTGCCCAGGGCGACGAACCCCGCTACCAAAATCCAACCTGCAGACTCTCGTTATGAACGAGGGACCAGCGGGGGGCAGGTCAAGTTCGAGAAGATCAAAATCGGGTTCTAAGATTCTGATCCAAGTGACGGACTGGGGCTGCCTTTGGAAGCTGCCCCAGTTCCATTTTATGAACACGCAAGGATGCTCTTTTCCATGTCGCTATCACCTAGGCGAGAGTAAAAGCGTTTGGATTGCCGCCCATATCACCAAGGGACGCAGCCATTTCTACGGCTCAGGCCAAAGCGCAGGGCAGTATTCAAAGGCAGAAGGACCTTCTGCCAAAGTGTGACCTATCTGAAAGTCCGTTTGGTGAATTTTCGACCCTGAACGCCACGGCCGCCGACGTCGTCATACCCCGACGAAAGGAAAGCCTTGGCCGGTCCGAGCGGATGCCCCTGGTCTTCCTCGGCCACGGGAGTCCGATGAATACGATCAAAGACACAGACTACAGTCGTGCCTGGACCGATCTGGGCCGCTGTCTGCCGGCGCTTACGATTGCAGGTGCCTCGCACAAGAAGGACGATCTGACCTTCATGACCGAGACCATCAATCTCGGTTCGGTGTCGATGCGCTCGTTCGTGTTCCACGCGGCCTGAGGCACACGGCAGGGGGAAGGTTGGCAGCCGTCGGGCTTCCGGCTCAGGACCCGGGCGGGGCTGGCGCATACGAGGGCCTCCGGACGCTGATTACAAAGATCGCGGGCGCCTCATACCCTTTCGTCGGACACGAGGCGCATGCCAAGATGGGCGGGGGGCGTGCCGACGGCACAGCCGCCTCTGGCCGGATCGCGCACAAGGAAAGACATCGCGGCGATATGTTCTCCGCCGACAAAAAAGGCAGGACAGCGGGCTGCACTGATGCCCTCATCGGCCCCGGCATAACAGTCCTGCGTCCATTCCCAGACGCTACCGTCCAGATCGGCGATCCCTTCCGGCGAAACGGAAAAGCTGCCCTGCGGTTTGAGCGCGCGCGGCGCGAGACCTTCGGTGAGATAGGCAGAGGCCCAGGTCAGTGAGGGATCGGTGAAAATCGGATCGGGGGCGTCGGGCAAGACCGATTGCGCCATGAACTCCCACTCTGACGCAGTCGGCAGACGAAAGTCATGCCCCGTGACCGCGTTGATCCAAGTCAGATATTCGCTCACGTCGACATAGCTTAACCCGGTGGCGGGGGTGGTCGCAGGGTCCAGATCGGCCCGCGCCCGCAGGTGCAGCGTACAGCTGCCCTCGACATGGCAGATGTTCCATTCGGCAACGGTGACCTCGTTGCGTTGCACATATAGCGCGCTGGCATCCGGCAGGATAACCGGTCGCTGCGCCATGACGGGGAGCGGATGTGTGATGGGGTCGGGGCCGCGCAAAAACAGCGCGCCCCCGACAACGAGCAAGGCCACAACCGCCGCCGCCAGACGAAAGGGCATCAGTTTGAAGGTGAAATCTGTGGCAACGGTCATGGTCTTTACTCGGTTCTATGTCAGGCGGAAAAGGATCTGGGGGCGACGACCTGTTCCATCAGATTGTTGTCCCACGGGCCCTCGACGATAAAGTGCGCGGTGGCGCCCAGAAGCGCCGCTTCGATCAGGTTGTGGTTCACATAGGCGTAAACGCCCGGCTGCTCGAAGGTGTACATCGCCGCCACCGCGGTGCCGCCGCGCACGAACCAGGTTTCCAGACCGGTCATCGGCAGATCGCTGAACGAGGTTTCCCAGACAAAGTTGCCGTGCCCCCCGATCAGGTGTGGACGGCTGTCGCGGTTGGACTGATTGTGGATCATCAGAACCGTCTCACCGACCTTGAACTTAAGCGCACCTTCGCCCGTCAGCGCGCCC
Source organism: Antarcticimicrobium sediminis (assembly GCF_004348975.1). Classification (GTDB taxonomy): domain Bacteria; phylum Pseudomonadota; class Alphaproteobacteria; order Rhodobacterales; family Rhodobacteraceae; genus Antarcticimicrobium; species Antarcticimicrobium sediminis. The sequence goes on along the minus strand of NZ_SMFP01000030.1, from coordinate 11,030 downwards.
ACGGCCCCGTTAAAGACCGAGTGGGTCGGGGTCAGCGTACGCATCGCCTCCAGACTGTCGGCATAATCGTCTCCGGCGGCCTCGTAGGCTATGAAGTCGCCGTTTTCATCCTTGGGCAGATAGAAATCCTGCTCGCCGATATAGGCGATCTTGTCATAGCGCAGCGCATTGCCGTCCTTGTCTTTCAGACCGTCGCGGGGCAGCACCATGACAGCGCCGTTCATGCCGTGGGTCACGTGGTAGGGGATCATCGCCCCACCCGGTGCGCAGTGATAGGTAAAGCAGCCCGGCTTGGTCGCCTTCCAGCGCAGCACGGTTTCTTCCCCCGGATAGACGTGGGTCAGACCGCCGCCGCCCAGCGCCCCGGTCGAGGCGTGAAAGTCGATGTTGTGCTCCATCGTGCTGTCTTCGGGGTTGCGCAGGGTCAGCTCGATCATGTCGCCCTCGTGGCAGATGATCAGCGGGCCGGGAACCGAGCCGTTATAGGTCAGCGCCCAGACCGACGCGCCGGTGTCCTCGTCGACAACGATCAGGCGTTCCTCGGTTTCCATCGTGATCTCGATGATCTTCGGACCGCCGGTCGCCACCTGCTCATGCGCGGGGGCAAAGGGCGGGGCGACCAGGTCCTGACGCACGCGGGTATAGCCGGTCAAATCCGCGGGCTTTGCGGTGCTGTCTGCGTCGATCTTGGCGGCGGCTTTGTACAGCTTGGCAGAGGCGGCGTTCGCCTTGTGCGGGATAGTCAGGGTGCGGGTAGCCGGGGCGCGGGTGGCTGCGATCGCACTCGCGCCGGTCATCGCTGCGGCACCGGCAAGAACAGTGCCCCGCAGCACATTGCGGCGGCTGGTTTTAACAAGGCCGGGATTGATGAATTTGGTCATGGTCGTCTCCTGGGGAAAGGACGGCGGGCATCTGGCCCGCACGCCTTGTACCTGGGTCAAAGATTATCGAGCTGCGCCTGAAAGCGTTCTTTCGCCTTTTTCGGCACGCGGCCTTCAAGAAAGCCGGCGGGCGTGTCCACGTCGCCAACGGCGATGGTCATCACCATGCCCATGGCATAGTGCGGTTTGCACATCACGGCATAGACGCCCTCGACATCCAGCGTCACCTCGAAGTCATGGTTGATCTTGCCGCCGAATTTCTCGGCGCCTTCGGGGATCATGCCCTTGACGGTTTCGGCGTTGTGGCCCTTGTCGGTGGCGACGAACTTGATTGTGTCGCCAGGTGCGGCTTGAACAAAGGCGGGCTCGAACACCATGCGGGCGTTGTCAGACCCCTTGTTCAGCATCTGAACCTCATAAGTTTCGGCGAAAGCGGCGCCCGCCATCAGGGCAGCAAAAGCAAAGGCGGTTGTGGCAGTGCGGATCATCGGATCGTCCTTTTTCAATGTGATCTCTTGATCCTGAATCTATCCCTTTTCAAAAAAAGTATTTTGCGCTGGCACAACCTTTGAGCACACTACATGTATCGCGGCGCAGCGGATGCCGTTGAACTGGCGCAGGGGCTTGCGATGTGGCAGAACCCGCCCCATGAATCAGGAAGCCCCCCGTAAAACGCTGCCTCGGCTGGATGAAAGCCTGTTGACGCATCTGCCGCCGTTTTCGCAGCTGGAGCGGCACCAGATTCGCACGATTCTGGATCAGGCCAGTTCGCGCAGATACGCCGCTGGAGCGCATATCTTTGACGAGGCCGATCCTGCCGACCGGTTTTTCATGCTGCTGGACGGCTACGTGCGCGTCATGCGCGTGACCTCGACCGGCGAACAGGTCACGGCGCTGCATATTCCCTCGGGGCAGCTTTTGGGCATCGCCAAGGCGCTTGGTCGTGACACCTATCCCGCGACAGCCGTGACGGCGACGGAATCCATCGTGCTGAGCTGGCCGACGCGGCTGTGGGACACCTTTGTAACCGAATACAGCGGCTTTGCCACCGAGACCTACAAGACCGTCGGTCACCGCGTTGGCGAGATGAACAACCGGGTCGTCGAGATGGCGACCCAGCAGGTCGAACAACGGGTGGCGAATGCGCTGTTGCGATTGGTCAACCAGACCGGCCGCAAGGTCGATGGCGGGATCGAGATCGATTTCCCGATCACCCGTCAGGATCTGTCCGAACTGACCGCGACGACACTGCACACCGCAAGCCGCCTGCTGAGCGGGTGGGAGAAATTGGGTGTGGTGGAAAGCAAACGCAAGCGGATCAAGGTCTGCGACCCGCACGCGCTGGTTCTCCTGAGCCAAGGGTAAGACTTGCCACCTCAGGGCGCGCCCCGGTTTTCCTCGATCGCCTGACGTAGCTCGGAAGTAAAAGCATCCTGATCAAGGTGATATTCGACGCAGGCGTCCGTGATCGTATGAAACGGCGCGATCAGGCACCCGACGCACAGCATCCGGTGATACAGGAACACATGCACCGTCTGGGGCCAAAGGGTCATCAGATCTGACAAGGGCAGATCGGGGTCATCAAAGCGTGGTCCGCGCATGGCATATCCTTTCATGAATATGATCCACACCTTTCCGTCTCAAACGTTGTTCTAGCGCAAACTTTGGCATTCTGGAGCGCGCTAAGCGTGACCGACCTGAATGACATGGAGGCCGGACATGGCTGAATTCCTGACCAAGTCACGGGCGCGCAACGTTTTCTACGGGGGGTCGATCTTCTTCGTGGTCGTCTTCATTGCGTTGACCGTGCAAAGCCACCGCTACGTGGTAACGACATCAACCGCCGGTATGCCGCTGTCCGAAGAGGTGGTGCTGGGCAAGCGCGTGTGGGAGCGGCATTCCTGCATCAACTGCCACACGCTGCACGGCGAAGGCGCCTATTTCGCGCCCGAGCTCGGCAACGTCATGACCCGTTGGGGCGTGCAAGACGACTCCGAAGGCGCCTACGAGATCCTTGACGGCTGGATGAGCGCGCAGCCCTCGGGCATCGAGGGCCGCCGCCAGATGCCTCATTTCGAAATCACCGAAGAAGAGATGCGCGGGCTGGCCGAATTCCTGCGCTGGGCCGACCAGACCGACACGCAGGGCTGGCCGCCCAAAGATGCCGGCTAAGAAGGGACACAACACATGAAATACCAATCACAAAAGGTGGCGCTGGCCTATTTCGTCTGCGCGATGGGCCTGTTCGGCATCCAGGTGCTGGGCGGTCTGCTCGCAGGCTGGATCTATGTCTCACCCAACTTCCTGTCAGAGCTTCTGCCGTTCAACATCATCCGCATGATCCACACCAACGCGCTGATCGTCTGGCTGCTGCTGGGCTTCTTCGGGGCGGCCTATTTTCTGGTTCCAGAGGAATCAGAACGCGAGCTCTACTCGGTCAAGCTGGCCTATCTGCAACTCATCCTCCTCGTCGTTGGCACGTTGGGGGCGGTCGGATCGTATCTTGTCGGCATCCACGGCGGGCGCGAATTCCTTGAACAGCCGCTCTGGGTCAAGTTCGGCATTCTCGTCGCCGCGCTGATCTTCCTGTTCAACATCTCGATGACCGTACTGGCGGGCAAGAAGACGGCGATCACCAACGTGTTGCTGATGGGGCTGTGGCTGCTGTCGCTGCTCTGGGTCTTTGCCTTCATCAACCCCGAGAACCTGTCGCTGGACAAGATGTACTGGTGGTTCGTCGTCCACCTCTGGGTCGAGGCGACCTGGGAACTGGTGATGGCCGCGATCCTTGCCTTCCTGCTGCTGAAACTGACCGGCGTGGACCGCGAGGTGGTCGAGAAGTGGCTGTACGTCATCGTCGCCACGGCGCTGTTTTCCGGCATCCTCGGCACCGGGCACCACTTCTACTGGATTGGTCTGCCGGGGTATTGGCAGTGGCTTGGCTCGATCTTCTCGACCTTCGAGGTGGTCCCGTTCTTCCTGATGATGTCCTTCGCCTTTGTCATGGTCTGGAAGGGCCGCAAGAACCACCCCAACAAGGCGGCGCTTTTGTGGTCGCTGGGCTCATCGACGGTGGCCTTCTTCGGCGCTGGCGTCTGGGGCTTTCTGCACACCCTGCACGGCGTCAACTTCTACAGCCACGGCACGCAGATCACCGCGGCCCACGGGCACCTGTCCTTCTACGGGGCCTATGTGGCGCTGAACCTCGCGATCTTCACCTACGCGATGCCGATGCTGCGCGGACGCGCGCCTTATAATCAGGTGCTCAACATGGTGTCTTTCTGGCTGATGACCGGCGGCATGGCCTTCATGACCTTCGTGCTGACCTTTGCCGGCACCATCCAGACGCACATGCAGCGCGTGGTGGGCGACTACTACATGGAGGTGCAAGACGGGCTGTCACTGTTCTACATGATGCGCTTTGGCGCGGGGGCTGCGGTCGTGATCGGTGCGCTGCTCTTCATCTACTCGCTGCTGGTGGTGCGCAAACGCGAGGTCATCACCCCCGGTGCGGCCAACCCAGTGATCGGAGGCTGAAATGAACATGCAAAACACGCCGACCCTGCCGTTCTATCAGCCTGCGGCCGAGGAATGCGCGCTGTTCGAGACGGCCTATACCAACGGTTTGCCCCTTCTTCTGAAGGGGCCAACCGGCTGCGGCAAAACCCGCTTTGTCGAGCATATGGCGGCGCGGCTGAACAAGCCGCTTTATACCGTGGCGTGCCATGACGACCTGTCGGCGGCAGACCTGATCGGGCGCTACCTGTTGAAAGGCGGCGAGACCGTCTGGGTCGATGGGCCGCTGACCCGCGCGGTGCGCGAGGGCGGCATCTGCTATCTTGATGAGGTCGTCGAGGCCCGCAAGGACGTGACCGTGGTACTGCACCCGCTCACCGACACGCGGCGCACGCTGATGATCGACCGCACGGGGGAAGAACTGGTCGCGCCCAAGGGGTTCATGCTCGTTGCCTCGTACAATCCCGGCTACCAGAACGTCCTGAAACGGCTGAAACCTTCGACGCGGCAGCGTTTCCTGTCGATCGCCTTCGACTTTCCGGGCGAAGCGGCGGAAATCGCCGTCGTGGCGCGCGAAAGCGGGCTGGAGCCGGGGCGCGTCGCCCCTTTGGTGCGCCTTGCGGGTCGGATCAGGTCGCTGTCGGGGATGGATCTGGAAGAAGGCGTTTCGACCCGACTTCTGATCTATGCCGCCACGCTGATGGCCGGGGGCATGGGAATCAACCAGGCACTTGAGGCCGCCATCGTGCAGCCGCTCAGCGATGAACCCGACGTGGGTGTGGCGCTGCGCGACCTGATCTCGACAATCTACGGGTGAAACAGATGCGCCTTTCCGATCTCATGGAGCCCGAAGAGACCGTTGGAAACCTCTGGCACGACATGGCCAGCGGGATCGGCGAGGGTGTCACCTATCCGCAGGCGGGCGTTCCCCTCGCGTCGGTTCGCCAAAGCCTGGCGATGCTGTTTCGCGCGCTGGGCGGCGCTGCCGGGGTCGAACTGACCGAGGCAGCGCCGACTGTCACCCGTCACCGCCAGCCGCTGCGCCGCAAGCTGGGCGCGGAACAGGATCGCGAATGGGTGGCCCAGTATGATGGCGAAAGACTGTCGCTGCCGCCCCTCATCGCCGTCTTCCCCGAAACGCGGCTGAACCGCGCCGCCTATTTCTGGCTCACGGCTCTGGCCGCCGCCAGCACCCCCTCGGACCTTGATCTGAGCGGCGAAGGCCCGGTGCTGGATGGTGCGCAGATCCGGGCCAATGCCGCAGCCGCCGATGCCGCCTATGCGCTGTGCCCCGGCCTGCAGAAGGAATACGTTGAAATGGCGCGGTTATGCGCCGCCGCACGCCCCGACCTGATGCGCCCGGCGCAAGAAGCTGTCTTTGAAACCGCGATCCGCGACCAACTGTGCGGCGGCACGCCAAGCATGGCGACCGAGGCCGCGCCGCGCGGCTACAAACCCTTTGCCCCGGTGCCGATCTGGCTGCGTTTTGCCAGCCCAGCGACGGGCTCGGCCGCGACAGAGGAACAGGCAGACCCCGCAGCGCCGCCCCCCAGTGCCGCGCTGACCAGCCGCAAGCTGGGCGCGCGCAAGGATCAGGATCAGCAGAACCGCAAGGACAGCTTCATCATCCACCGGTTTGAATCGATCCTGTCCTGGGTCGAGTCGATGAACATCAATCGCAGCGTCGACGATGACGACGACGAAAACGCCCAAAAAGCCGCCGACGATCAGGACACCATCACCCTGTCGAAACATGATCGCAAGGCGGCCACACGCCTGCGCCTGCACCTTGACCTGTCGCCGGCGGACGCCGACCACGAGGCGTTGGCCGGGGAACATACCTATCCCGAATGGAACCACCGCTCCCGCAGCTACATGGACGACCATTGCCGGGTGCTGGATGCGCCCGCGCAGCCCGACAGCGCCCAGCCCTACCGCGCCGATGAGCGCCGCATCCGCGAGGTGCGCCGACAATTCGAGGCGCTGCGCCCGCGTCGTATCCTTCAGCCCCGTCAGGTGGACGGCTCCGAACTGGATCTTGACGCGCTGCTGACCGCCCGGGCCGACCTGATCGCCACCGGGCGCGGGTCAGACCGGATCTGGCAAAGCGCGCGGCAAACCGAACGTGACCTGTCGGTTGCCTTCCTGATCGACACCTCGCGCTCGACCGAGGCGGCCATTGGCGACACCTCGGTGATCGAGGTCGCCCGCGAAACCATGGCAGCCCTGGCCGCAGGCATCGACGCCGCCGGCGACAGGCTGGGCATCTGGGGCTTTTCCTCGCTGCGCAGAGACCGTGTGTTCCTGACACGGTGCAAAGAGTTCGAGGTCCCCATGAACGCCGCGATCACCGCCAATATCGGCGCGTTGAAACCCGGCCATTACACAAGGCTTGGGGCCGCCATCCGCCATGTCACTGCGCAACTGGCGGCAGAACCTTCGGCGCGCAAGCTGTTGATCGTGCTGACCGATGGCAAGCCAAACGATCTGGACCATTACGAAGGCCAGCACGGCATCGAAGACAGCCACATGGCGGTTCGCGAAGCCCGGCTTTCCGGGCTAAGCCTGCATGGCGTCATTATCGACGAAGACGGGCAGGATTGGTTCCCGCGCATTTTCGGGCGCGGAGGCTTTACCCTGTTGCCCGACCCCGAACGGCTGACCCGTGCCTTGCCCGACATCTATCGCAGACTCACACAGGAGACCTGACATGCGCAAACTCAGCTGCTTTTTCGTCCTTCTTGCCGCCCCTGCATGGGCCGAGACATTCGACCGCCCGATCCCGCAGGCGCAATCCGCCACCGCCGAATTCTGGTATGCCATGGCCTGCATCGCGCTGATCGTGGCAATGGTCGCCGTCCAGCGGCTGGTGTCCCGGCGATGAGGGCGCGTGGCTGGTCGACGGCCCGGATCACGCTTGCGCTTTACCCGTTGGGGGCGGGGGCCATGGGCGTCAACGTGTTCTTTGCCGCGTTGATCCTCAGCTGGGTCGGCGGGCCGGTCTTGTCAACGCTCTGGTCCTTTGCGTTGGGCTGCGTGATCGGGGGTCCGGCGACCTGGGCCTTCGCCCGCCATATCCGCCAGCTGATGGACATCGCCGACGCGCGGCCCTCAGACTGAGAGGCACCTCCCCCGCGACGTTCAAGGCCCCTGAAACGTAGAGGGTCGAGAAACCGCCGGCGAAGACGATGATCAGGCCGCCCGCCGTCAGCTGCCAAGCGGCGAAGTTTAGGGCCGAAACAGGCGGTTGCCACTTACGGCTCCGCAATGGGCCGGAAGCCCTGTGACTCCATTGCTTTGAGACGGTTATGCCGCATTGCTCGGAACCACAGGTGTCCCGCCTGACTTGTGTTGCCCCGCCTCAGGCGCAGCGATGAGCGCGTTAGCCTGAAAAGGACCAAACATGCCGCGCCGTGAGGTCACACAAATGGCATCACCTCTTCGCCCCCATTTTGCGTTGCGTTTGTATCCGCTTTCCAAAGTTCGCCAGAGGGGGTACGCATCGCAGTCTTTGAAGAATTGGGGCAGATCATGGCGCAAAATGCCACCATTTATAAAGTTGAACTCTCGGTCTGCGACATGGATCGTCACTATTACGAGACCCATAAACTGACCGTGGCCAAGCATCCCTCAGAGACGGATGAGCGGCTGATGGTGCGCCTTCTCGCCTTTGCGCTCAATGCCCATGAGCATCTGGAAATGACCAAGGGTCTTTCAACGGATGACGAGCCGGACATTTGGCAGAAAAGCCTGAGCGGAGAGCTTGATGTTTGGGTGGCCTTGGGACTTCCAAGCGAGAAGGTGATGCGTCAATCCTGTGGCAAAGCCGACAAGGTGATGGTCTATCCCTATGGCGGCAGGACGGCCGAGATGTGGTGGGACAAGGTCAAGAACAGCACCACCCGTTTTGACAATCTTCAGGTGATAAATTTCTCTGAGGCCGACACCGCCGCACTGGCAAAACTGGCAAGCCGCGCGATGAAGCTCCAGGTCAATATTCAGGACGGCGATGTGATGGTCAGTGTTGATGACAGCATCGTTTACGTCACCCCTGTCAAATGGAAGGGTGCTGCGTAAGCCCCCCCAAGCCCGCCGCAAAGACGGGTTTGGTTTGCCCGGTGGGGACCACCTCGTTCAGATGTGACTCGCCAATGTCTGCATCGGGAAAGCTGCACCACAGCGCCGAGTCCTGTGACCAACGGCAGCTTTGCGCCGTCCATGTCGAACGGCCCAGCAGGGTGATTACGACTTTGCAAAGGGCGCTAACTGCAGCGCTCCCGACCTTGGCGTTCAGCGCAGAGAAGAGCCGGTTCCCACCACTTTCGGAAGTCTTTCGCTTTCGGCCCTTTGCGGTCATCCACCGGTCATTCTGATGTTGCGCTGCAGCTTTCGCATTGCAGCCATTCATGACGGGCGCAGCAATTTCCACGACCGGGTGCCTGCCCCTTACCGTCTGAAATCGCGGTGGCGGTGTCCTCTTCCCTACATGAAGGCATGCGCGCCCCTCGCCTTGAACGTAGAATTGGGTGCGCGGAGTGAAAGAGTAAGGCCAAGTCGTACTCCAAGTGCCGATTGCAGCCTTGAAGTCCGAAGGCTACGAGGCACCCCGTCGTGTTGAGGACAGCCGTGCCATAATTTCGTTTGGTTATTGGATGCCGTTTTCGCGTTGGAGCGCGCGCACATAAGCGACAATGTTGAGCACGTCACCTTGGGTGACGCCCTTGACCGGAGGCATATTGCCGAATTTCCAGTGATGGGCCCGAACACCGTTCTTTGCGGCCAGCACGAATGCCATGTCGCCATGGTGGTTGGGTTCGTAAATCCTATGCACCAATGGGGGGGCAACACCCTGCTTGCCCTGCGCATTTGCACCGTGGCAGGCGGCGCAAACCGTATCAAAGGCCCGCTTTCCGATCTGTTCCTGATCATCAAGGGATGCAGGCACCGCAACAGCGACCATCGCATCACCCCGCAGGACCGCGGTGTTCGCGCTGCTGGTCCTCATGGGCGTTTCGGCCCACTGCAGGACATACCATGCCCCTGCAACCAACGCGATCACAGCCAGCGATATTGTACCCCGTTTCATCCGTCTCATTCCTTTGTCTTCAGTTTTTCAGTGATCGGGCATCATCTTCTTGGTCGTGCCCGAAGGGGCGCCGACATGCATCAGCGCCCCAAAAGGGGGGTCACTTCAAGGATGTCACGGTCAGCTTGCCCTTGACGCGGTCAGCGACAAACTCGATCTCCTGACCTTCTGACATCCGCGCGACCGTCGCCTTGTCGGCGCGAAACACCATTGTCATCGCGGGCATATCAAGGTTGACCAGCGGGCCGTGAATGATGGTCACCTTGCCGGCCTTGGCGTCGATCTTCTTGATCTTGCCGGTGGTGTATTCGACATCTGCCGGTGTCATCTTTTTGCCCACGGTGATCGCCCCGTGCATGCCGGATTCGTAGTGACCCGGGATCAGGCAGGCGAACTCGAAGGTGCCGGCATTGGAGAAGGTCCAGATCACCTCGCCAGACCCACCTTCATCAAGACGGATAGAGTTGGGGTCATCGTGCTCCATATCCATCTTCGCCATCATTTTCCCGTGCTCGGCATTGCCCTCCATCGTGTCGATCACGAATTCATGCTCCAACTCGCCCTTGTTCACGACGTTGAAACGGATGGTCTCGCCGAGTTCGACCTCAAGCGAGGTAGGTTCGAAGATCATCTCACCGTCATCGGTTTCTCGCATGGCGACGTCGATCGTGCGGCCCACCTTGGTGGGATCACCCGGCATGCCGATCATCATCCCGGCATGTTCGTCCGCATGAGCGTCATCATGTCCGCCCGTGTGGGTGCCCGATGAGAAGGCCGGTGTGGAAAGTGTGACTGCCAGAATGGTTGTCAAAAGAAGGTTTTTCATCCGTGTTTTTCCTATGATTTTCTGATTGGGAAATTGGCTCCAAGGGCCAATCAGCCGTTCGACTTTGGCTTCGGGGTAAGGATGGTTTTGGGGCTGTTGTTGGAGGCGAACTCCGGCAACTCACCGGTCCACTCATAGGCCTGCTCGCCCGGAGGGTTCTCATACCAGCCGGGATCGGAGTAATCGTCCGCATCGATGCCGTCGCGCACCTTCACAACCGAAAACATGCCGCCCATTTCGATAGGGCCATAAGGCCCCCAGCCGGTCATCATCGCGACGGTGTTGTCGGGCAGAGGCATTTCCATCCTGCCCATGTCGGCCATGCCCGCGGTGCCCATCGGCATATATTCGGGCTGGAACTGACGTATTTTCTGGGTCAGAGGCTTCTTGTTGACGCCGATGAAGGTGGGCACATCGTGACCCATCGCGTTCATTGTGTGGTGCGACTTGTGACAATGGATCGCCCAGTCACCCAGATGGTCGGCCGTGAACTCATAGGCGCGCATCGCCCCCACAGGAATGTCGACGCTGACCTCGGGCCATTGCGCTGCCTCTGGCACCCAACCTCCGTCGGTGCAGGTGACCTTGAAGTCATAGCCGTGCATGTGGATCGGGTGGTTTGTCATCGTCAGGTTGCCGACGCGCACGCGCACTTTGTCGCCCTTGTTCACGACCAGTGGGTCGATGTCGGGAAAAATCCGGCTGTTCCAGGTCCAGAGAT
>NZ_SMFP01000003.1 GCF_004348975.1 Antarcticimicrobium sediminis | reverse complement strand
GGCCCGACGCGGCTGCGCTGTGTGATGGCTACACCGCATCGGGCCAGCTACCCCTGCGCAAAATAAAGGGGTCATTTTTGGGCGCCGATAGGGGGTCAGGATTGCATGCCGATTGACACCATAACCCACACCGGTCACGGCAGCGACGATGGCCTCTGGGCCTGTGAGGACATCATCATAGCGCAGGACATAGAGGCCATTTCCCGCGTCGCCGTCGATAAACTCGAGGACTTCAACGCTCTCCACCCGCTTCATGGCGGTGGCGACGATATAGCTGCACGAGGGGCAAGTGAGCCCTTCGACCGCGACGCGTGTGGTGGCCTCTGCGGCCAGCGCTGCGCTGGCTGAGAGGATAAGGGCAGTGGTGGAGACAAGAAGTTTCATGGGGGACCTCATGGTCAGAATGTCAAAAGGAAGGGCGAGAGTGCCGGAAAGGCCAAAGCAAGAAGCACGATGAGCAAAGCGCCCCAGAGCACCCCGCGCATCAGCCTGCGATCAATCGGGCGCGCGCAGGTTCCGTCTACGCAATCTTCGGCGGGGACCGGGCGGTAGGCCTTCCAGAACCCATAGGCGAGCGCAGCTGCTGCGAAGCTCAAAGTCACCCATTTGTAAGCATAAAGGGCAGTAAGCTGACCGATGAAGACCCCGGTCACACCCAGGCTGACCAAAACAAGCGGCAGAATACAGCAAGAGGTCATTGCGAGAGCTCCGATCACTCCGGCGCCGGTGGCGAGCCAACCGGATCGGCCCTCAGGCTGGTTTGTGGTCGCGGTGGATTGATCTGTCATCGCTATGCTCATTGTTGCCCTGTGATGACTTGGACGATAGGATCTGTAGCAACTACAGGATCAAGGAAAAACTTCATGCCAGCCGATCACGGGATTGCGAGCGACCTAAAACGCTCTGACCTTGCGCGGCTGACCGGCTGCAACCTTGAGACCATCCGCTATTATGAAGGTGTCGGCCTGATGCCCGACCCACCGCGCAGCCCCGCCGGGCACCGGCGCTATGGGTCTGCCCACGTCGAAAGGCTTGGCTTCATCATGCGGGCGCGTGAACTGGGCTTCACCATGAAGGAAATCCGAGGTCTGCTCAGCATGGTAGATCGCGGTAGCCATACTTGCGCGGAAGTCGAAAAGCGAGGGCGACACCATCTCGACGTCGTGCGGGCGAAGATAAGGGATCTTCAGGACATCGAGGCTATTCTGGCGGATACGATTGCGAAGTGCAGCGGTTCGGACACGCCAGAGTGCCCTCTCCTCACCGTGCTGTCGGATGCCGCGGCGCGATCATCGAACGAGGTCCAAACGGAATCATATCCATCCGCCGCAACGGTCGCGCCTGGAAGGTAGATTGTCCCGCGGCCCCCTCTCGGCCGATTTATTCCACAAATCGCCTGCCGGGCAATGATCGCGCGAAACGAGATCCTGCGCGCAACCCGGCATCTGGGTCGGGCGTGAAGGCTGCCTCTGACAGCGCTGGACGCGGACTATACTTCATCGCATTTGCCAAACGTGCCCGAACGGAAACTTCCAGGCCTCTGATGCTCACAGGTGGTTTCAAAACGCGGGCGCAAGCGCAAGAGGCTGTGTCGAGCGGTGCTGTTAATGTGGTGGGCATCGCCCGTGCGCCTGTCTTGGAGCCAAACCGCCCAACGTGTGGGCGGCAAAGCAGATGCCAGAACCAGCTTTTCCAAGGTTCGCGGATGCGCCAGAAGGTGGAATAGCGGCGTGGTACACTATGCGCTTAACGGAAATCGGTGCCGACAAGGAAACAGACAAGATCAGCGACCTCGCGCAAGCAATCAGCGCCTATGAAGCTCGGGATAGTGCCCGGACCGAAATCTGGTCACGTCACTTCAATCGCTCTTCTCATAAATGACGCACGGCGATTTGGTCGCCACCTGATCATAGAGCATCCGGCCTTTGTAGTTGAATTCCTCCGTCTGCCAGTAGGTGCTTGGCACGCCATCCCGCTTTGCGGTTGCATGGACGGCCTCGATCAACGCCCGCCCGACGCCTTTGCCCCTCACGCCGGGATCAGTGAACAGGTCCATGAGGTAGCAGGTGTCTTCCACTGACCACATGTACCGATGATATAGAAAATGCGCCAATCCAACGGGATTTCCGTCAATCTCGGCGATGAGGCATTTATATTCGTTATCGCTGCTGGACAGAAGACGCGCGAAGGATGTCTCATAGACCTCCTCACTGACAGTCGTTTCATAGAATTCCAGATACGCCGTCCACAAACAACGCCAGTCGTCCTTGTCGCTTTCTTGCAATGGTCGGATTTTGGTCTCAGTTGACATATCGTGTCCTTGCTCATTGATTACTGAGTGCAACTATCAGGCCAAGTGCGACAAGAACACCGCCGCCCATCCGCTGCGCGATGCGGCTGCCAGAGCCAGAGGTTTTCAAATAGTGCGTTACTTTTTCAGCGAGGACAACGCAAAGCGCGTCGGCGCTCGAAAACATGATGTTCACGACTGTTCCCAGCAAGAGCCGCTGCACCCAAATCGCCAGACTTGCGTCGGTGTCCGTGAACTGTGGCAAGAACGCGAGATAGAAAATCGCAATCTTTGGGTTAAGGTGAATCTCCCCGGGTCTGTCGGAGACCATAAACTTAAGTAAGGATGATGGTTACCGGCGCGCTGCTTTTTGCTTTTTGAAGCCGCAGGAGCCTGCGTTCATCTCGGGCTTCCATCACCTCATGAACAAGCGCCGCGACAGTGATAACGCCGACAGACAGGCCTTTTTGACATGCCGACAGGCCATTAATGCGAGCTCACACCAGAGTAAGCCTTGTGCAACAAGGTCATGCCAAATTAAAAAATGGGGCAATCTCTACTCGTCGCCCCAATCAAGGCGCCGTTTCAAACAGAAAGAAAAGGTTGTGCCCTTTCCGACCTCGCTGACACAATTAATCGTGCCGCCATGATCATCAATGATCGCCTTGACTAACGACAGGCCCAGTCCCACTCCGCCTACCTTGCGGTGGTCCGTGGAATCCGCTTGGGTGAACCGATCAAATATCCTCGCCGTGATATCCTCCGGCATCCCGATGCCAATGTCCTTGACCGAAACCCGAACCATCGTTTTCTCACGCACAAGGGTCACTTCGACAATATCGTCGGCATTCGAGAACTTCAGGGCATTGGAAAGGAGGTTCTCGATTACCTGGAAAAGCCGGTCCCGGTCCCCCATCACACATACCGGACTCGCTGTTCCAAAAGAACAAATACGATTCTTTCTGACAATCGAGTGGCTGGATACTTCTCTTATCGCTGCTTCAATAACATGGGACATATCCACCCGCTCCATGTCAGAGACTATATTTCCTTTCTCGATCTTCTCCGCATCCAGAAGATTGTTGATCAAATATCCAAGCCGGGCGCTGCTTCTGTCGGCAATGTCAATCAAGTTCCCCGCCTTGTCCGGTAATTTGCCGCCAACACCGGATTTGATCAAATCAAGAGCGCCTTTCAGTGATGTCAGGGGCGTACGGAGTTCGTGGTTGACCGTCGCGATAAATTCCGACTTGGCTTTCTCGGCCTTCATCCGATCGGTGATGTCCTGAACAAGGACAACGAATCTCGGCCTTCCGCCTTCTGGATGAACCAACTGGGCGCTGACTTCCACGGGATATGTCGTGCCATCCGTTCTTGTAGATTCCGTGATGACAGAGACAACGTTTTTCTCTCCGGTTTTAATGCGGTTAAAAATTCCGATAACCTCACCATTTGAGAACTTCGAATCGAAGTCCATTGGTGTTTTTCCGTAGAGTTCTCTTTTTTTGAGTTTCCATCGGTCTTGAGCCATCTCGTTCAAATAGAAAAGCTTCAGATTATCAGCCCAGTACATGTAAACTTCGCTGTGAGAAAAGTTGAAAGTTTCCTGCTGGACCTTCAAAGCTTCAGCGGCTTTCTCCAACGTAATGTCTGTTCTGATTGAGAGGAATCCGGCCGGTTTCCCAATCTCATTGAGCCTGGGAACGATCGTGGATTTTATCCAGTATGGCTCCCCGCTCTTCTTTCTATTCTTCATCTCTCCCGACCAGGTCTTTCCACTCGCGATTGTTGACCACAATGCGCTGTAGAATTCCCTGGAATGGTAGCCGGAATTCAAAAGGCGATGGTTCTGCCCGATCAGTTCGTGCCTCTCGTACCCGCAGCTTCCAAGAAACTTGTCATTGACATAAGTAATACGGCCCGTGGCATCCGCGATGCTGACACTCGCATGTTGATCCAGCGCATAACTCAAAAAGCCTTCACCCAACGCTTTCTCACTGGTCGGGTGCAACCGGTAGGAGCTAATCTCCGGAATGGCGGAGTAGGGGGGCGTCGAATGATCTTCGATGTTCTTGGGGCGTTCAGTCATGGACACTCTTACTCAATACCCCCCACGGACCGCTCCCTATTGCTCATGACCAGAGGTTGTCAACAGGTTGATTTAATTTATATATCCGCATCCTTAGATATAAAAAATCCGGAATGTATGTCGATATTGAATTCAAGTAGTGGAAACTGTCTTTATCCGTGACGCAGAAAAATTCTGTCCACTCAATAGGACGTTGTCGCGCAAAGTGTGAACTGGCATGCATGTTTGGATGCCCCCTTCAATGTAAGGATTTTCTGACTTTCTGAGCGTGTGATCGGGTGCGGTCATGAACGTCGCGCGGCAGGTGTCGACGACCGCGGCCTACGTCATCTGCGTATCCGACGCCGGTCTTGCGCTGACCCAGCTGGGGCTGGAGCCACTTCAGGCGCATCTCTTCGTGTTCTGGTTCGCTTTGCTGTCCACGATCACGCCCCCGGTCTGTGGCGCAGTGTTCATTGCCGGGGGGGATGATCGGGGAAAACTGGTTGAAGGTCGGCTGACCGCAATGGCGCTGGGGGTCGGGCGTTACCTCATTCCGCTGGGCATGATCGCGAACCCCGATATCCTGCGGCTGGCCGGAAGCCCGGTCTTCGCGATCCTTGCAATGCTGCTGGTCGGCGCCGGGCTGGTCGTGATCTTCTCGGGCCTCTACATCTGAAGTGGATCCGCTGACGCGAGGCGAGCCGAATCTGGATTGAAACGGGACGCCCACATCGGTGCGCGAGATTTGCGCACCCATGCGCCGCATCATACGTGATATGACGCATTAATTGCCGCAAAAGCCGCAAGTATGCGCATTTCACGCACCATCAGTGCGATATGATCGCGGCAGACCTCAAAACAAGAAGCAGAAGAGCCGCAGCATGTACGTTTACCAATCTATCGCCCAATCCCTTGCCGACCACGGCCTCGACACGATGTTCGGACTGATGGGGGATGCCAATCTCTTTATGGTCGACCATTTCGTGCGTGACGCTGGCGCCACCTTCGTGCCCGTGGCCTTTGAGGGAAGCGCGGTTCTGATGGCGTTTGCCCATGGCCGCGTCGCGGGCAAGGTCGGCATCGCCACGGTCACCCATGGCCCGGCCTTGACCAACTGTGTCACCGCCCTGACCGAAGCCGCGCGCGCCCATGTTCCGATGGTTCTGCTGGCTGGCGATACCGCCGTTTCGAACCCGCAAAACCTGCAAAACATCGACCAGCGCGAAACGGTCAAGATCACCGGGGCAGGCTTCGAACAAATGCGCGCGCCAGAGACCGCGTCGTACGATGTCGCCCATGCCATCTACCGTGCGCAGGTGGAAAAACGCCCCATTGTCTTGAACATGCCGGTCGATTTCATGTGGCAGGAGGTTGAACACACCCGCCACGTCTTTCCGGCTTACACTGCGGCCTCCTACGTGCCCGAGGGTGATGACCTCGATCAAGCCATCGGCATGATCGCCAGTGCGAAACGCCCGATCATCCTGGCAGGCATCGGGGCCAAGGACGCCGTCCCGCAGATCAAGAAACTGGCAGACCGGCTGGAAGCGCCGCTGGCTACGACGCTGAAGGCCAAGGGGATGTTCAAAGATCACCCCTACAACATCGACATCTTCGGCACGCTGTCGACGCCCGCCGCCTATGAAGCGATTGGCAAGGCCGATTGCATCGTCGCGTTTGGCACATCCTTGCACCATTTCACCACCGACAAGGGGGCGTTGATGAAGGGCAAGCATGTCATACAGATCAACGACACCGTCACCGAGGTCGCCAAGAACTATCACCCCGATGCGGCGCTGATCGCCGATGCGGGCCTGACCGCCGACAACATCGTGTGGTGGCTGAACGAGGCCGAGATCCCCGGCAGCGGGTTTACCGCCGAGCTCGACATCACCGCGCTGACCGCCCATCCCAAGGGCGACCCGGACAAGGCCGCGCCGGGGTTCGTGAATTTCGAATACGCCTTGGACCGGCTGGAAGAGGCGTTGCCAAAAGACCGGTTTCTCACCACCGATGGCGGGCGCTTCATGACAGAGGTCTGGTGCCGCGTGTCCTGCCCCAACGCAGAAAGCTTTATCGCCACAACGAATTTCGGCTCCATCGGCTTGGGGCTGCAGGTCGCGATCGGCGCGGGCTATGCGGTGCCGAACCGGCCCATCGTGCTGTTCACTGGCGACGGCGGCTTCATGATGGCGGGCATCAACGAATTTAACACCGCTGTCCGGATGAAGCAGGACCTGATCGTGATCGTAGCGAATGACTCGGCCTATGGGGCCGAGCACATCCAGTTCCTCGACCGCAAAATGGACCCTGGCTTGTCGACCTTCGACTGGCCCTCGTTCGCTCAGGTCGGAACCGCGCTGGGTGGTCAGGGCATTCTGGTCGAGTCCAGCGAAGACCTGGACCAGGCGATCAAAGCCATCGAAACCCGAGATAAACCGCTGCTGATCGAGCTGCGACTGGCCCCGAATGACGTGCCGCGCATGCGGATCTGATTGCGGGGAATGCAACAACAACGTCGTTCGGTGCTCCAGCCCAAAGGTCGGCTTTCAAACTCGGGGCCTGTTCATCCCATGCCCGCCGCGAAGGTCAGCTCACCGTCATGACTGTCGGGCCGCCGCGAACGGCCCTGAGCCGATGTCCGTCGGCAGTCAGAACACTGAGTCGCAGTTTTCGCATTGAGGCCATTCGCGCATTTTGCAGCATTCTGGCGGCTTGATTGTCGGTCATGGGGCAAAACACGGTCTATGATCGCCATCGTATCGCCGCAGTATGAAAAGGATCTTGTTGTGCGGCCTCAACTTGCAACTTGTGCGAACAGCCTGCACACCGACAACTTATCAGGGAACAGAAGGTCATTTCGATGGGCAGCTTGGCAAACAGAACGGTGGGCCTTCTGCTTTGCGCGATCTCAGCGCTTGTTATTTGCAGGGAATGGAGTGTCGCAGAGTGGACGCAACCTGCCAAACCGTTTCTGGTTCTTGTCGTCGTTGCGATCCTTCTTTTTCAGGTGCGATGGTCCCGCAAGGCGTTTGTCGCCGTGGCCATGCTCATCAGTATCTCGCTGGTCGCCACGAACACTGATTGGCGCGGGATCATTACGCGTGGGCTCGAAACCGCTGCGTTCATCGGCGCCTTTTTCACCGTGCTGTCAACGCTTCGTACGGTCGCGCAGACCTCTCCGTCGATCCAGCGAGCCGGAACCTTTCTCGCAGGTCAGCCCCCCGGCAGGCGCTATGCAGCATTGACCGTAGGCGGCCAAGCGTTTGCCTTGCTTTTGAACTACGGGTCGCTTCAGCTGCTTGGTTCGCTGGTGACAGCCAATGCGAACTCCGAACCCAATCTCGAAATCCGCAGGCACCGTATTCGGCGAATGCTTCTGGCAGTTCAACGCGCCTTTGTCTCGGCGTTGCCATGGTCGCCGCTGTCCTTTGCGGTTGCGATCACTGTCAGCGTCATTCCGGACACAAGCTGGAGCAAGGCATTGGTTCCAGGCTTGATGACGTCGTTCCTACTTGTAGGGATCGGCTGGTCACTCGACACGATCTTCAAGCCTCGGCTTACAGTGAAGCCGGCCCGCAGCGCGCCGGTAGGAACCTGGGCAACGATGCTCCCGCTGGCGGTATTGTTGGCGGTTCTGCTCGTTGGCGTGGTGACACTGAGCGCGCTGACACAGGTTCGAGTGGTGGGTATCGTCGCTGTCTTAGTGCCTTGTATCGCGGTTGTATGGATGCTTCTTCAGCATTGGACCGAAAATCCAGTTTCTACCACATGCGCACGTATCAAGACCTACGTGCTGCAAGAGCTTCCCAGCTATCGTGGGGAACTGACCTTGCTGATGATGGCGGGTTTCATTGGCACGGCGGGGTCGCAACTGTTTGCTCCAATGATGCAGGCGACCGGGTTCGACCCGTCTTACCTGCCTTCTTGGCTCATTCTGGTCTCGTTGGTCTGGATCATCCCGTTGGCTGGACAGATCGGAATGAACCCAATCCTCGCCGTCACGCTGATCGCGCCGCTCATTCCGACAGCCACTGACCTTGGAGTGCAGCCGATAGCGATCGTTGTCGCGATTACATCGGGATGGGCCCTGAGCGGCGCGAGTTCGCCCTTCACGGCGACGACCCTTCTGATCGGTTCATTTGGCGGTATAAGCGCAACCCACGTCGGATTGGTATGGAATGGTGCTTACACGCTGATCTGTGGCGTTGTTTTGTCGATCTGGGTCATCACATTTGCCTATCTATTCTGATCATGCGATCCAGGCGAGCGACGAGCCGGCGTGGGTGGTGGCGGAGCGCTACGGGATTTCGGAGCAGACCGTTTGGAAATGGCGCAAGCGCGACAGCGTGTATGACCGCAGCCACACGGCGCACCGGTTGCAGACGAAGCTGATGCCGGCGCAGGAGGCTGTGGCGGTCTCCTTGCGCAAGAGCCTTGTTGCCGCTCGACGATCTGCTGGCCGTTGTCCGCGAGGTGCTGAAGACGGCCGCGCCGCGGCCCGCCCACAAGCCGTTCAAGGCCTATGAGCCCGGTTACCTGCATGTCGACGTCAAATACCTGCCGCAGATGGCGGACGAGGGCCGCCGCCGGTATCTGTTCGTTGCCATTGACCGCGCCACCCGTTGGGTCTTCGTGCGCAATTTGACGGCTGCACAGCTGGCCATAGCCTCTCAACCAGCATCATTGCGAAGGTGTTACGGCAAGGAGTTCACTGACCGCCTCTTTAGCCTGCGCCGTCGCGCCGCGACCGGTCATCATGATGTCGATCGCCTCTGCGCGGACCTCGACATCGAACACCGCCTCGCCCCGCCGATGCGGTCCCAGACCAACGGAATGGTGGAGCGGTTCAACGGCCGGATCGAGGACGTCTTGCAGAGCCACCGCTTCCGCAGCGGCGAAGACCTGGAACAGACCATCTTGTGCTACGTCCGCCTTTACAACAGCCAGCTCCCGCAATCCGTGCTCAAGGGCCGCCCCCCAATCGACGCGCTCAAGGACTTGCATCGCCAGAAACCGGAACTCTTCAAAAACCGAACGTATAATCACGCGGGATGTGACACCCAGGGAACGAAAGCTGGCGCGGGTTGCCATCAAGGCCGCGCTCCAGGCTGGTTCGGAGCATATGATCCAACACACCTCCAAACGTTTTGTCAAAGGCGACCATGTTTTCGGCCCTTACATGGGTCAGGTGTCGCAAATGTGCCGGGACAGCCTCCTCGAACAAAGCCAGTTTCCCGCCTTGCGGGTCCTCGCCACGAAATCAAGAATCCCCAGTTCGACAAGGTGCGGATGAAGCGGGAGACGGCGTTTTCTGACCGCATTCCTTAATCCACGCAGATGGTTCGCTTGAATCGCGACGAAGGGGATCCCATCCTCCTCCCTTACATCGGAATTCAGAAGGTCAGCGATCTCTGAGCGACGAGCCCCGGAGTAGGCGAGCAGGAGATTGATCCCGTAGTGATGATCCCTGAGCGAGAGGCCCCGGCGTTTGCCGCCTCAGGTTGCCGGATCCAAACCGCACCAATCGGCGATGAAAAGCGTCATCGCCTTGGTGACCTTTCTCAGCGAGGTCAGGTTGACCCGTTCATCAAATCCATGGATCGAATCTGCCACCGGACCGTAGACCAGCGCCGGCATCCCGCCGTAAAGCCCAAAGAAACGCGCATCCGTGGTGGCGGTGGATGAGACCTCCTCCAGGTCGGATCCGAATACCGCGCGATGTGCCTCGGCCAGCACGCCAACCGGTTCCTCCGCATCGCTCAGAACATATCCTTCCGCCTCGAACCCGTGATAGGTTACCTCGGGCGGGCTGTTGCGCAGGAATGCGCTGCCGCGTGCGGTCTCGAGGATGGTTTCCTCGATCTCGCGTTTGGCCGCCGGGATGCTCTGTTCGGGATAGATCGCCACCCGCACTTCGAAGCGGCACCATGCCGGCACGCTGGAGGCCCAGTCGCCGCCCTCGATCCGCCCCACGTTGAGGTTGATCGGGTGGTCGACATGGTCGTAGTGGGGATAATCCGCTTTCCTTTCGTTCCACCTCGCCTCGAGTCCGCGCAGACCTTGCATCACCAGGTAAGCCGCGTCGATCGCATTTGCCCCTGTGGTGGCGTCCGAGGCATGGACGGGGACACCGCGCACCGCGACCTCGAACCAGATCACCCCCAATTGGGCGCGGATCAGGCAATCGTGCAGCGGTTCGGGGATCAGCACCGCATCCGCGCGGTATCCCCGCGCCAGACAGGCCAGTGCCCCGTTTCCCGTGCATTCCTCTTCCACCACGCTTTGCACGATGACATCCGCCGTAGGTTTGAAACCTGCCCGCCCGATGGCATCAAGCGCGGCCAGACAGGCCACCTGTCCCGCCTTCATATCGCCGCCGCCCCGGCCATAGAGCCAGTCGCCCTCCACCCGCGGCTCGAACGGTGGTGTCGTCCACATGTCAAGCGGGCCGGTGGGCACCACATCGATATGACCGTTCAGGATCAGCGACCGCCCCTTTGGCGCCTCAGCGCGATAGGTGCCGACAACGTTCCAGGCATTTTCATAGTTCACATGCACCGGCGAAAAGCCGGGCAAGTGCCGGATCTCGTCGAGATCAACCAGAAATCGATCGACAGAAAGACCCCGGCGGCGCATCTGATTGGCCATGAAATCCTGCGCGGTATGTTCGTTTCCGCGCGTCGAAGGGAAGCGCACGACATCAGCGGTCAGCGCCACCTGCGCGTCAAAACCCGCGTCAACCGCCGCGTTCAACGCCTCAATCGTCTTGATTGTCACCATGTCGGTGCCCCCTGTCTGTTGGAATTGCGTCAATGAAATCGAGAATAGTTCGCTGAACACCACGATCTGCAGAAAGCCAGTGTTTGCCCGCCAGATGGGAGGGCGCGCGATAAACGATCGAGCGTTGCGTCGGCCCCTGCATGAAGGCGCCGCAATCACCATGCAGGACGGGCAAGCGGAACCAGGGATCTTCCTCTCCCACAAGACTGAGGACGGGCTGTCCCTGCCGGGCCTTCAGGCCACGGTATTCCGGCCAGCCGGCGTGGCAGGTCCACCCCTCGATCACCCGGGCGTCTGCCCCTATATCCGGAAGCGTGGCGGTCGTGATGCCCCCTTCTGACTGGCCCATCAGGATCAGCGGCAGGTCCGGGGCAAGCGCGCGCAGGCGGTCGGCGGCAAAGCGCATCTCGTCCTGACGCCAGCCGAGGACGGCGCGGTGCAGCCCGCCGCGCGGGATGCGTGGATCGCAACTGACCGGTTTGTCCTGGCGGGCGAAACTGTCAGGGGCCACCATCAGAACCCCGGCCTGTGCCAGAAAGCGGCCGGTGGCGGCGGAAATCTCGGACAGACCGTCGCAGCCATGGGCATAGACCACCAGCGCGCGTGGGGGATTTTCTGCGAGATGCGCAGCCAGCTCCGCAACCCTGCGCCGCGCATAGCCAGCAGCCCCTTCCGCCGGGACAAAGACCCAGGCCGCATCCCAAGTGCGCTGCACCTCGTCCGCCCGGGCTGCCGCCCCGGTGCCAAGGGTCATCGCCACGGCAAGCACCAGTGCCCAGCCCCTCATTCGATCGTCGCCATGAGTTTTCGGCTATAGGGATGCTCTGGTGTTCCATAGAAGCGCGCCGCCTCAGCGACCTCGACAAATTCGCCTTGGTACATCACCGCGATCCGGTGACTTATATAGCGTGTCGCAGCCAGATCATGAGAGATGAACAGCGCCCCGAACCCATGCCGATCCTGCAACTCCCGGATCAGGTTCAACACCTGCGCCTGTACCGAAACATCCAATGCGCTGACGGCCTCGTCAAAGACAATAAAGCGAGGCTCGGTGATCAGCGCACGGGCGATGGCCACGCGCTGTCGCTGGCCGCCAGAGAGTTGGCCCGGGAACCGTTCGGCGAATCCCGCGTCAAGGCCGACATTCTCCAGCATCGCCGCAACCCGCCCGCGCCGCTCCTTGGCCGGCATGCCGAGGATAACCAGCGGCTCCTCGACTGATCGGCCACAGCGCAGTCGAGGGTTCAACGCCCATTCGGGATGTTGCAGCACCACCGAGAGCTGCCCCCGCCGTTGCCGCAGCGCACCGAACGCTTCACCGCAGAACCGCATTGTGCCGGAACTGAGGGGCTGAAGCCCGAGACAGACCCGACCCAGCGTGGTCTTGCCAGAGCCGCTCTCGCCCACCAGACCGACGGTTTGGCCCGGCGCGATCTGAAGGCTGATCGCCTTGACCGCCTGGAAACCACCCCGCCCAAACAGCCCCCCCCCATAGGTCACGACGACTCGATCCAGATCGACGACCGGAGCGGGTATTGCGGAATCCCTCATTGCGCGACCTCCTTGCGCTCGGCTTCGGAGCCCGCCAGCAGGCACAGGACTTCCCGCTCCTCGACCGTCCGTGGCTTGGGCCTGCTACTGCGGCAAATGTCGCGGGAAACGCTACAGCGTGGCTCAAACGAACAGGCGGCGCAGCGACCGGTCAGCAGCGGTGGCGTGCCTGGGATCGGGGTCAACCATTCGCCAGGTTTTTCATGGCCTGCCGCCGCCTTCAGCAGCGCGCGGGTATAGGGGTGAACGGGCGCACCGAGGACACGCGCGGTCGTCCCCTGTTCCACGATCCTCCCCCCATACATCACGGCTACACGGTCAGCATGGCGGGCAATCATATGGACGTCATGCGACAGGATCACCAAGCTGGCACCACTTTCCTTGCGCAACCGACAGAGTGTGCCGATCACCTTGTCCTGGATCGAGGCATCGAGCGATGCGGTCGGTTCGTCCGCGATCAGCAATCGCGGGCTGCGAGCGATCGCCATGGCCACGACCACGCGCTGAGCCATACCGCCGGAAAGCTGATGCGGAAAGCTGTTTGCCACCCGCTCAGGATCGTCGAGCTCTCCCCTTTCGAGCAGCGCATGGATATCTTCTGCGCGCGCCCTTCGACCCATAGCCCGCTGCATTTGCCGTCCAATCCGCATAGTGGGGTCAAGCGCCACCATCGGATTCTGGAATACGAAGCCCAGCGTATCCCGGCGCAGCCTGCGCAAGTCGTCGCGGGCCATGTCGAAGACGGGCATGCCATCGACCTCCAGCCGTCCTGCCTCGCGCCCGGCCTCGGAGGGCAGCAGCCGGCCCATAGCCATCCCCAGCGTGCTCTTGCCCGATCCGCTTTCGCCGACGATCGCAAGGGTCTCGCCCTCGGCGATGGTCAAATCGACTCCGTCCAAGGCCCGCACCGGGCCGTTCGAGGATTGGTAGGTGATCACGAGATCTTCACACGATACGATATTGTTCATGTCAAAGACCGCCCCTTCAGAGGTTCCAGCGCGTCGCGCACCGCATCGCCGGTCAGGTTGACCGCCATGATCGCCGCCGACAGCACAGCACCCGAGGACAGCACCAGCCAAGGCGCAAAGGTCAGATAGGCGCTGCCCTGCCGCAGCAATGACCCCAGAGAGGCATAGGGAGCTTGGCCCCCCAGCCCAAGAAAGCTGAGCGCGCTTTCAATGATCATCCCGATGGACAGCGCATAGGTGAGCTGAACGATGACCGCGCCGATGATATTGGGTAGGATATGCACGATCATCACCCGCCAGGGCGAGGCGCCAGCCACCTGCGCCGCCACGATGAACCCGCGCGAGGCCAGCCCCAGCGTGACCGACCGCACGACACGGATGAACAATGGCAACGTGGCCACTGAAATCACAGCTATCGCCGAGATTTGCCCCGGTCCCATTACCGCCGCGATCAGCAAGCCCGCCAGGATCGCCGGAAAAGAAAACAGAATGTCGGCGCCGCGCGCCACCACCTGATCGGCAACCCCGCCGAAAAATCCTGCGACCATGCCCAGCAGCGTGCCGATGATGGCGGTGATGATCACCGCGACAGCCGACAGCAAAAACGTCGCGCGTATCCCGTCGACCACCCGCGGCAGGAAGGACCGCCCCAGTTCATCCGTGCCGAAGGGAAATAGCCAGCTTGGCGACGAGAGACGGGGGCCAGCGCCGATCCTCATCGGATCGCCCAGCGGCAGATACGGTCCAATCAACCCGAGCAGAATGAGAAAGACCAGCAGGCCAAAGCCGAAGCGCGACAGCCGGTCGATGCGCCCAAAAATTGAAAACATAGCGGAAATCTCCTTCGCGACTGCCATCAGTGCCGCCCGCTTCCGACCCGGGGGTCGATCAACGCATAGGCAAGATCGGCCAGCATGTTGATGGAGATAAAGACCGCGGCCGCGATCAGCACGCCGGCCTGTACGATGGCATAGTCTCGATTTTCCAGGCCGCTAAAGATGAAAAAGCCGATACCCGGAATCGAAAACAGCACCTCAACGACGACGGCACCGCCCAGAAGAAAACCAAAATAGGTGGTGACAACAGTAATGATCGGGATTGCAGAATTGCGCAGCACGTGCAGCCGGATGATGTCGAACGGTCGCTCGCCCCGGGCGAGCGCGGTGGTGATATAGCCCTCGGTCATTACCCGCAGCACGGCGTCGCGGGTGGTGCGCAGCACCAGCGCGATACCGAACAGGGACAGCGTGAGGGCCGGCAGTAACATGGTGCGCAGATTGCCCACCGGATCCTCAATCGGGCTGACATATCCGCCGACCCGCAGCCATAGCGACCAGACCGAAAAGACGAAAATAAGGAGGCTGCCCAGAACGAAATCGGGAACGCTGGCCCCCAGCGCACCAACCAGCCGCGCCAATATTCCGCCGCGATGCCCCGGCGGTGCGATACCGGCGAGGATGCCCAAAGGCAGGCCGCCCGCCAGCGCAAAGGCCAGAGCCAACAGTGCCAATTCAAGCGTCACCGGCGCACGGCGGAGAAACTCGTCCAGCACCGGCGCGCGGGTGACCATCGAAACGCCCATATCCCCCTGAAACAAGGCCCCAAGCCAGTTCAGATATTGAACCAGAAGAGGTTGATCGAGGCCATAGCGTACCGCGATCGCTTCGCGGGCCTCTGGCGTCACGAAGGGGCCGAGCAGAACGTCGGCATAGCCGCCCGGGATCATCCGCAGTGCGAGGAAGACCAGCGCTGAGACCCCCAGCATCGTGATGGAGGCAAATATCAGCTTTGGCAGAAAATAGAGAAGGATACGCATCATTCAGCCTATATGGATGCAGCGGCCGCGCGGACGATCAACAAGGAGCGTCCGCGCAACTGTCTTGTCTGCGATCAGTCCAGAGATTTGAAATCATAGATGAACTGGAACGTATTCGACGAACCGGAGCGTTTCGCCACCTTCACCTCGATGGTGTCGGAGCGGTAGGCGATGTAGTCGGTGCGGCTGACCAGCGCGAGCAGGTTGGCGCCATCGTCGATCATGTCACAGATCTCGACCAGCTTGGTGTCACGGATTTCGCCGTCCGGCAGGGATTTCACCTCCTCAAGAGCGGTATCCAGCGCGGGTACGTCCTCTTGGAAAGACTGGTTCCATATGGCGAAGTTCGGGTTCCACCAAGCGATCACCATGCTGGGGTCGGTATAGCCCGCGAGCCATGAGAGCGAGACGTCGAACTCACCCTTGGTGAACACCTTGTCGAGATACTCGGCGACCGGAGGCTGCACGATATCAACTTTGAAGCCGGCCTCCGTGATGCTTTGCTGCGCCACTTGGGCGATGCGTCCATAGACCGGATCTGCCGAGGTCGCCATGATGGTGATTTCGGGTGCGGGCTTGCCCGCTTCGGCCAGCAAATCCTTGGCCTTTGACAGGCGATCCTCCCGCGATAGTGCATAGGTGGACGTGTTGTGGCAGGCGTCCTTGCCGAAGGCCGCAGGCACAGGGTAGTCCACCGTGGTGGAGCCGGCAAAGACCAGATCGTTGATCGCATCCCTGTCGAGCGCGAGATTGAAGGCCTGACGCACCCGAATGTCGTGGAAGGCCGAGGTCTCGCTCTTCGCGTTCACGTCCATCCGGTAGTAATTGGTGGTCTGTTGCGGGAGCACCTCGATATTGCTGTCACGCGCCAACATCAGCGCAACGTCGGGGTTGCTGAACGTGGTAAAATCGATCCGCCCATCGCGCAAGGCTGCCATACGGGCGGAATCATCGGGGATGATCAGCGCACTGAGCGTTTCAGGCGCGGTTGCGTCTTTGCGCCAGTAGTGTGGGTTTTTGGTCAGCGACCAGCTTTCATCCTGTTTATGGTTGGCAACCATGAAGGGACCTGACCCCATCAGTTGCGACGTCGGATCGAAGCTACCCTCCTCCAACTCCTTGATCGGCATGATCGCTGCGGTGACATGCGCCAGCGCGGCCAGAAAGGCAGTGTGCGGCGCCTCGAGCTCGACCGTCACGGTGTGATCGTCCGGTGCCTCGATCTTGGCGATCGTACCGAGCTGCGCGGTCCAGTACGAGGCCGTTTCGGGATTCTTAATCCGCATCAAGCTGCCGATCACATCGGCGGCGACCACCGCACGACCGTTGGAAAAGGCCGCACCAGGACGGATTTTGAAGACATAGCTGGTGGGTGAGGTTTGCTCCCAGCTTTCGGCGAGCCCCGGCTGCAGCGCCATGGAGTCATCGGTGGTCAGAAGCGTTTCATAAACCATCTGGTACATCTGCCACGAGGCCACGGTTCCCGCGACATGCGCGTCGAACCCTGTGATCTCGCCTGGCTTACCCCAGACGATGGTATCATCCGCGGCATAGGCTGCTCCCGGCAGCCCCGTCAGCATCCCCAGCCCCGCAGCGAAGGCGAGACCGAGAATTCCCTGTTGTCTTGTCATTTTCATTTTTTTGCTCTCCTGAAATTTGACCCGAGAGTTGCAGGATACTGCGACATCGGCACGCCATGTTTGGCGTCGACACCGATATTGATGGTAGACAATTCACATTCAGTCAAGCAATGTTATTTGGCAAACTTAGGTACGACAAGCTGACACTCCCGCTTGCTCGGGCACTCGACGAAAAACAGGGCCGCATATGATTGGGAAAACCGAATACCGCGAACACGACGCTTTGGGGCTATCTGCTCTTATACGCGACGGGCAGGTTGAGGCGGGCGAAGTGCTGGAAACCGCGATCGCCTGCGCGGAATCGGCCGATCCAGCGGTGCATGCGCTATCCCAAAAGCTCTACGATCATGGGCGCGAGGCCCTTCGCGTGGGCACCGGAGAGGGGCCGTTCGCCGGGGTGCCGTTTCTGCTCAAGGACATCGGCGCGACTTTGAGGGGAACCGTGACCACCAATGGGTCCTGTTTCTACGCAGACCAGCCACCGGCACAGGCGGATTCGACCCTGACCGCCCGTTACAAACAGGCCGGGCTGGTGATCTTCGGCAAGACGACGACGCCGGAAATGGCGCTGGCGGCCTCAACCGAGGGCAGCTTTACCGGTACCACCCGCAATCCTTGGGCGCTTGACAGAACGTCCGGCGGCTCCTCTGGCGGGGCGGCTGCGGCAGTGGCTTCGGGTATCGTACCGGCGGCGCATGCAAGCGACGGCGGCGGCTCGATCCGCATCCCTGCTTCGTGCTGCGGATTGTTCGGGCTGAAACCCACCCGCGCCCGGACCCCGGCCGGGCCCTACGCCGGCGAAGGGTGGGGCAGCCTTTCTGTGAACCACGTCCTGACCCGCAGCGTACGAGACAGTGCGGCGCTGTTGGATGCGACCCAAGGCTATGCCCCGGGCGACCCCTATTGCGCCCCCGCCGTCGAACGCCCCTTTCTTTCAGAGGTCGGCCAGCCACCGGGACGTTTGCGGATCGGTCTCCAGCGGCATCCCATATCCGGGGTTCCAGTCGATCCCGAATGCGCGCGCGCCGCTGAGAAGGCCGCGCATCTTTTGGCCACGCTCGGTCATGACGTCGAGGATGCGCAGCCACCTGGAGACTGGGAAGAGTTGGGATCCGCCCTTTGGGCCCTGGTGGCCAGCAATGTCTCGGTGACGCTGAAGAAACGCGCCGCACAACTGGGTCGGCCGCTTTCGGAAAACGATGTCGATCCGGTAACCTGGAACGCCGTTGCACACGCCGCGACGCTTGATGCCGACGCCTATCCCGCTGCGATTTCGGTAATCCACATGCAGGGGCGCCGGATGGCGGAGTTCCACGAAACCTATGACGTGATCCTCAGCCCTACGCTGGCCAAACCGCCGGTGCCGCTGGGTCCGCAGCGCACCGACAATCCGGATCTGGAGGCCTATGGCCGAGCCCTTGCCGAGTTCAGCCCCTTCACCCAACTTTTCAACATGACCGGACAACCAAGCATGTCGGTGCCGCTTCACTGGTCACCTGATAACCTGCCGATCGGGGTGATGTTCAGCGCACGATTTGGCGAGGAGGCTCTCCTGATCCGCTTGGCATCGCAACTGGAACAGGCCAAACCATGGTTTGACAAAATTGCGATAATGAACCGATGACCGAACCGTTAGCCGATAAACTTCGCAAAGCCTTCCCGGACCTGACGAAATCCGAAAAGGCGGTCGCCACCTATCTTCTCGCCCATATGCGACAGTTGCCGTACGAGACCGCAGCTTCGATCGCCGACAGTGTCGGCGTCAGCCAGATGACAGTCAGCCGGTTCCTCAGAACGCTGGGGTACAAGGGGTTGAGCGATCTGAAAGAGCGGCTGCGCGCCTATATGGCGGCGACGCCGCTGTTGGTATCGGACCGGGTCGACCGTATCCGAACAGATCCGGGGGCAGATGCGCGGCTCTCCAATAACCTGGAGCGAGAACTGCAGGCCACCGTCGCCGTCTACGAATTGCGTCACAGCCCGAGCTGGCGATGCGTGACCAAACAGCTGTGTTCGGCAGAGACAGTCTTTATTGCAGGTTTTCAGACCATCAGCGGCATCGCCTCCGATTTTGCCGGGCGGCTCGAATACGTGCGGCCCAACGCGGTTTTCCTGCAAAGCAAAAGCGGTACATTCAGTGAGCTCTTTGCCTCTGGCGACAACGACAAGCTACTGATCCTGTTCGAGATGCGCCGCTATACAAAATTGAGCTTCCAGCTTGCCCGCGCCGCCACTGAAGCCGGCATTCCTCTGGTCATTATCTGCGATACCCATTGCTACTGGGCACATGATTTCACCGAGAACGTACTGGCGGTAAATACCGAATCCGAGCTGTTTTGGGATTCCCAGACCCCCTTCGCAACGCTTACCAACTTGCTACTTGACGATGTCATTGCGCAACTGGGCGGTCAGGTTGCCGAACGTATCCAAAAAATGCGCCGCCTGCAGGACCAGTTCGAAGCCTTTGTTGAATGACCTCTCATAACGCTCTGTAGGCGATCAGGCTACCCGCGATCACCTGCAGAATATGTAAACGGTACAAAGGCCCCATGTTTCGAATGTAAGACACGTTACGGCATTTGCCCCACAGCCAGCCCCTCTCGTGCATGGAAACATGCACTGCCGGGCAGTGGATGGCATTGTGACACTTGCGGGTGTCGTAGGCCCCGTCTGCGGTGACACTGCCGAGTATCCGTGATGATCAAGTGGCTTCAGGAGCCCATTTTCGACCATCTCTGAGCAATGCATTCGCCAGAACGACAAGTTTCCGCATGACAGCGGTCACTGCAACTTTTCGAGGTTTTCCGGCTCGAACGAGGTCTTCGAACTTCGCTCTGGCGGAGGTGTTGTGCTGGATGGCGCTGAGCGTTGGCATGAATAGTGCCTGCCGGACAAATTGGCGGCCTCCCCGGATCCGTTCCTGACCTCGCCATTGCCCTGATTGGCGCGACATTGGCGCCAAGCCGGCCAAGGCGGCAGCTTCCTTTCCGGTGATTGCACCGAGTTCCGGCATGTCTGCGAGCAAGGCCGTCGCCGAGACGATTGATATGCCGGGAATGCTGATCAGGATGTCTAACCGTTCCGCCAGCCCTGTGTCGGAGGAAATGAGAGCCTGCATGGTGGCATCAACCCGCACAATCTGTCGCTCGATCTGTGCCAGCCGTTGCGCGAGGAGACGCCGCAGCATGGCCTGTCTTGCGGTCTTGAGCCGCGTCTTTGCGGCGGTACGATCCTTGACCAAGCCCCGGCGAAACACCTCCAATTCTCGTAGATCTGCAACGATTTCCGGTTGCACCGCCGAGGGTTCGAGCTGCGCGTAGCCCCCATCCGTGCCAGCATCTTGGCGTCCAGTTTGTCGGTCTTGGCAACACAGCCAATCGCTTCTGCAAAACGTCGCGCCTGCCGGGGATTGACCGATCCGAAGGTCAATCTCCGGCGCGACAACACACGCTCGAGTTCCCGGTGGTATGCGCCGGACGCTTCGAGCACGATGAGCGCGGTATCCACGGATGCCCATCGCAACAGCTTGGCCAATCCCGTGGTATCGTTCGAAAACTGCCGGTATTCGTCTCTTGTTGAGCAGTACGCATCAAGTACTTTCTTGGAAATATCGATGCCAATGGTATCCTGCATGGAGTATCTCTCACCTCGTCTTGTCATGCGGGCCCGAAGCCCGTTCCTCAGGAAAATGATTCACTGGATCGTTTTCGGAACCCTCAGAACTCCGTTCAGGTTCGAACACAACGCGGGGGCGACCATAAAGGACCCTCGGCAACGGTCCTTTATGACCAAGAGGGGTACGATCCATCCCCCGCCACCACGCCGATTTGCGCGATCTGCGTGGTGGCTCCCATCATGCAACGAGAGCTGAGAAATTTTTAAGACAAGAGGGCAAAAGCTGGCATCCAGCGTGTTGGAGAGCCGCCACGCCAGCACCTTACGCGTGGCCCAGTCCATGATTACCACCACGTAAAGGAACCCTTTGTAAAATATGGGTGCAGCGCCGAATCCGGGGACAGGGCAGGGATCTCTGATTTACTGTCTGATGGCGGCCTGGGTTTCCTCGCGCTCTGGGGCGGGTATACGGTGTTCGCTGCGGCGAGGGATTTTCCGGCCCTGCAAGGGTCTACCTTGGTGTCGTTCGGTGCCCTGCTTTGCGGTTGGCAGGATACGGTCGAGATCTGGTCCTCTGGCCCCGGGCGGGTGCCGGGCGATCCCGCCCGCGTCGTACAATCGGGAGGGAGAATTGCCCGAAATCCGTGCCACGTGTGGACCAGTCGTCACCAGACCCGGATGTCAGTCGAACCGCCCGGACAAGGCGCGCGCCGCCTCCGGGACGGCACGGCAGGCAAGGTCCAGGTCAAGGGCTTCCAGCGCGACAACGCCGATCGAATACTCCATGCCCGCGAATGCCGCGCCGAGCAGGCGCACCGGGCTCGACACGCCGACGGCGCCCTTGTGCAATTGCCCTCGGGTCACGCTATACCCCTGTTCGCGTGCGGTGCGGATCTCTTCGCTGTCATCGGGATGCGCCGGGCGCGCGGCAAGGATCGCGATCCCGGCGGCCCCCAACCTGATCGGATGCCTCAGGCCGACACGATAGTGGATATTGACCACCGCGCGGCGCGGCTCCGCAGTCTGGACCACGACGCAGTCCGCGCCCTCGGCCATGGACAGAAAGGCGGTCGCCCCCGTGGTTTCAGCCAGATCCTCCAAAATCGGCTGTGCCAAGGACCGGACGCTGTCAGCCGCCTGCGCGCCCAGTTGGAACGCTGCAGCGCCAAGCACGATGCGCCCGTCTTCCACCCGCCGAACCATGCCGTGGGCCGACAAGGTTGCGATGATCCGGTACGCTATCGCCCGGTGCAACTTGAGGCGTTCCGCGAGGTCGCCCACCTTGAGCCCCCCCGGGGTGCGGGCGATCAGCAACAGCGCCTCGATCCCGCGATCCAGCGTTTGAAGCGTGCCTTGTGCCATGTCGCGCCCTGCTTGTTTCAGCCTGTCTCCGATCCCGCCATTAGCCACATTCTGCGCGTTCGGCAACATCGCGTCCCGATATTCGCGCATATCGTACCGATATTTGCGATTGTATGTACAGTATTAGTAAATTAGATCGGAGCCGAACATCATTTCCGAGAGGAGGCGGAGATATGACGGACACCTCGCACAAGCGATCAGCCCAACCGCAAGCCTGCCCGTTTAGCGGCGCGCCCGCAGACTCGGCAGAACACGGCAGCTGCCCGGTATCTGATCCCTTCGCGCTGGCGCGCGCCTTCGATGCCTTTGATGGCCCCTATCAGCTTGACCCGGCCGAGGCGCTGCGCTGGTCGCGCGATCAGCTTCCGGTGTTCTATGCCGAGACGCTCGGATACTGGGTCGTGACCCGCTATGACGACATCAAGGCGGTGTTTCGCGACGGCATCCTGTTTTCGCCCCGCAACGTGCTGGAAAAGATCACCCCCGCCACGCCCGAGGCGATGGAGGTTCTGAAAAGCTACGGCTACGCCATGAACCGCACCATGGTGAACGAGGACGAACCGGCACATATGGAGCGCCGCCGCGCCCTGATGGATCACTTCATTCCCGCCAACCTCGAACATCACCAAGAGATGGTCCGGCGCCTGACGCGGGAAAAGATGGATGCGTTCATCGACGAGGACCGTGTCGATCTGGTCGAATCCCTGCTGTATGAGGTGCCGCTCAACGTCGCGCTGCATTTCCTCGGCGTGCCCGAGGACGAGATCGCGGTGTTGCGCAATTTCTCCGTCGCGCATTCGGTCAACACATGGGGCAAACCCACGGACGAACAGCAGATCGCCATCGCCCATGACGTTGGCCAGTTCTGGCAATACGCGGGCACGGTCATCGAAAAGATGAAGGCCGAGCCCGAGGGCACCGGCTGGATGCATGAGACCATCCGCAAGAACGTTGAGATGCCCGACGTGGTTACCGATAGCTATGTGCATTCGATGATGATGGCGATCATCGTCGCGGCGCATGAGACCACCTCGCTCGCCTCCACCAATATGTTCAAGACGCTGCTGTCCAACCGCGAGGCTTGGGACGACATCTGCGCCGATCCCAGCCTGATCCCCAACGCGGTCGAGGAATGCCTGCGCTTTGCCGGCTCCATCGTCGCCTGGCGGCGGCAGGTGACGGCGCCCACCACGCTAAACGGCGTCGATCTGCCCGAGGGGGCAAAGCTGCTGATCGTGCAGGCTTCCGGCAATCAGGACGAGCGGCATTTTGAGGGCGGCGACAGCTTCGACATCTATCGCGACAATGCGGTCGACCACCTGACCTTTGGCTATGGCAGCCACCAATGCATGGGCAAGAACATCGGTCGGATGGAGATGCGGATCTTTCTCGAAGAGATGAGCCGCCGTCTGCCGCATCTGCGACTGGCCGAACAGGATTTCACCTATCTGCCCAACACCTCGTTCCGCGGCCCCGACCATCTGTGGGTCGAATGGGATCCGGAACTGAATCCGGAGCGCGCACAGCCGCAACTGGCCCACGATCACCAGCGCTTCCCGGTCGGCGCGCCGTCGCGGCGCGACATCGCCCGCAAGGTCCGCGTCACCGAGGTTCGGCAAGAGGCGGACGGCATCCTTGGGCTGACGCTGCAAGACGCCAAGGGCCGCCCGCTGCCGCGCTGGAGCGCTGGGGCGCATGTGGAGCTGGTCGCCGGTGGGTATGACCGCAAGTATTCGCTTTGCGGGCGCAGCGATGCGCCGGGCTATGACCTCGCCATTCTGCGCGAAGACGAGGGGCGCGGGGGATCGCGCTATCTCCACGACAGCGTGCAACAGGGGATGGAACTGCGCCTGCGTGGCCCCAGCAACCTGTTCCGGCTCGACGAGGAGGCTTGCGCCTATGTGCTGATCGCCGGTGGCATCGGCATCACCCCGATCCTTGCCATGGCCGACCGGCTGAAAAGTCTGGGGAAGCCCTATGCGATCCATTATTGCGGCCGGTCGCGCGCGACCATGGCGCTGATGGAACGGCTGCAGGCCGATCATTCGGGCCATCTGAGCCTGCACATCAAGGACGAAGGCGCTCGCGCCGATCTCACGGCGATCGTGGCCGCCCTGCCCGAGGGCGGGCAGATCTATTGCTGCGGGCCGGAGCGGATGATCACCGCCTTGGAGGATCTGACGGCGGAGCGCCCCGAAGGCACGCTGCATTTCGAGCATTTCTCGGCCCATGACACCGGCCTCGACCCGGACAAGGAAACCGCCTTTGAGGTCGAGCTGGTGGATTCCGGCCTGACCCTGAACGTCGCCGCCGATCAAACCCTGCTCGACGCGATCCAGGCTACTGGCATCGACGTCGCCTCCGACTGCTGCGAAGGGCTCTGCGGCAGCTGCGATGTCACCGTGCTCGACGGCGACATCGACCACCGCGACAGCGTGCTGTCGCGCCGCGAACGGGCCGCAAACAATCGCATGATGTCCTGCTGTTCGCGCGCAAAGAATGGCGGCCGGATCAAGCTGGCGCTTTGACGTCCAGCGACCGGTCGCATTACCCTCAACCCCGAGATATCACAGGGAGGATTCTCAGATGACACGCAAACCCAATCTTCTGGCCGGCGCGGCACTTTCTGCCGCCGTGGCCCTGACAGGCGCAACCGGTGCCGAGGCCAAGATCAAGCTGAAGGTGAGCCATTACCTTCCCGCTGTGCACGGCATCCACACCGATTTCATCGTGCCCTGGACCGAACAGGTCACCGCCTGCACGGATGGCGAGGTCGAGTTCGAGATCTTTCCCGCCGGCTCGCAGCTGGGCAATGTGGCGCGGCAGCAGGAACAGGTGATGGCCGGGGTGGTCGATATCGCCCACGGTCTGCATGGCATCCCGCGCGGCCGTTTCCCGCGCACCTCGCTGATCGACATGCCGTTCCTGACTGATGACGCCGGCGCGGCAAGCTATGCGCTTTGGTCTCTTTACCCGGAGTATCTCTCCGAGGAATACCGCGGACTGAAAGTGCTGGCGCTTCATGCCCACAACGGCGGCCTGCTGCACACTGCCAACAAGAAGGTCGAAACGATCGAGGACATGGACGGGCTGCGCATCCGCACCCCCAGCCCTGCGGTGTCCGAGATGCTGTCCTTTCTGGGTGCCGATCCGCAGGGTCTGCCGCCGGGGGAAGTCTATGAAAGCCTGCAGCGTGGCGTCATCGACGGCACCGTTTTCCCATGGGATCCGGTCAAGAGCTTTGGCCTGAACGAGGTGTTGAACTACCATCTCGATCTTGGAGCCTATACCGTCTCGTTCTTTTACGTGATGAACCAGCGTTCTTACGATCGTCTAAGCGACACCGCTCAGGCCTGCATCGACAAATATTCGGGCGCGGATCTGGTCGCGAAGTTCGGCGACTGGTGGGATCAATGGGATGCCCCCGCTCGCCAGGAGGCGGTTGACGCTGGCCATGAGATCATCACGCTTTCGGACGCGCAACGCGCGCGTTGGGAAGAGACCCTGCAACCGATGATGGCGTCCTATCTTCAGTCCGTCGAGGATGCCGGCGTTGACAACGCCGAAGATATCTACAAAGCGATGCAGGACAAAATCCGGGAATATGAAGCGGCGCATTAGGACTGATGCCGGTCATGGTCTGACAATTGCTCCGGCCCGTGTTCTTGCGCGGGCCGGAGGTTTTCGGAAGGGGGAAAGAGGTTGGCAACACAGCTTGCGAAACGGGCCCGGAGCCTTGTCACGGCAATGGCAATGGCGGGTGTGATCGCCTATGGCGCCGCCGCGGTGGTGACGGTTGCCGATGTTCTGGGCCGCCGGATCGGGCTGCCGATCGAAGGCGTGGTCGACTTGGTGCAGCTTTTCGTGGTGACAGGCGCTTGGCTTGCAATGCCCTATGCCTTCATGTCCGCGGCACATGTCAGCGTGGATTTCCTGCTGGCATTGATGCCCGACTCGTTGGCGGTCGCCTTGCGGCTGCTGGCCGCCGCCCTGACCCTCGGCCTTCTCGCGCTGATGCTGTGGCAGGGCTTTCTGACCTTCCAGACCCGCACGATGTTCGGTGACAAGTCCCAGCAACTCGGGATTCCGGTCGCGTGGTACTGGTACCCGCTGCTGGTCGGGCTTGCCGCCTCCATGCTCGGTGTGCTGCTCGAACTGCACCAGGCTTTGAAAAGGACACCGGATCATGAGTGATGCAATCCTCGGGCTGCTGGGCTTTTGCGCCGCACTGGTTCTGATCGGCCTCGGCCTGCCGGTGGCGGTGTCCATGGGGGCGATCGGGGCTCTGGGCTACTGGTATTTGAACGGTTGGATGGGGGCGGCCTATATCCTCGGGTCCAGCCCGTTTGAGTCGATCTTTCCCTATTCCTTTTCGGTGATACCGCTGTTCGTCATGATGGGGGTGTTCGCCTCGCACGCCGGGTTGTCGCGGTCGCTGTTCAACGTGATCAACGCCTATATCGGACACCGCAAGGGCGGGTTGGCGATCACCACCGTTGGCGCGAGCGCGGTGTTTGGCGCGATCTGCGGCTCGTCGCTGGCCACCGTGGCCACCATCGGTCGGGTTGCCCTGCCCGAGATGAAGCGGCACGGCTATGATCCATCGCTGGCCACCGCCACCGTCGCGGCTGGCGGTACGCTGGGGGTTCTGATTCCGCCCTCCGTGCTGCTGGTCATCTACGGGCTGCTGACCCAAAGCTCGATCGGCCAACTCTTTATCGGCGCGCTGGTGCCGGGGTTGTTGGGGGCCGCGCTCTATGCTGGTGCGATCATGGTCCGCGTGCGGCTGAATCCGGGTATCGCCCCCCGATCCGAACGGACCGGCTGGCGCGACCGGCTGCGCCTCACGGGGCAGGTCTGGCCTGTGATGGTACTTTTTTTCGTGGTGATCGGAGGCATTTACTTGGGATGGTTCTCGCCGACGGAAGCGGCCGCCGTGGGCGCGCTCGGTGCCTTTGTTCTGGCGCTGTTCTCGGGCGAGTTGAACCGCGCGACGCTGAGGGCCTCGGTCTTTGAGACCACGGGGCTGACCGGGATGATCTTTTTCATCCTGATCGGGGCGGCCCTGTTCAATTTCTTCCTTGAAAACACCGGTCTGCCGCAATTCTTGATCGAACAGATCCGCAATTCCGGCCTTGGCCCGACTTCGGTCATGGTCCTGATCCTGATCTTCTACATCGTTCTGGGCTGTTTCATGGATGCGATGTCCATGATCCTGCTGACGGTGCCACTGCTGGCACCGGTCGCGCTGGAGCTGGATTTCAGCCTGGTCTGGTTTGGTATCATAGTGGTCACGGTCGCCGAGATCGGGCTGATCACACCGCCCATCGGGATGAACCTGTTCGTGGTGCAGGCTGCGGCGCGGGACGTGAAGCAGGGAACCGTGATCCGGGGCATCGTGCCCTTCATCCTGGCCGATATCCTGCGGTTGACGCTGCTGGTGGCCTTCCCCGCGCTCGTGCTCTGGCTGCCGGCGCAGGCGTTTTAAGCCGCGCCGCGGTCAGGCTGCCGGCAGCAGCAGGAGGGGTGTTTCCTTCTCCGCGCGCAGCTGCTCGATGTAGTCGCGGCCGTTCAAGCGCTTTTCGATCAGGGTTTCAATCAGCAAGGGGCGGGTCTCGGAGAGATCCTGGAATTCCCGGATCGCGGCGGTGAACTGTCTGGCAGGTTCAATCTCGCGCCGGAAGGCGGCCTCCCGTGTAAGGGCATCCCCTTCAGCGGTTGCAGCGCGACGGCGAGCGAGGTCCAGCGGTGACACGGGGTCCAGCAGGCGGGCGTTGCGCGCCATGAAGCGCCGCGAGAAGTCGCGGGCGCTTTCCAACTCACCGATCAACACGAGACATTCCACCCGGGTCGCTGCCAACACACGATACCGCTCCAGCAAATAGCCAGCGAGCTTCAAGTCCGGGGTTTGCGCGGCCAGATGCTCCTCGATCAGTTTCGGGTAGTAGTAGACCATGTCGTTTAGGCGGTCGGCCACCCGGGTCCATATGCGTAGGCCGTCCGTGCTGGTCCATCCTTCCTCCGCGTGATCGAGCTGGCCGTCGAGATCGGCTTCGAGGTTTTTCAACTCGCGCAAGCGCTGGTCCTCGAACTCTCGGCTGATCAGACTTTCCAGGTTGTCGATCTTGGTCGAGACCTTGTCGATGCGCGACTTGATCACGGCGAAGCCCGCGACACTGATCCCAATGCCGAGACCCGCAAGCGCCAGATTTGCGATCTGCATGGATTGCAGCCCCGAAAGCATCTGCTGCATTGCCGTGATTTTCTGATCCACGCGATAAAGTTGGTAGTTGGATGCGACCGATGAGAGGGTAGATACCGGCGACAGGAAGGCGTTGGCCGGCAAGTTGGCCAACTGGTTCAGAAAACCGGTCTCCTGCATGTGGGCGACGATGCGCCCCGTTTCGGTATCTTTCAGGATCGCTCCGAACCGCACCACCTGTCCCAGTTTTTCGGCGGTGACGAAGTGAGCCGGGATTTCAAATGGTATTGACATGGGTCACTCCTTTTCCATGGCGATTGCCTCAAGTGTCTTCAAATGGTCGAGCACTGCTGCACGCAACGACTGTCCCTCCCCGTCACTGTCTTCGCCCAAGACTGCGACGCGCACGATCTCCCGCAGTTCGGAGCCGCCCTTGAGAGCCTCCTCGCGCAACCGCGAGAATGTTGGGGTATCAACCCAAGAGAAGCCTTTCGTATGAATGTCTTGGGTGATGGGCTCAGGCAAATGTTCATGGCGCAATAAAAAAGAAAGCTCCATTCTCGCGGCGCCAGGCAGGTGACGTGTGACATATTCAGCCCAATCGTCGAGGGCAGCTTCGATGCGGTCCTTATAATTAGACCCGTAGAAGAGCGCGCGGATCGTTGAATGGCTCTCGTGAATGTCGGACAGGTCCAGGATCAAAGCCTTGGAGGCCATCGTCAAGAACAGTTCAGTCTCGATTTCCCACCAATCGCGCCAGTCCCGAACGGTACGGCGAAGACTGATGGTATTACTTTCCACTGCGCTGTCCTTCACGCGAGTTCCCCCTATTTTTTCCCGTAAAGCATGTTGCCATCGGCGAGGCCGACGAACAAGTGAAAGATCCTTTCCCGGGCGCATTGCGGCCAGCCTCGACATGCTCGATACACCAACCGAATTCGCAGTGAACGACCTGAAGGTCGAGCGCATCGCCAACCTGTGTGTGGGCGTCTATCCACCCGACGGACGGGTCAGGGCGGCCTCGCGCTGGGTTGTTATGGGAGCCCTAGGAGCACGGTCCATGCCGGTGTCCTCGTACGGGATCGGGTGAATAGGCTACGGGAATGGAAACACCGATGCAGCGGCGCCGTTCTGCCACCCCGGCGCCACCCCGGAACGCATTTTGCAGCCCGACAGATAACCCCACACAGGAGGAAGTCGCTGATTTACCTGAGGGAATTTGGTAGCGGAGGAGGGACTTGAACCCCCGACACGCGGATTATGATTCCGCTGCTCTAACCAACTGAGCTACTCCGCCATGAGTGAGTGCGCATTTAGGGGGTTCAGAGGGGCGGGTCAAGCGGGAAATCCGTGGATTTTCGTATTCAGTGCCCGTTGCTTGCCCGTGATATCTTGCTCTGGCACGGGCAGGGGGGTCAGGGCGCTTTTGCGGCCATGCGTCGGATGAATTTGTCGCAGATCTCTGGCACGGTGATCGGCAACATATGGCCCCCACCTGCCACCTCTTCGCATTTCAGGCCATAGCGCTCCATCGGTGCGCCGTGACGGGCGGGCGACAGCAGGCCGTCGGCGGCCCCGAACAACACCCCGCCCGGGGTCTTCAGCGCGGTGGCGTAGCGGGCTTGTTGCGCCGCGATGCCGGTATTGGCGGCCATGAAATCCGCCGAGGCGGCGATGAACGCCTTGGGCCGCAGTCCCAGCGCACCGCCGCCGCGCACCAGAAAATCCTCGGGGCAGGGCTCGGGGCTGAACACCTGTTCCAGTACGGCGGCGGCGCTGCGCTGTGCCATCGGTACGGCGATGGTGTGGGCGATCACCCGTCGCTTCAGGGGCGACGCTACCGCCAGCCCCTTGAACGCCGCGCTTTCCTCGCCCTGGTCGTGGGTCAGCGGTGCGATCAGTGCCAGCGCGCGCGCCTGATCGGGACGCTCCAGAGCCATGGCCAGCGCCACCGCGCCGCCCAGCGAATGCCCGACCAGAACCGGGCGGTCGACCTCCAGCTTGTCGAGAAACGCCCAGATCATCCGCGCCTGTTGCGACAGCGCGGCCTCTCCATCACTGTCACGGGTGGAGTAGCCGCAGCCGGGACGATCCAGCGCGATCACGCGAAAGTCGTCGGCGAGCAGATCCGCGACGCCATAGGTGAAATGCTGCAGTTGCCCGGACAGCCCGTGGATCAGCACGACGACCGGCGCATCGCGCGGGCCCAGATCGACAAAGTGGATCGTGCCGCCCGGCACCGGCTGTATCTCGCCCGCTTGCGGCACCAGACGTTCCGCCTCGCGGCCCAGAGCGCGCGAGCGCAGCACGGCGGCCGCCATTAGTCCTGCGATCAGCAGGAAAAGAATGATCAGGATTGTCAGCAAGGCTTAGCCCCTCTTTTACACGGCAACGGGTCGGTGTGCGGTCATGCTATGCGCCCGTTGTGCCGGGCCACAAGGCCGGTTCGCGTGCCTCATGCGGTTCCGGGGCCGGGCGGGGCCGCGATGGGTCTTTCAGGGCCGGGCTGAGCGGGGGCGCATGCGAAGATGAGCAAAAAACAGGCCCGAAATAGACGGGCCCGAGGACGGCGCGGTGGTGACAGCCGGTGACAGCGGGGGTCAGTCGGCGTCAAGCTGATCCAGCGCCGGGCGCGGCAGTCGGTCCAGCAGGCGGAACACGGCCGCCCGGCATCTTGGTCCGGGCCAGTCGGGGGGGAAGAATTGCGCCGGAAGGTCGGGCTGGCGCAGCGCCACCCGGCGCCAGCGGTGCACGATCATCATCCGCAGCGTCGCGGTCTGCAACGGCGTGATTTCCGCCTCTGATGGCAGCAGGGCGGCGGCGCGTTCCAGCGCATCGACCAGCCCGCGGCAGCTTGCCGCCAGATCGCCGGGACAGGCACGCGCCCGGACCCAGTCGGGCACGGCGCGGGCGTGCACGTCAAAGCTCATCAATTCGTCGCCCACTTCGGGGGCGGGACCGGCCCCCAAGGCCACGTTGCGCGCAAGGCTGAAATAGTCGGCGGCCAGCAGCATCTCGTCCAGCGCTGATTGCCCGCTGCCGTCCTCGGCG
The DNA here is from genome assembly GCF_004348975.1 of Antarcticimicrobium sediminis. Lineage (GTDB taxonomy): Bacteria > Pseudomonadota > Alphaproteobacteria > Rhodobacterales > Rhodobacteraceae > Antarcticimicrobium > Antarcticimicrobium sediminis. The sequence continues at coordinate 354,260 of NZ_SMFP01000003.1, read as the reverse complement.
ATCAGCAGATGCCAGTCTGTGGGCGTGTCGGGTGTCCGGGTATAGATGCGCGGGCTGACCTCGGCGCTGCGGGCGCGGCCGAACTCGGTCAGGAAGTGGGCGCTGGCCCGGCCCGAGCGGGCGCTGTCGATCCAGCCATCCTTGCGCAGCCGGTGCAGGGCGACGCGGATTGCCTCGGGCTTGATGCCCATCGGCATGATGATCCGCGACAGCGCGCTGCCGCTCAAGCGGTCGCCGGGGCATTGCGCCAGATCGCCGAACAGCGACACGATGATGGACCAGACCCGCTGGTTCTGCGGGTCGGTCAGGATCTGGGCGCAGGTGTCAAACCAGCTTTGGGGCGCGTCTCTCATGGCGCCAGAGTACCGCCGCCAGCACCCGCGCACCATCCTGAAACCTCAGGATGGCGCAGCGTCAGAGCCGGACGCTCAGAACGCGTTCATGGTCAGCAATTCGTACTCGGCGACTTTCTCATCGTCCTGATTGCTCAGCGTGACATGCCAGCGCACCTCGCCATAGTCGTCGTTGCGCGGCGTCTTGTGTTTGACTGTCAGGCGCACCTTGATGCTGTCGCCCGCACTCACAGGCTTCATGAACCGCAGGTTGTCGAGCCCGGTATTGGCCAGCACCGGCCCTTCGTTGGGTTCCACGAACAGCCCCGCCGCAAAGCTCAGCAGCAGATAGCCATGCGCGACGCGGCCGGGAAAGAACGGGTTTCGTTTGGCCGCCGCATCATCCATGTGGGCATAGAAAGTATCGCCGGTGAAGGCGGCGAAGTGCTCGATATCGTCCAGCGTCACGACGCGCGGCGCGCTGTGCAGGGTCTCGCCGATCCGCAACTCGTTGAATGTGCGGGTAAAGGGATGCGCGGGGGCGGCGATCTCGGTCGCGCCGGGCACCCATCTGTTGCCAATCGCACTCAGCATATCGGGCGAGCCCTGGATCGCGGTGCGTTGCATGTAGTGTTTCACGCCGCGCACGCCGCCCATCTCTTCGCCGCCGCCGGCACGCCCCGGTCCGCCATGCACCAGATGCGGCAAGGGAGAGCCGTGGCCGGTCGCCTCATTCATCGAATCGCGGTCGTTGATATAGATCCGCCCGTGATAGGCCCCGGCGCCAAGCACCACCTGACGCGCCACGGCGGGGTCATGGGTGATGACCGAGGCGACCAGAGAGCCCTGACCGCGTTTGGCGATTTCCACCGCGTGATTCAGATCGCGATAGCCCATGATGGTCGAGACCGGGCCAAAGGCTTCGGTGTCATGCACCCGCTCTGCGCGGTCGGGATCGGCGCAATGGAACAGCATCGGCGGCAGGAAGGCGCCCTTGTCGGCGTCCGCTCCCACCACCTCGAAATTCTCCGGGTCGCCGAACACACGCTCGGCCTCGGTGGCGATGATCGCGGCCTTTGCCAACACGTCCTGTTTCTGCTGGTTTGACACCAGCGCCCCCATGCGGGTGCCCTCCAGCCGTGGGTCGCCGATCACGGTTTTCGCCAGCCGTGCGCTCAACGCCTCGATCACCGCTTGAACCTGCGGTTCGGGGGCGATGATGCGGCGGATGGCGGTGCATTTCTGCCCCGCCTTGGCGGTCATCTCGCGGCTGACCTCCTTGATGAACAAATCGAATTCGGGCGTTCCGGGCAGTGCATCCGGCCCGAGGATCGAGGCGTTCAGACTGTCCTGTTCGGCGACGAACCGGACCGAGTTTTCAAGGATGGTCTTGTTCGACCGCAGCATCCCCGCGGTCTCGGCCGAACCGGTAAAGCTGACCACATCCTGCATGCCCAGCCGGTCCAGCATGTCGCCAAGCCCGCCGGCGACAAATTGCAACGCACCCTCGGGCAGGATGCCGCTGTCCAGCATCAGTTTGACCGCCAGTTCGGTGACATAGCAGCTGTTGGTCGCGGGCTTGACGATGGCAGGCACCCCGGCCAGCAGGGTCGGGGCCAGCTTTTCCAGCATCCCCCAGACCGGGAAGTTGAAAGCGTTGATATGCACCGCCACCCCGTGCAGCGGGGTACAGATGTGCTGCCCCATAAAGGCGCCGGTGCGGCCCAGTTGCTCCAACTCGCCGTCAAGGTAAACATGATCGTCGGGCATTTCACGCCGCCCCTTGGAGGCAAAGACGAACAGGGTGCCGACACCGCCGTCGATGTCGATCATATGATCGGACTGGGTCGCGCCGGTGTCGAACGAGATGTCGTACAGCGCCTGCTTGTTGGCGTTCAGGTGCTGTCCCAGCGCCTTGAGCATGCGGGCACGGTCATGAAACGTCAGCGCGCGCAGGGCGGGGCCGCCGACCTCGCGGGCATGATCCAGCATCGCCTGCACATCCAGTGCGTTGTTGCCCGCGCTGGCGATTACTTCGCCGGTGATGGCGCTGGCGATGGCGCGCGCGCCTGCGCCGGGGGCGATCCACTCTCCGGCGGCGAAACTGGAAATCGGTTGAATGCTCATGAAATCGGTCCTCTCTCCCGTGGCGGTCGCGGTCAGATGCCGCGCCAAGATGTTTGAAACATATATTGACCGTCCGGTCGGTTTATGCAAGATGTTTGTCAGGAGACGGGGGGAGGCAATGTTGCGCAGCAGCCCCCAATCGTCAGCGCATGACACGCCTATGGAGGGGGAGGGCCACATGTCGGACACCATTTTGATCCGCGATCACGGCACTTGGGTCGAGATCACTCTGAACCGGCCAGAGCGGCTGAACAGTTTCACCGAAGAGATGCACCATGCCCTGCGCGGCGCCATCGAGGCGGCCCGCGACGCGGGCGCGCGGGCGATCCTTTTGACCGGGGCCGGGCGCGGGTTCTGCGCCGGGCAGGATCTGGGGGATCGCGACCCGCGCAAGATGGACGGCCCGCCTGATCTCGGCAACACGGTGCGCACCTTTTACGCGCCGCTGGTCAATCTGATCCGCTCGCTGAACTTTCCCGTCATCTGCGCCGTCAATGGTGTGGCCGCAGGCGCTGGCGCCAATATCGCGCTGGCCTGCGACATGGTTCTGGCCGCACAAAGCGCCAAGTTCATCCAGTCGTTTTCCAAGGTCGGCCTGATCCCCGACACCGGCGGCAGCTGGCATCTGCCGCAGCTACTGGGCGAGGCGCGCGCCAAGGGCCTTGCCTTTACTGCCGAGCCGCTCAGCGCGCAAAAGGCCGAGGATTGGGGCCTGATCTGGAAGGCGCTGCCCGATGATGCGCTGATGGACGAGGCGCGCGCGCTGGCCGAAAAGCTTGCCAATGGCCCGACCCTTGGTCTGGGGCTGACCAAACAGACGATTCAGGCCGCCGCCACCGATACGCTGGCCGATCATCTGGAACTGGAGGCCGAGGCGATGAAGACCTGCGGCGAAAGCGCGGACTATGCCGAGGGGGTCGCCAGCTTTCTTGAAAAACGCGCCCCCGTGTTCAAGGGAGAATGAACATGACCCCGACAGAGCGCGCCCAAAAATCCGCCGAAGCAATGTGGGCCAATGACAACGCCTCGAAATGGGCGGGCATGGCGATCACCCATGTGGACGCGGGCACCGCGACGCTGGAACTGACGGTCGAGGCGCACCACTGCAACGGCCATGCGATCTGTCATGGCGGTGTGATCTTCATGCTGGCCGACAGCGCCTTTGCCTTTGCCTGCAACAGCCGCAATCAGGCCACGGTGGCCCAGCACAATCTGATAAACTTCGTCGCACCGGGCAAGCAGGGCGACCGCCTTAGCGCCTGCGCGCGCGAGGTCAGCCTGACTGGGCGCAGCGGCATCTACGACGTGAGTGTGACCGATCAGAACGGCCAGACAATCGCGGAATTCCGGGGCATGTCCCGCGCGATCAAGGGCCAGCTTTTCGACGAATGACGACTGATGATGACCTGGTGAGGAGGACGCCATGAAGGATCTGACCCCGAACAAAGCCGACCTTGACGCGATCGAGATCGCCTCGCGCGACGAGATCGAGGCGCTGCAACTCGACCGGCTGAAATGGTCGCTGCGCCACGCTTATGACAACGTGCCGATGTACAAGCAGCGGTTCGATGCTGCTGGCGTGCATCCCGACGATCTGAAGACATTGGCCGATCTGGCCAAGTTCCCGTTCACCTACAAGAACGACCTGCGCGACAACTACCCGTTCGGGCTGTTTGCCGTGCCGCGTGAACAGATCATGCGCCTGCACGCGTCCTCAGGGACCACCGGCAAGCCGACCGTGGTGGGCTATACCAAACGCGATATCGAAAACTGGGCCGATCTGGTCGCGCGCTCCCTGCGCGCAGCGGGCCTGCGGGCGGGGGATATCGTGCACAACGCCTATGGCTATGGGCTGTTCACTGGCGGGCTCGGCGCGCATTATGGGATCGAACGTCTGGGCGCCACCGTGGTGCCGATGAGTGGCGGGCAGACCGAGAAACAGGTCACCCTGCTCGACGATTTCAAACCCGACGGGATCATGGTCACGCCGTCCTATATGCTCAACATCCTCGAACAGTTCCACAAGGCTGGCCTTGACCCGCGCGCCTGTTCTCTCTCGGTCGGTGTGTTCGGGGCCGAACCCTGGACCGACGCCATGCGCCACGAGGTCGAGGACGCCTTTGACATGCATGCTGTCGATATCTATGGCCTGTCGGAAATCATGGGGCCGGGCGTGGCCAGCGAATGCGTCGAGACCAAGGACGGCCCGGTGATCTGGGAGGATCACTTCCTGCCCGAGATCATCAACCCGGAGACCGGCGAGCCGGTGGCGGATGGCGAGATGGGCGAGTTGGTGTTCACCACGCTGACCAAAGAGGGGCTGCCGATGATCCGCTATCGCACCCGCGACCTGACGCGCTTGCTGCCGGGCACCGCGCGCTCGATGCGGCGGATGGAAAAGATCACCGGGCGCAGCGACGACATGATGATTTTGCGCGGCGTCAATGTGTTCCCCACCCAGATCGAGGAACAAGTGATCGCCACCGGCGGGCTGACCAACCATTTCCAGATCGAGCTGTATCGCTCGGGTCGGATGGATGCGATGCGCGTGCATGTGGAATGCGCCAGTGATTCCACCGACGAGGCATCCAAGACCGCCGCAGCGCGGATGCTTTACAAACGGATCAAGGACGTGGTTGGTGTTTCGACCGAGATTGACGTCAAGGATCCCGGCGAAGTCGTGCGCAGCCAGGGCAAGGCCGTGCGCGTCGTCGACAACCGCCCGAAGGAGTGACTCTTGGCCCGCACAATCGCCAAAGACCATGATCAGAAACGCGCGCAGATCCTCAAATCGGCGGCCAAGGTGTTCGCCGAAGAGGGGTTCGATCGCGCCTCGATGACCAAGCTCGCGGCGGAATGCGGGATCTCCAAGGCCAATATCTATCACTACTACGACAGCAAGGATGCGATCCTGTTCGACATTCTGGACAGCTATCTGTCCCGTCTCAGGGATCGCATCTTTGGCGTCGATACCGAAGGCTTGGACCCGGACGATCGGCTGCGCCGGGTAATCCGCGAGATCCTGCGCGCCTATCAGGGGGCCGATCACGAACATCAGGTGCAGATCAGCGCGCTTTCGGCCCTGCCTGAGGACCAGCAGGACCAGATGCGCGCCTATCAACGCGACATGATCAAGCTGATGGGCCGCTGCCTGCACGATATCGCGCCCGAGGTGTTCGAGACACACCCCGACAAACTGCGCGGCGTCACCATGTCGGTCTATGGCATGCTGAACTGGTATTTCATGTGGAACTCGGACGCCGGGGCACAGGAACGCGACGATTATGCCGATCTGGTCTGTAACCTGACGCTCAAGGGCGTGCAGGGGATCTGAACGCCGGGGCGCTCAGGCGGTGCGCGGCACCGGGAACACCACGTCATAGGTCCAGTTGAAGCAAAAGGCATAGATCAGGAAGAACACCGCAAACCCCAGATCCAGCATCAGGGCGTCGCGATACGACAGTTCCAGCCACCAGGCGGTGACGAACAGCCCGGCAACCAGCATGACCGCTTCAAACAGGATGGCATGCACCGCGCGCAAGCCCGCGCCCCGGCGTGCCATGGCGCGATAGGCCCGGTCCCAAAGGTCGAACAGCCAGTTATAGATCAGGTTCAAGGTCATCGCGATAAGGCTGAGCATCAGGCTCAGCGCGCCGATACTCATCATTCCGTGCCCGGTGATCAGCCCACCGCCGACCGCGACAAGGGCCACGGCGATGGCTTCGAACAGTATTGTGTGGCGCAGGCGGTCCGAAAATGTCCGCATGACACTCCCTTTCCAGAAAGATGTTTTCCGATATCTAGGAAAGATGTACCTTTCCGGCAAGATAAAAAACGGGGAAGGCGGCGGGGCGATGACCGGAAAACACACCATCGCGCAGGTTTTGGCGCAGCTCGGGGAAAACTGGCCAGAGGTATCCTCCCCCGAAACCGAAGTCATGCTCGCGCTGATCCGTCTCAACGACATCGTGCTCGACAGCACGCGAAAGCTGCTGGCCGGGATCGGGCTGACCCCGGCGGGGTTCGAGGTGTTGGTGACCCTGCGCGCGCAGCCCGCGCCGCGCCGCATGACCCCGACCGAGCTGTACCGCGCGGTCCTGATCACCTCGGGCGGAATGACCAAGGTTCTCAAGCAACTGGAGGCGGAGGGCTGCATCATTCGGCTGGAAAACGAGCAAGACGCGCGCAGCCGCTTTGTGCAGATGACAGCGGAGGGCGCCGCCCGTGCCGAACTGGCGATGCGCGCCGTGGGCGATCACGACAAGACGATCCTGTCCCGCGCGCTGAGCAAGGCTCAGGTGGCGCAGCTGGCCCGGATGCTGCTGGGCACCCTCGCCAAGTTGGAAGCGGATTAGGCGGAAACGCGGCCCCGGTTTGGGGGCCGCGTCACGTAGGGGGGCTTTACGCCGGAACCGCCACACCCAACCGGGTCAAAACCGTGCCGGCCTCGGCCTCCCACCGGGCTTTCAGCTCGGCATTGGTGGAGCGGCGCAGCCCCATCGCCTTGAGGCTCTCGGCCTTGGTCGAGGCGGTCGAGCCAAAGCTCGCCGCGACCCGTGGCCACCAGTAATTGACGCTGTCCTGCAAGACGGTATTGCCGTGCTCCATCAGCTTGATCACGCCTTCCTCGGCCAGTTCCGCATGGCGCGCCTCGATCGGTGCAATGGCGCGGAACGCTTCGGCCAGCGGCTGGTAGGACACCATCGAGAACTCGGCCATCTGCACCGCCACGGCGCGGCCCATCAGCAGGTTCATCACCACCGCGTCGGCCCAGCCCTCCAGCGGATAGTTGAAGACGGCAAGCCTCATGTCATGCTCGGTGCGCGCGGTGCCGATATCGGCCCCCCGCTCCAGCCGCGCGGACCAGGGGTGATGCGTGGCATAGCGGTCGGTATCGGCCCCGAAATCGCCCATGATGCGCAACACCCGGTCGGCGTTGTCGGTCTTTTCCAGCACAATCTTGGCGGCCGCGATCCGCTCCTTGATGCCCGGGCCTTGGTTGATGATGTCGGCAAAGCCAGCGGCGCCGGCCAGCTCGCTGTCGACAAAGGTCGCCATCAGCTTCATCAATTCGGCGCGATAGCGTGGCGGCACATTGGCCGGGTTGCTCAGAACCCCGCCCTGGGCCAGATAGCTTGCAATGCTCATGTCTTCGGCCATGCTCAGCCCCCCTTACTGGTCGTAATCGACGGTGACGGTATCGGTCAGCGGATAGGACTGGCAGGACAGCACATAGCCCTTCTCGACCTCGTAATCCTCCAACGCATGGTTGGCGACCATCTCGACCTCGCCCTCGATTACCCGGCAGCGACAGGTCGAACAGACCCCCGCCTTGCAGGCATAGGGCGCGTCCATCGCGTTCTCCAGCGCCGCGTCAAGGATCGACATGTCCTTGCCCATGGTCACCGTCTGGGTCGCCCCGTCCAGCGTGATCGACGCGCGGGTCTGGTTGGCGCTGCTGGCCGCATCCTTGCTGACCGCCTTGCGTGCCAGCCGACCCGGCTGTGCGCTTGCGAACAGCTCGAACTTGATCTGACTGTCACCCAGCCCATGCGCCCGCAGCGCCGCCGCGATGCCCAGCATCATCGGTTCCGGCCCACAGATAAAGGCGGTGTCGACGCTTTCGATGTCGATCCAATGCTCGAACAGCTCACCGCATTTCTCTTGCGTCACCAGCCCGGTGAACAGATCGATCTCCTGCGCGTCGGACTCGAGGATATGGATGATGTTCAGCCGCCCCATATAGAGGTTCTTGAGATCCTCCAGCTCTTCGCGGAACATGATCGTGTTCACGCCCTTGTTGGCATAAACCAGCGTAAAGGTCGATTTCGGCTCGCGCGACAGGGTGGTCTTCAGGATCGACAGCACCGGCGTTACGCCCGAGCCGCCGGCAAAGCCCAGATAGCTGCGCGCGGCATTCGGGTCGATCGGTGTGTGAAAGCTGCCCATTGGCGCCATCGCCTGCACCTTGTCGCCCACCTTCAGCGCCTCATTGGCCCAGGTCGAGAACGCGCCGCCGTCGACCCGCTTGATCCCGACCTGAAGAATGCCCTCGTCCTTGCCGGCGCAAATCGAATAGCTGCGGCGCAGCTCTTCGCCGTCAAAGTCGTGGCGCAGGGTCAGGTATTGCCCTTGGGTGAAATCAAAGGCGCTCTCGTCGCCTTGCTGTGGTTTCAGCGTGACCACCACCGCGTCGCGGATGGTCTTGTGGATATCGGTCACGGTCAGATCGTGGAAACGCGCCATCTGCTTCTCCTCAGATGCACTTGAAATAATCGAAGGGTTCAAGACAGTCCTTGCAGCGCCACGTGGCCTTGCACGGGGTCGAGCCGAACTGGCTGATCTTCTCGATGGATTTGGACCCGCAATGCGGGCAGTGGTCCGGGCCGCCAGCGGGCTGCGGCGGGGCGATGCCAAACGCCTCCAGCTTGCGTTTGCCGCCCTCCGTCAGCCAGTCTGTGGTCCAGGCTGGCGACAACTGCCGCTTCAGCTCGATCTTTTCGATGCCGTGGCCGCGCAGGGCGGTCTCGATATCGAGGTTGATGATCGAGGTCGCCGGGCAGCCGGAATAGGTCGGCGTGACCGTCACGATCAGCGTGTCGTCCTGCCAGGCCACATCCCGGATGATGCCCAGATCGGTGAGCGAGATCACAGGGATCTCGGGATCTGGGACGGCAGCGAGCCAATCCCAGACCTGATCAACGCTTGCATGTGTCATCACTGTTACCAGGTGCAACCCGGATAGGCGCGCTGCAACCACTGCATCTGCGTCAGGATGTGACCCAGATGTTCGGTGTGCATGCGCCCGTCGCGCCCGCCCTTATGGGCAAATCGACCCTCTGGCAGGGCCAGCGTTGCCTCCTCCAGAATACGGCCCACCAGCGCGTCATACTCTTCGCGCAGGCTGGCGGGATCGGGGGCGACCCCGGCCTCGACCATCGCCGCGTCGACCGCATCGCCAGCGAACAACTCGCCGACATAGGGCCACAGATAGGCCAGCGCATCGGCCATGCGGGCATGGCTTTCCTCGGTGCCATCCCCCAGCGCCACCACCGTGTCAGCCGAGCGTTCCAGATGATAGGACACTTCCTTGCTGGCCTTCTCGGCGATATCGGCAACCCGCTTGTCGCTGCTTTTCAACAGCCGCCCAAGATAAATCGAATGCCAGGCGTCGAACAGGAACTGGCGCATCAACGTGCGACCGAAATCGCCATTGGGCACCTCGGTCAGCAGCGCGCTGCGGAAATCCCAGCCATCGCGCAGAAAGGCCAGCTTGTCGGCATCGCGGCCCTTGCCTTCGACCTCGCCCGCCAGCCCCAGCCAAAGCTGGGTCTGACCGATCAGGTCCAGCGCGGTATTGGCCAGCGCGATGTCCTCTTCCAGCACCGGCGCATGGCCGCACCATTCGCTGACCCGGTGCCCCAGAACAAGGGTGCTGTCCCCCATCCGGCACAGGAATTCAAACAGGGCGTCATCGCCCGATGTCACTGCGGTGCTCATCACATCGCCCCCACTTCCTCGGGGATGTCGAAGAACGTCGGGTGGCGATACACCTTGGACGCGCTCGGCTCGTACAGCGGGCCCTTGTCGCTGGGCGACGAGGCGGCGATATGCTTGGCCTCGACGACCCAGATGCTCACGCCCTCATTGCGGCGGGTATAGACGTCGCGGGCGTTCTTGATCGCCATTTCGGCGTCGGGCGCGTGCAGGCTGCCCACATGGCGGTGTGACATGCCGTGCTGACCGCGGATGAATACTTCCCAAAGGGGCCATTCGTTTTTCATGGTGTCTCCTCCTGGCACCGGTTGCCATCTTGGCACGCCGGGAACTGGGTTTGGGCTGGCGGGGCAATCAGCCCGCCAAACCGGTCTGTTATTCGGGGCTGTTATTCCGCGGCGACCTGTGCCGCAGATTTCTTGCGGGCATGGGCCATCATCGCGTCGCGCACCCATTTGCCCTCGGCCCAAGCCTCCTGCCGGGCGCTCAGACGGTCGGTGTTGCAGGGGCCGTTGCCCTTGAGCACGTCAAAGAATTCGCCCCAGTCGGGCTCTGCGAAATCATAATGGCCGCGCTCTTCGTTCCAGCTCAGGGTCTCGTCCGGAACGGTCAGGCCCAGATATTCGACCTGCGGCACCGTCTGGTCGACGAATTTTTGGCGCAGTTCGTCATTGGTGTTGATCTTGATCTTCCACGCCATCGACTGGGCGCTGTGCACCGACTCTTTGTCAGACGGGCCGAACATCATCAGCGACGGGAACCACAGCCGGTTCAGCGCATCCTGCGCCATCCGCTTTTGCGCTTCACTGCCCTTGGCCATCTTCATCATGATGTCATAGCCTTGGCGCTGGTGAAACGACTCCTCCTTGCAGATCCGGATCATCGCGCGGGAATAGGGCCCGAACGAGGTCCGCTGCAGCGGCACCTGATTCATGATCGCTGCGCCATCCACCAGCCAACCCACCGCGCCGATATCGGCCCAGGTCAGCGTCGGATAGTTGAAGATCGAGCTGTACTTCATCTTCCCCGAGAGCAGATCCTCGGTCAGCTCGTCGCGGCTGATGCCCAGCGTTTCCGCCGCGCAATACAGGTACAACCCATGCCCGGCCTCGTCTTGCACCTTGGCCAACAGGATCGCCTTGCGCTCCAGCGTGGGGGCGCGGGTGATCCAGTTGCCCTCGGGAAGCTGACCCACGATTTCCGAATGCGCATGCTGACCAATCTGGCGGATCAGCGTGGCGCGGTAATCGTCGGGCATCCAGTCCTTGGGCTCGACCTTTTCATTCGCGTCCACATGCGCCTGGAACTTGCGTTCCTCCTCTGTCATTTCCTCTGGGGATTTGACGCCGGTTCCGGCGGTCTTGATCATCTGTGCATACATCGCAGGTCTCCTCCCGGGTTACACGCGTTCAAGGATCAGGGCCGCGCCCTGTCCAACTCCGACGCACATGGTACACAGCGCATAGCGCCCGCCCGTGCGTTTCAACTGATAGGCCGCCGTCAGCACCAGTCGCGCCCCCGACATGCCCAGCGGGTGACCGATGGCGATGGCACCGCCGTTCGGGTTCACATGCGCCGCGTCGTCGGCCACGCCCAGCTCGCGCAGGGTGGCAAGACCCTGGCTGGCGAAGGCTTCGTTCAACTCTATCACATCCATCTGCTCGATGGTGAGTCCCGCCCGCGCCAGCACCTTGCGGCTGGCAGGAACCGGCCCGATGCCCATCACGCGCGGCTCCACGCCGGCGGCGGCCATCGCCACCACGCGGGCAATCGGGGTCAGCCCGTTCTTGGCCGCCGTCGCCGCATTGGCCAGCAGCAGCGCCGCCGCGCCATCGTTGACGCCGCTGGCATTGCCAGCGGTCACGCTCAGATCGGCCCCGTTGACGCCGCGCAGCTTGGCCAGTTGCGCCGTCCCGGTGCCCGGGCGGGGGTGTTCGTCGGTGTCGACCACGACCGGATCACCCTTGCGCTGCGGGATGATGACCGGGGTGATTTCCTCGGCAAAGATACCGGCCTCATGCGCCGTAGCCCAGCGGGCCTGACTGCGGGCGGCAAAGGCGTCCTGATCTTCGCGGCTGATGTCATAGTCGGCGGCGACGTTGTCGGCGGTCTCGGGCATCGAGTCGATGCCATATTGCGCCTTCATCTTGGGGTTCGGGAACCGCCAGCCGATGGTAGTGTCATAGACCGCGTTGGCGCGGCTGAAGGCGCTGGTCGCCTTGGGCATGACGAACGGCGCGCGCGACATGCTTTCCACGCCGCCGGCAATCGCCATGTCATAGTCCCCGGCGCGGATCGCACGGGCGGCCATGCCGACCGCATCCATGCCACTGGCGCACAACCGGTTCACCGTGGTGCCCGGCACCTCGACCGGCAGCCCGGCCAACAGCGCCGCCATGCGGGCGACGTTGCGGTTATCCTCGCCAGCCTGATTGGCATCGCCATAGAAGACGTCATCGACGCTGGCCCAGTCGACCTGCGGATTGCGCGCCATCAGGGCGGCGATCGGGATCGCGGCCAGGTCGTCGGTGCGGACCTGGGACAGGGCCCCACCATAGCGTCCGATCGGGGTACGTTGCGCGTCGCAGATGAAAGCGTCCATGCGTCGAGTTCTCCAGTCTTAAAATGCTCAATAGGCGACCGATTGGTCGGGTATTACGGCTCAGGGCGATTCGGATCAAGTAAAATGTAACGAAAAATCTAGCTCTCTCCATTTTCCGTAACATGAAGTCTCTGGCTTTCGCCCAGTACGCCCCCCTTAGTTCTGCGGAGTTCGCCCTGAGGGGGCAAGTCGAAACGCGCTGTTCGGTTCAAAAGGCGCGGTGCGGGCGGATTGTACAAAATGCCCCTGAAACTCCCTGATTTAGGGTCTGATTTTGGGCTGGTCGTTTGGCTGCAGGGGTGGAATGAATGGTTCCACCGCGCGCCAAAGGATCTCCCCCCATGCCCGCCCTTGTCCGTCTTGCCCGCCTCCTGCTCCTTACCCTCTGCCTGTGCCCGGGGATTGCCCCGGCGGCCCGGGCCGGGGGCGGCGACAGCTTTGCCACGCTCCCCTATCTGGCCGAGACCGACCCCGACGCGGCACTGGAGCGGATCGCCCGGTTGACCGGCAACATCGACCCTGCAAGTGGCTTTGACCCGCGCGCGGCCTTTGACCTTTATCGTATGGCTGCCAGCCTGATGATCGAGGCGGGGCAAGTGGAACAGGCGGCACAGGCGATTGCCAAACTGGCTGATTTCGCGGTGCACTATCGTGACACCCTCGGGTTTGACCCGGTGCCGATCTATGGCGAGGCGGCGGCCCTGTTGCGCGACACCGGACAGCCGACAGCGGCGCGCGACACCTTGATATCAATGTATGGCGAGCAGCGCAGCGCCGGGGCCACGCCCGAGGCATTGGGCCAGACGGCCCGCGATATCGCCGATCTGTCGGCGGCGCTGGGCATGGCGACCCCGGATCTTCCTGACCCATTGGCGGCCGGGGATTTTCAAACGATCCCAGTCTATTATTTTACAGACAGGGGGCAAAGCGGCGATCCAGAGGCGCCGCTTTTTTACGCTCCGGGGCGGGGCGAACCGGAGTGGGGCATCGCAACCGTATCGCGCCCGAAGCAGGAGGGGGCAGGCGATGTTTCCAAGCTGCGCGCGGTTCAACCGATGGCCCAACCAGAGTGGCTGGATCGCCTCAGGTCGGCTCCAGAGCAGGGCGCGCTGGTCTATGTGCCCGGCGCCTCAACCCGGTTCGAACAAGGAGCGCGTCGGGCTGCACTGATCGCGCAGGCGCTGGGCGGGGCGGAGCGGGCAATCCTTTTTTCATGGCCTGCCTCGGGCTCGACGCTTGATTATATGGCCGACAGCGCCGCGACGCGCACCAGTGCCCGACAGTTGGCGCGGATGCTTGAGGGGCTCGCGGCGCAGCCCGGTCCGGCGCGCCCGCATCTGCTGGCCCGTGGCATGGGCGCTCAGGTGCTGGCGGATGCGCTCGAACTTATCGCCGCGCGAAGGGGAGAGGGGGGGCCAGAGCAGCAGGCGATCTTTGGCCAGTTGATCTTTGCCATTCCCGACATGGATGCCGAACGGTTCCGAGACCTGCTGCCCGTGCTGCGCCCGCTGGTGCAACGGATTACGTTGTACACCTCGCAGGACGACAGCCAGCTGGCCTTGGCTCGCCAGATCTATGGCCCGGCGCTGCGCGCGGGCTGGGGCGGTGAGGCGACGCTGACCGATCCGGCGGTGGACAGTGTTGATCTTGCTGCACCGGGCGCGGAGATGCCGGGCCCAGAGATACTGGACGCAGAAATCCTGTCTGCTGACGCGGTTCTGGCCGATATCGCGATGCTACTGTGGAAGGATGCGCCCCCGGCGCGCCGCTGCGGCCTTGTCGCCACGCCCGGCGAGGATCAGCCGGTCTGGCGGTGGCAGGATGGCTTGTGCGCGCACCCGGACCTGATCAGGGCCTTGGCCCGCTTGCGACAGGAGGATGTGCAGACGCAGGATCTGGCGCTGGAAGTGTTGCGCGCCGTTGTTCCCGATGCGGATCTGAGGGACCGGCTTGCGCCGGTGGTGTCGCGCCTGCTGCTCAGGTGAGGACACGACAGACCGGGGCGGCATCCGCCCCGGTTCTGGCTTGTTGGGTCTGATCGCGCGCTCAGAAACCGATACGGTCAGCAAACACGTGATGGACGATTTTTTCGCGCTCAATGCCGCGTTTGGCCAGCTCTTCGTCGCTCAGCGCTTGCAGTTTCTGGATCTCTTCAATCCGCGAATTTGCGACTGCAATGCGTTCCATCCAGTTCATCAGGCCGTGACCAAAAGCCACGAAAGGACGGAGAATGGAAATGCCAGCGTGCGAGTGTGTCGTAATATGTGCCATTTTGGACCCTTGCCTTCAAATGTGATAGTGGCCCCCCGTGTTCTGATAATTGGTCATAAATACTGACTTGACTAGAGCGCATAGCTACATATCCGCCTTGCGTTTGCTGCAACGCAGCAATGGCAAAATGCCCATGATTTCAGCACGAAAGAAAAAACCAGACCTGCCGGGTGGCGGCCCTCGGGGGCAGGACGGGCCGGAATACACGAATGATCTGGCGCGCGGCCGTGCTGCACGCGGCGCGGCTGAGGGGGAACACGGCTGTTGCCTGCCAGATCGAGGCATCGAAGGTGCTGGACGGGCTGGTTCTGATCGTGCCGCAGGTCTGACGCCCCCAGAGGCGGGATTACAGGGGTGATGCAAAGCGGACTCGCTTGCGGTTAATGCGAGGACGGTGCGGGGCCGGTGCTTGCTTTCACGGGGCGGGCGCAACAGGATGCTGGCCAAATCAACCAATGCGGGGCCACCGCCATGACCGAGCAGACAGAGACCGAGCAGACAGAGACCGAGCAGACAGAGTTTTCCGAAATCGCCGCCGAATGCCTTGGGGTCAAGGTGCCCGCTTCGCCCTTCTTGACCGAGAAGCGCATCGCGCGGATCAATGCGGCGCAATACGAGGGGCTGGAAATGGCCGGCGCGCTGCATGTGGTGCGCCCCGAGGACGTGGTGTTGGAAATCGGCGCTGGCATCGGCGTGGTGGGCGCGGTGATCGCGGCCAAGGCAAAGCCGCGCGCGGTGCATTCCTTCGAGGCCAATCCCGAGCTGATCCCGGCGATCGAGGCGCTTTATGCCGCCAATGATCTGGGCGCGCGGATCTCGGTCCGCAACGCGGTGCTGGTCAGCGCGCCAGAGCGACCCGACACGATGACGTTTCATGTCCATAGCAGCTATCTTGGGTCATCCCTGATTGAACCCAGTCGGCGCAAGAGTAGGGCGGTCGAGGTGCCGACTGAAAGCTTTTCCGAGGTCTGCGCCGCCTTGAACCCCACGGTTCTGGTGATGGATATCGAGGGTGGCGAACAAGAGATCCTGCGCCACGCCGATCTGTCCGGGTTCCGTGCTATGGTTCTGGAATTCCACCCAAAGGCCTATGGCATCGGTGGCATGCGCGAATGCAAGAACATCCTGCGCGCCGCCGGGTTCGAGCGGATCGCCGAGAAGTCCAAACGCACCGTCTGGACTTGCGAACGCGCGACAGAAATCGAGGCCGAAAACGAGGCCGAAAACGAGGCCGGAACCGGCACCCAAGCGGTGGCCTGACCGGCCCTCGGGACTCCCCCGGGGACCGCGCGCTCAGTGAAAGCGGCCGCCGTTCAGGGCGGCGCGCAGCGTGTCGCTGGGCGGTTGCCCGAACCGGTCACGATAGCTTTGCGAAAAGCGGCCCAGATGGGTGAACCCCCAGGCTGATGCGATATCGGTGACCGTGGTGCCGGGGCGCGCCTTTGACAGGGCCTGATGGGCCTTGTCCAGCCGCCGGTCGCGCAGGAAGTTCAGCGGCGTGGTGCCGCGGAACTGACGAAACGCCATTTGCAGGCTGCGCGCGCTGGTGCCAGCGGCGCGGGCGATCTCTTCCAGCGTCAGGGGCTGGTCCAGCCGCGCCTCGATATAGTCTTCGGCGCGGCGCAGCTTGTGTGGCGCCGCCGAGCCCGTCGGGCGGCCGAGGAAGCCGGAATAATTGTTGTCCACCGCCTCGATCAGCCCGGTCATCAGGGTGCTTTCGATCTGACGGTTCATCAGCCCGGCCCGGCCGAAATCGGACCTCCCGGCGTCGATCTCGCGCACCAGATGCAGCACGAACTGGCCAAGCGCGCTGCCGGGGCCCTGCTGGATATTCAGCGGCCCGTTGAACTTCAGCGGGCGCTGCATCTGCGCGCCGAGCAGATCGCACAACAGCTTTTGCAGCGCGCTCCGGTCGATCTGGACCAGAATCTGCCGGGTGCCCCCGGCCCATGTCATCGAGGTGGATTTGTGCGGGTTCAGCACCGCCGCCGCGGTCCGGTCCGAGGTATAGCGATCCGTGCCATTGACGATCCGCGCCCCGCCGCAGAGCGGGATCTGTACCAAATAGAAATTCCCCAACTCGCCCGGGTCGATCCGGGTGTGGGCGCCGTATTCCATATAATTCAGCGACATCCGTTCGCCCCGGATGTGATTGTGCCGGGCATCGAAAGGGGTGCGCCCAAGCGTTTCCAACCGGTGCGGACAATAGATTTGCGCCACCCGGTCCCGGGTCTCGTCCAGATCTTGGCTGCGAAACAACTGGTGCGCCGAAAGCGGGGCCCGGTTCGCCAATGTGCCCATCCTGCACTCCTGATGCATCCCCGGCGGGAAAACTTCGCGATGCTAGCAGGCAAAACGACGCTGCGTCAAAAAGTTTCGTTTTTCGGATAGGGGCTTCGCCCGCCGGATAGCGCCCGCCCGGCCCCCCGGTAAGATTTACTTCAAGCCTAAAACAAAGCAGGGAGACCGAGTATGCGAGGATTGAACGGCAAGGTGGCCATCGTGCCCGGCGGCGCGACCAAGATCGGTGCCGCCGTGGTGGCTGCGTTTCGTGCGGCGGGCGCGCGGGTGATGGTGGCCGATATCAATGCCGAGGCCGGGCGCGCGCTGGAGGCCGAGGGGGTGGCGTTCAGCGAGACCGACATTCGCGACGATGCACAGATCGCGGCGCTGGTTGAAACCACCCTGAAGCAATTCGGGCGGATCGACTTTCTGGTCAACGTCGCCTGCACCTATCTCGACAATGGCATCGACTCGACCCGCGCCGAATGGCTTGAGGCGCTGGATGTGAACCTTGTCGGGTCGGTCATGCTGATGCAGGCCGCGCGCGCGGAACTGGCGAAAAACAAGGGCGCGATCGTCAATTTCGGCTCGATCTCGGCGCGGGTGGCACAGACCGGGCGCTGGCTTTACCCGGTGTCCAAGGCAGCGATCCTGCAACTGACGCGCAATCAGGCGATGGATCTGGCCCCCGAGGGTATCCGCGTCAACGCGGTCTCGCCCGGCTGGACCTGGTCGAACATCATGGATGAGCTGACCGGCGGCAACCGGGAAAAGACCGACAGCGTCGCGGCCCCGTTCCACCTGATGGGTCGCGTTGGCGATCCGGAGGAGGTTGCGGGCGCCGTGCTGTTTCTGTGCTCGGACGAGGCCGGGTTCATCACCGGTACCGATATTCGCGTCGATGGGGGCTACACTGCCATGGGGCCGGAACGGGCCGCCGCCGCCATTCCGTTGCTGATGGACTGATCCGGGCCTGAACAGGCGACAAAATCAACAAAAGACCAACACGGGAGATTTCAAACAATGCGGAAATTCACGATCATCGGCGGCGGCCAGTCCGGGCTGCAACTGGGCATCGGCCTGCTCAAGGCGGGGCACAAGGTGCGCGTGGTGCAAAATCGCACCGCCGAGGACATCGCAACAGGCAAGGTGCTGTCCAGTCAATGCATGTTCGGCGCCTCGATCCAGCACGAGCGCGATCTGGGCATCGATTTCTGGACGGACAGTTGCCCGCCGGTCGAAGGCATCAACTTTTCCGTGCCCAACCCCGAGGCACCGGGGGAAAAGGTGATCGACTGGACCGGGCGGCTGGATCGCAACGCCTATTCGGTGGATCAGCGGGTGAAAATCCCGCGCTGGCTGGCCGAGTTCACCAAGCTGGGCGGTGAACTGGTGATTGCCGATGCCGGGATCGACGAGCTGGAAGACTATGCCGCCGAGGATGATCTGGTGATTGTCGCCTCGGGCAAGGGCGAGATTGGCCGGATGTTCGAACGCGACGCTGGTAAATCCCCCTATGACAAACCGCAGCGTGCGCTGGCACTGACCTATGTGACGGGGATGACGCCGCGCCCGGAGCATTCGGCGGTTTGCTTCAACCTGATCCCCGGCGTCGGGGAATATTTCGTGTTTCCGGCGCTGACCACCACCGGTCCCTGTGAAATCATGGTGCTCGAAGGGGTGCCGGGTGGCCCGATGGATTGCTGGGGCGATGTCACCTCGCCCGAGCAGCATCTGGAACGGTCGAAATGGATCCTCGATACCTTCCTGCCGTGGGAGGCCGAGCGCTGCCACGATCTTGAGCTGACCGACGACAATGGCATTCTGGCGGGCCGCTTTCCCCCGACCGTGCGCAAACCCGTCGCTACGCTGCCCTCGGGGCGGCAGGTGCTGGGGCTGGGCGATACTGTTTGTCTCAATGACCCGATCACCGGGCAGGGGTCGAACAACGCGGCCAAGGCGGCGGCGGTCTATCTCAAGCGTATTCTGGAGCGCGAGGATCAGGCGTTTGATGCGGCGTGGATGCAGGGCACCTTTGACGCCTATTGGAACTATGCCAAATGGGTGGTGCAATGGACTAACATGATGTTGGCCCCCCCGCCCGACTTCGTGCTGGAAATCATGGGCACCGCCTGTGTCGAGCCGCGTCTGGCGCATCGGATGGCCAACGCGTTCGACGATCCGCGCGACTTCTTCCCGTGGTTCGCCGACCCGGCAGAAGCTGCCGCGTATTTGCAGGACCTGAGGGCGGCCTGAGATGGGTATGGGGATCTCACCTGACCTTTTTCGCGACGCGATGCGCCGCTTTCCCGGGGTGGTGACACTGGTCACCACCCAAGACGGGGAGGCTCGGCGCGGAATCACGGCGACGGCGGTCTGTTCCGTGACCGCCGATCCGCCCAGCCTGCTGGTCTGTCTGAACAAGAGCACCGGCACCTGTGCCGCCGTGGCCAAGACGGGTCACTTCAACGTCAACCTGTTGGGGCAAGAGGCCGAGGATCTGGCGCTGCGCTTTGGGGGGGCCGGCGGCGTGACCGGCGAGGACAAGTTCGCGCAGGGTGACTGGCGCAGGGATGACAAGGGGCTGCCCTATCTGGCCGACGCGCTGATGAGCCTGTCGCTGGACGTCACCGAGCGGACCGAGGCGGGTAGTCACGTGGTCTATATCGGCAGCATCCGCAGCGTGCGATTCGGCGAGGGCGAGCCATTGCTGTACGAGCAGTCTGCGTTCCGGGCCTTGGCGAGGCAAGAAGAGTAGGGGCGTACCCACCCGCAGGGTTCAAACGACGCCGGGCGCTCCAACGTCGGGCGTTTGGTTTGAGATCTGAAAGCGCACGAACAGCACCGAAGGTGCCGGGCGCGCACCTGCCCGTCCCGGCGGGCTGGCGCTTTGGCAATGGTGTGCTCTGTTCACAGCGGGGATGAATTTGGCGGCCATAAAGCGCGCCGCTCATCTGTAGCGTGCGCCACCCCACGGGCAGGCGCGCGCCCGGCTGACGTTGCGCTCCGTGTGACCGGACTGACCGATCTTTCTGCGGCAAAAGAAAAGCCCGCCGAAATCGACGGGCCTTCCTTGCAGATCCCGGCGAGAGGAGAAACCGCCGGTGGTCCTATGGCTGAATCAGGCGAAGCTGCGCACCGTCTGGATCGCACCGTCCAGCGCCTCGCCCTTTTCGTCCTTGAGTGCTGCCTCGCGTAGTCGGGCGACCCAATCGGCCCCGTCTTCGCGGGTGCGTACCAATTCCGCCCCCTCCATTACCCGGTCGAATTTCGACAGGCTGCGCGCATGGGTGTCGGAATAGCCTTTGACCAGCCGCCGACAGCGCACCAGTTCGACGGCAAAGGCATAGTTCTGCGCCACTGCGCCTTTCACATTGTCCAGCCAGCGGGTCAGGTGTTCTTGCTCATACCTGTGGCGCAGGGTGCGACGGCGATAGCCGCGCAGCCCGCCCAGCACGTACAGCATCAGGAAATTGCCCAGCTTGTGTGTGCGCACGTGCCGGCCTTTGTTGAACCAGCGATCCAGCCGCGCCATGGTCTTCGGGTTCGCCTCGACCTTGGCACCCATCGTTGCGGGCAACATGCCGGCGATTTCCTCGGCGCGGGGGTGCATGAATTCGGTCAGCGCGACGGGGCGGTCGCCCGCGCCCATCTCGTCCTGAATGCGGGCGAAACGTGCGCCGCGCGTTTTCAGGTCGGCCACCCGGATCACATCGTCATAGGCCATGGCGTTGGCGATGTATTTCGCCGCCTCCACTGTCAGCTCATACCCGTGCCCAACCTCGTCCAGCGAGGCAATCGTTTCCAGCCGGTCAAGGTATTCCGCGCCATAGGCGACGTCCTGAAACTTTACCACCTTGCGCAACCCGTGCTGCGCCATCTCCTGCGCCGGGGCGGGCAGGGCGCTCACGCGGGTGGTCAGCGCCTCCCACTTCCTGGTCAGCTGCGCAGGGCCTTGCGGCGCTGCCGTGGCCGGTGCTGGCGCGACTTTTGTCGCCTCGGCTGGATCGACGGCGGCATTCTGCGCCCGCTCAAACGCGGCACCAAAGGCCCGCAGCGAGGCCTCGACCCCCTTGCCAGAGGCGCGGATCGCATCCTCGAAGGCCGCGCGCGGGAACGGCAGCGCGCCAGATCCTGCCAGCGCCCCGAACAGCGAGGACGAGATCACCGAGCCGTTCTCAATCGCCAGCCGGTCCATATCGAACAGGATCAGCTTGTCGGCGGCCACTTCTGCCGCCGCGCGCACCTCCTCGGACGAGGCGATGCCGTCGCCCGGCACCATCTTTTCCGACACCGCCAGCGCCCGGTGGGTCGAGGCGATCAGCGTGGTGCGGTCGGGGGTGACAAAGCCGCGCAGAATGGCGCGCCCGGCCTCCATCATCTCGGCCGCGATCATCACGTCCACATCCCCTGCCGCAGGGGCAAGCGAGAACACCGGCGCGACCTCGCCCATCGGGGCCATTTCCATGTAATAGATCGTGGCGCCGGTCCGCTGTGCCACGCCCGCGACCGAGGTCGCCTGACAGGCATACCCCTGTGACCGGGCGGTGGCCTCGATCCAGTTGGTCAGCACCCCGCCGCCTTGACCGCCGACGGCAAGGACAGCGAGCTTGATGATGGTGTTCAGTTTCTCGTCGGGCTGGCGCGGGGCCAGGGCTTGCTGGATGCTCATCAGACGGTCTCCGGGAATTCAAGGCGTTTGGCGGCGCGGCGGCTTTGCAGCCAACGGATCACACTGGTTGACAGGCCCTGCCACCATTTTTCAAACCCGGTGGCGTTATGCACCACATCGGCGCGGTAAAAGCTGGGGCAGAGCACGGCGGCATCGGCCACCTCGCCGCAGTTGCCGCAGCCAACGCAAGACTGGTCGATATGCGCGATCGGATCGTCGCGCAGCGGATCGTCCAGTTTCTTCAGCGACAGCGATGGGCAGCCCGACAGCCGGATGCAGGCGTGATCGCCGGTGCAGATGTCCTCGTCGACGCCAAAGCGCGGCACCTCGACCCGGGTGCCGTCCTTGATCGCCTTGTTGCGCAGCGGCTTTTCGCGACGCTGGCGGTTCAACATGCACTCGGACGAGGCGACGATGATCTTCGGTCCCGGCTCATCGGTGGTCAGCGCCTCGCGCAGGGTGTCGCGCATCTTGGTCACGTCATAGGTGCGATCAATCTGGCGCACCCATTTGACGCCGATCCCCTTCACCGCGTCCGAGATCGAATTCTGCGTCGCCTTGGTCGGGTTGTCGGCGCGCGACGACAGCACATCCTGCCCACCGGTGGCGGCCGAATAATAGTTGTCGACGATCACCGCCACGCTGTCGGATTTGTTGAACACCATGTTGCCGATCGAGGACGACAGGCCATTGTGCCAGAACCCGCCATCACCCAGAATCGAGATCGCGCGCTTTTCCCCGCCGCCGTCAAAGGCGGCGTTGGAGGCCGGGCCAAGCCCATAGCCCATGGTGGAGCCGCCGACCTCAAAGGGCGGCAGGCAGGCAAACAGGTGACAGCCGATATCGCCGGTGATCTGGTGCTCGCCCAGCTCTTCCTGCACCAGTTTCATGGCGGCAAAGATCGGCCGCTCCGGGCAGCCGGTGCAAAAGCCCGGCGGCCGGGTCGGCACGGTTTTCGACAGGTCGGGGATCGCCGGTGCGGGCTGGTTCGGTGCACGGGCCTGGCCCGGCAGCAGATCGGGGCCATGTTCCTTGAGGAACGCGGTCAGCCCGTCCAGCATCACCTTGCCGGTGTATTCTCCGGCCATCGGCAGCATGTCCTTGCCATGCAGCCGCACCTTCAGCCCCTTGCGCAGGATAAAGGTGGAGAGCGTCTGTTCGATGAATTCCGGCTGGCCCTCCTCGATGACCAGAACAGCGTCCTTGCCCTCGGCAAAGGCGGCGAATTCATCGCTGACCAGCGGATAGGTCACGTTCAGGCAATAGACCGGGATATCAGAGTTGCCATAGATGTCGGCCAGCCCCAGCCGCTGCAACGCCCGGACCACGCCGTTATACATGCCGCCTTGGCAGACAAGGCCGATCTTGGCATCGCTCGGCCCGAACATCTCGTTCAGCTTGTGCTCGATGATGTATTTCTCGGCGGCAGGCCAGCGGTTGTCGATCTTGTCCTGCTCGTGCGCGAAAGCCGCCGGCGGCAGCACCACGCGGTTGAAATCCTTTTTCGGGTTCGACAGCGCGTCCTTCACCGTCAGGGGCGGGGCAACGTTGTCGCTGCACTCGAAACTGCCGGTCACATGGCACGAGCGGATGCGCACGGTCATCATGACGGGGGTGTTCGACGCCTCGCTCAGAGCAAACCCGTCGCCCACCGCCTTGACGATCGAGGGCAGGCTGGGGCGCGGGTCCAGCAGCCAGATCTGTGATTTCATCGCGAAAGGGTGGCTGCGCTCCTGCATGATCGAGGAGCCTTCGCCATAGTCCTCGCCGACGATGATCAGCGCGCCGCCATTGACGCCGGATGAGGCAAGGTTGGCCAGCGCATCCGAGGCGACGTTCACCCCGACCGGCCCCTTGAAGGTGACCGCCCCGCGGATCGGATAATGCACCGAGGCCGCCAGCATGGCCGCCGCCGCCGCCTCTGAGGCGTTGGCCTCGAACCGCACACCCAATTCGCCCAACAGCTCTTCGGCATCTGCAAGCACGTCCATCAGGTGGCTGATCGGCGCGCCTTGATAGCCGCCGACATAGCCGACGCCGTTTTCCAGCAACGCCTTGGTGATCGCCAGAATCCCCTCGCCGGTAAAGGTCTCTCCCTTGCCCTGACGCAGGTGCTCGACTTCCTTTTTAAAGGATCTTTCGGCCATGTTTTTCCCTCAGAATTCGTTCCTGCGCACATTGCGCAGGAGTTTGTGCAGGATCGCCAGAAAGGCCTGTTGTTCGGCCTCCGAGATCCCGTGAAACATTTGTTCATAGGCGCGCGCCATGGCGGGCCAATGCCGCTCGAACGCGGCGCGGCCCGTCTCGGTGATAAAGACGCGGGTGGCGCGGCTGTCGTCCTTGTCGGTCTCGCGTCGGATCAGACCGTCGCCCGCAAGCCCGTCCAGCGCCCGGCTGAGCGTGGATTGCTCGACCACGGCATAGATCGAGAGTTCGCGAATCAGGATGCCGTCGATCACCGCCAGCACCGCCAGCGCGCGCATCTTGGGCGTACTCATACCCTGATGCGCCATATCCTCGCGCAGGCTGGCGTTATAGCGGCCCATGATGCGGTTCATCAGATAGGGCGCGAAATTATTCAGCCCGATTTCGCCCAGCCGGCGCGGTGCCGTGACCTGATCCTTCATCCGCCCAGCCTTTTGGCGGCGTTGAAGCCCGAGCCGCCGCCCAGCCCCGGTCCGGGATGGGTCGAGGCGCCGATATGGTGCAACCCCTTGAGCGCCGTCGTGCCGTTGCGCGACCACGGGAACGGACGAAAGACAAAGAACTGGTCGATGCCGCATTGCCCGCCATAGGGGTCGCCGCCCACAAGGTTCACGTTCATCGCTTCCAGATCGGCGGGGGAATAGGCCCGGCGCGCCAGCTTGATGGCGTCGAAATCCTTGATATGCGCCGCAAGGATCGCCTCGATCCGGTCGGCATAGGCCTCGCGCGTGGCTTCGTCCCACTGGCCGCTGATCGCGATCTCGCCCGCCGCGTCGCCCTTGATCACGCGCGGCGCGTCAGGGATTTGCAGCCATAGGATCGCCTTGCCCTCGGGGCAGCGGCTCGGGTCCAGCCGGTGCGGCTGGCCGACACAGATGGTCGGGGTCTGCGGGATCATCCCGCGCTCGGCCTCGTTGGCGGATTTTGACACCGCGTCGATGCCGTCCGAGAGATGGATCAGCGCCACATCGTCAAGCCCGTCGGTCAGCCATTCGGGGGCGCGCTCCAGCGCGAAATGGAGCTGGAAATCGCCGCGCCCATGACGATAGGCGCGCGCGCCCGCCTGATCCTCGGGGCGGGCATGATCGCGCAGCAACCGAGTCATAAGCTGGCCGGGGGCGACCGAGGCCAGCACGTTGCCGGCCATGATCTTTTCGCCCGCGGCGGTCTCGACCCCGGTGGCGCGGCCGCGCTCGACAAGGATACGATCCACATCAACCCCGGTGCGAATCTCACCACCATGTTCTTCGATCAAGGCGCGAAAGGCATCGACGGCGCGGGCGGTGCCGCCCTTGACCACCGGCGCACCGGCAGCCTCCAGCGCAAAGGCCACGACCTTTGCCATCTGGCCGGAATAGGTCGACTCGGGCGTCAACCCGCAATGCAGCACCCAAGGGGCCCAAAGCGCCTGAATATCTTCGCTGTCATAGCTGGTCTCAAGCCAGCCGCGCGCCGGGATCAGCGCTTCGCCGATCCATGATTTCAACCCGTTCAGCCCGCGTTTCCACGCCTGCGCGGCCAACAGCTTCGCGGTGCCGCGCGACCACAGGTCACCGCCCAGCAGAGCAAAAAGAAACGGCGCGTCGGCCTCGATACCGCCGACGTCGGCGGCATGGCGATCGCCGTCGCCCTCGGCCAGCGCATTGAACGCGGCCACATTCGCCGCGCGCTCCATGCTCAGTACGGTGGCGCGCCCACCCGGCCGCAACACGGCGGTCGGATGGGCGGTATGACAGAACTCCAGCCCGTGCCGTCCCAGATCCTCGGCCAGTTCGCCATAGGCGGGCGAGGTCAGGAACAGCACAAAGGTGGCGGCCATCACGTCATGTTGAAAGCCGGGCAGCGTGGCCTCTTCGGTCATCATGCAGCCGCCAGCGCGGGATTCGCGCTCCAGCAACATGACTTTCTTGCCTTTGCGCGCCAGCAGCGCGCCCGCGACCAACGCGTTGATCCCGCTTCCGATGATGACGTGATCGACCCCGCTCATGGCTTCAGTCCTTCGGCTTCAGCGCCAGCGCGCGGATCGGGCTGCCGGTGCCCTTCTGGATCTTCAGCGGGGCGACGATCAGGATGGCACCCTTGGCCGGCAGTTGGTCCAGATTGGCCAGCGAGGCCAGACCAAAGCGGTTGTTGGCATGCAGCAGGTTATGCGCCGGGTAGGGCGGTTGCATCCCGCCGGCCATGCCCGCATCGGTGCCGATGCACTGGCTGCCCCAACCGACAATGCCCTTGTCGATCAGATACTGGATCACCTCGGCGGTGGGTCCGGGGGTGTGCGGGCCGGTTTCGTCGGCGTTCAGGAACTTGGCTTCGTCGTCGCCGTATTGGTCCCAGTCGCTGCGCAGAACGACCCATTCACCGGCGTTGATCTCGCCATGCTCGGCCTCCCAGGCCTTTACATGATCAATGGTCAGCAGGAAGTCAGAGTCGGCCCCGGATTCCTTGGAGAAATCGAGCACGTTGACCGGTGCGATCAGCCGCTGCACCTTCAGCGTATCGGTATAGCCTTCGGGATTGTCGCGCCCGGTAATCCAGTGATGCGGCGCATCGAAATGGGTGCCTGTATGTTCCCCCAGAACCATCCAGTTCCACGCAAAGAACGGGCCGTCTTCGTCGTATTCGCTGATCTTGTGGATCTCGACCTTAGGGGTGTTCTTGGCGAAATCTTCGGGCAATTGCAGAATTGGCGTGTCCGGGCTCAGCACCCCGGTGCAGTCGACCACTTCGATCCCGCCCGAGGCGAGCATCGCCCCCAGATCGCCCAGAATGTTTGATGCGCTCATCTTTTGCTCCTCAGCTGACTTGACGCCACTCTCAGGCGTCTGGATGTGAAACAATGCTAGACAGGATTAAATGCTTTTGCAAATATATTGGTAAGAATAGGGAGTATGTGTTGGGACAGTTATCTGCGGATGCAGTTATTATTGGCAGCGGTGTCAATTCGCTGGTCTGTGCGCACCATCTGGCCAAACGCGGCTGGTCGGTGATCGTGCTGGAGCAGGCGGACGAACCCGGTGGTGCCGTGCGCACAGGGGAATATACCGGCGCGGGTTTTGCCCATGACTGGGCCGCGATGAATCTGTCCATGTTTGCCGGCTCCCCGTATTTTCAAGAGAATGCAGCGGAACTGGCGACGCATGGGTTGGAGTTCGTCGGGGCAAGCAACTGTTTTGCCAGCGTCTTCCCGGATGATACATGGCTTGGGATCGGCACCGATGCGGTGGCGAACCGCGCCCGCATCGCGGCGATGTCAGAGACCGACGCGCAAGCATGGGATGCGCTGACGGCGGCCTTTCCTGCCGAGTCCGAACATATCCTCGGATTGCTGGGGGCACGGATGAATTTACGTGCAATAGCATCTATAGCGTGGAAATCCCTGCGCAAGAAAGGGGCCGGCGGCAGCTTGGATCTGGCGCGTTTTCTGGCCTCTTCCCCGCGTGTCTGGCTTGAGGAAACCTTCGAATCGCCTAAACTTCGGGCACTTCTCGGCTCGTGGGGGATGCATCTGGATTTTGCCCCCGATATCACCGGGGGGGCGATGTTCCCCTATCTTGAAGCGATGGCGAACCAGGCCTTTGGCATGGCCTTGGGCAAAGGCGGGGCGGGCACCATTGTCACCGCCATGCAGGGCGCGATCGAGGCCCGCGGCGGGCGCATTCTGTGCAGCACCCCGGTTGAACGCATCCTGCATGCGGATGGCAAGGCGACCGGCGTGATCGCGGGCGGCGAGACCATTACCGCAAACCGGGCGGTGATCGCCAATGTGGCGCCGCGCGCGATGCTGGAACTGACCGGCGGCAGCGGCACCGACCGCTATGATACCGCGATGAAGAAGTTTCGCCATGCGCCGGGCACGATGATGATCCATCTGGCGCTGTCGGATCTGCCCGACTGGGCCGCCGGGGCAGAGCTGCGCGACTATGCCTATGTCCATATCGCGCCGTCGCTGGATCAGATGGCGCGCACCTATGCGCAGGCCACGGCGGGGCTGTTGCCGGACGAGCCGGTGATCGTGGTGGGCCAACCCACCACCGTCGATCCGTCCCGCGCCCCCGAAGGGCAGCATACGCTTTGGGTGCAGGTGCGCATGGCCCCGGGCGAGATCCGGGGCGATGCCGCCGGTAAGATCACGGCGACCAGTTGGGACGAGGCGGCGCAGCCCTTTGCTGAGCGCGCGCTGGCGCTGATCGAACACTATGCCCCCGGCACCCGCTCCAAGATTCTGGCGCAGCGCATCGTCGCGCCCACGGATCTGGAGGCCGACAATCCCAACCTTGTCGGCGGCGATCAGGTGTGTGGCAGTCACCACCTGAGCCAGCATTTCCTGTTCCGTCCGGCGCGCGGATATGCCGACGGCTCGACCCCGATCACCGGGCTGTACCAGACCGGCGCCGCCGTTTGGCCCGGGGCCGGGACAGGCGCCGGGGCCGGGTATCAGCTTGGCCTGAAACTGGCCGGGAAATAACCGATCAGGAGAAATCGACCGAACCTATGGTAAGACAGACCGTACAAAACGAATAACAAATCCTACAAAATCAACAGGGGAACGACATGACCAAACTGACACGACGCAGCCTGCTCAAGGGCACGGCGGCCGCCGCTACACTGGCCGCTGCCGCGCCGAACTTCGCCTGGGCGCAACAGATCGACGAGCTGATCATCGCCTATAACGTCAACCTGCCGAGCTGGGATCCGACCGTGGGCTCCTCGGCGGTGAACCCGACCATTCAGGGCATCTACCAGTCGGTATTCGATCAGTTCATCCTGCAACAACCCGACCTTGCACCGGCCCCCGGCCTGCTGACCGCCTGGGGTTGGAATGACGACCGCAGCCAGATCTGGATGGATGTGCGCGAAGGCGTGAAATGGCACGATGGGTCGGACTTTACCGCCGAGGACGTGGCCTGGAGCCTGGCGCGCGTTGCCAACCCCGAGACCGGAAGCCCGATCCAGTTCGTCTGGGGCACGCTGGAAAACCACCGGGTCGAGGACAATCGCGTCATTGCCGACGTGAAACAGTTCGACCCGACCATCTTCAAATGGATGTACTTCCTCACCGGTTACGTGCTGCCCAAGGCCTATTACGAAAAGGTCGGCGCCGACGGGTTCGAGGCCGCGCCGATCGGCACCGGCCCCTATATGGTCGAGAAATACGAGCGCAACGCCTATGTCCGCCTGAAGGCAAACGAAAACTACTGGGGCGGCGCGCCGGAGTTCAAATCCGTGACGATCAAGTTCGTCACCGACGCCGCCGCCCGCGTGGCCGAGGTGGAATCGGGCAATTCCCATGTCACGCTGGAAATGCCCTATGAAGAGTTTGACCGCCTCAAGGCCGGCAAACTGGAAGGTGTCGCCGCGCCGATTTCGGATATCGGGATGATCTTCTTCAACGATATCGAGGTGATGACCGACCCGAACGTGCGCAAGGCCGCCGTCATGGCGGTGGACAAACAGGCCATCGTCGACCGCCTTCTGTCGGGCTATGGCGTGCCGATCGATACGCTTGAGACGCCGGAATACGACGCCTATGATGCCACCATCAAGACGCCCTATGACCCCGAAGGGGCCAAGGCGCTGTTGGCTGAATCTGGCTATTCCACCGACAACCCGGTCAAGTTCACCATCCAGACCACCCGTGGTTTCAAGCCCAAGGATTATGAGATCATCCAAGCCATCGTCGGGCTGTGGCGTCGGGTTGGCATCGAGGCCGAGATCGAAGTCTATGAGGTCGCCAAGCATTACGAACTGCGCGCGGCCGACCAACTTGCACCGGCGGCGTTCTACAACTGGGGCAACTCGGTGGGCGATCCGACAACCTCGACCGGGTTTGCCATGTATGGCCCCTCGCCCCACTCGGTTTGGGACGGACAGGATCTGATCGACATGATCAACCCGCTCTGGGGCGAACCGGACGAGGCCAAGCGCATTGAAGGCTGGAAGGGCGTCAGCCGTTATATTGCCGACAACGCGCTGGTGCTGCCGTTGCTGCAATACGTGCAGCCGATCCTGCATGCGCCGGGCATCAAGGTGGTCCCGCATGCCTCGGGCGCGCTGTTGCCGCATCTGATGACCCGCGCCTGATCGCATTCTTGCAAACTTCTGACCGGAGGGCGGCACGATCCGCCCTCCGGCATTTGGAAACATATTCATGACATTGCTCAGACGGATCCTGCTGCGATTGCTGACCATGGCGATCACGCTGATCGGCGTGGCCATCATCGTCTTTTTCGTTATCCGCGTCGTGCCCGGCAACCCGATCGCCATGATGCTGCCCCCCGGTGCGGGGGAAGAGGACATCGCCCGGCTCAAGGCGCTTTACGGGCTGGACAAGACCATCCCCGAACAATTCGTGATCTGGCTGAACGGCGTGCTGCACGGTGATTTCGGCACCTCGATCACCTCGCGCCAACCGGTGCTGAAGCTGGTCTTGTCGCGGCTGCCTGCGACGCTCGAGCTGTCGATCATGGCGCTGGTGATCGCGGTGATCCTTGGCGGCACGCTAGCGCTGACCGGAACGCGGCGGCGCGGCACAAGGACCGAAGGCACCATCGACATCGTCAATGGTATGGCGCTGTCGGTGCCGGATTTCCTTTGGGGGCTGGTGTTTATCCTGCTGTTCGGGGTGCTGTGGCCGGTCTTTCATATCTCGGGCCGGGTCTCGCCGGCGTTGGATCTGCCGTTCGTCACCAATTTCTACCTGTTCGAAAGCGTGCTGCGGCTGCGCTTTGATATCTGGGCCGATCTGGTGTCGCATATGTTCATGCCCGCGCTGGCGCTGGCGATCCCGCTGGCGGCGATTATTTCCCAGCTTCTGAAACAATCGCTGAAGGAAACCATGCATCTGGATTACGTGACGCTGTCGCGCACCAAGGGCTATGGCGAAAACCACGTCATCACGCATGAGGCGCTGCCCAATGCCGTGCTGCCGACGCTGACCCTGATCGGGGTGCAGTTTACCTTTCTGATCGGCGGCACCGTCATCATCGAGCGGCTGTTTTCCTATGAGGGGCTGGGCAATATGGCGATCGACGCGGTGATCAACCGCGATCTGCCCTTGATACAGGGGATCGTGATCCTGTTCGCTTTGATCTTTACGGTGGTCAATCTGGTCGTTGATTTGACCTATGCTGCCCTGAACCCGAGGTTGCGCAATGGCTGATGCACGTGGACTTGTGAAACGTCGCGCCGGGGTGCGGCTTTGGTTGTCGGCCAGTTGGCTGGGCTTGCTGGTGCTGGCGGCGGTGTTTGCGCCGCTGATCGCGCCGCAGGACCCGCTGATGCAGGATCTGTTCGGCGCCCGCCTGCCGCCGTTCTGGGAGGCGGGGTCCGACGCCGCGTTTCCGCTGGGCTCGGATTCGCTGGGGCGTGATGTGCTCAGCCGCATCATCTATGGGGCGCGGCTGGCGCTGGGGGTGGCCCTGATCGCGGGCACGCTGACCTGCCTGATCGGGTCGTTTCTGGGGCTGATCGCGGGCTATTTCCGCGGCTGGCCGGACATGGTGATCTCGCGGCTTGTCGATATCTGGATGGCTTTTCCGCCGGTGCTGTTCGCCATCCTGTTGATCGCGGTTCTGGGCACCGGGTTGAGTTCAATCATCATCGCCATCGTGGTGATCGACTGGACCCGCTTTGCCCGCGTCATCCGGGCCGAGGCGATGAGTCAGGGTGCGATGGACTATGTCGCCTCGGCGCAGGTCTCGGGGCGCAAACGGTTTTCCATCATGCTAGCCGAGATCCTGCCCAATGTGTTGCCCACCATCGTCGTTCTGCTGACGCTGGAAATGGGCATCGCGGTGATCGTCGAAGCGATCCTGAGTTTCGTCAACCTGTCGATCTCGACCGATCAACCGACCTGGGGCAGCATGATCTCGGAAGGTCGTCTGTCGATCCATCAGGCGTGGTGGGTGCTGGTGTTTCCGCTGGTCACCTTGTTTCTGACCGTCCTCAGCTTCAGCCAGCTTGGCGAAGGGCTGAAGGACCATTTCGATCCGGTGCTGAGATGAGTTTTCTGACGATCGAGAATCTGAGCGCCCATGTGGGGCCATCGCCGATCCTGCGCGACGTGTCGCTGTCGGTCGAGGCTGGCGAGGTGCGCGGGCTGGTGGGCGAAAGCGGGGCCGGCAAAAGCATGATCGGCAAGGCAGTTCTGGGCACCTTGCCGCTGGCGGTGCAGGTCACATCGGGCCGCATCCTGCTGGACGGCGAGGATCTTCTGGCGATGCGTCCGCGCGATCGGCGTCGGGTGATCGGGGCCAAGGCGGCGCTGATCCCGCAGGACCCGCTGACCGCGCTGAACCCGTCGCGCCGGGTCGGGCCGCAGATCACCAACCGGCTGGTCGATATCCTTGGATGGACCCGGCAGGATGCCCAGATGCGCGCGCTGGAGCTGTTGCACGAGGTCTCGATCCCCGAGCCGGAGCGGGTGATGCGGGCCTATCCGCATGAGCTCTCGGGCGGGATGCGTCAACGCATTCTGATCGCTTCGGCCTTTGCCGCCGAACCCCGGCTGATCATCGCGGACGAGCCGACCACGGCGCTTGACGTAACGGTGCAGAAACAGATCCTGAAGCTGATCAGGCAGATGCAACAGCGCCACGGCACCGCGTTGCTGTTCGTGACCCATGATCTGGGCGTGGTCTCCAAGGTGTGCCAGTCGCTGACGGTGCTGTTTGGCGGCCTAGTGCTGGAAGATACCCGGGTGGAGCCGTTTTTTGCCCATCCGAGCCATCCCTATTCCGCCGCGCTTTTGGCGGCGACGCCGAAATACACCGATCCCGATGCCAGCCTGACCCCGGTCCCCGATGCGGTGATCGAAGGCGTGCAGGCCGAGATTGCCGCCCATGACAGGATGCAGCCCCATGTCTGACACACCGATCTATGACATCGAGAACCTGCACCTGTCGTTTCCCGACTTGGCGCATAAGCCGCTTCTGGGGCCGGCGCTGCGGGTTGAGATCCTCAAGGGCATCTCGTTGAGCATTGCGAAAGGCGATGTGGTGGGCATCGTCGGTGGCTCGGGCTCGGGGAAATCCACCCTTGGCCGGGCGATGATCCGGCTGCTGGAACCCGACAGCGGTGCCATCCGGTTCGACGGACAGGACATCACCCATCTGGACGAGGATGCGTTGCGTCCGCTGCGGCGCAGGTTCCAGATGATCTTTCAGGACCCGATGTCCTCGCTCAACCCGCGCCGCACCGTGGGCGCGATCATTGCCGGGCCGCTGCGGTTGCAGGGGGTCGACCGGGTGTCGGCGCGGGTCGATCAGGCGTTGGATCACGTCGGCCTGCCGCGCGCCTTTCGCACCCGCTATCCGCATGAGCTGTCGGGCGGGCAGCGCCAGCGCGTCGGCATCGCGCGGGCCATCGCGACCGAGCCGGATTTCATCCTCGCGGACGAGATCGTCTCCGGTCTTGATGTCTCCAGTCAGGCGCAGGTGCTGAACCTGTTGGAGCAACTGGTGCAGGAACTGGGTCTGACGTTGGCCTTTATCAGCCATGACCTGTCGGTGATCCGCAGGCTGTGCCGTCACACGCTGGTGCTGTATCGCGGCGAGGTGGTGGAATACCGCGAGACCCAAGCGCTGTTCGATGCGCCGCAGGCCGCCTATACGCGCGAGCTGCTGGATGCGATCCCGCTGCCCGATCTGGAACAGGTCTGGGACTGAGCCGCACCTTGGCCGGGGGGCTCAGTCCCGTCGGCCAAGGCCGGTGCGCGCGATCCGGCGCGCCTTTTGCTGTTCGCGCAGGAACACGAACAGCCCCGCGCCCATGATCAGGGCGATGCCTGTCCACACCTCCCACGAGGGCAGGGAGCCCCAGATCGCCCAGCCCCAAAAGACCGCCAGCGGCAAGCCCACATATTCGAACGGTGCGACCGTGGCGGCATCGGCCAACCGATAGGCTTGGCTCAGACAATAACCGATGATCGCCGCGTTCATCCCCAGACCGACAAGATAGATCCAGTCGCCGTCCCGCGGCCAGACCCAGGCGCGCAACAGGAACTGCACGCTGGCATTGTTGCTGGCCTCGGCAAAGCGGCCGTCGCCGGCGACCACCCAGAATCCCAGTGAGACCAGAATGAACATTGCCTGAATATAGACCGCCAGCGCCGAGGCCTTGGTGGTGGCCCCCAGTTTGCGCGTCATGATCTGCATGAGCGCATAGGCCAGCGCCGAGAGCACCGGCAGCAGCAGCATCAGGCGACTGACCTCCAGGTCGCCGCTGCCCTGCCAAGGGCGCTGCATGAGCACCACCCCGGCAAAGCCGACGATCACGGCGCCCATGCGCAGCGGTCCGACCTTTTCGCCCAGAAGCGGGATCGATAGCAACGTGATGAAAAGCGGCGCGGCAAAGAACAGCGCCGTGGCATCGGCCAACGGCAGCACCGCCAGCGCAAGGAAAAAGGTCATGTTGGCGATGACCACCATCAGCCCGCGCAGCATGTGCAGCCCCGGTTGCCGGGTGCGCAGGACCGACCAGCCCCCTTCGAGCTGCACCATCGTCAGGCTGAACAGGATGCCAATGGCCGAACGGGTGAACACCACCTGATGGAGCGGGTAGCCGCCCGACAGTTGCTTGATCAGCATGTCGTTGACCGAAATGGACAGGACCCCGATCAGAACGAGGACGATTCCTGCCCCCGGTCGACTTTGCGCAGCGATTTGCATGGCCCCTCCCGTAAGACTGCCTGTTGGCTATCACGATAGCCGCCCCCGTCAATCGCCCGTTTCCGACATTTTCCTGCGTATGCGAGGGGCAAGGCCGCTTGGCCCACGGGGCGTCCTCGGGTAGACCTGTCATTTCAAGAGGAGAGGTTGCGCACCATGCATATGAGCGACGAATGCGAGATCAAGGCCGATCCGGCCACCGTTTATGCCGCGATTCTGGACCCGGAGATGCTCAAGGCCTGCGTGCCGGGCGCATCTGCGGTCGAGGGCAATCCGCAGGATGGCTATACCGCCACGGTGACGCAGAAGGTCGGCCCGGTAAAGGCCACCTTCAAAGGGGTCGTCACCATGTCCGACCTGGTGGAGAACGAAAAGCTTACCATCACGGGCGAAGGCAAGGGCGGCGCCGCGGGCTTTGCCAAGGGCGGTGCGACTGTAACCCTCGCTGCTGTGGGTGAGGGGGCGACGCTGCTGTCCTATGAGGTCGACGCCAAGGTCGGCGGCAAGCTGGCGCAGCTTGGCAGCCGGCTGATCGACGGCTTTTCCAAGAAGATGGCGGACCAGTTCTTTCAAAACCTGCAGACGCAGATCGAGGGGCCGGCAGAAGAGGGCGAAGGCGCCGCCGACCCCGAGGGCGAGAGCGGCGAGAAAAAAGGCTGGTTCAAGCGGGTCACGGGCCGCGACTGAGCCTGAGCCAATCTGCGCAGACGGGTATAGGTAAGGGCGCGGGGTGCGTCAGACAGGTCGGCCCAAGGGGCGGACCGGGAGGGAATTTCATGTCCGCGATGCTGTCGATCCGCGATCTGCGCAAGACCTATGAGGGCGGTTTTCAGGCGCTCAAAGGTGTCACGCTCGAGATCGAGCAGGGCGAGATCATCGCCCTGCTGGGCCCCAACGGGGCCGGCAAGACCACGTTGATTTCCACCATCTGCGGCATCACCACGCCAACCGCCGGAGAGGTCACCGTGGGGGGGCATGATATCCTGCGCGATTTTCGCGCCGCGCGCGGGCTGATCGGGCTGGTGCCGCAGGAAATCGCGCTGGAACCGTTCGAGCGGGTGCTCAATACGGTGCGGTTTTCGCGCGGGCTGTTTGGGCATCGCCGCGACGAGGCCCTGATCGAACGGATACTGCGCCGCCTGTCGCTGTGGGACAAGAAGGATGCGCAGGTCAAAGAACTTTCGGGCGGCATGAAACGCCGGGTTCTGATTGCCAAGGCGCTGGCGCACGAGCCCCGGGTGCTGTTTCTGGACGAGCCGACCGCCGGCGTCGATGTCGAGCTGCGCAAGGATATGTGGGACATCGTGGCCGAGCTGAAGGCCGACGGCGTGACGATCATCCTGACCACCCATTACATTGAAGAGGCCGAGGCGATCGCGGATCGCATCGGCGTCATCAACCGGGGCGAGCTGTTGCTGGTCGAGCAGACATCCGCGTTGATGTCGCGTCTGGGCAAAAAACAGATCGAGGTGCAGTTGAGCGCCGCGATCTCCGCGATCCCGCCGACGCTCGCCCGACCGGGGCTGAGCTTGGCAGGGGAGGGCGATGTGCTGGTTTTCGAGTATGACACCCAGGCCGAGCGTATCGGCCTGACCGGCTTGTTGAACGCGATTGCCGCCGCCGGGCTGGTGCTGCGCGACGTCAACACACGCCAGAGCAGTCTGGAAGAAATCTTCGTTGATCTGGTTTCGGAGGAAACACCATGAACTGGGGCGCCATTGCCGCCATCTATCGGTTCGAGATGGCGCGTTTTTTCCGGACCATGTTGCAAAGCTTTCTGTCGCCGGTGCTGTCCACCTCGCTGTATTTCGTGGTATTCGGCACCGCCATCGGCAGCCGCATCGAACAGGTCGAGGGGATCGGCTATGGCGGCTTTATCGTGCCGGGGCTGATCATGCTATCGGTGATCACCCAGTCGATCTCAAACGCTTCTTTCGGGATCTACTTCCCGAAATTCATCGGCACCATTTACGAGCTGCTCTCGGCGCCGGTGAACTTTCTGGAGATCGTGCTGGGCTATGTCGGCGCGGCGGCGACCAAGGCGCTGTTCGTCGGGACCGTGATCCTGTGCACGGCCGCCCTGTTCGTTGATTTCCAGATCGCCCACCCGCTGGCGATGGTGGCGTTCCTGCTGCTGACCTGCCTCAGCTTTGCGCTGCTGGGGTTCATCATCGGGATCTGGGCCGGGAATTTCGAGCAGCTGCAACTGGTGCCGCTGCTGATTGTCACGCCACTGGTGTTTCTCGGCGGTTCTTTCTATTCGATCACCATGTTGCCGCCGGTCTGGCAGACGATCACCTTGTTCAATCCGGTGGTCTATCTGATCTCGGGGTTCCGGTGGTCGTTCTTTGATACGGCGGATGTGCCGGTGGGGCTTAGCCTGTTGGCGATTGGTGGATTCACCTTCCTGTGTCTGGCTGTCATCTGGTGGATTTTCCGCACCGGCTGGCGCATTCGCAGCTGAGCCCGGAGCCGCAGTCCGGGTTCGGTTCGGGTTCGGTTCGGGTTTGGGTCGGGGTCGGCTCGTGGGCGCACGTGACGTGAAATCCTCGCTGCGCGTCTTTCTATCACACCGGTACCTTGTTTGTCGGTGGGCGGCATTCTACATCGGACGGTATGAAGTTGCGCCTCCCATTCATAAAGAACCCGCCGCTTGTTTCGGTGCTGCGCCTGACCGGCACGATCGGTGCCGGTGGGCGCAGTACCCTGAGCGATGCCGCCCTTGCGCCGCTGCTGGAAAAAGCATTCCGCAGGGGCAAGCCCGCCGCCGTCGCGATCGAGCTCAACTCGCCCGGTGGTTCGCCGGTGCAATCCTCGCTGATCGCAGCGCGCATCCGGCGGCTGTCTGAGGAAACCAAGGTTCCGGTCTTTGCCTTTGTCGAAGACGTGGCCGCCTCGGGCGGCTACTGGCTGGCCTCGGCGGCGGACGAAATCTGGGCCGACGCCAGTTCGATTCTGGGTTCGATCGGGGTGATTTCATCCGGGTTCGGCGCCCATATCCTGTTGGCGCGCCAAGGGGTGGAGCGGCGGGTCCATACCGCGGGTGAGTCCAAATCCATGCTTGACCCGTTCCGCCCGGAAAACCCCGAGGATGTGGCGCGGCTGAAGGTTCTGCTTGGCGATCTGCATGAGAATTTCATCGCCCAGATCAAGACGCGTCGGGGCGACAAGCTGGACGATCAGACCAACCTGTTCACGGGCGAGATCTGGACAGCGCAGCGCGCCACCGATCTGGGCCTGATCGAGGGGATCGCCCATCTCAAGCCCAAGATGCAGGAGCGGTTTGGCGACAAGGTGCAGTTCCGACGCTATGGTCTGCGCCGCCCGTTCCTGCCGCGCTTTGGCGCGCAACTGGCGCAGGACGCCCTTGCCGGTCTTGAGGAACGCGCGGCCTATGCGCGGTTTGGCCTCTGACGTGATTTTCAAGATCGTTTCACTCTTCCTTGTCGGGATGGCGGTGCTGGCCATGTTTGGAAAATTGCGCTTTCCGGGGCAAAAGAAACTCTCCTCGGTGCGTTGTCCGCGGTGCGGGCGGTTCCGGATCGGCTCCGGTCCTTGTGCCTGTGGTCACAAGGGACGTCGTTCATGATGGTTTGGCTTCTTGCCGGTCTCGGGCTGGTGATCCTGCTGCTGGCGGGAGATGCGCTGGTGCGCGGCGCGGTCAATCTCAGCCTGCGGCTGGGTGTGCCAGCGCTGATCGTTAGCCTGACCATCGTGGCCTTTGGCACCTCGGCCCCCGAATTGCTGATTTCGATCCGGGCGGTGCTTGATCATGCGCCGGGTATCGCGCTGGGCAATGTGGTGGGCTCCAACACCGCGAATATCCTGCTGGTGCTGGGGATCCCGGCGATTCTTGCGCATATGCACACCGGGGCCTGTGACAGCCGAAAATCCTATGTCTTCATGCTGGTGGCCACGGTTCTGTTCATCGGGCTGGCCTTTACCGGCACCTTCACGCTGGTGTCCGGTCTGGTGATGCTGGCCATGCTGGCGCTGGTTCTATGGGACCAGATGCGCGACGCGCTGGCGCACCGACGCACTTGCGCCTTGGAGGCCGAGTCACTCGATGGGCTGGAAGAGGCCGACCCGGATATGCCCTATTGGCGCATCAGCGTCTATCTGGCGCTGGGGCTGATCGGTCTGCCGCTCGGGGCCAGCCTGCTGGTCGAAAGCGCCTCGATCATCGCGCGGACCTATGGGGTCAGCGACACGGTGATCGGGCTGACGCTGGTGGCGCTGGGCACCTCACTGCCGGAACTGGCGACCACGGTGATGGCGGCGCTGCGCAAACAGGCCGATGTGGCGCTGGGCAACGTGATCGGCTCCAACATGTTCAATCTGTTGGCCATCATCGGGGCCGCCACGATGTTCGGCCCGATTCCGGTCGATCCCGAATTCCTGCGCTTTGACCTTTGGGTGATGCTGGGGGCGTCTTTGCTGCTGGTGCCCTTCGTGTTCTTCGGTCGCGATCTCACCCGGAGATGGGGCATCGTGCTGAGCGCGCTATATGTCATCTATGTCTGCGCGGTGCTGATGTAACGCACGCCCGCCGCACAAACAGGGAGCGATGCGATGACGATTTGTCTGGTCACCGGTGCGGGGCTGCGGTTGGGCCGCGCGATGGCGCTTTATATGGCGCGGCGCGGCTATGACGTGGCTGTGCACTATGCCGCCTCGGGGGAGGCCGCCGAGGCCACCGCCAGTGATATCCGCGCTTTGGGGCGTCGCGCTGTGACGCTATCGGCAGACCTGCTGCACGAGACGCAGACCGCCGAGTTGCTGCCAACAGCCGCCAAGGCGCTGGGTGGGCCGATCACCTGTCTGATCAACAACGCCTCGATCTTTGAATATGACACGATCACGACTGCCACCCGCGACAGCTGGGACCGGCACATGGAAAGCAATCTGCGCGCGCCTTTCGTTCTGACGCAGGCGATGGCGGCGCAGGGGCTGGAGCCCAGTCGTGACGAGGCCGGTGAACCGGTGGCCTCGGGGTTGATTGTCAATATGATAGACCAGCGGGTGCGCAAACTGACGCCAGAGTTCATGACCTATACCATTGCCAAGATGGGGCTTTGGGCGATGACGCGCACGACTGCGCAGGCGCTGGCCCCGGCGATCCGCGTCAATGCCATCGGGCCCGGCCCGACGCTTCAGGGGCACCGCCAAAGCGCGGCCCATTTCGCCGCGCAAAGGGCCAACACGATCAGCGGACGCGGCGCCAATGCAGCGGATATCACCGCCGCGTTGGGGTATTTTCTGGATGCGCCGGCGGTGACGGGACAACTCCTTTGCGTTGATGGCGGTCAGCACCTGGGATGGCAAACCCGCGATATCCTTGGCCCGGAATAGCCGGTGCCGCCAAAGTTTTGCACTGTTCACGGTTCTGTCATCAAAGTGTTAAGAATTACCCTTTGTTTTCATTAACTTGGACGGAACTTATAAAAGTTTCTTTTGTTTTCAGCGCCTTGCGTATGTGATCAATTTTTAGGCAAATCAAGGAACCTCCCGTGGAACAAGGGTATTTTGTAGAAGTCTCGAAGTTATCTTCAGACTTACCCACAGCTTCAGTGGATTTGTTTTCCCTTGAAATCGTCCACCTGAGATTGCAGGCGCGGCCAGAGAATCATATTTCTGGAATATGAGTGACACCCCAGATACCGCAGCCCAGCCGCAGCCCGTCGGCCATGCCTGCATTCAGGGCTATCTGAAAACCCTCGACAGCTCTCCCGGGGTCTATCGGATGCTCGATGCTCAGGCGCGGGTGCTTTATGTCGGCAAGGCGCGCAATTTGCGCGCGCGGGTCTCCAGCTATGCCAGACCCACGGGGCACACCCCGCGCATCGCCCGGATGATCCGCGAAACCGTCAAAATGATGTTTCTCACGACGCGGACCGAGACCGAGGCGCTGCTGCTGGAGCAGAACCTGATCAAGCAGCTCAAGCCGAAATACAACGTCTTGCTGCGCGACGACAAAAGCTTTCCCAATATCCTGCTCGCCAAGGATCACGCGTTTCCACAGATCAAGAAACATCGCGGTGCCAAGAAAGAGAAGGGCAGCTATTTCGGCCCCTTCGCCAGCGCCGGCGCGGTGAACCGGACGCTGAACCAGTTGCAAAAGGCGTTCCTGCTGCGCAACTGCACCGACGCGATGTTCACCAGCCGCACGCGTCCTTGCCTGTTGCATCAGATCAAACGCTGTAGCGCGCCCTGCACCGGCCTGATCTCCGAGACGGAGTATGCCGAGGCGGTCCGTGACGCCGAACGCTTCCTGTCGGGCCGCTCGACCAAGGTGCAGGAGGAACTGGCCGAACAGATGCAGCTGGCCTCTGACGAGATGGAATTCGAACGCGCTGCGGCGCTGCGCGACCGCATCCGCGCGCTGACATCGGTGCAGACCGCGCAGGGGATCAACCCGCGTGGCGTGTCCGAGGCCGATGTGATCGGGCTGCATATGGATAGCGGGCAGGCCTGCGTTCAGGTCTTTTTCATCCGCTCCAATCAGAACTGGGGCAACCGCGATTTCTATCCCCGGGTCGGCGCCGATGTGTCCGCAGCCGAGGTGATGGAGGCCTTTCTTGGTCAGTTCTATGACAACAAGGAACCGCCGCGTCAGGTGATCGTTTCGGATGCGATCGAGAACGCCGATCTGATGACCGAGGCGCTGTCGGAAAAGGCCGGGCGCAGGGTCGAGCTTCTTGTCCCGCAACGCGGCGAAAAGGCCGAACTGGTCTCTGGCGCGTTGCGCAATGCCCGCGAAAGCCTCGCCCGCCGCATGTCGGAAAGCGCCACCCAGATCCGGCTGTTGCAGGGGCTGGCCGAGGCTTTTGGGCTGGAGGCGCCGCCGCAGCGGATCGAGGTTTACGACAACTCGCATATTCAGGGCACCAATGCGGTTGGGGGCATGATCGTCTCGGGCCCGGACGGGTTCATGAAGAACAGCTATCGCAAGTTCAACATTCGCGGCGACGACCTGACCCCCGGCGATGATTTCGGCATGATGAAAGAGGTGCTGACGCGCCGCTTCACCCGGCTGTTGAAAGAAGACCCCGATCGCAACAAGGGGCTTTGGCCAGACCTGTTGCTGATCGACGGCGGCGCCGGGCAGGTCAGCGCGGTCTATGGCATCATGGAGGAATACGGGGTCGAGGATATCCCGATGGTCGGCGTCGCCAAGGGGATCGACCGCGACCAAGGCAAGGAAGAGTTTCACCGCATCGGCGAATCGCCCTTTGCGCTGCGCCACAATGACCCGGTGCTGTACTTCGTCCAGCGCCTGCGAGACGAGGCGCACCGTTTCGCGATCGGCACCCATCGCGCCAAGCGCGCCAAGTCGATGAGCGCCAATCCGCTCGACGATATTCCCGGCGTCGGTGCCACCCGCAAACGCGCTTTGCTCACGCATTTCGGCAGTGCCAAGGCGGTCGGTCGTGCCAATCTGGCCGATCTCAAGGCGGTGGATGGGATTTCCGACACGCTGGCCGAAACCGTCTATGATTTCTTCCACGAAAAGGGGTAGGGCGCGGGGCCGTTGCTCCGCTTTGATCCCGGTCAGCAGTTCGCCAGCGGCGGCGATTTCTGGCAGCCCCTTTTGCCCTGGCTGAAAATGTCCCCGCCCAAGGTCTGTGCTGCGCGCGCGCCACGGCTTGCTCCCGTGCAGATTTCTGCTGCGCCCGCTTCCACATTTCAAATTGCGCGTATAGGGTCCGCGCATGCGTTGGAATGTGCCAAATACCCTGACCCTTCTGCGGCTTCTCGCGGCCCCCGGTCTTGCCGTGATGTTTCTCTATTTCTCCCGCCCCTATGCTGACTGGTATGCGCTGGTGCTGTTCGTCGGCGCGGCGGTGACGGACTGGTTTGACGGCTATCTGGCGCGGGCGTGGAAACAGGAAACCAAGTTGGGCGCGATGCTTGATCCGATTGCCGACAAGGCGATGGTGGTGATCGCGCTGATGATCCTTGTCGGCTATGCGGCCAAGCATTGGACCCCTTGGTTGGTGCTGCCTGCCACGGTGATCCTGTTTCGCGAGGTCTTCGTCGCGGGGTTGCGTGAATACCTCGGCGACACCGCCGGCACGCTCAAGGTCACCAAACTGGCCAAGTGGAAGACGACGGCGCAGATGATCGCCATCGCGACGCTGTTCTCGCAGGGCATCTTTGAACATCATTTGGTGATGAACTCTTGGGGCATGGACGAGGCGCTTTTGCTGCAGGTCCTGAATGGAGAGGTCGAGGATCTGCACGGGTTGCGATTGATGCAGGATGGCATGATCTGGTCGGGGCGGCTGGGGCTGTGGCTGCTGTGGATCGCGGCCGCGCTGACCTTGATCACCGGCTTGGATTACCTACGTAAAGCCTTGCCGCATTTGAGGGAGGGGCGCTGATGGAGGTTCTCTATTTCGCTTGGGTGCGCGAACGCATCGGCCTGCCGCGCGAGACGGTCGAGACCGATGCCGCCACTGTGGCCGATCTGGTCGAAGAGCTGCGCGCGCGCGAAGATCGCTATGCCGCCGCCTTTGCCGATCTCAGCGCGCTGCGCGTGGCGCTGGATCAGGATCTGTCCGATTTCGACGCCCCGCTTGCCGGTGTGCGCGAGGTGGCCTTTTTCCCGCCGATGACGGGCGGCTGAGCTGATGCGGATCGCGGTTCAAACGGCAGCTTTCGATCTGGGAGACGAGGCCAACGCCTTTGCCGCCGGTCTGGATGGCGCCGGGGCCGTCGTGACCTTTACCGGCGTCGTGCGCGACCTGCCCGGGGGCGGGTTGCAGGCGATGGAGATCGAGCATTACCCGGGCATGACCGAAAAGGCGATCACCGAGATCGCGACGCAGGCCGCGACCCGCTGGG
This sequence comes from Antarcticimicrobium sediminis, assembly GCF_004348975.1. Classification (GTDB taxonomy): domain Bacteria; phylum Pseudomonadota; class Alphaproteobacteria; order Rhodobacterales; family Rhodobacteraceae; genus Antarcticimicrobium; species Antarcticimicrobium sediminis. The sequence continues at coordinate 310,757 of NZ_SMFP01000003.1, read as the reverse complement.
CATTGGGAGACGTTCTGGTGATTCATCGCCATGGTCGCTTGGCCTTGGGCGAGATGATCATGATGGTCGCAACCGCCGCATCGCACCGCAAAGACGCTTTCGAGGCGGCCGAATACCTGATGGATTACCTGAAATCGCGGGCGCCGTTCTGGAAACGGGAAATCACTGCGGAGGGGGCCGATTGGGTCGCAGCCAAGGATGCGGACGAAGACGCGCTCGAGCGCTGGTAATCCGCTGGTGAGCGCGCCCAAATCCGCGTGCGCCGCAGCACCGGCTTAGATCCGTCCCCGCGTCCCCGCCTGTTTCAGAAAGATCCGTGTTTCAGAAAGAGCGGCGCGCGCCTACTGCGCCTGATATTGGGCCGGTTATTGCGCCTGTCTGACGCGGTCCAGATGCGCGCGCATCTCTTCTGCTTCGCGCCGGACGTCGCGCAACCCATCCATCGCCGCCTTCAACTCGGCTTCGGTCTGAGACAGCTGGTTGGTCAGCTCGGCCTCGCGTTGTTGCAGGTAGGTGATGGCCTGATCGCGGGTTTCCTCGGCCTCATGCAACTCCTGGCTCATCCGGTCCAGATCGGCCACGTCGCTTTGATTGACGCGGGAAAAGCGGTGCAGCAGCCAATGGGCGAACCAACCGACGAGAAAGGCGATGAACAGGATGATCGCCGTGGTGATGATGAACTCAGTTCTGTTCATTCGCTTGTCTCTCCGCTGCTGTCGGTCTCAGGTTCCGCGCCAGTCTCTTCGTCGTTGCCTGCGTCATCCATGGGGGCCGCGTTGTCGTCGGCAGGTTCGGTGATCGGGGTTTCCTCGGCCACCGCGTCCAATGTGCTTTCTTCCTCGGCCTCGTTGCCGGGCCGGATCAGGCGAAACTCGATCCGGCGGTTTGCCTCGCGCCCCGCTTCGGTGTCGTTGGGGGCGATCGGGCGGGTCTCGCCATAGCCGACGGCGACAAAGCTTGCGGTCAGAACGCGGCGCGCGCGCAGTTCGTTTAGCACCGATTGCGCCCGCGACTGGCTGAGGGTGAGGTTCATCTCCTCGCGGCCTTGGCTGTCGGTATGGCCTTGAATCTCCAGCCGCAGATCCTGGCATTCGGTCAGGATATCGGCGATTTGGTTCATGATGCCCTGCGAGGCGGCCGCGATGGTGGCCGAGCCCGGCTCAAAGGTGATCTTGCCTGTCTCCTGCGCCGCGCTCAGGCGGCGTTCGCATTCTTCTGGCTCGGGGGAGGCGGCCACCGGTTCCGGCGGCGCCTGATAGGTAATGTCGAGCGTGAAATCCTCGGCCTCGCCCAGCTTGTCCGACAACAGCCCGGCGATATCGGCACTGGCTTCTTCATCGTGGGTGACCCCGCTCAGACGTACCGAGTCGGGCGAAACGGTCACCACCCCATGGGCCAGTTTCGACAGCGCCTCCAGCCCGGCCAGAACCCGCACCGGCCAATCTGCCGGCAGCCCCTCGACCAGGCGCGCGGCGGTATGGACGCTTTCCGATCCGAACCGCGCCCGGGCATAGCTGTCGGCCATGCGCCGCAGGTTGTCGTCGTTCAGCCGGCCGCGCAATTGCACCAGCCCCTCGGGGCTGCGGGTGGCGATGAATTCCGGCGGACCACCGGCGGTGTCCTTGGGGGCGGGCAGGACCGCGTGCAGCGCGAAGACCTCGGGCAGGTCGTTTTCCAACTCGCCCACCACGGCGTCGAACAGCCCGGCATTGGTGCCCTGCGCCGCGACCAGCGTGATATCGGCATCGGCAAAGGTGACCGATCCGGCCCCCAGTTTGGCCAGTGCCGACAGGCTCAGCTCAGCTGCGCGCGCCCAGTTGGGCGAGGGCACGCCCATCCCGATGGTGCAGCTGGCTTCGCCGCTCAACCCGGCGGCCCGACCGGCGGCCAGAATGCGCGCGCCTGCGGCGTCGGTTTCGGCGGAGCAGGCATCGAAATGCCCGCCGTTTTCGTCGATGATAAAGCGCAGCGAAAACGGCGTGATCACCGGGCGCGGCGCGGCGATCTCCAGCCCCAGCCGCAGCCCCGCCGGTGCGGCGCGGGTCAGCTTGCGCTCCAGCGCGGCCTTGGCCTCGCGGCTGTCCGCGATGGCGGTGATTTTGACCTGTCCGGCGCTGACCGACACTTTCGAGCGTGGCAGTGCCCGCAGCGCCTCGACGGCGTATTGCATCGCCGCGTCCCAGCCCTCGGGGGTGGGATAGGCGGCGGTCTCCAGAAGGTCGGCCACCTTCTGTGTCCCGGCAATATCCTTCAGTTCAGCGACCAGATCGTCGCGGTCGGTTTCGACCGGCACCAGCCCGATGATCGAGATGCCGCTGTCATTGCGCAGAACCTCGATCGAAAACCGTGGCGGCGTCAGGTCGGCGGTGGGGGCGATCTCCATGTTGTCGATGACGCGGGCAGCGTCCACAACCTGGGCGGCGACGGTGATGGCATTGAACCGGGTCGCCTCGTCCGGCGCGATGCCTGCCAGAACCACCCGCAGCCCGTCGGCTTCGACCTCGGCCCAGTGATGGCCCGCGTCGTCGAGGGATCGGCGCACGCCGATCTCGGTGGAATCTTCCACCGCAGAGACCGCGAAACCGGCGGCGACAAGGCTGAGAATGGCTGCGACAACAAAGGTCAGGCCGACGGCGAAAAGGGAGGAAATGCGCATCAACGGATCGGTCTTCTACTCGTTGGAATGCGAATGTCATACCGTCGGGGGGACGAGGGTGCAATCATGCCAGCACCGCAACAAGGAAGAAGATGAGCGGAATCAAGCCGGTGTCGCGGTTGGCACGGAACAGGCGCAGCAAAAGCGCATTGTCGTCGGGGTCGAATTGGCGCAATTGCCAAGCCATGTGCAGGCCCATCGCGCAAAGACCGGCCAGCGCCAGCAGCAGCGCCAGACCTGACCCCTGCGGCGTCACCGCCACGATCACCGCCACCGCCATCAGCGCCAGCGTCAACACCAGAAAAAGGCGCAGCCAGCGTGGGCTTGCCTCGCCAAACAGCCGGGCGGTGGATTTGACCCCGATCAGCGCGTCATCCTCGGCGTCCTGATGGGCATAGATGGTGTCATAGAACAGCGTCCAGCAGATCCCGGCGACATACAGGATCACCGGGGCCCAGTGCAGCGACCCGGTATGCGCCGTCCAGGCCAGCAGTGCGCCCCAGTTGAAGGCAAGGCCCAGAAACACCTGCGGCCACCAGGTGAACCGCTTGGCAAAGGGATAGACCGCCACCGGCAACAGCGACAGAAACCCCAGCACGATGGCGGCGGAGTTAAACGTGAGCAGGATTGCAAAGGCCACCAGCGCCTGCGCGCCCATATAGGCCACCGCCTGCTTGATGCTGACCTGCCCCGAGGGGATCGGGCGCGAACGCGTGCGCTCGACGCTGCCGTCAATATCGCGGTCGGTGATGTCGTTCCATGTGCAGCCCGCCCCGCGCATCAGCCAGGCGCCCAACCCGCAGGCGACAAAGATCCACAGATCGCCCCAGCGCGGCGACTGGTCCCACAGCATCGCCAGCGCCAACCCCCACCAGCACGGCAGCAGCAGCAGCCAGGTGCCGATCGGTCGGTCGGCGCGCGACAGCCGCAGATAGGGCCGCGTTGCCGGCGGTGCCAACCGGTCGACCCAGTTTCCCTTGACCGCATCTGCGACCTGTCCTGTCGCGGTCCTGTCTGGCATTGGGCTTTCAGGTTGCATATGTAGTCTCGCATGAAGGCAAAAGTCAGGCTGTATGTAGAGCACCCGCTGGGGGCGGGGCAATCGGTTCCTCTGACGCGGGAACAGGCGCATTACCTCTTTGGGGTGATGCGGCTGGGGCTGGGCGATCCGGTGGCGCTGTTCAACGGGCGCGACGGGGAATGGCGCACCACCGTGGCCGAGTCAGGCAAGCGTGGCGGCGTTCTGGCCTGCGTCGAACAGAGCCGGCCATTGCAGATGCCCCCCGATCTTTGGCTGCTGTTCGCGCCGATCAAAAAGGCGCGCACCGATTTCATCGTCGAAAAGGCGGCCGAGATGGGCGCGGCGCGGATCGTGCCGGTGCAGACCGAGTTCACAAATTCCGACCGCATTCGGCAGGACCGGCTGCAGGCCCATGCCATCGAAGCCGCCGAGCAATGCGGCGGCACAGTCGTGCCCGAGGTCACCGATTTGCAAAAGCTCGACCGCCTGCTGGCCGACTGGCCCGAGGAGCGGCAGTTGATGTTCTGCGACGAGGCTGAGGCCGGTGTGCTCAAGGGGCTTGCGGGGGCCACGCCCGGCCCTTGGGCGATCCTGATCGGCCCCGAGGGTGGGTTTTCACCCGCCGAGCGCACCCGCCTGCACGCCCTGCCACAGGCCCACGTCGTGGCGCTTGGTCCGCGAATCCTGCGCGCCGATACCGCTGCCGTGGCCGCACTCACCCTGTGGCAAACCGCGCTGGGGGACTGGCGATGAGCTTTATCCGCCCCGAGGCCCGCGCCGCATTGGCGCGCTGGCGCGAGGCGCTGCTGGGCGCTGGCGTGGTGGCGCTGGGGCTGTATTGGGCGTTGGGAACGGGCGGTCTGCTGGGCTGGATCGGCTGGGCGCTGGGGCTTGCTGGCGCCGGTCTTGCCGTGATCGGCTTTCAGCGCGCCCGCTTTCGCGCCACCGGGGGCGGCCCCGGTGTCGTTCTGGTGGACGAGGGCGAAATCACCTATATGGGCCCGCTGTCCGGCGGCTCGGTCTCGGTCCGCGATCTGGAGCGGCTGGTGCTCGATCCCAGCGCGCAACCGGCCCATTGGGTGCTGGAGGAACCGGGCCGCCCGATCCTGCATATCCCGGTCAATGCCGAGGGCGCTGGCAATCTGTTCGACGTCTTCGCCGCCCTGCCGGGTCTGCGCACCGAGCGGATGCTGGCCGAGCTGAAACGCGACACCGCTCATGCGGTTGTGATCTGGGAACGCCGTCCAATGCGGCTTGCGCATCAAAGGCTGCATTGACAGTCCCGGCATTTCCCCGCACCACTGCCCACCGGAAACGAAAGCAAGCAGTATCGGAGTGCGCGAATGTCCATCCCCCAGTCTGGCGGCGGCCCGATCGAACGGCACGAACAACTGGCCGAATACCTCGCGGACGGCTGCAAGCCGAAAGAGGATTGGCGCATCGGCACCGAACACGAAAAGTTCGGCTATTGCAAAGACACCCACAATCCGCTGCCCTATGACGGCGAACGCTCGATCCGGGCCGTGCTTGAGGGGCTGCGCGATCGCTATGGCTGGGCCGAGGTCCGCGAAGGCGATCATCTGATCGGGCTGGAAAAAGACGGCGCCAATGTTTCGCTGGAACCGGGCGGGGCGCTGGAGCTTTCGGGCGCACCACTGGAGACCATCCACCAGACCTGCGACGAGGTGAATGAACACCTGCGCGAGGTCAAGGATATCGCCGACGAGATCGGCGTCGGATTCATCGGGCTGGGCGCCGCGCCGATCTGGATGCATGAGCAGATGCCGCTGATGCCCAAGGGCCGCTACAAGTTGATGAACGCCTATATGGACAAGGTCGGCACCACTGGCACCACCATGATGCGGCGCACCTGCACGGTGCAGGTCAATCTTGATTTCGGCTCCGAGGCCGACATGGTGCAAAAGATGCGCGTGGCCATTGCGCTGCAACCGGTCGCCACCGCGCTGTTTGCCAATTCGCCGTTTTTCGAGGGCAAGCCCAACGGCATGAAATCCTATCGCTCCTGGGTCTGGCAGCATCTCGACCCGGCGCGCACCGGCATGGTGCCCTTTGTCTTTGACGAGGGCTTCGGGTTCGAAGCCTGGGTCCAGTACATGCTCGATGTGCCGATGTATTTCGTCTATCGCGATGGCAAGTACATTGACGCGCTGGGGCAATCGTTCCGCGATTTCCTCAAGGGCGAGCTGCCGGCGCTGCCCGGCGAAAAACCGACGCTCAGCGATTGGGCCGATCACCTGACCACCGCCTTCCCCGAGGCGCGGCTGAAGAAATTCATCGAGATGCGCGGCGCCGATGGTGGTCCGTGGCGCAGGCTCTGCGCGCTGCCGGCCTTCTGGGTCGGGCTGACCTATGATCAGGGCGCGCTGGACGCCGCTTGGGATCTGGTCAAGGACTGGGATACCGAGACTCGCGAGGCTTGGCGTCTTGGCGCGGCCAAAGACGGGCTTCACGCCGAAGTCGGCGGGCGCAAGATGCTGGATCTTGCAACCCAGGTCGTGGATATCGCGCGGTCCGGTCTCAAGGTGCGCGCGCGTCCGGGGCTGGGCGGCATGGTGCAGGACGAACGCCATTTCCTGCACGCGCTGGAGGACAGCGTCGAAACCGGCATGACCCCGGCGGACGAGCTGTTGCAGCACTACAACGGCGATTGGAACGGTGATCTCGACCGGATCTACGACGCCTCAGCCTACTGATCCACCCGCTGTTCGCCCCGTGCTGGTCCGCTGGCAGGGGTGACAGCGGCCCGGTTCCGGGCCAGACTGCCCTGATACAGACAGATGTCAGCAGATCAGGGGGGCAAAGATATGACAGTCGTGAAATGGGGCCGCCGCGCGCTCATGGGGGGGATGGCGGCGGCGATGCTCACGCTGGCCGCCCCATTGGCGGCACAGTCGATCGCCGGGGGCTACCGGGTCGAGGGGCGCAATCCCGACGGCTCGGCCTATCGCGGCACCGTCGCGATCGGCGAGCAGGGCGCCATGGTCCACCTGAGTTGGCGCGTCGGCGGCCAAAGCTATGATGGCACCGGCACCCGCAACGGCGATATCATCTGGATCGACTGGGGGGCGGAGTATCCGGTGGTCTATGTGCGCATGCCCAACGGCGAATTGCACGGCACCTGGGCCAATGGCCGCGCGTTGGAGCGGTTGATCCCCTGAGGCGCGGTCCGGGCGATTCCCCCGGTTCGGCGTACTCTATTTCCGTGCGCTCTATTTCTGCCCGATCTTCGGCTCGGTTCCGGCCCGGATGCGGGTGATATTGCTGCGGTGACGCCAGAACACCAGCAGCGTCAGCGCGACGCCGAGCACAAGGGTGTGGCCATATCCCAGCCCGACCGCCCAGAGGGTCGAGGCCGCAGCTGCCGTCAGCGCCGCCATCGAGGACATCCGGCTGAACAGGGCGACGCTGATCCATGTCAGGCAGCAGGCGATCCCCACCGGCCAGGCCAGAGCCAGCCACAGGCCGACAAAGGTCGCCACGCCCTTGCCGCCCCGAAACCCCAGCCAGACCGGGTAGCAATGGCCGATAAAGGCCGCGAACCCGGCCAGCATCACCGCGTCCTCACCGGCGAATAAGCGCGCCAGCAGCACCGCCGCCGCCCCTTTGCCGCCATCCAGCAGCAACGTCAGCGCCGCCGCCTTCTTGTTGCCGGTGCGCAGCACATTGGTGGCGCCGATATTGCCCGAGCCGATCTCGCGCAGATTGCCCAACCCCATGAGCCGCGCCAACACCATGCCAAAGGGGATCGCGCCCAGCCCATAGCCGATCACGGCCCACAGGATCAGCGTTGCGGCGGGGGATGTGAGCTCGGGCATCAGTCTCTCCGATAGACGGGCGCGCCGCCGACATAGGTGGCCAGCACGCGGCCCTGCATGCGGCCGCCGTCGAAGGGTGTGTTCTTGGATTTCGACAGCAGCGTGAAGCGGTCCAGCACAAAGGGCGCGTCCGGATCGAACAGCACCAGATCGGCCGGGGCCCCCGCGCTCAACCGGCCTGAGGCCAGCCCGAGACGCTTGGCGGGGTTCAGGCTCATGGCGCGAAACAGCGTCGGCAGGTCCAGCGCGCCCGCGTGATACAGCCGCATCGCAGCAGGCAGCAGCGTCTCCAGCCCGACAGCGCCGCTCGCGGCCTCCTCGAAGGGGAGCCGCTTGCTCTCTTCGTCTTGCGGCGTGTGCATCGAGCAGATCACGTCGATCAGCCCAGTGCGCACCGCCTCGATCACCGCCTGACGATCATCCTCGGCCCGCAGCGGCGGCTTCAGCTTGAAGAAGGTGCGGTAATCGGCGACGTCGAATTCATTCAGCGTCAGGTGGTGGATGCCAACCCCGGCGGTGATGTCCAGCCCGTTGGCCTTGGCCCGCTCCAGCGCCGGCAGGGCACGGGCGGTGGTGATCTGGTCGGCGTGATAGCGCGCCCCGGTCATCTCCAGCAGCGCGATATCGCGGTCCAGCCCCATCCGCTCGGCCATCGGCGACACCGCCGGCAATCCGCGCAGGCTGGCGAACTTGCCGCTGGTAGCGGCCGCGCCCTTGCTCAGCCCCGGCTCCTGCGGGTGGCCGATCACCAGTGCCCCCAGCGCACGGGCATAGCTCAGCGCGCGCGACAGCACCTTGGCATCGGCGACCACGTGGTCGCAATCGCTAAAGGCGACGGCACCGGCATCCATCAGAAAGCCGATCTCGGTCATCTCACGCCCCTGCCGCCCCTTGGTCAGCGCCGCCATCGGCACCACGTTCACCGGCGCATCGGCCTGCGCCCGGCGGGTGACGAATTCCAGCGTTTCGGGGCTGTCGATGGTCGGGGCGGTATCGGGGCGGGTCACGATGGTGGTCACGCCTCCCGCCGCCGCCGCCCGCCCGGCGCTGCGATAGCTTTCCTTGTGCCGCTCGCCCGGCTCGCAGACCTTGACGCCCAGATCGACGATCCCGGGGGCCAGACATTTGCCGCCGCAGTCAATCACCGTCGTGCCCGCCGGGGCGCGTGGCGCATCGCCTGCGCCGGTCGCCGCGATCTGCCCGTCCGCGACCCGCAGCCAGCCGAGCGCGTTGGTCCCGGCCTCGGGGTCGATCAGGCGGGCGTTGGTGAAATAAAGCTCGCTCATGCCGCTGCCCTTTCGATGGCCGCCACCGTGGCGTCGGGGTCGGCCTGATACTTGATCAGGTGTTTGTCGCCGTTTCGGGTGATGACTTGTACAAAACTGCCCATTTTTCGGACCTTGCTGATCTGGTCCAGCGACACCTGCCGTCCGCCGGGGCCGGTGATCCGCTCGCCGTCCATCTCCCAGACCGCCGTCAGTTCTTCCGAGGCCAGATACCAGCCGCGCACGATGATGGCCGCCAGCCCGGCCACCGCGCCGGTCCAGACATGCGCGTTGCCCATGACCCAAAGCAGCGCCATCGCGCTTGTCATGGCCAGCGCCGCCAGCCAGGCATTGGTGCGCAAATAGGCGCTGCGGTCGGCGGTGAACTGTTGTGTGCCCATCAGAAGACCCCCCACCACAGGACCAGCGCGATCACCACGATCACCGCCGCGAACAGACTGCCGCCAATGCGCCGCGCCTGCGCCCGCGCGGCCCGAGGGGACAGGCGCGGGGCGGAATAGGGGGCGGCGCTGTCGCTGCGCAGCGGTTGCGCGCGCCAGTCCGGGCTGGGTTCGTCATAGGTGGCGATCAATCGCACGTCCGGCTCTGGCGCCAGCACAGCGGCAGCCCCCTTGAACGCGCGGCTGCGCAGCACCAGAACATAGCCGTCCAGCGCCTCCAGCATTGCCCGGTCCGGCGCGATCTGCTCTTTGCTCAGCCCGCAGCCTTCGGTCAGATATCCTGTCAGCCCCAGTTCCTCGAGATCGGCAACGCGGATCACGTCGATCTGCGTCGGGTCGAGCCCGGCCAGCCCCAGCACCTGATCGGCGGCGCCCGGCTCGCGCAGGAAATCTGCCCGCTCGGGGGGCATGTCCAGCGCAAACACCCGGATGCGCCCATACTCGTCCTCAGGTACGATCAGCCCGTCGTCGCTCATACCGCCGCCCCTGTCGTCAGGGGGCGGGTCAGCAGTTCCATCGCGGCCATGCGCACCGCCACGCCCATTTCGACCTGTTCCTGAATCACGCTTCGGTTGATGTCGTCGGCCAGCGTGCCGTCGATTTCCACCCCCCGGTTCATCGGACCCGGGTGCATCACGATGGCGTCCGGTTTGGCCAGCGCCAGCTTTTCCGCATCCAACCCGTAGCGGTGGTAATATTCCCGTTCGGAGGGGATAAAGCCGCCGTCCATCCGTTCCTTTTGAAGTCGCAGCATCATCACCACGTCGACATCGCGCAGTCCCTTGCGCATGTCGTCATAGACCTCGACCCCGAACTCGCCGATGCCAGAGGGCATCAGGGTCGGCGGTCCGATCAGGCGGATGCGGTTTTCCATCTTGCCCAGCAGCAACAGGTTCGAGCGTGCCACGCGGCTGTGCGCGATATCGCCGCAAATCGCGATGCTTAGCCGGTGCAGCCGCCCCTTGGCCCGCCGGATGGTCAGCGCGTCAAGCAGCGCCTGCGTCGGGTGTTCGTGGCGTCCGTCGCCGGCGTTCAGCACCGCGCAATTCACCTTTTGCGCCAACAGGTCCACCGCGCCGGAATGCGGGTGGCGCACCACCAGAAGATCGGGATGCATCGCGTTCAGCGTCATCGCCGTGTCGATCAGGGTTTCCCCCTTTTTGATCGAGCTGGCCTGCATCGCCATGTTCATCACATCGGCCCCCAGCCGCTTGCCCGCCAGTTCGAAACTGGCTTGGGTGCGGGTGGAGTTCTCAAAGAACATGTTGATCTGGGTCAGACCGGACAGCACATCGCAATGTTTGGCCGATTGGCGGTTCAGATCGACATAGGTTTCAGCCAGATCCAGGATCGTGGTGATATCCTGCGGGGAAAGCTGTTCGATTCCCAGAAGGTGACGGTGGGCAAAGGTCATGCGGGCGGCGCTCCGGCTTGTCTGCTGCTCTGCTTATAGAAAGGCCGGGCAGGCGGGGCAACATCGGCCGCGCCCCCTTTGGTGGCTTTGGCGCCATTCATTCGCCAATCAATCAATGTGCCCCTCTGTACGATCGCCCATTGATGCGCGCCGCCGCGCAATGCCGCGCGCTATGCGCTTTTGCGGGATCGGTTTCGGCGTTAGGGTCCGGCCATGGAATCGCAGATTGACTTTCATACCGCCCGCGCGCTGCTTGAATGGCAGATCGAGTTGGGAGCAACCGACGCCATCGGCGACACGCCGGTGAACCGTTATGACTTGCCGGACAAGCTGCGGCCTGTGCCCAAGGTGGCGGCTGTCGCTGCCGAAACCGCCTCGCCCGCCGCGCGGCCACGACCCAAGCTTGACCCGGTCGAGGTTGCCCGTACCGCGGCGCAGGCGGCCCCGACGATAGAGGCGTTGCGCGCCGCGATGGATGGGTTTGAACACTGTGAGCTGAAAAAAGGCGCCCGCAACTTGGTCTTTGCCGACGGAGCGCCCGGCGCGCCGGTAATGATCATCGGCGAGGCTCCGGGCCGGGAAGAGGACCGCGAGGGGCGTCCCTTTGTCGGCCCGGCCGGGCATCTGCTCGACCGGATGCTGGCGGCGATCGGGATGTCGCGGCAGGTCGATGTCTATATCACCAATGTGATGCCCTGGCGCCCGCCGCAGAATCGCGAGCCGCGCCCGGATGAGATCGCCATGATGAAACCGTTTCTGGAACGTCATGTCGCATTGATCGACCCCAAGGTGATCGTCCTGATGGGCAATGTCAGTTGTCAGGCGGTACTGGGCAAGCGCGGCATCACGCGATTGCGCGGATCGTGGGAACAGGCGCTGGGCAAGCCGGTGCTGCCGATGGTCCACCCGGCCCATCTGTTGCGCCATCCTGCGGAGAAGCGAGAGGCTTGGGCCGATCTGCTGGAGGTGCGGGCCAAGTTGAAGTGAGTGGAGAGACTGAGGGGAGAGAGGATGAGAATTCTTGCCTTTTCCGACCTGCATCTGTCCCGCCCTGCGGCGGCAGATCTGGTCGCGGCCAGCGGCGGGGCCGATCTGGTGATCGGTGCGGGGGATTTCTGCAACATGCGCCAAGGGCTCGATCAGGCGATGGAGCTGCTGTCGGGCATCCCCGCGCCGATGGTGCTGGTGCCGGGCAACGCGGAAAGCGCCGATGAGTTGCGGGCTGCGGCCTTGCCCGGGGCCACTGTTCTGCACGGAGAAGGGGCCGAGATCGCTGGGATAAAAATCTTCGGTCTGGGCGGCGGGGTGCCTGCCCCCCCTTTTGGCGCGTGGTCCTGGAACCTGACGGAGGAGGAGGCCGCCGCGCTTCTGGCGCCTTGTGAGGGCGCCGACATCTTGATCACCCATTCGCCGCCCAAGGGCGTGGCCGACCGCACCTCGCAGGGGCTGTCGGTGGGGTCGGAGGCGGTCCGCGCCGCCATCGAACGCATCGCCCCGCCACTGGTGCTTTGCGGTCATATCCACGACTGCTGGGGCGAGCGCGGCCATATCGGCGTGTCCGAGGTGGTCAACCTTGGCCCCGCAGGCACTTGGTTCGACGTCGCATCATAATCCCTTTGCGCAGGGCGCTGGCCCTGCCGGCCCCCCGTTTTGATAGCCAGTTTTGAGAGGACCTGAACGCCATGTCGCCAATTGACGAAAGCAAGGACTTCATCCCGGTCCGCATCGCGGTGCTGACCGTCTCTGACAGCCGCTCGCTGGACGAGGACCGCTCGGGCCAGGTTCTGGTCGATCGCATCACGGCGGCGGGCCACACCCTTGCCGATCGCAAGATCCTGCACGACGAGCGGGACCAAATCGCCGATCAACTGCGCGCTTGGGTCGCCGACCCGGAGGTCGACGTGGTGATCTCCACCGGCGGCACCGGCCTCACCGGGCGGGATGTGACGGTCGAAGCGCACCGCGATGTGTACGAGAAAGAGATCGAAGCCTTTGCCACCGTCTTTACCATAGTGTCGATGAAAAAGATCGGCACCTCGGCGGTGCAATCGCGTGCTACCGGCGGCGTCGCGGGCGGCACCTATCTGTTTGCGCTGCCCGGCAGCCCCGGTGCCTGCAAGGACGGCTGGGATGAAATCCTGTCGCTGCAACTGGATTACCGCCATAAGCCGTGCAACTTCGTCGAGATTTTTCCGCGCCTGAGCGAAAACCAGCGACGGAAATAGGCTCTGGCACCGTATAACATCTTGGTTACCCCGCGCACCCTCGCTTTTTACAGGGCGCGGGGGCCTTATAGAGTATCCTTGGTGTGCGACCCGGAGAGTAGGTGAAAATGCGGTTCTTGCGGCAAAGTCTGACCGGGCTGTTCCTTGCGTCTGTCATGCTGGCGTTGTTGATCTATGCCGGGCAACTGGTGATGGGCGCGGTGCAAAGCCGTATGGCCGAGGACAACCGCCCGCCACAAGCGCGCGAGCGGGTCTTTGCCGTCAATCTGCGGACCGCCCGGATGGGAACCGTGACCCCGGTTCTGCCTGCCTTTGGTCAGGTCGAAAGCCGTCGCACGCTGGAACTGCGCGCCGCGGTCGGCGGGCGGGTGATCGCGCTGGCCGAAGGGTTCGAGGATGGCGGCAGTGTCACGGCGGGACAGCTGTTGGCGCAGCTTGACCCGGCGGATGCGCAATCGACATTGGACCGGGCCAAAAGCGATCTGCTGGATGCCGAGGCCGAACAGCGCGACGCCGCCCGTGCACTGATCCTTGCGCAGGACGAATTGTCCGCCGCCCGCGATCAGGAGGATCTGCGCAACCGTGCGTTCCTGCGTCAGACCGGCCTGCAAGAGCGTGGCGTCGGCACCGCTGCCACGGTCGAGGTGGCCGAACTGGCGCTGGCGGCCGCGCGGCAGGCGGTTCTGGCGCGGCGTCAGGTCGTGGCCCAGTCCGAGGCGCGGGTGGATCAGGGGGAAACCCGGCAGGCCCGTGCGCGCATCGCCCTGGCCGATGCCGCGCGGGCGCTGGCCGATACCACGATCACCGCCAGCTTTGACGGGACGCTGTCCAATGTCACCGTGGTCGAGGGGCGGCTGGTGTCCTCCAACGAGAAACTGGCCGAACTGATCGACCCCGACGCGCTGGAGATCGCCTTTCGCGTCTCGACCGCGCAATATGCCCGGCTGCTGGATGGGGCGGGCGATCTGATCCCGGCCCCGGTCACCGCCACGCTGGATGTGAGCGGCGCGGCGCTGGTGGCCTTTGGACGGATCAGCCGCGACAGCGCGGCAACCGACGCGGGGCAGACCGGGCGCATGATCTATGCAAGACTGGACAGCGCGCCGGGCTTCAAACCGGGCGATTTCGTCACCGTCGCGGTCGAGGAGCCGCCGTTGGAGCAGGTGGTGCGGCTGCCGGCCTCAGCGCTGGATGGGGCGAACACCGTGCTTGTGCTGGGGGCCGAAGACCGGCTTGAGTCGCTGCCGGTGGAACTGGTGCGGCGGCAGGGCGACGATGTGCTGCTGCGCGGCGCGGGGCTTGCGGGGCGCGAGGTCGTGATCGGGCGCACGCCTCTTTTGGGGGCGGGCATCCGGGTGCGCCCGCTGCGCGAAGAGGCGCAGGCGATCCCGTCCGAGGCCGCGATGTTGGACCTTAGCGACGAGCGGCGCGCGCGGCTGGTGGCCTTGGTCGAGGCCAATACCGGCATGCCCAAGGAAATGAAGGTCCGCGTGTTGGCTCAACTGGGCGGCGCGCAGGTGCCGGCGCAACTGGTCGAGCGGATCGAGTCCCGGATGGGGGGCTAGGCGATGGCGCGCGATCTTCCGCTGCGGGCCGGTGGGCTGCTCAGCTATTTCACCCGCCACAAGACCGCCGCCAACCTGCTGCTTGTGCTGCTGCTGGTGTTGGGGGCTGCGGCGATCCCCAACATGCGGGCACAGTTCTTTCCCGATGTGGTCATCGAGACCGTCACCGTTTCGGTCGAATGGGAGGGCGCCGGCCCCGAGGATGTGGATGGCGCCATCGTGCAGGTGCTGGAACCGTCGCTGTTGGCGGTCGACGGGGTGGAAAGCACCCAATCCGTCTCGCGCGAAGGCTGGGCGAGCATCACGCTTGATTTCGAACCGGGCTGGGACATGGCCCAGGCCACCGATGACGTGCAAGCGGCGGTGGATGCGATCACCACCCTGCCGGAAGACGCCGAAGATCCTTCGGTCCGGCGCGGCGCTTGGCGCGACCGGGTGACGGATGTGGTGATCACCGGCCCGGTGTCCCCGGAACAGCTGGGTCTGTTCGCCGATGAACTGGTCACGCGGCTGTTTGCCGTGGGCGTTACCCGCACCACCATTCGCGGTGTCGCCGCCCCCGAAACCGTGGTCGAGGTGCCCTCGCGCGCCTTGATGGAGCATGACATCACGATGGCCGAAATCGCCGCCGTCATCGCGGCAGAGGTCGACGCCGCCCCGGCTGGCGATGTCACCGGGGCCAATGCCCGCGTGCGCACCGGCACCGAAAAGCGCAGTCGCGACGACATCGCGGGGATCGTGCTGCGCTCCAATACCGACGGCTCCAAGCTGACCATCGGCGAGGTGGCCGAGATCCGGGTCGAAGGCGTGGACCGCGCGCGCAGCTATTTCGTTGGTGCCAATCCGGCGATGTCGATCCGGGTGGATCGCTCTGACCGGGGCGATGCGATCAAGATCCAGCACGAGGTCGAGGATGTCGCCGCCGAGATGCAGCTGAGCCTGCCGCAGGGGGTGACGCTGGAACTGATCCGCACAAGGGCCGAGGCGATCTCGGGCCGGTTGACCATCCTGCTCGACAACGGGCTGATGGGGCTGGTTCTGGTGGTGGCGCTGTTGTTCCTGTTCTTGAACGCGCGCATCGCCTTCTGGGTTGCCGCCGGCATCCCGGCCTCGATGTTTGCCGCGATTGCCCTGATGTATGCCTTTGGTCTGACCTTCAACATGATCAGCCTGTTTGGCCTGATCATCACCTTGGGCATCGTGGTGGATGATGCCATCGTGATCGGCGAACACGCGGATTTCCGCGCCCGGCGACTGGGGGAACATCCGGTGGCGGCGGCCGAGAATGCGGCGCGGCGCATGGCGATGCCGGTGCTGGCCGCGACGATGACGACGGTGATCGCCTTTTTCGGCCTGACCGCGATTGGCGGGCGCTTTGGCGACCTGATCAAGGATGTCCCCTTTACCGTGATCGTGGTGTTGCTGGCCTCGCTGGTGGAATGTTTCCTGATCCTGCCCAACCACATGTCCCACGCCATTGCCCATTCGGCCAAGGAACATTGGTACGACCTGCCCAACCGGGTGGTGAACCGGGGCTTTCGCTGGGTGCGCGATCATGTGTTCCGCCACCTCATGGTCTGGGTGGTCCGGGGGCGTTACGTGGTGATGGCCGGGGTGGTCGTGGTGCTGGCTGGGCAACTGGCTCTGCTTATCCGCGGCGATGTGCAATGGCGCTTTTTCAACGCGCCTGAACGCGGCTCGGTCACCGGCAATTTCGCCATGGTCGAGGGCGCGACGCGGGCCGATACGCTGGCGATGATGCGCGAGATGCAGCGCGCCACCGAAGAGCTGGGCAAGGATTACGAGCAACGCTATGGCCGCAATCCGCTCGATTATGTCATGGCCGAGGTCGGCGGCAACGCCGGGCGCGGGCTGGCGGGGGTCGAGACCAAGGACGCCGACCTGTTGGGCGGCATCTCGATCGAGCTGATCGACGCCGATCTGCGGCCCTATTCCAGCTTTGCGCTGGTGGCTGAATTGCAAGATGCGGTGCGCCGCCACCCGATGGCCGAAACGATCAGCTTTCGCGGCTGGCGTTCCGGCCCTGGCGGCGATGCGCTGGACGTACAGTTCTATGGCGCGGATGTACAAACCCTGAAGTCCGCCAGTCAGGATCTGCAGGCGGCGCTGTTGCGCTATCCGGAGGTCTCGGCGGTCGAGGACAACCTGGCCTATGACAAGGAAGAGCTGATCCTTGACCTGACCGCGCAGGGGCAGGCGCTGGGGTTCACCATCGACACGCTGGGCCGCGCCCTGCGCGACCGGCTGAACGGGATCGAGGCGGCGACCTATCCCGACGGGCCGCGCAGCGCCACGATCCGGGTCGAACTGCCGGAGGGCGAGCTGTCTGCCGATTTCCTTGAGCGCACGCAGATGCGCGCGCCGGCTGGCATCTATGTGCCGCTTGCCGATCTTGTCAGCGTCGAGCAGCGCACCGGCTTTTCCTCTGTGCGGCGCGAGAACGGGCTGCGGCTGATCAGCGTAACCGGCGATATCTCAGAGGATGACCCGGCGCGGGCGGCCGAAATTCAGCAGGCGCTGAAGGACGAGATCCTGCCAAAGATCGCCAGCGAACGGCAGGTGGAATGGACCCTGTCGGGGTTGAGCGAGCAGGAGAACGAATTTCTGAGCGATGCGCGCAACGGTCTGATCCTGTGTCTGACCGGGATTTATCTGGTGCTGGCCTGGGTGTTTGCCAGCTGGACCCGGCCGCTGGTGGTAATGGCGGTGATCCCGTTTGGCTTGATTGGCACGATCTGGGGCCACTACATCTGGGACGTGCCGCTGAGCATGTTTACGGTGGTGGGGCTGTTGGGCATGACCGGGATCATCATCAACGATTCCATCGTGCTGGTCAGCACCATCGACGAATACGCCAAAGAGCGCGGGCTGATCCCTTCGATCATTGACGCTGCCGCCGACCGGTTGCGGCCGGTGTTGTTGACCACGCTGACCACCGTGCTGGGGCTGGCGCCGCTGTTGTACGAGAAATCGCAGCAGGCGCAGTTCCTGAAACCCACGGTGATCACGCTGGTTTACGGGTTGGGCTTCGGCGTGGTGCTGGTGCTGCTGGTGGTGCCGGCGCTGGTGGCGATGCAGCATGACGTGTCGCGTCCGCTGACCGCGCTGCGTCGGGCGATTTACAGCCCCAACCGGGCGCTGCGGGGCGCGGTGCTGGGGGCCGGGGTTCTGTTGCTGGGCTGGCTCGGGGCGACCATGGGCTGGGCGCTGGTGCAGGGCGGGCTGCCACAGGCCCTGATCGCGGCGCTGCCGCTGCTGAGCGGGATGGAGGCGGTGCGCGCGGCGCTGCTGGCCTTTGCCGTGGGCGCGCTGGTGATCGTGCTGGCGGTCTATCTGATCTCGGCGCTGGTCTATGCGCGGTCCGCACGGCGGGTCTAAGTGGGCGCTCTTCAGGCTTTGATGCCGCGCGCGTTCGTTTGGTTCGCTGAGTGAGCGCGTCTTTATCGCGACAACGCCCGGCGGCGGGTCAACGCCAGCTCCATCACCTCACCGACCCGTGCGCTCATCGGCAAGGCCCCGGCGCGGATCTGGTCGATCGGAAACCAAGCCACGTCCTGGGCATCATCGTCGGCCTGCGGCGTGCCCACCGGATCGGCGCAGAGCACGGCGGCCAACAGGTAGTGAACGGTGACCTCGCCCGCCTCATCGCGGCGGATCAGGTCGATGTTGGTCAGATATTCGACGGGGCGCGCCTCTAGCCCGGTTTCCTCGCGCAACTCGCGTCGGGCGGCCTCCAACGCGGTCTCGCCGGGTTCGACATGGCCGCCGGGAAATCCCCAAAGCCCTTTGTCGGGGGATTTGCCACGTTGTGCCAACAGCACCCGGTCACCCTCGACCAGAACCGCGATGGCACCAAGACGGGGCGTTGCCGTCATCTGCGTATCAGCCGGCGTCGCAGCCACGGATATCCACCGAATGCCGCGCGCCCAGCACCGTGATGCGGATATCGGAGCGGTTCAGCGCAAAGGCCCCGCCGGTTTCGCTGATCAGATCGCTTGCCGCGATCAGGGTGTTGCCCTGACGGTGGGTCCGGGTCTCATCGGCCCAGACGCCGGGGGTGCCCGCTTCGATCACCGCGATTTCCTCGCCCCCGACCGAGGGCATGGTGATCCGTGCCTCGATCCGCAGCCCGCCTTTGATCGGTGACACCCGGCAAGTGGCGGCACTGACTTGCGCCTCGGCGGCGGAATAGGGCCGTTGGGCAAGGGCGGCTATGATGGCCGGGTTGCGCCCGGCTTGCGGGTCAAGCTGTTGATCAAAGGTCAGCGTACCGGGAATGCAGACATCGCTGCACAGGCCAAAGTCGATTTGCCCGCGCAGGCGCACAGGCTGGCCGTCGTTGGTCGGTGTCACCTCGACCGGCAGGATCATCTGATGTTTGTAGCCGATGGTGCGCAAGCCGTTGGTATGAAACACCTCTGGCGCGGGCCATGTGATCGCCACGTTGCCCAGATTATGCGAGCCGCGCCAGTCAAAGCTGGGGGGAATCCCGGCCTCGCCCGGGGCGCGCCAATAGGTTTTCCAGCCATCCGACAGGGTCAGACGCAGCGCGGCCATATGGGTGCCGCGCGTGGTCGGCCCGCCATCCAGAATCTCGATCTGAACCAGATTGCCAAGCCCGCCGCCAGCGCCAGCCAGTGCGGGCGTGGTGAGGGTCGTCAGCGCGACAAGAAACGTGGTGAGCATCCTGAACATGATCCATACATGGCGAGTCTCGCCTGCAATGCCAAGTCACGAGCCCGTTAGTCGCCGTTTTGCCGCAGCGCCAAAGGCCCGGTCTTGCACCTTGGCGGTCTGCGGGCCATGTTGAGGCGACAAGATCCCAGAGCCGGAGCGCAACGCCATGGACCTGACCGGAAAACTTCTGATCGCGATGCCGGATATGGGCGATCCGCGTTTTGAACATTCGGTCGTGTTCCTGTGCAGCCATGGCAAGGACGGGGCGATGGGGCTGATCGTGAACAAGCCAGCGGCAGAATTGCGGTTGATCGATCTTCTGAGACAGCTCGACATCAAGCCAGACCAGCCTGAACGCGGGCAGATGCCGGTGTATTTCGGTGGTCCGGTCGAGACCGCGCGCGGCTTTGTCCTGCATTCGAGCGACTATGACTCCAGCCTGCATTCGATGGAGGTGAGCGAGGTCTTTCGCATGACCGCGACGCTGGACATTCTTGAGGATATCGCCAGCGGCAACGGACCGCAGCGGGCGCTGTTGATGCTGGGCTATGCCGGTTGGGGGCAGGGCCAGCTAGAGGCGGAAATCGCGATGAACGGTTGGCTGACCACCGATGCGGATCCCGATCTGGTCTTTGGTCCCTCCGATGGTGGAAAGTGGGAGGCGGCGTTGAAAACCCTTGGCGTCGATCCGCTGTCCTTGTCGGCGAGCGCCGGGCGGGCGTGAGCCTGCGATGGTGTCGTCAGCACAACGGGTTGGAGCCTTCCGTCTGACCTATCCCCTTGGCGCGGCCGCGCGGCGCAGCCGGTCATTGATCGCCGCGCCCAGCCCGTGATCGGGGATCGGGGCCACGGCGATGGGCTGGCCGCGCGCGTCGAGCGCATGCAGATGACCAAAAAGATTGGCTGCAGCTTCCATCAGATCGCCTGAGGGAGACAGGTTCAGATCGCAGGTCATAGCGCCAAATCCGAGAAACAGCTCGCCCTTGTGTGGTGTCGTGGCGTTCAACCGCACCCGCTCAGAGGGCGCGTAATGCGACGAGAGCTGCCCCGGTGCATTGATCGCGCCGCCACCTTCGGGCCGGGTAAGCGCGTGGCCAAGCACCGCTTCGATTGCCTCTGCCGCCAGTCCGCCGGGGCGTAGCAGCACCGGATCGCCCGCCAGCCCGACGATGGTGGATTCCAACCCGACCGGGCAGGGGCCGTCATCGACCACCGCCGCGATTCGGCCCGACAGCCCGGCCAGCACATGCGCCGCCGTGGTCGGGCTGATCCGCCCCGAAGGATTGGCCGAGGGCGCCGAGATCGGCCCATTGAACGCGCGCAACAGCGCCCGCGCGGTGGGATGGGCGGGCACCCGGATCGCCAGCGTGTCGAGCCCGGCTGTGACCAGGTCGGAAATCCCGTGCCCCGGTCGCAGCGGCAGCACCAGCGTCAGCGGTCCGGGCCAGAAGGCTTCGGCCAGCGCCTGCGCCGTCGCGCTCCAGTCTACATAGGTCTGCGCCATGTCGGTATCGGCCAGATGCACGATCAGCGGGTTGAAGCTGGGTCGCCCTTTGGCGGCATAGATCGCGGCGACGGCCCGGCCATTGCGCGCATCGGCCCCCAGCCCGTAGACTGTTTCAGTGGGAAAGGCGACGAGTTGCCCTTGGGCAAGCAGCTGGGCGGCGCGGGCCAGATCGGCCGCGTTGGCGCTCAGGTGGAGGGTCTGGTGGTGGATCGGGGGGGTTGCCATGGCAATGACGCCGCGTTCTGGTTGCTTGTGGGCCGAGGCGGGATAGGTATTCCCACTAATGTTGAGCCATAGCTGCGCGACCGGCGAAAGCCAAGCCCGTCGGTGTCGCACAGCCCAGACCAGAGGACGTCAATGCCCTATCGCGCGCCTGTTTCAGAGTATGAATTCCTGTTCCGCCATGTGGTGGGCTATGATCAGGTCGCCGCAACCGACCGGTTTTCCGAGGCGGATGGCGACACTGTCAGCGCCATCCTGACCGAAGCCGGCAAGATGTGCGAAGAGGTGATGGCCCCGTTGCAGCGCAACGGCGATCTGGAGCCCGCCCGGCTGGAGAACGGCAAGCTGCGCAGCTCGCCCGGCTTTGCCGAGGGCTGGGCCTCGATCGCCGAGGGCGGCTGGATCGGAATGAGCGCGCCGGTCGAATATGGCGGCATGGGGCTGCCGATGACGGTGACCTCTTCGGTCAACGAGATGATGAGCGCGGCCTGCCTGTCGCTGCAACTGGCCCCGTTGATGAGCCAGGGCCAGATCGAGGCGCTGGCGCACCATGCCAGTGATGCGCTCAAGGATCTGTACCTGCCCAAGCTGATCAGCGGGGAATGGGCCGGAACCATGAACCTGACCGAGCCGCAGGCCGGATCGGACGTGGGGGCGCTGTCGTCAAAGGCCGTGCCGAACGGCGACGGCACCTATGCGGTGAGCGGGCAGAAGATCTTTATTTCCTGGGGCGACAATGATTTCGCCGGCAATGTCTGCCATCTGGTGCTGGCGCGGCTGCCCGACGGGGTGCCGGGAACCAAGGGCATAAGCCTGTTTCTGGTGCCAAAGTTCCTGCCCGATGACGCGGGCAACCCGGGCGTGGCCAATACGCTCAAGGTGGTCAGCCTTGAGCACAAGATGGGCCTGCACGGCTCGCCGACCTGCGTGATGCAGTATGATGGCGCCACCGGCTGGCTGGTCGGCAAGGAACATGGCGGCATGGCGGCGATGTTCACCATGATGAACAACGCGCGGCTGGGCGTTGGCGGTCAGGGCGTTGGCGCGGCCGAGGGGGCGTATCAGCACGCGCTGGCCTATGCGCTGGAGCGCAAGCAGGGCAAGACGCCCTCGGGTACCATCGTCGATCACGCCGATGTGCGGCGGATGCTGCTGGAGATGGACGCCGATCTGTTCGCCTCGCGCGCGATCCTGCTGGCCTGCGCCGTGGCGATCGACATGCAAAGTGCCACCGGCGAGGCCGACTGGGCCGCGCGCGCCGCGCTGCTGACCCCCATCTCCAAGGCGTTCGGCACCGAGACCGGCATCCGGGTGGCCGAAACCGGGGTGCAGGTGCACGGCGGCATGGGCTTCATCGAGGAAACCGGGGCGGCGCAATATTACCGCGACGTAAGGGTCACCGCGATCTATGAAGGCACGAACGGGATTCAGGCGATGGATCTGGTCGGGCGCAAGATGATGGACGGCGGCGAGGCGGCCTATCGGTTGCTGGAAGAGGTTCAGAAACAGGCCGAGCGCGCCCGCGGCACCCTGCCGGATCTGGCCGAGCCGGTCTGGCAGGCGGCAGAAACCCTGCGCGAGGCCACCGAATGGCTGGTTTCACAGGGCGAGATGAACGACCGCTTCGCCGGGGCTGTGCCCTATCTCAAAGCCTTTGCGCGGGTGTTGGGCGGGCATTACCACCTGTCCGCCGCGATGGCCGAAAAGGGCGGGCCGCGGGTGGCGCTGGCGCGGTTCTATATCGACCGGATGTTGCCGGAACATGGCGCGCTTCTGGCCCATGCACAGGCCGGGGCCGAGGGGCTCTATGCGCTGGGCATCGACGATCTGGCACGGGGCTGAGGGATGGATGGTGTCCCGCCCCTGACAATGCGATACCCGTGGGACACTCCGCCCGAACCGGGGGAGGCGATCGAAGTGGCGGAGGGCGTGCTTTGGATGCGCCTGCCGCTGCCGATGAAGCTGGATCACGTCAATGTCTATGCGCTGGATGACGGCGACGGCTGGACGGTGATCGACACCGGGTTCGACAGCAAGAAATCCCGCGCGATCTGGGAAACGCTGCTGGCCGGGCCAATGGCGGGCAAGCCGGTGACCCGCGTGGTCGTGACCCACCATCACCCCGACCATATCGGGTTGGCCGGCTGGTTTCAGGCCGCGCATGGGGCCGAATTGGTGACCACCCGCACCGCATGGTTGTTCGCGCGGATGCTGACGCTGGACGTGCAAGAGGTCTTGCCGGAGGAAACGCTGGCCTATTATCGCAGCGCCGGGATGGACCCTGACATTCTGGCCGAGCGGCTGGCCGAGCGTCCGTTCAACTTTGCCGATGTGGTGGCGCCGCTGCCGCTGGGGTATCTGCGCATCAAGCAGGACGATACGATCCGCATGGGCGGTCGCGACTGGGACGTGCATATGGGCAACGGGCACGCGCCCGAACACGCCACATTCTGGAGCCGCGATGACAATCTTGTCTTGACCGGCGATCAGATCCTGTCTTCGATCAGCCCCAATATCGGCGTTCACGCGACCGAGCCGCAGGCCGATCCGCTGGCCGACTGGCTGGAGGCTTGCGAGCGGTTGTCGCTGCTGGCGCGGCCGGACCAACTGGCGCTGGGCGGGCACAAGCTGCCGTTCGTCGGCCTGCCGCTGCGGATGCGCCAGTTGATCGAGAACCACCATGGCGCCTTGACCCGTCTGCTGGATCATCTGGACACACCGAAACCGGCTGCCGCCTGTTTCGCGCCGCTGTTCAAGCGCAAGATCGACAGCGGTGTCTATGGGCTCGCGCTTGTCGAGGCGGTGGCCCATGTCAATCACCTGTATCACACCGGGCAGGCGGTGCGGACGCGTGGGGATGATGGAACCTGGCTGTATCAACGCAAGCTGTGATCGGTATACTCAACGTAAGTTGTGATCAGAATGATCAACGCAGGGTGTGAGCGGCATGGATGACAAGATCAAAACCACGGCCGAGGCGCATGAGGATGCGGTCCTCCCCCGTGTGCATGAGGTGCACTGTGATCCCAAGGCCAAACCCCGCATGGAGGGGCTGCGCGCGGGGGGCAGCAAACCGGTGTCCGACAAAAGCCCGGCGCGCTGGGCCTATGAGCGAATCATCCTCTATATCCGCAATTTCGAAGAGCAGCTCGACAATGCGCATGAGGTTGCGATGGGGTTCACCGGCGGCGACGCCGGGGTGCTGCGGATCGAGGGGATCGGATATTACGATCCCGATATCATCACCTTTTATGGTGGCGACGGGACCGGTGGGCGCACCCAGCTTATCCAGCATGTCAGCCAGCTCAACGTGATGCTGCGCGCCATGCCAAAGCCGCAGCCAGACCGCCCGCCAACGCGGATTGGCTTTCGCTTGGCCGCAGATCTGGACGAAGAACTGGCCGCAGAACCGGGCGCAGATTCGGGCGCAGAACCGGGCGAAGACTAGTACCGGGCTTCTTGTAGCCGGGGGCGCTGCGGATCTGGCCCGGCGAAATGTGCAGAAATGCCGCGTCGGCGCTGAAATGGCTGCATTGACCGGGTGACAGCCGCCGGCAAATTCAGTATCCAAAGTGGAAACGCGACCAAAGTCTGACAGGATGGGAACAGATGGCAGAACATAAACACGGCGATATGGACGTCTCGGTCCAGACCGAAACCTTTAACGGTTTCGTCAAATTCGTCACTTGGACGGTGGTCTTCCTGCTGGCGCTGCTGGTGTTCATGGCGATCTTTGCGACCTGATCATTTTGCTTTCGCCTGAACGGAGGACCTGTTGAGTGGTTCGTTTGCTGTGCCTGTGTACGGCGCTCTTGCTTGTTGCGGGCTGCGTCGAAAAACAACCTTTGGCCGATCGTGAAACCATCGCGGCGGTGTCCTATCGCAATCCGGGGCCGTCGACGCTGGCCCTGTACACGATGGTCAACAACCGCACCGGCAAGGGCGGCCATACCTCGCTGATGATCAACGCCTCGGAGCGGGTGATTTTTGACCCCGCCGGTTCGTTCCGTTCTCCGGTGGTGCCGGAGCGCAACGATGTGCTGTTCGGTATCACGCCGGGGGTGGAGCTGGCCTATCGCGGCTCGCACGCGCGCAGCACCTTTCACGTGGTCGTCCAGACCGTCGAAGTGACCCCCGAACAGGCCGAGATCGCCTATCAGCTGGCGCTTAATAACGGGGCAGTTCCGGGGATCTATTGCGCCAATGCCACCTCGACCTTGCTGAAAAAGGTGCCCGGGTTCGAGAGCGTCGACGTTACCTTCTATCCCACCCGGCTTGAGCAGCAGTTCGGAAGCCTGCCCGGGGTCCGGACCGAGCGGTATTTCGAGAACGACAGCGCCGATCTTGATCAGGGGATCGCCCAAAACAACGCCCGTCTGGTCGCGCAGCAGCAACTGTCAGAGTAGATAGAGCAGCCCGTAAAGCGTGGCGGCCCCGGAAAAGATCGCCAGTAGCACGTTTTTCGTGGCCAACCCCACCGCAATCGTGACCAGCGCCGCCAACAGGCGCGGCGTATCAAGCGCCCCGCCAGTTGCCTTGGGCCAGACCACCAGCGGGGCCACCAGCGCCGGCAGGATCGCCACGGCGGTATAGCGCAGGTGCCGCATCAGCCAGTCCGGCATCGGTCGGTCGCCCACCAGCCCGATGAAGAGGAAGCGCAGCGCAAAGCTGCCCACCGCCAGCCCGGCGATCATGATCCACAGGGTGCTGGTGTCGAACCCTGTCTGTTCCGGCGTCATGTCCATGTTCCCTTCTTTCGCAACTGCACTTCGACGCGGGCGCCGGTCATCATGCCGGCCAGCCCCGCGAGCATCAGGCCAAGGTTATACGGCAGCCCCGCGCCCAGCAGCGCCACGATCACCGAGACGAGCGCGGCGGCCACATGCGCCGGGGTGCGCAGCATCGGCATCGCCATCGCCAGAAAGGCGATAGGCAGGGCGAAATCCAGCGCCCAGCTTTTCGGAATCTGCGCGCCAAGCAAGGCCCCCACGAAGGTGAAGCTGTACCAACAGAGGGTCACAAGCGTGACCGATCCGAGATAGTAGCGCATGCGCTGGGAGATGCTCAGGTCCGGCTCGGTCTCGAACCGGACGATGGAGCAGGCATAGGATTGATCCACGATCAGATAGGCGGCGAAGGCGCGCTGCCAAAGCGGTGCCCCACCCAGATAGGGGGTGAGCGAGGCCGAATACATCGCCATGCGCAGGTTCACTGCCAGCGCCGAGGCCAGAATGATGAAGATCGGCGCGTTTTCCTGTAGCAGTTGCAGCGCGGTGAGCTGTGCGGCCCCGGCGAAAACCGTGGCGGTCAGCACCATCGTTTCGGTCAGATCAAGCCCGGCTTCGGTCGCCAGAACCCCGAACAACATGCCGAACGGACCGGCGACCAGCACAAAGGGCGCCCCGTCGCGCAAGCCTTTCCAGTAGTAGGAGTTGGGGGAGAAAGCCATTGCCCGTCCTTAACCTGTGTACGGATTGCCTATACGCGAACGGATGGGGGTTCAATCGCTCGCGGGCCAACAAGGCCGTGAGCGGCGTGACCGGGCCGCTTAGGTCGGGCTGCTTATGTCGAGGGCGTCTCGGGCAGCCCGGCGTCGAGCAAGGCGCGCAGCGGGGCCATCTCACCGGCGCGCAAACGGCCCTCGCGCATCACGAACATGCCGCGCAACTCGGTCCCCTCAAGCACGGCGCGTGAACCGATGCGGCCAAGATACCCGAGGGTGAGGGATTTGTTGCCCCAGTCCAGAATGCTCATGTCCAGTGTCATCATATCGCCGTCCATCGCCGGAGAGACGAAATTGGCGTGCACGTCCATCAGGCCGATGCCCTTGGCGTCCAACACGTTGCACAGCCGCCGGTGGCCGCCGGCGGTTTTCTGAAGATAGGTGTGAAAGCAGCGGTCGAACCAGCGAAAGTAGTTCGGATAAAAGACAATCCCGGCCGGGTCGCAATGGCCGAAACTGATCTGGATATCCATCGAGAAGTCTGGGTTTGGCATGTCTGTGGTTTTTCTGTTTTGTGATGTGTCTTGCAGGGGGGGGCGGGGGCACCCGGGGCTTTATACCGCAATTCAGCGGCGGCGCACCTTATCGGATTTGCATATCCGGGTGACCGGGGGCGGGTTTGTGCAGGCTCTGTCGCGGGCGGGGTCAGCAAGATTGACCGAAAGCCCGGCGCCGATATGCTGAGGATGGGAGGAAAAACGTTGATTGAAGGCTCCGGAGCGGGCACAAAAGGTTAACAAGATAAGCGTGGCGAAGTCGCGCATTCACCTGGGAGGGGAATATGAAGACATTTTTGACACTGACACTTGCTGCGAGCCTGATGAGCACGGCGGCCTGGGCTGAAACCGTGAAGATCGGTTTTGTCACCACGCTGACCACGGGCGCGGCGGTGATCGGCAAGGACATGCAGAATTCAGTCAATCTGGCGGTGGAGCATCTGGGCGGCAAGGCGGGCAATCTGGATCTGGAGGTGATCTTTGCCGATGATGGTTTCGCGCCCGAGACCGGCAAGCAGGCCACTGACAAGCTGGTGAAACAGGACAATGTGGATTTCGTCGCCGGCTATATCTGGAGCCACGTACTGCTGGCCTCACGCAAATCGGCGCTGGATGCGGGCAAGTTCCTGATTTCGGCCAATGCGGGCCCCAGCCAGATCGCCGGGAAGCTGTGCAACGAGAACTTTTTCTCGACCTCGTGGCAGAATGACCAGACGCCGATGGCGATGGGCGAGGTGCTGAACCGGCAGGGGGTCAAATCGCTGTATGTGATGGCGCCGAACTATGCCGCGGGCAAGGATATGGTCTCTGGCGTGGAGCGCACGTTCAAGGGCGAAATCGTCGGCAAGGATCTGACCAAATGGGGTGCGGATGCGCAGCTCGATTTCTCGGCCGAACTGGCCAAGGCCAAGGCGAGCGGCGCGGATGGGCTTTTTGTGTTCTACCCCGGCGCTGCGGGCGGGGCATTCATGAAACAATACGATCAGGCCGGGTTGAAGGATATGTTGCCGCTGTATTCGGTGTTCACGGTGGACGCGCTTTCGCTGCCCAAGCTGCAAGCGGCCAATCTGACCGGGGTTCTGGGGTCGCGCACCACGCAGGAATGGGATCCGACGTTGGACAATGCCGCGAACAAGAAATTCGTGGCCGACTACAAGGCCAAGTACGGCGCTTACCCGTCTTATTACGGGGCGCAGTCCTATGACGCGATCATGCTGATCGCCAGCGCGGTCGCCAAGGTCGGCAACACCACCGACAAGGATGCGTTGCGCGCGGCGCTGAAAGCGGCTGATTTCGACTCGGTGCGCGGCAATTTCAAATTTGGCACCAACAACTTCCCGGTCGAGAACTTCTATCTGCGCGAAGCGGTGGTTGATGCGGATGGGGTCTGGACCACCAAGGTGGTCGAGACGGTCTTTGAGGATCACATCGACAGCTATGCTGCCGATTGCAAGATGTGAGCTGATCTCCTGACATTGATCGGGCCGGACGGTGTCGCGTCCGGTCCCCATTAGACACGGGGTTTGGTTTGGACTTTTCTCTGCTGATTATTCAGGCGTTGAACGGGGTGCAGCTTGGCTTGCTGCTGTTCCTTGTGGCCTCGGGGCTGACGCTGGTGTTCGGGATCCTCGATTTCGTCAACCTCGCGCATGGCTCGCTTTATATGATGGGCGCGTTCATCTGCGCCTCGCTGACCTTTCTGTTCGGGAGCTTCGTTCTGGCGGTGCTGGTGGCGCTGCCGCTGACCGGGGTGCTCGGATTTCTGGTCGAGCGTTTTGTCGCCCGCCCGCTGTATGACCGGGACCATCTGGATCAGGTGCTGGGCACCTTTGGCCTGATCCTTGTGCTGGACACGCTGGCGCATCTGATCTGGGGGCCGGCGGGGATTGCCGTGCCGCTGCCCGGCTGGCTTCAGGGACAGATCGCGATGAGCGAGACGCTGGTGATCCCGACCTTCCGGCTGGTGATCATCGGGGCCGGGCTGGGTGCCGCCGCCGGGTTGTTCTGGCTGGTGAACCATACCCGGCTGGGCATGCTGATCCGGGCGGGGGCGTCGAACCGGACCATGGTTTCGGCGCTGGGGATCGACATCCAGACCCTGTTCGCGCTGGTCTTTGCGCTGGGCGCGATGCTGGCCGGGCTGGCCGGGATGCTGATTGCCCCCATCACCGAAGCCTCGATCGGGATGGGCAACAACATCATCATCACCGCCTTTGTCGTCATTATCGTGGGCGGCATCGGGTCGATGAAGGGGGCGTTCATCGCGGCGTTGATGATCGGGCTGATCGACACCATGGGGCGGTCGTTTCTGGATGACCTGTTCAAGCTGTTCATGTCCTCGGACGCTGCCGAAAACTCGGCGCCCGCTGTTTCGGCCATGCTGATTTATATCATCATGGCGCTTGTTCTGTCCCTGCGCCCGCAGGGCCTGTTTCCGCCAAGGACGCGCTGATGATCTCTTTGACCCGCCGCAGCTGGCTGACGCTCGCTGTCATGGCCCTGTTGGCCGTTCTTCCGCCGGTGTTCTACCTGACGGGCAATCCCTATTACCTTGATCTGGCCACGCGGCTGGCGATCCTTGCCATTGCGGCGGTCAGTCTGAACCTGATCCTGGGCTATGGCGGGCTGGTGTCCTTTGGGCACGCCGCCTTTGTGGGGTTGGGGGCCTATGCGGTGGGGATCCCGGCGCATCACTGGCTGTATGGCGGGCTGGATTTTCTCGCCACCACCAGCGGCTTGGTGCAGATCCCGCTGGCGGTGGCGGTCTGTGCGCTTTTTGCTTTGGTGACGGGGGCGATCTGTCTGCGCACCAAGGGCGTCTATTTCATCATGATCACCATGGCGTTCGCGCAGATGATCTATTACCTGATCGTGTCGATCGAAGAATATGGTGGCGACGATGGGCTGGTGATTGATACCCGCTCAGAACTGCCGGTCGTGAACCTCGACAACCCGCTGCACCTGTTCGGGCTGTCCTATGTCGCGTTGGTGGTGGCGATGCTGCTGGTGCGGATGATCGTCAGATCCCGCTTTGGCATGGTGCTGCAAGGGGCCAAGGGCAACCCGGAGCGCATGGTGACGCTGGGCTTCAACGTCTATGCCTATCGGCTGACGGCCTATGTGATCTCGGGCGCCATGAGCGGCTTTGCCGGGGCGCTGCTGGGCAATTTCACCACTTTCATCAGCCCCGAGATGATGGACTGGTCGCGCTCGGGCGAATTGATGTTCATGGTCATCCTCGGCGGTGCGGCGACCACGCTGGGGCCGGTGCTGGGGGCCATTGTCTTTATCGTGGCCGAGGAAGCCCTGTCGTCGTTCACCATCTACTGGCACCTGCCGTTCGGGTTGATGTTGATGGCCGTCGTGCTGTTTGCGCGCGGGGGATTGATGGGGATGCTGCGCGGCCGCGGGGAGGATCGGGAATGAGCGTTGTTCTGGACATCGCAGGGCTGAACAAAAGTTTCGGCGGCATCAAGGCGACCGATGATCTGAACCTGAGCGTCGAGGCCGGAGAGCTGCACGCGGTGATCGGTCCCAACGGAGCGGGCAAGACGACGCTGATCAGCCAGCTTTGCGGGACGCAGACGCCCGACAGCGGGCGGATCCGGTTCAAGGGGCGCGACATCACCGGGATGAAACCCTATGCGCGGGCGCATCTGGGCATCACGCGGTCGTTCCAGATCACCTCGCTGATCCTGGAGATGAGCGTGATCGACAATATCGCCTTGGCGGTGCAGGCGCGGGACGGACATTCGTTTCGCTTCATCCGGGCGGCGCGCAAGATCGCGCCACTGCGGCGCGAGGCGATGGCGCTGTTGCAGCGGGTCGGGCTGGCCGACAAGGCGGAGTTGCCGACGGGGGCGCTGAGCCATGGCGAGCATCGCCATATGGAAATCGCCATCGCGCTGGGGGCGCAGGCGGATCTGATGTTGCTGGACGAGCCGATGGCCGGGCTGGGCATCGAGGAAAGCGCCGAGATGGTGACGCTGTTGCGCGACCTCAAGGGCAAACATTCGATCCTGTTGATCGAACATGACATGGATGCGGTTTTTGCCTTGGCCGACCGGATTTCGGTGCTGGTCTATGGTCACATCATTGCCACCGGCACCCCGGACGAGATCCGCAGCAATGACGCGGTGCAGCATGCCTATCTGGGCGAGGAATAACCGATGCTGGTACTCGACAAACTGACCACACATTATGGCTCCAGTCAGGCGCTGTTCGGCGTCGATTTGCGGCTGGAGGCGGGGCAGGTGGCAACGCTGCTGGGGCGCAACGGCATGGGCAAGACCACCACCATCAACTCGATCATGGGGATCGTGAAGCCAAGCGGCGGCTCGATCACCTTCGACGGGCAGGAGCTGGTCGGGCAGGCGAGCTTCAAGACCGCCAATCTGGGGCTGGGTCTGGTGCCCGAGGGGCGCCAGATCTTTCCCAACCTGACGATGATGGAGAACCTGATCGCCACCGCCAGCAACCATCTGGGCCACCCCGACCCCTGGACGGTAGAGAAGGTCTTTGCGCTGTTTCCCGAGTTGGAGACGCGGATTTCCTCGATGGGCAACCTGCTGTCCGGGGGCGAGCAGCAGATGCTGGCGATCGGGCGAGCGCTGATGACCAACCCCAAGCTGTTGATCCTTGACGAGGCGACCGAGGGGCTGGCCCCGCTGGTGCGGCAGAAGATCTGGCATGCGCTGAGCGAGATCGCGGCGCAGGGCATGTCGATCCTTGTGGTCGACAAGAACCTCAAGGATCTGTTGCGCATCGCCGACCGGCATTTCGTCATCCAGCGTGGACGGGTGGAATGGCAAGGCAGCAGCGCCGAGCTGGAGGCCAACGACGAGGTGCGGCAGAAATATCTCGGGTTCTGAGGTGCGGTGAGCGGGGAGCGGGGGCTGTCTGCCCCCGCCTCAGAAAGGGGGCTATCTGCCCCCTCGCGGCCCGGGGGCCGCTCCCCCCGAGAGTATTTCGGGCCAGAAAAAGAGCTGCCGGAAAGACGGGGCGGTGCAGGAATGCGGCGCCCCTTTGAGGGGCTCAGCGCCCTTTGAACACCGGCTTGCGCTTTTCGCGAAAGGCCATGACGCCTTCGATGAAATCGGCGCTGTTGCTCAGGGGGGTCTGTTCCATGGCCTCGGCGCTGATCGCGTCGCCATAGGAAAGTCCGTCCATCCGCCGTATCAGCCGTTTGGCGGCGGCGGCGGCGAGCGGGGCGCCTGTGGCGATGCGATCGGCCATGGCTTGGGTTGCTGCATCGAGCGTCTCGGCCGGGTGGAGTTCGTTCACCAGCCCCAGATCCTGCGCTTCTTGCGCTGGGATCTTGCCCCCTTCAAGGATCGCCTGCAGGGCGCGACGTGGGCCCATTGCGCGTTCCAGCAACCAGACATTGCCACCGTCGGGGATCAACCCGATCGCGGCAAAGGCCAGATAAAGCGTGGCGTCCTCGGCCATGCACACCAGATCGCAATTCAGCGCCAGCGCAGCCCCGATCCCGGCGGCAGAGCCGTGCACCTGCGCGATCCAGATCTTCGACGAGGCCGCGATGCCGGTGAGGATCGGGCGGTATTCGGTTTCGATCTGTTGGTGCACGGGGGGATTGAGCCCCTCGGTCAGGTCGGCCCCGGCGCAGAAGCCACGCCCGGCACCGCGCAGGATCACCACGCGCACGGCGGCGTCATTCTCCAGCTCGCAGACGGCGCGGCGCAGCGCATCGCGCAGGGCGGTGTTGAGGGCGTTGAAGGCTTGCGGCCGGTTCATCGTGACGGTGGCGATGGCGCCGTCGCGGGTGATGGTCAGGGCAGTGTCGGTCATGTCATGGCCTTTCGAGTTCAGGTCAGGGCACCGGCGGCGCGCAGGCGCACCAGCGTGTCGGCATCGCAGCCGGCCTCGGCCAGCAGGGCTTCGGTATCGGCCCCCGGTGCGGCGGGGCGGCCCGGCGGGGCGGCGGGGGTGCGGTCGAACCGCGGGGCGGGGGCGGCCTGGGTCACGCCATCCACGGATGTGAACGTACCGCGTGCGGCAAGATGGGGATGCGCGGGGGCCTCGGACCATGTCAGGATCGGGGCGACGCAGGCATCGCTTTCGGCAAAGATCGCGGCCCAGTCGTCGCGGGTTTTGCGGGCAAAGACGCGGGCATATTCGGCGCGGCGCTCGGGCCATGTCGCGGCGTCCATCTGGCTTGTCTTGTGATCCTCGGGCAGGCCAGCAAGGCGGACAAGTTCGGCGAAGAATTGCGGCTCCAACGGGCCAACCGAGAGGAACTTGCCGTCGGCGCATTCATAGGCGCGGTAGAACGGGGCGCCGCCATCCAGCAGGTTGGATTCGCGCGCCTCGCTCCAGTGCCCACGGGCGATCCATGTATGGATCAGCCCCATCAGCGCCGAGGCCCCATCGACCATGGCGGCATCCACCACTTGGCCTTTGCCAGAGGTCTGGCGCTCAAACAGGGCGGCCATGATGCCGAACACCAGGAACATGGTGCCGCCGCCGTAATCGGCGCCGATATTGAGCGGCGGGGTGGGCACGTCATCGGCCTTGCCGGTGGCGTGGAGCAACCCGGTGAGGCCGAGATAGTTGATGTCGTGCCCCGCCATCTGCGCCATCGGGCCGGTCTGGCCCCAGCCGGTCATGCGGGCAAAGATCAGGCCGGGATTGCGCGCGTGGCAATCTGTTGGCCCCAGCCCCATCCGCTCCATCACGCCGGGGCGGAACCCTTCGATCAGCACGTCGGCGCGCGCGATCAGGTGCTGCGCCGCCTCGATCCCCTCGGGCGTCTTGAGGTTCAGCGCGGCAGAGCGTTTGCCGCGATTGTTGATGTCGGTGGGGTCGGCGGCGGCCGATTTGCGGGCGATCAGCACCACCTCGGCCCCCAGATCGGCGAGCAGCTGACCGGCCAGCGGGGCGGGGCCGATGCCGGCCATTTCCACCACGCGCAACCCTTTGAGCGGGCCGCTCATGCCGCTTGCACCTGATCGCCGCGCAGTCTGTCCAGCGCGCTTTGCGACACCGTGAAACGGGGGCCGTGCTTGGCTGCTAGTTCGGCGGCGCGGGCGGCAAATTGGTCGATGCCGACGCCACGGATGAACTGGATCGCGCCGCCGGTATGGGCCGGGAAGCCGATCGCGAAGATGCCGCCCAGATTGGCCTCCACTTCCGTGTTCAACACCCCCTCGTCGAGGCAACGCAGGGTCTCGATCGCTTGACGATAGAGCAGGCGGTCGATGGCCTCCTGCACCGCGATGCC
The DNA here is from genome assembly GCF_004348975.1 of Antarcticimicrobium sediminis. Classification (GTDB taxonomy): domain Bacteria; phylum Pseudomonadota; class Alphaproteobacteria; order Rhodobacterales; family Rhodobacteraceae; genus Antarcticimicrobium; species Antarcticimicrobium sediminis. The sequence goes on along the minus strand of NZ_SMFP01000003.1, from coordinate 276,647 downwards.
GCCCTTGCCACTGGCGAATTGGTCAAGCCCGGACCACAGCGATTTGGAGCCGTCGGCGGCATAGTCATAGAACCCGCCGCCATAGTGGCGCCCGCCGCGATCCTGTTCGATCATCGCATCGACAATCGCGCGCGAGGCGGTGTTGTCGGCGCCAAAGCCGCTTTCGCCCCCCAGCCGGGCATCCAGCGCCTCGTGTGTCTTGCGCACCTTTTGCGACAGCACCAGCGAGGTTTCGTCATGCACTGCCAGCGGCCCCACCGGCATGCCGGCCATCCAGCCTGCGCGTTCAAGCGCAACCGGAGACATGCCGTCGCGCAACAGCGCCAGCCCCTCGTCCAGATAGGTGCCGAACACGCGCGAGGTGAAGAAACCCCGGCTGTCATTGACCACGATGGGCATGTAGCCGATCTGCTGGACGTAATCATAGGCCTTGCGCAGGGTGTCCTGGCTGGTCTTTTCGCCCATGATGATCTCGACCACCTTCATCTTGTCGACCGGGCTGAAGAAATGCAGCCCGATGAAGCGGCTGGGATCGGGGCAGAATTCGGCCAGCACGGAGATCGGCAGGGTCGAGGTGTTGGAGCCATAGATGCCGCTGTCGGACAGTTGCCCGAAGGTGGCGCCGATCACCTTTTCCTTGAGGTCGATATCCTCGTACACCGCCTCGATGATGATGTCGGCGCCCGCATAGGCGGCGTCATCACTGGTTGGCGTGATCTGCGCCAGCAGCGCTGCTTTCTGCGCCGCGCTCATGCGACCGCGCTTGACCCGCTTGTCGGTGAGGGCGGCGGAATAGGATTTTCCCTTTTCGGCCTTGTCCATCTCCATGTCCTTCAGCACCACCGGCAGCCCGGCCGAGGCATGGGCCCAGGCGATGCCGCTGCCCATCATACCGGCCCCGAGGATGGCAGAGGATGTGGCGCGCCATGTCTCGCCCTTGGGGCGGACCTTGCCTGACTGGATCGCTTGCATCCCGAAGAAGAAGGTGCCGATGGCGGCCTTGGCCTGCGGGGTGACCAGCAGCGTGCAGAGGCCCCGGCTTTCGGTGCGCAGCGCCGGGTCAAAAGCGATCCGCATGGAGTTCACTGCGATATCCAGAATCTTTTCCGGGGCGGGCATCAGGCCGCGCGTGCGCTTGTACAGCATGGCCGGGGTGGCGACGATGGTTTGCCGCACGCGTGGGTGCAATGTGTCGCCCCCGGGATAGCGAAAGCCCTTTTGATCCCAAGGCTGGGTATGGGCGTCGGGATTGGCCTTGATCCAGGCCTTGGCGGCAGGGACCAGCGCCTCGCGGGTCTCGACGATCTCGTCGACCATGCCCTGTTCCAGCGCCGCCTGTGGCTTGACCGGCTTGCCCTCAAGCAGATGCGGCAGCGCCTTTTCCAGACCCAGCAGCGCGGTCAGCCGCACCACCCCGCCAGCGCCGGGCAACAGCCCCAGCGTGACCTCGGGCAGGCCGACGATGGCTTTGGGATCATTCACCACGATGCGGTGATTGCAGGCGAGGCACAGCTCGTACCCGCCCCCCAGCGCCGCGCCATTGATCGCGGCGACGACGGGCACCGGCAGTTTTTCCAGCGCGCGGAACGGCGCCTTGTTGGCTTCGACAAAGCGAAAGGTCTCTTCGTCGGCGCGCTCGATCGCGCGCAGCATGTTCAGGTCGCCGCCCGCGAAAAAGGTTTTCTTGGCCGAGGCAAAGACAACCCCGCTCAGCCCGTCTTCGCCCTGAAGCCGCCCGAGGATCTCTTCCATCATCTGGATATAGCGGCTGTTCATGGTGTTGGCCGACTGGCCCTCCATATCCAGCGTGATGGTGACGATGCCGTCTTGATCTTTGTCGTAGGTGTAATCGCTCATGCTCGTTCCCCCCTCACACGCGTTCGATGATGCTGGCGATGCCCATGCCGCCGCCGACGCACATGCAGATCAATGCGCGCTTGAGATTTCGCCGCTCCAACTCGTCCAGCATGGTCGAGACAAGGCAGCCACCGGTCGCGCCCAGCGGGTGGCCCATGGCGATGGCGCCGCCCACCACGTTCAGCTTCTCGTCCGGCACGTTCAGATCCCGTTGCAGCCGCAGCGCGACCGAGGCAAAGGCCTCGTTGATTTCCACGAGGTCGATGTCGTCGAGGCTCAGCCCGGCCTTGGCCAGCGCCTTTTGCGAGGCCGGGCCGGGGCCGGTCAACATGATGGTGGGATCGGTCGCGGTCAGCGCGATGGAAACCACCCGGCCGCGCGGGGTCAGCCCCAGATCCTTGCCCACCTGTGCGTTGCCCAGCAGGACCAGCGAGGCGCCATCCACGATCCCGGAGGAGTTGCCGGGGGTGTGCACGTGATTGATGCGCTCGACCTCCGGGTATTTCGCCAGCGCCACGTCGTCGAAACCCAGTGCGCCGGGCATGGCGAAGGAGGGCTTCAGCGCACCGAGCTTTTGCATGTCGGTGTCGGGCTTGATGAAATCGTCGCGTTCCAGAATCATCACGCCGTTCTCGTCGCGCATCGGCACGACCGAGCGGTCGAACCAGCCTGCGTCGCGGGCCTGCGCGGCGCGCTTCTGGCTTTCCAGCGCAAAGGCGTCCACGTCATCGCGCGACCAGCCCTCGATCGTTGCGATCAGGTCGGCACCGATCCCCTGCGGCACGAAACCGGTCTGGATCACGGTTTCCGGGTCTTCGGCAAAGGGGCCGCCGTCAGAGCCCATCGGCACGCGCGACATGCATTCATAGCCACCGGCACAGACCATATCCTCCCAGCCCGACGCGATCTTGGCGGCGGCGGTGTTGAAGGTGTCGAGGCCAGAGGCGCAAAAACGGTTGAGCTGCGCGCCGGGCACGGATTCGTCCCAGCCAGCCTTTTGCAGCGCGATCTTGGGCAGCACCGCGCCCTGTTCCATCACCGGGGTGACGCAGCCCAGCATCACGTCGTCGACGCGGGCAGTATCAAGGTCATGGCGGCGCTGCATCTCGCTGAGCAGACCACTCACCATATTGACGGGTTTCACCTCGTGCAGGCTGCCGTCCCGCTTGCCCTTGGAGCGCGGGGTTCGGATGGCGTCATAGATATAGGCTGTTTCGGTCATATCGGTCTCCTCCCAGAGGTCTGGCCGCCTGCCTCCGGTCGGGTCGGGGACGGGCTGGGCGTTGGCGCGGAGTTGAACAGGGCGGGCGGAATCCTGTCAACGCCGTCCCGGCGTCGCGCGGGGTCGTGACGTAACGATGTTTTTGGCTCTGCGCCGGGGCGGCGTTGACACAAGACCACTCCGCACCCCGCCTGCGCGCGCCTTTGGGCAAGCTTTGGCGCGGTGCCGGATCCGTCGGGGCGGGGGCTGGGTCTGCTGTGCGGCGTGCGCCGGGCTGACGCCACGTTTTTCTGGACGGGTGGCACGATGGTCCCTCTTGCTGGGGCCAAAGCGCAGGGGAGGGCGTCATGGAATTCGATTATGTGATCGTTGGCGGCGGCTCCGCCGGGTCTGTTCTGGCGGCGCGGCTGAGCGAGGATCCCAGCGCCAGCGTTTGTCTGCTGGAAGCGGGCGGAGCGGGCAAGCACATCCTGATCCGCGCGCCGGCGGGCGTGGTGGCGATGCTGCCGGGGTATGGCAAGATCAGCAACTGGGCCTATCAGACAGTGCCGCAAGCCGGGCTGAACGGGCGGCGCGGCTATCAACCCCGCGGCAAGGCGCTGGGCGGGTCGAGCGCGATCAACGCCATGCTTTATGTGCGCGGGCATCGCTCGGATTATGACGGCTGGGCCGATCTGGGCTGTGACGGCTGGTCCTGGGACGAGGTGCTGCCCTATTTCCGCCGCGCGGAGAACAACGAGAATGGGGCCGATGCGGTTCATGGCGGTGCCGGGCCGTTGCAGGTGTCGGATCAGAAGGATCCGCGCCCGATCAGCCGGGCTTTTGTCGAGGCGGCGACAGAGATGCAGCACCGCCGCAGCGCCGATTTCAACCGGGGCGACAACGAGGGGGTGGGTCTTTATCAGGTGACCCAGTTCCACGATCCGGCGCGCAATGGCGAGCGCTGCTCGGCGGCGGCGGGTTATCTGCATCCGGTGATGGACCGGCCCAATCTGACGGTGATCACCCGCGCCCATGCCACCCGCATCCTGTTCGAGGGCAAGCGGGCGACCGGCATCCTCTATCGGCAGCGGCGGCAGGAGAAGGCAGTGACAGCAAGGCGCGAGGTGCTCCTGTGCGGCGGCACCTTCAATTCGCCGCAGCTGTTGCAGCTTTCGGGGGTCGGGGCGGCGGATGATCTGCGCCTGCACGGGATTGATTTGGTGCACGAGCTGCCCGGTGTCGGGCGCAACCTGCAGGACCATCTGGATTTCATCCTATCCAGCAAGAGCCGCGACACGGACAACTTCGGCATCGGGGTGGGGGCGAGCCTCGCCATGCTCAAACACATTCTGCGCTGGCGCCGGGACGGGGGCGGCATGGTGGCCACACCCTTTGCGGAAGGGGCGGGGTTCCTGAAGACCGATCCGGGGTTGGACCGGCCCGATATCCAGCTGCATTTCGTGATCTCGATCGTCGATGATCATGCGCGCAAGCTGCATCTGGGCCATGGTTTCAGCTGCCATGTCTGTGCGCTGCGCCCCTTCAGCCGGGGGAGCGTAACATTGGCGAGCGATGATCCGCTGGCGGCCCCGGCGATCGACCCGCAATTCCTGTCCGATCCGCGCGATCTGCAGACCACGATCAAGGGGGCGAAGATGGCGCGCGCGATCCTGCAGGCCCCGGCGATGGCCCCCTATCAGGAGAAAGAGCTGTTCGGCATCCGCGACGGGATGAGCGATGCGCAATGGGAAAGCCATATCCGTGCCCGCGCCGATACGATCTATCACCCGGTCGGCACCTGCAAGATGGGGGTGGATGAGATGGCGGTGGTCGATCCGCAGCTGCGGCTGCGCGGGATGCAGGGGCTGCGGGTGGTGGATGCCTCGGTGATGCCGACGCTGACCGGCGGCAATACCAACGCCCCCACCATCATGATCGCGGAAAGGGCCGCCGACATGATCCGGGCAGAGGCCGGGCGGGTGGATCAGATCGCCTAGACGGGGTCAGACCGCCGTGCGCGTCAGCGCCTGTGCAACCAGATCGGGCAGCGCGTTGAACTGGCTGAAATTGGCCAGATGCGGCAGCGCCTCGACGGGCTGTTTGCGATAGCCTTCGGTGAACAGCAGAAAGGGAACGTGCGCGCGTTCGGCGGTTTCGGCGTCGACCTCGCTATCGCCAACAAAAAGCCCGTCTTGCCCCAGCGCCGCGAAGGCGGCCCGCAGCGGCGCGGGGTCGGGTTTCTTGACCGGCAGCGTGTCGCCGCCGATCACCACCTCGAAATGCCGGGCGAGGTCGAACCGGGCAAGGATGTCGCGCGCCGGAGCGGCGGGCTTGTTGGTGCAGATGCCCAAGGCGAAGCCCTGCGCCTTGAGCGTGTCCAAGGCCTCGTCCAGCCCCGGATAGGGCCGGGTGCGCGTGGTGCTTTCGGCATCGTAAAAGGCCAGCGTGCGGGCACTTAAATCCGCATGTCGGTCCATTGGCAGATCGCGGGCACGCATGGCGCGTTCCACCAGCTTGGGCAGGCCATTGCCGATAAAGCCGATCACCGTGGGCAGGTCCAGCGGGGCGCGGCCCTCGCTTGCCAGCATCTTGTTGGCGGCGGCTTGAATGTCGGGCGCGCTGTCCACCAATGTGCCATCAAGGTCGAAGATGATTGCGGTCATGGTGTCCTCTCACAGTTGAGCGTGCCGCCTGTCGCGGGCCGATACGCGGTCTGGTCTTTCTAACCTCAGGCAGTCTCGGGCACAAAGCGATACCCGTCGCCGTCGCGTTCGGCCCGGCCCAACCCGCCGTCGGGCAGGTGAAAGCCGATCAGGCGGGTCTGCTCATGGGCCAACTGGTCCAGCAGCAGGGTGCGGGTGGCTGCGGCGGTCTCCTGATCCTGATCAGAGCCAGAGTTCCAGCCGGGCCGGGCAAAGGCTAGATGGTGGTTGGCAATGGAATCGCCCACCACCATCACCGAGTCCGAGCCGGAGCGCAGCTCAAACGCCATATGGCCGGGGGTATGGCCAAAGGTGGCGCGGGCCGCGATGCCGGGCAGGATTTCTTCACCGTCGTCGAACAGGGTGATCGCATCCTCCAGCATCGCCAGCCGCCGCTTGGCGCCGACGGCAAAGGCGGTGCGCCCGCTGTCGATCGTGTTCACGGTTTCCGGGTTGTACCAATAGTCCCATTCGGCACGGCCCATCATATGTGCCGCCTCGGCAAAAAGCGGGTCGTCGAAATCGTCCAGCACGCCCCAGAGGTGATCCGGGTGGCCATGGGTAAAGACCACATGGGTCACTTCCTCAGGCGCAACGCCGGCGGCATCCAGCGCGGTGAGCAACTCGCCGGCGGTGGGTTGGAACGCATTGCCCGCGCCGGTGTCGAACAGCACCAACCGCGCCCCGTCGCGCAGCAGGGTCACGTTGCAATCGGGGGTGAGGGGGCTGAGTGGGTCGATGCCGCGCTCGGCCAGCAGCGGCGCAAGCTCGGCCTGCGGCATCGGGCCAAAGATGAAATCTGGCGGCAGGACAAGATGGCCGTCCGACAGGGTCTGAACCTGCAGGGTGCCGAATGTCAGGCTGGTTTCGGCCCAGACACGCGGCGCGCCAAGCCCGCCCAGTGCCAGCCCCGCGCCTGCGCCATGCAGGAATGTCCGCCGGGTGATATCCATGATGTCCTCCTCCTCTCCCCGGTGTGGGGCGAAGGTATGGTTGCATTCAAATATGTGAATGACAACGGCGGAAATACAGGTGGGGCAGGGAGAGATCGGGGCGGGAAGGATGGGCAGGCAGCAGGCGGCGGGGGCCGGAGGGGCAAGCCCCCCGCGCGGCCCCGCGCCCTTTATTCGGCGCGCTCGTGATAGGCGGTGACGCGATCCACCTTTTCCGGCGTGCCAAAGATCAGCGGGGTGCGCGCGTGCAACTGATCGGGGCGCTGATCCAGCAACGGTTTTGGCCCGGTGGTGGCGCGCCCGCCAGCCTGTTCGACCAGCATCGCGATGGGGGCGCATTCATAAACCATGCGCAGCCGGCCCTGCTCATACCCGGGGCGCGAATCGGAGGGGTAGAGGAAGATACCGCCGCGCGTCAGGATGCGGTGGGCTTCCGCCACCAGCGAGGCAACCCAGCGCATGTTGAAGTTTTTGGCGCGCGGCCCTTCAAGACCCAGCAGGCAATCGTCGATATAGGCGCGCACCGGCTTGGACCACTGGTGGTAGTTCGAGGCGTTGATGGCAAATTCCGACGAGGTTGCCGGGATTTTCATCCTGTCGCCGACCTGAACGAAACGGCCAGTCTGCGGGTCGCGCACAAAGCTGAACACGCCGTCGCCAAAGGTGACGACCAGCGCGGTCATCGGGCCATAGATGAAATAGCCCGCCGCGATCTGATCGCGCCCCGAGCGCAAAAAGCTTTCATCGGCCCCCTCCAGCGCCGGAAGGATCGAAAAGATCGTGCCGATGGTGACGTTCACGTCGATGTTGGAAGAGCCGTCCAAAGGGTCGATCGCCAGCGCCAATGCGCCGTCGGTGTCGATTTCCTGCACGGTTTCCTGTTCTTCCGAGGCGTACCAGCGCACCCCGGTGCCGGGCAGGGCGGCGGCAAAGGCCTCGTCCGCCATCACGTCCAGCGCCTTTTGGTTGTCGCCGTCAGAGTTGCTGCCAACCTCGACGCCAAGCGCGCCCTCCAGCGGTCCGCGGGCAATGGTCTGTGCCAGATCCGACGCAACACGGCTCAGGGCCTGCATCGGGGCCTCTAGGTGCGCCGGGATCATCCCGGCGGGGGCCATCAGGCAAGTCTCTTGTGTCAAGGCGTTCTCCTTCGGTCTCGGATAGCGTGGTGGTGTTGGCATGGGAGTAAAAGGAAATCGGGCTTTGTGAAAGCGAATTTGAATTTTCCGAGCGAACCGCCGCACCGCCACAACACAGGAAATGGGTGGGCATCGCGCGCCGGGTATGACCACGGGACGAGCAGAACGGCGCGAGGGGAGTTGTCGGTCTTTAACTTAGCAAAACGATCAGGTTGACAGAGGTGAGTCTTTTGGTCAGGTATTAGGCCTCCAGCCAACCCGCGTCGTGCCGGGTCAGCCATCCGCAGAACACGGGACCATGCCGATGCAAAGCCCAGCCGATACCCTGTACCCGCCCCGACGGCAGAGGGAGCCTATGCCCCGCGAACGAGGTGATCTCGCGCAGTGGTGCGGCCTGTCCGTGAATGCGGTGAACGAGCGTTTCGAAACCGAACCAAGGACCAGACCATGACCTGTCACTCTCTCACCACTGCTGGCCCCGACACCGTGCTGGCGCTGCCTGCCCATCGCGCCGAAGAATTGACCGGCGGCGGGCGGCTTGCCTATATTGCGCTGGGCGAGCAGATTTATACCCTGCGCATCACCCGGGCGGGCAAGTTGATTCTGACCAAGTGATCCCGGCCCGGGCGGGCGCGGCGTATGCGCGCGCGCCTACCTGTGCCGCAGCGGCGGGATTGCAAAACATTCGCCAATGTGCATCTGTATTTTCCCGATGCGGCGGTAGTAAGGATAAGCGATGCGGACTTTTATTTTGGCGTCAGCGCTGGTGGTTTTCGGGGCAGGACTGGCCCTTGCCGCGTCCGAACAGGCGGTTGAGCCGCGCGAAATCACCGAATGGAAGGCCGTGTTTGGCCGCGTCGAGGCGCGCGACATGATCCCGGCCCGCTCACGGATCGGCGGCACGCTGGTTTCGGTCGATGTGACCGAAGGCAGCACCGTCACCGAGGGTCAGGTGATCGCCGACATCTACGACCCCAAGCTGAACCTGCAACTCGCGTCGGTTCAGGGCGAGATCGACGCGCTGCTGTCGCAGCTTGACAATGCCGAGACCGAATTGAAACGCGGCGAGGATCTGCTGGCGCGCGGTGTTACCACGGCGCAACGGCTGGATGCCCTGCGCACGCAGGTCGACGTGTTTCAAAACCAGATTGCGGCGACCCGCGCCCGCAAGAACGTGATCGAGGAACAGGCCAAAGAGGGGGCTGTTCTCGCCCCCATGGCTGGCAAGGTGATCGAAGTGCCGGTGACGCGTGGCTCGGTCGTGATGCCGGGCGAGGCCATTGCCCAGATCGGCGGCGGCGGCTTCTTCCTGCGCCTCGCGGTGCCGGAACGCCATGCTGCGTATCTGCGTGAAGGGATCGAGATCCGCATCGGGGCCGACGGCGAAAGCAAGCCCGGGCGGCTCGCCAAGGTCTATCCGCAGATCGAGAACGGCCGCGTCATCGCCGATGTCGAAGTCGAGGGAATGAGCAGCGAATTCGTCAACGCCCGTGTGCTGGTCAGCCTGCCGGTGGGCAAGCGCGAGGCGCTGATGGTGCCGACCGAGAGGGTTCAGACCCGCATGGGGCTGGATTTCGTCACGGTGCGCGGCCCCGGTGGCGCAGCGGTACAGCGCGCCGTGGTTCTGGGCGAGAGCTATCCACTGGACGATATGCCGATGGTCGAGATTCTCAGCGGGTTGAGCGCTGGCGACGTGCTGGTGTCTGACCATGAGTGAGTATGGCAAGCAGGGGCTTGGCATCGCCGGCCGGCTGACCCGCGCCTTCATCCGTTCGCCACTGACTCCGCTGATGATCCTTGCCTCGCTGGCGGTGGGGATGGTGGCGCTGGTCAGCCTGCCGCGCGAGGAAGAGCCGCAGATCTCGGTTCCGATGGTCGATATTCACATTCAGGCACCGGGGTTGCGCGCCGAGGGCGCGGTCAAGCTGGTGACCGAACCGATGGAGACCATCGTCAAGGCCATCAACGGCGTCGAACATGTCTATTCCCAGTCGATGGACGACTACGCCATGGTCACCGCCCGCTTTCTGGTCGGCACCTCGGCCGATGCCGCCATCCTGCGCGTGCATGACAAGGTGCGCGCCAATTTCGACCGGATCCCGGTCGGCATCGCCGAGCCGCTGATCGTCGGGCGTGGCATCGATGACGTCGCCATCGTGGCGCTGACCCTGTCGCCGAAACCCGGTGCCGAGGCGATGACCGCCAATGACCTGACCCGTGTCGCCCGCCAGCTTCAGGTCGAGATGGCCAAGATTCAGGATGTCGGCCTGACCTATCTTGTCGGGGAAAGCCCCGAGGCGATCCGCATCGCCCCCGATCCCGACCGGCTGGCGCTGTTCGGGGTGACGTTGCAACAGCTGTCCGGCAAGGTCGAGGCCGCCAATCACGCCTTTGCCGCCGGAACGGTGCGCGACGGCGGCGAGCAGATTCCGCTGGTGGCTGGCGAAACCCTGCGCGCGCCCGCCGAGATTGGCAATCTGCTGCTGACCGCGCGGGACGGTCGCCCGGTCTATGTGCGCGACGTGGCCGATATCAGCTTTATCGCCGACAGTTCGGACAAGATCGTCTCGAACCTGACCCGGGACGCGGATGGCACCATCCGCCGCACCCCCGCCGTGACGCTGGCCGTGGCCAAGCGTGCCGGGGCCAACGCGGTGGTCGTGGCCGAGCAGGTGCTGCATCGCGTGCACCTGCTGGAAGACAGCCTGATCCCCGAAAGCGTGGCGGTCGAGATTACCCGTGACTATGGCGAGACGGCCAATGAAAAGGCCAACGAACTGCTGTTCCACCTTGGGCTGGCGACGGTCTCGATCGTGGCGCTGGTGCTGTTCGCGATCGGCTGGCGCGAAAGCATCGTGGTCGCCGTGGTGATCCCCGTCACCATCCTGCTGACGCTGTTTGCGGCGTGGATCATGGGCTATACCCTGAACCGGGTGTCGCTGTTTGCGCTGATCTTCTCGATCGGGATCCTTGTGGATGATGCCATCGTGATGATCGAGAATATCTCGCGCCACTGGGGCATGCCCGACAAGGCCGACCGCGCCACCAAGGCGATCCGCGCCGTGGCCGAGGTGGGCAACCCCACCATCGTCGCCACGATGACCGTGGTCGCGGCGTTGCTGCCGATGTTGTTCGTGTCCGGCATGATGGGCCCCTACATGAGCCCGATCCCCGCCAATGCCTCGGCGGCGATGATCTTTTCCTTCTTCGTCGCGGTGATCATCACGCCTTGGCTGATGCTCAAGATCGCCGGCGGTGCGCCGGTCCATCACGACGCGGCGGGCAGCCCCGGCGGCCGGTTGGGCAAGATCTATACCGCGGTTGCGCGACCGCTGCTGAAGACCCGGATGCGCTCTGGGCTGTTCCTGCTGATCACGGCCGGGCTCAGCTTTGGCTCGATGGTGGCGTTCTATACCAAGGACGTGACGGTCAAGCTGCTGCCGTTCGACAACAAGTCGGAACTGGCGGTGATGATCGACCTGCCCGAGGGCGCCTCGGTCGAGGCAACCGACGCGGTGGCGCAGGATGTTGCGCGCGCGGTGCTGGAGCTGCCCGAGGTGATTTCGATCCAGACCCATGCGGGGGCCACGGCGCCGTTCAACTTCAACGGGCTGGTGCGCCACTATTACCTGCGCGAACGTGCCGAGTTGGGCGACGTGCAGATCAACCTGCTGCCCAAGGGCGACCGGGACCGCACCAGCCACGACATCGCGCTGGACATCCGCGCGCGGATCACTGCGCTGGACGTACCGGCGGGCACCAGCCTGAAGACGGTTGAACCGCCCCCCGGCCCGCCGGTGATGGCGACCCTGCTGGCCGAGGTCTATGGCCCCGATGCGGACACCCGGCGCAAGGCCGCCCGCCAGATCCGCACCGCCTTTGAAGAGGTGCCGTTCATCGTCGATGTGGATGACAGCTTTGGCGAACAGAGCCGGCGGCTGCGCGTCACCATCAACTCTGACCAGATGGAGTTCTTTGGGGTTCAGGAATCGGATGTGTTCTCGACCGTCGCGATCCTGAACGGTGGTACCACGGTGGGCTATTCCCATCGCGGCGAGGGGCGCCGCCCGATCCCGATCCGGGTGGAGCGCGACAAGGCGGACCGGGTGGTGGACGAGCGGTTCCTCACCACACCGATCCCGGCCAATGTGTTGCCCGGCGCCCGCGGGGTGGTCGAACTGGGTGATGTGGTCTCGATCCGCGAAGAGCGGGCGTCTTTCCCGATCTACCGTCACAACGGACGCGCCGCCGAAATGGTGCTGGGCGAGCTTGCCGGCAGTTTCGAGGCCCCGCTTTACGGCATGCTGGCGGTGGACGAGGCGCTGGACCGGCAGGACTGGGCCGAGGGCACCAAGCCCACGGTGTCGCTGCATGGCCAACCCGAGGACGAAAGCCACGTCACCCTGCTTTGGGATGGCGAGTGGGAGGTCACCTGGGTCACCTTCCGCGATATGGGGGCGGCCTTTGCGGTGGCGCTGCTGGCGATCTATATTCTGGTGGTGGCGCAGTTCGGCTCGTTCCGGCTGCCGCTGGTGATCCTGACGCCGATCCCGCTGACCTTCCTTGGCATCATCGGCGGTCACTGGCTGTTCTCGGCGCCGTTCTCGGCGACCTCGATGATTGGTTTCATCGCGCTGGCCGGGATCATCGTGCGCAACTCGATCCTGCTGGTGGACTTCATTCGCCACGAAGGCGGCCCCGATACGCCGCTGGTCGAAACCCTGATCGCCGCCGGTGCGATCCGGTTCAAACCGATCCTGCTGACCGCGATCGCGGCGATGATCGGGGCGGTGGTGATCCTGGCTGACCCGATCTTTCAGGGGCTGGCGATCTCGCTGCTGTTCGGGCTGCTCAGCTCGACCTTGCTGACGGTGCTGGTGATCCCGGCGATCTATCGGGTGTTCAAGGACTGATCGAAACGCTGAATGCAAAAATGCCCGGGCGATTGCCCGGGCATTTCCGTTTTCGAAGGGCCTTGGTGGCGGGTCTATTTTAGCCGTTTGATCAGGCTGGAGGTGTCCCAACGGTTGCCGCCCATGGCTTGCACGTCCTTATAGAATTGATCGACCAGCGCGGTGACCGGCAGGCTGGCCCCGATCTCATCTGCAGTGGCCAGACAGATACCCAGATCCTTGCGCATCCAGTCCACCGCAAAGCCATGCTCGAACTTGTCGTCCAGCATGGTCTCGTGCCGGTTCGCCATCTGCCACGATCCGGCGGCCCCGCCGGCGATCACATCGATCACCGCGCGGCCATCAAGCCCGGCCTTTTCGGCGAAATTGATCCCCTCGCTCAGCGCCTGCACCAGACCCGCAATGCAGATCTGGTTGACCATCTTGGTCAGCTGCCCGGCGCCGCTCTCGCCCAGCCGCTTGATGGTGCGGCCATAGGCCTGCATCACCGGTTCGGCGGCACCATACTGCGCCGCCTCGCCGCCGCACATGATCGACAGCACGCCGTTTTCGGCCCCCGCCTGACCGCCCGAGACCGGCGCGTCGACGAAACCCAGCCCGGCGGCCTTGGCCAAAGCGTACATTTCGGTGGTGACTTTGGACGATACCGTGGTGTGATCGACGAAAATGGCCCCCGGTTTCATCCCGGCAAAGGCCCCGTCCGCGCCGGTACAGACCGCCCGCAAATCGTCGTCATTGCCAACACAGGCCATCACGAAATCGGCACCCGCAGCGGCCTCGCGCGGGGTCGGGGCCGCTGTGCCGCCCTGTTCGGCCGCCCATTTGTCGGCCTTGGCTTTGGTCCGGTTATAGACCGTCACCTCATGCCCGGCCTTTTGCAGATGCCCGGCCATCGGATAGCCCATCACGCCCAGCCCCAGAAACGCAATCTTTGCCATTCTCTAATCCTTTCGCTTCGTTCTTTGCCGGGCCGCGCCCGTTCGCCGCGACCTTAGCGGCCCCTATGGCGATCGGAAAGCCCGGCCTTGAGGGCGGCGATCGCGGCGGTCTGCGCCCGCCACGAGGCCTCCGGCGGGAGTATTTTGGCCAAGAAGAAGGCCGTCCCCGCTTCTTCTTGTTGCAAATACTCATGTCCACCGGCGGCGGGGCATCAGGTGCCGCCGATGTTGCGCTCCATCAGCCGCTGGAACAGGCGCGGCGATAGCCGGTTGATCCACCACGCGAGCCGCGCGACCCGGCCCACGGGGATGAAGTCGCGGCGCCGTTCAAGCCCGTGCAGGATGTCCACGGCGGCCCGGTCCGGGGTCATGTAATCCATGCCGTCTGTGGCTGATCCGGGCCGCGCAATGCCATCAGCGCGGCGCTGCTCGTTGCCGATATTGGTTGCGACGAACGACGGGGCCGCGATGGCGACATGAACGCCGTGGACCCGCTCTTCGGACCTCAGCGAGCTGAAGAACCCGTTGAGCGCATGTTTCGAGGCGGCATAAGCGGTGCGATGATACAGCGGCGAAAACCCGGCGACCGAGGAGATAGCCAGATGCGTGCCCCGCGCCGCGCGCACCGGGGTCAGCAGGGCGCGGGCCATTGCGACGGCGGCGAAATAGTTGATCTCGAACACCCGCCGATGGCTGTCGGCATCGCTTTCGGCGAACCCGCCGATCTGGGTCACCCCGGCGTTGTAGATTGCAAGATCGACCGCGCCGCCGCTCCAGTCGATCACCCGCGTCATGGCCGCCGACAGGCTGACGGGCTCGGTCAGGTCGCAGGCGAGGGGAAGCTGTTGCGGAGTCTGCTCCAGCCCCTCGGTCGTGAGGTCGAGCAGGGCGACGGCCCAGCCTTCGGCCTGCAATTGCGCCGCCAATGCGCGGCCCAGCCCGCCGGCCCCGCCCGAGATCACCGCGTATCTCATAGCCCGGCCCATGACTTCCAGACCTCGAAGGTCTCGGCGCTGGTCTTTTCCGGGATATAGCCGAAGTCTTGTTTTAGCGCGTCATTGGCCAGCACGGGGCGATATTGCAGGAACCGCACCTGTTCCGGGCCATAGCGCGAAAGCCGCAGCGGATGGGCGATGGTCAGCGCCACCTTCAGGCTCCAGGCGGGCAGGCGCAGCACCGGCTTGCCAAGGCGACGGGCGATGTCGGATATGCTCAACGCGCCGTCACCCGCCACGTTGTAGATCCCCGGCGGCCCGTCGGTGGCGGCGCGCAGCAGGATGCGGGCCAGATCCGGTGTCCAGATAAAGACAAAGGGGCTGTCGCAGCCGGCGATGGCCAGCAGCCGGGGTTTGCGAAACAGCGCGGTGATCTGGTTGTCGGTGCCGGTCCCCAGCACCGTGCCGACGCGCAGCACCACCTGTTCCAACTGCGGCTGGTCGCGGCGGGCCTTTGCCAGCATCTCTTCGACCTGTCGCTTGTGATCGGAATAGGGGAACTCCGGGTTGCCGCGCAGCGGATCGCTTTCGCGCAGCCAGGCGGGGGCGTCGGCGTGATAGCCATAGGCGGCTCCGGAAGAGGTGACCACCAACCGCCGCGTGCCAGCCGCTACTGCGGCGGCAAGCACCTTGCGCGTGCCTTCCACATCCACCTGATAGGCGAGTGCGCGCCCGGCGCCGGGGGGCGGGGTGACGATGGAGGCGAGGTGAAGAATGACCTCGGGCCGCTCAGCACCGATCACCTGCGCCGGATCATCGCCGGTGACATCCATGCGGGTGAAGCGTGCATTTTCCGGCAGCTCTGCCGGGGCGCTCAGATCGGTTGCGATGATCTCATGCGCAGTGCCCGCCAGTTCGGACAGCAGGGTGCGGCCCACCATGCCGCCGGCACCGGTGATCAGGATTCGGGTCATCGCGCTGCCTCGCTGCGCGCCATCAGCGCGGCCAGCACGATGCCCGAGATCGCGTGCCAGATCCCCCAGAGCGCGGCCACCACCGCCATGCCGCCCAAGCCGCCGAAAAAGGCAAAGATCAGCACCAGACCCAGACCGGAATTCTGAATCCCGGTCTCAAAGGTCACGGCGCGACGATCATAGGGGGACAGGCGGGCCAATGTGGCCACGCTCCAGCCGCCCGCCAATGCCAGCGCGTTGTGCAGGACCACAAGACCCACAACCGCCCCGGCATAGCCAAGGAAGAACGCCCAGTTCGCCGCCAGCGCCAGCACGATAAAGGCGATGAAAATTGCCATCGACAGGGCCTGAAGCGGGCGGTGCAACCGGGCCGCGAGCGCCGGGTGGCGCATGTTCAACTGCACCCCCAGCACCAGCGGCAGCACCAGCATCAGGCCGACGGTGAGCGCCACCTGAACCGGGTCGATCGCGATTTCGCGCAGGATGTCGCGGGTAGGGCCGTAAAGCCCGCCCCAAAGCGCGATGTTGACCGGCGTCAGCAGGATCGCGCCCACGGTGGCGACTGCGGTCATCGACACCGAGAGGGCGGTATTGCCGCCGGCGCGATGGGTGATGAAGTTGGAGATATTGCCGCCCGGGCAGGCCGCGACCAGAATTAGCCCCAGTGCGATCGAGGGGCGCGGCTGAATCGCCAGAACCATCAGGAAGGTCAGCACCGGCAACACGATGAATTGCGAAAACAGACCTATGATCAAGGCCTTGGGCGCACGGCGCAGGCGGTGAAAATCCTCTGGCTTCAGGTCGATGGCGATCGAGAACATCACCACCGCAAGGATGGCGTTCAACAGCGTCAGCGAAGCGGGGCTGAAATTCAGCGTGATCTCGTCGATGCCACTCATGCCGCCCGTCCCTGCCCCCGTCCCTGCCCCTGACCACGGCGCAGCCGCGCGATCCAGCCGGTGACCGCCTTGCGATAGGTGGCCTTGTCCACGTAATAGGCCATGCGCGGTAGATCGAGATAGGCCATGCCGCCGGTCGCCCGGTCGAACCCGGCCGCCTTTTCCGCCTGCAGCGCGCGGGCCTCGGCACTGCCGTCGCGCAGCCCGGCAAGATAGCTAGCCACCATCTCGGCCTGCTCATGGCGTCCTTGCCAGCCAAGGCCCGAGGCCTCGACCATGCCCAGCACGAACAGGTCGTCGCGGGTGGGGTGCATGGTGTTGAGGAAAAGATGCGGCGCGTCGCCTTGCCAGTTCAGCAGCGCCTTGTCGATGAAGGGATAGTGCAGCTTGTAGCCGGTGGCGGCGACGATCATGTCGTAGTCATGGGCGCTGCCGTCTTTGAACTGTACGGTTTTGCCATCAAATCGTGCAATGTCGGGGCGGATCGAAAGATCTCCGTGACCGGCGTGGTGCAGCACCAGCGAATTGACCACGGGGTGACTCTCATAAAGCTGGTAGTCGGGTTTCGGAAAGCCATAGCGTTGGGGATCGCCGACGAACCATTTCAGGATCAGCCCGTCGATCCGCCGCTTGAGCCACATCGGCAGCTTGATCAGCCCGCCCATGGTGTCGGCGGGTTTGCCAAAGACGTATTTCGGCACGAAGTAATAGCCGCGCCGCATCGACAGATCGCAGCTTTCCCCGTGATGGATCGCATCCACCGCGATGTCGCAGCCCGAGTTGCCGGCGCCGATGATCAGCACCCGCTTGCCGTCGAACTGGCTGGCGCTGTGATAGGCCGAGGAATGGATCAGCTCGCCGTCGAACTGGCCGGGGAAGTCGGGCATGTTGGGTTCCGACAGGGTGCCATTGGCGATCAGCACGCCCGCGAAGGTATCGCTGTGCGCCCCCTCGTCATCGTGCCAGCTGATGCGCCAGCCATCGCCGGGACCGCCGAGCGGCGTAACCTCGCGCACCTCGGCGCCGAAATAATAGCGGCGATAGAGGTCGAATTCCCGCGCGAAGTCCTGAAAATATTGCTTCAGTTCGCGATGCGAGGGGTAATCGGCCACCCCCTCACGCATCGGGAAATCGGTGAATTCCGTCATCGTTTTGGATGAAATCAGATGTGCGGAATCATACATCGTCGATTTCGGCCCGGTGATGTCCCAGAGCCCGCCGACATCTGAATGCACTTCGAACCCCTGAAACGGGATGCCCTGTTCGGCCAGTACCTTGGCGGCAGCCAGCCCCATTGGCCCGGCCCCGATAAGGGCGAACCTGTCGCGTGTTCCTGTCATGTTTCCTCCCGTGCTGGTTGTTATATTGAACATGTGACCAAAATAAAGCAATATGCCTCTGCACACCGGAGAATTCGCGTGGAAAAACAACGGAAAAGGGCGCCTTCGCAGCGATCCTTGCAGACCAAGACCCGCATTCTTGACGCCGCGGAACGGGTCTTTTCCCAGCACGGCTTCGATGGTGCGACGATTCGCGACATCGCGGCAGAAGCAGGGGTGCCGGCGGGGTTGGTGCATCACCACGGTGGCGGCAAGGAAGAGCTGTTTCACCGTACCGTGGCGCGTCGCGCGCAAGAGTTGTCGCAGCTGCGGCTGGAGGCCTTGGCAACGCGCAAGGCGGCGGGGCCGATGGCGCTGCGCGATGTGGTTTGCTGTTTCCTTGAGCCCTATGTCCGCATGGCGCGCGAGGGCGGGCCGCAATGGCTGGCCTATGCGCGGCTGGTGGCCCATGTTTCGGCCGATCCGCGCTGGCGGGGGCTGGCGGCAGAGTGGTTCGATCCGACCATGGGGCGGTTCATCGACGAGATAGCGGCGCTGCACCCCGGTGTGCCGCGCCGGGCTGTCGCCACCGGGTTCGTCTATTCCGTCGCGGCGATGCTGGCGCATGTGACCTCTGGCTGGCGGATCGCTGCGCTGGCCGGGGAGCAGGAGGCGACCGCAGTGGCCGAGGATCTGGTGACCTTCTGTGCCGCCGGGGTCGAGGCGGCGCTGCGCCCACACTGACGCGGCGGCAGACTCTCCGGGACGTTGCGTAGCGGGCGGTGCGGGCGGATTGCCTTTGCTCGGCCACCGCCTAGGATCGGGGTTGAAATCGCATTCTGGGAGGAGCGGCTGATGAGCCTTATCACCAAAACGTCTGGCTGGGCGCAGGACGAACACGGCATGTTCGCCGACAGCGTTGGCCGGTTCTATGACGCCGAACTGGTGCCCAATATTGATCGCTGGGTCGAACAGGGTCTGGTCGATCGCGCCTTTTGGACCAAGGCCGGAGAGGCCGGGATCATGGGCGGTGCGATCGCCGAGGAATTTGGCGGCTCGGGTGGCGGGATCGGCTTTGATGCCATCGCCGTTTATGAACAGGGCGCGCGCGGCGACAGCGGCTGGGGGTTTTCGATCCAGTCCATCGTGATGCACTATCTGGTGAGTTTCGCCACCGAGGAGCAAAAGGCGCGTTGGCTGCCGAAACTGGTCACCGGCGAGATGGTGGCGGCCATCGCCATGACCGAGCCGGGCACTGGGTCCGACCTGCAGGCGGTGCGGACAACAGCGGAGAAGGATGGCAATTCCTATCGGCTGAACGGCTCCAAGACCTTTATCACCAATGGGCATACCGCCGATCTGATCATCGTGGTGGCCAAGACCGCCAAGGGGGCGGGCGCCAAGGGGGTGTCGCTGATCGCGCTGGAAACCGAGGGGGCCGAGGGGTTCCGTCGGGGGCGCAACCTGAAAAAACTGGGGATGAAGGCCAACGACACCGCCGAGCTGTTCTTTGAGGACGTCAAGGTGCCGATGACCAACCTGCTGGGCAATGAGGAAGGGCAGGGGTTTTATCAGCTGATGAAACAACTGCCGTGGGAGCGGTTGCTGATCGCACTGACTGCTTTGGGGGTGATCGATTTCGCCATTGCCGAAACGGTGAAATACGTGCAGGAGCGCAAGGCCTTTGGCCAACGCGTGATGGATTTCCAGAACACCCGGTTCAAGCTGGCCGAGATGAAGACCAAGGCCGAACTGTTGCGCAGTTTCGTCAATGATTGCATCACAAGGCTGGAGGTCGGCGAGCTGGACGCCGCCACCGCATCGATGGCGAAATACTGGGGCAGCCAGACCCAGAACGAGGTGGTGCATGAATGCCTGCAGCTGTTCGGTGGCTATGGCTACATGATGGAATACCCCATTGCGCGGCTCTATGCCGACAGCCGGGTGCAGATGATCTATGGTGGCACCAACGAGATCATGAAGGAGTTGATCGCGCGTTCGCTCGACGTGTGAGCCCGGCTTGGCTGTTGCCGGAGCCTCCGGCGGGAGTATTTTTGCCAAGAAGAAGCATGGGGGGCGGCCGGTTTCGCGGGGCGCGCAGGCGGCTGCCCGACTTCGCCGCCTTTCTCTGTGCTTTTCTCTGCGCTTTTATCTCCGCTGAACTTGTGCTGATGTGCCCGGTGCAAGAATGGGAAAAGCAGAGGGGCCCGCATGGATCGCGCCGAGATCGTTCATCGCAATTTCCTGTCCCGCGTGGCGGCACAGGATTTCCCCGAGGGGCCGTCCCCGCGGGCGGGGCTGTCGGGTGAGGCGGCGGTGTCGCTGTTTCGGGCGCAATGCCTGAGCCGGGCGCTTGACCGCACCAGCCGGGCGATGCAGCGGGCCGGTCAGGGATTTTATACCATCGGCTCTTCCGGGCATGAGGGGATGGCGGCGGTGGCGCATGCGCTGCGCCCAGATGACATCGCGTTCCTGCATTACCGCGATGCGGCGTTCCAGCTTGCGCGGGCGGATCAGGTTCCGGGGCAGGATATGGTCTGGGACATGCTGTTGTCCTTTGCCTGTTCGTCTGAGGATCCGATCTCGGGCGGGCGGCACAAGGTGTTGGGCTCCAAGGCGTTGATGATCCCGCCGCAGACCTCGACCATTGCCAGTCATCTGCCCAAGGCGGTGGGGGCGGCCTATGCGCTGGGATTGGCGCGGCGGCGGCCGCCGGAGCATCGGGAGCTGGCCGTGGACGGCATCGCCATGTGTTCCTTTGGCGATGCCTCGGCCAACCACTCCACTGCGCAGGGGGCGATCAACACCGCTGGCTGGACCTCGGTGCAGGGGGGGCCGCTGCCGCTGCTGTTCGTGTGCGAGGACAATGGCATCGGCATCTCGGTCAAGACGCCGACGGGCTGGATCGAGGCGTCGATGGGTCATCGACCCGGGATTCGGTATTTCAAGGCGGATGGGCTGGATCTGTATGAAGCCCATGCGGTGGCGCGGGAGGCGGCCGAGTATGTGCGCCGCCGTCGCAAGCCAGCGTTTTTGCATCTGCGCACCGTGCGGCTTTATGGCCATGCCGGGGCGGATGTGCCGACAACCTATCTGAGCAAGGCCGAGGTCGAGGCGGATGAGGCCAATGATCCGCTGCTTCATTCGGTGCGGTTGCTGGCGCAGGCCGGGGCGTTGCAGCCCGATCAGGCCTTGGCGATCTATGAAGACAGCTGTGCGCTGGTCGAGGCGCGCGCGCGCGAGGCGGTGACGCGGCCGCATCTGCAAACCGCCGCCGAGGTGATGGCGAGCATTGTCCCGCCGTCGCGCGCTTGCGCGGCCACCAACGGGCCCTCGGCGCAGGCACGCGCGGCGGTGTTCGGCAGCGATCTGAAGGCGCAGGACGAGCCGCAGATCCTGTCGCGCCTGATCAACTGGGCGCTGGCCGATCTGATGCTGGAACATGGCGACGTCGTGCTGATGGGCGAAGACGTGGGCCGCAAGGGCGGGGTCTATGGGGTGACGCAGAAGTTGCAGACGCGGTTCGGGTCGGACCGGGTGATCGACACGCTGCTGGACGAGCAATCGATTCTGGGGCTGTCGATCGGGATGGCCCATAATGGGTTTCTGCCGCTGCCCGAGATCCAGTTTCTGGCCTATCTGCACAATGCCGAAGACCAGATCCGCGGCGAGGCGGCGACGCTGCCGTTTTTCTCCAATGGGCAGTTCAGCAACCCGATGGTGCTGCGCATCGCCGGGCTGGGCTATCAGAAAGGTTTTGGCGGGCATTTCCACAATGACAACTCGCTGGCGGTGCTGCGCGATATTCCTGGGCTGATCCTTGCCTGCCCCTCCACCGGGGCCGAGGCGGCGATGATGTTGCGCGAATCCGTGCGGCTGGCGCGGGAGGAAAACCGCGTGGTGGTGTTTCTGGAGCCGATCGCGCTGTATCCGATGCGGGATCTGCATGAGCCGGGGGACGGTGGCTGGCTGAGCCGTTATCCGGCGCCGGATGCGCGGATCGCATTGGGCGAGGTCGGCGTGCATGGTGAGGGGGCCGATCTGGCCATCGTCACCTATGGCAACGGGCATTTCCTGTCGCGCCAAGCGCTGCCGGAGATCGCGGCGGCGGGGCTGGCGGTGCGGGTGATCGACCTGCGCTGGCTGGCGCCCCTGCCCGAGGCGGCGCTGCTGGCGGCGGTGGCGGGATGCGCGCAGGTGCTGGTGGTGGATGAATGCCGCAAGTCGGGCAATGTATCAGAGGCGCTGATGACGCTGTTTGCAGAACAGGGCATTTCGGCGGCACGGCTGACGGCGCAGGACAGTTTCATCGCCACCGGCCCGGCCTATGCCGCGCCGCTACCCAGCCGTGAGGACATCGTCGCTGCGGCGGTGAACCTTGCGGGGCGGGGGGTATGAGCGCGGCGGAGCAGGGGCTTTGGGCGCAGACCTGCGGCGAGGCGGTGCAGGCGCCGCCGCTGCAGGGCGATGCGCAGGCGGATCTGGTGGTGATCGGCGGCGGGTTTACCGGCGTCTCGGCGGCGCTGCATGCGGCGCAGGCGGGGGCCGAGGTGCGGCTGCTCGAGGCCAAGGAGATCGGCCACGGCGGATCGGGCCGCAATGTGGGGCTGGTCAACGCCGGGCTGTGGCTGCCACCCGCCGATATCCGCGCCCAGATGGGGCAGGCGGCGGGGGATCGGTTGACTGCGGCGCTGGCCGGGGCGCCTGATCTGGTGTTCTCGCTGATCGTGCAGCATGGCATCGCCTGCGAGCCGGTGCGCGCCGGGACGCTGCATTGCGCCCATTCCCGCTCCGGGATGGCCGATCTGCGGCGGCGCCACGCGCAGCTTGTGGCCAGTGGTGCGCCGGTGGAGCTGTTGCAGCCGGCGCAGGCAGGGGCCCGGCTGGGATCAGCGGCCTTTCACGGGGCGCTGTTCGATCCGCGCGCGGGCACGTTGCAGCCGCTGGCCTATGCGCGCGGGTTGGCGCGGGCGGCGGTCGCGGCGGGGGCGCATCTGCATGGGCAGAGCCCGGCGCGCACGGTGCGTCCTGCGCAGGGCGGGTGGCTGGTGGAAACGCCGGGCGGCACGATCCGCGCGCGGGCGCTGCTGATGGCGAGCAATGCCTATCATCAGGGCGGCGTCGGGATGCCGGCCCCGGCCTTTACAGCCGTGCATTTCTTTCAGCTTGCCACCGCGCCGCTGCCTGAGGCGCTGCGGGGCGATATTCTGCCCGGGGGCGAGGGCGGCTGGGATACCGGGCGGATCATGTCCTCGTTCCGGATGGACGCTGCGGGGCGGATGGTGATCGGGGCGATGGGTGATCTGGGGCACCCCGGTGCGGCGCTGCATCGCGGATGGGCCCGGCGCAAGCTGGCGCGGTTGTTCCCGGCGCTGGCGGGGCAGCCCTTGGAGGTCGAGTGGTGCGGGCGCATCGCCATGACCTCGGATCATGTGCCTAAGGTGGTGCGGTTGGGTCCCGGCGCGCTGAGCGTGTTCGGCTATTCCGGACGCGGGATCGGGCCGGGCACCTTGTTCGGGCGCGAACTGGCGCAGGCGCTTCTGAGCGGCGGTGACAGTGGCCTGCCGGTGCCCGTGGTGGACGCATATGGGGAGCCATGTACTGGCCTGCGGCAGGCGTTTTTCGAGACCGGTGCGGCGTTGACCCATCTGGTCGATGCGCGGCGTTGAGTTGGACGTGAGTGGGAATTGAGGGGCTAGCCCCTCAAGCTCCCCGGAGTATTTCCGGCCAGAAAAAGTGGCGCGGCTACGCTTGTTCGGGAATTGCTGCGCGCCTAGGGTGGCGCGGAAAATCAGGGTGAGGGTGTAGGGTGATCAAGGCGCAGACGGCTTGGCCGATTGATTGGGACGAAGCCTTTGACAATGCCGGCCATGTGCCGGAGGCGGCGGCGATGGCGGCGCGTTGGGCCGGGGAGGCGGCGGTGCTGCGCAGCGCGGCGCGGGCCGAGCTGGATCTGCCCTATGGCTCTGGCGTGCGCAACCGGTTCGATCTGTTCCGCCCGGCGGGGGCTGCGGCCGGGCTCGTCGTATTTGTTCACGGCGGCTATTGGCACAAGTTCGACAAGAGCGCCTGGTCGCATCTGGCTGCCGGACCGCTGGCGCAGGGCTGGGCGGTGGCGATGCCGAGCTATACCTTGGCGCCCGAGGGGCGGGTGGCGCAGATGACCGGCGAGATGGCGCAGGCGATCACGGCAGCGGCGGAGGAGGTGGCGGGGCCGGTGCGCCTGATCGGCCATTCCGCCGGTGGGCATCTGGTGTCGCGCATGGCCTGCGAGAATGCACCGTTGCGCGCGGACGTGGCGGCGCGGCTGGAGCGGGTGGTCTCGCTCAGCGGGCTGCACGATCTGCGTCCGCTGTTGGGCTCCAAGATGAACGATATTCTGCGGCTGAGCGAGGCCGAGGCGGCGGCAGAAAGTGCTGCGCTTTTGGCTCCGCGCATGGATTTGGACACGTTGTTCTGGGTCGGGGCGGCAGAGCGTCCGGAGTTCCTGCGCCAGACCCGCATGATTGCCGAGATCTGGGGTGAGGGCGGGGCGCGGGTGCGTGACCACTATGATCCGGGCCACAACCATTTTACCGTCGTGGCGGAACTGGCCCGGCCTGACAGCGATCTGGTGCGGGCGCTGATCGGGTGAGGCGGGTGGTTGCGCCTTGGTGCGGCCCTGCCTAGTCTGCCCCGACCCATATCACAGGACGCAGCCATGGCGCGGATGATCCATATCCTCAACGGACCCAACCTGAACCTGCTGGGCAAGCGGGAACCCGAGATTTACGGGCGCGATACGCTGGAGGATGTGGCGCAGAGCTGTGCCACGTTGGGCGATGCGCTGGGGCTGGAGACCGCGCTGTATCAGTCGAATCACGAGGGTGAGATTGTCGAGATGATCCACCGTGCGCGCGAGGCGGCGTCGGGGATCATCATCAATCCGGCGGCCTATACCCATACCTCGGTTGCGATTCTGGATGCGCTGAACGCCTTTGAGGGGCCGGTGCTGGAGGTGCATATCTCGAACGTGCACAAGCGTGAGAGCTTTCGCCATCACTCCTATGTGTCGCTGCGTGCCGAAGGGGTTATTGCCGGGTTCGGGGTGCAGGGATATGAGCTGGCGCTGCGGCGGATAGCGGTGCTGCTGGGCTGAGACGTGGGCAAGGACAAGGGCGGGGGGGTTCCTGATCCTGTCTGGGATCCTCCGCTGCTGAAACAACATGAATTTTGCGAGGAACGCGCGACATGACCCAATATCTGTTTGAACCGCCCAAGGTGAAATCCGTCCCGGTCAAGGGCGAGGCGGCGCAGTACCCGGTGGGGCGCATCTTTTGCGTCGGGCGCAACTATGCCGCCCATGCCATCGAGATGGGGGGAGAGCCAGACCGCGAGGCGCCGTTCTATTTCACCAAATCGCCGCAGGCGGCACTGGCGAGCGGCGAGACGCTGCCCTATCCGCCGGGCACCGAGAATTTCCATTACGAGATGGAACTGGTTCTGGTGATTGGTGCCCCGGTGTTCCGCGCCAATGCCGAACAGGCTGCGGCGGCGATCTATGGCTATGGCTGCGGGCTGGACATGACCCGGCGTGATCTGCAGCAGGTCGGGAAGGACAAACGGCGACCTTGGGATCTGGGCAAGGATGTCGAGGGCTCGGCCGTGTTCGCGCCTTTGAGCAAGGCGGCTGACCTGGGCGAGATCGGCCCGCAGCGCATCCATCTGGAGGTCAATGGCGTGGTCAAGCAGGACGCGCATCTGCATGAGCTGATCCACAGCGTGGGCGCTGTCGTGGCCGACCTGTCGAAATATTATCACCTGATGCCGGGCGATCTGATTATGACCGGCACGCCGGCGGGCGTTGGTCCGGTTGTGGCGGGCGATGTGATCACCGGCGGTATCGACGGTCTGGACCCGATCGCGTTGAAGATCGGCCCGGCGGACTAGGCGCAACAGGATTTTGGCGGTGGCCATTGCATCGTCGCATCAGATGCGGGCCTGCGATGGCGATGCGCCGGTCGCGTTGGGGGCGGTGTCGAACGAGACCCTCTGAGCAGTTTCAGACCAGATAGAGGGCGGCCCGGGGAAACCTTGGGCCGCCTTTTCTTTTGGCCCGTTCTGTTCGAGGGCGGCGCCTTGTTGTGAATTTGCTTTACGACTCTGCGAATTATTAGTTATAAAGAACAACAGTTATATACCATTGCTGTCCACGGATGGGCCGCAACCGGGGAGGATACCATGACCCAGCCCATGCTTTCGATCGACCTTCAGGGCGCGATTGCCGTGTTGACCCTGAACCGTCCAGACAAACGCAACGCCATGTGCGACCAGTTGCTGGAAGAGATCGACGCCTTTTTCTCGCACCCGCCCGAGGCGGCCAAGGTGGCGGTTCTGACCGGGGCGGGCGGGCATTATTGCTCGGGGCTTGATCTTGGCGAACATGTCGCCCGCGATGCTGAGGGCACCATGCGCCATTCGCGCAACTGGCACGCGGTGATGGATCGCATCCAATACGGCGGGCTGCCGGTGGTGTCTGCGCTGGCGGGCGCGGTGATCGGGGGCGGGCTGGAACTGGCCACCGCAACCCATGTGCGCATCGCGGAACCCTCGACCATCTTTCAACTGCCCGAGGGGCGGCGCGGGATCTATGTCGGCGGCGGCGCCTCTGTCCGGGTGGGGCGCATTCTGGGGGGCGACCGCATGATCGAGATGATGCTGACCGGGCGCAAATACAGCGCCGACGAGGGGGTCGCGCTGGGCCTTGCGCATTACGCGGTCGGCGCGGGCGAGGCTTTGGCGATGGCGATGGATCTGGCTGCCAAGATTGCCGCCAATGCGCCGCTGTCGAACTATGTGATGATCCAAGCACTCAGCCGGATCGAGGATATGGACAAGGCCGGGGGGCTGTTTACCGAAAGCCTGTGCGCGGCGCTGACCCAGACCAGCCCGGATGCGGTGGAAGGGCTGGCCGCCTTTCTTGAAAAACGTGCGCCCAGCTTTGGATCGGGCAAGTGAGCCGCAGCGGGGCCGGGAAACCCACGCCGAACATCGCCGCAGTGGCGCAAGGGGAGGAGAGCCCGCAGGTCTCGGACGCCACGCTGTGCGGCTTTATCGGCTATCACATGAAGCGCGCCTTCAACGTGGTGCAGGCCGATCTGAACCAGACGCTAAAGCCCTTGGGGCTGCGCATGGTGACCTATTCGGCGCTGGTGCTGATCGTGGACAATCCCGGCCTGCGCCAGTCACAGCTGGCCGCGGCGCTGGATGTGGAGCGCGCCAATCTGGTGGTGATCGTGGACGAGTTGGAGCGTCGCGATCTGATCAGCCGTGACCGGGTGCCGAGTGACCGGCGCGCCTATGCGCTGAACCCGACACCGGCGGGGCGGCATCTGTATGAACGCGCCTTGGAGGCGGTGCGCGGTCATGAAGCGCGGATGCTGAACGGGATGGAGGAGGAGACGAAACAGGTCGTGATCCGGGCGATGAGCCGGATCCGGCGTGGCTCTGAGGGAGGTTCGAGGGGAGGATGAACCATGACGATGACAGCACTATCGCGGTATCGCCCGCATAACGTTTTGCGCGAACAGCGGGCGGACGGCACCATCCTGCTACGCTCGGGCGATGCGCTGGGGCCGGTTGCCGACCGCACCGGCGACTGGTTGCACCAGTGGGCAGAGGCGGCGCCCGAGCGGGTGTTTCTGGCCGAACGCAGCGGTCCCGGTTGGCGCGAGCTGAGCTATCGCACGGTGTTGCAAAAGGTTCGCGCCGTGGCCGCCGCGCTGCTGGGCCGTGGATTGGGGCCGCAGACGCCGATCATGATCCTGTCGGGCAACGGGGCGGACCACGGCATTCTGTCGCTGGCCGGGCAATATGCCGGGATCCCGGTGGTGCCGGTGGCGGAACAATATGCGTTGATCCCCGGAGCCCATGGCCGCCTGCGCCACGCGATGGAGTTGATCGGGCCAAAGCTGGCTTATACGGTCGATGCCGGTCCCTATGGCGAGGCGCTGGCGCTGGATGTCTTCGAGGGGGTCGAGATCGTATCGTCCCGCCCGGGCCGTTCGGGCGCGACGCCGTTCTCTGACCTGCTGAAGGGCGCGGGGGGTGTGGATGTCGAGGCCGCCTTTGCTGCGGTTACGCCGGAGTCGGTGGTCAAGATCCTGATGACCTCGGGCTCCACCTCCAGCCCCAAGGGGGTGATGACGACGCAGCGGATGATGTGCGCCAATCAGGCGATGCTGGCCGAGTCGTTGCCGTTCCTGCGCGATCGCCCGCCGCGGATCGTCGATTGGCTGCCGTGGAACCATGTGTTCGGCGGCTCGCACAACTTCAACATGATGCTGGCCAATGGTGGATCGCTGTATATCGACGACGGCAAGCCGGTGAAGGGGCTGTTTGGCCGCACGGTTGAAAATCTGGGGCTGATTTCGGGGACCGCGCTGTTCAACGTGCCTGTGGGCTTTTCGATGATGCTTGAGGCGATGCGCAAGGACGATCACCTGCGCAAGATGGTGTTGTCGGATCTCGACATGCTGTTTTACGCCGGCGCCTCGCTGCCTCAGGAGGTCTGGTCTGGGTTTGAACAGATGGCGATGGAGACCCGTGGCGAAGTGCCTTTGATGACTTCGTCCTGGGGCCTGACGGAAACCGCGCCCGCGACCATGATCCAGCAGGAACCGACCGAGCGTTCTGGCGTGGTGGGTGTGCCGATGGCCGGTGTGACGGTCAAGCTGGTGCCCGAGGAGGACGCCCGGTTCGAGGTGCGGGTCAAAGGCCCAAATATCATGCCGGGTTATTTCCGCGCGCCGGAAAAGACCGCAGAAGCCTTTGACGACGAGGGCTTCTTCATCACCGGCGACGCCATGAGCTTTGTCGCACCAGACGACGCCAACATGGGCATGAGGTTCGAGGGCCGCATTTCCGAGGATTTCAAGCTGACCTCGGGCACATGGGTGCGGGCCGGGCAGTTGCGACTTGAGGTCTTGGCCTGTCTGGGGCCGCTGGCTAGCGATCTGGTGATCACCGGGGCCGACCGGGACGAAATCGGGGTGATGATCTTTCCCGATCTGGCCGCGCTTGAGGTCGCAGGATACGAGACTGCGGAACAGGAAGGGGCGTTGCAGGATCCTAAGCTGTTGGCGGCGATCCACCGCTGTCTGGCCGAGCGCGCGCGCGCGATGTCGGGCAGTTCGTCGCGCATCGCCCGCGCCATGGTTCTGGCCGAACCGCCCTCGATGCCCGAGGGCGAGATGACGGCCAAGGGCAACCTGAACTTTCGCAAGGTGCTGAGCCGCCGCGCGGAGCTGTTGGAGCGGCTCTATGCGCCGCAAGATCCCTGCGTGGCGCGGATTTGAGCGCCCGAGGGGGCCGGTGTTTCGCCCGGCCCCTGCCCACTCCTGTTTGAGCTGAAGAGGACACCGAATGATCGATCTGTCAAAAATCCGCGCCATCGACATCCACACCCATGCCGAGGAACCCTGCGGTTGCCATGCCGATGATGGCTATGACGACCTGCAATCCACCATGGCCGGCTATTTCGGCGCCCCGTGGAGCCATCCGCCCACGGTACAGCAGACCGCCGCGCATTACCGCGCGCAGAACATCGCGGCGGTGATCTTTCCCGTCGATGCCGAGCGCGAGACCGGCTATCGGCGCTACAAGAACGAAGAGGTGGCAGAACTGGCCGCCGAGAATTCAGATGTGCTGATCCCCTTCGCCTCGATCGATCCGTGGAAGGGCAAGATGGGGGTGCGCGAGGCGCGCCGCCTGATCCGTGATTTCGGCATCAAGGGGTTCAAGTTCCATCCTACCATGCAGGGGTTCTGGCCCAACGACCGCATGGCCTATCCGCTGTATGAGGCAATCGCGGAAGAGGGCGGCATCGCGCTGTTTCACACCGGCCAGACCGGGGTTGGCTCCGGCATGCCGGGCGGCAACGGGATGCGGTTGAAATATTCCAACCCGATGGTGATCGACGATGTGGCGGTGGATTTCCCCGATCTCAAGATCATCCTCGCCCACCCCTCGTTCCCGTGGCAGGAAGAGGCGCTGTCTGTCGCCCAGCACAAGCCCAATGTCTATATTGACCTTTCCGGCTGGTCGCCGAAATACTTCCCGCCGATTCTGGTGAAATACTGCAATTCGATCCTGCGCAAGAAAGTGCTGTTCGGCTCTGACTGGCCGATGCTCACGCCGGAGCGCTGGCTGGCCGATTTCGAGAAGATCGCGATCAAGGACGAGTTGCGCGAGGATATCATCAAGACCAACGCCGCGCGGCTGCTTGAATTGATGTGATCGGTTCGGGGAGCCTTTTGCGTCGGTGAGGGGGGCGGGCCGGGGATCGAGGGGCCAACCCCTCGAGCACCCCGGAGTATTTCTAGCCAGAAAAAGATTGGGGTCTGAAAAAGGTCGGGGGCCAGGAAGGTCGGGGCGTCGCCGGTTCAGGCTTGCGCGAACGGGTCTTCGGGGTAGCCGACGCGCGCCAGATACAGCCCCTGTGGCGGGCAGACCGGGCCGCAGGCGTCGCGGCTGCGGGCCTCCAGCGCGGTGCGGACATCTTCGGGCGACCACGACCCGGTGCCGACGCGTTCCAACGTGCCGACAAAGCTGCGCACCTGATTGTGCAGGAAGGAGCGGGCGCGGACGTGAAAGTGGATTTCGGGGCCGGTGCTGCCCTCGACCTGTTCCACCTGAAGCGAGTCCAGCGTTTTGACCGGGCTTGCCGCCTGGCAGACCGTGGAGCGGAAGGTGGTGAAATCGTGCCGCCCCACCAACAGGTCTGCACCCGCCTGCATCGCGGCGACATCCAGCGGTCGCGAGACTTGCCAGACCTGGCCTCGGTCAACGGTGGCGGGGGCGCGGCGCATCAGGATGCGGAACAGGTATTGCCTCTCGGTGGCCGTGAACCGCGCATGCCAGTCGTCGGCCACCCGGGCCACTGCAACGATCGCCACCGGCGCGGGCTTGAGGTGAAAGTTCAGCGCCTCGGCCAGGCGATAGGGCGCCCAGTTCTTGGTCAGATCGCAATGCGCCACCTGTCCCAGCGCATGCACCCCCGCATCGGTGCGTCCGGCTGCGCTGACGATATGCGGCCCCGGTTCCAGCCGCGCCAATGCCGTCTCGATCGCGTTCTGGACCGAGGGCTGGTCCCTTTGCCTTTGCCAGCCGGCAAAGGGGGCTCCATGATATTCGATTTTCAAAGCATAACGCGGCATGGCCGGCTGTTAGCGCGCGCCGCGCGGATCGGCAAGACCTGCTTGGCCTCGGGGTCGCGCGCGCCTATCTTGAGGGCGAGGCAACGGCAGGAGACCGAATTGGTCATCGCATCACTGGCAGACGGAATTGTGCGCGGGGTCGAAACCGTTGGCGACCGAATTTCTGAAACCCTGTTCGAGCCGGTGATCCGGCTGGGGGTGACCGGGCTGTCGCGCGCGGGCAAGACGGTGTTCATCACCTCGCTGGTGGCGAACCTGTTGGACCGGGGGCGCATGCCCGGTCTGGTGGCGCAGCAGGAGGGGCGGATCGAGGCCGCGTTCCTACAACCGCAGCCGGACATGACAGTGCCGCGGTTTGATTTCGAGAGGCATCTGGGCGCGCTGAGCGGACCGGAGCCGCATTGGCCCGACAGCACGCGGATGATTTCCGAGCTGCGCCTGTCGCTGCGGGTCCGCCCGTCGGGGTTGCTGGCGGGGTTGCAGGGGCCGCGTACGGTGCATCTGGATATTGTCGACTATCCCGGCGAATGGCTGTTGGATCTGGGGCTGCTGGACAAAAGCTATCAGTCCTGGGCGCAGGACACGCTGAACCGGCTGGAGCATCGCGCTGACGCCCAAGGGTTTGTCGAGCGCGCCCGCGCCGCCGATCCCGACGCCCCCCACGACGAGGCGGTGGCGCAGGATCTGGCGCGCCGTTTCACCGCCTATCTGCACGGCGCGCGTGACAGCGGCGCCTATGATTGCATCCCGCCGGGGCGGTTTGTGTTGCCGGGCGATCTGCAGGGCTCTCCGGTGCTGACCTTTGCGCCGGTTCCGGTAGAGGGATCTGCGCGGCGGGGCACGCTGCATCGCGAGATGGAGCGCCGGTTCGACGCCTATAAGTCCAAGGTGATCAAGCCGTTTTTCCGTGACCATTTTGCCCGCATCGACCGGCAGGTTGTATTGGTCGATGCGCTGGGCGCGATCCACAAGGGGCCGCGCGCGGTCGAGGATCTGTCCAAGGCGATGAGCGATATCCTGTCGGCGTTCCGACCGGGGCGAAACGCGTTTCTCAGCCAGTTGTGGCACGGCAAACGGGTCGATCGGGTTCTGTTCGCCGCCACCAAGGCGGACCATCTGCACCATAGCCAGCACGCCCGCCTGACCGCGATCATGTCGGCGCTGACCCGGGGGGCGCGCGATCGGGCGCAGTTTGCCGGGGCCGAGACGGCGGCGATGGCGATCGCGTCCTTGCGCGCCACCACGGAAGAGGTTCGCCAGCATGCGGGGCGCGAGCTGTCTTGCGTGCGCGGGCGGCTGTTGGAGGATGGGCGGCAGGCGGCGTTCTATCCCGGTGAGTTGCCCGAGGATCCGGCGCGCCTGTTGGGGCCGGCTCATGCCGGGGCCGAGACATGGCTGGATGCGGACTATGGGGTGATGCGCTTTGCGCCGCCACGGCTCAGCCTCGTGCCGGGGGACGGGCCGCCGCATATTCGGCTGGATCGCGCCGCGCAGTTCCTGATCGGGGACCGGCTGTGAGCGTCCATCTGCGTCCCGCCCGGCCGCTCGATGCCAGTGCGATGGGGGATATCCTGTACAGTTTTCAGGTCGAAGTGCACAAGGCGCCGAGGATGTGGTCGGGGGCCGAGACGATCGCCTATTGCGGCGAGATGATCGAGAACGACTGGGTCACCATGGCCGAGAAGGCGGGCCGTGTGGTCGGGTTTCTGGCGCGTGACGGCGCAGAGGTTTGTGCGCTCTATGTCGTGCCCGATCTGCGCGGTGCGGGGCTGGGGCAGATCCTGCTCGACGCGGCCAAACAGGGGCGCGATCGGCTCTGGCTCAAGGTGATGGAGTACAACAGCGGCGCGCAGCGGTTCTATCGCCGCAACGGGTTCGTCGAGGTCGCGCGCAGCGACGGGGCGGAGAATGACGAGAACCTGCCGGACATCACCATGCTCTGGCAGAGAGAGGGAACATGATGACCAATCACCCGGTGCTGATCGATCTGGAGGAGAGCGGCGAGCCGACCCCCGATGTGGCGCGGGCCGCGCCGGTGCCTGATGTCGACCCCGAAATGTTGGATACGGCGGGCGCGGGCGGCGCGATGGCACGGGCGGTGCGGCTGGCGGCGGGGCGGCCCTCGCGGTTGGCGCGCTGGGCTTGGGGGCTGGCGGGCGCGGTGCTGGGCGCGGTGATCTCGGTCGCGGCTTGGGATTTCGTGATGGGGTTGCTGGCGCGCGCGCCGCTGCTGGGCTGGGTGGTCAGCGCGCTGGTCGTGGCCTTGCTTGCGGTGTTGGCGCTGTTGGCGGTGCGCGAACTGGCGGCGATTGGCCGGTTGGGCCGGATCGATGGGCTGCGCCGGGCCGCCGATGTAGCGCTGGCCGAGGCGGATCTGGTGGCGGCGCGGGCCGTTGCCGGGCGGCTGATCGCCTTCTACGCGGGCCGGGAAGAGACCCGTTGGGGACGTGCGCGGCTTGAGGGCCGGGTGGAGGAGCAATTTGATGCCGAGGCGGCGCTGGCGCTGGTCGAGGACGAGTTGCTCGCCCCGCTTGATCAGGCTGCCGCGCGCGAGGTCGAGGCGGCGGCGCGGCAAGTGGCGGCGGTGACCGCGCTGGTGCCACTGGCGCTGGCCGATGTGTTTGCCGCGCTGACCTTCAATCTGCGCATGATCCGGCGGGTGGCCGAGATCTATGGCGGGCGCTCGGGCCTGTTGGGAAGCTGGCGTCTGACCCGGGCGGTGTTCACCCATCTGGTGGCCACGGGCGCGGTGGCGGTGGGCGACGATCTGCTGGAGCCTGTGCTGGGCGGGTCCATTCTGGCCAAACTGTCGCGACGATTCGGCGAGGGGCTGGTCAATGGTGCGCTGAGCGCGCGGGTTGGCGTGGCCGCGATGGAGGTGTGCCGCCCGCTGCCGTTCTCGCCGCGTCACCGGCCGTCGGTGCGGGGGCTGGTCCGCCGCGCGCTGACCGGGGTGTTTTCGCGTGACGGGTCGGCTTGATTTGGCGCAAAGGCGGGACACAGGCATGCGCCTAATCTGAGCCCTGTGCGCGAGGAATGAGGAGCGAGCATGCGGGAACATGGCCACAGCAAGGACGAGATCACCCGCCGCATCGGCGCGCCGCCGGGGCGCGGGGTGCTGCGCGACGTGGTCTATGGCGCCATCGACGGATCGGTCACCACCTTCGCCATCGTCGCGGGGGTGGCGGGGGCTGGGCTGTCGCCCCTTATCATCGTGGCGCTGGGCTTGGCCAACGTGCTGGCCGATGGGTTTTCCATGGCGGCGGGGAATTATTCCGGCACCAAGGCTGAACTGGACGACATGCACCGGCTGCGCAAGGTCGAGGAGCGCCACATCGCCCGCTTTCCCGAGGGCGAGCGACAAGAGGTGCGCGAGATTCTGGCGCGCAAGGGCTTGTCGGGTCGGGTGCTGGAGGAGGCCTCGGACGAGATTTGCAGCGACCGGGAAAACTGGATCACGCTGATGATGGAGGGGGAATACGGGTTGGCGACGGTCGATCCGCACCCGATGCGCGCCGCGCTGGCCACCTTTGCGGCCTTTCTGGTGGCGGGCATGGTGCCCTTGATGCCCTTCGTACTGGGGGTGGAGGGGGCCTTTACCCTGTCGATCTGGATGACGGCGGCGGTGTTCTTTGCCATTGGCGCGCTCAAAAGCCGCTGGTCGCTGTCGCCGTGGTGGCGCTCGGGGCTGGAGACCCTGGCGATTGGCGGGGTGGCGGCGGCGCTGGCCTATGTCGTCGGCTCGATGTTCCATATGTGAGAGGCGCTTGCAGGGCGATGGATGGGGTGTCTGACCTATGCGTTCACGCCCACTTTACCCGGCCTGCGGCCCCGCCTATAAGGCGGGCATGACCCATCCGCGCGTCATCCTCATTCGAATTACGACCCCGGCGCTCTGATCCAGAGGAGACGCCGGGCACAGGTGTTGAGCCCTCGCACCGCCGCAACCCATCATTCCGACATGACATTTCCGAAGGACGCCGCAAATGTGCGCCGACACTCCCGAATACAAAGCCACCCTGAACCTGCCGAAAACCGATTTTCCGATGCGCGCGGGCTTGCCCAAGCGCGAGCCCGAGTGGCTGTCGCGTTGGGAAAATCTTGGCGTGTACGACCGCCAGCGGGCCTCGGCCGAGGGGCGCGAGCCCTTTATCCTGCATGACGGCCCGCCCTATGCGAACGGCCATCTGCATATCGGCCACGCGCTGAACAAGATCCTCAAGGATTTCATCGTGCGTTCGCAGCAGATGACCGGGCGCGACGCGCGCTATGTGCCGGGCTGGGATTGTCACGGTCTGCCGATCGAGTGGAAGATCGAGGAACAGTACCGCGCCAAGGGGCTCGACAAGGACCAGGTGCCGGTCAATGATTTCCGTCAGGAATGCCGCAACTTTGCCGCCGGCTGGGTCGATATCCAGCGCGAAGAGTTCAAGCGGCTGGGCGTCACCGGCAAGTGGGACGACCCCTATCTGACGATGGATTTCCATTCCGAGCGGGTGATCGCCGAGGAATTCATGAAGTTCCTGATGAACGGCACGCTGTATCAGGGCTCGAAACCGGTGATGTGGTCGCCGATCGAAAAGACCGCGCTGGCCGAGGCCGAGGTCGAGTATCACGACAAGGAAAGCTTTACCATCTGGGTGAAGTTCCGCGTGGCTGATCCCGCCGACGCCGATCTGGCCGGGGCCTATGTGGTGATCTGGACCACCACCGCCTGGACCATCCCGTCGAACAAGGCCGTGGTTTACGGCAAGGACTTTGCCTATGGCCTGTATGAGGTCACCGGCACGCCGGACGAAAGCTGGGCCAATGTCGGCGACAGATACATCTTGGCCGACAAGCTGGCTGGCGACGTGATGAGCCGCGCGCGGCTGGAAGACGGGATGTATACCCGCGTCCGCGACGTGACGGTGGACGAGCTGGCCGGGCTGAGCCTGACCCACCCGCTTGCCGGTGCCGAAGGGTCCGACGGCGAATGGGACGATCTGCGCGATTTCCGCGCCGCGGATTTCGTCACTGAGGACGAGGGCACCGGGTTTGTCCATTGCGCGCCGAGCCACGGGATGGAAGAATTCGAGCTGTACCGCGATGCCGGGATGCTTGAGCAGGTCATCACCTATAACGTGATGGAAGACGGATCGTTCCGCGCCGATCTCCCCTTCTTTGGCGGCAAGATGATCCTCAAGCCGAACGGCAAGGAGGGCGATGCCAACAAGGCGGTGATCGACAAGCTGGTCGAGGTTGGCGGCCTGCTGGCGCGTGGCAAGATCAAGCACAGCTATCCGCACAGCTGGCGCTCTAAGGCGCCGGTGATCTATCGCAACACGCCGCAGTGGTTCGCCGCGATCGACCGCGTTGTCGATGACGGGCTGGACACCTATGGTAAGACCATCCGCGAACGGGCGCTGACCTCGATCGACGAACTGGTGACCTTCACGCCGCAGACCGGGCGCAACCGGCTGTATTCGATGATCGAAAGCCGCCCGGACTGGGTGTTGAGCCGCCAGCGCGCCTGGGGCGTTCCGCTGAGCTGTTTCGTGAAAAAGGACCGGCTGCCCACCGATCCCGATTTCCTGCTGCGCGACGCGGCGGTCAATGCGCGCATCACCGAGGCGTTCGAGGCCGAGGGCGCGGATGCCTGGTACAAGGACGGTGCCAAGGCGCGGTTCCTGGGCGATGCCTATGATCCCGAGGACTATGTCCAGGTGTTCGACATTCTCGACGTGTGGTTCGACAGCGGCTCGACCCATGCCTTTGTGCTGCGCGACCGGGCGGACGGATCGCCCGATGGCATCGCGGATCTGTATCTTGAGGGCACCGACCAGCATCGCGGCTGGTTCCATTCCTCGATGTTGCAGGCCTGTGGCACCAAGGGGCGCGCGCCCTATCGCGGGGTGCTGACGCATGGGTTCACGCTGGACGCGAAGGGCATCAAGATGTCCAAATCGCTTGGCAACACCATCGTGCCGGAAGAGGTCGTCAAGCAATACGGCGCCGATATCCTGCGGCTTTGGGTGGCGCAGACCGATTATACCGCCGACCAGCGCATCGGGCCGGAGATCCTCAAGGGGGTTGCCGACAGCTATCGCCGTCTGCGCAACACCATGCGGTTCATGCTGGGGTCGCTGAATGACTTCTCGGAAACCGACCGCGTTGCACCGGCAGAGATGCCCGAGCTGGAACGCTGGGTGCTGCATCGTCTGGCCGAGTTGGACGGGATCGTGCGCGACGGCTATGCCGCCTATGATTTCCAGGGCGTGTTCCAGCAACTGTTCAATTTCGCCACGGTGGAGTTGAGCGCGTTCTACTTCGATATCCGCAAGGATGCGCTGTATTGCGACGGCGACACCGCGCGGCGGCGCGCCGCGCGCAGCGTGCTGGACATCCTGTTCCACCGCCTGACGACTTGGCTGGCGCCGATCCTGGTCTTTACCATGGAAGAGGTCTGGCTGGAGCGGTTCCCGGGCGAGGACAGTTCGGTTCATCTGGTCGACTTCCCCGAAACCCCGGCCGAGTGGCTGGACGAGGGGCTGGCGGCGAAATGGGCCAGCATCCGGCAGATGCGCCGGGCCGTCACCGCTGCGTTGGAGATCCAGCGCCGTGACAAGGTGATCGGGGCCAGCCTTGAGGCGGCGCCGGTGGTGCATGTGTCCGATGCCGATGTGCTGGGCGCGCTGCGCTCGGTCGATTTCGAGGATATCTGCATCACCTCGGATATCGTCCTGACCGGCGATCCCAGCCCGAACGAGGCGTTCCGCCTGCCCGATGTGCCGGGCGTCGGCGTTCTGTTTGAGAAGGCCGAGGGGCAGAAATGCCAGCGCTGCTGGAAGATCCTGCCCGATGTCGGCCAGCACCCGCACCCGGGGGTCTGTCACCGCTGTGACGAGGCGCTGGGCTGAGGTCTAAAGCAAACCGCGCCCCGGAGATGATCCGGGGCGCGCGCGCCCGTGTGTGCGTCTGTGCCGCTTTGTGCGATGCGCAGGTTCCGGGTTGCCTGATGCGCGGCGCTGCGTCACCCTGTGGCCATGGCGACCCTGATCATAGACACCCAATTTGGCCAGTTGGCCGTGACCGAGCAGGACGGGGCGATCACCCGTCTGACATGGGGCGATACCGCTGACGGGGAGCCCACCGCGCTGTTGCTGGCGGCAAAGGCGCAGCTGCAGGCCTATGCCGCGGGAGAGGGGCAGGCGTTCGACCTGCCGTTGCGGGTTATCGGCTCGCCGTTTCAGCAGGCGGTCTGTGACGCGATGCGCGAGATTCCCCATGGCGAGACCCGCACCTATGGCGAGATTGCCCGCGCGCTGGGGCAGTCGGCGCAGGCGGTGGGGCGGGCCTGTGGCGGCAACCCGATCCCGATCCTGATCCCCTGTCATCGGGTGATGGGGGCGGGCGGAAAGCTGACCGGGTTTTCCGGTGGCACCGGGGTGGAAACCAAACTTGCGCTGCTGCGCCACGAAGGGGCGGGCGGCTTTCTGATCTGAGCGGTCGTGCAGACGCGGGGGCGGGAGCGGCAAAAGCCGATTGCATTTGCCGCAGCGGCCCCCCACTTTGGGCGTAACACCGATTGGAGGACAGGGAAGATGAGCAATTCACAAGACCGGGCCGCGCTTAAAAAGTCCGTGTATGACAAGCTGTTGTCACTGGAGTCCGGGGAACTGGCGACCGCGCTTTCACATTACGAGGCGCATATGAAGGAGTCCGTTCTGGATGACCGTCAGGGCCATGATTCCGGTGATCTCGCCGCCTCGACGGGCGAGGTCGGCCTTGCCGCCGCCTTTCATCATCCGGTCATGACCCACCATGCCAAGGTGGATGTGATCGAGAATCTGGATATCGAGCTGACCGATACGGTGCAGCCCGGTGCCGCGGTGTGTTTTGATGGGCGCCATTTCATCGTCGCCGTCTCGACCGCGCGGTTCGACGTGGACGGGACGACCTATATGGGGATCTCGTCCGAAAGCCCGATCTACAAGGCGATGGCCGGTCTGAAGGCGGGCGACAGCTTTAGCTTTCAGGGCAAGGATATCGAAATCGACGACGTGTTCTGATCTGAACGCGCTATTCCTCGGCCCGCGCGTCGCGGGCTGGGAACACCTGTTGCGCGATGCCGGCAAACAGCAGGTAGAAGGTGGTCACGACCAAGCCCCAATGGGCCCAGCTTTCGGGGTGAAAATCGACCCAAGCGGCCCAGCCGGCGAAAAAGGTCCAGGCCAGCGCCATCGGTAAGGTCACGGCGCGCCAGCGCTCGGTGCGCACCGGGTGGACGAATTTCAGCGGCAGGAACATCGTCACCGCCAGCGCCGTGACAAAGCCGAGGATCACCCAGAAATTCGGCTGAAGCGCGAAAAACACCAGCACCGCCATGTTCCAGCAGCCGGGAAACCCCTTGAAGGAGTTGTCCAGCGTCTTCATCCGGGTGTCGGCGAAATACATCGCGCTGGCGAAGGTGATGACAAAGATCGACACCCAGCCGGTCCAGCCATCCATCAGCCCGGATTTGAACAGCGCAAAGGCGGGGATGAACACATAGGTGAGATAGTCGATGATCAGGTCGAGCAGGACGCCATCGAATTCCGGGGCGTAATGTTTGACGTGATGACGCCGGGCAAGCGGGCCATCGATGCCATCGACCACAAAGGCCACGACCAGCCACAGGAACATCAGGCTCCATTTCTGGTCAACCGCGGCGAGCATGGCCAACATGGCAAAGATCGCTCCGGTGGCGGTAAAGAGATGGACGGCGAGGGCGCGCATTTGAAGTGTCATGGTCTCGTCATGGCGCAATTTGTGGCAAATCGCAAATGCTGTAAGCGCGAAAACTGTCGGAATTGACGCTGGAATTGGCGCCGGAATTGAGGTCGGAGCCTCCGGCGGGAGTATTTTTGCCAAGAAGAAGCGGGTGGGTTGGGCCTTGCTTTTCAGCGGGGGGCTGTCGGACTCGGGGGTGCGGGTCAGGCGCGCGCGTCACGCCTTGGGGTGGCTGCGGGCGTAGACTTCCATCAGCCGCGCCGTATCCACCGCCGTATAGGCCTGCGTGGTCGCGAGCGAGGCATGGCCGAGCAATTCCTGAATGCTGCGCAGATCGCCGCCCGCCTCCAACAGGTGGGTGGCAAAGCTGTGGCGCAGCGCGTGCGGCGTGGCCGAGGCCGGCAGACCCAGTTGCATGCGCACCTGCGCCATCGCGCCCTGGATCAGGCGCGGGTTCAGCGCGCCGCCGCGCACGCCGCGAAACAGCGGCGCATCGTGTTCTTGCGGGTGCGGGCAGAGGCGCAGATAGGCATCCACCGCATCGCGCGCGGCCGGCAGGACCGGCACGATGCGCTCCTTTTGGCCCTTGCCAAGGATGCGCAGGCTGGCCCGCAGCGGCGCGTCGGCGCCTTTCAATCCCAGCGCCTCGGAGATCCGCAGCCCGCAGCCATAGAGCAGGGTGATCACCGCCACGTCGCGCGCCGCCACCCAGGGCGTTTGCGATTGCAATTCGACCGTGTCGATCACCGCGCGGGCGGCGTCGGGATCGAGCGGGCGCGGCAGCTTCTTCTGGAACTTGGGCGATCGCGCGGCAAGCACGGCGGTGGCGGCAAAGCCTTCACGTTCGGCCAGCCAGCGGTAAAAGCTTTTCACCGCCGACAGCCGACGCGCCAGCGAGCGCGACGAAAGCCCGGTGCTGCGCGCCTGCGCCATCCAGGCGCGCATTTCGGTGACGGTGATCTTGTCCAGCGCCGCCAGCCCCTGTGGCCCGCCGCGATGCTCGGCCATGAAGGCAAGGAAGCCCGCCACATCGGCGCGATAGGCCGCGATGGTATGGTCCGAGGAATCGGCCAGCGCGCTTTTCCGGTTCAGCCAGTCCTGCAGCGCATCGCGGCAGGCGGCCGAGATCTGCAGGCTCACTTGAGCCAGTGGCGCATCGTGCGTTCGAATACGCCGGCGAAAAAGGCCAAAAGGTCGGTGCCGTGTTGCGGGGTGAACTGGTGCGGATCCTCGGACCCCATCACCAGCAGGCCGGGCAGCCGCCCGCTGCCGAAATCGAGTCGCAGGCAGGCTTCGGAGCGGATGTATTCGGCCGTGGTGCCATAGATTCGCTCGGAGCCTTTCTGCAATTGGCGCAGGGTGACCTGGCGCGGCTGGCCGTTGCGCCCCTGGGTCAGGAAGCTTTCGACAAAGCCGGGTTCGGCCAGCGCCAGCACCCCTTCGAGGCGGCGGATCGCGGGATCCTCGCCGTTTTGCGCGGTTTCCAGCACCAGCCGGATCGAGTCGACCCGCAGGATTTCGGCCACCTCGCCGCCAAGGTCGCGCAGGAACACCTCGAACTCGGTCGGGTCCAGCATGCGCAGGATGGCGCGGTGCACCTGATTGGTGCCGGCCAGATTTTCATAGGCGGCCGCGATGACGCTGCGGTGGGTATCCTCGAGCCGGTCAAGCCGGGCCTCGAGACGGTCCATCGCGATGCCGCGCAGATCGACGATATTGCCGCCCATCGAGCGCTCATTCGCCGCGATCAGCGCATGCATCACATCGCGATCTTCGAGAATGGCGTCGGGTTTGGCGATGATCGCCGCGCGCAGGTCGTGTTCCAGTTTAGGGCTGCTGCTCATGTCCGCCTCTTATGGTCTTGCGCGCTTTATATCACGGGTTTCGCGCAATTGGGCTGAAAAACCGGCAATTGCGCGAAATTCCTGTTGTTTGGGGGCCGGATGGGTTCGGTCAGAGGATTTTTTGGCCGGTTTTGGCCCAATCCTTCATGAAGGTCTCGAGCCCCTTGTCGGTCAGCGGGTGGTTTGCCATCGCCTTGATCACGGCGGGCGGCGCGGTGATCACGTCGGCACCGATGCGGGCGGCGTCGGTGATGTGGTTCACGGTGCGGATCGAGGCGGCGAGGATCTGGGTTTCGAAGCCGTAATTGTCATAGATCGTGCGGATATCTTCGATCAATTCCATCCCGTCGAGATTGATGTCATCGAGCCGCCCGATGAAGGGCGAGATGAAGGTCGCGCCCGCCTTGGCCGCCAGCAGCGCCTGATTGGCGGAAAAGCACAGCGTTACGTTGACCATGCGGCCCTCGCCCGAGAGCACCTTACAGGCCTTGAGCCCGTCCCAGGTCAGCGGCACCTTGACGGCGATGTTGTCGGCGATCGCGGCCAGTTTGCGGCCCTCGGCGATCATCGCCTCGGCCTCCATGGCGACCACCTCGGCCGAGACCGGGCCGTCGACCAGATCGCAGATTTCCTTGGTGACTTCGAGGATGTCGCGGCCGGATTTCATAATCAGCGAGGGGTTGGTGGTGACGCCGTCGACCATGCCCAGATCGTTCAGTTCAGCGATGGCGTCGATCTCGGCAGTATCTACGAAGAATTTCATGGGGGCATCCTTTGATGGGTTGGCCTTGCTCGGGGTTGGCTTTACCTCATGGGAGGAAGGGCGGGAACCCCCCGCAGATCACCGGAGGGCAGCAAAGAGCGGTATGGCGGGCAAGCGGGATCACAGCGGGGCGGGGATGTTCGACGAAGGCGATCTGGTGGCGGTGCGCAGCACCCAGCCGCTGGACCGGACGCTGGATTATCGCGCGCCACAGGGCGGCTGTGTGCTGGGCGATTTCGTCGAGGTGCCGCTGGGCCCGCGCAAGGTGCCCGGCGTGATCTGGGGGCCGGGGCTGGGCGATTTCGACCGCTCAAAGATCCGTTCGGTGATCCGGGTGCTGGATGTCGCCCCGATGCGCGACGAGATGCGCGCCTTTCTCACCAAGGCGGCAGATTACACGCTGACCCCGATGCCGGCGATGCTGCGGCTGGCGATGCGGGCGCCGGGGCTGGGCGATCCGCCCTCGATGCGCAAGATCTATCGCCGGGGCACCGGCGAGCCGGAGCGGATGACCGAGGCCCGCCGCCGGGTGCTGGACGCGCTGGAGTCCTATGGCGGGCTGGCCTTTACGCTCAAGGAACTGGCCGAGATGGCGGGCGTCACCGCCTCGGTGGTCAAGGGGCTGGTGAAACACGGGGCCGTGCGCGAGGAGGACAGTCCGCGCGATCTGCCGTTTCCGGTGATGGATCCGGCACGCCCCGGCAAGCCCTTGACCGAGGATCAGGCGACGGCGGCGGCGGTGCTGCGCGAACATCTGCGCAGTCGAAAATATGGCACCACGCTGCTGAAGGGGGTGACCGGATCCGGCAAGACCGAGGTCTATCTCGAGGCGGTGGCGGAATGTCTGACGCTGGGGCGCCAAGCCCTGGTTCTGTTGCCCGAGATCGCGCTGACAGCCGAATTCCTGACCCGGGTCGAGGCCCGGTTCGGGGCCAAACCCGCCGAGTGGCATTCCGGCGCCACCATGACCGAGCGGCGGCGAATCTGGCGCATGGTCGGGCAGGGCGGCGCGCAACTGGTGGTCGGCGCGCGCTCGGCGCTGTTCCTGCCGTTTCGCGATCTGGGGCTGATCATCGTCGATGAGGAACACGACACCTCGTACAAGCAAGAGGATGGGGTGCTGTACAATGCCCGCGACATGGCGGTGTTGCGCGCGGCGATGGCGGGGGCGCGGGTGGTTCTGGCCAGCGCCACGCCCAGCCTTGAAAGTTGGGCCAATGCCGAGGCGGGGAAATACGACCGGCTGGATCTGACCGCCCGCTTTGGTGATGCGGTGCTGCCAGAGATGCGCGCGATCGACATGCGTGCGGAAAAGCTGGACCCGGGCACATGGATCTCGCCCACTTTGCGCGGCGCGGTGCGGGCGCGGATGGAGGCGGGGGAACAGGCGTTGCTGTTTCTCAACCGGCGCGGCTATGCGCCGGTGACGATCTGCCGGGCCTGCGGCTATCAGTTTGCCTGCGATCACTGCGATGCGCGCATGGTCGAGCATCGGTTTCAGAAGCGGCTGATGTGCCATCAATGCGGCGAGACCAAGCCGATGCCCGAGGCCTGCCCCTCCTGTGGGGTCGAGGGCAAGCTTTCGCCGGTGGGGCCGGGGATCGAGCGGCTGGCCGAGGAAACGGCGGCGCTGTTCCCCGAGGCGCGGATCGCGGTGCTGAGTTCGGATCTGTTCGCCAGCGCGCGGGCGTTGAAGGAAAAGATCGTCGAGATCGGGGCCGGCGGGGCCGACATCATCATTGGCACGCAACTGGTGGCCAAGGGGCACAATTTCCCCAAGCTGACGCTGGTGGGGGTGATCGACGCCGATCTCGGGCTGCAGGGCTCGGATCTGCGGGCGGCAGAGCGTACCTTTCAAT
The DNA here is from genome assembly GCF_004348975.1 of Antarcticimicrobium sediminis. Taxonomy (GTDB): domain Bacteria; phylum Pseudomonadota; class Alphaproteobacteria; order Rhodobacterales; family Rhodobacteraceae; genus Antarcticimicrobium; species Antarcticimicrobium sediminis. Next base: position 232,404 of record NZ_SMFP01000003.1, on the reverse strand, counting down.
TGATGCGACAGGTCGCCGGGCGCGCCGGGCGGGCGGAACGGCCGGGGTTGGCGCTGTTGCAGACCTTTCAGCCCGAACACCCGGTGATCCGGGCGATTCTGGCCGGCGACGAAGAGGGGTTTTGGCGCGCCGAGGCGGCGGAACGCCAAGCCGCCGGTGTGCCGCCCTATGGCCGCATGGCCGGGATTATCCTGTCGGGGACGGATGCCGCTGCGGTGTTTGATCTGGGCACGGTTCTGGCGCGCAATGATGGGGCGTTGCGGGCAATCGGCGCGCAGGTCTTTGGCCCCGCCGCCGCGCCGATTGCGCGCATTCGCGGCCGCCACCGGGTGCGGCTTTTGGTCAAGGCAGCCAAGGGCGCGCCGCTGCAAGGGGCGCTGGCGCGTTGGCTGGCGCCGCTGCGGTTGAAGGGCGATCTGCGGTTGAGCGTGGATATCGACCCGCAGAGTTTTCTTTAAAGTTTTCCATTCAGGCGGCGATGGCGTGGCCTGTGTCGCGCCCGGAACAGCGGGCAGGAGCCTCCGGCGGGAGTATTTCCGGCCAGAAAAAGAGCGGGGCGCTTTGGCCCGGGCGCGGTCAGGCGGGGACCGGGCTGCCGCGTTGATCGACTAGAAAATCGGTGACCACCGCGCCCACCCACATGAAGAACAGCGCCGCCCAGGCGGTGCCGGCAAAGATCGACCCGCCGGTGACGCCTGCGCCGATGGCGCAGCCGCCCGCCAGCATGCCGCCAAAGCCCATCATCGCCGCCCCGATCATCGCCTTGCGCATGGTGGCCGGGCCGTCGAACGCCTGCAGCTTCATCTCGCCGGCAAGGCTCGCCGCGATCATCGCGCCGATGAACACACCGGGCACCAGCCCGACGTCGAATTCCAGCACCGCGTTGCGTTCCAGAAAGAACATCAGCGTATGCGCTGAGGGGCCGGTGAAGGTGGCGCTTTCGATTTGCAGCGGCTCGAAGGCGACCTGGGCCAGCGAATAGGTCAGCACCCATCCCAGCGCCACCGAGAAGCCGACGCCGGAGGCAAAGATCAGCCGCTGCACGCCGATCCGGTTGCGGCGCGACAGCACCAGCGCGACAACGGCGATCCCCACCCCCAGCAGCAGACCGCCATACTCGGGCAGGCCGAGGCTGGCCAACAGGTTCATGTTGCGCCCGCCCTCGGTGATCCAGAGCGCGGCGATACGGTCACGCAGCGGGGACAGCAGCCCTGAAAGGCTCATCTGCGCCACCACGGCAAAGATCAGCCCAGAGACAACCGAGCGCAGGTTGCCGGTGGCGGCCAGCACCAGAAGCCGCCCCGAACAGCCGCGCGCCAGCACCATGCCGGCGCCGAAGATCAGCCCGCCGACGATGGCCCCGGACCAGCTGCCGGGCACCGCCATCATGCGCGCGTCGGCGCTGTCCATCAGGCCCGATAGCTGCGCCGCCTGCACCCAGACCACGGCGGTCGAGAAGGTCAGCAGCCAGACCGCCACCTTGTCGCCCATTTCGCCGCGGGCAAATTCCACCGTCGCCGCGCGCAGGCAAAAGCGCGAGCGTTGCGCCGCGATGCCGAACACGATGCCGGTGATCAGCCCGAACAGCGCCGCTGTCGGCGCCTCGCCAATGCGTTCCACGACTGCCACCAAGTCCATCACCGCGTCCTCCACCTTGTTCGCGACCGGTATTTTACACAATCGGCGGCCATTTTGCATTGATGCACATCAGGTGATCGACGCGCTTGATCTCTCGCCAAGGCCGAAAAAGCGGCGTAAGAGCCTTCCCCATGAGCCGTATTGTCCCCCTGCCCGAGGCCCGGCATCTGCCGGTCTGGCGCCGCCCTGTCGCGCTGTTGTTCCTGATGGCCGTGGCCATGCCGGTGGCCTTTGCCACCTGGTCGGCGCTGCTCAACAATTTTGTCATCGAGGTGGCGCAGTTCGACGGCCACGACATCGGCTGGCTGCACACTGTGCGCGAGATCCCGGGGTTTCTCGCGATCGGGGTGATCGCGGTGTTGATGGTGATGCGTGAACAGGTGCTGGGGTTGGTCGCGCTGGTGCTGCTGGGGGTGGCGACGGCACTGACCGCGCAGTTTCCGTCGCTGGGCGGCATCCTGACCATCACCATGCTCAGCTCGATCGGGTTTCACTATTACGAGACGGTGAACCAGTCGCTGCAGTTGCAATGGCTGCCCAAAGAACACGCGCCGCGCATGTTGGGGTGGCTGTTGGCGGCCGGGTCGGGGGCGACGTTGGTGTCCTATGGGCTGATCGTTCTGTTGTGGGAGCCGCTGGGCCTGACCTATGGTGTGGTCTATGCCTTTGCGGGCGGGTTTACCGCGCTGGTCGCTGCGCTGGCGTTTTTCCTGTATCCCCAGTTTCAGTCCGAAACCGTACAGAACAAGAAGATGGTGCTGCGCCGACGCTATTGGCTGTACTACGCGCTGCAATTCATGGCCGGGGCGCGGCGGCAGATCTTTACCGTGTTCGCAGGGTTCATGATGGTCGAGAAATTCGGCTTTGACGTGCATGAGGTCACGGCGCTGTTCCTGATCAACCTGGTTGCCAATATGGTGTTCGCCCCCTTGGTGGGGCGCGCCGTGGGAGTCTTTGGCGAACGTCGGGCGCTGCTGTTCGAATATGGCGGGCTGGTTCTGGTGTTCTTGGCCTATGGCGGCATCTACTTTTTCGGCTGGGGGGTGGTGCTGGCGGCAACGCTGTATGTGATCGACCACATGTTCTTTGCCATGGCGCTGGCGCTGAAGACCTATTTTCAAAAGATCGCCGATCCCGCCGATATCGCGCCCACCGCCGCTGTCGCCTTTACCATCAACCACATTGCCGCGGTGGTTCTTCCGGCGGCGCTGGGTTATCTCTGGATGGTTGCGCCCGGCGCGGTGTTCGGTCTGGCCGCCGGGATGGCGATGATCTCGCTGTGTCTGGCGCTGCTGATCCCGCGCCACCCGGAACCGGGCAACGAGACCGTTCTGGCGCGCTTTGTCCCGGCCCCGGCCCAATAGGGCACGCTTGACCTTGCCGCGCCGGGGTCCTACGGGCGGACGCAGCTTTGCAGGAGATCTTTGATGCCCACATTCACCGCACTGACCACGCTGACCGGAAAAGCCCAGGCCGAGGCGCTGGGCGAGGCGATGGAGCGGCTGGAGCCGGCCCCCACCGGTGTGGGGGTGTTCGAGGTCGATGATGGCTCTGATGTGTGGGAGGTCGGCGGCTATTTCTCTGATTGTCCCGATGCCGCCGCGCTGGCGCTGTTGGCGGCGGCGTTCGGGGCGGGGGATTTCGTCACCTCGCAATTGCCGGAAACCGATTGGGTGGCGCATGTGCGCCGCGCGTTGGCCCCGGTCGAGGCCGGGCGTTTCTTTGTCTATGGCAGCCATGATGCCGACAAGGTTCCGGCGGATCGTATCCCGCTGTTGGTCGAGGCGGCGCTGGCCTTTGGCACCGGGCATCACGGCACCACGCTGGGCTGCCTGCGGGCGCTGGATCGGCTGATCGAAGACGGGTTTGAGGCCGGAAAGGTCGCGGATATCGGTTGCGGCACCGCCGTTCTGGCGATGGCCGCGGCGCGGGTCTGGGATGGCAGCTTCATAGCAAGCGACATCGATCAGGTGGCGGTGGATGTGGCCGAGGCCAATCTGAGCGCCAATGGCATGGAGGGGCGTGTGCGCTGCGTCGAGGCGGCGGGATTTGACCATCCCGAGCTTGCGGCGCTGGCGCCCTATGATCTGATCTTTGCCAATATCCTGAAAGGACCGCTGGTGGCGCTAGCCCCCGATCTGGCCGCGCATCTGCGTCCGGAGGGCTATGCGATTCTGTCCGGGCTTCTCAATGAACAAGCCGCTGACGTGATCGAGGTTTATGCACGTTCCGGCGTCAATCTTGTGAAAAGCGAAGAAATTGGTGACTGGACGACACTTCTGCTTCGGAAAAAGGCGTAAATGCGGCGGGTTTTAGGGGCATTTGAGGCGTCTGCCCCATTTCTGCCACAATTCAGCCGGATCTTTGCCCTGTAGTCTGGTGGGGGCCAGACGTTCCGGAGGGTATCATGGCCCAACACGATCTGAATTTCAGTCGGCGCGTTGACCGGCTTGACCGCAAGCACAACGCTATGTCGCGCGGCCACGATATCGTTCAGCGCCCGGACGGGTTGCTTGTCGCTGCGCCTATACGGCGTCGGCGAAGCTGGCCCGCACGCCTGTTGATTCTGATTGTGGTGCTGTTCGTTGTCTTCAAGGCGCTGCTGTTCGTCAGCGTCGGCGGCGTGACCTATGAGGAGCGGGTGGCGCGGCTGCAAGCTGGCACTCCGGTCGAGGCGATGGGCGCATGGTTGATGCAGGTTGACCCGGTGACCAGGGTGCTGGCCGCACAGATATCGGACCTGATGCGCTGAGCCGGAACCCCGCAGGCGGGTTGGGCCAGTCCGGAATAGAAAAACGCCGCGGGGCAGGGGCCCACGCGGCGTTTTTGTCCAACTCCGAGAGAAAGAGAGAGCAGGGTGTTAGAACGACCCTTTGCGGTGTGCAATCAGATCGATTTCGCCGCGGTTGAGGCCAATATCCTCAAGCTCGCGATCGCTGAGTGCGGACAGAGCGTTGCGGGTGATGCGCGCGTCGTTCCAAACAGAAACTGCACTGATAACAGTGCAGATTGCCGCGCCGATGCGACCGAACAAGATGGCCGATTCAGGGGCGGTGCGGTTGGTGTCATATACAGCCATTTCACGAGTTCCTTATTTTCAGAGTTGCACTGTGTTTCGTTTCTGAGCGGCAGGTAATCTGAGTAATATTTCCGCGCAAGACGTCGGAAGTGCATATTTCCTATGCGGTTTGTGCATGGGTCGCCGCGGCTGAAAAGACTCTGAAATAATCGTGAGTTTTGGTCGCTTTTGGTGTCGTTTTCAGGCTGGGGAGGTGTCGCTTTCAGCTCGGGTGTCGTTTTTGGAAAAGAAGGGTGTCGTTTTTGGTGTGATCTGATTTTCCGCCTGAATTGCTTGGATCGTGTTCGCGTTTCGTGCTACTGCATCAAAAAAGCAACAAATTTCGAGCGGGCGGGGCAGCACATGCGAATTCTGGGCATTGATCCGGGGTTGAGAACCCTTGGGTGGGGCGTGATCGAATCGCAGAACGGGCGATTGCGGCATGTGGCCAATGGTCTGTGCAAGTCGCAGGCCAGCGATGATCTTGCCATCCGGCTGCTGTCGCTGAACCGCCAGATCGCCGCGGTGATCGCCGAATTTGCCCCCGACGAGGCCGGTATCGAACAGACTTTTGTCAACAAGGACGGTGTTGCGACGCTCAAACTGGGGCAGGCGCGCGGTGTTGCTTTGCTGACGCTGGCGCAGGCCGGGCTTCCGATAGGTGAATATGCCCCCAACCGGGTGAAAAAGACGGTCGTGGGTGTGGGACACGCGGAAAAGGATCAGGTGCTGCATATGGTCAAGATACAACTGCCCGGCTGCAACCCGGCCGGGCCGGATGCGGCGGATGCTTTGGCGATCGCGATCTGCCATGCTCTTTACGGCGGCACCAACGGGGCGATGCGCCTGCGCGAGGTGCGGGCATGATCGGGCGGCTGACCGGGCGGATCGGCTATCGGGCCGAGGATCACATCCTGCTTGACGTGGGCGGGGTCGGCTATCTTGTCTATTGCTCGGATCGCACGCTCTCGGCGCTGCCCGGTGTGGGCGAGGCGGTTTCGCTCTATACCGAACTGGTGGTGCGCGAGGATCTGTTGCAGCTGTTCGGGTTTACCACGCTGGTGGAAAAGGAATGGCACCGGCTGCTGATGAGCGTTCAGGGCGTCGGCGCCAAGGTGTCGCTGGCGATCCTCGGGGCGCTAGGGCCCGAGGGCGTGGGCCGGGCCATCGCGTTGGGCGATTGGGCGGCGGTCAAGGTGGCCAAGGGCGTGGGGCAAAAAACCGCGCAACGGATCGTTCTCGATCTCAAGGACAAGGCCCCCGGTGTGATGGCGCTGGGCGGCTCCATCACCGAGGCGATGGAAGGGCCGGAGCCGGCGCCCGTGGTCGAGGTGGTGGATGTGGCCGAAACCGGGGCGATGCGCAAACCGGCCCCGCGCGCGCCGTCACGCGCCAGCGCGCAGGCGGACGCGCTCTCGGCGTTGTCCAATCTGGGCTATGGTCCCTCGGAAGCGGCTGCTGCCGTGGCCGAGGCCGCCAATGCAGATCCCGAAGCGGGCGAGGCCGGGCTGATCCGCGCCGCGTTGAAACTTCTTGCGCCAAAGGGATAGGGAATGCCTGCATGTCGATAGTTGATGCGAGAGCGGTGCGATGACCGATCCCGACCCCACCCTGCGGCCCGATCCGCTGCCCGAGGACAATGACCGCGCACTGCGCCCGCGGATGCTGGATGACTTTATCGGTCAGGCCGAGGCGCGCGCAAATCTCAAGATCTTTATCCAGTCGGCGCAACAGCGCGGCGAGGCGATGGATCACACGCTGTTTTACGGCCCGCCCGGTCTGGGCAAGACCACGCTGGCGCAGATCATGGCGCGGGAACTGGGGGTGAATTTTCGCATGACCTCGGGCCCGGTTCTGGCCAAGGCGGGCGATCTGGCGGCGATCCTGACCAATCTGGAGGCGCGCGACGTTCTTTTTATCGACGAGATTCACCGGCTCAACCCGGTGGTCGAAGAGATCCTCTATCCGGCGCTGGAGGATTTCGAGCTGGATCTGGTGATCGGCGAGGGGCCGGCGGCGCGCACCGTGCGGATCGAGCTGCAGCCCTTTACGTTGGTCGGGGCGACGACCCGGATGGGGCTGTTGACGACGCCGCTGCGCGATCGCTTCGGGATTCCGACGCGGTTGCAATTCTATACCGAGGACGAGCTGTACGAGATCGTTATCCGCAACGCGTTCAAGCTGGGTGCGCCCGCCGATCCCGACGGCGCGCGCGAGATTGCCCGGCGCGCCCGTGGCACCCCGCGCATCGCCGGTCGCCTGTTGCGGCGGGTGGTTGATTTTGCCGTGGTCGAGGGCGACGGCACCATCACCCGCGCGCTCGCCGACAATGCGCTGACCCGCCTGGGGGTGGATCGGATCGGGCTGGATGGGGCCGACCGGCGCTATCTGACCTTGATCGCCGAACATTATTCCGGCGGGCCGGTGGGGATCGAGACGCTGTCAGCGGCGCTGTCCGAGAGCCGCGATGCACTGGAAGAGGTGATCGAGCCGTTCCTGTTGCAACAGGGGTTGATCCAGCGCACGCCAAGGGGGCGGATGCTGGCACAGCGGGCGTGGGATCATCTTGGCCTGCCGATGCCAAAGCCGAAACGGCAGGGCGATATGTTTGGCTAGGGCGCGACCGCGTCGCTGTGCCGCCGATGCGACGTCGCGGCCCGGTTGCAGTGGCGGTGGCAGGGTTTTATGGCTGGGATGATCAGACCCACAGGAGGCCCTGCGTGACACCGCAAGAGATCGAGGCGTTGTTTACCCGCGACAGCGGAGAGTTTCTGTTTGCCCGTTGGGGGCGGCCGATCGCCCCGGTAGTGTTCGGCGTCGAGGATGAAACGCTGGCGGTCGTCAAGGGCGCATTCGAGGCGGTGGCGGCGCTGGCGGGCCATCATCTGGCCGAGACCGACCCGGAGCTGGGCAGCAATTGCATGGTGTTCTTCTTGCGCGACTGGGAAGAGCTGCCGCAGGTGCCGGGCATGGACCGGCTGGTTCCTGATCTGGTCCCGCTGGTCGCGCGTCTCGCGGCGGCGGATGCCAATCAGTACCGGATGTTCCGGTTCGACGCGGCGGGCGCGATCAAGGCGGCCTTTGTCTTTTTGCGGATGACCCCGGCGCTGTCCGAGGTTCCGGCCGATGTGCTGGCCCTGAACGAGGTGGTGCAGTGCATCCTGTTGTGGTCCGACGGGGCGTTTCGCACCCGCTCCCCCTTGGCGCAGGCCGGGGGCAAGACCATTTTGCACCCGCAGATCGCCGGGCTGATCCGGGCCGCCTATGACCCGGTGTTGCCAGCGGCGACACGAGAACCGGCGCAGGCCTTGCGGCTGTTTGCGCGGATGGAGGCAGAGCAATGATCCACAGATTTCCGGTGCGCGTCTTTTATGAAGACACCGACATGGGCGGCATCGTCTATCACGCCAATTACCTGCGCTATATCGAACGCGCCCGCAGCGACTGGGTGCGCCAGTTGGGCAATGACCAGAATGCCATGCGCGACGCTGGCATCGTCTGGGTGGTGCGCCGGATCGAGGCTGACTATATCACCACCGCGAAATTCGAAGACGAGCTGATGGTCGAAACCACCCTGCGGGAGATCTCTGGCGTGCGGCTGACCATGGACCAGATCGTCAAGCGCGGCGAGACCACGATCTTTACCGCCGCGGTGACCGCGGTTTGCATGAATGCGGCGGGGCGGCCGGTGCGTCTTCCAGCGGAGATTCGCGCATTGATGCAGGGCTGAGGGCGCCGCGTTTCGTGGGAATGGTATTTGTCATCGAACTGCGCTAGATTCGGGTTAACAAGGCCGAAACAATAACCGGCCGTTAGGCAAAGAGCAGGCGGATGGAAGCAGAAACTCTGGCGCTGGCGCAGGAGATGGATTTCTCCCTGTGGGCATTGTTTGCGCGCGCGACCCCGATCGTGAAACTGGTGATGAGCCTTCTGGTGCTGTCATCGTTCTGGGCGTGGGCGATCATCATTCAGAAACAGATCACCTATCGCGCGGCGCGGGCCGCGTCGGCGGCGTTTGATCGGGCTTTCTGGTCGGGCGAACCCCTTGATGGGCTGTTCGAAGAGATCGGGCCGACCCCGGCGGGCAGTTCGGAGAAGATATTTGCCGCCGGCATGGTGGAGTGGCGGCGCTCGCATCGCACCGATGGCGGTTTGATCGCGGGCGCTCAGGCGCGGATCGACCGCAGCATGGACGTGGCCATCGCCAAAGAGGCCGAGACGCTGCAAAAGGGTCTGCCGGTGCTGGCGACGGTGGGGTCCACCGCGCCGTTTGTCGGGTTGTTCGGCACGGTCTGGGGCATCATGCATGCCTTTATCGGCATTGCCGAGCAGCAAAACACCAACCTTGCCGTGGTGGCGCCGGGCATCGCCGAGGCGCTGCTGGCCACCGGCTTGGGGCTGTTGGCGGCGATCCCGGCGGTGATTTTCTATAACAAGCTGAGCGCGGACAGTGACCGGATCCTTGGGGGCTATGAGGCCTTTGCTGACGAATTCGCCACCATCCTCAGCCGCCAGTTGGATTCGTGACGGATGGGCGCGGGCGTTCAACCCCAGGATCAGGGCGGGCCGCGTCGGCGCGGTCGCGGCCGTCGCCGGACCCGACCGATGGCCGAAATCAACGTCACGCCGTTTGTTGACGTGATGCTGGTGCTGCTGATCATCTTCATGGTGGCGGCACCGTTGATGACCGTGGGCGTGCCCGTTGAGCTGCCCAAGACCGCCGCCAGCGCGCTGCCGGGGGACGAGGAAGAGCCGCTGACCGTGACCATCACCGCCGAGGGGCGGATCGAGGTCCAGACCACCGAGGTGCCGCGCGCACAATTGGTGAGCAAGCTGCGCGCCATCGCCGCCGAACGCGCCAGTGACCGGGTGTTCCTGCGCGCGGATGGTTCGATCCCCTATGAATTGGTGATGCAGGTGATGGGCGCGCTGAACGCGGGCGGGTTCTCCAACGTGGGGCTTGTGACCGACAGCGGCGGGCCCACCCTGGACGATGCCGGGTGAGGCGGCGTGCAAACCGGCACCAAAATTTCGGCCGTGGCACATGGGCTGCTGCTGTCCTGGGCGTTCCTGGGCGGGGCGTTCCGGTCTGACCCGCTTCCCTTCGAGGTGCAGGACGTGACCATGATCAGCGCCGAGGAGTTCGACCGGATCGCCGGGCGCAGTGCCGCGTCCGAGGCGCAACCCGCACCCGAACCAACAGCAGAGCCAGCTGTCGAGCAGCGCCCCGATCCTGTATCCGAGTCCGTTCCGCCCAAGGCGCGGCCAGAGCCGACCCCACCACCGCCTCCGCCCGCGCCCGAGATTACCCCCGAGATTGCCGCGCTGGTGCCGGAACCGCCGAGCCCGCCGCAGCGCGCCTCTGAGCGGATCGCGCCCGAACCGGTCGCCCCGCCACCGCCCGAGGCCCGACCCGACCCGGTCGAGCGGGAACAGGTGACGCCCGAGGCGCAGGCCGACACCCCGCAGGAGGCGCAGGACGCCACCGCGCCGGAAGAGGCTGCCGCAGAAATCGTGACCGAGGCCGAGGAAACCGCCGTGCTGGCCCCGACCCGGTCACCGCGCCCCGCGGCGCGCCCGCCGCGCCGCCCGACGCCCGCGCCGGAGACTGCGCCCGCGTCAGAAACAGAAACAGCGACAGACACAGCGACCGAAACCGCCGCCAAAACCGAGGATGCGGTCACCGCCGCCTTGACCGAGGCGATGGCAGGGGCGCGGGATGCGACCCCCGCCGCGCCCGCGGCCCCTTCCGGTCCGCCGATGAGCGCGGGCGAGAAAGAGGCGCTGCGCGTGGCGGTGTCCTCGTGCTGGAATGTCGGCTCGCTGTCCTCTGATGCACTGGCCACGACGGTGGTTGTCGCCGTATCGTTAAGTCAGGATGGTAAACCGCAGGGGGAGACGATCCGCATGGCGTCGCATTCCGGCGGCAGCGAGGCGGCGGCAAAACAGGCGTTCGAGGCGGCGCGCCGGGCGATTATCCGTTGCGGCGCCAAAGGATTCGATCTGCCGGTGGCGAAATACGACCATTGGCGCAATATTGAGATGACATTCAATCCGGAGAGGATGCGGATCAAATGACGAGATTTCTGCTGTGCTTCCTTCTGGGGTGGGCCTTTGTCGCCCATTCGGCCGCGGCACAGGACGGCGGCCCGTTGCGGATCGAGATCACCGAAGGCGTGATCGAGCCGATGCCCTTTGCGGTCCCCGATTTTGTTCCCGATAGCCCCGCCGCGACCGAGGTGGCCAGCCAGATTGCACGGGTGATCGCCGCAGACCTTGCCGGAACCGGGTTGTTCCGGGAAATTCCGGCCGAGGCGCATATCGGCCGGGTCAGTGATTTCAACGCTCCGATCCAGTTCGCCGACTGGAAGGCGATCAACGCGCAGGCGCTGGTGACTGGCGCTGTCTCGTCCTCTGGCGACCGGGTGACGGTGCGGTTCCGGGTCTGGGACGTGTTCTCGGGTGCGGAACTGGGCAACGGGCTGCAATTTGCCGGCTCGCGCGACGGCTGGCGGCGCATGGCGCATAAGGTGGCCGATGCGGTCTATAGCCGGATCACCGGCGAGGGCGGCTATTTCGACAGCCGGGTCGCGTTCGTGTCCGAGAGCGGGCCCAAGAATGACCGCAAGAAGCGGCTGGCGATCATGGATTACGATGGCGCCAATGTGCAGTACCTGACCGACAGCGCCTCTATTGTGCTGGCACCGCGGTTTTCGCCCTCTGGCGACCGGGTGCTTTATACCAGTTTCGAAACCGGCTTTCCGCGCATCTATGTGCTGGACGTGGGCAAGGTTCAGCGCCGCGTGCTGGAATCCAAAGAGGGCACGATGAGTTTCGCCCCCCGCTTTGCCCCGGACGGGCAGACGGTGGTGTTCTCGCTGGAGCAGGGCGGCAATACCGACATCTATATCATGGATATCACCAGCGGCGGCACCACGCGGCTGACCTCGTCGCCCTCGATCGACACCGCGCCCAGCTATTCCCCCGACGGCAGCCGGATCGTGTTCGAAAGCGACCGCTCGGGCACGCAGCAGCTTTACATCATGCCGGCATCGGGGGGCGATGCCAAGCGGATCAGCTTTGGACAGGGGCGCTATGGCACCCCGGTCTGGTCGCCGCGCGGCGATCTTGTCGCGTTCACCAAACAGAACAAGGGCCGGTTTCACATCGGCGTGATGCGCACCGATGGTCGTGAAGAACGGTTGCTGACCGCCTCGTTCCTGGACGAGGGGCCGACCTGGGCGCCGAACGGGCGGGTGATCATGTTCGCCCGTGAAACAAAGGGCGCGCGCGGGGAAACGACCCTGTATACCGTCGATATCACCGGTCGGAATCTGCGCCCGGTGCGCACACCCGGCGGTGCCTCGGACCCATCCTGGTCGCCTTTGCAGAACTAAGCCCGCGCGTTCACAACTCTGGGCGGATATGCTAGAACGACGATGACACGAGCAGACTGAAAAGCAGACTGAAATGCATAGTGAGAGGCAATTGGCATGAAATCCATTCGTACCCTGATTCTGGCCTGTACCGTTGCGGCGGTCGCGGGCTGTTCCAACTCCTATCTTGACGATACCAATTCTGTTGACCTCGGTGGATCGGGCGTGGGCGGCGCGGCTGGCAGTTCCGCAGACCCGCGCTCGCCGGCTTATTTCCAAGAGGCGATTGGCGACCGGGTGCTGTTCGCGGTCGATCAATCGACGCTGGACGATGCCGGGCGCGTGTTGCTGACGGCGCAGGCCGATTGGCTGATGTCCAACACCGATTATACCGCCGTGATCGAAGGCCATGCCGACGAACAGGGCACCCGTGAATACAACCTTGCGCTGGGGGCACGGCGGGCCAACGCGGTGCGCGAATATCTGGTCTCGCGCGGGGTGTCCGGCGCCCGGCTCAAGACCGTCAGCTTTGGCAAGGAACGCCCGCTTGAAATCTGCAGCGCCGAAAGCTGCTATGCCAAGAACCGCCGCGCCGTCACGGTGCTGGCCGGTGGGTTGACCGGGTAAGGGGAGAGCGAGACATGCGCGTTCTGCCGCTGCTGGCCCTCGGGGTTCTGATCTCACTGCACGCTGCGCCCGGCGCGGCGCAGCAGAGCGAGACGCTGGCCGATATCCGGCAGGAGCTGACGGTGCTCCATGTCGAGATCCAAAAGCTCAAGCGGGAGCTGTCGACTACCGGCGCGCCACAGCTCGCAACCGGGGGCGACAGCGTGCTGGACCGTGTCGGCGCGATCGAGAGCGAGCTACAACGCCTGACCTCTCAGACCGAGGAGTTGGATTATCGTATCGGACGGATCGTCGAGGATGGCACCAACCGGATCGGCGATCTGGAGTTTCGGCTGGTCGAGCTGGAAGGCGGCGATGTGAGCAAGCTGGGCGAGACCACGACGCTGGGCGGTGGCCCCGCCGCGACGGCGGCGGCCCCGGCCGTGCCGGTACAGGCTGACAGTGGCGCGTCCGAGCTGGCGATGGGCGAACAGGCAGATTTCGATGCCGCCAATGCCGCGTTGCAGGGCACCGATTTCCGCAGTGCTGCCGATCGTTTCGCTGCGTTCAACAGCGCTTATCCCGGATCTCCGCTGGCGCCGCGTGCGCATTTGGGGCAGGGCCGGGCGCTGGATGGGCTGGGCGACACGCGCGAGGCTGCGCGCGCTTATCTCGGGGCCTTCACCAGCGACGATTCCGGCCCCACCGCGCCCGAGGCGCTGTATGAACTGGGCGCGGCGCTGGGCCGTCTGGGTCAGGTCGATCAGGCCTGTGTCACGCTGGGCGAGGTGGGGGTTCGCTTTCCTGCCGCCGAAGCAGTGGCGCTGGCCCGTCAGGAAATGGCCAAGCTGGGCTGTTCTTGACCCCATCCGACGACGATATTCTGGCGCTGGTGCGGGGCTGGTTTGGCCCGGTGCCTCCTGCAAAACTTGCCATCGCCCTGTCGGGCGGCGGCGATTCCGTTGCGCTTCTTCACATCCTGACGCGGGCCTTTGCGCCGGGTCAGGTCCAGCTTTTTGCCGCCACCGTGGATCACGGGCTGCGCGCCGAAGCGGCGCAGGAGGCCGAACAGGCCGGGCAACAGGCCGCCGCACTGGGGGTGGCTCATACCGTTTTGCGTTGGCGCGGATGGCAGGGAAGGGGAAACCTTCAGGATGTCGCCCGTTCCGCGCGCTATGACCTGCTGTGCGACTGGGCGCAGGCACAGGGAATCGGCGCGCTGGCCGTCGCCCATACCGCCGATGATCAGGCCGAAACCCTGCTGATGCGGCTGGGGCGCGCGGCGGGGGTTGCGGGCCTGTCAGGTATCCCGGCGCGGCGGCTGCGCGGCGGGGTGATGATTCTGCGCCCCTTGCTTGATATCGGGCGTGCCGATTTACGCGCCTATCTGCGGCGCAACGGGCTGAGCTGGGCCGAGGATCCCTCAAATCAGGATCTGCGATACACTCGGGTGCGCGCGCGCGCGGCGATGGCGGATCTGGCGCCGCTCGATGTCACGCCCGCCGCGCTGGCCAGTGTCGCGCGCAACATGGCCCGCGCGGATGAGGCGCTGGGTTGGGCCGCCTTCGAGGCCGCGCGCCACGCGTCCCGCGTGGTGGCGGGCTGCGTCGTGTTGGCCCCGCGCGCCCTGCGCCTGATGCCGGAAGAGATCGCGCGCCGGCTGTTGCTCGGGGCGCTGGGCTGGGTCGGGGGCGGGGCCTATCCACCGCGCCGCCGCCCGCTGGCGGCCTTGCTGGAGGATTTGCATCAGGGCCGCCCCGCTACATTGGCGGGTTGTCGCGTGGTGCATCATCGTGACGAAATATGGATCTGCCGCGAGGTCAAGGCACTCCATGACGCCCGCGTGGCGCCGGGTGCGCTTTGGGATCGGCGCTGGCGTGTCACGGGGCCACAGCCAAAGGGGTGCGAGATCGCCGCTTTGGGCGCGGCAGGCTTGGCGCAATGCCCGGATCGGGCCGAAACCGGGTTGCCTCGCGCCGCGTTGGAGCCGAGCCCGGCGGTCTGGCGCGGGGGTGCTCTGATCGCCGCACCGCTGGCCGGTTGGGGCGCAGGATGGCGCGCAGAATCGGCCGCAGAGGGCCCCGGCTTTCCCGCCGGTCTTTTATCGCATTGAACCTGCCCCAATGATCTCTATTTTAACCACTGACACACGGTCGCCCTAAGGCGGCCGCGCATTTAGGAGAGTTTCCTTGGGCAACGCACGAAATATCGCCTTCTGGGTCGTTCTGTTCCTGTTGATTCTGGCGCTGTTCAATCTGTTCAGTGGCAGTGGCAGCACGCTGCAGAGTCGGGAAGTCACGTATTCCGACTTCGTCAGCGCAGTGACGAGCAAAGAGGTCAGCCAGGCCACCCTGGACGGCGAACAGGTCCGCTTTCGCGGAACCGACGGACAAGACTACGTTACCATCAGACCCGCAGACGCGAAGGTCACCGATCTGCTGATCGCCAACGACGTCCCCCTCCGGGCCGAAAAACAGGAACAATCGGGGTTCCAGTCGTTTCTGATCACGCTGTTGCCCTTCGTGCTGCTGATTGGTGTCTGGATCTATTTCATGAACCGGATGCAGGGCGGCGGCAAAGGCGGTGCCATGGGCTTTGGCAAGTCCAAGGCCAAGATGCTGACCGAGAAACAGGGGCGCGTCACCTTTGACGATGTCGCGGGCATCGACGAGGCCAAGGAAGAGCTTGAGGAAATCGTTGAATTCCTGCGCAACCCGCAGAAATTCTCGCGCCTTGGCGGCAAGATCCCCAAGGGCGCGCTGCTGGTGGGGCCTCCGGGCACCGGTAAGACCTTGCTGGCGCGCGCCATCGCGGGCGAGGCAGGGGTTCCGTTCTTTACCATTTCGGGGTCGGACTTTGTCGAGATGTTCGTGGGTGTGGGCGCAAGCCGCGTGCGCGACATGTTCGAACAGGCGAAAAAGAACGCGCCCTGTATCGTCTTCATCGACGAGATCGACGCCGTGGGGCGCCACCGTGGCGCCGGCTATGGCGGCGGCAATGACGAACGCGAACAGACGCTGAACCAGCTGCTGGTCGAGATGGACGGCTTCGAGGCCAACGAGGGTGTGATCATCATCGCCGCCACCAACCGCAAGGACGTGCTGGACCCCGCGCTGTTGCGCCCGGGCCGGTTCGACCGTGAGGTGACGGTGGGCAACCCCGACATCAAGGGCCGCGAAAAGATCCTTGGCGTGCACGCGCGCAAAACCCCGCTGGGCCCGGATGTGGATCTGCGCATCATCGCGCGCGGAACACCCGGCTTTTCCGGGGCCGATCTGGCCAACCTGGTGAACGAGGCGGCGCTGACGGCGGCGCGCATCGGACGACGGTTTGTCACGATGGAGGACTTCGAGAACGCCAAGGACAAGGTGATGATGGGGGCCGAACGCCGCAGCATGGTGTTGACCGCCGATCAAAAGGAAAAGACCGCCTATCACGAGTCCGGCCACGCGGTGGTGGGGATGCACCTGCCGATGTGCGATCCGGTCTATAAGGCCACGATCATCCCGCGCGGTGGTGCGCTGGGGATGGTGGTCAGCCTGCCGGAAATGGACCGGTTGAACTGGCACAAGGACGAGTGCGAGCAGAAACTGGCGATGACCATGGCCGGCAAGGCGGCCGAGGTTCTCAAGTATGGCAAGGATCATGTGTCGAACGGCCCTGCCGGCGATATTCAACAGGCCAGCCAACTGGCCCGCGCCATGGTTCTGCGCTGGGGCATGTCCGACAAGATCGGCAATATCGACTATGCCGAGGCGCATGAAGGCTACAGCGGCAATACCGGCGGTTTCTCGGTCTCGGCCCATACCAAGGAGCTGATCGAGGACGAGGTGCGCGATTTCATTCAGGCGGGCTATGAGCGCGCAGTTGGAATCCTGACCGACAAGGGCGAGGAATGGGAGCGTCTGGCGCAAGGGCTGTTGGAATATGAAACCCTGACCGGCGAAGAGATCAAGCGCGTCATGAAGGGCGAGCCACCGCACGTGGACGATGACGGGGCCAGCGGCACCGATCAGGGTGGCGCGGCAAGTGTCACCGCGATCCCCAAGACCAAGCCCAAGAAAACCCCGCCCGAGGGCGGAATGGAACCCGAACCCAGCGCATAAGGCGCGGCGGCTCAAGGCAAACAGACAGGCGGCCGGGGATCTCCCCGGCCGTTTTTCATGGCGCGGGCCCGTTTGTGCGGCGGTCCAGCGTTTCCCGGTGAGGCATTCTCGCCGTCTGGTCCAGCAATGCAGGCGGGGCGGCGCTTTTCCCCTATCGGCCCCGGTTCTTTCTGGTGCAGGTTCCCGGGGACTGATCCGGGCTGATGTGCGCCGGGACCCAAGAGGAGGCGACATGGCGGTACTGCAGCAGACGGAACACGAGGGCGAGGTGGTCTGGCTGGGCCATGTGCCAGCCGGTGGATCGCTGCGGGCGCAGCCGGTCGAACGGTTGGATCTGGGCTTTTCCGGCGTCGCGGGCGGGCGCCATGACGGGATGTTGCGCCCCTCTTGTTCGCGGGTGCTGAACCTTTATCCGCGTGGCACCGAGATCCGCAATGTGCGCCAGCTCACCATCCTGTCGGAAAAGGAACTGGCCCGCATCGCCGCCGCCATGGGCGAAGACAGCCTTGATCCGGCTTTGTTGGGCGTTTCCATCGTACTGCGCGGCATTCCCGATTTCACCCATGTGCCGCCGTCTTCACGGTTGCAATCGGGCGCGGGCACCACGTTGACAGTGGATATGGAGAACCTTCCCTGCGTGCTGCCGGGCCGCGAGATCGAGAAGGAGCGTCCGGGCAAGGGCGGGGCCTTCAAGCCCGCGGCCGAGGGGCGGCGCGGCGTCACCGCCTGGGTCGAACGCCCCGGCCCGCTGTTGCTGGGGGACCGATTGCGTCTGTTCATCCCGGCGCAGCGGGCCTGGACGCCCTGACGCGACCCGCCCCTGCAGCGCCCCCCGCAGACCAATTTCCTTTCTCTGGCCGGGCTTTCGCCGCTTCAAGACGGGAAAAGGTCGGAAACCTCTTTAACGCCCCACCCCCCGGGCGGTATGGATTGCAGGACTCGGCGCAGAGAGCCGGGCTTGAGGGACATTTCCTGGGGGGACCGCGCCAATGAGCTTTAAATCCGATATCGAGATCGCCCGCGAGGCGAACAAGAAACCCATTCAAGAGATCGGCGCCCGGCTGGGCATGACGTCCGACGACCTGCTGCCCTATGGCCACGACAAGGCCAAGGTCAGTCAGGCCTTCATCAACAGCGTTCAGGGCAACAAGACCGGCAAGCTGATCTTGGTCACCGCGATCAACCCGACCCCGGCGGGCGAGGGCAAGACCACCACCACCGTGGGCCTTGGCGACGGGTTGAACGCGATCGGCAAGAAGGCGGCGATCTGCATCCGCGAGGCCTCGCTTGGCCCCTGTTTCGGGATGAAGGGGGGCGCGGCTGGTGGCGGCTATGCCCAGGTCGTCCCGATGGAAGAGATGAACCTGCATTTCACCGGCGATTTCCACGCCATCACCAGCGCCCACAACCTGCTGGCGGCGATGATCGACAACCACATCTATTGGGGCAACGAGCTGGAGATCGACGAGCGTCGGGTGGTTTGGCGCCGCGTGCTGGACATGAACGACCGTGCGTTGCGCGATGTCGTGACCTCGCTTGGCGGCGTCGCCAACGGCTTTCCGCGCCAGACCGGGTTCGACATCACCGTCGCGTCTGAAGTGATGGCGATCCTGTGTCTGGCCACCTCTCTGAAGGATCTGCAGCAGCGGCTGGGCGATATCATCGTCGCGTCGCGCCGCGACAAAAGCCCGATCTATGCCCGCGACATCAAGGCCGATGGCGCAATGACCGTGCTGCTCAAGGATGCGATGCAACCCAATCTGGTGCAGACGCTCGAGAACAACCCCGCCTTTGTCCATGGCGGCCCGTTTGCCAATATCGCCCACGGCTGCAACAGCGTGATCGCCACCACCACCGCGCTCAAGACCGCCGATTACGTCGTGACTGAGGCCGGGTTTGGCGCCGATCTGGGGGCCGAGAAGTTCATGAACATCAAGTGCCGCAAAGCCGGGCTCGCCCCCGATTGCGTGGTCCTGGTGGCGACCGTGCGCGCGATGAAGATGAATGGCGGCGTCGCCAAGGCCGATCTGGGCACCGAGGATGTCGCTGCCGTGCAAGAAGGCTGCGCCAATCTGGGCCGTCATATCGGCAATTTGAAATCCTTTGGTGTGCCGGTTGTCGTGGCGATCAACCATTTTTCCGGCGACAGCGTGGCCGAGGTGCAGGCGGTGATTGACTATGTCGAGACCCAAGGCTCTGAGGCGATCCTGTGCACCCATTGGGCCGAAGGCTCCAAAGGCGCCATTGCGCTGGCGACGCGGGTGGCCGAGATTGCCGACAGCGGCATCAGCCAGTTCGCGCCGCTCTACGAGGATGATCTGTCGCTGTTCGAGAAGATCGAGTGTGTCGCAAAGCGGATTTATCACGCCGACGAGGTGCTGGCCGATCAAAGCGTGCGCAACCAGCTCAAGGACTGGGAGGCGGCGGGCTATGGCAATCTGCCGGTCTGCATGGCCAAGACCCAGTACAGTTTTACCACCGATCCCAACCGGCGCGGCGCACCCACCGGGCATAGTGTCCCGGTGCGCGAGGTGCGGCTCAGCGCGGGGGCCGGTTTTGTCGTCGTGATCTGCGGCGAGATCATGACCATGCCGGGCCTGCCGCGCGTGCCCTCGGCCGAGACGATCATGCTGAACGATCTGGGGCAGATCGAAGGTCTGTTCTGATGATGTCCCGGCTGGCGCTGGCATGTGGACTTCTGGCGGTACCTGCCTCTGCGCAGCAGTGGTTCCTGCATGACTACGGCGAACTCCGGGCCTATCACGGCGACTGGCTCGCGGTCTGTGACGATGGCGGCGACGGTCCCTGCCGCGTGGTGCAGACCGGGGTGGACCCTGGCTCCAACGCCTATTTCGACCAAAGGCTGGCGGCGCACCGGCTCGACAACTCGCCCGACTGGGCGATCGAGGTGATGGACCGCGGCATGCCCGCCGCCGCGCTGACCGAGTTGCGGTTCAGGTTCGACGGGCAGGAGGTCACGGTGCCGCCCGCAGGCTGGGCCGTGGGCGACATGCGCTCGGCCAATGCCTCAGACACGGTCACGATCCGCGATCCCGACCTTGCGTACGCCCTTGTCGCGCGTATGAAGGCGGGTAACCGGGTGAACGTCACCTATGCGCCGACAGGCGAGGGCGACGGAAGCGCCAGCTTTCCCCTGCGCGGGGTGACGGCGGCGATGAACGCGGCAGAGGCCCGCGTTCTCGCTCGGCAGGAGTAAAAAAGGACTGAACATGACAGCACAGATCATCGACGGCAAAGCTTTTGCCGCCACGGTACGCGGCCAGGTCGCTGACCACGTGGCGCGTCTGAAATCCGATCACGGCATCACCCCGGGCCTTGCGGTGGTGCTGGTGGGCGAGGATCCTGCCAGTCAGGTCTATGTGCGCTCCAAGGGCAAGATGACGGTCGAGGTCGGCATGACCTCCTATGAGCACAAGCTTGACGTCGACACTGATGAGGCCGATCTGCTGGCCCTGATCGACCGGCTGAACGCCGATCCGGCGGTACATGGCATCCTGGTGCAACTGCCGCTGCCGGGCCATCTGGACGAGGCGCTGGTGATCAACGCCATCGACCCGGCCAAGGATGTGGACGGCTTTCATATCTCCAACGTCGGGCTGTTGGCGACGGGGCAAAAGGCAATGGTGCCCTGCACGCCGCTGGGCTGCCTGATGATGCTGCGCGAGCATCATGGATCGCTGTCAGGGATGACCGCGGTTGTGGTCGGGCGCTCCAACATCGTTGGTAAACCGATGGCGCAACTACTGTTGGGTGACAGCTGCACCGTGACCATCGCGCACAGCCGCACCAAGGACATTCAAGAGGTGACGCGGCGCGCCGATATCGTCGTCGCCGCCGTGGGCCGCCCCGAGATGGTCACCGGCGATTGGATCAAGCCCGGCGCGACCGTGATCGACGTGGGTATCAACCGCATCGACGCGCCGGAAAAGGGCACCAACGCGGATGGCAGCGTCAAGACGCGTCTGGTTGGCGATTGCCACTTTGACAGCTGCGCCGAGGTGGCGGGGGCCATCACCCCGGTGCCCGGCGGGGTCGGGCCGATGACCATCGCTTGCCTGCTGGCGAACACGCTCACCGCTTGCTGTCGCGCCAACGGGCTGGCGGAGCCCGAAGGGCTGACCGTCTGATCCGGTGCTGTCAGACCCAGCGCGGTTGATCTAAGCGACCGGCACCGGAACCATGGTGCCGGTCAACACCGCCACCAGCGTTTCGGTGTCGCCGTCAATCGCATGGACCTCGGCCGAGACGACCACCAATCGTCGGCCCGGTTTGATCACCCGGCCGGTCGCGCGCAGCCGCTCGCCCCGCCCCGGGGCCAGCAGGTTGATCTTGATCTCTGCCGTCATCACCTCGGTATCCTCGGGCATGACGCTCAGCGCAGAATAGCCAGCGGCGGTATCGCCGAGCGCAAAACTCAGCGCCGCGTGGGCGACCCCGTGTTGTTGACGGCTGCCGGGCAGGATCGGTGCCGAGATCACTACCTGTCCCGCCGAAACGCTGTCAATTTGGGCGCCCAGCGTTTCCATCATGCTCTGGCGCGAAAAACTGTCTTTGATCCGCTGTTGTCGCTCCATAGGCTGCGATCTCCTGTCATGGACGAAGAGGGGCCCCGTCCCGATTATAAATGCCAAACACAGCATATGTGCCCGGGGGGCTTAATGCCTTGACCTCACGGATATTTGAGGCAAAACATAATGTTATCTGACCGGTTTGCGTTTTAAGGTCAATTTATTAGATGCAATTGAGTGGCGGTCGATTGAAGACTTTCTCGAACCGACTTTTCCGCAGTGGCTTTGTTTGGCCCTTTTCGCGGGGCGAGGCCGTTTCCCTGCCGTTGGTTTCCTTTTTCGTCGCCTATACCGGCCCTTTCGGCACCTTTAGCCTCGGGTTCGGGCACCGGTTGGCTTATTGGTCGCTGGTGGTTGTGATATCGGCGCTGATGGCCAACGTCTTTGCGCGCGTGGCGCATCGGATTGCTGGTCCGGGACGCCATCTGCGGCAGGATCTGGTTCTTGTCGTGCTGATGACCACCTTTTTCACCCCGGTTCTGACCGAGCTTACCACGTCTTTCCTGACGGTGAAGATTGCCAGCTTTTCCGAGATGTTCGTCTTTGCGCAGTTTGTGGCGATCCTTTCGCTGGGGGTCGCGACCGCGCGGCGGGTGCTGCCCAAATTCGTTCTGGGCCTGAATCTTGGCAAATCGCCAGAGAACGACGGCCCGCACCCTGATGCCGAACCCGCCCCCAAGGTTGCACCTGAATCTGATCCCGAACTGCCGTCGCAGCCCCGGTTGATGCGCCGGCTGCCGCCGGATTTCACCGGTCCGATCCTGCGGCTGACGGTGCAGGACCACTTTGTTGATGTGATCGCGCCCGAGGATGAACATCGTCTGCGCATGCGCTTTGCCGATGCCGTCGACGAGATGGACCCGGTCGAGGGCGTCTATACCCACCGGTCGCATTGGGTGGCGCGGGACGCGATCAAAGGGGATGAACGCGACGGCGCCCGCGTTCTGCTGCGCCTGACCAACGGCGACCTTGTGCCGGTCAGCCGGACCTATCGCCCGGAATTGGAAAAGTCCGGCCTGCTGTGATGTCTAACGCGGCATGATGCCTAGCGCGGCATCGGGATCGCACGCACCTCTGGCCCGGTTAGAAGCGCCAGCGCCTCGGGCCGCATCAACGCCCTGAGCGTTGCATCATGGCTTTGCTGTCCGGCGGTATAGATGCCATAGGCTGGCAGGATCACCCGGTCGCGATCCAGCAAAAAGGCCGGCCGCGTCATCATGCGCGCGCCGCTTTCTACCCTTGCGCTGGGGTGGTAGTGGCCTGACACCTCGCCGCTGGCCCCGGGCCGTGCGATCGGGCGAAAGCTCAACGGGGCCACCGGCAGCTCGGCCAGCGAGGTGCCGCCCAGATCCGCCGGCCCGACATCGTGGCGCCCCTCGACCCAGACCCAGCGCCGCCCGGCCTGTAGCTTGGCGATCCAGGCACGCTCGGTCTCGGGCAGGGCGCGGGCAGCGGCGAGATCGTCGAAGCTGTGGCCCAGACAAATCACGGTGCGCGCCTGATGCAGCGTCAGATCGGCGGCCAGACGGGTCAGCGTGTCGCGGGTGTCATAGGCGGGCAGGGGGCCACTGCCGTGTCGGGCGATCCGCTCCGATTTGCCCAGATGCAG
This sequence comes from Antarcticimicrobium sediminis, assembly GCF_004348975.1. Classification (GTDB taxonomy): domain Bacteria; phylum Pseudomonadota; class Alphaproteobacteria; order Rhodobacterales; family Rhodobacteraceae; genus Antarcticimicrobium; species Antarcticimicrobium sediminis. Next base: position 209,422 of record NZ_SMFP01000003.1, on the reverse strand, counting down.
GTCCGCCACGCAAAGCACCCCCTGCTCCGGCCACCACAGTGCGCCGGTGCCCAAGGCCACCAGCGAAACGCCGGCGAGGGTGAAAGAATGCCCGTTCACACTTTGATCCATGCCGGGCGGGGGTGGAAAAGGCAAGGCAGATTGCACGCGGGGCGATAGGCCTTGGCGCGACCTTTCGGGCGTGCCCTGCTCAGTCCGTGTCCAGCGGCGGCAACCCGGCAACCAGGGCCGCGACCTCGCCACTGAACTGCGCCGTGCCCATCTTCGGGGCCTCGTCCGTCCAGCTGGAAAACCGATCGAGCAGCGGCAGAAACCTGTCGCGTTCTTCCTTGCTCCAACCTGTGAGAAAATCGCCCATCAGCAGGAATTTATACTGCCGAACCGCCCGCACCACGGCTTTGCCGTTCTCGCTCAACTCGACGATGGTGCGCCGCGCATCCTGTTGGCTGACCGTGCGTCGCGCCAGCTTTTTCGAGATCAGGTCGCTGACCAGTCGCGAGGCGCGCGACGGGTCGATCGCCAGCCGTTCGGCCACGGTGCAGACCATGGTTTCCTGCCCCTCGCGGTCGCCAAATTCGTTCGCGGGGGCCGAGATCGCGATCAGCACGTCGAGATGTGCCAGATCAAGCCAATCGGCCAGTTGCAGGTCGCGCAGCGCGCTTGCGCCCAGTTCACGCTTGCGGAACCGGCGGCGCCATTGCTGCATCACAGCGTCGATTTCCAACGCAGACTCCACCGCTTCGGGATCTATGCCCGCCCGGTAAAGGTAATCCCGCATTCCGTCATCACACGAAGCCATCGCCGCCCCCTTGCCTGCCCCTGTCTCTGACGTGATCGGGCGGATTTGTCAATTACATGCTATTGACATGTAAATGTATGTTGCACATAAATGCTGGAAACAAGTGAACTCCCCGCCTTGGCGGCCTGTGGAATTGCTTGTGGCTTTTCCGACGGGCCGCCATTTTTTCTGGGATTATTTGACGTGACAGCTTCCCCCCCCGATATGAAGACCGCCGCGCCGATGCCGAGCGAACCGGGCGAAAAGATGCGTGTGCGTCTGGCCATCACGGCGGCGGCGACGGTGCTGTTTCTGGCCTCTCTGGGCCAGACCAGTGTCTCGACGGCGCTTCCGATCATCGTCGGGGAACTGGGCGGGCTGGATCATATCACCTGGGTGATCACCGCCTATCTGCTGGCCTCTACGGTGGGGGCGCCGGTGATGGGCAAGTTGGGCGATCTGTTCGGGCGCCGTGCGGTGTTGCAGGCGGGGATCGGCGTGTTTCTGACCGGGTCCGTCTTTTGCGCACTGGCCCCCAGCATGTGGGCGCTGGTGGCGGGCCGCTTTGTTCAGGGGCTTGGCGGCGGCGGGCTGATCGTGGTGGCGATGGCCACGGTCGCCGATGTATTGCCGCCGCGCGAACGTGGCCGGGTGCAGGGCGCGCTGGGGGCGGTGTTCGGGCTGTCGACCGTGGTCGGTCCGCTGGCCGGCGGCTTTCTTGTCCAGCATCTGACATGGCAGTGGATCTTCTGGATCAACCTGCCGGTGGGGCTGGCGGCCTTTGTCGTGCTCAGCCTCGCGCTGGAGGCACGGCCGTCGCGGGCGCGCCCCTCGATCGACTATCTGGGTGCGGTGCTGCTGGCGGTCACGCTGTCCTGCGCGGTGCTGATCTTTTCCGTTGGAGGCGTCAACCTGCCCTGGGCCAGCCTGGGCATGGCCGCGCTTGCCGCCGGGATGGTGCTGTCGCTGGCGGGATTCATCCTGACCGAGCGGGCGGCAAAGGAGCCGATCCTGCCGCTGTCGCTGTTTCGGATCAACAATTTCGTGGTGTCCAATCTGGTCGGGCTGATCGTGGGTGGTGCGATGTTTGGCACCATCACCTTTATCCCGATGTTCATGCAGGTGGTCAAAGGCATGGCCCCGTCGCCGTCGGGGATGTTCCTGACGCCGATGATGTTGGGGCTGGTCGGCACCTCGGCGTTGGCGGGGCGGATCATGGCGCGCACCGGGCGCTATCGGATGATGCCGGTGTTCTCGACGCTGCTGCTGGGGCTTGGCATGGCCGGGATGGCAACCATCGATGCGGCCACGCCGAACGGGCTTATCCTGCTGTTCGTGTTTGTCGCGGGGGTGGGGATCGGCCCGGTGATGAGCATTGGCGTCACCGCGATCCAGAACGCGGTTCCGCGCGAAACCGTCGGCGTCGGCACGGCCAGCGCCAATATGTTCCGGCTGATCGGCGGCTCGATCGGCACCGCGGTTTTCGGGGCGATGTTTGCCACCGGGCTGGCAACGCGGCTGGCGGCCTTGGGGATCGACGGTATCGGGCCGGGCGGCAGGCTAACCGGCGCGGCGCTGGCCGCGCTTGCCCCCGAGGCCCATGCCCGTGTCGTGGCCGCCATCGCGGAGTCGTTGCACCCGGTGTTCTGGAGTGCGGCACTGCTGGGGCTGCTGGCCAGCGCCGCCGCGCTTTTGATGCGCGAGCGACCGTTGGAGGACGTTCTGATCGTGCATCGCGCAGGGTCGCAGCCGGACCCGGCCCCGGAACCGGAGCGCACCGCGGCGGAGTGATTACCTGACGATCTCGGCGTCGCGCACGAACATGTTGTCCCAGGCCCTGTCAATCAACTCGGGCGACATCTGGTGCGGGATCCCCTCGAATTCGCAGATCGAGATCATCTGGTCGATCAGGAAAACCGGCTGATAATTGGCATAGACATTGCCGATGGTGGGGTACTTTTCCTTCAGCAGATAGATCAGCGTCCGCTCGTCCAGCTTCATCCCTTTCTTGTGCGCGACCAGCGCAAAGATCTTCAGGAAATCCTCCTGGTTCGGCCCGTCGATCAGGATCTTGAAAAAGATCCGTCGCAGCGCCGCCTGGTCAAAGATCTCGTTGGGGTGGAAGTTGGTCGAGAAGATCACCAGGGTGTCAAACGGCACCTCGAACTTTTCGCCCGATTGCAGGCCAAGGATGTCCTTGTTTTCTTCCAGCGGCACGATCCAGCGGTTGATCAGCGCCTGTGGCGATTCCGCCTGACGCCCAAGATCGTCGACGATAAAGATGCCGCCGGTCGCTTTCAGCTGAAGCGGTGCCTGATAGGTGCGCGCGGTGGGGTTGTAGACCAGATCGAGCATGTTCAGCGTCAGCTCGCCCCCGGTGACCACAGTGGGGCGCTCGCAACAGACATAGCGGGCGTCGAACCGCTTGCTCCGGCGCAGGCTGTTGGGGGCGTCGGCGGCCTGTTCGATGGCGTTGTGCACGATGGGATCATAGACGGTGATCACCTGACCCGAGTATTCGATTGCGAGCGGCACATAGATGCGATCGCCCAAGGCGCTGCGAATGCCGTTGGAGATCGAGGATTTCCCGTTGCCCGGCGGGCCATACATCAGGATCGAGCGCCCGGCGCTGACCGCTGGCCCGAGATGGTTCAGCAGGCTGTCAGGCAGTACCAGATGCCCCATCGCCTCGGTGAGTTGGGTGCGCGCCACCTGGATGTTGCGGATCGACTGCCGTTTGACCTGTTTCTCATAGACCTTGAGCGGCACCGGCATCGCCCCGAAATATTCCGACTGTGCCAGCGCATCCAGCGCCCGCGCCTTGCCGGCGTCGGTCAGCTGATAGCCCATTTCGCCACCGGAATTCGCGTTCAGCGAACCGGTGGCCTGCACCAGACGTTGGGTGCGGGCCAGATCCATCAGTTCCTGCGTGATCGGGACCGGCAGGCAGAGCGCCTGCGCGGTTTCGCTGATCGTTTCGCTGCTCTTGCGGAACATCGTCTTGAGCAGAATATCCCGCATCATCACGGCGGGAAGCTGTAGCTCGTCGAGGCTGCGAGGCGAAGGCGGCGCAAGCGCCGGGCTGGTCTGCATGTTCATGGTCTGGCCCTTTGACGACGTGGTCCGGTTGATGTGATCCGGGGCCGTCAGGACCGCCCCCTTTGCGCGTCAAGGTGACGGGTCATTGTGGCATCACAGGGGCAGGGGCAGGGCACTGTTTTGAAACCCGCGCTCAGACGCCATAGAATGCGCCCAGGATCAGATACAGCGCCAGCGTAGAGCCCAGAGACAAGCCCATGGGAAATTTCCGGCCCGCGCTCCAGCTTTTCCACTCTGGCGCGATGCGGCGCAGGGGGGTGTATTTGGCCAGCCGGTGGGTGGCAAAGGCGGCCAGCAGATTGGCGGCGAACAGGGCCAGCAAAAGCCGCAGGTCGCCCGCCGCGATAAAGGGGGTGGCGGCGGCGGCGAATTTGGCGTCGCCCGCCCCCATCGCACCCGCCGCAGCCAGCACAAAGCCGACCAGAAGCACCCCGAACAATTGCGCCAACCGCATGCCATAGACCGGCAGGGGCAGGGCGATCAGGCCGACGATCACAAAGACCGCCGCCAGCGCCAGAACCGCCTGATTGGTGATGCGCATCTGGCTGAGGTCGGTGAAACAGACATAAAGACAGATTGGCAGGGCGAAGGGCAGGAACCACAACGCCGCCACGCTGGCGATGGACATCCGCTTAGCTCGCCTCGAGGGCGCGTAGCGAGCGGACCGCCTCTTCGAAGTGCTGCGGGTGGGTGCTGATTGCCTCGCGCAACAGCCCCTTGCCGGTGTTGACATCGCCCTGCTTGATCGCTGACAGCGCCAGCGTATGCAAAAGTTGGGCGCGTTCACTCTGGTCCATCGGAATGACGGGCAGGGAATAGTTGCGCTGCGCACCACGGGCCAAAATCAGGTTGTTCTTGGCGGTGAACAGGGTTGAATCTCGTCGGATTGCGTCCCCGAACAGGCGTTCGGCGTCGTTGAAATCGCCGCGCGTCAGCTTGGAATAGCCCCAGTTGTTCAGCACGCCCGCTGGCCGGGTGGTCAACCCCACGGCCGTTTCATAGAAACTGTCGGCGCGCTTCCATTCGCGATTGGCGTCGGCAACCATGGCTTCCAGTCGGTAGCGTTTGAACGTCTCATGGGTTGGCGGTACGGCATCCAGCGTCTTTTTCGCGCGCTCCCAATCGCCATTGCGGATCAGCGCGTCGGCGAAATCGACTTTGTCATCGTCTTTGGTGCCGGGCATCTCGACAACCTTGGACCAGGCCCCGACAGCCTCGGTGTTGCGCTTGGCGCGAACCAGTGATTTGGCCAAGCCGCGATGCAGTTCGATCTTTTCCGGCTTGGTCTTGATCGCGCGGGCGAAGTAATCGACCGCCTCGTTCGGATCAGCCACGGTCAGCATCACATCGTTGAGGTCGGTCTCATCGATCACATTGACGTCCTGAAAGGCGCGTTCGACGGTATCGCCGCCCTTTTCAGCGCAGGCCGAAAGGGTCAACCCGACCGCAAGACAGCCCGGAATAAGAAGAAAGTGGCGCATGATGTGCGTCCTTGTACTGCTCTCGCCTCGATCATGGTGTCTTGCGGATCAGAAAGTCGCTTCTGCCTCGCTGCACCAATTTGTATTCTTGCTTTTGTGGCTCATTGTTAACAGGATTTTCCAATTTTGCGAGTGCTAAGCGCAAATTGTCGCGGATTGCGTCACTTTCGCCATTGTCCAATGCGTAGGCCCGGCGAAAGAACTCGCTGGCTTCGGCGTGTTTGCCACGCTCCATCAGCACCACACCCAGGTTGTTCGCCGCCTCGGGCCAGTCCGGGGCCGCCTCGACGGCGTGGCGCAACAACTCTTCGGACTGGCCCAGTCGGCCCAGCCCAAGATTGGCCGATCCCAGCCCGGTCAGGATGTCCGGGGTCATGCCGTCAACCAGCGCCGCGCGGGTAAAGGCATCGAGTGCCAGATCATATTCTCCTGCCGCCATCAGCCGATTGGCGACCTCGACACCGTCCTCGGCCTCGGCCCGTAGGTTGACGCCCGGAGCAAAGGGGCCGCCGTCGGCCCCGGTGATCGGGGTGGGCGCGCAACCGGCCACCGCCGCAGCAGCGAAGAGGACCGAAATCAATCTGATCAACGATGCAGCCTGTGTCGCATCCGCTGGTGCCATTTGTGTCAGTTGCCCATCGCCCCCAAATTCATGATGCCCTTGACCGACGGGCCGACCAGAATGATCAGCAGCGGCGGAACCGTCAGCATCATTGTGGCAAGGGTCATTTTGGTTGGCAACTTGTTTGCAGCTTCTTCTGCGCGCATCACACGCTTGTCGCGCATCTCGCTGGCATAGACCCGAAGCGCCTCGGCGATCGAGGTGCCGAAGGTGGCCGACTGGATCATCACCGTCACAAAGGACGAGATATCCTGCACCCCGCAGCGCGTGGCCATGTCGCGCATCACCCTGTCCTTGTCCTTGCCGGCCTTCATCTCATAGGCGACAATCTCGAACTCATCGGCCAACGCCGGGTAAGAGGCATGCAGCTCTTTCGCGACGTGCACGATGGACTGGTCCAGCGATTGGCCCGCTTCGACGCAGACCAGCAGCATGTCGAGAGCGTCGGGAAAGCCGCTGGAAATCTCTTCCTTGCGCTCCGCGACGCGGCGGGTGATCCAGTATTTCGGCAACAGATAACCCACCGCGCCCGGCCCGATCACATACATGAGCAATTGCTTGGGGGTCAGCCCGTCGCCGCCCTCCAGTGACAAAACATAGAGAAACCCAAGCAAAAGCCCCAGAATCCCCAGTGCGAATTGGGCGAAGTGAAAGTACCGAACCGCATCTTTGGTCTGATAACCGGCTTGGCGCAGCGTGAGTTCCATCGCCGAAAGCTCTTCGGCGTTCTGAGGTTCAAGAAAAGTGGCAAAGCGTTCCAGCTTTTCGTTGCGCCCGCGCTGGCGCAGTTGCTCTTTCTTCGAGGTCGGCTTGGCCGCGTTTTCGCTGTTGCGCTTAAGCTTTTTCAGCGGATCCTCGGGCTGGTTCAGCAGCAGTGGAATGGTCACGAGGATCATGAACAGACCCAGTGCGCCGACCACGATCAGCGGTCCGAATTCGCCCAGTTGCCCGGTCAGGAAATCGCTAATGCTGTTCAGAAAGTCCATGTCAGGTCCTCACACTTTGATGTTGGTCAGAACGCGCATCACGATCAGGTTGATGCCCAGCATGGTGCCAACGATGAAACAGGCGGGAATAAACCAAGGGTGGTCCAAGACGTCGTCATAGTAATGCGGGCTCTGGACCAGGATTCCGATCAGACACAGGAGCGGAAACGCCGACAGGAACTTGCCCGACCATTGCGCCTCGGCGGTGATCGCCTTGACCTTGCGGAACAGGCGGAACCGCGAGCGGATCACCTTTGACAGCCCGTCCAGAACCTCGGCCAGGTTGCCGCCTGATTGCTGCTGGATGGTCACAGCCACCGCGAGAAAGCGCATATCCTGCATGTCTAGCCGCTCGGCCATTTCCTTGAGCGATTCGCCGACATCGCGGCCATAGGCGGATTCGTCGGAGATGATGCCAAACTCGGTGGCCAGCGGATCCTCGATCTCTTTCGCGACGATCTGGATGGCCGAGGTGAACGGATGCCCCACCCGCAGGCTGCGCACCATCAATTCGATGGCATCGGGCAGCTGTTCTTCGATCAGCGCCATGCGCTTTTTGGCCTTGCTGCTGATCCAGAGATAGACCGCGCCGATGCCGATCCCCAGCGAGGCCACAAGACGGACCACTGGCGAGGTATCGGTGCCGATAGTCAGCCCGAGATAGGCCAGCACCACCAGCCCGCCCATGATCATGATCAACTGGCGTGGGCTAAAGGCGATGGCGGCCTTTTGTGCCTTTTCCGCGATCAGAGAATAAAGCGGGATCGACTTGGCGTTCAGGTGCTGGCGCATTTCCTTGCGCAATTGCTCCAGCACTTGTTCGCGCCCGATCCCCTTGTCGAGCATCGCCAACCGGCGGTTGACCCTGTTGTTCAGGCTGATCGACTTGCCGAAAGCGACCAGATAGATCCCTTGGACCAGAACCAGCACACCAACGAAAATCAGCAGGTAGATCAGGGCTTCGATACCCATTTGCATCACGACATCTCCATTGTTGTGGGTTCATAGACGGACGTAGGCAGGTCATAGCCCCACATGCGGAACCGTTCCGAGAAATGGCTGCGTACGCCGGTGGCGGTGAAATGGCCGATGATCTTGTTGTTCGGGCCAAGACCGACGCGCTGATAGCGAAAGATTTCCTGCATCGAAATCACGTCGCCCTCCATGCCGGTGATCTCGGAGATCGAGGTCATCCGGCGCGATCCGTCCTGCAGGCGGCTGGCTTGCACGATCAGATTGACGGCGCTGGCAACCTGGCTGCGCAGGGCCTTGATCGGCATTTCGATCCCGGCCATGGCGATCATGTTTTCCAACCGGCTCACCGCGTCGCGGGCCGAGTTGGCGTGGATCGTGGTCATCGAACCGTCATGGCCGGTGTTCATGGCCTGCAACATGTCGATCACCTCTTCGCCGCGGGTCTCGCCGACGATGATGCGGTCAGGGCGCATCCTGAGCGCGTTTTTCAGACAGTCGCGCGCGGTGACTTCGCCCTTGCCTTCCACATTGGGAGGGCGGCTTTCCATCCGGCCCACATGAACCTGCTGGAGCTGAAGTTCGGCGGTGTCCTCGATGGTCAGGATCCGTTCGGAATGATCGATAAAGCTCGACAGCGCGTTCAGCGTCGTGGTTTTGCCCGACCCGGTCCCGCCCGAGACGATGATGTTCAGCCGTGTCGCGACCGCAGCCTGAAGATAGGCGGCCATTTCTTCGGAAAAGGCGCCGAAATTGACCAGCTCATCAATGCTCAGCTTGTCTTTCTTGAATTTCCGGATCGAGACCAGCGATCCGTCCACCGCAATCGGCGGGACCATCGCGTTGAAGCGCGAGCCGTCGGCCAGACGGGCGTCGACATAGGGGTGGGATTCATCCACCCGCCGTCCGACTGCCGAAACGATCTTGTCAATGATGCGCAGCAGGTGGCGTTCATCCTTGAAGGTGACGCCGCTGAGTTCCAGCTTGCCGTCCCGTTCGACAAAGATCTGATGCGGGCCGTTGACAAGGATGTCGTTGACAGAGTCGTCGCGCAACAGCGTTTCCAGCGGACCGAGGCCCGTCACCTCGTCATACAGTTCCTTGTTGAGCGTCTGGCGGTCTTCGCGGTTGAGGACGATGCCTTTTTCGTCGAGAATTTCGCTGGCGATCGCGTTGATTTCGACCCGCAGATCGGCCTCGCTGGCATGCTCCAGCGCGGCGAGGTTGAGATTTTCCAACAGCGCCCGGTGCAGTTCCAGTTTGATGTCGCCCAGCCGCTCCTTGCGCTTGCGGTCCCGGTCCTCCGGTGCCGCCTTGGCTGCGATCTTGATCGTCGGCTTGCGCAGCCGCGCAGCGGGTTTCGCCTCCGGCTCGGGCTGCGGGGCGGGCGCCTTTGCCTTGGTGGCGGCGGGTCGTGCGGCGCCGCTTGCCGCGACTTCTTTCCGGAATTTGGTAAACACGTTATCTGCCCCTTGTCACAGTCAGGCCGCTTCGGCCTCTTCACGGCCAAGGTCGTGCAACGACCGGGCCAGTTTGGCGATTTCCTTACGCAGAGGATTCTTGGCACAGGATTCGGCCAGTGGTTGACCGTGGTCGCAGGCCTGTGTGATCGGTTTGCCGCCATCGGGAAGATGCAAATCGATTGCAATCCCCAGCGAGTCGCCCATGCGCCGAACCCGGCTCTTGCCCGAAAGATCCGTGAACTTCGGCGCCCGGTTCAACGCAAAGCGCAACTTGTCGAAGGGCAGATCTTCGGATTGCAGCGCGTGTTTCAGTCGCAATGTGTTTTGAGCAGACCGCATGTCGAGTTCGATCAGCGCGATATACACATGCGCCGCCTGCAAGGTGGTCTCGGACCACTGGATCACGGCTTTCGGCATGTCGATCACGACATAGTCGAAATGGCGCCGCGCCATGGTGATCACGCTTTGGACGTCTTCGGGCGTGATCAGGTCCAGCGGCACCATATCCGCCGGTGCGGTCAGCACATGCAGCTTGTCTTCAAAGATCTGAAGCGCCTGGCCAAAAATGTCATCGTCCATGTTTTGGGTGTCCGACAGCATGTCGAACACGATCTCGCGGCGCGGCAGGTCCAGATAGGTCGCGACCGATCCGTATTGCAGGTCGAGGTCAATCAGGCAGACGCGGGGACTGTCCTTGCCGTCGATATTGGCCAGTTCCCAGGCCAGGTTCACCGCCATCGTGGTCGACCCGCTGCCCCCGGCAAGCCCGTGTACGACGAACACCGCCCCCTCTTTTTCGCTATCCGCATCCAACGGCTTCTGCTTTGCGGGCACCAGCGCAGGCCCGGCATTCTGGGCCTTGATCCGGTCGATCGCCTCCTGCAATTCATGCTCGGGCAGGGGGTAGGGGACGAACTCATCGGCCCCTTTGCGCAGGAGCTGGTGCAGCGAGGCGGGGGTGACATCCTCGGCGATCAGAATGACGTTGATCCCGCGCGATTTGGCCTGGGTGATGATCTCGTCCAACAGGACAAGATTGTCTTCGTCGTTGCGGTCGATTGCCAAGGCGACGAATTCCAGCGCGTGGGCGTCGGGTTGGCTGAAGAACGCCAGTGCCTCGGCAAATCCCAGATCGCCCCAGCTCTCGCCAAGGGCGGCCTCCATATCTTCGATCAGAAGGTCGAAATTCTGCACATCGCGGCTGATTGTGCAGGCCACGATTGGGGCGAATTCCGTTTGCACTACTGCGCTGCCCATTGCCAATTTCCTTTGCTCAGTGACCACAGGGCGGCAAGTCGGGAGGTTTCCCTATCGCGTTGCAAGTGGCACCCGACGTGCGACTCGGTGTGGTCACACATTTCTCATTAGGAGCAATGTCGTGGACAATCAGGGCGAGATTTGGGCCAAAAAACTCCAATTGTAGGGAAATCGGAGACGATCTTGGCTTTCACACGGTTATTGTATGGCTTCCAGCGCTGCATTCGTACTGGCAACGTCCGAGGCAGGCTTCGCGCTCGCGACATATTCGCGATAAACGACCTGCGCATATTTTCCATCCAGAACAGTGGGATGGCGCTTGAGGAACCCGGAAACCTCGGTCACCGTGCGGCGGTTGCGCCGCTCGCGTCCCTGGCTCACGATCAGCGGTTGCGTTTCGCCGTATGACACCACCGCCTCAAGCCGCCTGCGGCTGATTCCGCGCGTCGCCAGATAGGCCACGGCCGCATTGGCGCGCCGTTGCCCCAGATTGCGGTTATAGGCTGTCGAGCCGACCGCGTCGGTATGGCCGTAAACCCGGAAGCGGATCTCGGGGAATTGGCGGATCCAGTCGGCCTGCCGGTCGAGAACGGCCTGCGCCGCCCCGTCGAGCTGGGCGCTGTCAAAGGCAAAGGTGATGGTGCTGGGCACCTCTTGTGCAAAGCGGTTGGCGAGGCTGACGACATAGTCCTTTTCGCCGTTCATGATCATGGTGTTGTTCATGGTGGCGTCGCCGAACAGGCCGGTATCGACCTGCGACCCCGCCTCGCGCAGGAAGCTGTTGGGGACGGGGCCCGCAGTTTGACCGCAGGCTCCCAGTGCCAGCGTCAGTCCGAGACCTGCAATCAGCTTATGCATGCCAGCCATCCCTGCTTAATCCATCACATAACCATAAGAGCCACTAAAGTCCTGCTTGGCAACCTCGCTAGCGGCACCGCCACGCGGCAGCCGATCGGTCGATCCAGTGCGCCCGAACAGGAACAGATCGCTTTCGGTCGGCGGCTTTACCCGGTCGGTGGGCAGCGCCAGCGCCTCGCCGCGCGTCGGCGTGACCAGATGCGCGGTAACGATGATCACCAATTCGGTCTGGTTGCGCTGATAGTCGGCGCTGCGGAACAAGGAGCCCAGCACCGGCACATCTCCCAGCCAGGGGATTTGCGCCGCGCTGTCCAGGAAATTGTCTTGGATCAGGCCGGCGATGGCAAAGCTTTCGCCGTCGCGCATCTCGACCGTGGTCGATGTTTCGCGCCGCGAGAATGCGCCGACTTCGGATCCGTTGACCGTGACGCTGTTGGAACTGTCGATGGACGAAACCGCCGCCTTGAGCTCCAGATTGATCAGATCTCCGTCGACCACGCGCGGGACAAAGGCCAGTTCGATGCCATAAGGCTTGTATTCGACGGTATAGACACCGTCACTCTGCGCCACCGGGATAGGATATTCGCCGCCAGCGAGGAATTTCGCCTCTTGCCCCGACAGGGCAGAGAGATTGGGCTCGGCCAAGGTGCGCGACACGCCCTTCTGTTCCAATGCCTCAAGCAACAGGTTGACCTGAAACGCGCCGGCGTTGAACCCGAAGACGACCGCGCCGGCATTGTCATTCGATGTCGGGATGTTGCCGGCCAGCGAGTTGGTCAGCGCAGACTGGTTGCCCAGCGTGCCGGTGCCGCCATTGACGCCGACACTGCTTCCGCCCGTGATCCCCAACGAAGAGCTGAGCGATTTCGACACGTTGCGCTGCATCTCGGCAAAGCGGACCTTGAGCATTACCTGTTGCACACCGCCCACGCTCATCAGGTTCGAGACCCGCTCGGGCGCATAGCGTTCGGCCAGATCCAGTGCGCGCTGGAGTTTCTGTGTGCTTGACACCGTGCCGGACAGCACGATGCCATCATTTGCGGTGCGCACCTCGATCTGTTCACCGGGAATGATCTGGCGCAGCCGTTCCTTGAATTCTGCAACGTCAGCCGCGACCTTGACCTCGACATTGGTGATCAGCCGACCGGCCGCATCAAGCAATGTCAATGTGGTCGTGCCGGGGGATTTGCCCAGCACATAGATGGTGCTGTCCGACAACGACGAAATATCGGCGATGCCGGGGTTGGCGATGCTCAGTTCGGAAAAGGGGACGTCGCTTTCGACCACGACGGCGCGATTCATCGGCACATCCAGTGTGGTTGCCGTTCCTTTTTTGACAATGCGGAGCATCTCGGCTTGCACCGGAGTCCCTGCTGCGGGCATATAGCCCAGCGCCAGCCCCATCAGGGCGGCCTTCATCCATCGATTTAGTGCCATGTGACCTGCCTCTCCGATCACGCCTCGGTGCCGGGTCTTTATGCCCGCTCTTTGCGCCACTGTGAGGCATAAGCGATTTTTTTTCAAGAATCAATGATTTCGGACGATCCCCTGATGTGGATAAGACGCAACAGAGGTGCGCGGCGGTACAGTGCGTCGGGGGCGGCCCGCCTGTGCGAACCGCCCCCGGTCTGACCTTCGTCGGTCATTTTTCTCAGTTTGTGCAGGGGATCTGGATGTCCACCACCTCTGACCCGCGCCGGGTGCGGATGGTGCAGACCTCGGGTTTCAGGTCGGGGGCGGCCAGTACCTCATCTTCAAGCCCGAGCAGGGCGCGCTGGTCGACTTCGATCGCATCAATGATGGTGTCGTCATCAATCCCGACCAGGGCCAGCGACAGCCGTCCTGATGTTTGGGCCTGGGCCAGTGCCGCCACCTGTTGTGGGCGCACCGACACCGTGACCGTGCGGGCGATGGTGGCGCCGTTCACATCCTCGCTGGCGGTCTGGTCCACAGCGATCAGTTGCACGGCGGTTTCGATCAGGCGGGTCACGTCGCCACGCGCCCCCTCAGCCGTATCGCGGATAGAGCCGGTCCAGTAGACATCAACCCGGTCGCCGGGGCGCAGGAAGCCCGACACGCCCGAGGCCACGTCGACCCGGATGGCAAAGGCTCGCATGCCGCGTTCCAATTGCGAGGTCAGCCCGGCTTCCTGTCCTGGTTTGGTCACCTTGACCGTCAGGATCGCCTCGTCCTTTTCCATCGCGCGCAGCACCACGCGGGCCTTGTCCGGATCTTCGGGGATCAGGGCGGCAAAATCAGTGAAGGCGCCTTCGGGGATCGCATCCTGTGGCCAGTTCACCTTGCGCACGCTGTCTTTTGTCACCGCCTCGCCGTAGCGGAGCGCGCGTTTCGCGACATAGACCTCGCGGGTGGGCACGACGGGCACGCTGGTTGCGCGTTCCTTCGCCAGCGCCTGCTGGTAATTCGTGATATAATTTTTGGCCATATAAACGGCACCGCCTGCCAAGGCGACCCCGATGACCAGAACAAGACCGAAAACTGCACGCATGACAGTTCCTTTCACCCATGGCCCGGTCCGGCAGAGGCCGGTCGAGCGCGTTGTCGTCTGATTACATTCTAGTCAGGGAATGTGGCGAAATAGGGGAGGTTGCAGGGCCGATGCGGGGAATTTGACGGTCGCGCCACAGCTCACCAATCAAAGTCCAGCGCCGCGATCGCAGCGGCCACCTTGGTGCCCAGATCGCCAGCGGAAAGCAGGATGGGCGGAATCACCAAAACACTCAGGGCGACGACAGTCGCGACCAACAAGAGCCAGTCGACGGTGACCGCGCCGTCTTCATCCCTGGCGAAACTGTGGAACAGGTTACTCATTATGGCCTCCGTGGCTGGTGGTCATTCCAGCCTGACGGCCGGCTCATCTTCGTTGCACCAAAAAAGCCGCTCAATGCGGCACAAATTTGGCGCGATGCGGGTTTTTGCGAAACCTGTCACGCGCCGGGTTTTCCGGATCTAGTCTGGGTGCAGAAATGAATAATGCCGCGCCTCAGAAGAGGCGCGGCATGAATGGTCAGGTGTTCATTGAACAACCTTATTTGCTAGCACCGATGGTCGCTGCCTGTTGGGCTGTGATTTCAGCGCCGATGGCGGTCGACAGGGTTTTCGTGTTGGCACCAATCGTGGTGTATGCGGCGCCGGCCAGGGCGACGACTGCGGCGGTCAGCACAACCCAGTCAACAGTCACGGCACCAGCTTCGTCTGCGCGGAAGTTTTTGAAAAGTTTGATCATGGTTTGGTCCCTCCAAAGGATCTTTCGTTTGTGTTCATAACCCGCGGCGTCCGTTTGAACCTTGCTCTCTCATCGGCTCCGTCCGTCGTGGTATGACCTCATATAGCCTGAGGGTCGTGGCAGGAATTGGGCCAAAAAACGGATTTTTCAGAGCTCCCGCATAAATCTTATGTTTACTACTTAATGCATTGTTATTGATCGATTAAAAATGCAATCCACGCATCATCCTGGAAAATGCGCGATGCGAATCCGAACCAAATTGGGCAGAAATGACAAAATTCGCCCGGATTCTCTGGTTCTGGGGCGGGTTTTGAACGAGACTCCGGAAAACGTTGTGAGGCATGAGGCGCGCCTATGAGGCTCCGAGTTATCGCGGCGGCGGTGGCGGCTTTTTCGCAGGTGTTCTTGGGGGGGCCTGTCCGGGCCGACCCTGCCGCGCCGTTTCCCGAATTTCAGGCCCGCCGGGTCAAACCGCCAGCGCCGGGCACGGCCCGGCGGATCAATGTCCAGATCGACCCAGAGGAACAGCAGCGCCGTGCCGCCGTGCCGAAACAGCAGAGCACGACTGCAGGCGCCGATCCCGATGCGACCCCCACTGCCAAGGCGTCGCTGGGGCGCTATGACTGGTTCTGGGAGGGGGTTTCACCCGATCTGGCCCAATCCAGCCCGGCGCGGCTGCATGACGCGCTGCAACTGCTCAGCGGCGCGCAAAAGGTGGCGGCCCCGCGTCTTCAGGCGTTGCAAGAGATCGCCCGCGCCCGCGGCATCCCGATCCTGACGGCAACGGTGGGCACGCAGGTCTCGCCAGCGCTGGTACTGGCGGTGATCTCGGTGGAATCGGCGGGCAAACCGGATGCGGTCAGCGGGGCCGGGGCGCAGGGGTTGATGCAGCTTATGCCCGATACCGCGGCGCGGTTCGGTGTCTCTGACAGCCTTGTGCCCGAGGATAACATCGCCGGTGGGGTGAAATATCTCGACTGGCTGATGCAGAAATTCGACAACGATCCGATCTTGGTGCTCGCAGGCTACAACGCGGGGGCGGGCGCGGTGCGCGATCACGCCGGTGTGCCGCCCTTTGCCGAGACCCGCGATTACGTGCCCAAGGTGCTGGCCGCGTTCCAAGTCGCGCGCGGGCTGTGCCTGACCCCGCCGGAACTGATCTCGGACGGCTGCGTCTTTGCCGCGCTGAACTGAGCGGCCCCCGCGGCAAGAGCGGCATCAGGAAAGACCGAAATTCGGCAAAAACGAAACGCCCCGGCGCGGTGGCCGGGGCGTAGTCTACTTAGCAGTATCTTGGAGGGCGCTATCTTAGATGATGGTCGCCTCGGTCGCGGCGATCATGTCCTCGCGGGTGACGCCGGGGGCAAGGTCCACGATATGCAGCCCTTTGTGCTCCACATCCAGCACGCCCAGATTGGTGATGATGCGATCCACCACGCCCTTGCCGGTCAGCGGCAGCGTACACTCTTTCAGCACCTTGCTTTCGCCGGCCTTGTTGGTGTGGTCCATCACGACGATCACGCGGCCAACCCCGGCCACCAGATCCATCGCGCCGCCCATGCCCTTGACCAGCTTGCCGGGGATCATCCAGTTGGCCAGATCTCCGTTTTCGCTGACCTCCATCGCGCCCAGGATCGCGGCGGCGATCTTGCCGCCCCGGATCATCCCGAACGAGGTGGCGCTGTCAAAGTACGAGGTGCGCGCCAGCTCGGTGATGGTTTGCTTGCCGGCATTGATCAGGTCAGGATCCTCTTCGCCCTCATAGGGGAAGGGGCCCATGCCCAGCATGCCGTTTTCCGATTGCAGCGTGATGTCCTTGTCGCCGACATAGTTCGCCACCAGCGTCGGAATCCCGATGCCAAGGTTCACATACATGCCGTCTTCCAGCTCTTGCGCGGCGCGCTCGGCCATTTGGTTGCGGTCCCAAGCCATGGATCAAGCCTCCTCACGTTTGCGGGTGGTCACTTTTTCGATGCGCTTTTCGTGCGTCCCTTGCACGATGCGATGCACATAGACGCCGGGCAGGTGGATGCCATCGGGGTCCAGCGTGCCGGGTTCGACGATCTCTTCAACCTCGACGACGCAGATCTTGCCGCACATCGCCGCTGGCGGGTTGAAGTTGCGCGCGGTCTTGCGAAAGATCAGGTTGCCGGTGGTGTCGGCCTTCCACGCCTTGACGATGGCCAGATCGGCAAAGATCCCGCGTTCAAGGATGTATTCCTCGCCGTCGAAAACCTTAACCTCTTTGCCCTCGGCGATCACGGTGCCGACCCCGGTCTTGGTGTAAAACCCCGGAATGCCCGCGCCACCGGCGCGCATGCGCTCGGCCAGCGTGCCCTGCGGGTTGAACTCCAGCTCCAGTTCACCGGCCAGATACTGGCGCATGAACTCGGCGTTCTCACCGACATAGGACGACATCATTTTCTTGACCTGCTTGGTCTGCAGCAGCACACCCAGCCCGAAATCATCAACCCCCGCGTTGTTGGAGGCAACGGTCAGATCCTTGGTTCCGGCGTCGCGGATGGCGTCGATCAGCAGCTCTGGAATGCCGCACAGGCCGAAACCTCCCGCAGCGATCAGCATGCCGTCGAACAGGACGCCGTCCAGCGCGTCGGCGGCGTTGGCGTATATCTTACTCATGGATCACTCCCTAAAACCCAGGTTGGGCAATCACTGCCGGGGGGCGCGGCAAGAGTCAATGTTGCGCCCCGGTCGCGTGCCCACTGGGGAGGCTTTAGCCCAGCCAGCCCCCATCGGCCAATACGTAGAAATACGGGGGGAGGGGGCAGCGCCGCTCCCAGCGCGCCCCTATGTCGGTGCGTTGACACCGTGTTCGGGGGAGGCGGCGCGCCCAAAACCCGGCGCCCAAAACCCCGGAACGCAAAAGCGCGCCGCCCCCTAGGCGACGCGCTCTCACATCAAATCGACATGCGCCGGAATTACTCCTCCGGGGCTGCGTCCTCCGCCGCCGGCTTTTTCGCGGCGGTTTTTTTCGCTGCCGGTTTCTTTGCTGCGGGCTTCTTCGCCGCGGGTTTTTTGGCGGCCGGTTTCTTCGCTGCGGGCTTCTTGGCAGCAGGCTTTTTCGCGGCGGTCTTGCGCGCAGGCTTCTTGGCCGCCTTCTCGGCGATCAAGACAACCGCCTGCTCCATCGTCAGATCCGCCGGCTCGGTTTCCTTGGGCAGGGTGGCGTTGACCTTGCCCCATTTGACGTAAGGCCCATAGCGGCCATCCATCACGTTCACCGGTCCGCCCTCGGTGGGGTGTTCGCCCAGCTCCTTGAGCGGTGTCGCCGCCGCCCCGCGCCCACCGCGCGCCGCCTTCTTGGCTAGTTCGTCCACGGCGCGGTTGATGCCGATGGTAAAGACGTCCTCGACGTCCTTCAGGTTGGCATAGACCTTGCCGTGCTTCACATAGGGCCCATAGCGCCCGATCGCGGCCTCGATCATCTCGCCATCCTCGGGATGCGCGCCGATTTCTCGCGGCAGATTCAGAAGCATCAGCGCCTTGTCCAGATCGACATCGTCCAGCTCCCACCCCTTGGGGATCGAGGCGCGCGGCGGTTTCGGCACCTCTTCGGTGGCCTCGCCGCGCTGCACATAGGGCCCGAACCGGCCCTTGCGCAGGCTGATGGTCTCGTCATTGTCATAGCCCAGAACCTTTCCGTCCGGGCCGATCTCGTCGCCCGCCATCCCCGGCGGACCAAACGGCCGGGTATAGCGACACTCAGGATAGTTGGAGCAGCCGATGAAGGCCCCGCCAGAGCGCGCCGTGCGCATGCTCAGCCGTCCCTTTCCGCAGTTCGGGCACAGCCGCGGGTCGCTGCCATCCTCCTTGGCCGGGAACAGATGCGGTTCCAGCACCTCGTTGATCTTTTCCAGCACATCGGTGATGCGCAGCTCTGATGTCTCGGCGATCGCGGCCGAGAAATCGCGCCAGAACTTGGCCAGCACATCCTTGTAGTTGGCCTCGCCGGCGCTGACGTGATCCAGCTCGTTCTCAAGCTCGGCGGTAAAGTCATAGCCGACGTATTTGCTGAAATAATTCTGCAGGAACACGATCACCAACCGGCCCTTGTCCTCGGGGATCAGGCGGTTCTTTTCCTTGCGGACATAACCACGATCCTGAATCGTGGTGACGATGCTGGCATAGGTCGAGGGCCGCCCGATGCCGAGTTCTTCCATCCGCTTGACCAGCGTCGCCTCGGTATAGCGCGGCGGCGGCTGGGTGAAATGCTGCTCCGGGTTGACCGCGCGCTTGTCGGCGGGCTCGCCCTGCGTGATCTGCGGCAGCCGCTTGTCGTCCTCGTCGGTGACGTCGTCGCGGCCCTCTTCATAGACCCGCATGAACCCATCGAACAACATCACCTGACCGGTGGCGCGCAGCCCGACCTGACCGTCATTGCTGGCGATCTCGACCGTGGTGCGCTCCAACCGGGCCGCTTCCATCTGGCTGGCCAGCGTCCGCTTCCAGATCAGATCATACAGCTTGCGCTGATCCGAATCGGTCAGCTTGAGCGCATCGGCGTCGCGGGTCATCTCGGTCGGGCGGATACACTCGTGCGCTTCCTGCGCGTTCTTCGCCTTGTTCTTGTAGATGCGGGGGCTGCCGGGCACGTATTCGGCGCCATAGCGTTCCTTGATCGCGTCGCGCGCCGCCGCCACCGCCTCGGGGGCCATGTCGATGCCGTCGGTCCGCATATAGGTGATATAGCCCGCCTCATAGAGCCGCTGCGCCGTGCTCATGGTCTGGCGCGCGCCCATGCCGAACTTGCGGCTGGCTTCCTGTTGCAGGGTCGAGGTCATGAACGGCGGCGAGGGGTTGCGGTTGGCCGGCTTGGCCTCGACGCTGGCCACGCTCAGGTCGCGGCTGGTGATCGCCTGCACCGCCAACTCGGCCTGTGTGCTGTTTTCGATATCGTATTTATCAAGCTTCTTGCCAGCCAGAACCGTCAGCCGGGCCTCGAATTCCTGTCCGCGCGGGGTCGAAAGCACTGCCTTGACCGACCAGTATTCCCGCGCGGTGAAGGCCTCGATCTCCATCTCGCGCTCGACGATCAGGCGCAGGCAGACCGATTGCACCCGACCGGCCGATTTCGCACCGGGCAGCTTGCGCCACAACACCGGAGACAGGTTGAACCCGACCAGATAATCCAGCGCGCGGCGCGCCAGATAGGCTTCGACCAGCGGCGCATCGACATCGCGCGGATGTTTCATCGCCTCGGTCACCGCAGCCTTGGTGATGGCGTTGAAGGTCACCCGTTTGACATCGGTATCCTTCTTGATCGACTTCCGCTGGGTCAGGGTTTCCTGCAGGTGCCAAGAGATCGCCTCGCCCTCGCGGTCGGGGTCAGTCGCGAGGATCAGCGAATTGTCTTCCTTCAGGGCGTCGGCGATCGCCTTGACATGTTTGCGGCTGTCCGCGCCGATCTCCCATTTCATGTCGAAATCGTTCTCGGTATCGACCGATCCGTCCTTGGGCGGAAGGTCACGCACATGACCGTAAGATGCCAAAACAACGTAGTCAGGACCAAGATACTTGTTGATCGTTTTTGCTTTGGCCGGGGATTCTACAACAACTACGGGCATTTAGCGAAAAACCTCTTGCGGCGGAAACGGCGCTTTCTATGGCGGGCCAACATGTGGTGCGCAAGAGCCGATTGTCAATCCGTGCCGTTTCGGCGCACAATTACCGGGGTACAGGCCCTCAAACCGCGCCCGTTTCCACCCGTTTTCACAGGAGAGAGCGGCGATGCGTCAGCTGTTTTTGCTGATCTTCTTCCTGCTTGCCGGGCCGCTTTCGGCCCAGGGCTGGTCTGAGCCACAGCGCGGCAGCAACCTGCGCGCGGCCCTGATGGATGCGCTGCGCCCACATGCGGAATGGCTGTTGGGCGCGCCGGTGCAATTCGTGATCCATGATCTGCGTGTCAGCGGCGATCTGGCCTTTTCCTCACTCTCTCCGCAACGCCCCGGTGGTGGCGAAATCTCGCTCTGGCAGACACCCGGTTCTGCGCGGGGCGATCTTTATCCCGAAGGCATGGAGGGCGGCGTGGCGATGCGGGCGCTCTATGTCCGGTCGGGCCAGACCTGGGTGGCGGTGCACTGGGCGATCGGCGCCTCCGATGTCTGGTATGCCTATGCCCCGATCTGTGCGATCTGGCGCCCGGTGATCCCCGAAGCCTGCCAAGGGATGTAGCGCACAGGGGCTCCGCCGCTATCTCTCCCCAGATAAACCCTGGGCGCGCGACGCTTTGCGCCCCCCCCCCTCGCTTCTTCTTGGTACAAATACTCAAATTCCGACGCTCGAAACCCCTTCCGCAGCCCCCGTTTTCCGGTCCGCTTCAGCGCAACCGCGCCAGCAACCCACCGGCCTGACGGGTGATTCGCCCCTCCAGTTCCAGATCGAGCAGCACCGGCGCCACCCGGCCGGGCGCTGTCTTGAGATCGCGGATCAACTGGTCTTCGGCCAGCGGCGAGGGGCCCAGCCGCGACAGGATCTGCTGGTGCAGTTGCGCGGTCTCGCGCAGGCTGCGTTTGTCGGGCGGCGGGCCTGCTGGCGGGATCTGCGGCAGCTCGGGCTGCGCCAACCCGCTCTGTGTCCTGACACTCGGCGCGGCCTCTCTCTGCCCCGCCTCTTCCGGGGGCAAGGCGGCGATCACGTCCTCCCCGCCGCGTACCAGCACCGCGCCGTCGCGGATCAGCATGTTGCAGCCCGCCGCGCGGGCGTCGAACGGATGGCCGGGCACGGCCAACACCTCGCGGCCCTGATCCAGCGCATCCCGCGCGGTGATCAGACTGCCAGAGCGGGCGGCAGCCTCAACCACCACCACCGCCCGCGCCAGCCCTGAAATGATCCGGTTGCGGCTTGGAAAATGGCGCGCCTGCGGGGCCATGCCCATCGGCTGTTCCGACAGCAAGAGCCCACAGCGCGCGATATCCGCGGCCAATCCGGCGTTCTCGGCGGGATAGATCACGTCGACCCCGCCCGCCAGCACCGCGATGGTCCCGGTCTCCAGCGCCGCCAGATGCGCTGCCGTATCGATCCCGCGCGCCAGCCCGGAGGTCACGACATTGCCTGCCTGGCCCAGCTCACGCGCCAGCGACCGCGCCATCCGCGTTCCCAGCGAAGAGGCATTGCGCGCGCCGACCAGGGCCACCGAAGGGCGCTGCAACAGCGCCGGATCGCCCACCGACCAGAGCATCGGCGGCGCATCGTCGATTCTTGCCAGCGCCACCGGGTACCCCGCCTCACCAATGCAGATCAGCCGCGCCCCGGCGGCGCGCGCCGCCTTCAACTCCGCATCGATTCGCGCCTCGGGGCAGGGGGCATAGCGATCGACCCCGGCCGAGCGGGCAAGCTCGGGCAACGCCTCCAGCGCGCTCCGGGCGGTGCCATGTGCGTTGATCAGCCGATAGAATGTGGAAAGTCCCACCCGGTAAGAGCGAAGCAGACGAAGCCAGTCAAACCGATCACCTTCCGACGTGGGTGGGACCAGTGGGTGGGTGGAAGATTGCTGCGTATCGGTCATCCTACGCTCCGCCTGCTTGCGAAACCTTTGTAGGATGCCTGAAGTTAACGACTGGTGAATCGTGGCGGAATTAAGGCAACACCGCCACGAAAAAGTACGATTCCCTGTTCGGCTTCCGGCTCAGGCGGCGGACCCACCTACCGTCAGCTTGCCCATCAGAACCGTGGGCTGGCCCACCCCGACCGGCACCCATTGCCCGGCCTTGCCGCAATTGCCCATGCCCGGATCCAGCGCCATGTCGTTGCCCAAAGCCCGGATATGCTGCAGCGAGGTCGGCCCGTCCCCGATTAGGGTGGCGCCCTTGACCGGCGCCCCCACCTTGCCGTTCTGCACGCGATAGGCCTCGGTGCAGGAGAACACGAACTTGCCGTTGGTGATGTCCACTTGCCCGCCGCCGAATCCCACCGCCCAGATGCCGTCCTTGATCCCGGCGACCAGATCGGCCGGATCGCTGTCGCCGCCCAGCATATAGGTGTTGGTCATCCGCGGCATCGGCGCATGGGCATAGCTTTCGCGCCGCCCGTTGCCGGTGGGTTCCACCCCCATCAGCCGCGCGTTCTGCCGGTCCTGCATAAGGCCCACCAGAATGCCGTCCTCGATCAGAACGTTGCGCCGCGACGGGGTGCCCTCATCATCCACGGTGATCGAGCCGCGCCGGTCCGGCAGGGTGCCGTCATCCAGCACGGTGACGCCTTTTGCCGCCACCCGCTGGCCCATCAACCCGGCAAAGGCCGAACTGCCCTTGCGGTTGAAATCGCCTTCCAGCCCGTGACCGATGGCCTCGTGCAGCAGGATGCCGGGCCAGCCCGGGCCAAGCGCCACCTCCATCACGCCAGCCGGGGCTGGCACTGCCTCAAGGTTCACCAAGGCGATTCGCAACGCTTCGCGCGCCTTGGCCTGCCAGTCGCGCGGGTCGATCAGCCCATCCAGCCCGACACGCCCGCCGCCGCCCGCGGTGCCGGTTTCGCGTCGGCCGTTCTGTTCCACGATGACCGAGACATTGACCCGCGTCATCGGGCGCACGTCGCGCACCTGCACCCCGTCGGGGCGTAGAATCGCCACCTCTTGCAACGAGGCTGCCAGCGTGGCCGACACCTGCACCACCCGGGGGTCCATATCGCGGGAAAAGGCGTCGATCTCGCGCAGGGTCTCGATCTTGACCGGGAACGGGGTGCCGCCGATCGGATCTTCATCGGTATAAAGATGCCGGTTGGTGGGCTGCGGCGGTGGCGCCAGCGTGCCGCCCCCTGCGCCCACCGCCAGCCGTGCGGTTTCGGCGGCCCGGCGCAGCGCCGGGATCGAGACCTCGGTGGAATGGGCATAGCCGGCCACCTCGCCATGCACCGCGCGCAGCCCGAATCCTTCCGACGCGTCATAACTGGCGGTGCGCAACCGGCCATCGTCGAACACCAGCGCCTCGGATTTGCGCCGTTCAACGAAGATTTCGCCGTCGTCGGCCCCGTCCGTAACCGATTTCAGGATCGAAAGCGCCTCGTCCTCGGGCAGCGCCGAAGTGAACGGACAGTAAGATTTTGTTGGCATTTTCAAGTCCCGTAATTTGACATAGATCAAAAAAGCGTCCCTTTGACGCAAGCATTTCGCTTTATCTGCTCCCCGGAATATGGTTTTTACAGACCTCAAAGACAACGGGTGTACGCCAAGGC
Organism: Antarcticimicrobium sediminis; assembly: GCF_004348975.1. Classification (GTDB taxonomy): domain Bacteria; phylum Pseudomonadota; class Alphaproteobacteria; order Rhodobacterales; family Rhodobacteraceae; genus Antarcticimicrobium; species Antarcticimicrobium sediminis. The sequence goes on along the minus strand of NZ_SMFP01000003.1, from coordinate 185,470 downwards.
ATACAAACCATGCCCGGTGTCGAGGGAGAAACGGTTCAACCGATCGGGACGAGACATGAAGAATGCTTTGATGCTTTCCGGGCTTTTTGCGGCCCTCAGCGGCCTTCCGGCCTATGCGCAACAGGCGCTGGAGATCGTCGGGAAACCGACCAATGGTGGCATGGGCTTTCAGCCGGCAGCGACCGAACTGGCCCGCGACCTTCAGTCGCTGGACTATATGCTTGTGATCATCTGCGCGGCGATCAGCCTTTTGGTGATCGGCCTGATCGCTTGGGTGATCGTGCGCTACAACAAGCGGATGAATCCAACGCCTGCCAGCTTTACCCACAACTCGCCGGTCGAGATTGCCTGGACCGTGGTGCCGATCATCATCCTTGTTTTCATCGGCGCCTATTCGCTGCCGGTGCTGTTCAAGCAACAGGAAATCCCCGAGGCCGACATCACCATCAAGGTGACCGGTTATCAGTGGTACTGGGGCTATGAATATGTCGATGCGGGCTTTGGCTTTGACAGCTACATGATCGGCCAGCCGGCCACCGGCGGCAATTATGTGCTGACCCCGGAGGTCGAGGCAAAGCTGGTCGAGGCCGGGTATAGCCGCGATGAATTCCTGCTTGCCACCGATACCGCCGTGGTGGTGCCGATCGGCAAGACCATTGTGATGAACGTCACCGGGGCCGACGTGATCCATTCCTGGGCCATGCCAGCCTTTGGCGTGAAACAGGATGCCGTCCCCGGTCGTCTGGCCCAGCTTTGGTTCAAGGCCGAGCGCGAAGGCATCTATTTCGGCCAATGCTCGGAACTTTGCGGCAAGGATCACGCCTTCATGCCGATCACCGTCAAAGTGGTCAGCCAAGAGGTCTATGATGACTGGCTCAAAGGCGCGATCGAAGAATATGCCGACGCCGGTCAGCCCAAAAGCTTCAAGCTCGCTGCCAACTGATAAGACCTAGGGGGGGCCGCGTGCCCACCCCACCCGGAGAACCCGAATGAGCGACGCAAGCATCAATGCAAGCACCCTGCGCGAGGACGAGGCGGGATTCGGCGATTATTTCGCCCTGCTCAAGCCGCGCGTGATGTCGCTGGTCGTGTTCACCGCGCTGGTCGGCCTGGTGGCCGCGCCGGTGCCGGTGAATCCGATGGTCGGGTTTTGCGCCATTCTGTTCATTGCCATCGGTGGCGGCGCCTCGGGCGCGCTGAACATGTGGTGGGACGCCGATATCGACCGGGTGATGCGGCGCACGCGCGGTCGCCCGATTCCCGCCGGAAAGATCGAGCCGGGCGAGGCGATGGTGCTTGGGCTGGCGCTGTCGGGCCTTGCCGTGGTGATGCTGGGGCTGGCCACCAACCCGTTTGCCGGGCTGTTTCTGGCCTTTACCATCTTTTTCTACGTGGTGATCTATACCATGTGGCTGAAACGGGCGACGCCGCAGAACATCGTGATCGGTGGCGCGGCGGGGGCCTTTCCGCCGGTGATCGGCTGGATCGCGGCGACCGGCGATATGGCGATCGAACCTTGGCTGATGTTCGCACTGACCTTCATGTGGACGCCACCGCATTTCTGGGCGCTGGCGCTGTTCATGCGCTCGGACTATGACGATGCCGGTGTGCCGATGCTGACCGTGACCCATGGCCGCCGCGTCACCCGCACCCATATCCTTGTCTATACCGGGCTGTTGGCGGTGCTGGCCGTCGGCGCCGGGTTCTCCGACATTGGCGGCCCGATCTATCTGGTGGTCTCTGTTGTGCTCAACGCGCTGTTCCTGCGCGGGGCGTGGCGCATCAGCCGCCGAGACGAAGACGCATCGGAGTCCGACAACTTCGCCGTGGAGCGGTCTTTCTTCCGGCTTTCTCTGCTCTATCTTTTCCTCCACTTCGGCGCGATCCTGATCGAAGCCGTGTTGAAACCCTTCGGCCTGGGAGGCTGGTGATATGAGCTTCAAGACAACGCATGAACTGCACAAGCGCCGCTTTGGCCGCAATCTGGGCGTCGGGCTGGTGCTGGCGGGGTTCGTCGCAATCGTGTTCGGGCTGACAATCGCCAAGGTCACCAGCGGCGATTTCCAGATGAAGAAATCTACTGTCAGCGGGGCAAAAAACTGATGTCTGCTCCCAATAATGTCCGCAGAACGGTGATCCAGCTTGTCTGTGTGGTCGTCACAATGGGCGCGCTCGCCTGGGCGGCGATCCCGGCCTATAACTGGTTCTGCCGCGTCACCGGCTATGGTGGTGAAACCAACGTGGCCGAGACCGGGTCCGACACGATTTTGGATCGCACCATCAAGATCCGCTTCGACGGCTCGAAAGAGCGCGACATGCCCTGGGACTTCAAGCCCTTGCAGCAAGAGGTCGAGCTGCGGATCGGGGAAACCGGGCTCGCCTTCTACGAGGCGTACAACCCGACCAACCGGCCGATCGCCGGGCAGGCCAGCTATAATGTCGCGCCCTATGCCGCCGGGTCGTATTTCACCAAGATCGCCTGTTTCTGCTTTACCGAACAGATTCTGCAGCCGGGCGAACGCGTGGAGATGCCGGTTACCTTTTACGTCGACCCCGAGATCGTCGATGATCCCGAGGCGCAACACGTACACACGATCACGCTGTCTTATACGTTTTACGAAATAGATCTGCCCGAGGGCTATGCCGCCCTCGATCACGAGGCAGACATCAATCTGAACTAGGCCGAAAGGTGAGGGACACTTAATGGCGCACGAAAAAAATCACGACTATCACATTCTTAGCCCTTCGATTTGGCCGCTGTTCGGTGCTGTCGGTGGGTTCGTCATGCTGTTCGGCGCCGTGCTGTGGATGCATGATATCACCCCGTTCATGTTCCTGATCGGGCTCGCGATGGTGCTTTACACCATGTACGCTTGGTGGGCTGAGGTGGTTGTCGAAGGCCGCACCGGGGATCACACGCCCGTCGTGCGGATCGGGCTGCGTTACGGGTTCATGCTGTTCATCATGTCCGAGGTGATGTTCTTCTTCGCTTGGTTCTGGTCGTTCTTCAAACACGCGATCTACCCGATGAACGAATATTTCGGCACCGAATACGTGAAACCGGAAATCTTCCCGGTCGACCCGTTCCATCTGCCGCTGATCAACACCGTTGTGCTGCTGCTGTCGGGCTGTGCCGTGACATGGGCGCACCATGCGCTGGTGCATGACAACGACCGCAAGGGGCTGGTGCAGGGCTTGGCGATCTCGATCGTTCTGGGCGTCGCCTTCACCGGGTTGCAGGCCTATGAATATGCGCATCTGCTGCATTCGGGCTGGGAATTCGGCGGCGACGAGTTCTATTCGAACTTCTTCATGGCCACCGGCTTTCATGGCTTTCACGTGATCATCGGGACGATCTTTCTGGCCGTCTGTCTGATCCGTGCGCTCAAGGGCGACTTTACCCAAGAGCAGCATGTCGGCTTCGAGGCCGCCGCCTGGTACTGGCACTTCGTTGATGTGGTTTGGCTGTTCCTGTTCTTCGCCGTCTACATCTGGGGCACCGCCGGGTTGTGACATATGCGGAATGCGGTTGAACAATCGCCCCCGTCCCATTTAAAGCAAGGCGCGCGGTCTGTCCGCGCGCCTTTTCATTGGTTATCGGAGCGTTCCATGCGCCGCTTTCTGTTCCTGCTGGTCTTTGGCATCGTCGGTGGGGGCCTGCTGCTATCGCTTGGCACCTGGCAGCTGCGCCGGCTGGCCTGGAAACAAGGCGTGCTGGCCGAGATCGAGACCCGCATCGCCGCCGACCCTGTCGCGCTGCCCGCCGCGCCGGACCCGGAGCGGGATCGCTACCTGCCGGTGCGCGTAGCCGGTACGATGGGCGCGCAGGAACTGCATGTTCTGGTCTCTACCCGTGATTTCGGCGCTGGCTATCGCATCATTACCCCCTTCGTCACCGACAGCGGCCGCCGCATCCTGATCGATCGGGGCTTCATCCCGACCGAGGCCAAGACAGCCGTCCGCCAAACCGGCGCGATGGAAATCACCGGCAACCTGCATTGGCCGCAAGAGATCGACAGTTTCACCCCCGCGCCAGAGCCGGACAAGAACATCTGGTTCGCGCGCGAGGTTCCCACACTGGCCGCCGCGCTCGACACCGAACCGGTGTTGCTGATCGCGCGCTCGCAGACCGATCCGAACGTCGTGCCGCTGCCGGTGACATCCGTGGGCATTCCCAATGATCACCTGCAATACGCCGTGACATGGTTCGGGCTGGCGCTGGTCTGGATCCTGATGACCCTTTATTTCCTGTGGCGCACCCGCGCCCGATCCCGGAGCTGAGAGCAATGAAATACATCTCCACCCGCGGCAAGGCGCCCGCGCTGAGCTTTGAAGAGGCGATGCTGACCGGATTGGCGCGCGACGGCGGGCTGTATGTGCCCGAAACCATCCCGCAGATGTCGCACGACGACATCGCCGCGCTGGCTGGTCTCAGCTATGAGGAAACCGCCTTTCGCGTGATGCGTCCCTTCATCGGCGACAGCTTCACCGATGCCGAATTCCGCGACATCATCGCCAAGGCCTATGCCAATTTCAACCACATCGCCCGCGCGCCGCTGACCCAGCTTGCCCCCGGTCATTTCCTGTTGGAACTGTTTCACGGCCCGACGCTGGCGTTCAAGGATTTCGCAATGCAGCTGATCGGCCAGCTGTTCGAAGTGGCGCTGAAACGGCGGGGCGAGCGGGTGACCATCGTCGGCGCCACCTCGGGCGACACCGGCTCGGCCGCGATCGAGGCGTTTCGCGGCCTTGATGCGGTCGATGTCTTTATCCTGTTCCCCCATGGCCGGGTGAGCGAGGTGCAGCGCCGCCAGATGACCACACCGGCGGATGCCAATGTGCATGCGCTCGCCCTTGATGGCGACTTTGACGATTGTCAGGCGCGGCTCAAGGACATGTTCAACGATTTTGAATTCCGCGACGGCGTCAAGCTGGCCGGGGTCAACTCGATCAACTGGGCCCGCGTGCTGGCGCAGGTGGTCTATTACTTCTCCTCCGCCGTGTCGCTGGGCGCGCCGCAGCGCAAGGTCAGCTTCACCGTGCCGACCGGCAATTTCGGCGACATCTTCGCCGGCTATATCGCCAAGCGCATGGGGCTGCCGATCGACCGGCTGGTGGTCGCCACCAACCAGAACGACATCCTGCACCGCTGCCTTGGCGGGCAGGGCTATTTCAAGGGCGAGACGATCCCCTCGATCAGCCCCTCGATGGATATTCAGGTCAGTTCGAATTTCGAACGTGCGCTGTTCTTCGCCTATGGGCAGGATGGCAACGCCGTTGCCCAGCTGATGGACGAATTGCAGACTGGCGGCTTCAACGTCAGCCAAGGCGCGATGGAGGCGCTGAGCGAAAGCTTCTCCTCGGGCCGCGCCTCCGAGGAGGAAACCCTCGCCACCATCGCCGCGACGCTGAAATCCAGCGGCCAACTGCTGTGCCCGCATTCCGCCGTCGGTGTGAAAGTGGCGGAACAGCTGCGCGATCCGGCGGTGCCGATGATCACGCTGGCCACCGCCCATCCGGCCAAATTCCCCGATGCGGTCGAACGGGCCAGCGGCGTGCGTCCGCCCCTTCCCCTGCGGATGGCGGATCTGTATGACAGGCCGGAACGGGTCAGCCGGATCGACAATGATCTTGCGGCCATCGAAAGCCATATCAAGGGGCAGATCACCGCGTGACATTGCAGCAAGCTCAATTGCCCAACGGGTTCCGCATCGTGACCGAACGCATGCCGGGCCTGCAATCGGCCGCTATCGGCATCTGGGTCAGCGCCGGCGGACGCCATGAACGGATCGAACAGAACGGCATTGCGCATTTCCTCGAACATATGGCGTTCAAGGGCACCAAGCGGCGCAGCGCCCTACAGATCGCCGAGGCGATCGAGGATGTGGGCGGCTATATCAACGCCTATACCTCGCGCGAGGTGACCGCCTATTACGCCCGCGTGCTTGAAGCCGACGTGCCGCTGGCAATGGACGTGATCGCCGACATCCTGCGCAACCCGGTGTTCGACCCGCCCGAGATCGAGGTCGAGCGCGGCGTCATCCTGCAAGAGATCGGTCAGGCCAATGACACCCCCGACGACGTGATCTTTGACTGGCTGCAAGAAGCCAGCTATCGCGATCAACCGCTTGGCCGCACCATTCTTGGGCCCAGCGAACGGGTCAGCGCCTTTTCCCGCGCCGATCTGGCCACCTTTGTCGGGGAACATTATCGCCCCGGCCAGATGATCCTGTCGGCCGCCGGTGCCGTCGATCACGACGCGCTGGTGCGACTGGCCGAACAGCTGTTCGGCGATATGGTGCCCGGCCCGGACAGCACGGCAGAACCGGCGCGCTTTACCGGCGGCGAATACCGCAAGGCCAAGAAGCTGGAACAAGCCCATTTCGCGCTGGGGCTGGAAAGCCCGGGCTATCGTGACGACGCGATCTATACCGCCCAGATCTATGCCTCCGTGCTGGGCGGCGGCATGTCTTCGCGCCTGTTTCAGGAAATCCGCGAAAAGCGCGGGCTGTGCTATACCATCTTCGCGCAGGCCGGGGCCTATTCCGATACCGGCACCACCACCATCTATGCCGGCACCTCTGCCGATCAGGTGGCGGAGCTGGCCGGGATCACCATCGACGAGATGAAACGCGCCGCCGAGGATATGTCCGAAGAAGAGGTTGCCCGCGCCCGCACCCAGATGAAGGCCGGCATGTTGATGGGGCTGGAAAGCCCGACCAACCGTGCCGAACGTCTGGCCCGGCTGGTGCAGATCTGGGAAACCGTCCCGCCGCTTGAAGAAACCGTCGCCCTGATCGACGCCGTAAGGATGCAGGACGTGCGCGCCTTTGCAGAACAGATGGCCGCCACCGCACCCGCCGCCCTGGCGCTCTACGGTCCGGTCAAAGCGGCCCCGACGCTGGCGCAATTGCAGGAGCGGCGCGCCGCCTGACGCGACCGGGAATTTCGACGATGCTTCTGGCCAAACGCAAGCTGAGGATCGAAACCGAGCGTCTGACACTGCGCCCGCCGACCCATTCCGATTTCCGCCCGTGGAGTGCGCTGCGGCTGGAAAGCCGCGACTACCTCACCCGCTGGGAACCATCATGGGCGGTGGACCACCTGTCGCGCAAGGCGTTCACCAACCGGGTCTACTGGGCGCAACGCTCGGTCTCCAACGGGTCGGCGCTGCCGCTGTTCCTGATCCGGCGCGATGACAATGCGCTGCTGGGCGCGATCACGCTCGACAATATCCGCCGTGGTCCGGCGCAATCGGGAGTGCTGGGATACTGGACCGGCGCCGCCTTTGCCCGCCAAGGCTATATGCGCGAGGCGATCGGCGCTGTGGTTCATTATGCCTATGCCCAGCTTGACCTGTCGCGTCTCGAGGCCGCCTGCCTGCCGGAAAACGCCGCCTCGCGCGGGTTGCTGGAAAGCGCCGGGTTCAAATACGAAGGCGTCGCGCAAAGCTATCTGCAGATCGACGGGCGCTGGCGTACCCATGTGCTCTATGCCGCCCTGCGCAGCGACCGCCGCGGTCGTACCGACGTGGGGTGAGCGCCGTCTCGGAACCGCTCCTGTGGAGCGGTTCAGGCGCGAACGGGCGGAGCCCCGGGGCAAGGCGCGCCCAGAAAAAGGTCCAGTGGACCTTTTTCAGCGCCAAACGGGCGTATCCTTGGGGAGAGCAGCCGTCTGGGAACCGCTCCCCGTCAATCAGACTTGCGCAACAGCCGCTGTTTCGGCAGGACTCGATGCATGACCTTGAACCCTGCTGATGAGTCCTTTGCCGCCCGGCTGCGCCAGACGCTGCCCGAGGCGGTGTTTCGCCCTACTGAGCCACGTTACCTTGAGGAACCGCGTGGCCGCTGGGCCGGACAGTGCGGCGTGCTGGCGCTGCCGCGCAACGTCGATGAGGTCTCGGCACTCGTGACCGCAGCCGCTGCCGCCCGTGTGCCGGTGGTGCCCTATGGCGGCGGCACCGGGCTGGTTGGCGGTCAGGTCATGCCCGACGGCCCCGCCCCGCTGATAATTTCGCTGGAGCGGATGGCGGCGATCCGGGGCGTCTATGCCACCGAAAACCTGCTGATCGCCGAGGCCGGCGCGGTGCTGGCCGATGTGCAGGAGGCGGCGCAACAGGCCGACCGCCTGTTTCCCCTGTCGCTCGCCGCCGAGGGCACGGCCCGGATCGGGGGCAACCTGTCGACCAATGCTGGCGGCACCGGCGTGCTGCGCTATGGCAATGCGCGCGAGCTCTGTCTGGGGCTCGAGGCGGTGCTGCCCGACGGGCGCATCTGGCACGGGCTGTCGCGGCTGCGCAAGGACAACACCGGCTATGACCTGCGCGACCTTCTGATCGGGGCCGAGGGCACGCTGGGGGTGATCACGGCGGCCACCCTCAAACTGTTCCCGCGCCCGGCGGCAGAGGGCACCGCGCTTGTGGTGGTGCCGAATCCGCAGGCGGCGATCGAGCTGTTGGCATTGGCGCGCGACCAGCTGGGCGAGGCGGTCAGCGCGTTCGAACTGATCGCGGGGCAGGGGCTGCACTTCCTGTCCGAAACCCTGCCCGAGATCCGCCAGCCCTTCGCCGATCCGCCCGACTGGTGCGTGCTGATCGAGCTTGGCCTCCCCCGCGGGCAAGACCCCGAGTCGGCGCTTACGGGTCTGTTCGAGGCAGCGCTGGAGCGCGGGCTTGTCAGCGACGGGCTGATCGCGCAATCGCAAAGCCAGCGGGCCCAGTTCTGGTCCCTGCGCGAACATATCCCGGCGGCAAACCGGCGCATCGGCGCGATCTGCAGCCACGACATTTCGGTGCCGATCAGCCAGATCCCGGACTTCATTGTTCAGGGCGGGCAGGTGATCGCGGCGCTGGGACAGTTTCGCATCAACTGCTTTGGCCATCTGGGCGACGGCAATCTGCATTTCAACGTCTTTCCGGTGGCGGGCCGCAGCAAGGCCGACCATGCCAACCAACGCGATGCGATTCAGGGCGCGGTGCATGATCTGGTGCACGCCATGGGCGGCTCGTTCAGCGCCGAACATGGGGTTGGGCGGCTCAAGGTGGCGGATCTGGAACGCTATGGCGACCCGGTCAAGCTGGCCGCGATGCGCGCGATCAAAGCGGCGCTCGATCCGGCCGGGATCATGAACCCTGGGGCGGTGCTGCGCGGCTGACGACGGCCCTCGTGCCATTCTGGCCAAAGCGCAAGCGCCGCTTTCACGCAGGGCAGGGATCAGGCTATACCGGAGGAAACGCGGCGGGCCGGGCCTGCCAAGCGGATCTGTACCTTCGGGAGACTGCCCATGAACCTGCGCCCCTTGCTCATCCTGCCGCCGCTGGCGCTTGGCGTGATCGGCTTTCTCTGGATGACGCGAACCGGCCAGCCGCCTGCCGCATCCGAACCCGAGGCCAGCGTCGCCGTGCGGGTGATGCCGGTGGAACCCGCCGCGATCATCCCCAGCGCCGAGGGCTATGGCCGGGTCGAACCGGCGCATCGTTGGTCGGCGGTGTCGCAGGTCGAGGGCCGCATCACGCGTCTGGCCGAGGGGTTGAGCGAGGGCAGCTTTGTCGAGGCCGGCACCGTCATCGTCGAGGTGGACCGCACCGATTACGACCTCGCTGTGCGCAAATCCAAGGCCAATATCGCCGCTGCCGAGGCCGCCTTGGCCGAACTGGACCGCAAGGAGGCTAATACCCGCAAGAGCCTTGAAATCGAACAGCGCACCCTTGCCGTCGCAGAGACCGAATACGAGCGTGTCAAATCTCTGGTCGCCAGCGGTGCAAGTACCCAGACGGCGCTCAATACCGCCGAAAAGGTGCTGTTTGCCCAGCAGACCGGGCTGACCAATGTGACCAACACGCTGGCGCTCTACCCGTCACAGCGCGCCTCGAACGACGCGACGCTGGCGGTGCGTCAGGCCGAACTGGCCGAGGCCGAACGCGCCCTGTCCAAGACCACGGTCACCGCGCCGTTCCGGGGCCGGGTCGATACGCTCAATGTCGAGCCGGATCAGTTCGTCCGCACCGGCGAGACCCTGTTGACGCTCGACAGCGCCGCCACCGCTGAAATCACCGCCGAGATCGCCCCGCGCGCCTTTCGCGCCATGGCGCTGGCCGCGATGGGCGAACATCTGCCCGTAGACGTGCTGGTGGATACCAGCCACCTGACCGACCTGTTGCAGCAGCGCGGGGTGAGCGCCACCATCACCATTGAAATGGCGGGCACCTCGGCGGAATACGCGGCGCGGATCCTGCGCCTGCGTGGCACGGTGGACAGCGAAACCGGCACCATGGGGCTGGTGGTGCAGGTCGATGACCCCTATCTCGCCGATGCCAGCCGAGGGCGGCCGCCGCTCAACCCCGGCAGTTTCGTCACCGTCACCCTGTCCGCGCCGCCGCTCAAGGATGCCATCGCCGTGCCGCGCACCGCGCTGCACCTGAATGATGCGGGGGCGTCTTTTGTCTATCTCGTCGATGCCGACAGCCGGCTGGAGGTACGTCCGATCACCACCGGCCCGGCGCTGGGGGGCGATGTGCTTGTGCTCGACGGGCTGACGGGAGGCGAGACACTGGTGCTCTCGACGCCCTCGCCCTCGGTGCCGGGGATCAAGCTGATCCCGGTCACCCCTGACACGAGCAACTGAGATGATCGCCTATTTCGTCCGCCACCCGGTCGCCGCCAACCTGTTGATGGTGCTGGTGCTGATCCTCGGCGTCGCCGTGGTCACCGGGATCGAACGCGAAACCTTTCCCGAATTCACCGCCTCCACCGTCAACGTCGGAGTGGTCTATCCCGGCGCCTCGGCCCGCGATGTGGATGAAGAGGTCTGCGTCCCGCTGGAAGATGCGGTCACCGGCGTCACCAGCCTGGCCGAGTTTGACTGCGTCTCGCTCGACGGCCGCGCCAGCGCCACCGCCGAACTGGACGACGGCGGCGATATCATCCAGTTTTTCAACGATGTCTTCTCGGCGGTGTCGGGCATCACCGATTTCCCCGATGCCGCCGAAACCCCCACGGTCGAGATTCAGGGCCAGACCGATCTGGTCGCGCTGATTGCCGTCTCCGGCATCGCCGGCAAACAGGGGCTGATCGAATATACCGACCAACTGGCCGACCGGCTGCTGGCGCTCGACGGGGTGGCGCAGGCGCTGGTCTCGGGCATCTCGGACCGCGAATTGCGCGTGGTCTTCGATCAGCAGATGCTGCGCCGCTACGGTCTGTCTGCCAGTGACCTTCTGACTGCCATCGAGGCGCGCAGCCTGCGCCAGCCGCTGGGCGATGTGTCGATGGGCGGCACCAGTTTCGTGCTGCGCTATTCCGACGTGCGCCGCAGCGTGAGCGAACTTGAGGATCTGATCGTGCTGCAAACGCCCGAGGGCGGCGTGGTGCGGTTGGGCGATCTGGCGCAGGTGATCGTGGTGGACAGCGACGAGGATGTGCAATCCTTCATCGATGGCGATCAGGCGGCGATCATCTCGATCTACAAATCCAAGGACGATGACAGCATCCGCGTGTTCACGACGGTGGACAGCCTTCTGAGCCGTGAACAGGCGCGCTATCCCGACCCGTTTCGCCTGACCGTGATCAACAACAGCACCGATGTGGTCAAGGAACGGCTCAACCTCATCCTGCGCAATATCGCCATGGGGCTGGTGCTGGTCTTCGGCACCATGTGGCTGTTCTTTTCGATGCGCGAATCGCTGTGGATCTCGGCCTCGCTGCCGGTGTCCTTCCTCGGCGGGCTGTTCCTGATGAGTGTGCTGGGCATCACCATCAACATGATCACGCTGGTGGCGTTGCTGATGGCGGTGGGCGTCATTATGGACGATTCCATCGTCATTGCCGAGAATATCGATAAATGGCGCGGCAAGGTGGGCTGGCTCGAGGCCGCCTCGCGCGGCGCGATGGAGGTGATGCCGGGGGTCGTGTCTTCGTTCCTCACTACCGCCTGCGTCTTTGGCCCGCTGATGTTCATCACCGGCGATTTCGGCCAGATCCTGAAATTCATCCCGATGGTGCTGTTGCTGACCCTGACCCTGTCGCTGGTCGAAGGCTTCCTGATCCTGCCGCATCACCTCAGCCACGGCGGCAAAGCGGGCGATGTTGCCCCGCGCGAGCGGCGCGCTAACCGGGTGCTGGAGCGGTTCAAGGATCGCGTGCTGCTGCCGATCGCGGCGCGGCTGGTGCGGGTGCGCTACCTGACCTTTGGCACGGTGATCGCCGCGCTGATGCTGACGATCGGCTTGATCGCCTCGGGGCAGGTCAAGGTGATCGGCTTTCCCACCACCGAAAGCGATACCATCATCGCCCGCATCGCGCTGACCCCGGGGATCGCGCGCAGCCGCACCGTGGCCGAGGTCGATCATATCCTCGCCGCCCTAGACCGGGTCGATGCCCAACTGACCCCCGGCACCGAAGCCGCCGCGCCACTGGTCGAGCGGGTTCTGGTGCAATACGCGGTCAACAGCGACGTCACCGCCAACGGCTCCAACACCGCCACCGTCACCGTCGATCTGCTGGAAAGCACGCTGCGCAATGTCACCGCCGACGCGGTTCTGGCGCTTTGGCGGCAGGAAACCGGGCCGATCCCCGATCTGGTGCAAGGCAGCTTTTCGCAGGCCGAACGTGGCCCCGGCGGCGCCGATCTGGATGTCGAGGTTCTGGGCCGCGATCTTGAGGTGGTGCAGGCCGCCGCCAATGACATGCTGGTGGCGCTGGTATCGCGCGCCGACGTGACCGAGGCTTTCGTCGATCTCCAAGGCGGGCGGCGCGAAGTGCAGATGGCGCTGATCCCCTTCGGCTACACCGTTGGCCTGACCCCGCAAAGCCTTGCCGCCCAGCTCAGCACCGCCTTCGCCGGTGCCGAGGCCGACAGTTTCCGCTCCGGGTCGTCTTCCATGACCGTGCGGGTGCAACTGGGCGACTCCATCGCCTCGCTCAGCGAGTTGGAGCTGTTCCCCGTCACCCTGCCCAGCGGGGCCCAGGTGGCGCTGGGCAGCGTGGCGGATTTCACCCACAGCGCCAGCTTCCCCTCCATCACCCGCAAGGCCGGCCAGATCACCGCCCGGATCGAGGGCAAGATCGACCGTGCCGCCACCACCTCGACCCGGATCTCTGCCGTGGCGATGGACGAGCTGGCCCCAAGCATCCGCAAGGCCTATCCTGACATCACCATCCGCATCGGCGGCGCCACCGAGGAACAGCAGAAATCGCAGACATCCATGATGCGCTCGCTGCTGTTGGGGCTGGTCGGGGTCTATCTGGTGCTGGCGTTCCAGTTCCGCTCCTATTCCCTGCCGCTGATCGTGATGCTGTCGATCCCCTTTGCGCTGATCGGCACGGTGCTGGGGCATCTGGCAATGGGGCTGGACATGTCGATGCCCTCGATGATCGGCTTTGCCTCGCTGTCGGGCATCGTGGTCAACAACGCGATCCTGTTCCTGACCTTTTTCCAGACCCATCTTGAGGGCGACGATTATGTCTCTGCCGCGCTCAACGCGGTGCGCGACCGGTTCCGCCCGATCCTGCTGTCCACCTCCACCACATTCGCCGGTCTGGTGCCGATCATGTTCGACACTTCCCCGCAGGTACAGACGATGGTGCCGCTGGTGGTCTCGGTCGCCTTCGGGCTGCTGGCCTCGATGATTCTGGTGGTGCTGGTGTTCCCGTCGCTGCTGGCGATCTATTTCGACATCTTCTCCCTGCGCCGCTGGATCAGCAAGTTCCGCGACAGCGACGCGGAGGCGGCAAAGCAGCCCAGCCCGCAAAAGCCGGGATAACCGCCGCCGGGGGAGGGGGCGTTGGCGCATAGGCCACAAAAAAGGCGTGCCCCTCAGGTCACGCCTTTGGTCTTTCCCCTGCGGCGTCCTCAGCTCAGGAGGACGGCCCCAATAGTTTGCAGTCCACGTTGCGCGCCTTCAGCCGGCGGCAGGCCAGATCCGCGGTCTCTTCGGTCATGCCCATGAAATTGGCATCGAACCCGCGCGTGCTGCGCACCACCTTGCGCAGGGTGCCGTCCAGCGTCTCCATTTCCGACAGCGCGGTGCGCAGCAGGGTTTTTTCCGCCTGATAGCGGTTGGCATAGCGCCCCACATTGATGCCCCAGTGCCGCTCGCCCGAGGTCGAGAGCCGGGTGACGATCTCCTGATCTTCGGGCTCGGACACAGACAAGGCCACTTGCTCGGGCACGGGCTCGGACAGGGATGCGGGCTCGGGTTCTATCGCGGGCTGCGAGGCCTCGGTGATCGTCACCGCCAAATCCTGCGGCCGCAGGACCGGGCGGGGCGCCTCGCTTGGGGCTGCAACCGGCTCTGCAATCGACTCTGCGACCGGCGCCTCGCTCTCGGCCAACACCGGAACGGCGGTTGTCATGGCCTCGGCCACGGCGGCGGCGATCACCTCGGCCTTGACGTCGTCCACCACGGGCACCTCGGCCTCGGCCACCTGAACCGCCTCGCGGTTGGGCCGGTGCATCGGGCGCGGGCTGCTCTTGACGACCCCGGTCAGGCGCACGACCCGGCCCGTCGTCCCGCTGTCAGCACCGCCCGACGTGGCGTTGCCGGCATAAAGCGGCCGTGTGGGTTTGCGCAAAGGCGCCTTTGATGGCGCCCGCTGGAACCCCAGATCCAAAAGCTCGGCCACCCGTGCGTTGCGCGAGGTCGAGGATTTGCCGCCGAACACCGTGGCGATCACCCGTTCGTTGCCACGTTGTGCCGAGGCCACAAGGTTGAACCCGGCGGCGCGGGTATAGCCGGTCTTGATCCCGTCCGCGCCCCTGTAGCTGTTCAGAATGCGGTTGTGCGAGGTGACCGTCTTGATCCCGGCGCTGGTGCTCTTGCGCGAGAACAGGTTGTAATATTCCGGGTAATCATACAGCAGATGCCGCCCCAGAATGGTCATGTCCCGCGCGGTCGACAGATGCCCGGTCGCCGTCAGCCCATGGGCGTTCTTGAAGGTGGTGCTCGTCATCCCCAGCGCCTTGGCGGTGCGCGTCATGCGCTGGGCAAAGGCGGCTTCTGATCCGCTGATGGCCTCGCCGATAGCGGTGGCGGCGTCATTGGCCGATTTCACCGCCGCCGCCCGCACTAGATAGCGCAGGGCGATCTTCTGACCCGCCCGCAGCCCCAGTTTCGAGGGCGGCTCGGCGGCTGCGTTCTGCGATATGCGCACCGACGTATCCATCGAG
Source organism: Antarcticimicrobium sediminis (assembly GCF_004348975.1). Lineage (GTDB taxonomy): Bacteria > Pseudomonadota > Alphaproteobacteria > Rhodobacterales > Rhodobacteraceae > Antarcticimicrobium > Antarcticimicrobium sediminis. The sequence goes on along the minus strand of NZ_SMFP01000003.1, from coordinate 170,305 downwards.
ATCTCGCCGTTCCGCACCGCCTCAAAGGCGATGTAAAGCGTCATCATCTTGGTCAGAGAGGCCGGGTGCAGCCGTGTATCGGCGTTGCGCGAATGCAGCACCTCGCCGGTGCGCGCATCCATCACGATCGCCGCATAGGGCGCCGCGCGGGCCGGGGTGACGGCCAGCGCACCCAGCAGGGCGACCAGAATGAATGCCCATAGCATTGGCATGGGGTTGATGGAAAAATCACTCGACCCGGATCGGGCCGGACGAATACGCCGGTCCTGCACGATGTTGCCTCTGTCTGCCTCGGTGCCCCGGTTGACCGGTGGCATTTTTTTGATTTGTGAACGAAGGCTAGCACAGGGAATAATCAAAATAAACCCGCAGGTTGCCGGGAGTTGTTCATTTTCCGCGCTTGCTTTCCTACATCTTGCGGTCATCTTTCGCCGCGCCGCTACACCGGCGATTGCGGCAAAATCATGGCGCTTATTTTCGCGCCTTCAGAGGAAGAGACAGGCGGTATCCCGCCCTTGCGCCGGGCGGCTTAGCCGGCTTCGAGTCCGGCGATCAGCGCCGGCAGCGCCGCCAGATCGGCAATGCTGCGATATCGGGGCGCATGGTCCGGCGCCTCGGCATGTTCGATGTCCCAGATCAGATCGTGAGGCACATGCACGCCCCAGCCCCCGGCCTCGATCGCCGGCACCACGTCCGAGCGCATGGAATTGCCCACCATCATCGCCTGCGCCGCGCCATCCCCGTGGCGGACAAAGATCGCCTCATAGACGGCCGGGGTCTTTTCCGACACGATCTCGACTGCGTCGAACAGATCGCCCAGCCCCGATTGCGCCAGCTTGCGCTCCTGATCCAGCAGGTCGCCCTTGGTGATCAGGACAACGCGATGGGTCCGCGCCACCGCTTCCACAGCGGCTTGTGCATGGGGCAACAGCTCGATCGGATGCGCCAACATGTCCTGACCGGCGCTGATCAGTTCGCGGATGATGCCCGCAGGCACCCGATCCTCGGTCACCTCGATGGCGGTCTCGATCATCGACAGCGTGAAGCCCTTGATGCCATAGCCATAGCGCCCGATATTGCGCCGTTCGGCGGCCAACAGCCGCTCGTTCAGATGCTCCGGCGCGGCATAATCCGCCAGCAGCGCCGCGAAACGGTCCTGGGTCAGGCGAAAGAACCGCTCGTTCTGCCAAAGCGTGTCATCCGCATCAAAGCCGATGGTGGTCAACATTCCGTGCGTCATGGCGTCCCTGTCCGCTATCCCTTTTCTAATCCGGCCAAAGCGGTATATAACATGGCAGATCAGTCTCCGCACAGACCACAACCGGACGAGAAGCTTCGCGATGCTGCTACAGCCATTGATGATGACCGACAAGCCGGACGGCGAGGGCGACGCCTCGACCCTGCTCAAGACACGACCAAAGACCAAGCGGCCGCCGCTCTACAAGGTGCTGCTGCTGAACGATGATTTCACGCCGATGGAATTCGTCGTCCATGTGTTGGAGCGGTTCTTTGGCATGACCCATGCCGAGGCGTTCGAGGTGATGTTGACCGTGCACAAGAAAGGCGTCGCCGTGGTTGGCGTGTTCACCCATGAAATCGCCGAAACCAAAGTGGGGCAGGTGATGGATTTCGCCCGCCGGCATCAGCACCCGCTGCAATGCACCATGGAAAAAGAGGAATAAGAAGCCTCGTGTCCGCGCGTCTTTCCCTCGCCATCGATCAGGGCGGTCTGCTCTTGCCGACCAGCGGCCCGATCGTCGTGTTCAACCCGCGCGCCGGGGATGATCTTGCCGCGTTGCCGCGCGAGCAGGCGCTGCTGGTGCAACCGTTCCGCCCCGATCACGACGCCCTTGCCGCCAGCGGCTTCACGGTCGACTGGATGGTGCCCCAGACGGATCGTTTCGCCGCCGCGCTGGTCGTTTTGCCACGGGCCAAGAAACAGGCGCAGGATCTGATCGCCCGCGCCGCCAGCCAGACCGACGGGGTGGTGATCATCGACGGGGCCAAGACCGACGGTGCCGACAGCCTGATGCGCGAGGTGCGCAAACGCACCACGCTTGACGGGTCGCTGTCGAAATCGCATGGCCGGATCTTCTGGTTCCGCACCGATCAGCCCGGGTTTGACCGCGCCGCCTTTGCCGACTGGATCGCCCCCGACGCACAGCGTGTCGATGGCTTTGTTACCGCGCCGGGGGTGTTCTCCGCCGACGGGATCGACCCGGCCTCGCGCATGCTGGCCGAGGCGCTGCCAGAGCATCTTGGCGCCCATGTCGCCGATCTGGGGGCTGGCTGGGGCTATCTCTCGGCGCGGCTGTTGGCCGATGCGCGTCTCGAAACGCTTGATCTGGTCGAGGCTGACCGCATCGCACTGGGCTGCGCGATGCAGAACGCCGCCGATCCCCGCGCCCGCTTCCATTGGAGCGACGCGACCCTCTTTCGTGCCAATCCCCCGCTTGACGCGGTGGTGATGAACCCGCCCTTTCACACCGGCCGCGCTGCCGAGCCGTCGCTGGGGCAAAGCTTTATCGAGGCGGCCGCACGGCTGCTGACCCCACGCGGCCAGCTCTGGCTGGTGGCGAACCGCCACTTGCCCTACGAGGCCGCGCTCGACGCCGCTTTCGCCGAAACGAAAGAAATTGCCGGCGATACCCGGTTCAAGGTGCTTTACGCCGCCCAGCCCCGCCGCACGCGCCGCTGATCGCGCCGACCCCCATCATCCCCCAAGGCCCCATCCCGCAAGGAGAGCCCTCATGTCCTTTTCCATCGCCGGCAAGACCGCCATCGTGACCGGTGCCGCCAACGGCATCGGCTTGGCCATCGGGCGTCAGTTCGCCGAAAAAGGCGCCAACGTCATGTTCGCCGACATGGACGAGGCGCGGTTGATCGACGAGTTGGGCGAACGGGCCGAAGACAGTAATGTCCGCTACTTTGCCGGCGACCTGCGGGAACGGTTGACCATCACCAACCTGATTTCGGCGACGCTGGACGCCTTCGATCAGATCGACATTCTGGTCAACGGCGCGCGCCAGATGATCCCCTCGGACCCGCTCGACCCCGATGACGATTCGGTCAACGTGCTGCTCAGCCAGAACCTGATGCCCGCGCTGCGGCTTAGCCAGATGGTCGCCAAACGCATGATCAAACAGGCCAGCACCCGCGAGGACGACAGCGGTGCCGGGGCCGGCGCCATCATCAATCTCAGCTCGATCGCCGCGCGCCGCACCCATCCCGACCTTCTGGCTTATTCCGTCAGCTCTGCCGCGCTTGATCAGATGACCCGTTCACTGGCGGTGGCGCTGGCGCCGCACCGGATTCGGGTCAATGCCGTCGCCATCGGCTCGGTGATGAGCGCCTCGCTCAAATCCACGCTGAAGGAAAATCGCGGGTTTCGTCAGGACATCGAGGATCACACCCCGCTGGCGCGCATCGCCTCCCCTTCGGAACTGACCGATACCGTGCAATTTCTCGCCTCCGAGGCCGCCGGGTTCATGACCGGCCAGATCCTCACCCTTGACGGCGGCCGCACCCTGCTTGACCCGGTGGCGGCCCCCGCGCACTGACGCGGCGGGGATGCGTCATATCGTGACCTGCGCCTGAAACCACTGGCCGCCGCCGCCCCTGCGGTTAGATTGGCGCCCCAGACCAGACAGCCGGGGGAAAGACCCAGATGAGCACCGATTTCGACACTGAGAAAGCCACCGCATCCGGCTGGTTCCGGCAATTGCGCGACCAGATCGTCGCCGCCTTCGAAGCGCTGGAGGACAGCCACAGCACCGGCCCGCTGTCGGATGCCGCCCCCGCTCGTTTCGAGGTGAGCGAGACCAAGCGCGCCTCTGACGACGGCTCCGATGCCGGCGGCGGTCTGATGAGCGTGATGCGCGGCGGGCGCGTGTTTGAGAAGGTCGGCGTCAATGTCTCTGCCGTCTATGGCTCGCTGGGCGAGCGTGCCCAAGCCGCCATGATGGCGCGCAAGGGGCTGCCGGGCATGTCGGGCGATCCCCGGTTCTGGGCCTCTGGCATCTCGCTGGTGGCGCATATGCAAAACCCCCATGTTCCGGCGGTCCATATGAACACCCGGATGTTCTGGACCCCGCATGCCTGGTGGTTCGGCGGCGGCAGCGACCTGAACCCCTGCATCGAATACGACGCCGACACCGCCCATTTTCACGCCACACAAAAGGCGCATCTCGACCCGCACGGCGCGGCGCATTACCCAAGGTTCAAGGACTGGGCGGACGAATATTTCTATATTCCCCACCGCCACCGCGCCCGTGGGGTCGGCGGCATCTTCATGGATGATTATTGCTCCAATGACTGGGCGGCGGATTTTGCCCTGACCCAGGACATCGGTCGCGCCTTCCTGCCTGCCTTTGTGCCGCTGGTCGAGAAACGCCGCAGTCAAAGCTTTTCCGAGGCCGACCGCGACACCCAGCTTATCCACCGCGGCCTCTATGCCGAATACAACCTTGTCTATGATCGCGGCACCAAGTTCGGCCTTGAAACCGGCCACGACGCCAATGCCGTGCTGATGAGCCTGCCACCATTGGCCAAATGGGTCTGACCGCCTGAGCGGGTGGCGAGCGGCCGCCAAACGTTCCGGTCGCGGATCAGTCGAAGGTGCCCGCGACCCGACCCAGCAGCATGAAGGCCCGCGCCGTGCGGGTCTCTGCCAGCGCGGTGATCTCCTCGTCGCTGGCCTCCTGCGCGAATTCGGCAAAGGTCTGGTCGAACCGGCGCAGGAAGTGGTGGGCAGCATCGCGAAAGATCGGATCCTGCTTCATCCGCGCCGCACTCAGCGCCAGCGAAGAGCGGTCGCGCACGCCCCCCAGCGCCGCCACGACGCGGCCACGGGTGCCTTGTGCGAACTGCCGCCAGACCTCGGGCCGGGCCCGGTCCGGGGACAGGTCATCCATATATATGCCGTCCTGGCTCAGCAGCGTCAGCACATCTTGTGCCGCTTGGATAAGTTGGGCGGCCTTGCGGTCCTTCAGCGCGCGGCGCAGGGCGGCAAAACCGGCCTCGTCCTCGGCGGTTTCTGGAAAGTGCAGGGCGCGGATGAAATCCGCATGCGGCAGCGGCGGCGACAGCGCCTCGGCTGGTGTGCCCAGCTCCAGCGCGCCTTGATCTTCGGGCGCGTCCGTCCGGCTGGGGGCGACCATCGCAACCACCGGTCGTGCTGCCCCCGCAACCGCCCGGCTCGAATGGAACATCGCCAGTGCCGCCTCGGTCTTTTTAGTGATCGCCGCGATCTCATCCAGCTTCTTCGCCACCGAGCCATCGGGTTGACTCGCGCCGCGCTGCTGCTGTGCGATCAGGGTCTGGCGGATGGCGTCGATGGCGATCTGCAAGCGACGGCTTTCTTCGCGCATCACGCGGCTGGCACGGGCGGCGGTGGCGGCGACCCAGATCATCGCCACCGGCAGGAATACCGCCAGCAGGGTGATGATAAAGCGCAGCCCGTCGATCCCGTCGCTGCCCGCAGGCACGGCGAAAAGGAACACGATGGCGCCCGCCAACCACAACAGACTGAGCGCGATGGCCGAAATCTCGATTCCGGTGACCTGCTGCCGGCTGGGCCGGTCATACATGCCCAGAGGGGTGCTTTGGGCCTTGTTTGGGTCAGGCGTTGGACCGGCCATGGACGTGCTCCGTCAGGCGTAGATGATTTCAGGCGAAGATGATTTTCAGCACCTCGTAGGACCGCACGCCACCCGGTGTGCGGACCTCGACGCTGTCTCCCTCTTCCTTGCCGATCAAGGCACGGGCGATGGGGGATTTGATGTTGAGCAAGCCGCTTTCGATATTGGCTTCGTGCTCACCGACAATCTTCCAGGTCTTTTCGGCGTCGGTATCTTCGTCCACCAGTGTCACGGTGGCGCCGAACTTGATCGCCCCCGAAAGCTTGGCCGGGTTGATCACCTCGGCAAGCGACAGGATGCTCTCGATCTCTTTGACACGGCCTTCGATAAAGGAGTGCTTCTCGCGGGCCGAATGGTATTCGGCATTTTCCGACAGGTCGCCATGCTCGCGCGCCTCGGCGATCGCCCGGATGATCTCAGGGCGCGCGACCGACTTCAGGTGTTTCAGTTCGACTTCGAGCGCGGCGTGGCCCGCCGGTGTCATCAGAATTTTTTCCATAGTGTTCATCCACGAAAATTAGTGTTCATCCACGCAAAATGCAGCGCCCCGCCGCGCGATGCGCCGGGGCGACGGATTGGGTTGACGAATACCTGACCCAATGCGGGGGGCGATTGCAAGGGGAACAGGCGGGCTGTCCACAAGCATTTCAGCGCAACAGGGTGGATTTCGCTGGCTCTCGCCCGGGTTGCGCGGGAAATGGCCTGCGCGAGGGGCTTTAGCAAGACGCCACCGTCGGTGGTTGGTGCCGCGAATCAGACTCCGGGAGAGGAGGGCGGGACACGCTAGATGGCGCTCAAGATAGCCGCGCCAGCATTTGCACGGCTGTCACGGTTCAATGCAGCATCTGCACATCCCGACAACAAGCCCGGAGACAAGCGTTGCAGGTCGCGCTATCTGTTGCGAGAGACCGCCGGAGTCTGACCGCAGCGTCTTTTCTGCACTGCAGCGGATTTACGTGGTGTTGCGATTGACCTCGCCCTGCGACAAAGGGTATTCAGCCGCGAAAGAAAATTGCCCCGCGCGCGGGTATGACGACTGATTTAGCCAGGGAGCCCCTTGATGGCCGACATAGAACGCGAAGCGATGGAATATGACGTTGTGATCGTTGGGGCGGGTCCTGCGGGCCTGTCGGCGGCGATCCGTCTGAAACAGCTTGATGCCGAGCTGAATGTCGTCGTGCTGGAAAAGGGCTCCGAGGTCGGCGCGCATATCCTGTCTGGCGCGGTGCTGGACCCTTGTGGGTTGGATGCGCTGATCCCGGACTGGAAACAAAAGGGCGCGCCGCTGAACGTGCCGGTCAAGGAAGACAACTTCTACATGCTGGGCGAGGCGGGCAAGATCCGCGTGCCCAACTGGCCGATGCCGCCGCTGATGAGCAACCACGGCAATTACATCGTCTCGATGGGCAATGTCTGCCGCTGGATGGCAGAGCAGGCCGAAGAGATGGGGGTGGAGATCTTCCCCGGCATGTCGTGCTCGGAACTGGTCTATGGCGACGCGGGCGAGGTCAAAGGCGTGGTCGCGGGCGAGTTCGGCAAAAACGCAGATGGCACCCCCGGACCGTCTTACGAGCCCGGGATGGAGCTGCACGGCAAATACGTGTTCCTGTCCGAAGGGGTGCGCGGGTCGCTGGCCAAGGAGGTGATCGCCAAGTACGATCTGTCCAAGGGCCATTGCCCGCAGAAATTCGGCCTTGGCATGAAAGAGATCTGGGAGGTCGACCCGGCCAAGCACCGCGAGGGCACCGTCACCCATACGATGGGCTGGCCGTTGGGCAGCAACGCTGGTGGCGGATCGTTCATCTATCATCTTGAAAACAATCAGGTCTATGTCGGGTTCGTTGTGCACCTGAACTACGAAAACCCCTATCTGTTCCCCTACATGGAATTCCAGCGGTTCAAGCATCACCCGATCGTGGCCGACCTGTTGGAAGGCGGCAAGCGGGTGGCTTACGGGGCGCGCGCGATCAGCGAGGGGGGCTGGCAGTCGATGCCCAAGATGGTGGCGCCGGGTGTGGCGCTGCTGGGCTGTTCCGTGGGCATGGTCAACGTGCCGCGGATCAAGGGCAACCATAACGCCATGCTTTCGGGCAAGGCCGCAGCCGAGGCCGCCTTTGAGGCGCTGCAATCCGGGCGCAGCGCCGATGAGTTGTCCGCCTATGAAACCGAAGTGCGCAGCGGCGCCATCGGCAGCGATCTGAAAAAGGTGCGCAACGTCAAGCCGATGTGGTCGAAATGGGGGCTGTTGCCCTCGCTGGCGCTGGGCGGGATGGACATGTGGACCAACACGCTGGGCTTTTCGCTGTTCGGGACGTTGCGCCACGGCAAGAGCGACGCGGCAGCCACGGGCGAGGCGGCAAATTTCAAGCCGATCGACTATCCCAAACCGGACGGCAAGATCAGCTTTGACCGGCTGACCAATGTCTCGTTCAGCTTTACCAATCACGCCGAAGATCAGCCCTGTCACCTGCAACTCAAGGATGCTTCGATCCCGCTCAAGGTGAACCTGCCGAAATACGCAGAGCCGGCGCAGCGTTATTGCCCGGCCGGGGTCTATGAGATTGTCGAGGAGGCGGGCAAGGACCCGCGCTTTGTCATCAACTTCCAGAACTGCGTGCATTGCAAGACCTGCGACATCAAGGATCCCAGCCAGAACATCAACTGGGCCACTCCGCAGGGCGGCGACGGGCCGAATTACCCCAATATGTAGCGGATTGCCGCAATCGCATGGCTGACGGGGCACGCGCCATTGCCCTTGCCGGGACTTGCGCCTAGCGTGAAGGCGGTCAAAATAAAGAGGCAGGTCTTGGTGAAATCCCTAGTTCGTCGCGCGGCTGCCGCGCTTGTGGTCGCTGCCATGGCGCTTCCGGCGCCGCTTTTGGCGCAATCGGGTGCCGGGTCGTATCTGGCCGGGCGCCACGCGCTGTTCGATAGCGATTTCGAGCAGGCCGCCAGCTATTTCACCCGGGCGCTCAGCCGCGATCCCGGCAACGTCGGGCTGATGGAAAACGTCATCATCTCGCAATTGGCGCTGGGCCGGATCGACCGGGCCTTGCCCATCGCGCAGAAGATGGAGGCCGAAGGGCTGCGCAATCAGGCGGCGCGGATGGTGATCGCCGCCGACCGGGTTGTGCGGGGCGAGTTTGACCCGTTCCTGAAGGCCGACAACGAGGATGGCGGCATCGGACCGCTGGTCGACGGGTTGCTGGCGGGCTGGGCCTATATCGGGACCGGCTCTGTCGCCAAGGCGCTGGAGCGGTTCGATCAGGTCGCCGAAGAGAATGGCCTGCGCAGTTTCGCCTTGTATCACAAGGCGTTGGCGCTGGCGATGGTCGGCGATTTCGAGGGTGCCGAGGCGATTTATGCCGACCGGAAATCGGGCCTGAGCGGGATGTCGCGACGCGCGGTGATCGCACGGGCGCAGATCCTGTCCCAACTGGGGCGCAATCCCGAGGCGCTGGAAATGATGACCGATGCCTTTGGCGCGGCGTTCGATCCCGGGCTGACGGCGATGGCCGACGCTCTGGCTGCGGGCGAGCAGCTGCCGTTCGATCTGATCGGCACGACTCGCGATGGGATGGCCGAGGTGTTCTTTTCCGTTGGTGCCGCGCTGAATGGCGAGGCGGCCGATGATTATGCGCTGATCTATGTGCGCATCGCCAACTATCTGCGTCCCGCGCACATTGACGCGCTTTTGCTCAGCGCCGATTTGCTGGATGGGCTGGGACAGTACGATCTGGCGGTCGAAACGTACAAGAAGGTGCCCGCCACCAGCCCGGATCGTCATGCGGCCGAACTGGGCCGCGCCGATGCGCTGCGCCGCGCGGGCAAGCCGAATGCCGCCATCGAGGTGCTGGGACAGTTGGCGCGGGATTACCCCACGCTGCCGGTCGTGCACAATGCGCTGGGCGATCTGTTGCGCCAGCAAGAGGATTACAAAGGCGCGGTCGCGGCCTATGACAAGGCGCTCGAATACACCGAAGAGGGCGCGCCGTCGCAGTGGTTCATGCTCTATGCCCGGGGCATCAGCCTTGAACGGTTGGAGCAATGGCCGCAGGCCGAAGCCGATTTTCGCCATGCGCTGGAGCTGAACCCGGATCAGCCGCAGGTTCTGAACTATCTCGGGTATTCTCTGGTCGAGAAGCAGGAAAGTCTCGACGAGGCGCTGGACATGATTGAACGCGCGGTGGCCGCGCAACCCAACAGTGGCTTTATCGTCGATTCGCTGGGCTGGGTCCTGTTCCGGATGGGCCGCTATGAGGAGGCGGTGGCGCATATGGAGCATGCCGTCGAACTGATGCCGGTGGACCCGGTGGTGACGGACCATCTGGGCGATGTCTATTGGGCGGTTGGCCGCGCGCGCGAGGCGGAATTCCAGTGGCGCCGGGCGCTGTCCTTTGTCGATCCCGACGATGCCGACGGCGAGGCCGATCCCGACCGCATCCGGCGCAAGTTGGAGGTGGGGCTGGACCGGGTGCTGGCCGAAGAGGGGGCCGCACCGTTGAAAGTGGCCAATGGCGACTGAGGCTGTCGCACCGGCCAAGATCAACCTGACCCTGCATGTGACCGGCCAGCGCGCCGACGGCTATCATCTGCTTGATTCGCTGGTGGTCTTTACCGAGCTGGGGGATCACCTGTGGCTCACCCCCTCTGCCGTGACAAGTTTGCAAGTGACCGGCCCCTTTGCCGAGGGGGTGCCCGAGGACCGGCGCAACCTCGTCTGGCGCGCGGCAGAGCTGGCGGGAATGCCTCTGAACATCCGGTTGGACAAGCAGCTGCCACACGGGGCGGGGATTGGCGGCGGCTCGGCGGATGCGGCGGCGGTGCTGCGGACCTGCGGCGGTCAGGCCCGCGCGGCAGAGCTGGGGGCGGATGTGCCGGTCTGCCTGTCTGAGCGGCCGCAACGGATGCGCGGGATCGGGGATGTGCTGGAGCAGGTTTCCGGAGTGCCGGCTTTCGCGCTGGTTCTGGTCAATCCCGGGGTGCAGGTGCCGACACCCGATATATTCCGGGTCTTGGCACGGAAACAGAATCCGGCGATGGCAGAGAGGCTGCATTGGCCGTCACGGGCGGCGTTCCTGTCGTGGCTGGCGGAGCAGCGCAACGATCTGGAAGCCCCGGCGATCGCCACTGCACCGGTGATTCGCGACGTGCTGGCGGCTCTGCGCCATGCAAACGGCTGCCGGTTGGCACGCATGTCCGGCTCGGGCGCCACCTGTTTCGGGATTTTCGAGAGCGACGCTCAGGCCCGGGAGGCGGCGGCACAGATCGCGGCGGCGCAGCCCGGTTGGTGGGCACATGCGACCCGCAGCATCGGCAGCATTGAGGTGTGATCGCGGGCGCCCCTTTGGGGCGCGGCCTTCGGCGAGAGTATTTTCAGCCAGAAAAAGACGGGCGCCAGAAAAGACTGGGGTCAGACAAAGGCAGGGATCTGCCTGACCTATGGATTGAGATTCGCCTGAGCGGCGGGCGCGCTCAGGACAGGCGCGACACCACATAGGCGGCCAGATCGTGCAACATGGCGCGCAGCTCGTGGTCGGGCAGGGGGGCGAGCGCCGCCTGTGCCTTGGCCGCCCAGCTTTCGGCATCCGTTCGGGTGGCATTGAGCGTGTCGTATTTCGCCATCAGGCTCAGCGCGTGCTCCAGATCGCCGTCTTCCTGACGGCCCTTTTCGATCGTGCGCTGCCAAAAGGCATGTTCTTCCGGGGTGGCCTGCGCCACGGCCTTGATCACTGGCAGGGTCAGTTTGCGTTCGCGGAAATCATCTCCGACATTCTTGCCTGTGGCACCGCTGTCGCCCTGATAATCCAGCAGGTCGTCGGCGATCTGGAACGCGATCCCCAGCGCATCACCATAGGCGAAAAGCGCCTGAACCTTGTCTTCCGGGGCGTCTGAAATCACGCCGCCCACTTCGGTCGCGGCCGAGAACAGCGCCGCCGTCTTGCCGCGCACGATCTTGAGATAGACATCTTCCCCGGTGTTGAGATCGGTCGCCGCCGTCATCTGCAACACCTCGCCTTCGGCAATGGTGGCCGAGGCATTGGCGAGGATGTCCAGCACCCGCAGGCTGCCGGTTTCAACCATCAACTGGAACGAGCGCGAGAACAGGTAATCGCCGACCAACACGCTGGATTTATTGTCCCACAGCAGGTTGGCGGTGGGCCGCCCCCGGCGTTTTTCACTTTCGTCCACGACATCGTCATGCAGCAGCGTGGCGGTGTGAATGAACTCGACCGTCGCAGCCAGTTTGAGATGATGCGCGCCATCATAGCCGCACAGGCGGGCCGCCGCCAGCGTCAGCATCGGGCGCAGACGCTTGCCGCCGGCCTCGACCAGATGGGCGGTGACCTCGGGAATGCGCGGGGCGTTGTCGGAATGCATGCGGGCGCGGATCAGCCCGTCGACCGCCTCCAGATCACTGTTCAGCGCGGCGGCGAGACGGTCATGTGGTTTAGTGGCCATAGGTATGTTCATCTTGCTTTGTTCCAAAGGCTCGACATCATGCGTGGCTTACCCTTACATCCGGTGTCATGAAGGAACTTCTGCGCAGCACCGACCCGACCGTCATGGCCTTTGCCTCCGCCCTTCTTGGAGGTGAGGATATAGACTGCTTTGAAATGGACGTAAATATGAGCGTTCTGGAAGGTGGGATCGGAATTTTCCCGCGCCGGATGATGGTGCGCGATGTCGATTACGACGCCGCGCTGCGGGTGATGCGCGACAATGACGTGCCACTGGGCCGGTGAGCGTATTTAGCGAAGACGAGCTGAGCCGCGACGTGTTTCTGGGCGGACGGATTGTCCTGCACCAGCCGCGCCGGGGTTATCGCGCCGGGGTCGACCCGCTGCTGTTGGCCGCCGCGGTTCCGGCGCGACCGGGCCAGGCTGTGCTGGAGCTGGGCTGTGGCGGGGGCGCGGCGATTCTGGCGCTGGGCGCACGGGTGCCGGATCTGGCGCTGGCTGGGGTCGAGCTGCAACCGGGTTATGCGGATCTTGCGCGGCGCAATGCTGTACAAAATGGTCTCGACCTCAAGGTGGTCTGCGGAGATCTGAGCGAACTGCCGCCTGATTTGCGCCAACGGCAGTTCGATCACGTGATCGCCAACCCGCCCTATTTTCGCGCCGGTGCCCATGTGGCGGCGACAGATCCGGGGCGACGTACCGCCTTGGGGGAGGCGACGCCACTGGCCGACTGGGTGGCGGCGGCGGCGCGCCGTCTGGTGCCGCGTGGCTATCTGCATGTGATTCAGCGCAGCGACCGCTTGCCCGATCTTATCGCGGGCTGTGCCGGGCGTCTGGGGTCGATCGAGGTATTGCCGTTGGCGGCGCGGGACGGGCGCGCGCCTGATCTGCTGATTCTGCGTGCGCGCAAGGGCGGGCGGGCTGCGTTCCGCCTGCATGCGCCGCTGATCCTGCATGAGGGCGCGCACCATATGCGCGACGGGGAGAGCTATCGCGCAGAGGTCGCGCAGGTCTTGCGCGACGGCGCTGCGCTGCGCTGGCCAGCGTAGGCTGTCGGCGAAAATTTGGAAAACCGGCAAGATGTCGCTTTTGTGACAAAACCGATGTGCCTGCCGCGTGACAGGTGGGGCGGGATATGCTCAACTTGTCTGGCAATACATTTACAGGAGGATTGCCATGAACCTGAGTTCGCATCTGACGGAACTTAAGCGTAAGCACGAAATCCTGAGTCACGAGGTTGAACAAGTTGAGCGCGGCCCCAGCGCTGACGCACTTCATGTTGCGTCCCTGAAAAAACGCAAACTCAAACTGAAAGAAGAGATTACGCGTTTGTCGAACTGACCACCGCGGCGGAGCTTTGGGTGGGCCGACCCGCCGGGTCGGCATCCTTTCGGTTTCGCGAGACAGTCGGCAGCGGGACGCGGAAATCAACAATCGCGTCTGCTTGCCGAACCTTTCGAGAGTAAATTGGGCCGACCTTGCTGGGTCGGCCCTTTCCGTTGTCGGTTCGCGTCTGTCTGTGCGCGTCGGCACGGACACCGGCGTAGGTCAGACGACGAACTGCCCGCCATTGGCGGTGAGGGTCGAGCCGTTGATGAAGCCGGCGTCGTCAGAGGCCAGGAACACCACGCAACGGGCAATCTCTTCGGGTTCGCCCAGCCGACCCACCGGGATTTGGGCGATGATCGACTCGCGGATCTTTTCCGGAACAGCCATCACCATGTCGGTGGCGGTATAGCCGGGGCAGATGGCGTTGGCGGTTATGCCCTTGGCCGCGCCCTCTTGGGCCAGCGATTTGATGATGCCCAGATCCCCGGCCTTGGTGGCGGCATAGTTGACCTGGCCGAACTGGCCCTTTTGCCCGTTGATCGAGCTGATCACGACGACCCGGCCAAAGCCGCGTTCGCGCATGCCCGGCCAGACCGGGTGGACGGTGTTGAACACGCCGCTGAGGTTGGTGTCGATCACCTGCTGCCATTGTTCTTGGGTCATCCGGTGGAACGGGGCGTCGCGGGTGATGCCGGCATTGGCGACGACCACGTCGATCGGCCCCAGATCGGCCTCGACCTTGGCGATCCCTGCCTTGCTCTCCTCGTAATCGCCGACATTCCACTTGTAGGTCTTGATGCCGGTTTCCTCGGTGAACTTGGCGGCGGCCTCATCATTGCCGGCATAGGTCGCGGCGACGGAATAGCCGGCTGCGGCCAGGGCCTTGGACGTTGCCGCACCGATGCCGCGTGTTCCGCCGGTGACGAGTGCTGTTCGTGTCATGGGAGGCTCCTCTGGGTAAAAAACTCTATAGTAACTCTGTTACTCATAAAGTTATGAATTCGCAATAATATTTCGTGATGAAATTTTCGTAACGGTGGGGAATCTTGTCGCAGGTGCGGCGACTTTCGGCGTTGTCTTCGGTGCCGCCAAAGAAAAGGGCGCCAACCGGCGCCCTTTGGTATCCTCGGTGCGGGCGCTGGTTACGGACGCTCCAGGCACATGGCCACGCCCATGCCGCCACCGATGCAGAGCGTTGCGAGCCCCTTTTTCGCATCGCGGCGCTTCATTTCAAACAGCAGGGTATTCAGGATACGACCGCCCGAGGCCCCGATCGGGTGACCGATGGCGATGGCGCCGCCGTTCACGTTGACGATCTCGGGGTCCCAGCCCATTTCCTTGTTCACGGCGCAGGCTTGCGCGGCAAAGGCTTCGTTGGCCTCGACAAGGTCAAGATCCTCGACCGACCAACCGGCCTTTTCCAGCGCTTTGCGCGAGGAGGGGATCGGACCTGTGCCCATGATCGAGGGATCGACGCCAGCGGTGGCATAGGAGGCGATGCGTGCCAGTGGTTCGATGCCGCGCTTCTCGGCCTCATCGGCGGTCATCAGCAGCACGGCGGCGGCACCGTCGTTGAGGCCAGACGCGTTGGCTGCGGTGACCGAGCCGTCCTTGGTGAAGGCCGGGCGCAGTTTGGCCATGGCGGCCATGGTGGCGCCGAAGCGGACATATTCGTCCTTGTCCATCACCGTCTCGCCCTTGCGGGTCTTGATGATGAAGGGGACGATCTCATCGGCGAACCGACCGGCCAATTGCGCGGCTTCGGCCTTGTTCTGGCTGGCGACGGCAAATTCATCCTGCATTTCGCGGGAAATCTGCCATTGCTGGGCCACGTTCTCGGCGGTCTGGCCCATGTGATAGCCGTTGAAGGCATCCCACAACCCGTCGCGGATCATCGTGTCGATATAGGTCATGTCGCCCATCTTGTGTCCGGCGCGCAGGGCGGCGGCATGGGGCGAAAGGGTCATGTTTTCCTGACCGCCAGCGGCGACGATATTGGCATCCCCCAGTTGGACGTGCATTGCCCCAAGCGCGACGGCGCGCAGACCCGAGCCGCAAACCTGGTTGAGCCCCCAAGCGGCGCTTTCGATCGGCAGGCCGGCATTGATATGGGCCTGACGGGCCGGGTTCTGGCCCTGAGCGGCGGTCAGAACCTGACCGAGGATGGTTTCCGACACCTCCTCCTTGGCGATTCCGGCGCGCGCCACGACCGCCTCCAGAACGGCGGCGCCCAGGTCATGGGCGGGGGTGTTGGCGAATGATCCGCCAAAGCTCCCGACGCCTGTACGCGCTGCCGATGCAATTACTACATTTGTCATGTGATCCGGTCCTTTGCCATCCAGTGGGCGGCCTCCTCCCCCGTTTGGCGCTGCGCTTTTGCGCCTGCGGGGGCCGCCACCACGATGCGGTTGTGATACCGGATTGCTGCAGCCGCAGCAACAGAGAGCGTGCAGTTGCGGCAATCATGCCCTTGCACCCCGGCTAGAGGCATGCGTGGCTCAACTGGCGGTGGCGCGGGCACTGGCCTTGTCCATCCAGGCCGGATGCACGGTGGGGGCCCCGAAAAGATAGCCCTGCATGCAGTCAATTCCCAGCCCGATCAGGCAGTCGGACTCCTCCTGGGTTTCGACGGCGACGGCGATGGTCAGCATTTCGAATTCGCGGGCCATGGCAATCAGCGCCCGCACGGTGGCCTGGCTTTCCTGATCTGTCTGGACCTTGCGAATGAACTCTCCGTCGATCTTGACCGCGTCGAAGAAGAAATCGCGGAAATACCGTATGGCGATGGCGCCAGAGCCGAAATCGTCCAGCGCAAAGGCAATGCCGTGGCCTTGGAGCCGGTCCATGAAGTCGATCACCAGTTCCGGCACGGTCATGGCCGAGTGTTCACTGATTTCCAGGATCAGCCGCTCGCCCAACCGGGAATCGGCCCGCAGGGCGCGTTCCAGCGTCCGCATCCATTGCCCATAGCCGATCGAGCGGGCGGACATGTTGATCGACAACCGTAGTGTTGGGTTTTCCGCCAGCGCCCGCAACCCCATGTCGAGTGCGATGCAGTCGATCTGGCGCCCCAGCTCGTTGGCCTCGATTGCCGGCATGAAATCGCGCGCGGGGATCACCCGCCCGGTGGCGTCAAGGACGCGAATCAGCCCCTCATAGAAGGCGGTCTTGCGCGGGGATGTCGCCTGCACCACCGGCTGGAAGGCCAGCAGGCATTGCCGGTGCCAGACCGCCGCGCGGACCATGTCGAGCGTGGAGGAATCGCGGTCCGCGACGGCCGCGTTCAGGGGGCTGTCGGCCCCGTGGGGGATATCGGCCCAAGGCCGATGGGGGATGTCGGGTCCGGTCATAACGTTTTGATTCCCGTTGCAGTTCACGAGTAGAGTCGGGGAAATTCCTTTCGTGGCGATTAACGCCGCCAGAGGCGGTTTGGAAAAAGGGGCAGGCATGGAACGCTGCGGCTGGGCGGGATCCGAACAGATCTATATCGACTATCACGACAGCGAATGGGGCGTGCCGGAGTGGGACAGCCGCGCACTGTGGGAAAAGCTGGTTCTTGATGGGTTTCAGGCCGGGCTAAGCTGGATCACCATCCTGAAAAAGCGCGACAATTTCCGCGCCGCCTTTGCCGGGTTCGACCCGCATGTCATCAGCGGCTGGGGTGCGGATGAGGTCACTCGCCTGCTGTCTGATCCCGGCATCATCCGCCATCGCGGCAAGATCGAGGCGACCATCGCCAATGCCCGGGCCTGGCAGAAGATCGAGGCGGAGCAGGGCTTTGACCGCTATCTGTGGGATTTCGTCGGGGGCAGGCCGATTCAGAACGGCTGGGCGCAGCTCGATCAGGTGCCGCCCTTCACCCCGCTGTCCACGGCAATTTCAAAGGATCTGAAGCGGCGCGGGTTCAAGTTCTGCGGCCCCACCATCGTTTATGCCTTCATGGAGGCGGTGGGGATGGTGAACGATCACCTCACCACCTGTCCCTGTCATGCGCCGGTGCGGGAAATGGGCGCGGCGGGGCCTCAACTTCCCTCGCCGAAATAGCGCAGCTCCTTGGTTCGGGCGCGGGTCTGCCGCTCTAGACAGGACTATGGCCTTGTCAGGTGGTTCATCTTGAGCCGCTCAAGGGCGGGGGCGTATCGCCCGCCACGCCGCTTGACGGCGATCCCCATGAATACCGCAAGGCCCGCGTCCCGTTCACGCCTGCATCCGGTCAAGCCAATGGCGGTGCTCGAACGGGTCAAGCTTGATGGTCGCGGCGGGGGCGGTGAAGTCATGGAACACGACACGCAGGTGGTCGCCTTGATCAAACAGGTCGTAATCCACCAGTCGGCGCGCCACGGTCCCGGCCCCGTGGGACCAAAGCAGCCCGGTGCCCAGATCAGAAAGGATCAGCGCAGCATGGCCATCATGGGCGAGGGTCACTTCGCGCAGGGGATCGTCGGGGAAGTGGCGCAGCCAAGCGGACTCGGCCATCTCGTCCGTCAGCACACAGCGCCGCGACCGACCGGCCAGTCGCAGCAGCAGCGCAAATCCCGCGATGCCGAGACCCCCCAAGGCAATGAGCAGTAGCGGTGGCATGGCTTCTCCTTCGGTCTGGAGTAAACCGCGCGACAGTGGGCGCTGTCAAAAGGGAACCTCGGGTCAGACACTCCGCCGCGCGCCGGATCTGCAGCGCGTCCGGTGCGCCCGTTCAGCCCGCCGGTGCGATCAACGCCCGGATGATGGCCTTTGCGCTGTCGGAATTCCAGTCCGCATCCCCCATCAGGCGCCCGATCTCATTACCTTGCGGGTCGATGAGCACGCTCACCGGCAGGCCCAGAACGGCCATGTCGCGGGCCAGCGCCTGTTTCGGATCTTGATGGCGGGGCAGGTTGGTGACCCCGATTTCGTCGAAAAAACTGCTGATCCGGGCCGGGATGTTACGCCCGGTGGCCAGTGTCACCACCTCAAACGACTCGCCGCCGAATTCCTCCTGCAGGTTCGCGAGCATCGGCATCTCCTTGCGGCAGGGGGCGCACCATGTGGCCCAGAAGTTCAGCAGGATATACTTGCCGCGATACTCGGCCAGCGTGCCGGTTCCGGCACCATCGGCAAGGGTAAACGCCTTGTCCGAGACCGGCTTGGGCGTGCTGTGCAGCACCAGTTTCTTCATGTCGCCTGCGCGCAACCCCTCCAACGTGGCAAGATCGGCGGCCATAGCGGCGTTTGCACCCAAGAGCAGGGCCATATAAAGGGTCAGGAAACGGAACAGACGCATATTACCTCCACGGGTGTAGACATGGCAGATCAATCCTCGAACCAGATGTGGGGCGGCCGCTTTGCCGCCGGACCAGACGCGATCATGGAGGCGATCAATGCCTCGATCGGGTATGATAAGCGGATGGCGGCGCAGGACATCGCAGGCTCCAGAGCCCATGCGGCGATGTTGGCCGCCACAGGCGTGATCACCGATAGCGATGCAAAGGCCATTCGGGAAGGGCTGCTCACGGTCTTGTCAGAAATCGAGGGAGGAACATTCGAGTTCTCGACCGCGCTGGAAGACATCCACATGAATGTGGAGGCGCGGCTCAAAACCCTGATTGGCGAGCCTGCGGGGCGTTTGCACACGGGCCGGTCGCGCAACGATCAGGTTGCGACCGATTTCAAACTTTGGGTGCGCGATCAATTCGACGCCGCCGAAAGCGGGCTTCTGGCCCTGATCCGCGCGCTTTTGTCTCAGGCCGAGGCGGGGGCCGATTGGGTGATGCCGGGCTTTACCCATCTGCAAACCGCGCAGCCGGTGACATGGGGGCATCACATGATGGCCTATGTCGAGATGTTCGGGCGCGATCTGTCCCGGGTGCGCGATGCGCGCAAGCGGATGAACGAATGCCCGCTGGGTGCCGCCGCGCTGGCTGGCACCTCGTTTCCGATCGACCGCGAGATGACGGCGCAGGCGCTGGGCTTTGACCGCCCCTCGGCCAACAGCCTCGACGCCGTGTCGGATCGCGATTTCGCGCTGGAGTTCCTCTCAACCGCCTCGATCTGTGCCATGCACCTGAGCCGCTTTGCCGAGGAATTGGTGATCTGGTCCTCGGCCCAGTTCCGGTTCGTGGCGCTCAGCGATCGGTTCTCGACCGGCTCGTCGATCATGCCGCAGAAAAAGAACCCCGACGCAGCCGAATTGATCCGCGCCAAGGTGGGGCGCATCTATGGCGCCAATACCGCGCTGATGATGGTGATGAAGGGGCTGCCGCTGGCCTATTCCAAGGACATGCAGGAAGACAAGGAACAGGTCTTTGACGCCGCCGACAACTGGATGCTGGCGCTGGCGGCGATGGAGGGCATGGTGCGCGACATGACCGCCAACCGCGATCATCTGGCGGCTGCTGCGGGGGCGGGCTTTTCCACCGCCACCGATCTGGCCGACTGGATGGTGCGGGTGCTCAAGGTGCCGTTCCGCGATGCCCACCATGTGACCGGGACACTGGTTGCCATGGCCGAGAAAAAGGGCTGTGACCTGCCCGATCTGACGCTGGAGGAGATGCAGGGCGTTCATGCCGGCATCACCAAGGACATCTTTTCCGTGCTCGGCGTCGACAACTCGGTCAATTCGCGCCTGTCCTATGGCGGCACTGCCCCCAAGCGGGTGCGGGAACAGGTTGCCCGCTGGACCGAGGCGCTGGCATGATCCGCGCGGTCGTTCTGACGCTGGCGGCCTGCGGGCTGCTGGCGGGCTGCGGTGTGGATGGCGAACCGACCCCGCCGACCCGCGCCTTGCATGTCGGGCCCGTCGCCGGGGGCTGAGTTCTGGACCCCTGCGCGGAGGACAGGCTATCGTGCCCGCAAACGGGAGAAGGAGACCGCCGATGTCGCCCCTGCGCATGATCTATCTGGCTTTGGCGATCTGGGGCGCGGTGCACCCGATGGTTTATTTCGGGGCTTGGTTCGGGGAAAACGGGTTCGATCTGCCCGGAATGGTCGCAGCCTGGAACGCGAACGCCGCCAGCAGCGGGCTGGTCTGGGATCTGACCATATCCGCCGTCGCGCTCGCCGTCTTCGTGATTGCCGAGGTCGCGGTGCGCCGCAACTGGATCGCCCTTGTTGCCATCCCGGTGACCCTCTGCATCGGGCTCAGCTGCGGATTGCCGCTGTACCTGTTCTTGCGCAGCCGCCCGGTCGTTTAGGTTTTGCCGCCCGTCCGAGAGCGGTTTGCATGCAATAGCAATTGAACTGCGCCGCGCTTTCTCTTAAGCGCGCGACATGGATCATTTTCTTTACAGGGGCGGCGTCCTGCACGCCGAAGATGTCCCACTGGCCGAGATCGCGGCCAGCGTGGGCACGCCGTTCTATGTTTATTCCTCCGCAACGCTGCTGCGCCACTATCGGCTGTTTGACGAGGCGTTGGAGGGGATCGACCACCTGATCTGCTACGCGATGAAGGCGGCCTCGAATCAGGCGATCCTGACCACGCTGGCGCAGGCCGGGGCCGGGATGGACGTGGTTTCGGCGGGGGAATACCTGCGCGCCAAGGCCGCCGGGGTGCCGGGCGAAAAGATCGTGTTCTCGGGCGTTGGTAAAACGGCGGAAGAAATCCGCACCGCGCTTTCGGGCGGGCTGCGCCAGTTCAACGTCGAATCCGAACCCGAGATGGAGGTGATCAGCGCGGTTGCCCAAGACTTGGGCAAGGTTGCGCCGATCACCATTCGCGTCAATCCGGACGTCGACGCCAAAACCCACGCCAAGATCGCCACCGGAAAATCCGAGAACAAGTTCGGCATCCCGATTTCCCGCGCCCGCGCCGTCTATGCCCATGCCGCCAGCTTGCCGGGGATCAAGGTGGTTGGTATCGACGTGCATATCGGCAGCCAGTTGACCGAGTTGGAGCCCTTCGAGATTGCGTACAAAAAGGTTGCAGACCTGACCGAAACGCTGCGCGCCGATGGCCATGACATCCGCCGGCTCGACCTTGGCGGCGGCTTGGGTATCCCCTATGCCCGCTCGAACGAGGCGCCGCCGCTGCCGACCGACTATGGCGCGCTGATCAAACGCACGCTGGGCCATCTGGGTTGCGAGATCGAGATCGAGCCGGGCCGGCTGATCGCGGGGAACGCCGGGCTGCTGGTATCGCAGGTGATCTATGTGAAAGAGGGCGAGGGCCGCGATTTCCTGATCGTCGACGCCGCCATGAACGACCTGATCCGCCCGGCCATGTACGAGGCGCATCACGAAATCGTCCCCCTGATCGAGCCTGCGCCGGGGGTCGAGGAACACATGTATGATATCGTTGGCCCGGTCTGCGAAAGCGGCGATACCTTTGCCCGTCAGCGATCGGTGCCGCCGCTCGCCGCCGGTGATATGCTCGCCTTTCGCAGCGCCGGGGCCTACGGCGCGGTGATGGCCAGCGAATACAACACCCGCCCGCTGATTCCCGAGGTGATGGTGCATGGGGATCAATTCGCGGTTATCCGCCGACGCCCGACCTTTGACGAAATCATAAATCGCGATACCATCCCCGAATGGCTTTGACGCGATCCCGCGCGGGCCGAAAGGAGTGATCCCTTTATGGCTTCTGCGCCGGAGCGCGATCCAAGACTAAGCAGCCTGCGACTGCCGCTTCTGTTGACGCAGGCGGGGATGCTGGCCGAACGGCTGCTGCGCTGTTTCTGGCCGGTGCTGTCCATTCTCATGGGCGTTTTGGCGGCGCTGATGCTGGGCCTGCACGACATGGCCCCGATCGAGGTGGTCTGGGGCTTGGGCGTGCTGGCGATACTGGCCGCGCTGGGGTTCACGGTGCGCGGGGCGCTGCGCTTTGACTGGCCCGGTCGGGATGCGGCCTTGGCGCGGCTGGACGCGACCCTACCCGGGCGACCGATCCGGGCGCTGCTGGACGAACAGGCCGTGGGCGCGGGGGATGCGGCGTCGGCTGCCGTCTGGCACGCGCATCAGGCGCGCATGGCGGCCCGCGCGGCAACGGCGCGGCCGGTGCGGCCCAATCTCAGGCTGGCGGCGCGCGATCCCTATGCGCTGCGCTATCTGGCGCTGCTGGCGCTGGCGGTCGGGCTGATCTTTGGGTCGGTCTGGCGGGTTGGCTCTGTTGCGCAGATGACGCCGGGCGGTGCCGCGCTTGCCGGGGGCCCGACATGGGAAGGCTGGGTCGAGCCGCCCCGCTATACCGGCCTGCCGACCTTGTATCTGGGCGATATCACCACGCCAGAGATGCGCGTGCCCGAAGGCAGCCGCATCACCCTGCGGTTTTATGGCGAGGTCGGGGCGTTGACGCTGGCCGAAACCGTGTCCGGCCGTATCGGCGAACTGCCCTCTGCCGCCGATCCGCAACAGGAGTTTACCGTCGCCAAGGCGGGCGAGCTGCGCGTCGACGGGCCCGGCGGCCGTGCTTGGGACGTGGCCGTGATCGCTGATGCTCCGCCCGAGGTCTCAGTTTCGGGGGCTGCGGAAACCGGGGCCGAGGGCGAGCTGACGCTGCCGTTCTCGGCGCGCGATGACTACGGCGTGACCGGGGGCGCGGTTGGGATTGAACTGGACATGGCCGCGCTGGATCGTCGCTATGGTCTGGCTGTGGCGCCGGAGCCGCGCGCGGCGATCACCGTGCCGCTGCCGCTGCCGATTTCCGGCAACAGGGCCGATTTCACCGAAAAGCTGATCGAGGATTTCTCGAAACACGCTTGGGCCAACCTGCCGGTGATCTTCACGCTGACCGCCACCGATGCCGCCGGACAGGTCGGGCAGGCCGCCCCTTACGCTGCCCCCCTTTCGGCGCGCCATTTCTTTGATCCACTGGCCGCAGCCATTGCCGAACAGCGGCGCGACCTGCTCTGGAGCCGCGAGAACGCGCGGCGCGTGGCGCAGATTCTGCGCGCGGTGTCACACCGACCTGACGAGGTGTTCCGCTCTGAAACCGCCTATCTGCGGCTGCGGGTGATTCTGCGGCGGCTGGAAACCTTTACCGCCCATGGCCTGAAGGTTGCGCAACGCGACGAGATTGCCGAGGCGCTTTGGGGGCTGGCGATCCTGTTGGAGGAGGGCGACCTCGGCGATGCGCTGGAACGGCTGCGCCGAGCGCAGGACCGATTGTCCGAGGCGATGAAGAATGGCGCCGGGGACCAGGAGATCGCCGAGCTGATGCAAGAGCTGCGCGAGGCCAGTGACGAATACCTGCGCCAGCTGTCACGCCAAGCCCAGAAGGACGGGCAGCAAGGCGACCAAGGTCAGCCGCAGGACGGCGACAGCCTGCAGATGACGCAGAACGACCTGCAGCGCATGATGGACCGCATTCAGGAGCTGATGGAACAGGGCCGCATGGCCGAGGCGCAGCAGGCGCTGGAGGAATTGCAGCAACTGATGGAAAACATGCGCGTCACCCAGGGCCAACAGGGGCAGGGGGGGCCATCGGACGGCGAACGCGCGATGGAGGATTTGGCCGACACCTTGCGCGGTCAGCAAGGGCTGAGCGATCAGGCGTTCCGTGACTTGCAAGAGCAGTTCAACCCCGGTGCCGGGGCGGGGCAGAGCCAGCAGAACGAGGGGCGCAGCGGCGGTCAGGGCCGCGGTCAGAGCCATGACGGGCAGGGTCAGGGACAACAACAAGGGGACGGGCAGGGCGGTGATGGCTCCCAGCAGGGGCAGGGCGGCCAGCAACCAGGGGCGCAAGACCCGGACGTGGGATCGCTGGCGGATCGCCAGCAGGCGCTGCGCGAGGAATTGCGCCGCCAGCAGGGCAACATGCCCGGCGCGGGAACCCCGGAAGGCGACACGACGCGCGAGGCATTGGGCCGCGCCGGTCGCGCCATGGAGGGCGCGCAAGAGGCGTTGCGCGGGGATGATCTGGCCGAGGCGATCGATCGGCAAGCCGAGGCGATCGAGGCGCTGCGCGAAGGCATGCGCGCGCTGGGCGAGGCCATGGCACAGCAGCAACAGCAGGGCAGCCAACAGCAGGGTCAGGGCGTGGCCCAGGGCGATATGCGCGCCAATCAGCGCGACCCGCTGGGTCGACAGGCGGGCGTCAATGGCGGGCTTGGCACGGAGGAGGGCATGTTGCAGGGCGAGGATGTCTATCGCCGGGCGCGTGAATTGCTGGACGAAATCCGTCGTCGATCCGGCGAAGGGGCCCGCCCGGAGGTCGAGTTGGACTATCTCCGGCGCTTGCTTGACCGGTTCTGAAACGTGCCAGTGGTATTGGAGGCGCTGCCGGAGAGGTTACTCTGGCAGCACATTCTTCACGAAATCGCCCAGCCGCGCATCCATCCAGTAGCGCGCCTGATCGATCATCGCGACATAGGTGCTTAGCGCCGGATCGGCTTGCGGCAGCGATTGGGCGATGCGCGGCGCGTTGGCATAAATCAGCAACAGTATCGCCCCGATCACAAGCGCCACGGAAAAGCCGCGCAGAAAGCCGCTGTTGCGCGGCCCGGCTATTTCGCCGGTCGGCAACGCGCTGTCGTCGGCGTTGGACGGCATGCCCCCGGTCGAGCGCAGGGTCGAATTGATCTCTTCGATATCGGGAAACAGCTCGCTGCGGGCGGCGGGCTGATCGTCACTTTTCGCCTCATTGGTTTCTTCGCCGCGCAGGCGGGCCATGTGCTCGCGGGTGTCGCGGGTGTCGCGCACTTGGCGGGTGGGAACGACGGGCGGGCTTGCCAGACCCAATTCCGGTTGGCTTTCCAGCCCGGCCCCCTCGGTGGTGCGCAGCTGTGCTTCCCGCTCGGCCTCTTGGCGCAGGATTTCGGAGATCGCGGTGTCCAACTCCTGCCGCTGCGGCTCTGATGGGTACTCCGGGGTCCCTTCGGCTGGCAGGGAAAGGTCCGGCTCTGCTTCCGGCTCTGTTTCCGGCGCACTTGCAGGCTTTGCCTCCGGGGGCGATTCGGGCCCGTTTTCCGCAGCGTTTTCCGCCTCAGGTTCAGGCAGGCCATGGTCGAACGCATACATCCCCGCGTTCAGCCGCTTGCGATCCTCTTCGGCCACCGTTTCAGGGTGGGCTTGAAACCAGGTATCGCCGCAATTGGAACATTGCACATCGCGACCCTCATACGGGATCACCTCATCCGGTACTTCATATTGCGCACCACAATTCGGACATGTCAGACGCATAGTGTCTCTCCTGGCCGGCGAACCCATTGGTTTTCCGTGATCATAGGACGCTGCAGCGATCTGGGGAAGGGTGGAAACCGCATCGTTTCACCGCAATCGACCGTACCGGGACCCGACCCCATTGAAACTGCGTCGCAGCTGAGGCACAAGTCCTTGTGACCACCGCAGGGGGCAGGGCGTGATCGAGCTGGACGATGTCGGCTATAGCTATGGCGGCGGCGAGCTGTTGAGCCATGTCTCTGTCAGGCTCGCGCCGGGGTCTTTTCATTTTCTCACCGGACCATCAGGGGCGGGCAAGACCACGCTGCTCAAGCTTTGCTATGGCGCGCTGACACCGACCTCGGGCGTGGTGCGGGCCTTTGATGGCGATTTGCGCGGGTTGGATCGGGGCCAGACGGCGCTGCTGCGCCGCCGGATGGGGGTGGTGCATCAGGATTGTCGCTTTCTCGATCACCTGCCGCTGGCCGACAATATCGCGCTGCCGCTGATCGTGTCGGGTCGCGATATGGCGCAGGAATCGGCCAACCTGAAAGAGCTGATGGGCTGGGTCGGGCTGACCGCGCGGGCCGATGCGCGCCCACCCGAGCTGTCGGGCGGTGAACGTCAGCGCGCCGCGCTGGCCCGCGCGGTGATCCTGTCGCCCGATGTGGTGCTGGCCGACGAACCCACCGGCAACGTGGATTGGGAGATGTCGATGCGCCTTCTTACCCTGCTGGTGGAACTGAACAAGATGGGCAAGACCGTGTTGATTGCCAGTCATGACCTTGGCCTGATTCGCGCCGCGAAAAGCCAGGTTCAGGCGCGGGTGCTGCGGATCTCGAACCGGCAGCTGCAACTGGCGGGGGCGGATCTGTGAGCACCGGGATGCTGCGCACGGTGCTGATCGGCGATACCCAGGCCGACCGGGTGGTCCCGCCCAGCGGATTCACCGCGCAGCTCACGTTGTTTGCCTCTGGGGCGATGGCCTTTCTCGCCGTCTTTGCGCTGGCGTTGTCGCTGGCCTCGGGCCGTCTGGCCGACCGCTGGGCCAGCGAGTTGGCGCGTAGCGCCACGCTGCGCATCACCGCGCCCGAGGATCAGGTCGCCGCCCAGACCGAGGTGGCGCTGCGCATCCTGCGCCAGACCCCCGGCGTGGCGCGCGCCCGCGCGCTGAGCAAGCAAGAACAGGCGACATTGCTCGCCCCCTGGTTCGGGCCGGGACTGGATCTGGATGCGCTGCCGGTGCCGCAACTGATCGAGGTGAAGGAAGACGAACAGGGATATGACGCCGCCGGATTACGCCTGCGGCTGTCCGCCGAGGTGCCGGGTGCGGTGCTTGACGATCACACCCGCTGGCGTAAACCGCTGGTGGACGCCGCTAACAGCCTGCGGCGGCTGGGCTGGATCTCGATCCTTTTGATCGGCGGGGCGATGGCCGCCATGATCACGCTGGCCGCCAATGCGGCGCTGGCCGCCAATGCGCAGGTGATCGAGGTGCTGCGGCTGGTGGGCGCGCACGACAGCTATATCGCCGGCGCCTTTGTGCGCCGCTTCACCCTGCGCGCCTTCATCGGCGCAGGCATCGGTGTGGTGCTGGGACTGGCCGGTGTGTTGCTGCTGCCCGAGGCCTCGGACGAGGGCGGCTTTCTTACCGGGCTGGGCTTTCATGGGTTCAGCTGGCTTTGGCCGCTGCTGATCCCGCTGCTGGGCGGGGCGGTGGCCTTTGCCGCCACAGGGTTGGCCGCGCGCCGCCGGCTCAAGGAGCTGAGTTGATGCAATATCTGCGCTCGCTGATCTATGTGATCCAAGTCTATATCGCCATGGCGGTGCTGGGTATTTCCTTCACCCCTTGGGCGCTTTTGTCCAAGCGCGGCGCGCTGGTGGCCTGCAAGCTTTACGCGCGCTATGCGATGTGGTCGGCGCGCTGGATGATCGGCCTGAAGGTTGAGGTGCGCGGCACCGTGCCCACCGGCGAGGTGTTGATTGCCGCCAAGCACCAGTCGTTCTTTGACGTTCTGATCATCTTTGCCGCCCTGCCGCATGCCAAATTCATCATGAAGAGGGAGCTGCTCTGGACCCCGTTCATCGGTCTCTATGCCAAGCGGCTGGGCTGTATCCCGGTCGATCGCGGTCGCAAGGGGGCGTCGATCGCCAGAATGGTGCGGGATGTGGCGGCGGAGTTCGAGGATCCGGGGCAGTTGACCATCTACCCGCAAGGCACCCGTGTCGCGCCGGGCGACTACAAACCCTATAAGGGCGGCACGGCGATCCTGTATCGCGGCACCGGCTATACCTGTGTGCCGGTGGCCACCAATGTGGGCCTGTTCTGGCCAAAGACCGGCATCCTGCGCAAACCCGGCACCGCTGTGGTCGAATTCCTTGACCCGATCCTGCCGGGCGTGCCGCGCGAGGCGTTCATGGCACAGCTGGAAGAGGTGATCGAGACCCGCTCGGATGCCCTGATGCGCGAGGTGCAGCTGGGCTGAGTCGCTCGGGGCACTGTGCGGCGAACCACCCGAACCACACCTCGGCGGCGTTGCGCAAGGTAGCGCGCAGGATGGCTCCGTTCTATTGCCACTGAAACATGATCCAGCGGATCCCCGGGCGATGCTGGTCGCGCCGCCCGGGGTTAGGGTCAGCTGTGGATCGCGCCGTCGCCGCAGGCGAGTGCCGCTTCGCGCACCGCTTCGGAATAGGTCGGGTGCGCGTGGCAGGTCAGCGCCAGATCCTCGGCCGAGGCTCCGAATTCCATCGCGACGCAAAGCTCGTGGATCAGCTCGCCCGCTGCGGGGCCGATGATATGGGCGCCAAGGATTCGGTCGGTGTCCTTGTCGGCAAGGATCTTGACGAACCCCTCGCCAGCGAAATTGGCCTTTGCGCGGCCGTTGCCCATGAAGCTGAACTTGCCGACCTTGTAGTTACGGCCTTGCCCTTTCAGGGCTTCTTCGGTTTCGCCCACATTGGCAACCTCGGGGGCGGTATAGATCACGCCCGGGATCACGCCATAGTTCACATGCCCGTGCTTGCCGGCCACCTGTTCCGCCACGGCCATGCCTTCGTCTTCGGCCTTGTGCGCCAGCATCGGGCCTTCGATCACGTCGCCGATGGCATAGATGCCTTTGACGTTGGTCTGCCAATCCTTGCCGACCTGAACCTGACCGCGCGGGGTCATCTCGATGCCAAGCGCGTCAAGGCCGAGCCCCTCGGTATAGGGTTTGCGGCCAGTGGCGACGAGGACGGTGTCGGCGTCGATCACGTGTTCGCTGTCGTCCTTGCGCAGTTTATAGGTGACTTTCGCCTTGGTCTTTGTCGCCTCGGTCTTTTGAACAGCAGCCCCCATGATAAAGTTAATCCCTTGTTTCTTAAGGGTTCTCTGGAAGACCTTCTGAACCTCGCCATCCATGCCGGGGGTGATGACGTCGAGGAATTCGATCACCGTCACCTCGGCGCCGAGGCGGGAATAGACGCTGCCCAGTTCCAGCCCGATCACGCCGGCCCCGATCACCACCAGTTTCTTCGGGATCTTGCCAAGGGTCAGCGCGCCGGTTGAGGTGACGACAACCTTTTCGTCGACCTCGACACCGGGCAGCGAGGCGGGTTCAGAGCCGGTCGCGATGATGATGTTCTTGGCCTCATGGACATCATCACCGACCTTGACCTTGCCCGCTTCGGGAATGGTGGCCCAGCCTTGAATCCAGTCCACCTTGTTCTTTTTGAACAGGAATTCTATGCCCTTGGTGTTGGTCTCGACGACCTCGTCCTTATAGGCGAGCATCTGTTTCCAGTCGACCGAAGGGGATTTCCCCTTGAGCCCCATCTTGGCAAAGTTGTGCTCGGCCTCGTGCAGCTGGTGGCTGGCGTGCAGCAGCGCCTTGGAGGGCATGCAACCGACGTTCAGGCAGGTGCCGCCAAGCGCGCCGCGTCCTTCGACGCAGGCGGTCTTCAGGCCCAGCTGGGCGCAGCGGATCGCGCAGACATAGCCGCCGGGGCCGCCGCCGATGATGATCACGTCATAATTTGCCATTACAGGTCTCCTGTCTTCTTTTGTACGAAATAGGGCGTGTTCCGTACGTTTTCAGGGGGCGATTTCCGGCGCAAAAGGCCGGATTGGGGAGTTTTCGCCCGGTTTTGTACGTTTTGGCGGAGTGGTGCGTGTCGGGAGAGAATGACCCGATCGGAAGCTGGTGTCACGGGCGGGTGCGGTGCACCCGCCCGGCGGCCCGGCGTTGCCCAATGTTGGGCTTGGCCGGGCATCGGACTGTCCTTTACAGATCCATCAACAACCGGCGCGGATCTTCCAGTGCTTCCTTGACCCGCACGAGGAAGGTCACGGCGCCTTTGCCGTCGACGATGCGGTGATCATAGGAGAGGGCGAGGTACATCATCGGGCGGATCTTGATTTCGCCGTTGATGACCATCGCGCGGTCCTGGATCTTGTGCATGCCGAGGATACCCGATTGCGGCGGGTTCAGGATCGGCGAGGACATCAGCGAGCCGTAGACGCCGCCGTTGGAGATGGTGAAGGTGCCGCCCTGCATTTCGGCCATCGACAGTTTGCCGTCACGGGCGCGTTTGCCTTTTTCCGAGATGGCTTTTTCGATTTCGGCAAAGGACATCGCGTCGGCGTCACGGATCACCGGGACAACCAGCCCCTGTGGCGTGCCGGCGGCGACGCCCATGTGGACGAAGTTCTTGTAAAGGATGTCGGTGCCATCAATCTCGGCGTTGACCTCGGGCACTTCTTTCAGGGCGTGGCAGCAGGCCTTGGTGAAGAAGGACATGAAGCCAAGGCGCACGCCGTGCTTCTTCTCGAACTGGTCCTTGTAGGTGTTGCGCAGGGCCATCACCTCGGTCATGTCCACCTCGTTATAGGTGGTCAGGATCGCGGCGGCGTTCTGGGCATCCTTGAGGCGCCGCGCGATGGTCTGGCGCAGGCGGGTCATCTTGACCCGTTCCTCGCGCGCGGCATCGTCAGCCGGAACCGGGGCGCGCGGTGCGGCGACGGGCTGGGCCGGGGCCGGGGCGGCGGGTTTCGCGGTGCCTGCGGCCAGTGCGGTTTGCACGTCTTCCTTCATGATGCGCCCGTCGCGGCCGGTGCCGGTGACCTGAGTGGCGGTCAGACCGGCTTCGGCCATCGCTTTTTCGGCGGAGGGGGCGTTAGCCACGTCCTTGCCGGTGGTCGCGGCAGCGGGAGCGGCCGCAGCGGCAGCCACCGGGGCAGCAGCGGCAGCACCGGCAGAGCCCGAGATCACGCCCAGTTTGGCGCTGGCGTCGACCGTTGCGCCTTCGGGCGCGAGGATTTCGCTGAGCACACCGGCGGCGGGGGCGGGTACCTCGACCGAGACTTTGTCGGTTTCCAGCTCGCACAGCATTTCATCTTGCGCGACGGTATCCCCGACCTTTTTGAACCAGGTCGAGACGGTGGCCTCGGTCACCGATTCCCCAAGGGTGGGGACCATGACGTCGACGCTTTTGGCGCTGTCGGCTGCCGGGGCTGCGACCGCCGGGGCAGGGGATGCCTTGGCTTCGGCTGGGGCGGCTGCACCGGCCCCTTCGGCGATGGTGGCGAGCAGCGCATTCACGCCAACGGTCTCGCCTTCGGCGGCGACAATTTCGCCCATGGTGCCAGCGGTCGGGCTGGGCACCTCGACGGTCACCTTGTCGGTTTCCAGTTCACACAGCATTTCGTCCACTGCGACGGCTTCGCCGGGTTTCTTGAACCAGGTGGCGACCGTTGCTTCGGTGACGGATTCGCCAAGCGTGGGGACGCGAACTTCGGTTGTCATGTTCCGTTATCCTTCGATCGTCAGCGCTTCGTTAACGAGCGCGCTTTGTTGGGCTTTGTGTTGGCTGGCCAGACCCGTCGCGGGCGAGGCCGATGTGGCGCGACCGACATAGAGCGGTCGTTGATGTTTGGCCCCGATGCGGGTCAGCGCCCATTCGATATTGGGCTCGATAAAGGTCCAGGCGCCCTGGTTCTTGGGTTCTTCCTGACACCAGACCATTTCGGCGCCCTTGAAGCGTTCCAATTCCTTGATCAGGGCATGGGCCGGGAACGGATAGAACTGTTCGACCCGCAGCAGATAGACATCATCGATGCCGCGCGCGTCGCGTTCTTCCAGCAGGTCATAGTAGACCTTGCCCGAACACATCACCACGCGCTTGATCTTGTCGTCGCTCGCCAGCTTGGTGTCGGAATTGCCGCGTTCGGCGTCATCCCACAGAACCCGGTGGAACGACGATCCGGTGACGAAATCCTCGGTCCGGCTGACCGCCAGCTTGTGACGCAGAAGCGATTTCGGCGTCATCAGGATCAGCGGTTTGCGGAACGAACGGTGCAGCTGCCGGCGCAGGATGTGGAAGTAGTTGGCCGGCGTGGTGCAGTTGGCGACGATCCAGTTGTCTTGACCGCACATCTGCAGGAAGCGTTCAAGCCGGGCCGAGCTGTGCTCGGGGCCTTGGCCCTCGAAGCCATGCGGCAACAGGCAGACAAGACCGCTCATCCGCAGCCATTTGGATTCACCGGACGAGATGAACTGATCGAACATGATCTGTGCGCCGTTGGCGAAATCGCCGAACTGCGCCTCCCACAGGGTCAGCGCGTTGGGTTCGGCCAGCGAGTAGCCGTATTCAAAGCCGAGCACTGCATATTCCGACAGCATCGAGTCGATGACATCGTATTGCGCCTGACCCGCGCGGATATTGTTGAGCGGGTGGTAGCGTTCTTCGGTGTCCTGACTGATCAGGGCGGAATGGCGCTGTGAGAAGGTGCCGCGGGTACAGTCCTGACCCGACAGGCGGACCGGATAGCCTTCGGTCAGCAGCGAGCCAAAGGCCAATGCCTCGCCCGTGGCCCAGTCGAAGCCTTCGCCCTTTGCGAACATCTCTTTCTTGGCCTCGAGCAGGCGACCGACGGTGCGGTGCAGCGCAAAGCCCTCGGGGGCGGTCGTCAGCGCGCGCCCGATCTGTTCCATCGTTTCGGGCGGGATCGCGGTTTCGCCGCGCACATATTCCCCGCCTTCGCGGTTCAGGTGCGACCAGCGCCCATCCAGCCAGTCGGCCTTGTTGGGTTTGTAGTCCTTTCCGGCCTCGAACTCTTCGTTCAGCTCGGCCTGGAAGGCGGCCTTCATGTCCTCGATTTCGCCTTCGGGGATCAGCCCGTCCTTGACCAGCGTCTCGGTATAGAGGCTGAGCGTGGTCTTGTGGGTCTTGATCCGCTTGTACATCACCGGGTTGGTGAACATCGGCTCGTCGCCTTCGTTGTGACCGAAGCGGCGATAGCAGAAGATGTCGATGACCACGTCCTTGTGGAACTTCTGGCGGAATTCGGTCGCCACCTTGGCGGCGTGAACCACCGCCTCGGGGTCGTCGCCGTTGACGTGAAAGATCGGGGCCTCGACCATCAGCGCCAGATCGGTGGGGTAGGGCGAGGAGCGCGAGAAGTGCGGCGCGGTGGTAAAGCCGATCTGGTTGTTGACCACGATATGCATGGTGCCGCCGGTGCGGTGGCCGCGCAGACCGGACAGGCCAAAGCCCTCGGCCACGACGCCCTGACCCGCAAAGGCGGCATCGCCGTGCAGCAGCACCGGCAGCACCGCGACGCGGTTTTCCTGATCGTTCAGCTGGTCCTGCTTGGCGCGGACCTTGCCCAGAACCACCGGGTTCACCGCCTCGAGGTGGGAGGGGTTGGCGGTCAGGCTGAGGTGGACCTTGTTGCCGTCGAATTCACGATCCGAGGAGGCCCCGAGGTGATATTTCACGTCGCCGGAACCGTCCACGTCTTCGGGTTTGGAGCTGCCGCCCTGAAATTCGTTGAAGATGGCGCGGTAGGGTTTCGCCAGCACATTGGCCAGCACGTTCAACCGGCCCCGGTGGGGCATGCCGATGACGATTTCGCGGATCCCCAGAGCGCCGCCGCGCTTGATGATCTGTTCCATCGCGGGGATCAGCGCCTCGCCGCCATCAAGGCCGAACCGCTTGGTGCCCATATATTTAACGTGGAGGAATTTTTCGAAGCCTTCGGCCTCGACCATCTTGTTCAGGATCGCCTTGCGCCCCTCGCGGGTGAACTTAATCTCCTTGCCGAAGCCTTCGATCCGCTCCTTGAGCCAGCCTGCCTCTTCGGGGTTGGAGATGTGCATATATTGCAGCGCGAAGGTGCCGCAATAGGTGCGCTGGACGATGTCCATGATTTCGCGCATCGAGGCGACTTGCAGCCCCAGCACGTTGTCGATGAAGATCGGCCGGTCCATGTCGGCCTCGGTGAAGCCATAGGATTTCGGGTCGAGTTCCGGATGCGGGGTGGAATCACGCATGCCCAGCGGATCGAGATCTGCGACCAGATGGCCCCGGATGCGATAGGCCCGGATGATCATCAGCGCGCGGATCGAATCCAGCACGGCGCGTTTGATGGCGTCGTCGCTGACCTGAACACCGGCCGCTTTCGCCTTTTTGCCGATCTTCTCGCTGGCGGCCTTGGCCTCGGCTGCGGGCCATTCGCCGGTCAGCGCGCCGGTGAGGTCATCATTGGGCATGAGCGGCCAGTCGCTGCGCGACCAGGAGGGGCCCTGCGCCTCGGCTTTGACGTCGAGGTCGGCATCGCCAAGCTGGCGAAAGAAGTCGGCCCAAGCGGCATCCACTGCCGCCGGATCATTGGCGTAGCGGGCGTAGAGTTGTTCGAGATATTCCGCGTTCGCGCCCTGCATGAAGGACGAGGCGTGAAGCTGGTCGTTGGGGGAGTGTTCAGTCATTGAGCTACCTTTGGCGGGTTGGCGCGCTGAAAGCTGGGGGGATTGGGGAGGAGAGATGGGCCGCTGGTGCCGTAGGAGCGAAAGCAGGACCGGGGGGAGACAGACCACAGCTGGCCCCGACAGGGATCGGGGCCAGCGATTGGTCGGGTGCGCCGCAGGGCGGCGGCGGCCGGGAAGGGGTCTTGCGCGGTTTCGTCTGGCATGCGCCAGTCTCCCAAGGATCGCGCCTCCGACGGGGGGCGCCACGCTTTCTTGGTGCGGGCGGCTTGAGTTGCGGGCCGCCCGCCCCGGTTTTTCTGGAGGTAGGTGTCAGCCGATGGCTTTGAGCACGGCTTCGCCGAGGCCTGCGGGGCTGTCAGCGACCACGATACCGGCCGATTTCATGGCTTCGATCTTGTCCTCGGCACCGCCTTTGCCACCGGCGACGATGGCACCGGCATGGCCCATGCGGCGGCCCGGAGGGGCGGTACGACCGGCGATGAAACCCGCGACAGGTTTCCAGCGGCCTTTTTTCTTCTGCTCGGCGAGGAATTCGGCGGCTTCTTCTTCGGCGGAGCCCCCGATTTCACCGATCATGATGATCGACTGGGTTTCATCGTCGTCCAGGAACATGTTCAGCACGTCGATATGTTCGGTGCCCTTGATCGGGTCGCCGCCGATGCCAACCGCAGTGGATTGGCCCAGACCGATATCGGAGGTCTGCTTGACCGCCTCATAGGTCAGGGTGCCGGAGCGCGACACGACGCCGACCGAGCCACGCTGGTGGATGTGGCCGGGCATGATGCCGATCTTGCAGGCGCCGGGGGTGATGACGCCGGGGCAGTTCGGCCCGATCAGGATCGAGTTGCTGTCCATCAGCGCGCGCTTGACCTTCATCATGTCCAGCACCGGGATGCCTTCGGTGATGCAGACGATCAGTTCCATCTCGGCGTCGATCGCCTCGAGGATGGAATCGGCCGCGAAGGGGGGCGGCACATAGATTACAGAGGCGTTGGCTTCGGTCACATGCTTGGCCTCGTGGACCGAGTTGAAGACCGGCAGGCCAAGGTGGGTGTTGCCACCTTTGCCCGGGGTGACGCCGCCGACCATCTTGGTGCCATAGGCGATGGCCTGTTCGGTGTGAAAGGTGCCCTGCGAGCCGGTCAGGCCCTGACAGATGACTTTGGTGTTTTCGTCGACCAGTACGGACATTCTATTGTTCCTCGAAGTGCGACCTGACAAAATCCGCGACTTCGGACTCTATCGAGGTGATCTTGTTGAGTGCGTGTGTGTAAAGGAGCTTTCCGGCTGCGGCCTCGGGCGTCGCGTCGTCGCCGGCATCGCTGTCGCGATGCGGGGCAATCTGGTCGAGGGTCAGCGCGCGCAAGGGCGCCGCGCTGACGATCTGGACCTCAAGCACAAGTTCCTTGTGCGCGCCGGGGCCTGTCTTGTTGGGGAGGCTTTCGATCCGGGCCGTCAGCACGGTGCCGCGCGCGGCAAGTGCGTGCCCGCCGGACATGTCGGATGTCCAGACGAAGATTTCCTCTCCGGTCGGGGCCGCCGCCTGTTTGTACGGGCGCGCATGAATCTGCGCGACACCGTTTTCGGCGACGGTCAGGGGAGGGTCTATTTTCGCGATCAGCGACATCCCTTAGCCTTTCACGGCCTTTACGATCTTTTCGGCCCCGTCCGACAGGTTGTCGGCAGCGATGACGTTCAGGCCGGAATTCGCGATGATTTCCTTGCCCTTCTCGACATTGGTGCCTTCGAGCCGGACCACCAGAGGAACCTGCAGGCCGACCTCTTTGACGGCGGCGATCACGCCCTCGGCGATCACGTCACAGCGCATGATGCCGCCGAAGATGTTGACCAAGATGCCTTTGACGTTGGGGTCAGAGGTGATGATCTTGAACGCTTCGGTCACCTTTTCCTTGGTGGCGCCGCCGCCGACGTCGAGGAAGTTGGCGGGTTCTGCGCCGTAGAGCTTGATGATGTCCATGGTGGCCATCGCCAGCCCGGCGCCGTTGACCATGCAGCCGATCTCGCCGTCCAGCGTGATGTAGTTCAGGTCGTATTTGCTGGCTTCGAGTTCTTTGGGGTCTTCTTCGGTGGTGTCGCGCAGCTCGGCAATGTCGGGGTGGCGATAGATCGCATTGCCGTCAAAGCCCAGTTTGGCGTCAAGCACCTTGAGGTTGCCGTCGGTCATGACGATCAGCGGGTTGATCTCCAGCATCTCCATGTCCTTCTCGACGAAGGCTTTGTAGAGGTTGCCCATCAGCGCGACGCATTGCTTGACCTGCGGCCCTTCCAGACCGAGCGAGAAGGCGATGCGGCGACCGTGGAACGGCTGGTAGCCAGTGGCCGGATCGACGGAGAAGCTGAGGATCTTCTCGGGCGTCGAGGCGGCGACCTCTTCGATGTCCATGCCGCCCTCGGTCGAGCAGACGAAGGAGATGCGCGAGGAGACGCGGTCAACCAGCAGCGCGAGGTAGAGTTCGCTGGTGATGTCCGAACCGTCCTCGATATAGATGCGGTTCACCTGTTTGCCGGCCGGGCCGGTCTGGTGGGTGACAAGCGTCTTGCCCAGCATCTGCTTGGCCATCTCGGCGGCTTCTTCGACCGATTTTGCAAGGCGAACGCCGCCTTTTTCACCGGCTTCGGGCTCTTTGAATTTGCCCTTGCCGCGGCCACCGGCGTGGATCTGCGCCTTGACGACCCAAAGCGGCCCGTCGAGTTCACCGGCCGCGGTCTTGGCTTCGTCGGCCTTCAGAACGGCGCGACCGTCGGACACCGGCGCGCCATAGCTGCGTAGAAGCGCCTTGGCTTGGTATTCGTGGATGTTCATGGATAAACTGTCCCGTCTGGCTGCGATTTGGCCGTGTATTGGCACGTCTGCACGTCGCAGTTAAGGGGCTATGAGCTGTGGAAAAGATTTTGGCGCAAATTAGCGCACTTTGTGATCACACGTGAAAAACCTGTGATCACAAATCGGCGTTCAGGGGTGAAAATGGTGCTGCGAAAAGGAATCAAACCTGGTTCGGAGCGGTTTGCGGCGCATTTGCCCCGGCAAGCGGCGGGCGATGCAAAACCGAGGGGCCATTAGACGTCGACGGGCAATAGAAAGGGGCCGACCATGACTGGCCGGCCCCGTTCATCAGGATGCGGTGTGGCGCGGGCTTATGCCAGCGAACCGTCGATGCCTTTGCAAGCCTCGACCAAGCCTTTCACAGCCTTGACCGAACTGTCGAACATCACCTGTTCTTCTTTGTTCAGTTTGATGTCGATGACCTTTTCGATGCCGCCGGCACCGATCACCGTGGGCACGCCCACATACATGTCCTTCACGCCCAGTTCGCCATCGCAATAGGCGGCGCAGGGCAGGACGCGTTTTTGGTCCTTGAGATAGGCTTCGGCCATTTCGATCGCCGCGGTGGCCGGGGCGTAGAAGGCCGAACCGGTTTTCAGCAGGCCGACGATTTCGGCGCCACCGTCACGGGTGCGCTGCAGGATGCTGTCGAGCTTGTCCTGCGTGGTCCAGCCCATTTCGATCAGGTCGGGCAGCGGGATGCCACCAACGGTCGAATAGCGGACCGAGGGCACCATGGTGTCGCCGTGGCCGCCCAGAACGAAGGCGGTGACGTCTTTCATCGAGACGCCGAATTCAACGCTGAGGAAGTGGCGGAAACGGGCGGAGTCGAGAACCCCGGCCATGCCGCAAACCTTGTTCGCGGGCAGGCCCGAGAATTTCTGCAGCGCCCAGACCATCGCGTCGAGCGGGTTGGTGATGCAGATCACGAAGGCGTTGGGCGCATGTTTGCCGATGCCCTCGCCGACGGATTTCATGACTTTCAGGTTGATGCCCAGAAGGTCGTCGCGGCTCATCCCGGGTTTGCGGGGAACGCCGGCGGTCACGATGCAGACGTCGGCGCCTGCGATGTCCTCATAGGACTGGGTGCCGCTCAGTGCGGCATCGAACCCCTCGGAGGGGCCGGATTCGGCGATATCGAGCGCCTTGCCTTCGGGTGTACCTTGGGCAATGTCGAAAAGGACAACGTCGCCAAGTTCTTTCAGCGCGGCAAGATGTGCGAGCGTGCCGCCGATTTGACCTGCGCCGATAAGGGCAATCTTGGGTCTGGCCATGGAAATATCTCCGGTCCGGTTGGAAGTGCGCGTTGACTAGTGCTTTACGGGTGCGCACGCAAGGCTTACGCGCAGGTCGATGCCGCAGCGCGGCACGGGGGCTGGCCTGAGCAAGACCGGAAAGCCGTTGAAAACGCGGCCTGTTAGGAGAATTTTCGATGTTGGAGTTGAGCGCAGGCTTTTTCGCAGTTGCGGTGCCGGCGGTGCTGTTCGCGGGGGTTTCCAAGGGCGGTTTCGGCTCTGGCGCGGCGTTTGCGTCCTCCGCGATTCTGGCGCTGTTCCTTGAGCCGGGGCAGGCGCTGGGGGTGATGCTGCCGCTTTTGATGCTGATCGATGTGGCCTCGTTGAAACCCTATTGGCGGCGTTGGCACTGGCCGGATGCGCGTCTTTTGATCCTTGGCGGGGTGCCCGGAGTCGTTTTGGGGGTGTCGCTGTACCGGGTGGCGGATGCCGACGCGATGCGGCTGTTGATCGGCGGCATCTCGGTGCTGTTCGTTGTCTGGCAGCTTGGCCAGCGGCGCGGCTGGATTCACCCGTTTCGCGAGCGGTTGCCGGGCTGGGTCGGGCTGCTGGCCGGAGTGGTGACCGGGTTCACCAGCTTTGTCAGCCATGCCGGAGGGCCGCCGGCGGCGGTTTATCTGCTGTCGCAGCGGTTGAGCAAGACGCAGTATCAGGCCAGTTCCGTGCTGATCTTCTGGGTGCTCAATAGCGTGAAATTCGTGCCCTATGCCTGGCTGGGCATGTTCACGCTGCAAACCGCCAAGGCAAACCTGATGCTGGCACCCGTTGCGCTACTTGGCACATGGCTGGGCGTGCGCGCGCATGATCTGGTGCCGGAACGGGTGTTTTTCGGGCTGACCTATGTCTTGTTGCTGGTGACGGGCGGCAAGCTGATCTGGGACGGGCTGATGTGAGACTGCGCGGGTTTTGAGACGGTGCCGGTTTTAAGACTGCGCCGGTTTGATGTGCAGGGCTGTTGGTGTGGGCCGGATTGGCGGGCCGTGCGGGGTGGCTCTTGCTGCAACGCGGCGATTTCCACTTGAACTTTCCGCAAAAGAATGCCCCTCTCGCGCGCAACATTATGACCCGAGGAGAATTTCATGGACCCCCGTTCCCGCCCGTATCGTTCCGTCCTTTATATCCCCGGCTCCAAGCCGCGCGCGCTGGACAAGGCCCGTGGTTTGCCGGTGGACGCGATCATCTTTGATCTGGAAGACGCGGTGTCGGCCGATGAAAAGGACAACGCCCGCGATACGCTGAAAGAGGCGCTGGCGCAGGGCGGCTATGATCCGCGCGTCAAGATCGTGCGGATCAACGGGCTGGAGACCGACTGGGGCGCTGACGATGCGCGCGCAGTCTGTGACATGGATGTGGACGCGGTTTTGCTGCCCAAGGTGGGGAGCGCCGCCGATATCGACGCCTTGGCCAAGATCACCGGCGATTTGCCGATCTGGGCGATGATGGAGACCCCGAAAGCGATGCTGAATGCTGCCGAGATCGCGGCGCATCCGCTGCTGACGGGCATGGTGATGGGCACCAACGATCTGGCCAAGGAGCTGCAAACGCGGTTCCGGCCCGACCGGCTGCCGATGATGGCGGGGCTGGGCCTGTGCCTGTTGGCGGCCAAGGCCGAGGGGCTGGTGATCGTCGATGGGGTGTATAACGCCTTCAAGGACGACGACGGGCTTGCGGTCGAATGTGCCCAAGGTCGCGACATGGGTTTTGACGGCAAGACGCTGATCCACCCGGCGCAGGTGGCGGTGGCCAATACCGCCTTTGCCCCTTCGGCGGAAGAGATCGACCTTGCACGGCGCCAGATCGCTGCTTTTGAAGCGGTCGAGGCCAGCGGGCAGGGGGTTGCCGTGGTC
Source organism: Antarcticimicrobium sediminis (assembly GCF_004348975.1). Lineage (GTDB taxonomy): Bacteria > Pseudomonadota > Alphaproteobacteria > Rhodobacterales > Rhodobacteraceae > Antarcticimicrobium > Antarcticimicrobium sediminis. The sequence continues at coordinate 130,070 of NZ_SMFP01000003.1, read as the reverse complement.
GACGGCAAGATCGTCGAAAACCTGCATGTTGTCACCGCACGTGAAATACTGGCAAAAGCACAGGCAATCGAGGCACTGCAAGCGGGGTAGACGGCGATGGTTTTTTCACTTCTGATTTTGGGTGTGGCGCTTTGGTGGGCCGGTCATCTGTTCAAGCGGGTGGCGCCGGCGCGTCGCGCCGCCATGGGCGACAAGGGCAAGGGCGCTGTGGCGCTGGTTCTGTTCGTTGCCATCGTGCTGATGGTCATCGGCTATCGCGGGGCGGATGGCGCATTTTTCTGGGGCCGTCATCCGGCCACGGTGGGGATCAACAACCTGTTGATGCTGGTGGCGCTTTACCTGACCACGCCGGGCCCGTCGAAAGGCGCGCTGCTGTACCGGATGCGGCATCCGATGCTGACCGGGGTTCTGCTTTGGTCGGTAGCGCATCTGTTGGTGAATGGCGATGTGCCGTCCTTTATCCTGTTCGGCGGCGTGGGGATTTGGGCACTCGTCGAGATGGTGGTGATCAACCGGGCCGAGCCTGACTGGACCCCGCCGGCCAAAGGCAGCCTTGGCAAGGATGCGATGTTCCTGGCGATCAGTGCCGTGCTGTTGGTGGTGATCGGATATATCCACCTGTGGCTTGGCTATCCGGCATTCGGGTGAGGGTGAAGATGAGCATACTATATCGTTTGCTGACCGAGGACGACACCTCGGCGTTTTGTCACAAGGTCAGCGCGGCGCTGGCCAAGGGGTGGGTGCTGCACGGGGCGCCCACCTATGCCTTTGACGCGGCGCGCGGTGTGATGCGCTGCGGTCAGGCGGTCACCAAGGAGGTGGAGGCCGTCTATTCCCCCGACATGAAACTAGGAGAGCAGTGAATGGCCCAAAGCCAGCAAAAGACCAACCCGGGCCGGTTTTTCGAGGATTACGCCGTCGGGGATGTGTTGAAACATGCGGTTCCGCGCACCGTCTCGGGGGGCGAGCGGGCACTGTATCATGCGCTGTATCCGGCGCGCCATGCGCTTTATTCCTCGGACAGCTTTGCGCAGGGGTGCGGGCTGGCGTCCTCTCCGATTGACGATCTGGCCGCGTTTCACGTGGTGTTCGGCAAGACGGTGCCGGATGTTTCGCTGAACGCGGTGGCGAACCTTGGCTATGCCGAGGGGCGTTGGCTGATCCCGGTCTATCCGGGCGATACCCTGCGTTCGGAATCCGAGGTCATCGGGGTCAAGCAGAACTCCAACGGCAAGACCGGCGTGGTCTATGTGCGCACCCGTGGCCTGAACCAGCGCGACGAGGTGGTGATGGAGTATGTGCGCTGGGTGATGGTGCGCAAATCCGACCTTGACGCGCCCGCGCCTGAGCCGGTGGTGCCCGAGCTGAAAAAAGGGCTGGACGCTGCCGATCTGGTGATCCCCGAGGGGCTGGATTTCAGCGCTTACGATTTCGATCTGGCGGGCGAACCGCATCGCTGGGGCGATTACGAGATCGGCGAACAGATCGACCATGTCGACGGCGTCACCATCGAAGAGGCCGAGCACATGATGGCGACGCGCCTGTGGCAGAACACCGCCAAGGTGCATTTCGACCTGAGCTTTCGTCCCGACGGGCGGCTGATCTATGGTGGCCACGTGATCAGCATGGCGCGGGCGCTGTCGTTCAACGGGCTGGCCAATGCGCAGATGATCGTCGGGCTGAATGGCGGGGCACATGCCAACCCCTGTTTCGCCGGGGACACGATCAAGGCGTGGTCCGAGGTGCTGGACAAATCCGAGACCGCCGCGCCGGGTGTCGGCGCGGTGAGGCTGCGGCTGGTGGCGACCAAGGGCGGCGCGCCGTTTGAATTGCGCGGCGCCGATGGCAAGTACCTGCCCGATGTGCTGCTGGATCTGGACTATTGGGTGTTGATGCCGATGTAGTGGCTTGCGGCGGGGTTCAGGCCCCGCCGTTTTCTTTCAGCCATTGCGAAATCACCGGCCATTCGTCTGCCAGCGTATGGGACCCCATGAACAGGCCGATATGACCGCCGGGCACCAGTTTCTCGACGATCTTCTCGTTCGGGGTGCCGATCAGGTCGCGGGCGGCGAACACCTGTTCCTTGGTGGTGATGTCGTCGTTCGCGCCCGCCAGCAGATAGGTCGGGCAGGTGATCTGCTTCAGCGCCAGTTTTTGCCCCAGCGCGATGAATTCCCCCTTGGCGAAGAGGTTTTGTTTGAACAGCAGATCAATCGCCTGAATGTAGTAGATCCCGGGCAGGTCGAGCGGGTTTTCATACCAGCTTTCAAAGGTCTTGGTCCGCTTGATATAGTCGTGATCGTCCATATGGGCGTAGAGGTCGAGGTATTTGCCCAGATACTGCTGGTCGGGGTGCATGTTCTTCCAGCCCGCCAGCATGTTGCGGCCCAGCATCCGGTCATGGCCCTGTGCGACCATCTTCTTGTAAAAGCTGAGCGGAAGGCGATGCGCCATTTCGCGGATCGGGCCGTCTCCGGCATTGGTGTCGATCGGCGACCCGGCAAGCACGAGGCTTTCGACCTTGTCGGGGAAGCGGCAGGCATACATCGCCGACATCCAGCCACCCTGACACAGGCCCACCAGATTGACCCGCCCGCCCAGATCGTCGACCACGACGTTCAGTTCGGCCAGATATTTGTCGATGTCGTAATCGCGCATCTCGGGGGTGGCGGATTTCCAGTCGGTCACCAGTGGCCGGCCAATCCCGTTGTCGAGCAGGGTTTTCACAAGGCTCTGGCCTTCGGAGAAATCCGCGATGGTCGAACTGTGCCCTGCAAAGGGGGCGTCGATCAGAACCGGAATGCCCTTGGCATCCGGCGCCGAGAAATCGCGCAGCCGCATGGTGTCCAGATCTAGGCGGATGCGATTGGCTGTTGCCCATTCGGAGTCGGGCGGGTGGGCGACCTTTTCGGCGAGGTTGACGAATTCCATGTTGCGCTGGAACAGGTCCAGCCCCATCTCGCCCATTTCGATCCCGGCCGCCAAGGGCCAGAAGAACGGGACGCTATTTTCATGGAGTGGTGTTTTCTCTTCAGGTTGGGTCATAGCAACGTTCCTTTTGAACCGCGTCTCTCCCCCCGTGCCCGTAACATCTGATGCTATGGCAAGCCGGATACAAGGTCGGAGGCCGAGGTTGAGCCAGAAACCACCGCGGGGCCGACAGGGCGCGGGCGGGGCCGGGGGGCGATGCGGGGGCGATGGTCGCTCGCGAGAGACTCAGAGCCTCGCAACTGGGGCCCGGTGCCGGGGGCGGGGCGGGAAACCCCGGATTTCGTGATCACACGCTGGTTTCATGTGATCACATTTCCAACATTCTGCACTGCCGCATCAAAAAACCGTGGATTTTGATACGTCGCACGCGTGACAGAGGCACAGGAAAGAGCGTAGTAAAAGCGCAGCCAACCGGAAAGGAGCCAACATGGCCGATGTTAATCGGGGCAATCGCCCGCTTTCGCCGCACCTCTCGATCTATCGCCCGCAGCTTACCTCCATCACCTCGATCCTGACCAGGATCACTGGCAACGCCCTGCTTCTCGCAGCGCTGCTGATTGTGTGGTGGTTCCTTGCCGCGTCGACGTCAGAGGCGTATTTTGCCGTGGCCGATGCGGTGATCACAAGCTGGTTCGGCGATTTGGTAATGTTCCTGTCGCTCTGGGCGCTGTGGTATCACACGCTGGCAGGGATCCGACACCTGATCTGGGACAATGCCAAGATGCTGGAACTGGGTGCCGCAACCAAACTGGGCTGGATCGCGATCTGGGGCTCTGTCCTGCTGACCGTGCTCACAGTCGTCGTCATCTGAGGAGGCCGCCATGCATTACCTGACCGACCGCAAGCGAGTCGCTGGCTTGGGTGTCGCCAAGTCCGGCGTCCATCATTTCTGGGTGATGAAGATCAGCTCGGTCGCCCTTCTGGGGCTGATCCCGCTGTTCGTCTTTACCTTTGGCCCGATGCTGGGCCGGCCCTATGACGAGGTTATCGCCTATTTCAGCCAACCGTTCCCCGCGATCGTTGCGGGGCTGACCATTCTGGTCGGCTTTCGCCACTTCAAGGACGGGGCTCAGGTGCTGATCGAGGATTACGTGCACGGCTGGAAACAGCGGGCGCTGATCATTGCAACGATACTGCTGAGCTATACCGCGACGGCTGTCGGCCTGTTCGCCATCGCCCGCATCGCGCTCTAACTCCGAACGGGAGACACAAGACAATGGCTGCATACGAATACGAAACCCACGACTATGACGTCGTGGTTGTGGGCGCCGGCGGTGCAGGGTTGCGCGCCACGCTGGGCATGGCCGAGCAGGGGCTGCGCACCGCCTGCGTGACCAAGGTGTTTCCGACCCGCTCGCACACTGTTGCGGCGCAGGGCGGTATCGCCGCCTCGCTGTCCAACATGGGGCCGGACAACTGGCAATGGCACCTATACGACACCATCAAGGGCTCTGACTGGTTGGGTGACACCGACGCGATGGAATACCTCACCCGTGAGGCGCCCAAGGCGGTGTATGAACTGGAACACTATGGTGTGCCGTTCAGCCGGACCGAAGAGGGCAAGATCTATCAGCGCCCGTTCGGGGGCCACACAACCGAGTTTGGCGACGGCCCGCCGGTGCAGCGCACCTGTGCCGCGGCCGACCGGACCGGTCACGCCATCCTGCATACGCTGTATGGTCAGTCGCTGAAGAACAACGCTGAATTCTATGTCGAGTATTTCGCCATCGACCTGATCATGTCCGAAGACGGCGTGTGTCAGGGCGTGGTGTGCTGGAAGCTTGATGACGGCACGATGCATGTGTTCAACGCCAAGACCGTGGTGCTGGCCACCGGCGGTTATGGCCGGGCCTTTTTCTCGTGCACCTCGGCGCATACCTGCACCGGTGACGGTGGCGGCATGGTCACACGCGCGGGCCTGCCGATGCAGGACATGGAATTCGTTCAGTTCCACCCCACCGGTATTTATGGTGCTGGCTGCCTGATCACCGAGGGCGCCCGCGGCGAGGGCGGCTATCTGACCAACTCCGAAGGCGAACGGTTCATGGAGCGCTATGCGCCCCAGTACAAGGATCTCGCGCCGCGCGACTATGTCAGCCGGTCGATCACGATGGAAATCCGCGAAGGCCGTGGCGTTGGCGAGCTGGGTGATCACATCCACCTGAACCTGAGCCACCTGCCGCCCGAGGCGCTGGCCGAGCGGTTGCCGGGGATTTCGGAAAGCGCCCGGATTTTTGCCGGTGTTGACGTGAACAAGGAACCGATCCCGGTTCTGCCGACCGTTCACTATAACATGGGCGGTATTCCGACCAACTATTGGGGCGAGGTTCTGAACCCGACCGCAGACGATCAAAATGCTGTCGTGCCGGGCCTGATGGCCGTGGGCGAGGCAGGCTGTGCCTCGGTGCACGGGGCCAACCGTCTCGGTTCCAACTCGCTGATCGACCTCGTGGTGTTCGGTCGTGCCGCTGCGATCCGTGCCGGCAAGGTGGTCGACCCCGAGGCGCCGAACCCGGTGCTGAACCAACCTTCCATCGACAAGGCGTTTGACCGGTTCGACGGGTTGCGCAATGCCAAGGGCGGCATTCCCACCGCAGAACTGCGGTTGGAAATGCAGCGCACCATGCAGTCTGATGCGGCGGTGTTCCGCACCGACGAAAGCCTGAAGGAAGGCGTCGAGAAGATGACCGCGATCGCCGCCAAGCTGGGCGATCTGGCCGTGACTGACCGCAGTCTGGTGTGGAACAGCGACCTGATGGAAACGTTGGAGCTGACCAACCTGATGCCCAACGCGCTGGCCACGATCACCGGCGCCGAGGCGCGCAAGGAAAGCCGCGGCGCGCATGCGTCCGAGGACTTCCCCGAGCGTGACGATGAAAACTGGCGGGTGCACACGATCAGCCGTGTCGAGGGCAACAAGGTCGATCTGAGCTATCGTCCGGTGATTGTCGATCCGCTGACCACCGAGGCCGAAGGCGGCATCGCGCTGGCGAAAATCGCGCCCAAGGCGCGGAACTTCTAAGGAGAGACGGACCATGGTTCAACTGACACTCCCGAAGAATTCCCGTATCACTACGGGCAAGACTTGGCCGAAGCCCTCGGGTGCGACCAATCTCCGGGCTTTCAAGATCTATCGCTGGAACCCGGATGACGAGGCAAACCCCCGTGTCGATACCTATTTCATCGACATGGACAAATGCGGGCCGATGGTGCTGGACGCGCTGATCAAGATCAAGAACGAGATCGACCCGACCCTGACCTTCCGCCGGTCTTGTCGCGAAGGGATCTGCGGATCCTGTGCGATGAACATCGACGGCATCAACACGCTGGCCTGCATCTATGGGCTGGATGAGATCAAGGGCGACGTGAAGATCTATCCGCTGCCGCATATGCCGGTGGTCAAGGATCTGATCCCGGATCTGACGCATTTCTATGCCCAGCATGCCAGCGTCATGCCCTGGTTGGAGACCAAGACCAACCGCCCCGCGAAAGAGTGGAAGCAGTCGATCGAAGACCGCAAGAAGCTGGACGGGGTGTATGAATGCGTGATGTGCGCCTGCTGCTCGACCTCTTGCCCGAGCTATTGGTGGAACGGTGATCGGTATCTGGGCCCAGCCGCGTTGCTGCACGCCTATCGCTGGATCGTCGACAGCCGCGACGAAGCCACGGGCGAGCGTCTGGATCAGCTTGAAGACCCGTTCAAGCTGTATCGCTGCCACACCATCATGAACTGCACCAAGACCTGCCCCAAGGGTCTGAACCCGGCGAAATCCATTGCCGAGATCAAGAAGATGATGCTGGAACGTACGGTCTGATCTCAGACCATGGACCCGCTATTCAGCGCGGTTTTACTCGCCGGCGCGGCAGGGCTTTCCCTGCCGCTTGGCGGGGCGCTGGCCCGGACCGCCTATAGCCACGAGACCGAATTCACTGAAGAGGTGATGCACGCGCTGATCGCCTTTGGCGGCGGCGCGTTGCTGTCTGCGGTGGCGCTGGTGCTGGTGCCAGAGGGCGCGGCCATGCTGCCGCCCTGGCTGGCGCTGGGGCTGCTGTTTCTGGGCGGCGTCACCTTTTATCTGCTTGACCTGATGCTGGAACGCAGCGGTGGCCGTGGAGGCGGGGGCGGCCGAGGCGATGCCAGTGGGGGCGTCAGTGGGGGCGCGTTGCTGGCGGCGATGTTGCTTGATTTCCTGCCCGAGGCTGTGGCGTTGGGCGCAATGCTGATCACCGAGGCCGCCACCGCCAAGCTTCTGGCGCTGATGATGTTTCTGCAAAACGTGCCCGAGGGGTTTTCCGCCTTTGGCGAGATCTGGCGCAACGGGATGGGCGCGCGGCCGCTGATGTTGATCTTTGTCGCATTGGCCGGACTTGGGCCGCTTTGCGCCATGCTGGGAATGAGCTTTCTGGGCGATCGGCCTGCTGTGCTGGGCGGGATCATGATCTTTGCCGCCGGCGGTATCCTGTATCTGGTGTTTCAGGACGTGGCCCCCGCTGCGCGCACCCGTGACAGCAGCGCGCCGGCGCTAGGGGCGGTGCTGGGGTTCGGGCTGGGGCTGGCCGGAGCGTTGATCGTCGGGTGATGCAGAAAGCGCATGGCAAGATTGCGTTTTTGTCCGATGCGGCAGTGCAGCATTTGCATTAGCTTCTGGCGCAGGGAGGGCCTCTGAGATTACCGGAGCGACCCATGTTTGATGCCGCACAGACCCAAAAAGTCACCCCCGACGCCACTACTGCAAACGCCGCTGCCGCACAGGCCGCGTTGCAGGTCCTGAATGAGGCTTGGGCCTATTACACACCCGAACCGCAGCCCCAGTATCGCGATGACGCTGCCGATCTGGTGCAAGAGCTGTTCCAGTATCATTCAGCCGCCTGAGCCCGCGCTGGCGGGTATCGGAGCGATGCGCTAGGTAGGCCCCCGACCCAAAGGGAGAGCCTGCCTTGCCCGTGTTGTTTCTGCTTCTGCTTGGTGTGCCGGCTTATTTCATCTGGCGCCATCGCAGCACCTCGCTGACGCGCGACTGCCGCTGGCGGCTGGATCGGGCGGGCGGTGTCTGGCGCTGCGCTGCCTGTGGCGGCGCGCTGCCTGAGAGCGGCGAGGGCGCGCCGCGGATCTGCCGCAAAAACCACAGCTGACAGTGTTCAGAAAAAAAATCGAAGCGCGCGAATATTTCTCTTGATCGACTCGGGGTTTGGCCCGATATGCGCGTTCAAGACGCCAACGCACGCGCCTCTGGCGAAAGGGGTAACGCCCCTAAGGTTACGTAGCGACGGTAACGTCTCCTTTTGAAGTGAGCGGTCTGCGCCGGGAAACTGGAATGGCCGGGTCTTATGGAGATGACCAATGAACGCATACGTAACCGGTTTTCCGGTCTCTCAAGACGTGCGCCCACAGTCGCGCATCGAAAATTTCATCCGCTCGAGCGAGTTCGATCATCCGACGCTGGTTCTGGATGTGGATCGCGTCGCCGATCAGTTCCACGCGCTGAAGGCCGGGCTGGGCCGGGCGCGCATCCACTATGCCGTCAAGGCCAACCCGGCGCGTGAAATCGTCGAGCGTCTGGTCAACCTCGGGTCCGGGTTCGATGCCGCCTCGCGCGCCGAGATCGAGCTGTGCCTGTCGCTTGGGGCGCACCCGGATCATATCTCGTTCGGCAATACCGTGAAAAAACCGCGCGATATCGAGTTTGCCTTTCACGCCGGCATCACCCTGTTTGCTGCCGATGCCGAGGAAGAGCTGGAGAAGATCGCGGAATTTGCGCCGGGATCGCGGGTCTATATCCGGCTGATCGTGGATGCCTCCGAGGCCGACTGGCCGCTGTCGCGCAAATTCGGCTGCGCCCGGGACAAGGCGATTGCGCTGATGGATCTGGCGGTGTCGCTCGGGCTGCACCCGGTCGGGCTGTCGTTCCATGTTGGCAGCCAGACCCGGCGGGCCGAAATGTGGACCGCCACGCTGGATCAGGTGGCCGCCGTCTGGCACGCCGCGCAGGAGGCTGGGCACCGGTTGGAGCTGCTGAACATCGGCGGTGGGTTCCCGGCTTATTACGGCGAGGAGATTCAGGGGCCGACCCCCTATGCCGCGCGGGTGATGGAGCTGATCACCGAGCGGTTCGGGGATGTCGCGCAGATCATGGCGGAACCGGGCCGTGGCATGGTAGCCGAGGCGGGGATGATCGTCGCCGAGGTGCTGTTGGTCAGCCGCAAGTCCGACAGCGACCTGCATCGCTGGGTCTATCTGGATATCGGCAAGTTTTCCGGGCTGGCCGAGACCATGGACGAGGCGATTCGCTATCAATTCGTGACCGATCGCGATCACGAGCCGATGGGCGCCTGCATTCTGGCCGGGCCGTCCTGTGACAGCGCCGACGTGCTGTATGAAAAGCGCCCGGTCGAGCTGCCGCTGGGGTTGAAGTCCGGGGATCGGATCCTGATCCGCAACTGTGGCGCCTATACCTCGACCTACGCCAGCGTCGGGTTCAACGGCTTTCCGCCGCTGGATGTGATTGTGATCTGACCGGCTGCCCCACGCGGCGCTTGTGTTCGGAATTTGATCGATATCGATTCGCCCGGCCTTTTGGCCGGGCTTTTTTTTTGAGTATTTGAAACAAGAAGAAGGGGGGAAGGGAATCGAAGGGGGACTTGTGATTTTTGGGGGGCCGCGCTCTGTTGGGGGAAACCGACAGGAGCCCTGCCATGACCCATCCGCCCGCAGATGCCGAGGCGCGCCGCGCCATCGCGCCGGTGATCTGCTATCCCGATGTGGGGCTGCCGCAGCCTGATCTGGCGCTTTATGCGCAAGCGCGGGTCGGGGCGCGCAAACTGTCAGAGGTGATCGCACCGCCGCGCGAGGCGGCGACCTTCGAAGTGGCGGCGGGGCAATTCTGTCGCATCTCCTCTGTCGAAGGGGCACAGGTGGGGGATCTGAACCTGTGGAATGCGCGGGATCTGAACGAGCGGTTTTATTCCGGCAAGACGCGGGCCCTGCATGGCACGCATGTGAGTCTGGGGGATCGGCTGTGGAGCAGTTTTCCCAGCCTGCGGCCCATGGCGACGATCACCGAAGACACGCTGTCATGGTATGGGATCGATGCCTTTGGAGGCTCGGTGCATGACGTGATCGGCACCCGCTGCGATCCCTATACGCACAATCTGCTGGCAGGCGGGCAATATCACCATTGCTGCCATTCCAACTTGATCCGGGCGCTGGCTGATCATGCCGGCATGACATTGGCCGAGGCAGAGCCGCATGTGCATGACGTGCTCAACGTTTTCATGTGCACCGGGTTCACCCGCGACACCGGGCAGTATTTCATGAAGGCAAGCCCGGTGCGACCGGGCGATTATCTGGAGATCTTTGCCGAGATTGATCTTCTGGGCGCGCTCAGCGCCTGTCCCGGCGGCGATTGTTCGCAGGCGCATTCTAGTGATGCGGCGGTCTGCCACCCGTTGCTGATCGAGGTGTTCGCGCCGCAAGAAGGGGCGCTGGCGGGCTGGGTCTCGCCGCCTGCGAACGGCTATGACCGCAGCCACGGGCGTTGAGGCGGGGCAAAGGCCCCGAAGCTGGGTCAGCTGGATTGCGGGAAGGCCGCGTTCAAGGCGATTTCGACCATATCGGCAAAGCTGCGCTCGCGCTCTTGCGCGGGCAGGGAGGCGCCGGTGATCAGATGGTCGGAGACGGTCAGAACCGCCAGCGCCCGGCGGTTGTAGCGGGCGGCGAGGGTATAAAGCTCGGCCGCCTCCATCTCGACCCCGAGAACACCGTGGCGCACCATCTGTTCGTTCAGATCGGGGCGTTCGTCATAAAAGGTGTCCGACGAATAGATGCCCCCGATATGGGTCTGCGTGCCCTTGGCCTTGGCAGCCGTCGCAGCGGCGTTGAGCAAGGACCAGTCGGCGCAGGGGGCGAAATTCAGTTCCCGGAAAATGGCGGAGGAGGGCGAGGTGAGCGTGCTTGCCGTCATCGCGAGGATGATGTCGCGCAGGCCCACATGATCCTGCATCCCGCCGCAGGAGCCGATCCGGATCAGGGTCTGGGCGTTGTAATCGCGGATCAGCTCATTGGCATAGATCGATAGCGACGGCATGCCCATGCCGCTGCCCTGAATGGTGACGCGATGGCCGTTCCAAGTGCCGGTAAAGCCCAGCATTCCGCGCACGGCATTGATTTGGCGGATGTCGGAAAGAAACGTTTCCGCCGCCCATTTCGCGCGATAGGGGTCGCCCGGCATCAAAACCGTTTCGGCAATGTCGCCGGGCGCTGCACCAATATGAATGGTCATTTTGAGACGGCCTGCCTCAAAGTTCCATTTCAGTAATATCGACGCCCCGGTTCAGCGCGTCGTGCACCCACTGTGGCTTGCGCCCGCGGCCCGACCAGGTTTGTTCTGGATTCGCCGGATTGAAATATTTCGGCAGGGCTTTGGTGGTTTTCCCGGCCGCTCGCGATTTCGCGTCGCTCGAGAGTTCGGAGAGCGAGAAGCCGAATTCAGCAGCGGCTTTTTCGGCGGCTTTCAGGGCTTCACTTCGTTCGCGAATCTCGGCGGCTTTCAAAGCTGCGCCGAGATCATCTTTGAGTTGCAGCAACTCTTTCCGGGACATGGAAGAAAGATCAAGCGCCATGGCGATCTCCTATTGAGTGTCATATGCACCGACCGAATGGTCGCTACGAGTCAGGGACAATAGCGGTAAATGTGGCGGAGGTCAGCGCTAAAATGAACAACATGTTTATTCAGCTGCAATTTCTTCCGGGTCCACCAGTGTAACGATATCGCCCATGATCGTATTTAGTTCGAAATCCTTCGGTGTATAGATCTTTGATACGCCCATTGCGCGCAATTTTTCGGCATCTTCTTCGGGAATGATGCCCCCGACGATTACCGGGATATGTCCCAGACCCGCCTCGTGCATGCGGGTCATGACCTCTTCGACAAGGGGAATGTGGCTGCCTGACAGGATGGAAAGGCCGACAACATGCGCCATTTCGCTTTGCGCCTTTTCGACGATTTCCGCGGGCGTGAGTCGAATGCCGTCATAGCAAATATCCATTCCGCAATCGCGGGCGCGAAAGGCGATTTGTTCGGCGCCGTTGGAGTGGCCGTCGAGCCCCGGCTTGCCGACAAGGAATTTCATCCGCCGGCCAAGCCGGTCGCTGACCGCATCGACGGCGGCGCGCAGGTCATCGAGCCCTTCGGTCTTGTTCGAGACAGAGCCCGACACCCCGGTGGGGCCGCGATAGGTGCCGTGGACCGCGCGCATCTGCTCCGCCCATTCGCCGGTGGTGGCGCCCGCCTTGGCGGCGGCGATCGAGGGGATCATGATGTTTGTGCCGTTGCGGGCCGCCTCGCGTAGGGCCGAGAGCGCGCTCTGCACGGCGGTCTCGTCGCGCTCGGCGCGCCAGATGTTCAGGCGGTCGATCTGTTCCTGTTCCACCTCCGGGTCCACGGTCATGATGCCGCCATCCGCGCTCATCAGCGGTGAGGGTTCGGTGGTGGTGAAGCGGTTGACGCCGACGACGACGGTTTCGCCGGCCTCGATCCGGCCAAGGCGTTCGGCGTTGGAGTCCACCAGCCGCGATTTCATATATTCGATGGCCTGGATTGCGCCGCCCATGCTGTCGAGATTGGCAAGCTCGGCGCGGGCGCCTTCCTTTAGCTCTTCGACCTTGGCATCGACTGCCGGGTTGCCGTCGAACAGATCCTCGTATTCCAGCAGATCCGTTTCGAACGCCAGGATTTGCTGCATCCGCATTGACCATTGCTGATCCCACGGGCGCGGCAGGCCCAGGGCCTCGTTCCAGGCGGGCAATTGCACGGCGCGGGCGCGGGCCTTTTTGCTGAGCGTCACGGCCAGCATTTCGATCAGAATACGATAGACGTTGTTTTCGGGTTGTTGTTCGGTCAGGCCGAGCGAATTGACCTGCACCCCATAGCGGAAGCGGCTGAACTTGGGATCGGTAACGCCGTAGCGCTGATCGCAAATCTCTTCCCAGAGATCGACAAAGGCGCGCATCTTGCACATCTCGGTGATGAAGCGAATGCCCGCATTCACAAAGAATGAAATGCGTCCGACCATGGCCGGGAAATCCTCGGCCGGGACACGGGGTCGCAATTCGTCGAGCACGGCGATGGCGGTGGCCAGCGCAAAAGCGAGTTCCTGCTCGGGCGTCGCGCCGGCCTCTTGCAGGTGATAGGAACACACGTTCATCGGGTTCCATTTCGGCACGTTGGTATAGCAATACTCGGCCACGTCCGCGATCATCTTGAGCGAGGGTTTCGGCGGGCAGACATAGGTGCCGCGCGACAGGTATTCCTTGATCAGATCATTCTGCACCGTGCCTTGCAGCGTGCTGATATCCGCGCCCTGTTCCTCGGCCACCGCGATATAAAGCGCCAGCAGCCATGGCGCGGTGGCATTGATCGTCATCGAGGTGTTCATCTGGTCCAGCGGGATGTCGTCGAACAGCATCCGCATGTCGCCCAGATGCGAGATCGGAACCCCGACCTTGCCGACCTCGCCACGCGCCAGCACATGGTCGCTGTCATAGCCGGTCTGGGTCGGCAGATCGAACGCCACCGAGAGGCCGGTCTGCCCCTTGGCAAGGTTGCCGCGATAGAGCGCGTTGGAGGCCTTGGCCGTGGAATGCCCGGCGTAGGTGCGGATCAGCCAAGGGCGGTCGGTCTGGCGGGGTTTCTGCGTCTGCGTCATCGGGAACCTCTTGATATGGGGCCGCAAGATTATTTCGCTTTACCGCTCTAAATCGTAATTATCGACGCATGTCAATTCGCTGCATTGCGGCATCGGGGCGAAGGCCCTGGTCGCGGCTTTGGCGAGGGTGCATTTGCCGATTTCTCGTGCATGTTCCCTCTTCTCCCCGGGGCCGGGTTGCGGCAAGGCTTGCATATGACAAGAACTGTCGAACTTCCGCTGTGGCTGTTTGGGCTGATCGTGCTGTTTGCGGCGGTCACCTTTGCGTCGCATTTTCTGTTTCCCTCGGTGCGCTGGTTTTTCCGGCGGCGGTTGGAACGGGCGGTTGCGCAGTTGAACCAGCGATTGGAGCGGCCGATCCAGCCGTTCAAGCTGACGCGGCGATACGACATGATTCAGCGGATCATATATAACCCCCATGTCAGCCAGGCGATTGCCGATCACGCCCGCGCCGAGGGGATCCCCGACAATGTCGCCTTTCAGCAGGCGCGCGGCTATGCCCGCGAGATCGTACCGTCGTTTTCCGCCTCGATCTATTTTGGCGTTGCGATCCGGTTGGCGCGAATCCTGAGCAACGCCATCTATCATGTGCGGTTGCGGCAGTTGGACGAGCCGGCGTTGAAAGCGATCGATCCCGAGGCAACGGTTGTGTTCGTGATGAACCATCGCAGCAATATGGATTACGTGTTGGTCACCTATCTGGCGGCGGACCGTTCGGCCCTGTCCTATGCGGTGGGCGAGTGGGCGCATGTCTGGCCGCTGAGCCGGTTGATCCGGGCGATGGGGGCCTATTTCATCCGCCGCAAGTCGCGCAATGCGCTCTATCGGGCGGTGCTGGCCTGCTATGTGCGGCTGTCCACGGATGCCGGTGTGACCCAAGCGATGTTCCCGGAGGGCGGGTTGAGCCTGTCGGGCGGGCTGATGCCGCCGAAGCTGGGGCTGTTGACCTATATCACGGCGGGATTTGATCCGGAGGGGCGCGACGTGGTCTTTGTCCCGGTCGCGCTGAACTATGACCGGGTGTTGGAGGATCGCATCCTGATTGCCGCCGGGCAGGGGACCGGGCGGCGGTTCAATGCGCGGATCGGGGTGATTTTCGCCCAAGTGTTGCGGCAATGCTGGCTGTGGCTGACCGGGCGGTATCAGCGCTTTGGCGAGGCTGTGGTGACCTTTGGCGCACCGCTGTCCCTAGACGCCCTGCAGGCCGAGATCCCCGGCGACGTGACCCGGGTGCTGGCGCGGCGACTGATGCAGCGAATCGCCGATGGCGTGCCGGTGCTGCCGGTGCCCTTGGTGGCCTGGCTGATGCTGACGTATGGGGCCATGACCCGCGCCGAGATCGACGCCCGCGCCCGCGCCGCAATGGCGACCTTGCCGGTCTCGAATGTGGGTCGGTTCAGCTCTGATGCCCATGCGGCCACCGAGGCCGGGCTGCGCGCGCTGAGTGCGCAAGAGGCGCTGCGAGAGGACGGGGGGCGCTATGTGGTCGATCCGCAGGGGCTGGAGTTGTTGCGGTTTTACGCCAACTCGATCTGTCATCTGATGCCGCCAGGACCGTAGCTTATGCCGTCGGCTAGCTTGACGCTTATTCGGCCGCTTATTCTGCGGGCGCAAAGTAGTTTCTGCACCCGCTGGGTCATATAATTACAAAACATGACCGATTATCTGTTGCAATGTTGCGTGGCTATTCATATCCCTCTCACGAGAGCCGCGATTCTGCATTGCGGCACCGAGGATATGTAAGGAGGCCATCATGGCTTTGGACACCCACGGCGATATCGCGCCCTATGAGGCGCCTGAGAAAGATCTCTATGAGATGGGGCAAATGCCTCCGCTGGGCTATGTGCCCAAGCAGATGTATGCTTGGGCCATCCGCAAGGAACGCCATGGCGATCCCGACAGCGCGATGCAGTTGGAAGTCGTGGACACGCCAACACTAGACAGCCATGAAGTGCTGGTCATGGTTATGGCCGCTGGCGTCAACTATAACGGCGTCTGGGCCGCGCTGGGCACACCGGTGAGCCCGTTTGATGGTCACAAGCAACCCTATCATATTGCCGGTTCTGACGCCGCCGGGATCGTTTGGGCGGTTGGCGACAAGGTCAAGCGCTGGAAGGTCGGCGACGAGGTCGTGATCCACTGCAATCAGGATGACGGTGACGACGAGGAATGCAACGGCGGCGACCCGATGTTTTCGCCCAGCCAGCGGATCTGGGGCTATGAAACCCCGGACGGGTCGTTCGGGCAGTTCACCCGGGTGCAGTCGCAGCAGTTGATGCCGCGGCCCAAGCATCTGACCTGGGAAGAAAGCGCCTGCTATACGCTGACGCTGGCCACCGCCTATCGGATGCTGTTCGGTCACCATCCGCATGATCTGAAACCCGGTCAGAACGTTCTGGTCTGGGGCGCCTCGGGCGGGTTGGGGTCTTTTGCAATCCAGTTGATCAATACCGCAGGCGCCAATGCCATCGGCGTGATCAGCGACGAGGACAAGCGCGAATTCGTCATGGCGCTGGGCGCCAAGGGCGTGATCAACCGCAAGGATTTCAGCTGTTGGGGCCGTCTGCCCACCGTCAACACGCCGGAATACAACACCTGGCTGAAAGAAGCCCGCAAGTTCGGCAAGGCGATCTGGGAGATCACCGGCAAGGGCGTGAGCGTGGACATGGTGTTTGAACACCCGGGCGAGGCGACATTCCCCGTCTCGTCTCTGGTGTGCAAAAAGGGCGGCATGGTGGTGATCTGCGCTGGCACCTCCGGGTTCAACTGTACCTTTGATGTGCGCTATATGTGGATGCACCAGAAGCGTTTGCAGGGGTCGCACTTTGCGCATCTGAAGCAGGCGGCCGCGGCCAACCGGCTTATGCTGGAGCGGCGGATTGATCCCTGCATGTCCGAGGTCTTCACTTGGGATGACCTGCCGCAGGCGCACATGAAAATGCTGCGCAATGAACATAAGCCGGGCAATATGTCGGTTCTGGTTCAATCACCGAAAACCGGGCTGCGCACCTTCGAAGAGGTGCTGGAGGCGGGCCAGCGCTGAACTGCCCGAAAGGGAATGCATATACGGCCCGCAGCGCAGAATGTGTTGCGGGCCGTTTCGTTTCGTGCGTGGCGGTTTTTAGAGAGTTTTAAATATCAATTTGATATTTTCGTGTGTGGTGATAGGTATATACACGTAGGAATTCGATGAGTTGTTAATGTCTCGTTTGCACTGGTTGCTGGCCGTCTTGGAGGATTTGCGCATTTTTGCCGCAAAGAACGGCATGGAGCATCTAGAGCTGCAATTGAAACTGGCCAGTTGGACCGCCAGCCGGGAATTGCTTGATGCGAACATTGAATCCAAAACCAGCCTTGAAATTGAAGACGCCGAAGAGACGTCCGAGAGCGCGTCGGAGACCAGCGAACAGGCCTGACAGCGCGCGTCGTGTATGCCGCCGCTTGTCTCTGGTGCCCGCCGCGGCGGCAGGGTAGGGTCACCGCCATGACAGCGCCGGCACTCACATTTTCCGACGATCAGGCAGCCGCTTTTGACAGCGTGGCCGAGATGCTGCGTGGGGCAGGGGTCGACCTTGAGGCGGGTGCGCTGACACCGCCGCGCCCCGATGGGACCGGCGCTGGCACGATGGCGCTGGTTGGCAAGGCGGGGTCTGGCAAGACCTTGCTGCTGGCCGAGCTTTACAAGGCGCTGGAACAGGTTGGCGTCGATGTGATCTCGGGCGATTATGAGGGGCGCAAGCGGCGCGACCGGCGCACCTTGGCGATTCTGGCGCCCACCAACAAGGCGGCCAGTGTGCTGCGGTTTCGCGGGGTTCCGGCGACCACGATTCACCGTATCCTGTATACCCCCGTCTATGATCCCGAATACGAGCGGATCGCCGAATGGCTGGCGGGCAATGGCGAACGCCCGGAGATCGAGGGGCTGAGCGATGTGGCGCTGGATCGGGCTGCGGCGTTCTACGGCGTCAACAAATCGATTCCCGGTGCCTTGGCCGCTGCCGGTCTGCGCGGGTCTGATTTCATCACCGGCTGGAAACGGCGCGAGGATCCGCTGGATATCGGCTTTGTCGACGAGGCGTCGATGCTGGATGACCGCCAGTTCAATGACCTGAAAGAGATTTTTCCCAATCTGGTGTTGTTCGGCGATCCGGCGCAGCTTGCTCCGGTAAACCAGTCGGGCGCGATGGCGTTCGAGACCTTGCCCGAGGACCGCAAGCTGGAGTTGCACCGCATCCACCGGCAAGAGGCGGACAATCCGATTCTGGATCTGGCCCATGCGCTGGCCGATCCGCAGCTTGGGTTTGAAGATTTCGAGCGCATGATCGAAGACAGCGCGCGCCGCGACGAGCGGGTGGTCTGGGGCCAGCGGGTCGAGGTTGACCTGATGGCGCGAAGCCCGGTTCTGGTTTGGCGCAACGCCACCCGCATCCGGTTGATCAGCGCCTTTCGTGCCGTCCATGGCGCGCCCGAAGATGATCTGGTCGAGGGCGAGCCGCTGATTTGCGACGGCATCGAGCTGCCGCTGAAACACCGCAAGAAACGGCTGGATCTTGAGGCGCGCGGCCTGATCAAGGGGGCGCAGGTGATCTATCTTGGCACCGGGCGCAAACCGGGGTTTTCCCGCCTGCATGTGATCGGGGCCGAAGACCCGCAGGTCAGCGCCGCCTCGATCATCAAGATCGAGAAGCCGGACGAAGAAGAGCCGTTCATTCCCTTTGCCGCGCGGATGGGGGCGACCTTCCTGCACGGGGCGGCGGTCACCATCCACAAGGCGCAGGGCAGCCAGTGGGATACGGTGCAGGTCTTTGCCCCCGATCTTTACGCGGCGGCGCGCATGGGACGGATCGAGGCCGGTCAACCGCTGTGGAAGCGGCTGGCCTATGTGGCGATCACCCGGGCGCAGGACCGGCTGATCTGGGTGGTGCGCAACCGGCTGTCCAAGCCGACCTATCCGCTCAGGGTGGACGATCTGCGCGCGGCACCGGTGGCAGCGCTGGAACTGCAGGTGCAAGAGGGATGAGCACGATCCTGATCACTGGCGCCAGCTCTGGCATAGGGCGCGCAACCGCCGAACTGTTCCTGCATGAGGGATGGACGGTGGGCCTTTTGGCGCGTCGCGCCGCGGCGTTGGAGGAGGTCGCGGCAGGTCGGGACACTGCCGTGGTGCTGCCCGCCGATGTGACCGACCCGCAGGCGGTCGAGGCGGCCTTTGTCCGATTTACAGGCCGGGCCGGGCGGCTGGATGTGCTGTTCAACAACGCGGGCATTTTCACCCCTGCGGGGACCATCGACGAGATTGCGCTCGATGATTGGTATGCCTCGGTCAACGTGAACCTGAACGGGATGTTTCTGGCCGCGCGCGCCGCCTTTGCCGCGATGCGGGCGCAGACCCCGCGCGGGGGACGGATCATCAACAACGGCTCGATCGCGGCCCATGTGCCACGGCCGCAGTCGGCGCCCTATACGGCGACCAAACATGCCATCACCGGCTTGACCCGCAGCCTGTCGCTGGACGGGCGCCCTTTTGACATCGCCTGTGGGCAGATCGACATCGGCAATGCCCGCACACCGATGATCGAGGAGTTGGTCGCCAAGCAGAAGGCCGACGACCCGGAGGCGCTGCTGCCCGAAACCATGGCAGTGGAGGAGGCGGCGAGGTCGGTGCTGCACATGGCCAGCCTGCCACTGGAGGCGAACGTGCAGTTCATGACCGTGATGGCGACCAAGATGCCCTATATCGGGCGCGGCTAGCGGTTCCGGATCATGGTAAAGGCCGCCGATGCGCCCCAGCCGGCAATGATGGCAATGGCCAGCGACATCAGCCCGTACAGGATCGACTGCTGGCGCGACAGCATGTACAGCCAGCGTTCCAGCCCGACCTTGCGCACGTTGATCGTGGTTTCATATTGCGACACCACCGCGCCCTGCCGGGTCAGGAAGATGCGCGCGGTATAGTCGCCCTCGGTCAGGTCGGACGGCATGTCGATGGCGGTGCGAAACAGCGTCTGCTGGTCCAGTGCGATCTTGCCTTCGAGCATCTGATACAGGCCGGATTTTTGCCGGATACGGATCAGCGCCTCGGTGAAATCAGGGGCGTTGGTGATCTCCATCGGGGCGCCGACAGACCGGATCGCGCGCCCGATGCTGACCTTGTGGCGCAGATCTTCGGTGTCGCTGAGCACATTGGCCCAGCGGTTGGTCGTGGCCACCGCGTAAAACGAGGGGGCGGCATCGACTTCGACAGCGTCGGTATTGACCCAGATGCCAAGCTGGTTGGCCTTGCGGCGCACCAGCACCGGATGCGAGGGGCCGGCAACGGTGATGACGATCTCAAGTGGGTCGGCGGGGATCGGGGTTTCGCGTTTGACGGCCCCGAAAATCAGGATCTCGGAGCCGTCGAAACTGGTGGTGATCGCGACCCGGTCGCTGGACAGGCCAAGCACGACCTCTTCCTGTGCGCTGGCGGCCAGAGGAAACATCAGCAGAAGCAGCAAGGCAAACTGGCGCCACATGGCTCAGTGCCCTCCGGCCGAACAGGCCCGACAAGATCCCGGCCAGCCCGCCAAGCCCGAGAACAGGAAAGGCACTGGGCGAAACGTCCGCGACTGGGAGTGCATGTGCATGGGATTATCTAACTCCGCTTTCTCCACCGATCATAGACGAAAACAGGCGGCGGGGAACCGGGTGCGAACGGGGGCGAAAGCGGGCGTCAATGTCGCCCCAGTTCGGTCAGGTTATACAGCTCGGCCGGTTGGATCAGCAGTTCCAGCGCCAGCTTGCCGCAGACGGCCAGCACCAGCGCCGCGAGCAGGACGCGGAGCTGTTCGGCCTTGAGCTTGAGCCCGATCTGGGTGCCGATCTGCGCCCCGATCACACCGCCAAGGATCAGATAGACCGCCAGCACGATATCGACGGTCTGGTTGGTGGTGGCGTGCAGCATGGTGGTAAAGGCGGTGACAAAGATGATCTGAAACAGCGAGGTGCCCACCACCACCTTGGTCGGCATCCCCAGCAGATAGATCATCGCCGGCACCATGATAAAGCCGCCGCCGACCCCCATGATCGCCGCCAGCACCCCCACGGCCAGCCCGATCATAAGCGGCGGGATTACCGACATGTACTGGCCCGAGGTGCGAAAGCGCATCTTGAACGGCAGGGCATGGACCAGCGTGCGCGGGCGGCGCGGCGGCCTTGCCCCGACCTGTGCCTTGCGCGCCTTGCGCAGGGCGTTCAGGCTTTCGACGAACATCAGCGCGCCGACAACGCCGAGGAAAATGACATAGCACAGCCGCACCAGCAGATCGACCTGACCCAGACTTTTGAGGTAGTTGAAAACAAACACGCCAAGGCCCGATCCCACCAGCCCGCCAGTCAGTAGCACCGACCCCATGGCCAGATCGACGGTTCGGCGTCGGAAATGCGCCAGCACGGCAGAAAACGACGAGGCGACGATCTGGTTTGCGCCGGTCGCCACCGCCACCGCAGGCGGGATGCCGATAAAGAACAGCAGCGGCGTAATCAGGAACCCGCCGCCGACACCGAACATGCCGGACAGGATTCCCACCAGCCCGCCCAACCCCAGAAGCAGGAATGCGTTCACAGAGACTTCGGCGATTGGCAGGTACGTTTGCATGACACCAGTAAGGCCCCGGTGCGCGAAAAGGTCAATCGCCAACCCGCCGCGTCGGGCCGCGATTAGCGTTCTTTCACATAGGGTTCACCGCCCGCCCGGGGCGGGATCGCCTTGCCCACGAACCCGGCCAGGATCACCACCGTCAGGATATAGGGCAGCGCGTCCATCACCTGCACGGGAATCACCACGCCGCCGATGTCGATGTTCTGATAGCGCAGGGCAACCGCCTGCAGAAAGCCGAACAGCAGGCAGGCCCACATCGCGTGCCAAGGCCGCCACTTGGCGAAGATCAGCGCCGCCAGCGCGATAAAGCCGCGCCCGGCAGTCATATCCTTGACGAACCCGGCTTGCAGCGCGGTGGCAAGATAGGCCCCGGCGATCCCACACAACAGCCCGCAGATGGCGACGGCGGCATAGCGCATCCCGACGACCGAAACGCCAGAGGTATCCACCGCCGCCGGGTTTTCCCCCACCGCGCGCAGGCGCAGGCCAAAGCGGGTGCGATACAGCACCCACCACGTCGCGGGCACAGCAAGAAAGGCAATATAGACCAGCACCGAATGCCCCGACAGCAGATCGCTATAGACCGGCCCCAGCACCGGCACGCCGGAAAGCGGGCCCGCCAATGGCAGCTCGATCGGGGAAAAGCGTCCGGCACCGATCAGCGAGGGGGTGCGCCCGCCCTGATGGAACCAGTGCTGCGCGATCAGCACGGTGATCCCGGCGGCGAGAAAATTGATCGCCACGCCGGAAATCAGTTGGTTGCCGCGAAAGGTGATCGAGGCCAGCCCGTGCAGCCCCGCCAGCACCATCGAGGACGCGATCCCGGCCAGTAGCCCCAGCCAGACCGAGCCGGTGACCGAGGCAATGGCAGCCGAGAAGAAGGCCGCCATCAGCATCTTGCCCTCAAGCCCGATATCGAACACCCCGGCGCGCTCGGAAAACAGCCCGGCCAGACAGGCCAGCAACAGCGGTGTCGACAGCCGGATCGTGCTGTCGAGCACCGGGATCAGCGTCATGAGGTCCATCATGTGCGCGCCCTCCGCAGCGACAGGAACAGCTTTTCAAGCGGCATCCGCACCATGTTGTCCAGCGCCCCGGTGAACAGGATCACCAGCGCCTGAATCACCACGATCAGCTCGCGCGGGATGCTTGTCCACAGCGCCAGTTCGGCCCCGCCCTGATAGAGAAAACCGAACAGGATCGCGGCAAGGAACACCCCGAACGGGTGGCTGCGCCCCATCAGCGCGACGGCGATGCCGATGAACCCCGCGCCCTCGGTCGCGTTCAGCACCAACCGCTCGGCCTCACCCATGACGTTGTTGATCGCCATCATCCCGGCCAGTCCGCCCGAGATCAGCATGGTGATCATGGTGATCTTGACCGGCGAGATCCCGGCATAAAGCGCGCCGGTCTCGGAGTGGCCATAGGCGCGGATTTCGTATCCCAAACGGGTGCGCCAGATCAGCAACCAGACGAGGATACAGGCCGCGACGGCGACCAGCAGGCTGACATTGGCGGGGGCGGCCTTGGAAAAACTGATGCCGAGCGGGGCCAGAAGATCATGCAGGGTCGGCAGATGCGCCGCCTCGGGGAACCGGGCGGTGGCCGGGTCCATCGACCCCTTTGGCCGCATCAGGTTGACCAGAACATAGTTCAGCACCGCCGAGGCGATGAAATTGAACATGATGGTGGTGATCACGATATGGCTGCCGCGCTTTGCCTGTAGCCAAGCCGGGATCATCGCCCAGGCCGCGCCAAACAGCGCGGCAAGCGTGGTGGCGCCGATCAGCGCCAGCGACCAGTGCGGCCAAGGCACATAAAGGCACATCAGCGCCACGCCCAACCCGCCCAGCATTGCCTGCCCTTCGCCGCCGATATTGAACAGACGGGCATGAAAGGCGACCGCGACGGCCAGCCCGGTGAACATGAAATTGGTGGCGTAATACAGCGTATAGCCCCAGCCATAGGTCGAGCCCAGTGCGCCAGAGACCATCATCTTGACCGCGGCAACCGGGTCTTCTCCGATGCCAAGGATCACCAGCGCCGACAGCGCGGCGGCAAGGATCAGGCTGATCAAAGGGATCAGGACCACATCGGCCCATTTCGGCATCTTGTCCATCAGCGGGCCTTTCGAACAGGCGTGTTTGGCATCCCGCAGGGGAGGTCAGCCCCGTGATAAGGGCTGCGGCCGCCCGGGTGGGCGCGAATGCGCCCGCCATGGGGGCGGGCGGGCGCAGCCCGGGTCGCTACGCGCCCCAGGCTAGAAAGGCACATCAAGTCAGGTCGTGTCGCTTTCATGCGCCTCATGCTGCCGCCCCCGATACACCGGCCATCAACAGGCCCAGTTCACGTTCATCGGTCTGATCGGGCAGGCGTTCGCCCATCAGGCGACCGTCAAACATCACCGCGATACGATCCGACAACGCCAGAATTTCATCCAGCTCGACACTGACCAGCAGCACCGCCGCGCCCTGATCGCGCAGGGCGACGATCTGTTTGTGAATGAACTCGATCGCGCCGATATCCACCCCGCGCGTGGGTTGGCCCACCAGCAGAAGATCGGGATTGCGCTCGATCTCGCGCGCCACCACGATTTTCTGCTGGTTGCCGCCCGAGAAGTTCTTGGCCGCCAGCGCCGGGTCTGGCGGGCGCACATCGAATTTTTCCATCTTCGCCTCGGTGTCGCGGACCAGCGCGGCGTTCACCATCAACGGCCCGCGGCAAAAGGCCGGATCGTGGTGATAGCCAAAGGCGACGTTTTCCCAAGCGTGGAATTCCATGATCAGCCCTTCGCGTTGGCGATCCTCGGGCACATGGGCGATGCCCGCCGCCCGCCGCGACTGCCCGTCCGAGCCGCGCCCCTCCAACTTGAGCGTGGTACCGTTCAGCGTGACCGTGCCGGTAGCGGGGCGCATGCCGCCCAGCACCTCCAACAGTTCGGATTGCCCGTTGCCCGCCACCCCGGCGATGCCCAAGATTTCACCGGCGCGCAGGTTCAGGTCGACGCCCTTGACGCGTTCCACCCGCTGATCGTCGCGCACGCGCAGGTTCTTGACCTCCAGCACCATCTTGCCGGGGGTCGCGGGGGCCTTGTCCACCCGCAACAGCACCTTGCGGCCCACCATCAGCTCGGCCAGCTCCTCGGGGGTGGTCTCGGCGGTCTTTACGGTTGCCGTCATTTCGCCGCGGCGCATCACGCTGACGGTGTCGGTGATGTCCATGATCTCGCGCAGCTTGTGGGTGATCAGGATGATGGTCTTGCCCTCGGCCCGCAGGTTGTCGAGGATGCGAAACAGGTGGTCGGCCTCGGGCGGGGTCAGAACGCCGGTGGGTTCGTCAAGGATCAGGATATCGGCCTGCCGGTAGAGCGCCTTGAGGATCTCGACCCGCTGCTGCATCCCGACGCCAATCTGGTCGATGCGCGCGTCTGGATCGACGTTCAGCTCGTATTCCACCGCCAATTCGGCCAGCACCTTGCGCGCGCGGGCCAGCGAGGGGCGCAGCAGCCGCCCTTCCTCGGCACCCAGAATGACGTTTTCCAGCACGGTGAAGGTCTCGACCAGTTTGAAATGCTGAAACACCATGCCGATGCCGGCGGAAATGGCCGCCTGGCTATCGGGGATCTCGGTTTTGCGGCCGTTGATGAAAACCTCGCCCGCATCGGCCTTGTAGAAACCATAGAGGATGCTCATCAGCGTCGATTTTCCGGCGCCATTTTCACCGATGATGCCGTGAATCGTGCCCGGCATCACCCGGATCGAGATGTCCTTGTTGGCCTGCACCGGCCCGAACGCCTTGGAAATGCCGCGCAGTTCAATGGCTGGTGATGTATCGCTCATAAGGCCCCCGCAGAAAACAAGGGCCGTGCGGGAAACGTCGCACGGCCCGTTCGCCTGTGTGTCGGGTCCGGATCAGAAGTCCAGAACCGGGCAGCTGTCGTTTTCGTAATAGCTGGTGACCTTGATATCACCGCTGATGATCTTGTCGCGCGCGCTGTCCGCCGCAGCCTTCATTTCCGGGGTGATCAGCGCAGCGTTGTTGTCATCCAGCGCATAGCCGACACCATCTTCGGCCAAACCCAGCACAAAGACACCGGGTTCCACGTCGTTGCCTGCTTTCATGGCGTCATAGACCGCAACATCGACGCGTTTCAGCATCGAAGTCAGCACCTTGCCCGGATGCAGGTGGTTCTGGTTGCTGTCCACCCCGATCGACAGAATCCCCTCGTCGGCGGCGGTCTGCAATACGCCCACGCCGGTGCCGCCGGCGGCGGCATAGATCACATCGGCGCCCTGGCTGATCTGCGCCTTGGTCAATTCCGAGCCCTTGACCGGGTCATTCCACGCCGCCGGGGTCGTCCCGGTCATGTTGGCGATGATCTTGGCGTCCGGGTTGACCGCTTTCACCCCCTGCGCATAGCCGCAGCCAAAGTGGCGGATCAGCGGCACATCCATCCCGCCGATAAAGCCGACGGTGCCGGATTTCGAGGCCATCGCGGCCAGCATCCCGACCAGATAGGAGCCTTCATGCTCGGCAAAGCCAAGCTGGCGGATGTTGTCGCCCTTGATCCATGTCACATCGACCACGACGAATTTGGTGTCGGGATAATCCGGGGCGACATTGCTGAGAGGGTCGGCCATGGCAAAGCCCATGGTGATGATCGGGTTGGCACCGGCCTCGGCAAAGCGGCGCAGGGCCTGTTCGCGCTGGGCCTCGGATTGTAGTTCGATCTCGCGAAAGCTGCCGCCGGTCTCATCGGCCCAGCGTTGCGCCCCGGTGAAGGCCGCCTCGTTAAAGCTTTTGTCGAATTTGCCACCAAGGTCGAAGATCAGCGCCGGTTCGGCCAGTGCGGCGCCCGCGCTCAGGGCCATTGCGGCGGCGGCCCCCATCAGGGATTTCAAAAGGGTCATCGTTATACTCCCGGTTGGTTTTTTCTGATTGCGGCAGGCCGCCGGTCCGGATGGACAGCAAATGGGCACGCCGAATGTCTTGACCTGTCAATTTAGGCCGCAGCAGGTGCAAACGGTCAACCCGCTTTTGACCATCGGGTTCAGGATTTCCGACGCTGACCTCAGGGAAGTGGGCGCGACATGACCACGGCATCGGCAGCTTCGGCCCCGGTGCGGGGGTAATATCCGCGACGCAAGCCGCTGCGATGAAACCCCATCGTCTCGTAAAGCGAGAGCGCGGCGGGGTTGTCATGCGCCACCTCAAGAAAGGCCCGCGTTGCGCCGCGCGTGGCCGCCTCGGCTATCCATGCCGCCATGCAGATCCGCGCGCGACCTTGGCGGCGCTGGGCGGGGGCGGTGGCGATGGTCAAAAGTTCGGCCTCATCGGCGATCACCCGGACCAGCGCGAAACAGGCGGCGTCCCCGGTGGCAAAGCAGCCGGGTAGTTGGATCAGGGCGGAAAATTCATCCGCCCGCCACGGGCGCGATTGGGTAAAGGCCGCCGCATGGGTGGCAGCCATATCCTCGGGCGTAAGGGCGGATGTCGCTGTGGGCATCAGTCCAGCAGGACCGGCGGTGCCTCGCGCGAGGGGGCGGCGTCGGCAGAGCGGATATACAGCGGTTTCGGCAGCGGCGCGTCGGGGCGGACACGGCGGCTGGCGGCGCGGGCAATGGCCTCGACCATCGGATAAACCGGGGGCAGGGCGCGCCCGCCGGTCAGATGCGCCAACGCCTCGGCCTCGGCCCCGATTACGGACAGACCGCTGTGCAGCAGGGGCGCAGGGATCTCACCCGGTTGCACCGGCCCCAAGGGCGTGGCATCGGGCGGGCCGAGATAGACCGCGCCACGAGGGGCAGAGACGGTGGTCAGGACCGGTTCGGCGGTGCCTTCGCGCAGCGCATCGAAGCAGGAGACGCCGATCGCCGGAACCTTCAGCCCCAGCGCCAACCCACGCGCGGCAGAGACGGCGATGCGGATGCCGGTGAAATTGCCCGGACCGACGCCGACGGCAATGGCGGCAAGATCACCCCATGTCACACCGGCCCCGGCCAGCAGCTCTTCCAGCAAGGGAAACAGCCGTTCGGCCTGACCCCGGCCCATATCCTCGCCGCAACTCGCCAGAATTTGGTTGCCCGACAGCAAGGCGGCCGCGCAATGCGCGGCCGAGGTGTCAAAGGACAGGATCAGGGGAACGTGTGTCATGCCGCTGGCCTGTCTGCGGATCAGACCGAGACCGGGCGCACCTCGATCACTTCGGGAATGTAGTGGCGCAACAGGTTTTCGATGCCCATCTTCAGGGTCAGCGTGGACGAGGGACAGCCCGCGCAGGCACCCTGCATATGCAGATAGACCACGCCGCGCTCAAACCCGTGGAAGGTGATGTCGCCGCCGTCCTGTGCCACGGCGGGGCGCACGCGACTGTCCAACAGCTCCTTGATCTGGCCGACGATCTCGGAATCCTCGCCGCTGAAGTCGGCATGGCCCGAGGCCGGGTCGTCCGCGCCTTCCATCACTGGGGCACCGGACTGGTAATGCTCCATCACCGCACCCAGAATCGCGGGTTTGATGTGGTCCCATTCGACGCTGTCGGCCTTGGTGACGGTGACGAAATCATTGCCGAAGAACACGTCGGTGACGCCATCGACGGCAAAGATGCGGGTGGCCAGCGGGGAATTCGCGGCGGCCTCGGCCGAGGCAAAATCGGCGGTGCCGGCCTCCAGCACGGTCTGGCCGGGCAGGAATTTCAGTGTCGCCGGGTTCGGGGTCGATTCGGTCTGGATGAACATCTGACATGCACCTTTGCTGGGTTGTCCCTTATATGCGTCTGCGACCGCGATACGTCAAGGTTTGGAACGGTTCTAAGACGGTTGAGAGGCCGGCATTCCCGAAAGATCCGGGGGAGGGGGCGTCAGGTGATCGCCTCAAGCTTTTCCTTGCTCAGGTCGCCGGGCACGATGGTGATCGGGATCGGCAGGCTGCCGGCGGATTTGCTCATCTGGGTGACCAAGGGCCCCGGCCCCTTGCGTCCGGTGCCCGCGCCCAGCACCAGAATTCCGATGCTGGGGTCTTCCTGCACCTGCGCGATGATCTCTTCGACCGACTGGCCTTCCCGGATCACCAGTTCGGGGTCGACCCCCTGCTTGTCGCGCATCCACTTGGCGAAGACCTCGAAATGGGCGTGGATGCGGTCCCGCGCCTCTTCGCGCATGACCTCGCCGACGCCGATCCAGTGGTTGAATTCCTCCGGCGGGATCACCGAAAGAATCATCACGCCCGCCCCGGTATGGGCGGCGCGCATGGCGGCAAAACGCATGGCGTTCAGACATTCGCGGCTGTCGTCCAGAACGACCAGAAATTTGCGCATACAGGGTCTCTCCTCGGCGCGGATGATGCCCGATGCCGATATGTCAGGCAAGCGCGGCGACTCTTGGCCTATCGGGTCGAGGCGGCCCAGTCCCAGTACATCTCGCGTACGCGCCGGGTTACCGGACCCATCTGGTAGCGGTTTTCTTCAAAGGCGGTCACCGGGGTCACCTTGCTGAAATTGCCCGAGAGAAAGATCTCGTCGGCCTCTTCGAAATCCTTGAAGGTCAGCACGGTCTCATGCACCGTCATGCCCTCGGCGCGCATGTTCTTCATGTGCCGCGAGCGGGTGATGCCAGCCAGGAAGGTGCCGTTGGAAATCGGCGTGAACACCTCGCCATCCTTGACCATGAAGACGTTGGCGGTGGCGGTCTCGGCGACGTTGCCAGTGGCATCGGCGACCAGCGCATTGGCAAAGCCTTTGGAGCGCGCCTCGACCAGCATCCGGGCGTTGTTGGGATAAAGACAGCCGGCCTTGGCGTTGCAGATCGCGTTTTCCAGAACCGGGCGGCGGAATCGGGTGCGGGTCAGGGTGGTGCCGGCCTCGGGCGCGGGCATCGGGATTTCTTCCAGACACAAGGCAAATCCGGTCTCGTCAGCCTTGGGGACCAGCGCAGACTCATCGCCGTTGATGCCCCAGTACATCGGCCGGATATAGACCGCCGAGTCGGGGCCATAGGCCTTGAGCCCCTCTTTCGCGATCTCCACCATTTCCTCGTCGCCGATCGTGGGCTTGAGCATCATTGCCTTGGCCGAGCGGTTGATGCGGGCGCAGTGCAGATCAAGGTCCGGGGTCATCCCCTCGAACAGGCGCGCCCCGTCGAAGACCCCCGAACCGAGCCAAGCGCCGTGATCGGCCGCGCTGATGATCGGGGTGTCGCCGTTGTGCCAAGTGCCATTGAAATAGGTGCGGATGTTTGTGCCGGTGGCCATGTCGTTCTCCTAGTCTGCCGGCGGACACTAAGAACAAGACGGGGGAAGGTCTAGAGCCCTGATGTCGCGGGGCGGTCGGCGGCACGGGCGCGCGCAAAAGGGGAGAGGGGGCCGGTACAGAAAACGGCCCGGAACGTAAAAGACGTCCGGGCCGTGTCATTCGGTCAGTAAAAGGGGGCGGATCAGATCTCGACCGGGCCGACCATGCCGACGATGTCATAGGTCTGGCGCAGGATCGGGGCGGTGATCGCGCGGGCCCGCTCGGCGCCACGGGTCAGGATGCGGTCGATCTCGTCCTGCTCGCCCATCAGGCGACTCATTTCCTTGGTGATCGGCGACAGCTTGGCGACGGCCAGATCGGCCAGCGCCGGTTTGAAGGTGGCAAAGTTCTGCCCGGCATGATCCGCGATCACCTGTTCCACCGTGGTGTCGGCCAGCGCGGCATAGATGTTGACGAGGTTGCGGGCATCGGGCCGGTCGTCCAGCGCATCGGTGTTGTCGGGTAGCGGCTCGGGGTCGGTCTTGGCCTTGCGGATCTTCTTGGCGATGGTGTCGGCATCGTCGGTCAGGTTGATCCGGCTGGCATCCGAGGGATCGGATTTCGACATCTTCTTGGTGCCGTCACGCAGGCTCATCACCCGGGTTGCGGCACCTTCGATCACCGGTTCGGTCAGCGGAAAGAAATCAACGCCATAGTCGTGGTTGAACTTGGCGGCGATGTCGCGGGTCAGTTCAAGGTGCTGTTTCTGATCCTCGCCCACCGGAACATGGGTGGCGTGATAGATCAGGATGTCAGCGGCCATCAGCGAGGGGTAGGCGAGCAACCCCAGCGAGACGTCCTGCGTGTTCTTGCCGGCCTTGTCCTTGAACTGGGTCATGCGCTGCATCCAGCCCATGCGCGCGACGCAGTTGAACACCCAGGCAAGCTGGGCGTGTTCGGGCACCTGGCTTTGGTTGATGAGGATGGATTTTTCCGGGTCGATGCCGGAGGCGATGAACCCGGCGCAAAGTTCGCGCGTGGCGCGGCGCAGATCGGCGGGATTTTGCCAGACGGTGATCGCGTGCAGATCGACCATGCAATAGATCGACTCGATGCCCTTGTTCTGCGCATCAGCGAACCGCTTGAGCGCGCCGAGATAATTGCCGAGGTGGAGGTTACCGGAGGGCTGGATCCCGGAAAACACCCGCGGCGTGAACGTAGTCTCGGTCATCGTGCGAACTCCCGTCTGGATAAATGGACCTGTGTCGCTTACCCATGCCCTCAGGTGCCGTCAACCGGCACCGGCAGTCAGGCAGGCAAGGAGACCGGATCATGGAGCAAGACCCGCATAATGGGGCGGTGAACCCGCTGCCCCCGGTGGTGGCGGCGTTGTTTCTGGTGATCATGGGGATCGAGGTTACGTTTTTCCTCGGGGCGCGCGGCATCATTGGCGGGCCCGCCGCGGTGGGCTGGCGGCTGTCCGCGATCCAGACCTATGCGTTCTCGGGCGAGATCTTTGATTGGATGTGGCGCAATGGAACATGGCCGATCGCGCATCTGCTGCGCTTTGTCTCTTATTCGTTCGTGCATACCTCGTTCACCCATGCGCTGTTCGTTGGTGTTTTCGTGCTGGCGATGGGCAAGATGGTGGCCGAGGTGTTCGGCAGTCTGGCGATGCTGGCGATCTTTCTGGTGTCGGCGATTGGTGGCGCGTTGATCTATGCGCTGCTGCTGAACGATCCGATGCCGCTGATCGGCGGGTTTCCCGCCGTCTACGGCTTGATCGGGGCGTTCACCTATATCCTGTGGCGGCGGCTTGGCGCGGTGGGGGCGAACCAGACGCGGGCGTTTTCGCTGATCGCGATGCTGATGGGCATTCAACTGGTGTTCGGGTTGATCTTTGGCGGCAGCCCCGACTGGGTTGCCGAGTTGGGCGGTTTCGCCACCGGCTTTACGCTGTCGATCTTCGTATCGCCCGGCGGCTGGGCGCGGATACGCGGGCGGATCCGGCACGATTGAGGCCGACCCCGCCCGGCGTTGCCGCCGGGCGGTCGGTTCAAACTGCGCGCTCAAACGCTGCGGTTGCAGGGCGCTTGGCGATGCAGTTCAGATCACTTTTTCGCAGATCACTTTTTCATCGGGCAGGTCTTGAGACCGAGGATCTGGTACAGCGGGCACCAGCCCAACAGCCCGGTTGCCAGCGGGATCAACCCGACCAGGCCCCACATGGTTTTGGGGCCGATAAAGATCAGCGACAGGAGGATCAGACCGACGATGATGCGCAGGGCGCGGTCCAGGGTACCTTCGTTATGGAGCATGACGCTTTCCTTTCGAGACTCAGCGATTGCAGCGAGGGATATTAGCGGATTTTCGCGCCGCTGTCCCATGTGACATCTTTGCGAAAGTCAGCCCCAGCTTCAGCCTTTGCGGCGCAGGGAGCGGGAGAAGTCCGAAAGCCGCACCGCGCCGATCACATGGGCGGTGGCGAAATAGACCACGATGCCCACCGTCACCAGCCCGAACAGCGCCAGATAGCGCAGCCCGCCGGTGTTGAGCGCCGTCTCCAGCGCCCGCGCCGTGGCCCAGAGCACGGCCCCCATCACGGCGGCGGCAAGGCAGATGCGCCAGATGCGGCTGCGAAAGCGGGCGTCGAAGCGGGCGACGTCGCCGAACTGTCGCCCGCCGCGCGCCAGCAGCAGCACCATCACCCAAGCCGCTGCGGTGGTGGCAATCGCGGGGGCGAGCCAGCCGAGAACGGGCGTGAGCCCGATGGCGGCGGCGGCATTCAACGCCATTGCCACCAGCGCATAGCGGAACGGTGTCGTGGTGTCTTCGCGGGCGAAGAACAGCGGTTGCAGGATCTTTTGCAGCACGAAGGCGGGCAGGCCGAGCCCATAGATCGCCACTGCCTGCGCGATGGCGGCGCTGTCGGTGGCGGTCGTCTCGCCGCGCTGGAATAGCACCGCAACCAGCGGCAGCGGGATCACCATCAGCGCCACGGCTGACGGAATGGTCAGCGCCAGCGACACCTCGCCAGCGCGGGAAAACGCGTGCCGCCCGCCGGTTTCGTCCTTGGCGGCCAGCCGACGCGACAGATCCGGCAGCAGCACCACGCCGATGGCGATGCCGACCACGCCAAGCGGCAGCTGATAGAGCCGGTCGGCGGCGTAGAGCCAGCCCACGGCACGATCAAAATAACTGGCCACCTGTTGACCGACCAACAGGTTCACCTGCACCACACCGCCTGCCAGCGCGGCAGGCACGGCGATGCGCACCAGTCGTGCCAGTTCGGGGGTCCAGCGCGGACGACGCGGGCGTAGCGCAAAGCCGGCCTTTGCCGAGGCCCACCAGACCAGCGCCAGCTGGGCCACGCCGGCCGCCGGGATCGCCCAGATCAGCGTGCGCGCCACGTCGCCGCCGAGCCAATGCGCCGCCGCCATGGCCGAGACCAGGATCACGTTCAACAGCACCGGCGCGGCGGCAGCGGCGGCGAACCGCCCCGTGGCGTTCAGGATGCCCGAGAACAGCGCCGCCAGTGAGATGAACAGCACATAGGGAAAGGCGATGCGGCCAAATTCGACCGACAGGTCGAACCGGGCCTGACCGCTGAACCCGCTGGCCATGGCAAAGATCATCCACGGCATCGCCAGCTGCGCCAGCAGCGTCAGCGCGATCAACACGCTGGCCAGCCCGCTCAACGCGTCCTCGGCAAAGCCTTGCGGATCTTGGTCGTTCTCGAATTTCTTCGAGAACATCGGCACGAAGGCCATGTTGAAGGCGCCTTCGGCAAAGAAGCGGCGGAACAGGTTGGGCAGCCGGAAGGCCACGACATAGGCCTCGTACAGCGGGCCGGTGCCCAGCAGGGCAAGGATCATCGCGTCACGCACAAAGCCCAGCACGCGGCTGGCCATTGTCCAGACGCCGACGGTAAAGAACCCGGCCATCAGGCGGATCGGTTTCATCCTGCACTCACACGGGCTGGGGTTGGCACGGGGCGTTCTTTCTGACTGTTTCCCGGCAGGCTTACCCGCTTTGCCCAGCGCGGAAAAGGGCCGCCGCGTCTAGGTTTCCGCGCGCTCGGCCCCTTCGGTGATGGCTTTGCGCAGCTTGGCCTCAAGCGATTTCTGCTTGGCCTTGGAGTGGTATTTCAGCCCGAACATGTCCTTGACGTAAAAGCTGTCCACCACCTGTTCGCCATAGGTCGCGATCACTGCGTTGGCGATATAGACATTGGCCGCAGCCATCGCGCGCGCCAGATCATACAGCAGCCCGGGGCGGTCGCGGGTGTCGACCTCGATGATGGTGTAGATCTCGGAGCCGTCATTGTCGAAGGTGATATGGGTCGGCACGTTGAAGGCTTTTTCGCGCTTGCGAATGCGGTCGCGCGATTTCAGCGCCTCGCCTGCCATCACCTCGCCCCGCAGCGTCTTGCGGATCATCTGGGTCAAGCGCGGCAGGCGATCGGCCTCGAACGGATGACCGTCGGAATCCTGAATCCAGAAGGCATCGGTGACATAGCCGTCCTTGGTCGTGTAGCTGCGCGCATCGACCACGTTCGCCCCGACCAGCGCCTGCGCGCCGGCGATGCGGGCAAAGATGCCGGGATGATCCACCATCACGAAACAGGCACGGGTAGCGTCGCGGTCTTCGTCGGGGTGCAGGCGGATCAGGATCTCGGACGGGTCGCCCTTTTGCTCCAGTTCGCGCAGCATCTCGGCGAAATCCACATGGGCGGTGAGGTGCAGCCCCTGCCAATAGGGTGGATAGTGGCGCGCGGTTTCGGTCTTGAGCACGGATTTCGGCCAGTCGGGCAGGGCGTCGCGCAGCGCCTTCTTGGCCTCGGCCCCCCGGTTTTCGCGGGTCAGATCCTCCATCCCGGTCTCAAGCGCACGGCGGGTCTGACGATAGAGCGCGCGGATCAGCGCCGCTTTCCAGTTGTTCCAGACGTTGGGGCCGACGCCGCGGATGTCGCACACGGTAACCACGGTCAAAAGATCCAGCTGTTTGACCGTCTTCACCGCCTTGGCGAAATCGCGCACCGTGCGCGGATCGGCGATATCGCGTTTCTGCGCCATGTCAGACATCAGCAAGTGATAGCGCACCAGCCAGGACACGGTTTCGGTTTCGCTTTTGCTCAGACCCAGCCGCGGCGCGACGTCGCGCGCGATCTTCGCGCCAAGGATCGAGTGATCCTCGGGCCGGCCCTTGGCGATGTCGTGCAGCAGCAGCGCCACATAAAGCACGCGACGGTTCACGCCCTGTTCAAGGATGTTCGACGCGATCGGAAGTGATTCGGTCAGCTCGTTGCGTTCGATTTTGGCAAGCTGGGCGATGCACTGGATGATATGCTCGTCCACCGTATAGCTGTGATACATGTTGAACTGCATCATCGCCACGATCGGTTCGAATTCCGGTAGGAAGGCGGCAAGCACGCCAAGCTCGTTCATCCGGCGCAGCGCGCGTTCCGGATTGCCATGTTTGAGCAGCAGGTCGAGAAAGATGCGCCGTGCCTCTTTGTCGGCGCGCATCTCGTCGTCGATCAGATGCAGATTGGCGGTGACCAGACGCATCGCGTCCGGGTGGATCAACATGCCGGTGCGCAGCCCCTCTTCGAACAGCCGCAGCAGGTTCACCTTGTCGGCGAGAAATGCCTCGGGGTCGGAAACGGCAAGGCGATTGTTGATCACCTGATAGCCCGCGCGCACCCGGGGGCGGCGGCGAAAGATCCGTTCCAGCAAGGGTTCGTTCTTGAGGTGGACCGCCTCAAGCTTGGTCAGAAAGATCCGGGTCAGATCGCCCACCGCCGTCGCTTCGCGGAAATAGCGCTGCATGAAGACTTCCACGCCGCGTCGCCCGGCCCGGTCGCGATAGCCCATGCGTTCGGCCACCTCGACCTGCAGATCAAAGGTCAGCTGTTCGGTCGGTCGTCCGGTGATCAGGTGCATATGGGAGCGCACCGCCCAGAGAAAATCCTCGGCCTCGACAAAGCGGTCGAACTCGTCGGGGTGAAACACGCCCAGAGGCACCAGCTCGGCGGTGTTCTGCACCCCGTGGATGTATTTGGCGATCCAGTACAGCGATTGCAGGTCGCGCAACCCGCCCTTGCCCTCTTTGACGTTGGGCTCCACCACATAGCGTTCGCCCTGTTTGCGATGGCGCGCTTCGCGTTCTGACAGTTTGGCTTCGATAAAGGCGCGGGCCCCGTCCGAGAACAACTCGCTCTTCAGCCGAGTGTTCAATTCCTTGGCAAGCGGCCCGTGGCCAGCGAGAAAGCGATGCTCCAGCAGGGCGGTGCGGATGGTGAAATCTTCGTGGCCCAACCGGATACAATCGCGGATCGTGCGGCTGGCATGGCCGACCTTCAGCTTGATGTCCCACAGGGTATAGAGCATGGATTCGATCACGCTCTCGGCCCAGGCGGTGATCTTGGACGGGGTCAGGAACAGCAGATCGACATCCGAAAACGGTGCCATTTCGCCCCGGCCATAGCCACCCACGGCGATCACCGCGATCTGTTCGGCTGTTGTCGGATTGGGCAGCGGGTGCAGATGGGCCGTCGCCAGATGCAACGCCGAGGTGACCAGCCCGTCGGTCAGGTAGGTATAGGAGCGTGTCAGCGGGCGCGCGGCAAAGGGCTGTTCCTCAAAGGCGGCGGCGATGGCTGCGCGCCCCTCCTCCTGCGCGGTGCGAAGAATGCGCACGGTTTCGGCCCGCATTTTCGCCGGATCCGTGGTGGCCGAGGCTGCAGCGTCGATCTGCACGCGCACGGAAACTGCGTCGAAAATGACGTTCTCATCGCAGATCAGCGGGCCGGACGGCGCCGGCAGGGCGCCAGCTTGGCGGCTGGCGGCACCCGGGGCCGGATCAGAATCCGGCGCCGGAGAAGCTTGACGGGGCAGGGTCAATCACAACCACCTGTTTGTTCTGGATCGTGGCCACTGCGAGGCCGCGTTCGTTGCTGCCGTTGGGACGCAGGCGGAAGATGCCGCTGACGCCCTTGAAACCGGCATTCTGGGTCAGGGCGGCGCCAGTCAGCGCGTCGGATTTCCCGGCGCCCACCAGTGCGCCGATGGCGGCGATACCGTCATAGGCCAGACCGCCGATCGGGTGCGGCGGGCCGCCATAGGTATGGGCATAGCGGTCGCGGAACTGCTGCGACAACACCGGGTCGGGCATCGCGAACCAGCCGCCCTGCACCCCCGGCAGCGCCAGCGTCTGCGACGGGATATCCCAGCGGGTCAGGCCGATGTACTGCGTCGTCACCGGGGACACGCCCGCCTCGGGGAGGAGTTGCGACAACAGCGGCAGCGCCCCGGCGGTGGTCGCGGTGAGAAAGACCGCGTCGGCGCTCTGGGTCTGA
Source organism: Antarcticimicrobium sediminis (assembly GCF_004348975.1). Classification (GTDB taxonomy): domain Bacteria; phylum Pseudomonadota; class Alphaproteobacteria; order Rhodobacterales; family Rhodobacteraceae; genus Antarcticimicrobium; species Antarcticimicrobium sediminis. The sequence goes on along the minus strand of NZ_SMFP01000003.1, from coordinate 93,152 downwards.
ACCGCGTCGCGAATTGCGGGGATGGCGTTGATTACCCCTTGCTGCGACAGCTCATGGCCGACTGCGCCGACCTCTCGCGCGCCGGTTTCGGCCATGGCGGTGCGGATCGCATTGCGCCCGACCTGACCGGCCACGTCGGTGCCGTGCACGATCACGATATTGCCCTTGCCATGACGCACGGCATAGCCAGAGAGCCGCCGCGCGGTGTTCTCGAAGGTCGGGCCAAGCACAAAGACGTTGCCGCCGGCTATGGTGGGGTTGTTGGAGAAGGATAGCACGTTGATCTGGCGCCCCGCCACGGCATGACCGGCGGCGTTGGCGGTCTCGGCATAGACCGGACCAAGGATAAGCCGCGCGCCTTCGCTCACCGCTTGCGAAGCGACAGAGGCGGCGGTTGCGGCGTCGCCCCGGGTGTCGTAGACGCGCAAGTCGATCTGGACGTTCTGCAGATCGGCGATGGCGAGACGCGCCGCGTTCTCCAGACTTTGCGCCAGGATCGCGTCGCCTTCATGACCGGAGCCTTTAGGCACCAGCAGGGCGACGGGCACGGGTTTGGAGGTATTGATCGACGGCCCCCCGCCGCCGCCCACCATGGTGGTATCACAGGACGATAGCAGCGCGGCTGCGGTCAGGGCGAGAAGGGCAAGCGCCGCCTTGCGGGCGGTGGTGAAAACGGCAAACATAACGAAACGAACTCCCTGATCCGGCGGTATGGCTCCGCATGTCAATCGATCAGGATCATAAACGTCTGAAAGGTCGGGTCCAGCGTGAATCACCAAAAAGTCAGTTTGTCTCCGGGGCTGTATTTCCTGGCGACCCCGATCGGGACGGCGCGCGACATCACGTTGCGGGCGCTGGATATCCTGGCCTCGGCCGATGTGATCGCCGCCGAGGACACCCGCAGCCTGCGCCACTTGATGGAGATTCACGGCGTGCCGCTGGAGGGGCGCCGGATCGTTGCCTATCATGATCATAGCGGAGACGTCACGCGGGGGCGGCTGCTGGCGGCGCTGGGCGAGGGGCGCTCGGTCGCCTACGCCTCCGAGGCGGGGATGCCGCTGATCGCCGATCCCGGCTACGATCTGAGCCGCGCCGCCTCCGAGGCCGGATTTTTGGTGACCGTCGCGCCGGGGGCCTCGGCGGCGCTGGCGGCACTGACTCTGGGCGGGCTGCCCACCGATGCGTTCTTTTTCGCAGGGTTCCTGCCCAATGCCAGCCAGGCGCGGCGGACGCGGCTGGAGGCGTTGCGAGATATTCCCGGTACGCTGGTGTTTTACGAATCCCCCAAACGCGCGACCGCGAGTCTGGCTGACATGGCCGAGGTTCTGGGCGGCGAACGGCCCGCCGCGCTGTGCCGTGAACTGACCAAGAAATTCGAGGAGGTCCGCCGCGGCTCGCTGGCAGAGCTGGCAGAGCAGGCCGCCGAAGATCCACCGCGCGGCGAAATCGTGATTCTGGTGGATCGTGGGCATTTACCGACTGTTAGTGCTTCTGACATAGAAAATGACCTGCGCGCGGCGCTTGAAGACCACTCTGTTCGGGATGCCGCCGATTTCGTGGCCCGGATGCACGGGCAAAAGCGGCGCGAGGTCTATCAGTTGGCGCTGAAACTGGCGAAAAGGTGATGTCATGCAAGGCTTTGCGGCACGACGGGGGGCGGATCGGCGGGACCGGGGCCTGAGGGCCTATCTGTCGGGGGAGGCAGCGGAGGCGCGTATCGCGCAGGATTACGAGCGGCGCGGGTTTTCCGTCGCGCGGCGGCGCTGGCGCGGCAAGGGCGGTGAGATTGACCTGATCGTGCGACAGGGGGCCGACGTCATCTTTGTCGAGGTGAAATCGGCACGGGACTTTGCCACCGCCGCTGACCGGCTTGGCGCGCGGCAGATGAAACGGCTTTATACGGCGGCAAGCGAATTCCTTGAGGACGAACCCGCCGGCCAGTTGACCGGGGCGCGGTTTGATGTGGCGCTGGTGGACCGGCGCGGGGCCTTTGAGATCGTCGAGAACGCTTTCGGCGCCTGACCCCATTGATCCCTCTGGCGTGCTGGGCCATGTATCGATGGATCAAGCCGTCGGATACAGGGAACTGCCCATGAAAATCGCCTTTCAGATGGACCCGATCGGGGCCGTGGACATCAATGCTGACAGCACCTTTCGGCTGGCCGAAGAGGCGCAGGCGCGGGGCCATGAGCTGTTCTTCTACGGGCCGGACCAGCTTGCCTATCAGGAGGGGCGGATCACCGCGCGCGGCTGCGACATGACCGTGCAGCGGGTGCCAGGAGCGCCGGCCATTCTGGGCGAGGAGCGCGAGGTGGACTTGGCCGACTGGGATGTGGTCTGGCTGCGTCAGGACCCGCCGTTCGACATGCATTACATCACCGCGACCCATTTGCTGGACAGGTTGGCGCCGCAGACGCTGGTGGTGAATGATCCGTTCTGGGTGCGCAATTATCCCGAAAAGCTGCTGGTGCTGGATTTTCCCGAGCTTACGCCGCCGACCACTATCGCGCGCGATCTGCGCACGATTCGGGCGTTCAAGGAAAAGCATGGCGATATCATTCTCAAACCGCTTTATGGTAACGGCGGTGCCGGCGTGTTCCGGCTGGATGCGAACGACCGCAACCTCAGTTCGCTGCACGAACTTTTCACCGGCTTCAGCCGGGAGCCGTTGATCGCGCAGAAATTCCTGCCCGACGTCAGCAATGGCGACAAGCGGGTGATCCTGATTGATGGCGAACCGGTGGGCGCGATCAACCGGGTGCCGGCGGCGGGCGAGACGCGCTCGAACATGCATGTGGGCGGGCGGCCAGAGAAAATCGGGTTGAGCGCGCGCGATCTGGAGATCTGTGCTGCCATTGGCCCGCTGTTGAAGGAAAAGGGTCAGGTCTTCGTCGGGATCGACGTGATCGGCGATTATCTGACCGAGATCAACGTGACCTCGCCCACCGGCATTCAGGAGCTGGAGCGGTTCGACGGTATCAATGTGGCTGAAAAGATCTGGGAAGCGATCGAAGCCCGGCTGAGATGAGCTGGCAGCGAGGTGTCCTCAACCTGATCCTGCGGTTGACCGAAAAGCGTTACCTGGCCCGTGTCGTTGATCCTGATGCCCTGCGCGCCCGGTTTCACCGCCGGGCGCGGCTGTTTTTTCCGCCGCCTCGCGGGGTGCAGGTGACGGCTGTGCCGGGCGGTCTCTGGCTGGGCGGGGCGTCGGCGGCGTCGGGGGCGGGGCCGGTGATCCTCTATTTTCACGGCGGCGCCTTTGTCTTTGGCGCCCCGGAGACCCACAAGGGCTTGGCGGCGCGACTGGCGCAACTGGCGGGGTTGCCGGTTTTGATGCCGGTCTATCGCTTGGCCCCCGAGCACCCTTTTCCCGCCGCGCTGGAAGATGCCCGGGTGGCCTATGAGACGCTTTTGGCGCGGGGGGTAGCGCCGGGGCAGATCGTGCTTGGCGGGGACAGCGCCGGTGGTGGCTTGGCGCTGGCGTTGCTGGGCGATCTCTGCGCGCGGGGGGCGGATCGGCCGGCGGGATGCTTTGCCTTTTCCCCGCTGAGCGATCTTACCTTTTCGGGGGCCAGTCTTCAGGCCAATGTCGCCTGCGACGTGATGCTGCCGGCAGAGCGGACGCAGGATATGGCACAGATGTATCTGCAAGGGGCCGATCCGCGCGATTCGCGGGCCTCGCCGTTGTTTGCCGGGTTTGCCGGGGCCGGGCCGGTCTGGCTGACCGTGGGGCGGACTGAGATCATGCTTGACGACACGCGACGCATGGCGGCGCATCTGCGCGGGCAGGGGGTCACGGTGGCCGAGGTCATCGCCGGTGATCTGCCGCATGTCTGGCCCTTTTTCTGGCGCTATTTGCCAGAGGGGGAGGCGACGCTGCGTGCCTTGGCGGGTTGGATCAGGCAGAGAGTTGCGCCGTCAGCCGGAAGCTGAGCGCCTCGGCCAGATGCGGGCGGCGGACGTCCTGCGCGCCGTCGAGATCGGCGATGGTGCGCGCCACCCGCAGGATGCGGTGATAGCCGCGCGCCGAAAGGCCGAACCGTTCGGCGGCCTTGGTAAGCAGGGCGCGCCCCTCGGCATCGGGGGCTGCGATCTGGTCCAGCACCCCGCCTTCGGCATCGGCATTCTGGCGCAGGCCGGGAAGATCGGCAAACCGCCTTGCCTGCACCGTTCGCGCCGCCGCGACCCGCGCCGCGACTGTTTCGGATGTTTCGCCATTGGCGGGCAGGTCGAGATCGGTGAAGGCGACCGGGGGCACCTCGACCCGCAGGTCAAAGCGGTCCATCAGTGGCCCGGAGATACGCCCGAGATAATCGGCGCCGCATTGCGGCACCCGGGCACAGGCGCGGGCGGGATCGGAGAGATAGCCGCATTTGCAGGGGTTGGCGGCGGCCACCAGCAAAAAACGGCAGGGATAGGTCACATGGGCGTTGGCGCGGGCCACCATCACCTCGCCCGCCTCGATCGGTTGGCGCAGGGTTTCCAGCACGGTGCGCGAAAATTCGGGGAATTCGTCCATGAACAATACGCCGTTATGCGCCAAGCTGATTTCGCCCGGTCGGGCGCGGCGACCCCCACCGACGATGGCGGCCATCGAGGCGGTGTGATGCGGTTCGCGAAACGGGCGGGTGCGGCTGATCCCGCCCTCTTCCAACACGCCGCAAAGCGATTGGATCATCGAGGTTTCCAGCGCCTCGGGCGCGGTGAGGGGCGGCAGCACCCCCGGCAAGCGGGCCGCCAGCATGGATTTTCCGGATCCGGGCGTGCCGACCAGCATCAGGTGGTGACGCCCGGCGGCGGCGATTTCCAGCGCGCGTTTGGCCCGTTCCTGGCCTTTGACGTCGCGCAGGTCTCGGTTGGTCGGGGCCTGTTGCACTTCGCCCGGTTCAGCCGGGGGGATCGCGGCCTGACCGGTGGCGTGGCGGATGACCGCGCCCAGACTTTCAGCGCCGATCACCTGGCAATCGCCGACCCAGGCGGCCTCGGCGCCGCAGGCGGCGGGGCAGAGCAGGCTACGCCCCTCTTGCGCGGCAGTCATGGCGGCGGGCAGGGCTCCGGGCACCGCGATCAGCGTGCCGTCAAGCGAAAGCTCGCCCAGGGCCACGGCGGTTTCGGCCATGTCGTCGGGGATAATCCCGAGCGCGGCGAGCAGCGCCACCGCGATCGGTAGATCAAAATGGCTGCCCTCCTTGGGCAGGTCGGCGGGCGACAGGTTGACGGTGATCCGCTTGGCCGGCAGCGCGATGGCCAGTGCGCTGAGCGCGCTACGCACCCGGTCGCGGGCCTCGGAGACCGCCTTGTCGGGCAGGCCGACGATGGCAAAGGCGGGCAGTCCGGCGGCGACGGCGCATTGCACCTCGACCAGCCGGGCCTCGACCCCTTGAAAGGCGACGGTATAGGCGCGTGAGACGATGGGTCCGGTCCCCGTGTGAGGAAGCATGTGTGACCATCGCTAGCGGGCGTGTGGTTGAGAAAGGGTTAACGGCGCCGCAAGGGGCACCGTTGGATTTGAGTATTTGGGCGAAGAAGAAGCGGCGGGGTCAGTCCGCAATCGGCCATGCGGTTGCGGGCAAGTCGCAGGCATAGGGTTCGGGGTCATATGTGACCTCTCGCGCCTGTTGGCGCCATTCGCGCACCGCCGGATCAGACAGCAGCGCCGTGGCGTAGGCGCGCGCGGCGTCGCTGATCGGCAGGTCATAGCCGACAAGCCGGGCCGCGACCGGGGTATAGAACACATCCGCGAGGCTGTAGGCGCCAAAGAGCCAGCCCCCGGTTTGGCCAGAGACGGTTTGGCCCGAGATGGCGCGGGCATGGGTCCAGATTGTGTCCAGCCGGGCCAGATCCTCCACAACCGCCGCAGTGGGGGCAAAGCCTTGATATTGGCGCTGAAGCTGCATCGGGCAGACGGCCCGCAGGGCGGCAAAGCCGGTGGCCATCTCGGCGCAGAGCCAGCGCGCGGTGGCGCGGGCGGCGGGATCGGCGGGCCAGAGCCCCGCCTGCGGGTGACGTTCGGCCAAGGTTTCGGCCATGGCGAGGGTTTCGCCCACAATGGTCCCGTCTGGTGTGCGCAGCACCGGAACAAGGCGCGCGGGGGCCAGCGGTGCGAGGTCGGTTGCCATGGTGCCCGAGTAGAGGCCGACCATATGGGGGCGGTAGGGGAGGCCGAATTTCTCGAGCATCAACCAACCGCGCAGGGACCAGCTTGAATACATCCGGTCGCCGAGGAAAAGATCGTATGTCATGGGCAAAGCTTAGGCCGGGTCGGGCCGGGCACAAAATGATGATTTGTGCGCCGGCGCGTCACGCAAGGTGATTGATCCGCCCGACCTGCCAGCCCTCGGTGGTGCGGGTGATCTCGGTCACCGAGAGGTTGTCGATGCGGTGCCCGAAGGCCTGTTCGGCATCGAGCGCGAGCGCGCGTTGGACCTGGGTCAGGATCACGCCGAAATGGGCCACCACGATCAGATCGCCGTCCGCGTGCTGGGCGATCAGCGCGTCAATGGCGGCATCCACACGGGTGCGGACCTCGTTCCAGCTTTCGCCATCGGGGGGGCGGGTATCGCCCGGAGTTTGCCAATAGGCGCGGGCGAGATCGGGATCTTCGGCCTCGATCTCGCGGTAGCTGCGCAGCTCCCATTGGCCGAAATTGATTTCGCGCAGGGCGCGGTGGTGGGGCAGGCGGTGGCGGGGGCCCTGAATGGCGTCCGCCGTTGCTGTGGCGCGGGACAGATCAGAGGAGATGACCGCCGCCGTTTCCGGCAGATGCGCCGCGAGTCGCGCCAGCGCGGCATGGTCGGACAGATCGGCGGGCAGGTCGGACCAGCCGACCATGGCCTTGGCGTGGGTCGGGCCGTGTCGGACCAGATGCAGCCGGGTCATGGCAGTTTCCCCTTCAGCACATTGGGCAGCCCGGCGACCACCTGCACCACCAGATCGGCCCGTGCGGCGAGCGCGATGTTGAGCCGGCCCTGCGCCTCGCGAAAGCGGCGTGACAGCGCATCGGCGGGCACGATGCCCTGACCCACCTCGTTCGAGACGACGATCACCGCTGCCGGGCAGTCCGAGAGCGCCCGTAGCAGTCGTGACTGCGCCGCGTCGAGATCGCTTTCGGCCATCATGTGGTTGCTGAGCCAGAAGGTCGCGCAATCGAGCAGGCAGATCGCCCCTGTCGGAAGGGCCTCTAGCACCGGCGCAAGCTCAAGCGGGGCCTCATGCGTCGTCCAATCGGTGCCACGGCGGGCGCGATGAATGTCGACCTTTTGGCGCATCTCGTGATCAAAAGGTTGTGATGTGGCCAAGTAGTGCAGCGGTTTTCCCGAGGTCCGGGCGAGGATCTCGGCAAATTCGGATTTGCCTGAAGCGGCTCCTCCGAGTATAAATGTAAGTCCCGAAGACATGTTTTGCCTTTTTGTGATCCGCTCAAGTCCGGCCTGCGTAGCACGTATGGAGTGTCAGACAAGATGCGGCACTGTCGAGGCGGATGGAGGGGGAAATATGGCACAGCGTTGGACGGATGACATGTCGCTGTCGCGGCGGGCGATGAAGGCGGAGTTTCTGGATGCAGAGACTGAGCTGAAACTGGCCTATGCTTGGCGTGATGAGCGCGACGAGGCGGCGTTGCACCGGCTGATCACCGCCTATATGCGGCTGGCGATCTCGATGGCGGCCAAGTTTCGCCGCTATGGCGCGCCGATGAACGATCTGATTCAAGAGGCCGGACTGGGCCTGATGAAGGCGGCCGAAAAATTCGATCCTGATCGCGGCGTGCGGTTCTCGACCTATGCGGTGTGGTGGATCAAGGCCAGCGTTCAGGATTACGTAATGCGCAACTGGTCCATGGTGCGCACCGGCAGCACCAGCAGCCAGAAATCGCTGTTCTTCAACATGCGCCGGGTGCAGGCCAAGCTGGAGCGCGAGGCGGCGACGCAGGGCGAGGTGCTGGACCGCCACCAGTTGCATCAGATGATCGCGACTGAGGTCGGCGTGCCATTGCGGGATGTGGAGATGATGGAGGGGCGGCTCGCCGGGTCGGACTTTTCGCTCAATGCGGTGCAGTCCGCCGACGAGGACGGGCGGGAATGGATCGACACGCTGGAGGATGACAGCGCCCAGAGCGCCGAACTTGTCGAGGACAGACATGATACCGCCCGGCTGCGCGACTGGCTGGTCGTGGCGCTGCAGGCGCTCAATGCGCGCGAACGGCTGATCGTGCGCGAACGCAAGCTGCGCGAAGACCCGCGCACCTTGGAAAGCCTTGGGAATGAACTGGGCCTGTCAAAGGAACGGGTGCGACAACTGGAGGTGGTGGCCTTCCAGAAGATGCGCAAGACCCTTGAAGCCCAGTCGCGCGAGGTGCAACACTTTCTCGTATGATAAGATTTCTGATTGTTCTGAGCCTGACGGTCATGGCAAGGGCGGCCCCCGTCGGGGCCGTCGCGGTGCCGGACGACGTGCTTGCGGTGATGGCGCGCGCCGACGTGGTGTTCTTGGGCGAGATCCATGACAACCCGGCGCATCACCGGGTGCAGGCGGCGGCGGTGGCGGCTTTGGCGCCGCGCGCGGTGGTCTGGGAAATGCTCACCGCCGAGCAGGCAGCGGGGCTGGATGCGGCGGTGATCGGTGATCCGCTGGCGTTGGAGGCGGCGACCGGTTGGGCCAGTTCTGGCTGGCCTCCGTTGGCGCAGTATCTGCCGGTGTTTCAGGCCGCCGCCGGGGCGGTGCACTATGGTGCGTTGGTGCCGCGCAGCGCCGCGCGCGCGGTGATGGAAACCGGCGCAGCAACGGCCTTTGGCGAGGGTGCGGCGCGGTACGGGCTGGGCGCGCCGTTGCCACAGGCGGAACAGGCCGCGCGCGAGGCCGATCAGATGGAAAACCATTGCAACGCCCTGCCCGAAAAGATCCTGCCGGACATGGTCGACATCCAGCGCCTGCGCGATGCGGTGCTGGCCCGCACGGCATTGCGCGCGCTGAACGAGACCGGCGGGCCGGTCGCGGTGATCACCGGCAACGGCCATGCCCGTGCGGATCGTGGTGCGCCGGTCTATCTGCGCCGCGCCGCGCCGGATGTTGCGCTGTTTACGCTTGGACAGTCTGAGGCGGGGCAGGTTTCGGGAGAGTTCGACGCGGTGCTGGATGGCCCCGCGACCGAGCGCCCCGATCCCTGCGCCGCCTTCTCCAAGGGCGGCTGAGCGGCGCATTCTCCTCTGGCGGATCAGCGCGCGCTTGCCTAGGCTTGGGCGCGGCCGGAGGGGCCGGCGCAACACGGGAGACTTGCGGACATGCTGGCCGAAAAGCGCATTTTGCTGATCATCGGGGGCGGGATCGCCGCTTATAAATCGCTGGAGCTGATCCGCCGTCTGCAGGAGCGCGGCGCGCAGGTAACCCCGGTTCTGACCCGGGGCGGGGAACAGTTCGTCACGCCGCTGTCGGTTTCGGCGCTGGCCGGGCACAAGGTTCATCGCGATCTGTTCGATCTGACCGACGAGGCCGAGATGGGCCATATCCAACTGTCGCGTAGCGCCGATCTGGTGGTGGTGGCCCCGGCGACGGCGGATCTGATGGCCAAGATGGCGGGCGGGCTTGCCGATGACCTGGCCTCGACCCTGCTTTTGGCCACCGACACCCCGGTTCTGCTGGCCCCGGCGATGAATGTGCGCATGTGGGCGCATCCGGCGACCGCGCGCAACCGGGCGCAACTGGAGCAGGACGGGATCACCTTTGTCGGGCCCAACGACGGCGCGATGGCCTGTGGTGAATTTGGCCCCGGACGGATGGCAGAACCCGCCGAGATCGTTGCGGCGGTTGCGGCGCAGTTTGCCGCCGGGCCGCTGGTGGGCAAGCGCATCATCGTTACCTCTGGCCCGACGCATGAGCCGATTGACCCGGTGCGCTATATCGCCAACCGCTCCTCCGGGGCGCAGGGCACGGCCATCGCCGCCGCACTGGCCGCTTTGGGCGCGCAGGTGGTCTTTGTCACCGGCCCGGCCGAGGTGGCACCGCCGCAAGGGGTCGAGGTGGTGGCGGTGGAAACCGCACAACAGATGCTGGTGGCGGTCGAGGTGGCGCTGCCCGCCGATGCCGGGGTCTTTGCCGCTGCCGTGGCCGACTGGCGCGTCGCCAGCGCCTCGGATCGCAAGCTGAAGAAAAGCCATGACGGCCTGCCCAAGCTGGAATTTGCCGAGAATCCCGACATCCTCAAGACCGTGTCGCGGATGGGCGCGGGGCGGCCGGGGCTGGTGGTGGGCTTTGCCGCCGAGACCAACGATGTGATCGAGAATGCCACCGCCAAGCGCGCGCGCAAGGGCTGCGACTGGATCGTCGCCAATGACGTGAGCCCGGCGACCGGGATCATGGGCGGCACCGAGAATGCCGTCACCCTGATCACCGATGCGGGCAACGAGGAGTGGCCGCGCATGGGCAAAGCGGCGGTGGCCGAGCGGCTGGCGCAGCGTATCGCGGCGGCGCTGGCCGGTTAGGGGCCGCAAGCGCAGACAGGAATCGGAACAGAACAAGGGGCCAAGGCCGATGGTTGCAATCGCGGTGATCCATGACACCGACGCGGACAGGGATGTGCCGCTGCCCAGCTATGAAACACCGGGGGCGGCGGGGGCTGACCTACGCGCCAATCTGCCCGACCGGGGCGAGATCGTGCTGGAGCCCGGGGCGCGGGCACTGGTACCCACCGGGCTGCGGATCGAGATCCCCGTGGGCTATGAGGTGCAGATCCGCCCGCGCTCGGGCTTGGCGTTGAAACACGGGATCACCCTGCCCAACAGCCCCGGTACCATCGACAGCGATTATCGCGGGCCGCTGGGGGTAATCTTGATGAATGCGGGGGAGGCGCCCTTTCGCATCGCCCATGGTGACCGCATCGCCCAGATGGTCGTGGCCCCGGTGGTGCATGCGCGGTTCGAGTTGGCGGATGATCTGAGCGCGACCGCGCGCGGGGCGGGCGGGTTCGGCTCGACAGGGCGGCACTGATGCTGCTGGTCTTTGTTCTGGCCGCCGTGCTCTGGGCCATTGGCTGGGCCGCTGGGCTGCCTGTACGTTTGCGCTGGGCGATGATCGGGCTGTTGTACCTTGCCGTTCTGGCGCTGCATCTGGCGCTGCCCGATGGCCATGCGCTGCGGCTGGCGACTGGACAGTCACCGGCGCTTTGGCTGCTGCTCGGCGGCGCGGGTGTGATCGCGCTGGTCTATGGCTCTGGCGTGCGTGCGCTCAAGCGCCGGGCGGTTGCGAAGTCTGCGGGGGCGAAAACAGGCGAAGAGGCCAAGATAAAACCGGCGCAGGGCACCTTTTCCGAGGCGGAGATCAGCCGATACGCCCGCCACATCGTGCTGCGCGAACTGGGCGGTCCCGGGCAGAAAAAGCTGAAACAGGCGCGTGTTCTGGTGATCGGGGCGGGGGGGCTCGGCTCGCCCGCGTTGCTCTATCTTGCCGCTGCCGGGGTCGGCACCCTCGGGGTGATCGACGACGACACGGTCGAGGGCTCCAACCTGCAACGGCAGGTGATCCATACCGAGGCGCGGATCGGCATGCCAAAGGTGTTTTCGGCGCAGGCGGCGCTGGAGGCGCTGAACCCCTTTGTCACCATCCGCCCCTATCACCGCCGTCTGGACGCGGGGATCGCTGCCGATCTTTTTGCCGAATATGACGTGATCCTTGATGGCACCGACAATTTCGAGACCCGCTATCTTGCCAACCGCACCGCCGTGGCGCTGGGCAAACCGCTGATTTCCGGCGCGCTGGCGCAGTGGGAGGGGCAGCTGAGCGTGTTTGACCCGGCCCGTGGTGCGCCCTGCTATCAGTGCATCTTTCCGCAGGCCCCCGCACCCGGTCTTGCCCCGTCTTGTGCCGAGGCCGGGGTGATCGCCCCGCTGCCCGGCGTGGTGGGCGCGATGATGGCGCTTGAGGCGGTCAAGGTGATCGCCGACATCGGTGCCCCCCTGCGTGGCGAGATGCTGATTTATGACGGGCTTTATGGCGAGACGCGCAAATTCACACTGAAGCCGCGCGCCGATTGCCCGGTCTGCGGCCGCGGCGCGGCATGACCCTTGGGGTGATATAGGGGCGCGTGACCGGGGTGGGGGTGTCGCCCCGGTCGTGGAAGCTCAACTCAGCCAGGTCAGGTCGTATTCGCTGGTGCCGGCCAGATCTGTCAGGCGGATCTCGAAATCCAGGAAACCGATCAAAAGGTCGGCCCCATCGTCCCGGGCATCGAGGATGAAAGGGGAACCGCCCAGAAAGGCGATGTCGAGGGCATCCTTTTCCACATCGAAGTCGCGGATCACGTCCGATCCCGCGCCGGGGCCGAAGACGAAGACATCGCGCCCACGCCCGCCCCAGAGGATGTCGTCGCCCGCGCCGCCTTCGATCTGATCGCGCCCGCGCCCACCCCGGATCACGTCGTTCCCGGTGCCGCCGAACAAATCGTCGTCTCCGACCCGCCCCGAGAGCCGGTCGTCGCCCCGGTTCCCAGACAGAAAATTGTCTACGCCATTGCCGCGCAGCCAGTCGTTGCCATCGCCGGAAATGGCGTGTTCGATCCTCGTGTCGGGACCGAAGGAGAAGAGCGTGCTGTCGCCGTCGCCGATGTCACCGCCGCGGGACAGGTTCACCACGATGTCGCGGGTGACCGCCGCGAGGTTGAGCCCGTCGTCCATGCCGCGCAGATCGGTGATCTCGCTTCGCGTCGGATCGCTGTCCAGCAGTTCAAAGGCCTCGTCCGTGAAGGTATAGACATCGTTGCGACCGGGCGTCGTGCCATAGGCGGTGATCGAGAAATCGGACAGCTGGATCGATTTGTCGTTGTCCACGGTGTCCTCCGCCCGCAGGGTCCAACTGCCATCGGCGTCCTCGCCCCGCAGGTGTTGCACAAGGAACGTCCAGCTCAGCCCGTCCTTGGCGACCTTGCCGGGCGTATAGACGGAGCGTTCGGTATCGGTCAGGGCGATCTCGGTCCCGTCGGGCGACACCAGCGTGAGTTGCAGGTCATAGATCCGGTCGGCCTGGATATGGACGGTGACCTCGACGGTTTCGATATCGAAACCGCCCTCCGCCTCGATCTGTGCGGTCAGGTCCAGCGCGGTGCCATCGCCGGGAACGTCATGGACGACGGCGGGGGTCGGGCCGCTTGTGACCTGCTCTTCATTGGCCGATGTCGCCGGGGTGTTGAACAGGCTCCAGACCTCGGCCATGCGCACGGCGGCAAGGGGATCGACCTCGCCATAGCCATAGTCGTTGCTGATGTGCCGCCCGCCGCCGTTCCAATGGGTATCGCCGTTGTATTGCCACGCGAAGCGTTCACGCGGGCTGTCCATGTCGCGACCGGTCTGCTGGGCCGATAGCGACAGGATCTCCTGCACGTCGCGCCAGCCTAGATCGGGATTGGCCTCCAGCATCAGCGCCACCACGCCCGAGACCATCGGCGCCGCCGCCGAGGTGCCGTTGAAGTACATGTAATCGGTCGGGTCAGTGACCAGGTCGCCAACCCCCGACAGCTGCCGGTTCGTCAGCCCATAGGGGGCGCCCCAATCGACGTCATGGGTGTTGTTCGTCGTGATGGTCCCGGTCTTGAAGCCTACCCCGACCGGCGCGGTGACCAGCAGGTTCGCCCCGCGATTGGAATAGCTTAGCACAACCCCTGCATGTGACGTCGCCCCGACCAGAATGAACTCGCGCAGGGTGTTGTAATACTCGGCCTGCGCGGTGGAGGATTCATTGCCAGCCGCCTTCACCAGGATGGTGCCCAGCCCGTAGCGGCCGGAAACGGCGGCCTCTTCATAGGCGGCCCTGACAAGGGGGCTGCCCGTCACCGGGTCGCCGACGGAATAAGTCGGAAACCCGCCCCAGCTGTTGTTCGACACGTCGACATGCTGCAACGTCTCGAACAAGGCATTGGCGAGCGGGGTCTTTTGGTTTTCCCACCATTCCTGAAGTCCCACTGACACGAGGCTGGCGTCGAAGGCGACGCCGACCGCGCCCTCTCCATTGGCGGAGGCCGCGATAAGCCCGGCGACACCGGTGCCATGGGTCAGGTTCGGGTTGGGATCGATGGCATAGCGCTCGCCCCGGAACAGCGGAAACAACCCGGTGATCTCCTTTCCCGCCAGATCCTGGTGGTGGAAATCGACGGACACGTCATAGACGCCGACGATGACACCCGCGCCCGTGTAGTCCCCCCAGACGGTCTCCAACCCGTTCAGCGCGGCCAAATGGCGTTGGTAGGGATAGAGCGGATCGGTGGGAACGAATGTGGCAATGGACGAGGCGGCAGGCATGGCAGTGCTCCGGTGACCGTTGACGGTGCGGCAATCCTGCCCGATCGGACGTGCCGAGTCATTCATTGATTGCGGCGCGGCGCGGGTCTCGCGGTCTGCGGTAGTCCTCCCGAAGCGGGGATATGGGCCGTCCCCACTGGACATTCCCCGCGCGCTGCATAGCTTGCGTAGGCAAAGGAGACCCTTATGAACACCCCGATCCTGTCCGACTGGAACACCCCGTTCCAGATCGCCCCGTTTGACGCCATTTCCGACGATGATTTCGCCCCGGCGCTGGAGCTTGCGCTCGCCGCCCATCGCGATGAGATCGCGGCAATCACGCAAACCCCCGAGCCGGCGAGTTTTGCCAATACCATCGAGGCGCTGGAAGCAGCGGGAGAGGCGCTGGACAAGGTGCTCTCCGTGTTCTTCACCGTGGCGGGGGCTGACAGCAACCCGGAACGCCAAGCCTTGCAGCGCGCGTTTTCGCCCAAGCTCGCCGCGCATTATTCCGAGATTTCCGCCAATACGGCGCTGTTCGCGCGGGTGGCCGATCTTTGGGCGCGTCGCGATACGCTGGACCTCACCCCGGAACAGGCGCGCGTGCTGATGCTGACCCATCGCGGCTTTGTGCGCTCTGGCGCCGCGCTCACGGGCGAGGCGGCCGAGCGGATCAAGCAGATCAAGGCGCGGCTGGCGACGCTGGGTACGCAGTTCACCCAGAACCTGCTGGCCGATGAGAGCGACTGGCGGATGCAACTGTCGGAAGACGATCTTGAGGGGCTGCCCGATTTCGTGATCCGTGTCGCCCGCATGGCCGGTGAGGAAAACGGCATGGATGGCCCCGTTATCACACTGTCACGCTCGCTGATCGTACCCTTCCTGCAATTCTCTCCCCGCCGCGATCTGCGCGAAACCGCTTGGCGCGCTTGGGCCGCGCGCGGGGCGAATGGCGGCGAGACCGACAACCGCGAGATTGCCGCCGAAATCCTGCACCTGCGGGAAGAGCGGGCAAAGCTGTTGGGCTATGAGAGCTTCGCCGCCTATAAGCTGGAAACCGAGATGGCCAAGACGCCGGAGGCGGTCAAGGACCTTTTGATGCAGGTCTGGGAACCGGCCAAGGCACAGGCCGAGGCGGACGCCAAGGTGCTGAGCGCAAGGATGCGCGAAGACGGGCTGAACGGCGATCTGGAGCCATGGGACTGGCGCTATTACGCCGAGAAGCGGCGCAGGGCGGAACACGATCTGGATGAGGCGGCGCTGAAACCTTATCTGCAGCTTGACCGGATGATCGAGGCCGCCTTTTCCTGCGCGCACCGCTTGTTCGGGCTGGAGTTCGCGCCGCTCGACGTGGCGCTGTATCACCCCGATTGCCGGGCGTGGGAGGTGACGCGCGGCGGCAAACACGTGGGCGTGTTCATCGGCGACTATTTCGCGCGCGGCTCGAAACGCTCCGGTGCGTGGTGCAGCGCGATGCGGGGGCAGGCCAAGTTCCCTGAACCGCAGGCCCCGGTGGTGATCAACGTGTGCAACTTCGCCAAGGGCGATCCGGCGCTGCTGTCCTATGACGATGCGCGCACGCTGTTTCATGAGTTCGGCCATGCCCTGCACCAGCTGTTGTCGGATGTCACCTATGAGAGCATCTCGGGCACCTCGGTGGCGCGCGACTTTGTCGAACTGCCCAGCCAGTTGTTTGAACATTGGCTCGAAGTTCCCGAAGTGCTGAGCGAATTCGCCACCCATGTGGAGACCGGCGCGCCGATGCCGGACGCGATGCGCGACAAGGTTCTGAACGCGGCCAATTTCGACATGGGCTTTCAGACGGTGGAATATGTGGCCTCGGCGCTGGTCGATCTGGCGTTCCATGACGGGGCGGCCCCGGCGGATCCGATGGCGAAACAGGCCGAGGTTCTGGCCGGGATCGGGATGCCCCACGCCATCGGCATGCGCCACGCCACGCCGCAATTCGCGCATGTGTTTTCCGGCGACGGCTACAGCTCGGGCTATTACAGCTACATGTGGTCCGAAGTGATGGACGCCGACGCCTTTGCCGCCTTTGAAGAGGCCGGCGGTGCCTTTGATCCCGAGCGCGCCCGCGCGCTGGAGGCACATATCCTGTCGGCTGGCGGCTCGGAGGAGCCGGAGGCGCTTTATACCGCGTTTCGTGGCCGGTTGCCGGGGGTCGAGGCCCTGCTCAAAGGGCGCGGGCTCGCAGCCTGATTGCGCCTGCGGCGCAGGCCTTCGGCGAGAGTATTTGCGACAAGAAGAAGCTCTGGGACCGTGCCCCGGCTTGATCCTGTTGCAAATATGGCCCCCCTTGGCAGGGGGGGCGTGCCTCAATAGCCCAGCGAGCGGTCCACCAGATGAAGCAGAGGTTCGCCCGCCTCGCCCCGGCGGATATTCTCGGCGATGACGTCTGCGGCGGTGTCGGCCCGAGTTTCCGAGGCGATATGCGGCGTCACGGTGACCTTGGGATGGGCCCAGAACGGATGTTCGGGCGGCAGCGGCTCGACCCGGAAGGTGTCGAGCGTGGCATGTGCCAGATGGCCGCTGTCGAGCGCGGCCAGCAGCGCCTCATCGTCAACCAGCGGGCCGCGACCGGGGTTGAGCACGACTGCGCCTTGCGGCAGCTGCGCGAGGGTTTCGGCATTGAGTACATCGCGCGTGGCGGGTGTGTTGGGCAGCAGCAGCACCAGAATGTCAGCGCAGGCGAGCGCTTGGTGCATGCCGTCCGCGCCATGCAGGCAGGTGATCCCCTCGACCGATTTGGCGCTGCGGCTCCAGCCGGTGACCGGAAAGCCGAGGCTGGCCAGCGCCTGACCGCAGGCGCTGCCGAGGGTGCCGAGCCCGAGGATGGTGACGCGCCGCTCGCGGGCCAGCGGCGGGGCGATCTGGTTCCAGGTGCCGTTCTGCCCCAGGATATGGGCATCCATACCCAGATGATGGCGCAAAACATGGCCGGTCACCCATTCGACCATGCCCTGGGTCAGCCCGTGGTCAACCATCCGCGCCAACGGCACGGTCAGGGTGGGGTTGTCGACGACCGTTTCGATCCCGGCCCAGAGGCTCAGCACCGCTTTCAGGCGCGGGAACCGGGTGAAATCGTGATCGACGCCGCGGCCAGCCGGGGCGAAGACGATGTACTCGACCTCTTCCGGTGGCAGATCCTCGGACAGTTGGAAATCGAGCCCGGTGGCCGCCAGCGCGCGCATGAGCGGGGCTTGATATTGGGCCCAGCGTTTCGGCGTGGAGAGAAAGAGAACATTGGTGGTCATGGGCATTCCTGTTGGTGATTTAGCGAGGTCGATGAACATGGGCGCTTTGCACGATGCCGAAGGCGGCCATTAGCACCAGCATGGCCGAGCCGCCATAGCTGACCATTGGCAGCGGCACGCCGACCACCGGGGCAAGCCCCATCACCATCGACATGTTGACGGCGAAGAAGAGGAAGAAGTTGACGGCAATGCCGAGCGTGACCAGCGAGGAAAACCGGTCGCGGGTGGCCAGCGCCGAGGCGATGCAGAACAGGATGATCAGCCCATACAGGGTGAGCAGGGACATGCCGCCGACAAAGCCGAACTCTTCGGCCAGGGTGGTGAAGATGAAGTCGGTATGTTTCTCGGGCAGGAAGTTCAGCCGCGATTGCGTGCCCTGCATGAAGCCGCGCCCGGTCCAGCCGCCCGACCCCAGCGCGATCTTGGACTGGGTGATGTGATAACCGGCCCCCAACGGGTCGCTGCCCGGGTCGAGGAAGGTGTCGATGCGGCGATACTGATAGTCCTTGAGCAATTGCCAAGGCGTGCCGCGCGATTCAAAGACCGCCGTCACCAGACCGATGCCGGCGGCGATGACGGCGGCAAAATAGGCCCAGTGGACCCCGGCCACAAACAGGATCGCGCCCCCCGCCGCCATCAGCAGGATCGCGGTGCCCAGATCTGGTTGTTTCAGAACCAGCGCGGTAGGGACAAGGATGAACAGCACCGGCAGCAGCACCCAGAGCGGGCGCGAGGTGCGCTCGGCCGGGAGCCAGTCGTAATAGGCCGCGAGCAGCATCACCAGCGTGATCTTGGTCAGCTCAGAGGGTTGCAACCGCATGAACCCAAGGTCGATCCAGCGCTGTGCGCCCATGCCGACGGTGCCGAACAATTCGACCCCGACCAACAACAGCACCGACACCCCATAGGCCAGCGCGGCCATGTTGCGCCAGAACCAGATCGGCACCATGGCGATTGCGATCATCACCACGAAGCCGAGCGCGAAGCGCTTGATCTGGGGGTCGGCCCATGGGGAGAAGGAGCCGCCTGCGACGGAATAGAGCATCAGAACGCCCACTCCGGCGACCGAGATCAGCAACAGCGCCAGCGGCCAGTTCAGGTAGAGCACCTTGCGCAGCCCCGACGGCGTGGATTTGACCCGGTGCTCCAGATAGCTCATGCGCGGCCGCTCTGTTCTTGCTGGACGCGCAGCCGCTCACGGTGCAGCCGGTCCTGTTGCGCCTTGATCCGGCTGCGGTCCTTGGACGGGTAGGCGGCCAGCGGCGGGGTGTCGCCATAAAGCGCCTGCAGCATCACGTCGCGCCCCACCGGCGCCGCCACCGAGGAGCCGCCGCCGCCATGTTCGACCACCACCGAGACGGCGTATTTCGGTTTGTCATAGGGGGCGAAGCAGACGAACAGCGCGTGGTCGCGCCGGTTCCACGGTAGGTCGGCGTTGCGGGTTACTCCGGCGGCCCGTTCGGCGGTGGTGATGTTGCGCACTTGGCTGGTGCCGGTCTTGCCCGCCATGCGGAAGGCATCTTCGATAATGCGGCTGCCATAGGCGGTGCCGCGCCGGTCGTTCGACACCGCATACATCGCCTTGCGCAGGGTGCGCAGGTTGTTTTCGTTTACCCCCAGCGGCGCGCCGCCATGGCTGGGCTGTTCGATCCCGTCGATGGACTTGATCAGGCGCGGCGTAAGATCGCGCCCGGTGGCGAGCCGGGCGGTCATGACCGCCAGTTGCATCGGCGAGGCCAGCATATAGCCCTGACCGATCGCGGCATTGGCGGTGTCGCCGATCAGCCACTCTGCGCCGTGCACGCGTTTCTTCCAGGCGCGGTCCGGTGCGAGCCCGCTGGCCACCGCCGACATCGGCACGTCGTGGTGTATGCCGAGGCCGAACTGCTGTGCCATGGCCGAGATCTTGTCGATCCCGACCTTGAGGGCGAGGTCATAGAAATAGACGTCGCAGCTTTGCTTGAGCGAGCCTTCCAGATTCAAATGGCCATGCCCGCCGCGCTTCCAGCAGTGGAACCTTCGACCCGAGACCTCCAGATAGCCGGGGCACCAGACGGTATCTTCGGGGCCGATCAGCCCTTCTTCCAGCGCCGCCATGGCGGTGATCATCTTGAAGGTGGAGCCGGGCGGGTACAGCCCTTGCACGGTTTTCGAGGCGAGCGGGCGATGGATGTCCTCGGTCAGCGTGCGGTAGTCGGTGACCGAAATGCCGCGCACGAACAGGTTGGGGTCAAAGCTGGGCGAGGAGGAAATGGCGCGCAGATCGCCGGTTTCACAGTCGATCACCACGGCGCTGGCGCTTTCACTGCCCAGCCGGGCCTGCACATAGCCCTGAAGATCGGCATCCACCGAGAGTTGCAGGTCGGCGCCGGGCTGGCCCTCGCGGCGGTCCAGCTCGCGCATGACGCGGCCGGTGGCGTTGACCTCGACCCGCTTTGCGCCGGCCTTACCGCGCAGCATCACCTCGCGCTTGGCCTCCAGCCCGACCTTGCCGATCTGGAACCGCGGGATGCGCAGCACCGGTTCGGGATCCTCGATCTTGCTCAGGTCGTAATCCGAAACCGGACCGACATAGCCGACCACATGGGCGAAATCGGCGCCGCGCGGATAGACGCGGGTCAGGCCGACTTCGGGCGTGATGCCGGGCAGGGCGGGAGCGTTTACCGCCACTTTCGAGATGTCCTCCCAGCTGATCCGGTCGGCCAGCGAGACCGGCAGAAACGGCGGGCTGCGCTGCATCTCGGCGCGGGCGCGCTCCAGATCCTCAGGGTCCAGCGGGATCAGTTCGGACAGGTCGGCCAGCACCCGCTCGACATCGCCGGCATCTTCGCGCACGATGACGATGCGATAGCTTTGCACATTTTGCGCCAGCACATTTCCGTTGCGGTCAAAGATCTTGCCACGGGTCGGCGGGATCAGGCGGATATTGACGCGGTTTTCTTCGGCCAGCAGGCGGAACTGGTCGGCCTGTTCGACTTGCAGATACCGCATCCGCATCGCCAGTCCGCCGACAAAGGCCAGTTGGACCCCCGCCAAAAGCAGCGCCCGGCGGCTGGAAACGCGGTTCAACTGCTCAAGCTCGCGCGGATTGCGTCTCATGCCCGGTTTCCCATTGCTTCGACGTCGCTGGGTGACAGCTTGCGCACCCCCATCAACGATTGTGTGACCAGAACCACCAGCGGATAGGCGAGCATGGTCATCACCATCTGAAACAGGCTGAGGCTGAGCTGAGCCTGTTCGACGGCCAGCAGCGCCAACACCAGCCGGTTCAGCACGGTGATCGCCAGCAGCGTCAGGCAGACCGCCAGCCATTCGCCAGCAAAGCTGGCCTCGCGCAGGCCACCGGCGCGGGTCTTGAGGTATTCGCTGCCCAGCACCACCAGCAGCGCCATCAGCCCCGGTGGGCGTTGGAACAGCAGATCTGCCATCAGCATCATGGCTGCGATGCTGGCGGCGGGGGCAAAGTCAGGCCGTCGCAGGCACCAGGCAAAGGCGGCGGCGATCAGAAGATCGGGCGGGGCCCAGCGCCGTGGCACGGTGTCGAGCGGGATCAGGTGAAAGAACATGATCAGAAGCGCCAGCCCCAGAAAGGCGGCACGCATCAGCCAGAGGTGCGAGGGGGACGGGCTAGCCACCGCTGGCCTCCTCGTCCGGGACGGCGGGGGCGGTGGGGGGCACTGCCTCGGTCGCTGGCAGGACAAGCTGGCCGGGATCGGTGATTGTTTCCGCCCCGTGAAGACGCAGCACCCGCAGAAATTCCAGCCGCTCGTAATCCGCCGCCAGTCGCACCCGCAGCCGCCCCGTCGGGTCGGCGGCAACCTGCCCGATCAGCAGGCCGGCGGGAAAGACCCCGCCATCCCCCGAGGTGACCACCCGGTCGCCGGGGCGGACCAGATCCGCGTTCTCCAGAAAATCGATCAGCGGTGCGGCGGTGTTGTTGCCAGCGACAAGCGCGCTCTGCCCCGAGGGTTGCACGATCACCGGCACCGAGCTGGAGGCGTCGGTCAGCAGGATCACCCGCGCGGTGTTTTGGCCGGTGCCAGAGATCCGCCCGACCAACCCGATCCCGTCCATCGCCGCCCAACCGTCCCGGATGCCGTCCCGCGCGCCGACGTTCAGCAGCACCGACTGGCGGAAGGGCGAGCCGCTGTCGGCCAGCACGACGCCGGTCACATAGGTCAGCCGCGGGTCAAGCCGCACGTTGTTGAGGTCAAGCAGGCGGGCGTTTTCCTGTTCCAGTTGCAGCGCGGCTTCTTTCCAGGCCTTCATCTGGCGCAACTCGCGGCGCAGCTCCTGATTCTGGTCGGTCAGCCGGCGATAGCTTTGGAAATCGCGGATCAGGTTGATCGTGCCGGTGACAGGCGCCATCGCCCAGTCCATCGAGGGCACGACGCGATCGACCACTTGCGCGCGGAAACGTTCCACCCGCGGGCTGTCGATGCGCCAGATCAGAAAGATGCCCAGCAGGCACAGAACCAGCACCCCCAGCCCCAACCGGCGCAGGGGGGTGGTATAGTCATCGCGCTGTGAGCGGTCCCTGGCCAATGGTATCCTTGCGTCACATGTCGCGGTCGCACGGGGCGACCGGACAAAGGGTGCGCCCCCTAGCTGTCGTAGTCGATCGCGTGGCGAAGCTGTTTCTCGTATTCCAGCGCCTTGCCGGTGCCAAGCGCCACGCAATTCAGGCTCTCGTCGGCGATCGAGACGGCCAACCCGGTCTGTTCGCGCAGGGCAAGGTCCAGATCCCCTAGCAGCGCGCCGCCGCCGGTGAGCATCACGCCGCGATCCACGATATCCGCCGCCAGATCCGGGGGCGTGGTTTCCAATGCGGTCATCACCGCTTCGCAGATCTGTTGCACCGGCTCGGCCAGCGCTTCGGCGATCTGGGCCTGGCTGACCTCGATCTCTTTCGGAATCCCGTTCAGCAGATCGCGACCGCGAATCTGCATCGAGGTGCCGCGCCCGTCATCGGGCATCCGCGCGGTGCCGATCGTGGTCTTGATCCGTTCGGCGGTGCTTTCCCCGATCAGCAGGTTCTGCTGGCGCCGCAGATAGGCGATGATCGCCTCATCCATGCGGTCGCCGCCGACCCGGACCGAGCGGGCGTAAACGATGTCGCCCAGCGACAGAACCGCAACCTCGGTGGTGCCGCCGCCGATATCCACAACCATGTTGCCGGTGGGGTCGGTGATCGGCATGCCGGCCCCGATGGCCGCTGCAATGGGTTCCGCGATCAGCCCGGCGCGGCGGGCGCCGGCGCTCAGGACAGACTGGCGGATCGCGCGTTTCTCGACCGGGGTGGCGCCGTGGGGCACGCAGACGATGATCTTGGGCTTGGAGAAGGTCGAGCGTTTGTGCACCTTGCGGATGAAATGCTTGATCATCTCTTCGGCGGTGTCGAAATCCGCGATCACGCCTTCGCGCATCGGGCGGATCGCCTGGATCGAGCCGGGCGTGCGCCCCAGCATCAACTTGGCGTCTTCGCCGACGGCGAGCACCTTCTTGACGCCGTCCTTGATGTGATAGGCCACCACCGAGGGTTCCGACAGGATGATGCCGCGCCCTTTGACATAGACCAAAGTGTTAGCCGTACCGAGGTCAATGGCCATGTCCGATGTGAACAAGCCGCCGAAATTTCCAAACACCGACATATATACCTGCGATCCTGTAAAGTACTGCGCGCCTGGTCCACGACTCCTGACGAGCCGGACCCTTGCCTTATAGGCGGCTGAGTCAAAGCGTGAAAGAGCGGATTCGCGGCGGGCAGCGCGTTTTCGCCTGTGATGCCACTTGTGACGTCACCTAGACCTGTGATGCCCCCTGGAACGGCCAGCGCGCGGGGTCGCGCGCGCCGGCCTCGCGGGTCTAGCCCACGTCTTTGTACGACACTTCGCGGGTATCCGCGCCGGGGCCGGCCTTTTCGCGGCGCACCAGCAGCCGGTTCAGCGCGTTGACATAGGCCTTGGCGCTGGACACCACGGTATCGGTATCCGCCGACTGGCCGGTGGCGATCACGCCATCCTCTTCCAGCCGCACGCTGACTGTGGCCTGGGCGTCGGTGCCCTCGGTCACGGCATTCACCTGGTACAGCTGCAACCGCGCCTCGTTGGGATACAGCGCGCGCACAGCCTTGAAGGTGGCATCCACGGGTCCGTCGCCATGTTCGGTCGCGATCGCCTCCTTGCCGTCGATTTCCATCTCAAGCGTCGCCTCGGCCGGCCCGTCGGTGCCGCAAAGCACCTTGAGCGATACGATCTGCAAGCGGTCATTGGCCGGATCAACGGTGTCGCCCACCAGCGCCACGATATCGTCGTCATAGACTTCCTTCTTGCGGTCGGCGAGCGCCTTGAACCGCACGAAAACGTCCTTGAGCTGGTTGTCCCCGATCTCATAGCCCAGATGCTTGAGCTTGTCG
The DNA here is from genome assembly GCF_004348975.1 of Antarcticimicrobium sediminis. Lineage (GTDB taxonomy): Bacteria > Pseudomonadota > Alphaproteobacteria > Rhodobacterales > Rhodobacteraceae > Antarcticimicrobium > Antarcticimicrobium sediminis. The sequence continues at coordinate 69,204 of NZ_SMFP01000003.1, read as the reverse complement.
CGCAATGCGGCGCGGCCAGAGTGTTTGCCCATCACCAGGTTCGACGCGGCCAAGCCGACATCCTCGGGGCGCATGATCTCGAAGGTCTCGGCGTTCTTCAACATGCCATCCTGGTGGATGCCGCTTTCATGCGCAAAGGCGTTCTTGCCGACGATCGCCTTGTTGAACTGCACCGGAAAGCCCGACACGGTCGAAACCCGGCGCGAGATATGCATGATCTTGCTGCTGTCCACGCCGGTGGTCCAAGGCAGGATGTCATGGCGCACCTTGAGCGCCATCACCACCTCTTCCAGCGCGGTGTTGCCTGCGCGTTCGCCCAGCCCGTTGACGGTGCATTCGATCTGGCGCGCGCCACCGGCCACGGCGGCCAGCGCATTCGCCGTCGCCATGCCAAGGTCGTTGTGGCAGTGGGTGGCAAAGATCACCTCGTCGGCACCGGGGACGGTTTCGATCAGGCGGCGGATCAGCGAAGCGCTTTCCTCCGGGGCAGTATAGCCGACGGTATCGGGCACGTTGATCGTGGTGGCCCCGGCCTTGATCGCGATTTCGACCGTGCGGCAGAGGTAATCCCATTCGGTCCGGGTGGCATCCATAGGCGACCACTGCACGTTGTCGCAAAGATTGCGCGCGTGGCTGACGGTTTCATGGATCTTCTGCGCCATCTCATCCATGCTGAGGTTGGGAATGGCCCGGTGCAGCGGCGAGGTGCCGATAAAGGTGTGAATGCGCGGTTTCCCGGCGCTTTTCACCGCCTCCCAGCAGCGGTCGATGTCGGTGAAACTGGCGCGGGCCAGCCCGCAGATCACCGAATTCTTGGAATTCGCCGCGATCTCGCTCACCGCTTTGAAATCGCCTTCCGAGGCGATCGGGAAGCCGGCCTCGATGATGTCCACGCCCATTTCATCGAGCAGGCCGGCAATCTCCAGCTTTTCGGTGTGGGTCATCGTGGCACCCGGGCTTTGTTCGCCGTCGCGCAACGTGGTGTCAAAGATCAAGACGCGGTCTTGTTCTGATGCATGTGTCATGTCGGTATCTTTCGTATCTGTCCTAATGCCTTTGGCGCGCAAGCGTCCTCCCCTGAGCGGGCGCGCCGAAGGGCACGCTCAGAGGCGGATTAGGAGCAGTAGGCCACGTAGCGACGCGCCGCGAAACGCGGCGTCGGTCGGGGTATGTGGCTGGCTGATCATGTGGGCAATCTATACCGCGGAAAACCGGAAAGAAAAGCCAAAATGACCGAGGTGAGACAAAATGGATGGAGGAAGGGGGGATGAAGGGGGATATATGCGGGAGCAGCAATGACCGCCCCCAGCGTATGGACGGGCTGGATCGACCCGCCGCGCCGTTCCAGCTTGCTTGGGTATACTTCGGCGTACCAGTTTGTGCGCCATTTGATCCATATCATATATGGCGAAGATTGAATATGTTAGCCAACCCCTAATCCCATGCAGTCGGGGTGCGCCGGTTCTGGCCGCTTTGACCGCAGGGGGGCAGGGCACGCCGATTTGCAAGGCGTGCATTCAGGCCGCGGAGGGGGAGCCGGGGCCACCACTCAGGAGGGAAGACGGATATGACGCATGTGGTCGTCCTAGGTGCCGGGGTAGGCGGTACCATTCAGGCCTATGAGCTCAAGGAAGCGCTGGGCAGCAATGACACGGTCACCGTGATTTCGAACAAGCCCTATTTTCAGTTCACGCCCTCCAACCCCTCGGCCGGGATCGGTTTGCGCACAAAGGCGCAAATCACCATCGATCTGGCCCCGGTGATGGAGCGGCAGGGGATCGAATTCATCTGCGACGGGGCGGTGAAACTAGACCCGGTGGCGAATGTCATCCACCTGCAAAGCGGCCGCGAGGTCAGCTATGACATGCTGGTGATCGCCACCGGTCCCGACCTGGCCTTTGACGAGATCGAAGGCTTCGGTCCGGATCGGTTCACCCATTCGATCTGTCAAATCGAACATGCCGAGATCTCGGGCAAAAACTGGGAGGCGTTTTGCGCCAATCCCGGCCCGATCGTGGTTGGCGCGGTGCAGGGGGCCTCGTGCTTTGGCCCGGCCTATGAATATGTCATGAGTATCGACACCGATCTGCGTCGCCGCAAGATCCGCGACAAGGTGCCGATGACCTTTGTCACCCCGGAACCCTATATTGGCCATCTGGGCCTTGGCGGGGTGGGTGACACCAAGGGCATGCTGGAAACGATCATGCGCGAACGCTCGATCCGTTGGGTCACCAATGCCAAGACCGACAGTTTCGAGGCCGACAAGATCCACGTCACCGAATGCGACGAGGACGGCAAGCCGAAGAAGACGCATGACATCCCCTTTACCTATGCGATGATGCTGCCGGCCTTCCGCGGCATCCCCGCGCTGATGGGGCTTGAAGGGCTGGTCAATCCGCGCGGATTTGTCATCGTCGACGAACATCAGCGCAACCCGGCCTATCCCAATATCTTTGGCATCGGCGTCTGTATCGCCATCGCCCCGAAAGAGCCCACGCCGGTGCCCACCGGCGTGCCGAAAACCGGGTTCATGATCGAATCCATGGTCACCGCCACCGCCCACAACATCGCGCAGATCGTGAAAGGCGGCGAGCCGCGCGAGATGGCCACTTGGAACGCGCTGTGTCTGGCCGATTTCGGCGACGACGGGGCCGCCTTTCTGGCGATGCCGCAGAACCCGCCGCGCAACGTCAACTGGGCGGCGCAGGGGCGCTGGGTGCACTGGGCCAAGCTGGCGTTCGAGTGGTATTTCATGCGCAAGGTGCGCCGTGGGGTGAGCGAACCGTTCTACGAGAAATTCATGATGCGGTTCATGAAGATCAACAAGCTGAAAGACGGGCAGGGCTGAGGCGCGTCACCTCCCTTTGCAAACGTCTGTCGCAAAGCGCAAAGGGCACGGACTCAAGGGCCGTAGGCCCGCCGTGTCAGAGTCGTGCCAGCGCCGGAACCACAATCCGGCGCTGGCACGACTCTGCACTCTTGAGGCTCTGCCGAAGGGAAAGGGTTTTTGTGCGGCGGTACACTGAATCGTTCCCGCCCCTATCATTCCTGTCCGCTTAGCTTAAGAGAGGCCGGGACATTAAGGAGAGCGAACGGTGGAAACCTCACAGAGCGTGCCGGACCTGATTGTGGCGGCACAGGTCAAAGCAAAGGTGTTCGAAGATAGAATTTCGCTCGCGCGGGCGCAGTTGGACGGGCAGAGCGGCTCCGAAGCTCAAGCTGAAGACCTGCGCGCGGCGACTGTCGCGCTTGAATTGGCCGCTGTTGATATCTTCACCCTGTTCGAGGCGCGCATGCAGCACCACTTCAAACGGGGGCCGTTTTCAAAAAAGTTGAGAACGTCGCTGGTAAACTCCGGGCAGGCTGACCTCGCCGATCGGGTCCACAAGTACTATCTGGCGATCAACGTGCTCAAGCACGGAAAAGGCGCAAGCTATCGGGAATTGCTCGACACTCCGACCGAACTTTTTCATATGAAACCCGCTGAAACTCTCGATCCAAAAGAAGAAGACGCGCCTTCAAGCCTGATAGATGTTGGCGTGCCGGGCTTTTTTGACGGGCTCGCCACGACACTTCTTGAGGCGCATAAATTCCTAGAGACCCGGTAGGTTTCCACCCTCGATTTCACGAGATTGAATAGGAGAAGCACGGCGAATGCCGCGCCCTCACCTGAGAAAGTTCACATATCCCATGTCTGATCCCCGCATGAAAATCGTGTTGGTCACCCCCGAAATACCGTACAACACAGGGGCCATCGGACGGACCTGCGTTGCGCTGAATCTGGAGCTGGTTCTGATCAAGCCCTACGGGTTTTCCCTCGACGAAAAAGCGGTGCGGCGGGCCGGAACCGACTATTGGAAATATGTGAACCTCAGCGAATATGACACTTGGGAAAGTTTTTTGGAGGCGCGTAAGCCGCGTCCCGAAAGCCTGTTTTTCTTCGAAGAACACGGGGCCCAAACGTTCTACGATCCCGACTATCCTAAGGATGCCTTTCTGGTCTTTGGCTGTGAATCCAAAGGCCTGCCATTGGCGATTCTCAACGGGTTGGAAGATCGGACTTTCAGGTTGCCCATGCTCGATTCACGTGTTCGATCGCTCAATCTGGCGAATGTAGCCGCGGCAGTTGTCTATCAAGCGATGCGTCCGCAACTGGGCGGCTGACAGCGGTCTGCGTGAGGTCGTTGGCACTGCCTGCACGCCCGCGCCTGCACCTCCGCATTCCGCCCCTCACCCGAACAGGCGACGCAAGCGAACCCTCACCCGCCGTTCTTCAGCGCGCCATTGTCCCACTGGCCGCTGGTCTCTTGCCCGGTGCCATAGCGCATGGTGCCCTGACCCTGTCGCTTGCCGTTTCTGAAGGTGCCCTCATAGACATCGCCATTGGCATAGGTGGCCACACCTTCGCCGCTGATCTCGCCCTTGGACCAGTCTCCGGAATAGCGAAAGCCGTCGGCCATCACGATCTCGCCCGTACCGTCGCGCTGGCCGTTGACGAACTGGCCGGTATAGACCGAGCCGTCGGCATAGGTGGCCTTGCCTTGCCCGTGGCGCTGGCCGTCTTGCCAGTCGCCCTCATAGCGATAGCCGTCGGCATAGGTCATCACCCCGGTGCCGTGGTTCTTGGCGTTCTTGAACATGCCCTTGTAGATGATGCCATTGGCATAGGTGGCCACGCCCTCGCCGTCGATCACCCCGGCGGTCCATGCGCCCTCATAGGTTGACCCGTCGGGATAGGCGATCTTGCCCTGCCCATCGGCCAGATCGGCGCGGAACTGACCTTCATAGATCGAACCGTCAGGATAGGTGACGCGGCCCTGTCCTTCGATCTGCCCTGCCACCCAGGAACCGGTGTAAACATAGCCGTCAGCGCCGGTAAAGCTGCCCTGCCCATGGCGGCGGTCATCGGCGAAGGCGCCCTGATAGACGTCGCCATTGGCGTAGGTGACCTTGCCCATGCCCTCGCGCCGACCGGCGACCAGATCCCCCTCGTAGACATCGCCATTGGCTTGGGTCAGCACCCCGGTGCCGCTGATCTGCCCGTCTGCCCATGTGCCGACATAGGTCAACCCGTCGGGCATCCGCAGCGTGCCTTGGCCGTGGCGCTGGCCATCGTTGATCTCGCCATCATAGACGGCGCCGTCGGGATAGGTGATCACTCCTTTGCCCTGTTTCTCGCCATCGAGCCAGTCGCCGCGATACTCATACCCGCCGGGGCTGGTCATGACGCCAAAGCCATTGTGCTGCGCGTTGCGGAATTCGCCCTCATAGCGCACCCCGTTGGCATAGGTGGCCACGCCCTGTCCGTTGATCACCCCATCAAGCCAGTCGCCTTCATAGGTGCCGCCGTCGGAAAAGGTGATCTTGCCCAGACCGTTCGGCTTGCCCTTGGCAAATTCGCCCTCATAGACCGAGCCGTTGGGAAACCGCGCCACGCCTTGGCCCTTGATCTCTCCATCCAGCCAGTCGCCGGAATATTCATAGCCGTTCGGCAGCCGATAGGTGCCGGTGCCGTGCTGCAACCCGCCGCGAAAGGTGCCCTCATAGACGCCGCCGATATCGTCTTCGGTGGTCAGCACCTGACCGTCCTGCGCACGGGCCTGTCCCGCCAGCATCAGACCGGTTGTGATCGCCAATACCATTCCAAGATGTCTCATCGGATGTCCTGCCTGCCCCCTGTGCCGCGATCCGTGTCGAGATCCGCGTCGCGATGTGCCCGCGCGGCGCTGTGGCGCGCCTGCGAAGCCATTAGAAACTAGGCGAGGGGGCGGGTTCAAGCAACGTCTTTTGCGGCGCAAGGCTTTCCCTCGGCACATGATCTGTTAAATGGCTGCAAACAGGACTTGGACCGAGGGCAGGATGTCTGATCGTTTCCGCGTGACGCTGGCGCAATTGAACCCCGTGATGGGGGATCTGGAAGGCAACGCCGCCAAGGCGCGCGAGGCCTGGGACCAGGGCCGTGCCGCTGGCGCCGATCTGGTGGCGCTGCCCGAGATGTTCCTTGTCGGGTACAACCCGCAGGATCTGGTGATGAAACCCGCCTTCCACACCGCCGCGATCGAGGCGGTGCGCAAACTGGCGGCAGACTGTGCCGACGGTCCGGCGCTGGCCATTGGCGGGCCATGGGTCGAGGGGGCGCAGCTGTTCAACGCCTATTTCATCCTCAGGGATGGCAAGATCGCCCATACCGCGCTCAAGCATAATCTGCCCAACGAGATGGTGTTCGACGAACAGCGGATCTTTGCCGCCGGTCCGTTGGGCGGGCCTTATTCGGTGGGCGACACCCGCATCGGCAGCCCGATTTGCGAGGATGCCTGGCACGAGGATGTCGCCGAGACCCTGGCCGAGACCGGGGCGGAATTCCTGCTGGTGCCCAATGGCTCGCCCTATTACCGGGGCAAGCATGACACCCGGCTCAACCACATGGTCGCCCGCGTGGTCGAGACCGACCTGCCGCTGATCTATCTCAACATGGTGGGCGGACAGGACGATCAGGTCTTTGACGGGGCCAGCTTCGGGTTGAACCCGGGGGGCGAACTGGCGTTTCAGATGCCGCAGTTCGACGCGGCCATCACTCACGTGGATCTGGAACGTGGGTCCGACGGCTGGCGCATCCTGCCGGGCGCGGAACACGTCCACCCCTCGGAATGGGAGCAGGATTATCAGGTGATGGTCATCGCCCTGCGCGATTACATGGCCAAGACCGGGTTCTCCAAGGTGCTGCTGGGGCTGTCGGGGGGCATCGATTCGGCGCTGGTCGCGGTGATCGCGGCCGATGCGCTGGGGCCAGAGAATGTGCGCTGCGTCATGTTGCCCTCGGAATACACCAGCCCGGAGTCGCTGGAGGACGCCGAGGCTGTCGCCAAGGCGCTGGGTTGCCATTATGATTATGTCCCGATTGCCGAGGGGCGGGGGGCGATCTCCAATACCTTGGAGCCGTTGTTTGCGGGGTTGAAACCCGACCTGACCGAGGAAAACATCCAGTCGCGCCTGCGCGGTCTGCTGCTGATGGCGATGTCCAACAAGTTTGGCGAGATGCTGCTGACCACCGGCAACAAATCCGAGGTGGCGGTGGGCTATGCCACCATCTACGGCGACATGGCCGGAGGGTACAATCCGATCAAGGATCTGTACAAAACCCGCGTGTTCGAAACCTGCCGCTGGCGCAATGATAATCACCGCGACTGGATGAAGGCGCCTGCGGGCGAGGTGATCCCGCCCCGGGTGATCTCCAAACCGCCCAGTGCCGAACTGCGCCCGGATCAGAAGGACAGCAACAGCCTGCCCGAATATGACGAGCTGGACGCGATCCTTGATATCCTTGTGGACCGCGACGGCTCCATCGCCGATTGCGTCGCCGCCGGGTTTGATCGGGCCACGGCTAAGAAGGTCGAGCATCTGCTCTACATTAGTGAATACAAGCGGTTCCAGTCGGCCCCCGGCGCGCGTCTGACCAAGCGCGCGTTCTGGCTTGATCGCCGCTACCCCATCGTCAACCGTTGGCGCGACCCGTCCTGAGGGCCTGCGGGCCATCTTTGCCGATTGAGGAGAGTTTGCCCCGTGACAGCCCTGATCGCAGCATCCTCGACCTCGCGGCTCTGGCTGACGGTTCTGGGCATCGGGCTGTGCTGGGGGGCGACCGGGCCGCTGTCGAAGCTGGCGGTTTCCACCGGACATAGTGCGGTGGGGATCACATTCTGGAACACCCTGCTTGCCGCTCTGATCCTGAGCTTGACGCTGGCAGTACGCGGGCGGCGGCTGCCGCTGAGCGCGCGGCATGTGCGGTTTTACCTGACCTGTGGTCTGCTCGGAACCGCCTTACCCAACAGCCTGTCCTATACCGCCTACGCGCATCTGCCGGTTGGCATCATGATGATGATGCTGTCGTTGGTGCCGATGGTCACCCTGCTGCTGGCCTGGCCGCTGCGGTTGGAGAGCCCCTCGCTTCGCCGCATCCTCGGGCTTTTGCTGGGGGTGGTGGGCGTGGCGCTGATCGTGCTTCCGGGCAGCAGCCTGCCGGACCCGGCCAAGGCGCTTTGGATCCTCGCGCCGCTGGCGGTGGCACTGTCCTATTCCGGCGAGAATATCGTCATTGCCAAATCGGATATGCGCGATCTGGGGCCGTTCGCAATGCTCTGTGGGCTCAGTTGGGGCGCGCTGGGGTTGCTGACGCCGGCGATGCTGGCAACGCAGAGTTGGTTTGACATCACCGCCTTTGGCCCGCCGGAACTGGCCGTGCTTGGCATCACCGTGCTGCATCTGGTGGCCTATGCGGGCTATATCTGGTTGATCGGGCAGGCTGGGCCGGTGTTTGCCGCACAGGTGGGGTATGTGGTGACGGGCACCGGGGTTCTGCTGGGTATGGTCGTGCTGGGCGAGCGCTATTCGCTTTGGGTCTGGGCGGCGCTGGCGGTGATGGCGCTGGGCCTGTCCTTGGTGCAGCCGAGACAGTCGAAGACAGTCGCCGTCGCGGCCCCCGGCCCGACCCCCTGAGGGGGCCCCTGAACCCGGGCAAAAAGGGGATGCGCGTGGCGATGGCTTGGCTATAGTCACGCCATGCCCGGACCCCAACTCACCCCCGTTTCTTCTGACCTGCAGCTTCCTGATCGCGCCGATGTGGTGGTGATCGGGGGCGGCATCGTCGGCACCTCGACTGCGCTGGAACTGGCCGAGCGCGGCTTGTCCGTCTTGCTGTGTGAAAAGGGCGTGATCGGCGGCGAACAGTCCAGCCGCAACTGGGGCTGGGTGCGATTGTCGATGCGCGACCCGCGTGAGATCCCGCTGATGATCGAGGCGCTGCGCCTTTGGGAGGGGCTGGACGTGCGCACCGGGCGCAAGACAGGGTATCGCCGCGCCGGCATCCTGTTCACCGCCGACAGCGAGAAAACCTATGCCGAACACGCCCGTTGGGCCGAGCACCTGACCCCCTATCAGGTCGAGAGCAAGATGGTGTCCGGCGCGGATCTGGACGCGCTGTTGCCGGGGCACCGAATGGATCTGAAAGGCGCGCTTTATACCCCGCGCGATGGCCGGGCCGAACCGCAATGGGCCGCGCCTGCCGTCGCCGAAGCAGCGCGCGAGGCCGGGGCGGTGGTGATGACCGGATGCGCGGTGCGCAGCCTTGACGTCGCAGCGGGGCGGGTGACGGGCGTGGTCACGGAAAAGGGCAGGGTGGGCTGCGATGCGGTGGTGCTGGCGGGCGGGGCGTGGTCGCGGTTGTTTGCCGGCAATTCCGGGGTGCAACTGCCGCAGCTCAAGGTGTTGAACACCGTCATGCGCACCTCTCCGGTCGAGGGCGGGCCGGAGGCCTCGGTCTGGGCGGGGGGCTTTGCCCTGCGCAAACGCGCCGATGGGGGCTACACCGTGGCCTCGGGCACCGAGAATACCGTTGATTTCGTGCCCGACAGCTTTCGCCTTGCCCGCGCTTTCCTGCCGGCACTGTTTCACGAATGGTCGAGCCTGAAATTCCGCCTGTCCGGGCGCTGGAGCGAGGAGGCGCGCCAGCCGCGCCACTGGCGGCCCGAGGATATCACCCCGTTCGAGACCTGCCGCATCCTTGATCCGACTCCGTCCGAGCGGGTGCTGCGGCAATGCTGGGGCGAGGCGCAACAGGCCTTTCCGATCCTGCAAGGGGCCGAAAGGCTGCAAAGCTGGAGCGGCATGATCGACGTGACCCCCGATGCGGTGCCGGTGATTTCCGGGGTGGAGGATCTGCCGGGGCTGCATATCGCGACCGGATTTTCCGGCCATGGCTTTGGCATCGGGCCGGCGGCGGGGCGTTTGATGGCCGATTTGGTCACTGGAAGTGCGCCGGTGGTGGACCCGCAGGCCTTCCGCCTGTCGCGCTTCAGCGACGGCAGCCGGGTCTATCTCGACAAGGGGTTTTGAGAGACAGACGCCCCGCCCGGCGTTGACGTCGGACGGGGACGCCTCGCCTTTACATCATCTGATAGCTGACTGGCACGAACCGGAACCCATCTCCGCGTGTCTCGACGAAGCCGGTGGCCGGGAAGGGCATGTGATAGCCGATCATCGCCACCCGGTCGGCCGCCAGCATACCCAGCACCTTGCGGCGCGCGGCGGTGGCGGCGGCCTTGTCCATGTCGAATTGCACCTCCCATTCGGGATGGGCGAAGGACCAGACATAGTGGTTGGCCAGATCGGCAGCCAGCACCAGCCGCTTGCCGGCGCTGTCGAGATGGAACGACAGATGCCCCGGTGTATGGCCGAAGCTGGCCAGCGCGGTGATGCCCGGCACCACCTCGGCCCCGTCCTCGATAAAGGTCATCTTTTCCGCCAGTGGCGTCACGTTCTTAGCCACCAGATCACCGACCCGATTGCCCGCATCCATCTTGGACCAGAAATCATATTCGACCCGTCCGGTGACATAGCGCGCATTGGCAAAGGTCGGCGCGCCCTCTGTCATCATGCCACCGATATGGTCGGGATGCATATGGGTCAGCACCACCACGTCGATCTGATCGGGGGTGGTGCCTGCCTCGGCCAGGGCCTGTGCAATACCGCCCTGTCCCAACCCGGTGTCGAACAGGATCTTCTGCCCGCCGACCTCGACCAGAGACGGGGTGAAATAGAACTGCGCGGTATCGGGCGAGATGAAGTTCTGTGCCGAAACCTCGGCGAATTCCTCTTCGCTGGCCCCGCCGCCAAAAATCGCCTTGGCGCCGTCGCGCGGCAGGCTGCCGTCAAGCAGGGTGGTCACCGACATCTCGCCCAGCGAAAAGGCGCGGGCGTGCGGCAGCGCGGGCTTGCCTGCGTGGGCCTCTGCCAAGGCAGGGCGGGCGGCACTCATGGCCAGGGGAAGGGCGGCAGCCCCGGTCAGGGCGGCGCGGCGCGTCAGTCTGATCGTCATGGTCTTGCTCCTTGTTGAACTCTTGCAGGAAACATAGGGCATCCGGCGCATTCGGCGCGTGCAAATCGCAATTATTTGATCTGGAGGGGCGATCACGGCGCGGCGCAAAGACGGGCGCAAAGACGGGGGGCGGCATGCTGACAACTGGACATTTCCCGGTCCGTGTGACACATGGCCGACAACAGGAGTACCCCCATGACCATCACCCGTTTCGCCCCGTCGCCCACCGGCTATATCCATGTCGGAAACCTGCGCACCGCGCTGATGAACTACATGATCGCCCGCAAGGCGGGCGGCACGTTCATCCTGCGGATCGACGATACCGATCAGGAACGGTCGAAACAGGAATACATCGACGGCATCCAGGAAGATCTGGAATGGCTGGGAATCACCTGGGACCGGATGGAATATCAGTCCAAACGGCTGGATCGCTATCACGAGGCGGCCGACAAACTGCGCGAGATGGGCCGCTTTTATGAGGCGTTCGAGACCCCGACCGAACTGGACCTCAAGCGCAAGAAGCAGCTGAACATGGGCAAGCCGCCGGTCTATGACCGCGCCGCGCTTGATCTGTCGGACGAGGAAAAGACCGCGCTGCGGGCCGAGCGTGGCAACGGCGTCTGGCGCTTCAAGCTCGACCGGGAACGGATCGAGTGGACGGACGGTATCCTTGGCCCGATTTCGATCGACGCGGCCTCGGTTTCCGACCCGGTTCTGATCCGCGGCGACGGGCAGATCCTGTATACTTTGGCGTCGGTGGTGGACGACATGGAAATGGGCGTGACGAATATCGTGCGCGGCGCTGACCATGTGACCAATACCGCCACCCAGATCCAGATCATCCGGACCTTGGGCGGCGCGCCGCTGGAGTTCGCGCACCATTCGTTGTTGACCGGCCCGCAGGGCGAGGCGCTGTCGAAACGGCTTGGTACGCTTAGCCTGCGCGATCTGCGGGCGCAGGGCGTCAAGCCGATGGCGCTGCTCAGCCTGATGGCGCGGTTGGGTTCGGCGGATCCGGTAGAGCTGCGCAGCAACATGGACGAGCTGATCGAAGGTTTTGATATCTCGCGCTTTGGCGCGGCGCCGACCAAGTTCGACGTCAATGACCTGTTCCCGCTGACCGCCCACCATCTGCAGTCGCTGCCGCTGGACACCGTGCGGGCAGAGGTCGATGCGCTGGGCGTGCCGGCGGATCTGGCCGAGTCGTTCTGGTTGATGGCGCGCGATAACATCACCACGCTGAACGACCTTGGCGGCTGGTGGAGCCTGTGCCGGGATGGGGCCGAGCCATTGATCGCCGACGAGGACAAGGACTTCATTGCGCAGGCGATGACGCTGCTGCCCGAAGGCCCGTTCGACGGCACGACCTGGGGCGCATGGACCGCCGCTGTGAAAGAGGCGACCGGGCGCAAGGGCAAAGGTCTGTTCATGCCGCTGCGCAAGGCGCTGACGGGGATGGAGCGCGGGCCGGAAATGGCCACGCTGCTGCCGCTGCTGCAAAAGGTGCGCGCGCGCGGGTGACCGCGCCCGGCCAAGGCTGGCGCAGGGTTGGCCAAGGGCTGGCGCTGCGTCGCAGGCCGGTGCCTCCGGCGGGGATATTTCCAGTAAGAGGAAGCTGGCGGGGGCTGCTTAGCCCCCGTTGACGACGCTGGCACTCATGGCCTTGAGCCGACCGTCAACAAATGCGGTCTCCTCAGGGCTGAGGCTTTGGTGGCGCGGATAGCGCGGTGCGGCCCGGTCGTTGAGGATCGGCGCATCCCAGCCGTCGGTGGTGGCAAAGAAACGGTCGGCGCCGTCCGGCCCGAATTCGCGCAGATAGCCCTGCACCACCACATCGAGATAGCTCAACAGGATCGGAAAGGCTTGGCTCGGGTGCTGATGGCGGTGCTCGGGCACGGCATAGACCGCGATCTCGATCTCCTGGCGCACGAAATGCGTGACGTTCTCGGTCGCGGGCACCCGGTCATAGGCCCATTCGCGTGCGTCCAGCTTGTCCCAGTCACCGCCGGGTACATGGGCGATCATGCCTTCGATTTCGGTCTCAGGGTCCGGGATTGCGGTCAGAAATGCCACCTCGCGCAGATCGGTGTGCCGCCAGGCCCGCCGCCAGCCGGCCAGTCGCGCCGGGCGCGGGTCTGAAAAATCGTGGGTGGCGGAATTCACCAGGCTGCCATAGCCAAAGAAATAGGGGTCTGCCATCGGCGCGCGCTCCGCTCTGATACGATTTGGGGATTGATGTATGTCAAACCGCTTTTTTCCAAAAGGTGCAATAAACATTCAGGGATTGCGAGAGGGGAACGCACGTGCGCATTACCAAACGGACCAATATTGCCATTCGACTGCTGATGTATTGTGCCACGCATCCAGAGCGGTTGGTGACAAAGGCGGAAATCGCCGAAAGCTGCAACGTGTCGGAAAACCACCTTGCGCAGGTCATCAACCAGCTTGGCCAGCTCCGCTATCTGCGAACGCAACGTGGTCGCAATGGCGGCATGAGTCTGGCGATGCCAGCGGAAACGATCCGCATTGGCGAGGTGTTTCGCCTGCTTGAGGGCGGCTTGCCGCTGGCTGAATGTTTTGCCGATACCGACAACACCTGTCCGCTGGTTTCGGCCTGTCGGTTGCGGGTGGCGCTGGTCGACGCGGCGCAGGCCTTTTATGAATCGCTGGACGAGGTCACGCTTGATGCGCTGATCTGCGACAACCTTGATCTTTTGAAACTGTTGCAGCCCGTCACCTGCGGGCGCTGAGCGGTCATTCCTGACCGCGCAGCACCTGCGCCGGGCGCGCCGCCAGCGGTCGCCAGGCAAACAGCAGCCCGGCGAGCAACGTGGCCATCCCGCCGCCCAGAACGATGGCGATGGCGGCGGGCCAGATTACGGCGAAATCGGTTTCCAGCACCAGCCGGGTCACGGCCCAAGCCCCGGCGAGGCCTGCCGCCAGCGCCACCGACCCCGCCGCCGCGCCCAGAAGCGCACTGCGCAAGGCAAAGCTGAGCAAGATACGCCAGCGCGGCGCGCCAAGGGTTTTCAGCACCGCCGCTTCATAGGTGCGCGCATCGACACCGCCGGCGGCGGCCCCGATCAGCACCAGAAACCCGGTCAACAGCGAGATGCCCGCCGCCCAGGAGGTGGCGGCGGCGATGCCTGACAGCACCTCGCTTACCCTGTCGATGGCGTCGCGGACGCGAATGGCGGTGATATTGGGGAACTGGCCAGCCAGATCGCGCAGGATCGCCGCTTCGGCCTCGGGCTGTGCATAGACGGTGGCGATAAAGCTGTGCGGCGCGCCGGCCAGTGCGGCGGGGTTCAGCGTCAGGATAAAGCCCATCCCGGCGGTGGAGAAATCGACCTCGCGGAAGCTGGTGATCGTGGCGGTGATGTCGCGGCCGAGCACGTTGACCGTCATCGTATCCCCCAGCTTGAGGCCCATTTCTTCGGCCTCTTCTGCCGCAAAGCTGATCTGTGGCGGGCCGGTATAGTCTTCGGGCCAGAAGGTTCCCGCAGTGATCTTGGTGGTGCTGCCCGGGCGGGCGGCATAGGTCACGCCGCGATCGCCCCGCAGCACCCAATGCGGCCCGGCCACTTCGCGGGCGGGGGAACCATTGATCTTGGTGATCACGCCGCGCAGCATCGGCGCGCTTTCGATGCGCGAGACCGCCGGGTCGCCGTTCAGGCGCTCCAGAAAGCCGGGCATCTGGGATTGCTGGATATCGACGAAGAAATACGACGGTGCCACCTCGGGGAGGTTGCCGGAGATCGCGTTGCGCAGGTTGCCGTCGATCTGCCCCACGGCAGAGAGCACGGATAGCCCGAGCCCGAGTGACAGCACGACCGACCCGGCCCCCTCGCGCGGGCTGGCGATCGCGGCCAAGGCCCAGCGCAGGGCCGGGTGCCCGCGTGCCAAGACGGCACTGCGCCGGGCAAGAAACCGCAGCAGGACAGCGGCCAGCGCCAGCATCAGAAGCGCAACAGCGATCCCCCCGGCTGTCGAAAGCGCCAGGCGTGGCGCGCCGCTGAACCAGGCCGCCAGCGCAACAAGCAGCGCCAGCGCGCCGGCGATGGTCACAAGAAACCGCGGGGCCGGCCAGATCCGCGCGCCCGAGAGCGAGTCGCGAAACAGCGTGGCGGCGCGCACCTGTTCCGTGCGTGCCAGCGGCCAGAGCGTAAAGATCAGCGCGGTCAAAAGGCCATAGATCGCGGCCTCGGCCAGCGGTCTCGGATAGAGCGTGAAGAGGGCGGGAACCGGCAATTTCGCGCCGATCAGCGGCCCCAGCAGCAACGGCAACCCGCCGCCCAGCACCAGCCCCAGCGCGATGCCGAGCAGCGCCAGCGCGCCGATTTGCAGGAAATAGGTCTGAAAGATGGTGGCGCGGTCGGCGCCCAGCGTGCGCAGGGTGGCGATCACCGGCGTCTTGCCCGCCAGATAGGCGCGTACAGCCGCCGAGACGCCGACACCGCCCACAGCCAGACCCGAGAGCCCGACCAGAACCAGAAAGGCGCCCAGCCGCTCCACGAAGCGGGCCACGCCGGGGGCGCCGTTGCGCGCATCGCGCCAGCGCAGGCCGTTGTCTTCGAACCGGGCCCTGGCCGCCGCCTCCAGCGCGGGCAGATCGGCCCCTTGCGGCAGGTCAAGCCGGTAGTTGGCGGAATACAGTGTCCCTTGGCCCAACAGACCCGAGTGCGCCAGCGCCGCAGTCGCCACGATCGTGCGCGGGCCAAGGGTGAAGCCCCCCGCCGCCCCGTCCGGCATTCGTTCCAGCGCCGCCATCAGCACGAAGTCTTGCGTGCCCAGCCGAAAGTGGTCGCCGGGGGTCAGGCCCAGCCGGTCGATCAGCGCGCGCTCCATCACCGCGCCGGGCAGGCCGTCGCGCCCCACAAGGGCGGCATCGAGCGCCATGTCGGGGGCCAGCACCACGGTGCCGGTCAGCGGATAGGCATTGTCCACCGCCTTGACCTGGGTGAGGCCGCGCTCATCTTCCCCGCCGGCGTGGGGGACAACGGCCATGGAGCGGAAATCGACGATTTCCGACACCCGCGTCGCGGTCTGCGCCATCCAGTCGCGTTCATCGTCGCTGGCAAAGCGATAGGTGAACTCCATCTCGGCATCGCCCCCGAGCAGCGCGGCGCCCTCTTGTGCGAGCCCGGCTTCGATCGCGGAGCGGACGCTGCCAACGGCGGCAATCGCAGCCACCCCCAAGGTCAGGCAGGCGAGAAAGATACGGAACCCCCGCAGGCCGCCGCGCAGCTCTCGCCGGGCGAAACGGGTGGCGAGTGACAGGCTCATTCGGCGGCGTCCCGCGCGGCATCGGCGCTGATGCGCCCGTCGCGCAGACGGATCACCCGGTCACAGCGGGCGGCCAGATCCGGCGCATGGGTGACCAGAACCAGCGTTGCCCCGTGTCGGTCGCGCAGGCCAAAGAGCATGTCCATGATCGCGCGGCCATTGGTCTCGTCGAGATTGCCGGTGGGTTCGTCCGCCAACAGGATCTGTGGCCGCGGCGCGGCGGCGCGGGCCAGCGCCACGCGCTGCTGTTCGCCTCCAGACAGTTCTGAGGGATAATGCCCGGCGCGCTGCGCCAGCCCCACCGCCTCCAGTTCGGCCTCGGCGCGGGCAAAGGCATCGCGATGGCCCGCCAATTCCAGCGGTGTCGCCACATTCTCAAGTGCGGTCATGGTCGGGATCAGGTGAAAGGATTGAAACACCACCCCCATGTGGTCGCGGCGAAACCGTGCCAGCGCATCCTCGTCCATCGCGGTGAGATCATGGCCCAGTGCCATGACGCTGCCGCCGGTGGCCTGTTCCAATCCGCCCATCAGCATCAACAGCGAGGATTTGCCCGATCCCGAGGGGCCAATCAGCCCCAATGTCTCGCCCGGTTGCACATCAAGGGTGATGCCATGCAGGATATCGACCCGCCCGGCATTGCCATTCAGGGACAAAGTCGCATCTTTAAGGGAAAGCACGGGGTCGGTCATGGGGCATCCTGTCCTGAGTGTCTTATCGGATATGGAGTGTGGGGCGACATGCGCAAGTTTTTCCTTGGAGTGATCTTTTGTCTGTGTGCCTCTGTGGCCGCAGCGACAGAGGTGACCATCGCCGCGCTGGGCGACAGCCTGACGCAGGGATATGGGCTGCCTGCGGATCAGGGATTTGTGCCGCAACTGGGGGTTTGGCTGGCCGATCACGAGGGCGACTCCGGTGCCATATCCGGGGTTGAGGTCGCGTTGATCAATGCCGGGGTGTCCGGGGATACCACTGCTGGCGGCGCCGCGCGCGCGGCCTGGACGTTGACGCCCGAGGTCGACGCCCTGATCGTGGCGCTGGGGGGTAACGACATGTTGCGCGGTCTTGATCCCGGCGTCGCGCGCGCCAATCTGGAGGCAATTCTTCAGGCCGCGCAGCAGGCCGGGGTTGCGGTGCTTTTGGTCGGGATGCAGGCACCGGGCAACTATGGCCCCGCGTACAAGGCGGAATTCGACGCCATCTATCCCGATCTGGCGGCGCAATATGGCGCGCTTTATGCGGAAAGCTTTTTTGCCGGTTTGGAGGGGCTGCGCGACGATCCCGCCGCACTGGGCCATTACATGCAGACCGATGGCATCCATCCCAATGCCAAGGGCGTGACCCGAATTGTTGCGGCGCTGGGGCCCAAGGTGCTGGATCTGGTGGCGCGGGCGCAGGGCGGCTGAGGGCGACCCATTTGGGGTTGCCCGTCTGGGGCTGGGTCGGCGTTGAGGCATGTCTGGGGTCTTGAGAGGGCTGATCAAAATGCTGTGATCAAACGAAAACCCCCTCCCGGCTTGAACCGGAAGGGGGCAAAAATTCCTGTCTCTGGCCCGTGGGCCAGACGTCAGGTTCAGGCCAGCGCCAGATTGATCGCCGATTCGCGGCCGTCACGGCCGGCTTCGATATCAAAGGTCACTTTCTGGTTGTCGGCCAGGCCGGTCAGGCCCGAACGCTCGACTGCCGAGATGTGCACGAACACATCTTTGCCGCCGGATTCCGGTGCGATAAAGCCGTAGCCTTTGGTGGTGTTGAACCATTTGACGGTGCCATTAGCCATCGTCGTTTCTCCTATACATGTCTGCCCGCGGAATGCGGCAGGTTCGGCTCGGTCATAGCAAGATCGAAGACTGAGCCTTGGTAGAGGAGCAGTAGTGTCGATAGCGTAACGTTGCCCGGGACTACATGGGGTCGAAAAAGATTCGGATCAAGAGGGAAACGCGCTTATTCCCATGATTCAAGCGCGAGGAGTTGCGCAAAAGACAGCCTTTTGCGGATCACCCCGTCGTCGCCGGGGCGGAAATCCGGATCCTGTGGCAGGCACGCCAAACCGCAGATTTGTACCGCCAGCATGGCGCGGCTGTCGATGTACCACAACCGCCCGCCCGGTGTGGCGATATAGCCGTTGACCCCCTCGTCATGGTCGCTGCGCATGTCCAGCGCGGTGGGAAACTCGGCCGGGACCGTGGGGTCATAGGCCCCGTGGGTGTGCAGCGACGCGATCAGCTTGACCCCGGCCTGCGGTATCACCGGGGTACAGCCGTTGTGATGGCCGCGTATGATTTCGGTGAAGACGGGCTGATCGTCGCCATCCCGGCCCAGATAGCCGCAATATTCATAGCGCGCGGCGAACGAGAGGTGTTGGATCGGTTCCATCCGCGCCCGGAGTATCGCCACCTCAGCCAGATCGGGCGGGGTATAGGCGGGCAACGGCTCCAGCAGCAGTGCCAGCACGAAAAGGGCGGTGGACAGGATCATCGCAACGCCCTGTTCACAGGCGCATGCGGGGCGCGCGGCGGGCCCGCTGGCAGAGACGCATGACGATGACGTCTGAAATCGATGCTCTGATGATCGGATATCCCATGTTCCCATCCTGCCGCAGGACGGTCTGTTGGGGCAAGCGCCGAGCGATGCGCCCCTTGCGAGCGGGGGCGCTTTTACCCATATGACTTAAGGAATGTGTTTTCTCGAAAGGATGCTCAGATGGCGGGCAAGAAACTGACCTGTTTGTCGTGCGGACAGCTCAACCGGGTGCCAGAGGAAAAGCTGGCGTCAGGGCCGAAATGCGGCACCTGCGGCGCGCCGCTGCTTCCGGCCAAGGCGGTCGAGGTTGATGCCGCGACGCTGGCCAAGGCGGCGCAGAACGACGATCTGCCGCTGGTGGCGGATTTCTGGGCGCCTTGGTGCGGGCCGTGTCGGATGATGGCGCCGGAATTTTCCAAGGCGGCGCAGACGATGCAGGGGCGCGCCCGGTTGGTCAAGCTGAACACCGAGGAGCATCAGGCAGCGGGGGCGAAATACGGCATCCGCGGCATTCCCACGATGGTCGAATTCGCTGGCGGGCGCGAGGTCAAGCGGCAGTCGGGCGCAATGCAAGAGCCGCAAATCGTGAGTTGGATCGACGGCTGAGGGGAGGCGGGGCGGCGCGCGCGTCTCCCCCTCTCTCCCTTTGACAGCGGGCGCTTCGGCACCCGTTGTGGCGGCAATCAGAAACGAAGCGTGGTGACAATCCGGCCCGGTTTCACCGCTACCAAACTGCCATCGTCGAGCTGTTTGCGCATCCCGCGCAAAACTGTGGCAGAACCGGGAATACCAGCTTCGGCCGCCGCCCTGTCGGCGGCGCTGACCCGGTCTTGGGCGCAGTCGCCTTTGACCGTCCAGCGCCGGTACGAGATCGGACCGGCCACCGCCCCGGCGATCACCTTCGGCGCGATATCGTTCGGTCGCACCTGCCCTGAGACGATCAGCGCCTTGATCGCCTCGGCGATGATCTCGGCGCTGTCCTGAAATTCCATCGCGGCAATCTGGTGCTCGGCCTCGGTTGCGGCGCCATCGGTCAGGCAATGGCGGGCGACAAACAGCCAGTCGTGGATCATGTAGGCGGGCGCATAGCCCCAAGGGGCAAAGCCGTTGAACATCTGACCGGCGCGCGGGATCGAACCGCCATCGGTATAGATCATCTCTGGCTGGATCACTTGGGGCGAGCCCTTGGCCCGCACCAGCCGTAACGGATCGCGCGGGTTGGGCACATAGACGAACCGCCCATCCCCGGCGCCGCCCCCTTCGCCCACCCACATGACAAACAGCGTGCCCTTGAACCGTCCCGCCGGAACCGCGTCATAGTCCACATGGCCGCAGGCGGCGAGGAGCAGGGCAAGCAGCAGGGCAAAGCGGTGCATTTGGTCTCTCCGGCGGTTTGGAGAACTGTGCCGGAGGCGGGGGTGTTTGGGAAGGGGCGCGCCGGTCAGCTTTGCGCGCGCTGGGGCAGGGCGCAGGAAAACAGCGCGGCCAGAAGCGCAGCGGTGCCGGTGGTGGTGCCGATCCAGCCAAAGAACCAGAATTGACCGGCCAGTGCATCCTCGGCGAAGGAGGCCGCGAACTCGCCTTTGCCCCATGAGGCGGCGGCAAAGCTGGCCAGTGCGATCAGCGCAAAGAGCGCGATCCGCACCCGTGCCGCCACCCCGGCGCGGGCGGTGAGCAGGGCCAGCAACAGCCCGGCAGGGGTGCCGATCCAAACCACCTGCGCCGCCCACCAAGGATGCGCACCAAGGAACTGCGGCAGACCGATCAGGGGGGCCAGGCCCATCGAAAGGGCGGCAGCGATCAGGGCGGGGATGTGTTTCATGCGGCAACCTTTGTCAGAACGGCAGAGGTCAGCCTAGAGCGTGCGGAGGTCGCGCGAAACAGCCCTCACGCAAGGGTGAGTCATTGTGTGGTCAGGAGGACGCAGGTCGGGGGGCGGGGTGGGCGTGAGACGGGCGGGGCCCGAAGGTGGCGGCCAAGTGGTCAAGTCCTCGTAGAAAACTGTGGGCCGCTCCGTCGGCTTTGGAGCAATCGGGTCATGTGGCCGGGGAAAAGGAAATCGCCCGCCGGAGTGCGGCGGGCGATGCAGTGCAGGAAGAAATTTACCGCGAAAACTTCTTGTACTTCAAACGCTTGGGTTCCATTGCATCTGGCCCCAGACGGCGCTTCTTGTCCTCTTCATAGGCAGAGAAATCGCCCTCGAACCATTCCACATGGGCCTCGCCTTCAAATGCCAGCATATGGGTGCAGATCCGGTCGAGGAAGAAACGATCGTGCGAGATCACCACGGCGCAGCCGGCGAAATCGACCAGCGCATCTTCCAGCGCGCGCAGCGTTTCCACGTCGAGGTCGTTGGTCGGTTCGTCAAGCAGCAGGACATTGCCGCCCTCTTTCAGCAGTCGTGCCATATGCACCCGGTTGCGTTCGCCGCCCGACAGCAGCCCGACCTTTTTCTGCTGGTCGCCGCCCTTGAAGTTGAAGGCCGAGCAATAGGCGCGGCTGTTGACCTGCGCATCGCCCAGTTCGATGATCTCGGCGCCGCCAGAGATCGCCTCCCAGACGTTGTCATCGGGATTCAGATCGTCGCGCGACTGATCGACATAGGACAGTTTGACCGTGTCCCCATATTCGATGGTGCCGGCGTCGGGGTCCAACTGGCCGGTCAACATGCCGAACAGGGTCGATTTGCCGGCGCCGTTGGGGCCGATCACGCCGACGATGCCACCGGGCGGCAGCGAGAACGACAGATCCTCGATCAACTGCTTGTCGCCCATATGCTTGGTCAGGTGTTCGACCTCGATCACCTTGGAGCCCAGACGCGGGCCGTTGGGGATGACGATCTGTGCGCGCGTGATCTTTTCGCGCTCGGACTGGCCGGCCATCTCGTTATAGGACTGAATCCGCGCCTTGGATTTCGCTTGCCGGGCCTTGGCGCCCTGCCGCATCCAGTCCAATTCGCGTTCCAGCGTCTTTTGCCGGGCCTTGTCTTCGCGGGCCTCATGCTGCAGGCGCTTGGCTTTCTGTTCCAGCCATGCGGAATAGTTGCCCTCGTTCGGGATGCCGCGGCCACGATCCAGTTCCAGTATCCACGAGGTGATGTCGTCAAGGAAATAGCGGTCGTGGGTGACGATCAGGATCGTGCCTTTGTACTCGACCAGGTGCTGTTGCAGCCAGGCGATGGTTTCGGCGTCCAGGTGGTTGGTGGGTTCGTCAAGCAGCAGCATGTCCGGCGCTTCGAGCAGCAGCTTACACAGCGCAACGCGGCGTTTCTCACCGCCCGACAGGGTGGTGACATCGGCATCGTCGGGCGGGCAGCGCAGCGCCTCCATGGCAACGTCGATCTGGCTGTCGAGATCCCACAGGTTCTGGCTGTCGATCTCGTCCTGCAGCTGGGCCATCTCGTCGGCGGTTTCGTCTGAGTAGTTCATGGCCAGTTCGTTATAGCGATCAAGTATCGCCTTTTTCTCGGCCACGCCCAGCATCACGTTCTCGCGCACCGACAGGCTTTCATCAAGCTGCGGCTCCTGCGGCAGATAGCCGACCTTGGCGCCTTCGGCGGCCCACGCCTCGCCGGTGAAATCCTTGTCGATGCCGGCCATGATCCGCATCAATGTGGATTTACCGGACCCGTTGACGCCGACGACGCCGATTTTCACCCCGGGCAGAAAGTTCAGGTGGATGTTTTCAAAGCATTTCTTGCCACCGGGGTAGGTCTTGGAAACACCCTGCATGTGGTAGACATATTGATAGGCGGCCATGGTTACTCCGGTTTTGGACTGGGAAAAGCGCGCAGCGCGCACTGTTTGGCCCTAGATAGTGGTCCCGGCGCGTGCGGGCAAGCCGCCTGCACGGGTGGCCTGCGCAATGCGACGTGGCGGTATTGACGGGCGGGGCTTGAAGTCTGACTAAAATAATCAGAAATAAGGGGCGGCGCAGTCCTGCGCAAAACCGCGCAAAATGGAGATATGCCCATGTTCGCAGCCCCCGGTCCCGCCCTGCCTGACCTGAAACGTCCCGCCCGTGGCAAGCCCGGTGCGCGGCTGGTGACAGTGGCGGCCAGCCGCCGGATCACGCCGAACATGATCCGGCTGACCCTGACCGGGCCGGATCTGGCGGACGTTCGGATTGGGTGCGAAGGGGCGAACTGCAAAATCCTGCTGCCCGAGGCAGGGCAGACGCGCGAGGGTTTTGCCCAGCAGATCAAACAGGGGCCGCGTCCAGTGACGCGCACCTATACGGTGCGGCACTGGCGGCCCGAGGCGCTGGAACTGGATGTGGATTTCGTCGACCATGGCAATGAGGGACCGGCCAGCGCCTTTGCCAACCGGGCGGTGCCGGGCGATTTCTGTGGCTTTGCCGGGCCGGGGCCGGTCAAGCTCGCCGGGTTGACGGCCGACTGGTATCTGGTGGCCGCCGATATGTCGGCGCTGCCGGTGGCCGCCGCCACGCTGGAGGCGATGCCGCGTGATGCGCGCGGCGTGGCGATCTTTGAGGTGACCGACCCCGCCGACCGGCAGCAGATCGACGCGCCCGAAGGGATCGTGCAGCACTGGCTGCCGCTTCCAGACCCGCATCGGCCCTCGCAGGCGCAGGAGACCCTGATCCGGGCGCTGGACTGGCCGGAGGGCCCCGATGTGCGGGTCCAGACCTGCATTGCCGGCGAAAGCGCGGTGATCAAATCGCTGCGCGCCTATCTGCATCAAGACCGCGCGCTGCCGCGCAAGGACACCTACATCTCGGGCTATTGGAAGATCGGGCTGGTCGAGGAGGAGCATCAGGCAGAGAAGCGCCGCGACAACGCTTGAAATAGCACGCTCATTTGCGCTGGACCCTCCCGCGCGCGGCCCCTAGGTTCGCCCGCCAGAGGAGACAGGAAATGCGAACCGGATTTCCACCTGCCGGGCGGGGCCAGTCTGTTGGGCTGTTGGGCGGGTCATTCGATCCGGCCCATGCGGGGCATGTGCATATCACGCGCGAGGCGCTGCGCCGCTTTGGGCTGGACCGGCTGTGGTGGCTGGTCACGCCGGGCAATCCGTTGAAGGATCGCGGACCCGCGCCGCTTGCTGTGCGGATGGCACGGGCGCGGGCGCAGATGCAGCACCCGAAGGTGAGCATCACGGATATCGAGTCGCGGCTGGGCACCCGCGCCACCGCCGATACGCTGATGGCCCTGCGCGCGGCCTATCCCGGCGTGCGATTCGTCTGGCTGATGGGTGCGGATAATCTGGCCCAGTTCCACCGCTGGCAGAACTGGCGTGCGATCATGGAGACCGTGCCGCTAGGTATTCTGGCGCGCCCGGACGAGCGGATCTCGGCCCGGACCTCGCCGGCGGCGCGGATCTATCGCCACGCCCGACTGCCGGCGCAGGCCAGCCACCTTTTGGCACGGGCAGAGGCCCCGGCGTGGTGTTTCGTCAATGTGCCGATGGTCGATGTCAGTTCAACCGCGATCCGGGCCAATGGTGACTGGTACAGCGCAGGATGACTCGGGATCGTCAGGTCCGCTGCGTTCGGGCGCCTGCGACAGGGCGCTTTGGGCCAATTGTGACGGGGCTGCGCCGCATGGTCGCTGAATTTCCTGAATTCTCCCGCTTGTTTGCCAGAATAAGCTGCGATTTGATGGCGCCATGAACATCAAGGTTTCACGACGTTGGATTTTGGCGGGGCTGGGCGCGGCGGCGATGCCGGGGGCGGCGCTGTCGGGCTCACCCGCCGCTTCGCTGCGACCGCGGATGCGGGCGGCGGATTTTGCCGCGCGCGCCAGTGGGGGCGCCGAGGGGGTGATCGCGCGGTTCGGTCTTCCGGGGCAGGTGGGCTGTGCCGTGGCCGATGTGACCAGCGGCGCGCATCTCGACTCCGTGCAAGGCAGCAGTGGCCTGCCGCCGGCCAGCGTCGCCAAGATCGTCACCTCGCTTTATGCGCTCGACCAGCTTGGGGGAAATCACCGGTTTCTGACCCGGGTGATCGCGACGGGCCCGGTGCAAGATGGGGTTCTTCGCGGCGATCTGGTGCTGGTGGGCGGCGGCGATCCGACACTTGATACCAATGCGCTGGCCGACATGGCGGCGCGGATGAAGCGCGCCGGCCTGCGCGAGGTGCGCGGCCGGTTTCTGATCTATGACGGCGCGCTGCCCTATGTGCGCAGCATCGACGCCGAGCAGCCCGATCATCTGAGTTATAGCCCGGCGGTGTCGGGGATCGCGTTGAATTTCAACCGGGTGCATTTCCAATGGACGCAGGGGGCCAAGGGCTATGAGGTAGCGCTGGATGCGCGCAGCGACCGCTATCGCCCCGAGGTGGCAATGGCGCGGATGCGCGTCGAAAAACGGCAGCTGCCGGTCTATACCTATCGCGATCAGGGCGGGATTGACGACTGGACCGTGGCCAGCACCGCGCTGGGCAAGGGTGGATCGCGCTGGTTGCCGGTGCGCAAGCCGGGGCTTTATGCGGGCGATGTGTTTCACACGCTGGCGCGGGCCCATGGCATCGCGCTGCCCAAACCCGAGATGGCGCGCCGCTTGCCGACCGGCACTGAACTTGCCCGCCAGACCAGCGCGCCACTGCGCGAGGTTCTGCGCCTGATGCTAAAATACTCCAACAACCTCACCGCCGAGATGGTTGGGATGAGTGCCAGCGCCGCCGGTGGTACGCCGCCCACTTCGTTGCGCGCCTCGGCCGAGAAGATGAGCCGCTGGGCTGCCGACAATCTGGGCATGAATGATACCCATATGGTGGACCATTCCGGGCTGAGCGATGCCTCGCGCATGACGGCGCGCGATCTGGTCACGGCGCTGGTGCAGGTGCGGCGGCATGGCATTCTGAAACCGCTGCTCAAACCGTTTCCGATGCGTGACGCACGTGGCAAGCTGGTCCAGAATCATCCGATTCAGGTGGATGCCAAGACCGGCACGCTGAACTTTGTCTCGGGGCTTGGCGGGTTTTTGACCACGCCGGATGGGACCGAATTGGCCTTTGCCATCTTTACCGCCGATCTGGACAGCCGCACGCGCAGCAAACGCTCGCAGGACGAGATCCCGCGCGGGGCGCGGCCGTGGAATCGCAAATCGAAACAGCTGCAGCAGAAACTGATCGAACATTGGGGCGCGATGCATCACGGCTGATCCGCACCGCGCCCCGATCTCGGTTTAGCTGGTCCGGCTTAGCTGGCGTCGGGGGCCAGTTTATCCTGCGTGTTGGTGTCGAAATCCGAGGCCGCGTGCCGCTCATGCAGCTGGGTTTCGGGCTTGCCAAAGGGGCGGTTGACCATCCGACCGCGCTGTACCGCCGGGCGGGCGTCGATCTCCTTGGCCCAGCGCTGCACGTGGGTGTAGGACTCCACATCGAGGAACTTGCCTGCCTCATACAGACGGCCCAGCGCCAACTGCCCGTACCACGCCCAGATCGCCATGTCGGCGATGGTATAGTCGTCGCCGGTCATGAAACGCCGCTCGGCCAGATTGCGATCCAGCACGTCGAGTTGGCGCTTGACCTCCATCGCGAAGCGGTCGATCGGATATTGCCATTTTTCCGGCGCATAGGCGTAGAAATGGCCAAAGCCGCCACCCAGATAAGGCGCGCTGCCCATCTGCCAGAACAGCCATGACAGCATCTCGGGTCGGTCCTCGGGGCGGCCCAGAAAGGCGCCGAACCTCTCGGCCAGATGCAGCAAGATCGCGGCGGATTCGAACACCCGTACCGGGGTCTCGCCGCTGCGGTCCATCAACGCGGGGATCTTGGAGTTCGGGTTGACCTCGACAAAGCCCGAGCCGAACTGATCACCATCCCCGATATTGATCAGCCAAGCGTCGTATTCAGCCCCGGAGTGGCCCGCCGCCAGCAGTTCTTCGAACATCACGGTCACTTTTACCCCGTTGGGGGTGGCCAGAGAATACAGCTGGAACGGATGCGTGCCCACCGGCAGCACCTTGTCATGGGTGGCACCGGCAATGGGGCGGTTGATGCTGGCGAAACGGCCGCCGCTCTCGCTGTCCCAGGTCCAGACTTCGGGCGGGGTATAGGGGGTGGTCATAGGGCGCGTTCCTTGCTGAGATATGTCGGTCCGTCGTTAAGCGGGGGCCAGCAAGACCTAATCGCGCAGGCGGCAGATGCCAAGCCGCGCCAGTGCAGACCGGGGTGTGCCCGGCCGCACAGGCGCGGTAAATGGGTTCAGCGGCGGCGGTCGCGCCGCGCGCTCATCGGTTGGAACGCGACGCCAACATGCGCCTCGCAATAGGGTTTGCCGGGCTGTACGGGCAGGCCGCAGAACCAGAAATCGTCGGTCGCGGGGTCACCGACCGGCCATTTGCAGGTACGCTCGGTCAATTCCATCAGCGTCAGCCGCTTGGCCTTCTTCTCGACTTCGCTGACCTTGGCCAGGGCCTCGGGGCTGATTTCGTTGGCCGAGGGCTGCGGCGGCAGCGGCTGGCCCGCCGGGATGATCTGTTTGCGCGCGGGCAGGGCCGGACGCGTTTCGACCGGGGCCGGGGCGGGGGCGGCCGGTTTCGGCTCGGAGGCCGGGCGCGGGGCTGCCTCGGGCTTGGCCTCTGCCTTGGGCTTGGCGGCGGCCTGTGGTTTGGCTGGCTCGGCTGGTTTCGCCTTTGCCTCGGCCTTGGCCGGGGTGGCGCCGGTGCTGCGGTTCGACAGGCCCAGACGATGCACCTTGCCGATTACGGCGTTGCGGGTCACCCCGCCAAGTTCCTTGGCGATCTGACTGGCCGACTGGCCCTCGCCCCACATTTTCTTGAGCAGTTCAACGCGCTCGTCTGTCCAGGACATGGTCTGCCTTTCAAAGCTGAAAAGCGGCCCGCGCTGCCGCGGCCGCCTTTAGAATTCCGTATTGATACGTATTCTAATCACTGCATCCCGATATACAAGCCACCAGCGATTCGCGAATCGGTTCTTCGGGAGGCAGGTGGACGCCAAATTGTCCGCTCAAGCGTGACTGTGGCGTTGATTTTCGCTTTTCTTTTGCGCCGCTTCGGGCTATTGGCGCGGCATGATCAAACGCCGCCATATCGCCGCAGTACGACGTCGACGCACCTTCGCGTAACGGCCCCGTTCGATCTTTGCGCCACATATCCGGCGCCCCTCTCTCTCAAATCGTTGACGACACTGCCCAAGCTGGGGCACTCCCTTGGGCCTATGACACCCTGAAAGGAGGATCTGATGATCCCGTCCATTCTGCCGACCTATACCCGCGCGCCGCTGAGCTTCGTCAAAGGCGAAGGCTCCTGGCTGATTGAGGCGGATGGGCGACGCTTTCTAGATCTTGGCGCTGGCATCGCAGTGAACGCGCTGGGCCATGCGCATCCCGCGTTGGTCAAGGCGCTGACCGAGCAGGCCGAGGCGCTGTGGCATGTCTCTAACCTGTACCGGATTCCGCAGCAGGAGGCGCTGGCCGACAAGTTGGTCGAGGCGACGTTTGCCGATACCGTCTTTTTCACCAATTCGGGCACCGAAAGCTGTGAACTGGCGGTGAAGATGGCGCGCAAGTACTGGTACGACAAGGGCCAGCCCGCGCGCACCGACATCATCACCTTTTCCGGCTCTTTCCACGGTCGCTCCTCTGCCGGGATTGCGGCGGTGGGATCGGAAAAGATGACCAAGGGATTCGGCCCGCTGCTGCCGGGTTTCAAGCATCTGGAGTGGCGTGATCTTGACGGGCTCAAGGCGGCAATCGACGATCAAACCGCCGCCGTGCTGCTGGAGCCGATACAGGGCGAAGGCGGTATCCGCCCGCTGCCCGATGCAGAGCTCAAGGCGATCCGCGCGCTGTGCGACGAAGCCGGCTGCCTGCTGATCCTCGACGAGGTGCAATGCGGCATGGGCCGTACCGGGCGGTTGTTTGCCCATGAATGGGCGGGGATTGTCCCCGACATCATGATGGTCGCCAAGGGCATCGGCGGCGGCTTTCCGCTTGGCGCGGTCCTGGCCACCGAAGAGGCCGCCAGCGGCATGACGGCGGGCACCCACGGGTCGACTTATGGCGGCAACCCGCTGGGCTGCGCCGTGGGCTGCGCGGTGATGGACGAGATCAACACGCCCGCGTTTCTTGACGCGGTAAACCGCAAGGCCGGCATGCTTCAGCAAAAGCTTGAAGGGCTGATCGCCGCCCACCCCGAGGTGTTCGAAGAGGTCCGCGGAACGGGCTTTATGTTGGGCCTGAAATGCAAGGCGCCGAACACGGATGTGGTCGCGGCGGGGTATGACAACCTGCTCATTACCGTGCCGGCTGGCGACAATGTGATCCGGCTGCTGCCGCCGCTCACCCTCAGCGAGGAGGAGATCGCCGAGGCGCTGATCCGTCTCGACGCGGTCGCCTGTCAGATCGAATCCGCCTGAACGCCTCTTTACAAATCCTGCGCTGGCCGCTGAAGTTATCCACAGTGGCCAGCCCAAGAAAAGAAGAAAACATGAATCATTTCCTAGATATCCACAAAACCGACCCCGCCGAGTTGCGGGGGATGATCGACAAGGCCGCCGAGATCAAACGCGCCCGCGATGGCCGCCCCAAAGGCGCGCTTGATGACGATCAGGCGCTGGCCGGGCGCATGGTCGCGCTGATTTTTGAAAAACCCTCGACCCGGACCCGCGTGTCTTTTGATGTTGGTGTGCGCCAGATGGGCGGGCAGAGCATGGTGCTGTCGGGCAACGACATGCAATTGGGGCATGGCGAAACCATCGCCGACACCGCCCGCGTGCTGTCGCGCTATGTCGATCTGATCATGATCCGGACCTTCGATGAAAGCGTGCTGATCGAGATGGCCGAATACGCCGACGTGCCGGTGATCAACGGGCTGACCGACCGCACCCACCCGTGCCAGATCATGGCTGATATCCTGACCTATGAGGAACATCGCGGCCCGATCCGGGGTAAAAAGGTGGTCTGGGCCGGGGACGGCAACAACGTCTGTGCCTCGTTCCTGCATGCCGCCGGGCAATTCGGGTTCGACTTGACCTTTACCGGTCCGGCGCAGCTGGACCCGGAAGAGGAATTCGTCGGGCTGGCGCGCAAGGCGGGCAGCACGGTGGTGATCGAACGCGACGCGTCCAAGGCGGTCGAGGGCGCCGATCTGGTGGTCGCCGACACTTGGGTCTCGATGCACGACAGCCAAAGCTCCAAGGAGCGCCGTCACAACATGCTGCGCCCCTATCAGGTCAATGCGGAGCTGATGAAACATGCCAAACCCGACGCGCTGTTCATGCATTGCCTGCCTGCGCACCGGGAAGAAGAGGTTACCTCGGGGGTGATGGATGGGCCGCAATCGGTGATCTTTGACGAGGCCGAAAACCGGCTGCATGCGCAAAAAGCGGTCATGCGCTGGTGTCTGGGCGTGTGATCCCCGCGCCCTGACAGCGGCTTTCCGCGTTTGCTCCCCTTAAGGGGGCAAATGGCAGACAAGGCACCCGGGCCAGCAGGTCGGGGTGCTTCTGCGTTTCTGGGGGAGCCTGCGGCGCGAGTATTTGGACCAAGAAGAAGCTGGGGCGGCGCGATATGAACCGGACGTGACTTGTGCGCGTCGGGTCGCAAGACGCTGCGCCAAACTAGCCGTCAGACAGGGGGGGCTACTGCCGTCGCTTGACCCGCAGAGTGGGGTCGGCCTGGGTTGGGTCTTCGGGCCAAGGGTGTTTGGGGTATTGCGCGCGCATGTCCTTGCGCACATCGGCATAGGAGCCGGCCCAGAATCCGGGCAGATCGCGGGTCACCTGGACCGGGCGTCGGGCGGGAGAGAGCAGCGTGATCTTCAGCGGCACACCGCCGCTTTTGGGATGTGTCGTCACCCCGAACAGCTCTTGCAGCCGCACCGCGATTTCCGGTCCCTCGCCACCCCCGTAGTCAATCGGCACCTTGCGCCCCAGCGGGGTGACAAAGGCGGGTGGTGCACGGCGGTCAAGCTCTTGCGTCTGGTCCCAGTTCAGCACCGCTTGCAGCGCGGGTAGCAGATCGAATTTGCGCCACGCCTCGCCCGTGCGCACGGGGCCGAGCATCGGTAGCAACCAATCTTCAAGGTGGGCCATCAGCCCCTCGGCGGAGAAGTCGGGGAAATCGCCGCCCTCGGCGCGCACCAGTTCCACCCGTGCCGCCAGCCGCGCCGCCGCCCCCTCCAGCCGAAGGCCCAGATCGCGCACCCCTTCCAGCATGGCGCGCGCCACCTGTTCGGGTGGCACATCCTTCCAGAGGCGGTCGTCCAGCACCAGCGCGCCAAAGCGTTCCTGTTTGCGCGCCACCACCCGGCGTTCGCGCTTGGACCAGTCACACAGATCGACCCAGCCGATCTGATCCGCGAACAACTCGCGGATTTCGCGTTCCGAGATCTGCGCCGCCAGCCTGATCCTGGCCTCGCGCGGGTCGCCGTCCAGATCTGTGGCCACGATATAGGGGGCCCCTGCCAGCCCGTCGCCGGGGGCCATCACCGCGCCCTTGCCGCCCGAGAGCACATAGCGCGGCGCATCGCCCTTGCGGCGCTGCCCGATCCGGTCGGGATAGGCCAGCGCGGCCATCGCCGCCGCCCCCAGCCCCGGCAGATCCGCCCGCTTGACCTGTGGGCGCAACCGTTTGACCTCGGTTCGGATCTGTTCCAGCGCCGGGCGCAGCACCTCATAGGGGCGGTCGCGGGCAAAGCGTTTTGGATCGCGCAGCGCCTCCAGTCGTAGCGAGAGGTCGCAGGGCGCGCCGCGCAGCGGATCGCGGGCCTCGATCAAGGCCGCCAGTGGGGCGGCCTCGGGGCCAGCGCGCACCAACATATGCGCCACGCGGGGATGCAACGGCAGCGCCGCCAGCGCCCGGCCATGATTGGTGATTCGCCCCTTGGCATCCAGCGCGCCCAGCATTGTCAGCAGCGCCCGCGCCTCGGCCAGTGCACCCACGGGCGGCGGGGTGAGAAACGCCAACTCGCTTTCCGAGGCCCCCCAAACGGCGAGTTCAAGCGCCAGCCCGGTCAGATCCGCCGCCTCGATCTCGGCCGGGGGGAAGGCCGCCAATGCGCCCTCCTCGCCCTTGGTCCAGAGCCGATAGCAGACCCCCTTGGCGACCCGTCCGGCGCGCCCCGCCCGTTGCGTCGCTTCGGCGCGGGTCACCTTTTCGGTGACCAGCCGCGACATGCCAGAGCCGGGATCGAACCGGGCGCGGCGTGCCTGTCCCATATCGACCACCACACGCACGTCTTCGATGGTCAGCGAGGTCTCGGCGATCGAGGTGGCCAGCACGATCTTGCGCCCCGCTTGCGCCGGTTGGATCGCCGCACGCTGGGTGGCAAAGGGCAGAGCACCGTAAAGCGGGCGGATCTGACATGTCGCGGGCAGATGCCGCGCCAAGGCCGCCTCGGTCTGGCGGATCTCGCGCTCTCCGGGCAGGAAGACGAGGATGCCGCCGCCACTCGCGCGCGTGTCCTTCTCGGCCTGCAGCACCAGATCGGCCAGCGCATCGCCACGCCGCACGCGGGCGGCAAGCGGCTTGTCGAGCCAGCGGGTCTCGACCGGAAAGCTGCGCCCTTGGGAGGTCACCACCGGGGCGTCCATCAGCGCCCCCACCGGGGCGGCATCCAGCGTTGCGGACATCGCCAGCAGGATCAGGTCAACGCGCAGGGCATCGGCGACCTCAAGACACAGCGCCAGCCCAAAATCGGCGTTCAGCGAGCGTTCGTGGAACTCGTCAAAGATCACGGCGCCGACGCCCGACAACTCCGGATCGGATTGCAGCATCCGCGTCAGGATGCCTTCGGTCACCACCTCTATCCGGGTATGTTTCGAGATCTTGGCCTCGCCGCGGATGCGATAGCCGACGGTGTGTCCGGGGGCTTCGCCCAGCGTCTCGGCCATGCGCTCGGCCGCGGCGCGCACGGCCAGTCGGCGCGGCTCCAGCATCACGATGCGCGCCCGCTTATCCCCGCTGGTGCAAAGCCCGGCGTCGAGCATCGCCAGCGGCACCCGCGTTGTCTTGCCCGCGCCCGGCGGGGCCTGCAAGACCGCGCGCCCACGGCTGCGCAGCGCCGCAATTATCTCGGGCAGCACAGCATCGATGGGCAGGGCAGGGGCGGCACACATGGCCAGCCTTTTCCGCCAATTCGCTGCCGCTGTCTAGCGCCGGGGCGAGCGAATCCCCTTGGCATATGGACGGCAAACAGGCCCGGTTTCAGACCCGACCCTGTCGGGCTCGGCTCTGGACAAGGCGCGCCTGCGCAAGGCATGTAAGGTGCCGGGCAGCAGGATGATATGATGCAGATAGATAACTGGGGCGACAAGATCTTGAACGGTGATCGCCGGGCGCTGGCCCGCGCCATCACGCTGGTGGAAAGCAACCGCGCCGATCATCGGGTACAGGCGATGGAATTGCTTGATTACCTGCGCCGGGCCAAGCGGCAAGCGATCCGGATTGGCCTGTCCGGCACGCCGGGGGTGGGGAAATCCACCTTTATCGAGGCCTTCGGCATGATGTTGACCGGTCAGGGGCTACGGGTGGCGGTGCTGGCGGTCGATCCGTCCTCGGCGCGCACGGGGGGCTCGATCCTGGGCGACAAGACGCGGATGGAACGGCTGAGCCGGGACAAGAACGCCTTTATCCGCCCCTCGCCCAGCCAGACCCATCTGGGCGGTGTCGCGCGACGCTCGCGCGAGGCGGTTACCCTGTGCGAGGCGGCGGGGTTCGACGTGATCCTGATCGAGACGGTGGGCGTTGGTCAGTCCGAAACCGTGGTGGCCGAGATGTCCGATCTGTTTGTATTGCTGCTGGCGCCTGCTGGCGGCGACGAACTTCAGGGCGTCAAGCGCGGCATCATGGAGATGGCCGATCTGATTCTGGTCAACAAGGCCGATGGCGATCTGAAACCGACGGCCACCCGTACCTGTGCCGATTATGGCGGCGCATTGCGTCTGCTGCGCAAGCGGCCGCAAGACCCCGAAGGCTTTCCAAAGGCGATGATGGTTTCGGCCTATGAGGGGACCGGGCTTGCCGACTCCTGGACCCAGATGCAGGCGCTGGTCGAGTGGCGGCGAGACAATGGTCATT
This sequence comes from Antarcticimicrobium sediminis, assembly GCF_004348975.1. GTDB lineage: Bacteria > Pseudomonadota > Alphaproteobacteria > Rhodobacterales > Rhodobacteraceae > Antarcticimicrobium > Antarcticimicrobium sediminis. The sequence goes on along the minus strand of NZ_SMFP01000003.1, from coordinate 35,521 downwards.
GGGATCGCCGCCGCGCGCAACAGGCGCTGTACTGGTTCGACCAAGAGGTGCGACAGGCGCTTCTGGCCCGCTTGGAAAGCCCGCAGGCCCGCGCTGCGATGGCGGCCTTGTCGGATCGGGTGGCTGCGGGCGAAATCACCCCCGCAGGTGCCGCCGCCGAGATGCTGGAAACGCATTTGGGCGGTTGAGCGCATTGATGTTCGCAGCCGATCCGAAACCTGTGCAAAACCCGCGCGAAACACCGGGGCCGGGGCTTGACGACTCCCTGTGCCCAGCGTAATAGCCTGCGAACAAGATTCCGGGCGCTGCCTAAGCGGCGCCCCTGTTATTTGCAGGGCCATGCAGGGGCGAGATGCCTCTGACTGCCGCGCCCGAAAAAAGACGAGGATGTGCCCATGTCGCGCCGCTGCGAACTGACCGGAAAAGGCCCGATGACTGGCAACAATGTCAGCCATGCCAAAAACAGAACCCGTCGCCGGTTTCTGCCGAACCTGAACGATGTGACGCTCCAGTCCGAAACCCTGAAGCGCGGCATCAAGCTGCGCATCTCGGCGTCGGCGCTGCGCAGCGTTGATCACCGGGGCGGGCTGGATGCCTTCTTGGCCAAAGCCAAGGACGAGGAACTTTCGGCCACCGCGCTGAAAGTCAAGAAAGAGATCGCAAAGGCCGCTACCGTAGCCTGATCCAAGCGATTTTGACGACATTACCGCGACCCCGCGCCACAGGCGCGGGGTTTTGCGTTGTGCTTGCATATTAGGCAGTTGCGCGCCTATATCCTGTCATAATGAGCAAGACGCTGCGCACATATCTGGGCCTTCTGCTGGTCGCCGCAATGGTGTTCACCAGCCACAGCATGGCCATGGCCCGGGGCGCCACCGGCCCGGCGGGTCAGATCGTGCTTTGCACCGGGACCGGCCCGGTCGCGGTCTATGTGGACGAAGACGGCCAGCCGATCGGTCGGCCGCACATCTGCCCCGATTGCGCGTTGCATCTGCTAGCGGCCATCGCCGCGCCGGACATCCAACCGGTGCCCTTGGTCACAGTGGCCCGCAAACAGCCCTTTGCCAGCTGCGCAACCCATGCCGAATCGCGCGCCCTGACCGCCTCTGCGCGCGACCCTCCTGCCGCGGCCTGATCAAAACCTTTCCCTATCTTTCAGACAGTCAACGCAAGAGGAGACAGAAAATGTCCTTCAAATCCACTTTGTTCGCCGCCGCCGCCGCCCTGAGCTTTGCCCTGCCCGCCTTTGCCGGCGATATCATGGTGCAAGACCCCTACGTCCGCACATCGACGATGATGTCGAAATCCGGCGCGGCCTTCATGACATTGATGAACCACGGCAGCGAAGATGACCGCCTGGTTTCGGCCAGCTCCGACGTTGCCCAGCGGGTTGAGTTGCACACGCATAAAGAGGATGCCAATGGCGTCATGCAGATGCTTGAGGTCAAAGAGGGCTTTCCGGTTCCTGCCGGTGGCATGCACGCGCTGGCGCGGGGTGGCGATCATGTGATGTTCATGGGCTTGAACCGCCAGTTGGCACAGGGCGATATCGTCACCCTCACGCTGACCTTCGAAAAGGCTGGCGACATGACGGTCGAGGTGCCGGTCGATCTGGACCGCAAGCCGATGAACGGCATGAAAATGAACATGCAACATCAGCAAGGCGGGATGAAAAAAGACAACTGATCCTGTCTTACCGCTGAACCCTATGACGGTCGCGCCGGATCTCCGGCGCGGCCTTTTTCATGGCCCTCGTGCTTCTTCTTTGTCCAAATACTCATATCACCAGCTGCGGACATTAGCGCGGCGCTCGATGGAATCAGCCTGCCAACACCGCGCGCACCCACTCCGGCACCGTTTGCGTCGCGGGGCCGAATCGGGTTTGCGCGAATCGCGATACCGTGGCCGAGGGCTCCAGATTCAGCTCGATGGTCTGCGCCCCGGCGGCTGTGGCCTCCTGAACGAATCCGGCGGCCGGATAAACTTGGCCAGATGTGCCGATCGCGGCAAAAAGATCCGTTGTCGCCAAATGGTCGAAAATTTCGTCCATGAAATAGGGCATCTCGCCGAACCAGACGATATCGGGGCGCGCGGTGGGGCGGTGGCAGGCAGGGCAGGGGGCGCCCGGCTCCATCCTTGCCGGTGCCGGCCATCGGTGGCCACAGGCGGCGCAAAGCGCACTGTCGAGCCGCCCATGCATGTGCAACACGCCCTGAGTGCCGGCCCTTTCATGCAGGTCATCGACATTCTGGGTGACGATCACCACCTCACCGGGCCAATCGGTCTGCAACTGCGTCAGCGCCAGATGTGCGGCGTTAGGTTGGGCTTCGGCAGCCTGAGCGCGGCGCATGTTATAGAACTCCTGCACCAGCGCGGGATCGCGCGCGAATCCTTCAGGCGTTGCCACATCTTCGATCCGATGCTGCGCCCACAGCCCGCCCTCGTCGCGAAAGGTGCCCAGCCCGCTTTCCGCCGATATCCCGGCGCCGGTCAGAATGGTGATTTTCGTCATCGGCTTTTCCATAGACTCTTGATCCCCTATCAAAGTGACGAAAGGAGCCGCCGATGACCACCCGAATTCTGTTTGTCTGCCTTGGGAATATCTGCCGCTCTCCAGCGGCCGAGGGCATTGCGCGGTCGTTGATGCCGGGGCTTGCGTTTGACAGCGCCGGCACCTCTGGCTGGCATCTGGGCGAGCCGCCCTATGGTCCGATGCAGGCCGCCTCGGCAAGGCGCGGTATTGATCTGAGCGGTTTACGCGCGCGGCAAGTCTCGCCCGAGGATTTTCACCGCTTCGATCTGATTCTGGCGATGGATAGCGACAATCGAGACGAGATCGAGGCGTTGCGCCCGGCGGGGTCGGACACCCCGGTGCGGCTGTTCACCGACTATGCGCCAGAAATCGCGGGTGAATCTGGACCCGACCATGTGCCCGATCCCTATTACACTCGCGATTTTGACGGGGCGCTTGATCTGATCGAGGCTGCGGCGCTTGGGTTGAAACGGGCGCTTGGCACCGGTGGTTGATCCGCGATTTTAAGGGAAACCGAAACTGTCAGGTCGTGATGCGAATGCTCGACCCGCCTGTCTTGCGTGGATCTGCTCCGGAGAACGGGACGCGGTGACCGCCGTGCGCAGGTGCGCCTGCCCATGCCTCCCCTGTCTCCTGCGCACCGCCTCTCACCCTGCACCGCAGAGGCTTCAGTCGTCGAGTACCCGAAGCTGTCCGGCCAGCCATGGCACCCGGTTGATCGCCGGCCCGATCATCTTGCTGTCGACCAGTCGGCGGATGGTCTGGGCCACGTCACGCGGCACCCGGTCGGCCCAGTCGGTGGCGGCAAACAACGAGATGGTGCGCGAGAATGCCGCAAAGGGCAGCGCAAATACGTCAAGGTCGTCGTGGAAACGGCCCGCGCGCATATAGCCCAGCGGCGTGGTCACCGCCCAGCCGATCCGGCGCGCCACCATCGCCATCAATGCCAAGTGAGAGCCGATCTCGAACCGCTCTTCAAAGTCCAGTTTCTGGCGCGAAAGATGCGCCTCGATCTGGCGGCTTATCAACTGTTCGCGGGCATAGCGAAGCAGCGGCAACCCAGCCAGTTCGGCCAGGATATTATGGTGATCCGTCACCATGCCGCGGGGTGCCACCAGAATGAACGGGTCGCGCACCAGTGGGTATTCCGCGATGCCCTCGCGCAGCTCTCCGGTGCTGGCGGCCACCGCGATATGCAGCCGCCGCGCCTCCATCGCTTCGGTGATCTCATGGCTGGGGGCGGTGATCATCTTGAACCGGCAACGGGTCAGGCTGTCGGCCAGAATGGTGACCAGACGGGGGGTCAGGTCGTTGTCGAAATCGTCGATCAGCCCGAACGACAGCGTGGTCAATTCGCTCAGGTCCATCACCGTCAGCTCGCTCTGGGCCAGTCGCAGTTCCGACAGTACCGCTTCGGTCCGGGCGAGAAAGCCGCGCCCCGCCGGGGTCAGGACCATCGGCCGCCGCCCGTGATCGACCAGATTGGCCCCCAGTGCGGTTTCCAGATTGCGCAACTGTTGGCTGACCGCTGGCAGGCTCAGCCCGGTGATTTCGGCGGCCTGCGCCACCGACCCGGTCGTGGCCAGTGCCGCGAACACCTCCAGCCCGCGCAGGGTGATACCTTTCATGAGCATGGAACAGCCTCCGTCAGTTTCGCCTTTTGTGAATATAGCGGCCCTCTGGGTCAAGTCCCACAGTTCGGGAGGTGGCCAAGATGGATTCTGAAATTCTGCAGTCCGCCCGCTCAATTCCCGCGCAGGAGGGGACGATCTTGCCGATGCCATGCGCCTGATGCAGGCCCGTCTGGATGAAGGGGGCCAAGTGGGGGTTGGGCCGTCAGGTCCTGCTTGAGTCCCGCAGCGGCGATAGCCGCGAGAGCAATAAATACAACTGTAACGTGGTGATTGGTCTTGCCGATGAATTCGCCCGGCGGGCACGGACGGGCGAGAGGCCCGCGACAGCGCCACGGTCCAGTGGCACTAGATCAGGGCCGCCAGATCAAGGGCCGGCCGGACCGGATCAGTAAAAAGTCAGCCGCAGCTTTGCGCGGCGCGTTCGCCGAATGACTTATAGCGTTTCCACAGCTTTTCGTCGCGGGCGGAATCCGACTGGCGTGCTTCCTGCGCTTGATGCGGGTCCCCGAACCAGCGCGCCACCTTGCGCCGCTCCAGCGCGTTCAGGCTGCTGTTGGCGACCTTCTGGATGCAACTGCACAACTCAGGCGAGGCCTTGCGATTCGACTGCATGCAGGCCCGCGCGATCACATCTGCCTGGACCGGTGTTGGCGCAGTCCAACCCAGCGTTCCGGCCATCAGCGCGATGATGAGATGGTGTTTCATTGCGGTCCCCGTTGCCCAAAACGCCCTGCATGATCCGGCCCGGGCGCGGCCTGCGGCGCACTATGTCTCATTCTCCGCTGCGGGTGCAAGGGGGGGGCAGGTGCAAGGGCAGGGGCACAGGTGCAAGGGAGGGGGGGGGCCGTTTCGCGGCCGCGTCCCTTCGGAGGCTATTCCGCTGCCAGCGGCAACTCCTCATAACCGATCGCGGCGATTTCGGCGATCACCCCGCGCAACAGCGTCCGGAACGCGTCAAAATCTGCATTCGGCGTGATCTTGCGCTCGTTCATATAGACGGCGCGGTCGATTTCGACCTGAATCGCATGTTGGCGGCGCGAGGGCCGACCATAGGCCTGAGTGATATAGGCCCCGGCAAAGGGCGCGTTGCGCGATACCGTCAGCCCGGCCGCGGCAAAGGCGGCCTCGACCCGGTCGACGATCTCGCTGTCGGCGGCGGCACCAAAGCGGTCGCCCAGAACGATCTCGGGGCGTGGTGTGGTGGTGCGCGCGACGCCGTCCATGGCCTCATGCGGCATGGAATGACAATCGATCAGGATGGCCTGGCCGAACAGGTGATGCGCCTCATCCAGCAGATCCTGCAAGGCCGCGTGATAGGGGCGCCAGTGCTGGTCGATTCGCGCCTGCGCTTCCTCCATCGTGATCTTGCTGCGATGAATCGCGCGCCCATTGGCGACGACGCGGGGAATCACCCCCAAGCCCGAGGCAACGCGGGGGTTGTGGCTTGGGCGGTGCGCCCCCGCGATCAACGCTGGGTCAAGCTCATCCGGGCTGCGGTTGAGATCGACAAAGGCGCGCGGCATGTTGGCACACAGCAGCGGAGCGCCGACTTCGGGGGCAGATTCGAACAATCGGTCGACAAAGGCATCCTCTGAGGATCGAATCGCATGACGGTCCAGCATCGAGCGGCGCACGAACCAATCGGGGTAATCACAGCCGCTGTGAGGCGAGGCAAAGACAACGCTGGACAGGCGCTGTTCCGGCTGGATCGTATGAAACGAGGTCTGGGACATCGGGACTCCTTGGTCAGGAAAAACATAGCTCGCAAAAAGCCCTGTCAAAAGCCCTTGATAACCCCAACGAGTCCTTTTATAGACCCCGCTACCGGCGCGGAAATATGCGCCCCGTTTTCTTTATGGGGCCGGTCCGAGCCAGTATTCATGGGCGGTTAGCTCAGTGGTAGAGCACTTCGTTGACATCGAAGGGGTCACAAGTTCGAACCTTGTACCGCCCACCATGAATTCACGGTCCCGGGCAACCGGGGCACCCGCCAACTCAGGCGCTGGCCCGCGCCGCTGGAACAGGAGACAGACCATGAAGGTCAAGAACTCGCTCCGCTCGCTGAAGAACCGGCATCGTGATTGCCGGGTCGTGCGTCGCAAAGGCCGCGTTTACGTGGTCAACAAGACTCAGCGCCGGTTCAAAGCCCGTCAGGGCTGAGATCACCGGAAACGGACATTAAAAAAAGACCGTGCCTCTCGGGGCGCGGTCTTTTTCGTGTTGGGGCGGGACTTCGTCTTGATTCGGCGCGGCCTTGGCGCTCGCTTCGCCCGGGGCGTTCGGTCGTACATTTCCGATCAAAAGACTCAGTTTTGGTTTGCGCGCGCCGTGGAATCGGGTATCTGATGATTTCAGTCGGGCATTGGCCCGCGTCCTGAAACAACATGGGATCCGAGATGCGACATATTTTGACATGCGGCTCTGTCGCCCTGATGACGATGCTGACCCCGGCCGCGCTGCTGGCGGAGGATGAGGTCAACATTTACTCCTCGCGCCACTACGACACTGATGAGCGGCTGTATTCCGACTTCGAAGAGGCCACCGGCATCACCGTGAACCGGATCGAGGGCAAGGCCGACGAGCTGATCGCCCGGATGCTGGCCGAGGGGCGAAACTCTCCCGCCGATGTCCTGTTGACGGTGGACACCTCGCGGCTTCAGCGGGCCAAGGATGCCGGCGTGCTGCAATCCATCGACAACCCGGTGCTGGAAGCCCGTGTGCCGGGCTATTTGCAGGACGTCGACAACCAGTGGTTCGGCTTTTCGCAGCGGGCGCGGATCATCTTCTATGACAAGACCGAGATGACAGATCCGCCGCGCACCTATCTCGACCTCGCCGACCCGAAATACAAAGGTCTGGTCTGCATCCGGTCGTCGTCGAACACTTATAACCAGACCCTGCTGTCGGCGATCATCGAAACCCATGGGCGCGAGGTCGCTCGCGACTGGGCGCAAGGCGTGGTGGCGAATATGGCCCGCTCTCCCCAGGGCGGTGATACCGACCAGCTGCGCGGGATCGTGTCGAGGGAATGCGAGATCGCGGTTTCCAACACCTATTATTTTGCCCGCGCCCTCCGGACCGAAGTGAGCGGGGTGAGCGACAAGATCGACATGTTCGGCTGGGTGTTCCCGTCACAGAACGCCGAGGGCGCACATATGAACCTGTCCGGCGGCGGCGTCGCGGTGCATGCGCCGCATAAGGAGAACGCGATCAAGTTCCTGGAATACCTTTCCAGCGATCAGGCGCAGAAATATTTCTCGGCTGGCAATGATGAATACCCTGCCGTTCCGGGCGTCGGCCTGTCCCCAAGCGTGGCGGCGCTGGGGTTCTTCAAGCCTGACGATGTCGACCTGTCGGCGGTGGCCAAGAACCTGCCAGAGGCGCAAAAAATCTTCAACGAGGTGGGCTGGGAATAACCCCACCCCGACTTGTCAGATAACCGGGCGCGGGGGCTTCTCCCGCGCCCTTTTTGTTGGCGCGGTGCCGGTGGTCGACGGTGGATTTGAGTATTTTGAACAAGAAGAAGCGCCCCGTGCCCCTCGTCTTCTTCTTGGTGAAAATACTCCGGGGGAGGCCTCAGGCCGGGGGCAGGGCCCCCTCTTTCTTGTCTCGGATCCGGTTCGGACGCGGCTGCGCCCCTTAGTTGCGTCGCCCCACTTGACGGCAGATCAGGATCACTGGCAGCAACCCTACAGCCATGATCACCAATGAGGGCACCGCCGCGCCTTCCAGCCGCTCGTCCGAGGCCAGGCGATAGGCTTGGATGGCCAGTGTGTCATAGTTGAAAGGGCGCATGATCAGCGTGGCGGGCAGTTCCTTCATCACGTCGACAAAGACGATCAGCAGCGCCGTCAGCAGGCTGGGGGTGAGGATCGGCAGGTGGACCCGGCGCAGGGTGCCCAGCGGGGTTTCCCCCAGTGAGCGGGCGGCGGCGTCCATATGTACATGCACGGTGCTTTGCCCGCCCTCATAGGCGCCCAATGCGGCAGCGAGAAAGCGCACCATATAGGCGGCCACCAAAAGCCAGATCGATCCGGTGACCAGCAGCCCGGTCGAGATGTCGAAGGTGGCGCGCATCCAGCCATCAAGCGCGTTGTCAAAGGCCGCGAAGGGCACCAGAAGCCCCACCGCGATCACCCCGCCCGGCACCGCATAGCCCAGCCGCGCCAGATAGGCGGCGGTGCCGGAACGGCGGCCGGGGCGCAACCGCTGGAAAAATCCCACCGTGATGGCGGCGGTGAGCGTGACCAGCGCGGCGGTGCCTGCCAGCGTGATCGAGTTGCGGATGAAGCCGAGATAGCGGTGGCTGAGCAGATTCTGTTCCGACCCCAGCCCCATGGTGAACAGGATTGCCGCCGGCAACAGGAACCCCAGTAGCACTGGCAGCGCGCAAAGCGCAAAGGCCAGTGCCGCCTGCATCCCTTTAAGCTGGGCTGGCGGCATCTTCATGTGCCGCTTGCCGGCGTGGTGATAGCGCGCGCGCCCCCTTGTGCTGCGCTCGGCCACCGCCAGTATCAGGGCAAAAGCCAGCAGGCACAGGGCAAGTTGCGCAGCAGCGGCGCGGTCGGCCATGGTGAACCAGCTGGTATAGATTCCGGTGGCAAAGGTCTGCACCCCGAAATAGGCGACGGTGCCGAAATCGGCGATGGTTTCCATCACGGCGAGCAGTACGCCGCCGGCAATGGCGGGGCGGGCCATCGGCAAGCTGACGCGCCAGAACGCGCTCCAGCCGCTGTGACCAAGGGTGCGCGCGGCCAGAAAGGCACCCGCGCTTTGCTGCAGGAACGCGGCGCGGGAGAGCAGATAGACATAGGGGTAAAACACCAGGATCAGCATCACCGCCGCGCCCCCCAGCGAGCGGATTTCGGGGAACCAGTAATCGCGCGGCCCCCAGCCGGTGACCTGGCGCAGGGTGGATTGCACGATGCCGGGGTGATCGAGCAGATGGGTATAGGCATAGGCCAGCACATAGGCGGGCATCGCCAGCGGCAGCACCAGCGCGATCTCCAGCAGTCGCACACCGGGAAAGCGGGTCATGGTCACCAGCCAAGCCGCGCCCACCCCGATCGCAAAGGTGCCAAGGGCCACCAGCGCCACCAGAACCAGCGTCGCGCCCGCATAGCCGGGCAGCACCGTCTGCAACAGGTGGCGCACGGTTTCGGTGCCGCCGCTGAACGCGGCAATGGCCACCGCGATCATCGGCAGCAGACAGGCGGCGGCGACCAGCGTGGCAAGCCCGCCCAACAACCGGGTGCCACGGCTGCCTTGGTGACGGCTGCCATGGGCGGCGTATTCGATGCCCGGTGTTTCGATGCCTGGTGTTTCGCTGCTCTGGGTCACGGGGACGGCCTCGGGTCGGTTTCGGCGCTTCTTTATCCTAGTTTAATTGTCGGACTTCCAGAGGCAATTGTCCTGCCCGCAGGTGCGCCATTGCCACTGGCCCCCGCGTGGCGCGCGTGGCATTACGGGCACGCATCACCGGCAAGGGAGACGAGGCCCATGAAATTTGGAAAAGGCTGCCATCTGAACCTGATTGACGGCTCGGCTTTTATCTTTCGCGCCTTTCACGCGCTGCCGCCGCTGACGCGCAAATCCGACGGGTTGCCAATTGGGGCGGTCGCGGGCTTTTGCAATATGCTGCAAAAATATGTCGAGGATGCCTCTGGCCCCGATGCGCCGACCCATGTTGCGGTGATCTTTGACAAGGGCAGCCACACGTTTCGCAATGACATGTACGACCTCTACAAGGCCAACCGCGAAGAGATGCCCGAGGCGCTGCGTCCGCAGATGCCGCTGACGCGCCGCGCGACCGAGGCGTTCAACATCGCCTGCAAGGAGTTGGAGAATTACGAGGCGGACGACATCATCGCGACGCTGGCGGTGCAGGCGCGCGCGGCTGGCGGGCGGGTGACGATCATCAGCTCGGACAAGGATCTGATGCAGCTGGTCGGCGGCGGGGTCGAGATGCTGGACGCAATGAAGAACCGGCGCATCGACCGCGACGGTGTGCGCGAGAAATTCGGCGTCGATCCGGAGCGGGTGGTGGATGTGCAGGCCTTGGCCGGTGACAGCGTTGACAACGTGCCCGGCGCGCCCGGCATCGGCATCAAGATCGCCGCACTGCTGATCAACGAATTCGGCTCGCTGGAAGCGCTGCTGGACCGCGCCGAAGAGATCAAGCAACCCAAGCGGCGACAAACCCTGATTGAAAAACGGGACCAGATCGAGATGTCGAAGAAACTGGTGCAGCTTGATTGCGAAACTCCGCTGGATTTCACGCTCGACGATCTCGAGGTGCGCGATCCGGACCCCGACGTGCTGCTGCCCTTCCTCGCCGAGATGGAATTCCGCACCCTGAGCAAGCGCATCGCCGAAAAGATGGGGGTCAAGGCGCCGGTGATTGCGGAGACTCCCGTGGCGCAGCCGGGCGAAGCGGGGGAGGCTGCGCCGGAAGCGGTGCCGTTCGACACCGGCGCCTATGAATGCGTGCGTGATCCGGTAGCACTGGCGGCTTGGGTCGCGGCGATTCGCGACCGGGGTGTGGTGGCGGTGGATACCGAGACCACCGGGCTGGACGAAATGGTGGTCGATCTGGTCGGCATCTCGTTGAGCACGGCGGCGGGCAAGGCCTGCTACATCCCGCTGACCCACAAGGCGGCGGGGCGCGGCGATGATCTGTTCGGCTCCGACGATCTGGCCGAGGGGCAGATCCGGCTGGATCAGGCTTTGGCGCTACTGAAGCCGGTGTTGGAGGATCCCGCGATCCTCAAGATCGGGCAGAACATGAAATACGATGCCAAGATCTTTGCCCGCTATGGCGTCAATGTGGCGCCGATCGACGACACGATGTTGTTGTCCTACGCGATGCACGCAGGGCTGCACGGGCACGGCATGGACGCGTTGAGTGATCGCTATCTGGGGCATACACCGATCCCGATCAAACCGCTGCTGGGCAGTGGCAAATCGGCGATCACCTTTGACCGGGTGCCAATAGACGAGGCCACCGCCTATGCCGCCGAGGATGCCGATATCACCTGGCGTCTGTGGGAGACATTCAAGCCGCAGTTGCACCGGGCGCAGGTCACCACCGTTTACGAGACACTGGAGCGACCCTTGGTTCCCGTGCTGGCCGAGATGGAAATGACCGGCATCAAGGTGGACCGCGATGTCCTCAGCCGGATGTCGAACGCCTTTGCCCAGAAGATGGCCGGGCTTGAGGCCGAGATCCACGAGTTGGCGGGCGAGACATTCAATGTCGGCTCTCCCAAGCAATTGGGCGAGATCCTGTTCGACAAGATGTCGCTGGAGGGCGGCAAGCGCGGCAAGACCGGGGCCTATGCCACCGGCGCCGACGTGCTGGAAGATCTGGCATCCGAGGGGCATGATCTGCCGGCCCGCGTGCTGGACTGGCGGCAGTTGAGCAAGCTGAAGTCGACCTATACCGACGCCTTGCAGGACCACATCAACCCGGACACCGGGCGCGTGCATACCTCCTATATCATATCGGGGGCGGCGACCGGGCGGCTGGCCTCGACCGATCCGAACCTGCAGAACATCCCGGTGCGCAGCGAAGAGGGGCGGCGCATCCGCGAGGCCTTTGTGGCGGAGGAGGGCAAGGTTCTGCTCAGCCTCGACTATTCCCAGATCGAACTGCGGATCTTGGCCCATATCGCCGATCTGTCCGGCATGAAGGCAGCCTTTGCCGAAGGGCAGGACATTCACGCCGCCACGGCATCAGAGATGTTCAACGTGCCATTGGACCAGATGACACCGGAAATCCGGCGGCAGGCCAAGGCGATCAATTTCGGGGTGATCTATGGCATCTCGGGCTTTGGTCTGGCGCGCAACCTGCGGATCCCTCGATCCGAGGCGCAGGGCTTTATCGACCGCTATTTCGAACGGTTCCCCGGCATCCGGACCTATATGGACGAAACCAAGGCCTTCGCCAAGGAACACGGGTTTGTGCGCACCCTGTTCGGGCGCAAGATTCACACGCCCGAGATCAACGCCAAGGGGCCGCGCGCCAGCTTTGCCTATCGCGCGGCGATCAACGCGCCGATTCAGGGCACGGCGGCGGATGTGATCCGCCGGGCGATGATCCGGATGCCGGCGGCGATCAAGGGTCTGCCGGCCAAGATGCTGTTGCAGGTGCATGACGAACTGATCTTCGAGGTCGACGCAGACGCCGCCGACGAGCTGACGACGCGCGCCCGTGCCGTGATGGAGGGCGCCGCCGATCCGGTGGTGCATCTGGACGTGAAACTGACCGCAGAGGCCGGGCGCGGGGCGAACTGGGCCGAGGCGCATTGATCCTTTGCCCGGCGCGCCATTCGGTGCCGGGCAGGTGATCGCGGGAGTGGGGCGCGGATAAAACGCGCCCCTGCGCGTTGCATTGCCTGCCGCGCCATCTTTCCCCCGGCGTCGCGGCAAGATAGCTTGGCGGCATGAGCAACACCCCCCGATTCATCCACCTCCGCACCCATACCCAATACTCGCTTCTTGAAGGCGCCGTACGGCTGAAAAAGCTGCCGGACCTGTGCCGGAAGCTGGAGATGCCCGCCGTCGCGATGACCGACACGAACAATATGTTCGCGGCGCTGGAATTCTCTGTCACCCTGTCAGATGCGGGGATCCAACCGATTGTCGGCTGTCAGGTCGATCTGGCTTATGACGGGGCCGAGGTGGTGCCGGGGGCGCGCAACCAGATGCTGCCGGTCGGTGCGGTGGTGCTGCTGGCGCAGACCGAGCGCGGCTATGAAAACCTGATGAAGCTGAACTCCTGCCTGTATCTGCGCGGCGACGGGCAGGCGGCCCATGTGCTGCCCGAAGATCTGGAGCGTCACGGCGAGGGCTTGATCTGTCTTTCGGGCGGGCCAGAGGGGCCGGTGGGGCAATTGTTGCAACAGGGGCGGCGCGAGGAGGCCGAGGCGCTGATGCGCCGCCTGCACGGCATCTATGGCGACCGGCTCTATGTCGAGCTGCAGCGTCACCCGGGCGAGGATGGCGCGCCCGAGGCCGAGCGGTTGAGCGAGCGCGGCTTTGTCGAGATGGCCTATGCGATGGGCCTGCCCTTGGTGGCGACCAACGATGTGTACTTTCCGAAGTCCGAAATGTACGAAGCGCATGATGCGCTGCTGTGCATCGCCGACGGGGCCTATGTCGATCAGGCCGCCCCGCGCCGCCGCCTAACCGCGCAGCATTTCTTCAAGTCGCAGCAAGAGATGATCACGCTGTTTGCCGATCTGCCCGAGGCGATCGAGAACACGGTCGAGATCGCGCGCCGCTGTGCCTTCATGACCTATCGCCGTGCGCCGATCCTGCCCAAGTTCGCCGATGACGAGGTCGAGGAACTGCGTCGGCAGGCCAAGGAAGGGCTGGCGGCGCGCCTTGCCGTGATCCCCCACGCCGCGCCGGTCGAGGAATACGAAAAACGGCTCGCCTTCGAGATGGGCATCATCGAGAGCATGGGCTTTCCGGGATATTTCCTGATCGTGGCCGACTTCATCAAGTGGTCCAAGGATCACGGCATTCCGATTGGGCCGGGCCGGGGGTCGGGGGCAGGGAGCTTGGTCGCCTATGCGCTGACCATCACCGACCTTGATCCGCTGCGCTACAGTCTGCTGTTCGAACGCTTCCTCAACCCCGAACGGGTCTCGATGCCTGACTTTGACATCGATTTCTGCATGGATCGGCGGGAAGAGACGATCCATTACGTGCAGCAGAAATACGGCCGCGACAAGGTGGGCCAGATCATTACCTTTGGCGCGCTGCTTTCCAAGGCGGCGGTGCGCGATATCGGTCGGGTGTTGCAAATGCCCTATGGGCAGGTGGATCGCCTGTCCAAAATGATCCCGGTCGAGGGCGTCAAGCCGGTCAGCATCGAAAAGGCGTTGCAGGACGAGCCGCGTCTGCGCGAAGCGGCGCAGGAGGAAGAGGTGGTCGCCCGCCTGCTCAGATACGGTCAGCAGGTCGAGGGGCTGCTGCGCAACGCCTCGACCCACGCCGCCGGTGTGGTGATCGGTGACCGGCCGATCGACGAGTTGGTGCCTCTGTATCAGGATCCGCGCTCGGACATGCCGGCGACCCAGTTCAACATGAAATGGGTGGAGCAGGCGGGGCTGGTCAAATTCGACTTTCTCGGCCTGAAAACCCTGACCGTGATCCAGAACGCGGTTGATCAGATCCTGAGCTCGGGGCGGCCGCTGCACGTCGCCGCCGACGGCACCGAACTGTACCAGCCGGCGGCGGGCGCCGAGAACCAGATCAACGCCATCCCGCTGGATGACGAGAAGACCTATCACCTTTACGCCCGGGCCAAGACGGTGGCGGTGTTCCAGGTGGAAAGTTCGGGCATGATGGATGCGCTCAAGCGCATGAAGCCCAACTGCATCGAGGATATCGTGGCGCTTGTCGCGCTGTACCGTCCCGGCCCGATGGAAAACATCCCGACCTATTGCGAGGTCAAGAACGGCCAGCGCGAGCTTGCCTCGGTGCATCCCACGATTGATCATATCCTCAAGGAAACCCAAGGCATCATCGTCTATCAGGAACAGGTGATGCAGATTGCCCAGGTAATGGCGGGCTACTCGCTTGGCGGCGCTGACCTGCTGCGCCGCGCCATGGGTAAGAAGATCGCCGAGGAGATGGCCAAGGAGCGTCCGAAATTCGAAAAGGGCGCGATGGAGAACGGGGTCGACAAGAAAAAGGCCTCTGAGGTTTTCGACCTGTTGGAGAAATTCGCCAACTACGGCTTCAACAAATCGCACGCGGCGGCCTATGCGGTGGTGTCGTATCAGACCGCATGGCTCAAGGCGAACCACCCGGTCGAGTTCATGTCCGGGATCATGAACTGCGATATCCACCTGACCGACAAGCTGTCGATCTATTTCGAAGAGGTCCGCAAAGGGCTGGGCCTGCCTTGGGTGCCGCCCTGCGTGAACCGTTCGGACGCGACCTTCAAGGTGGTGAAGGGCGAGCTGGTCTATGGTCTTGGCGCGCTCAAGAACGTGGGCTCTGACGCGATGCGGCTGGTGGTCGAGGGGCGCGGTTCCGAGGGGCAGGACCGGCCCTTTGCCACGCTGTATGATTTTGCCCGGCGGGTCGATCTGAAACGGGTCGGCAAGCGCCCGATGGAGATGCTGGCGCGCGCCGGGGCCTTTGACCAGTTGGACCGCAACCGGCGCCGCGTGTTCGAAAGCCTAGATGCGCTGGTCGCCTATTCCGCCGCGATCCACGAGCAGAAGGCCAGCGCGCAGGTGTCGCTGTTCGGCGAGGCGGGCGATGATCTGCCCGAACCCCGGTTGAGCCCGGTCAACGACTGGTTGCCCGGCGAACGCCTGGCCGAGGAGTTCAAGGCGGTTGGCTTCTATCTGTCCGGGCACCCGCTTGATGATTACATGGTGCCGCTAAAGCGCAAGAACGTGCTGACGCTGGATGAGCTGACCGCCAAGGCCGCGCGAGGCCCGATGGTGGCCAAGCTGGCCGGTGTGGTGGCGGGGCGTCAGGAGCGCAAATCAGCGCGCGGCAACCGCTTCGCCTTTGTGCAGATGAGCGACCCCACCGGCACCTATGAGGTGACGCTGTTTTCCGAAGCCTTGGAGAAATCGCGCGACGCACTGGAGACCGGCTCAAAGGTGGTGGTGACGGTCGAGGCGACGATGGAGAGCGATCAGTTGAAATTGCTTGGCCGGGGGGTCGCGCCGATTGATGTGGCGGTGGCACAGGCGGGGACGGCGGGGCTCAAGGTCTTTGTCGACAACGCCAGTGCTGTCGATCCCGTGGCCACCATTCTGGACGAGGCGGCAAAGGCAGCCCGTGGCGCGGCCAAGGGGCCGGTGCAGCTTTGCCTGCTTGATCCCAGCCTGCCGGGCGAGGTCGAGATGGATCTGGGCCGCGAATTCGCCATCAACCCGCAGATCAAGGGCGCGTTGAAAAGCCTTGATGGGGTGCTGGACGTGGAAGAGATGTAGGGGCCAAGCCGCCCGGCCGTCTCACCGCGCCGGGCTGGCCCATGCCTGCCCTGCATCCGTGGGGCGGGCTCAGGGGCCGTATTCGTGCGGCCTCAGTAATGTGGCGGCCGTTCGTCAGCCAGAACCACGCCGCCGGTGCCTTCGGCGTCGCGACCGGCCTCGCGCTGCATCAGCATCTCGACCCGGCGCGTCAACTGTTCAATCTCGCCCTGCTGGCGCGCGACCACGTCGCTCAGATCCTCCACGCTGCGGATCAGATGGGCCAGCCGTTCTTCGATATGCTGCATCGCGTTCTCCTTTTCCGCCGAGATAGGCCGGTGCGGTCTCCGGCGCAACGTCACTTCCGCGCAGGCTTGCCTGAACCGGCCCGTTTCGCTGCTGGCAAGGGACGTGGCGGCGTTTTCGTGGCGATCTGAACCGTTCCCCCGGTGCGGGCGTTGAATTGCGGGGTTTCGGCGTGGGTTTTCGGCGCGGTTATTTTGCGCCAGAAAAAGGCGGTCGTCCCGCGCCGCCTTGCTCCTCGGGGGGGCTTGGGATAGACCCCGCCGCGACACAGGATTGTGCAGGAGCCCGCGATGGCCAAGCCGAAAAAACAGCCCCGCCCCAAGGCAGAGACACCGAAAGGGTTCCGTGACTATTTCGGCGCCGAGGTGAGCCAGCGCAGCGAAATGCTGCGCCAGATCGCCGGGGTCTATCATCGCTATGGCTTTGATGCGCTGGAAAGCAGCGCGGTGGAAACCGTCGAGGCGCTGGGCAAGTTCCTGCCCGATGTCGACCGCCCCAACGAAGGGGTCTTTGCCTGGCAAGAGGGCGTCGAGGAGGGCAAGGGCGACTGGCTGGCGCTGCGCTATGACCTCACCGCGCCGCTGGCGCGGGTCTATGCCCAACATCGCAACGATCTGCCGACCCCCTATCGCCGCTATGCGATGGGGCCGGTCTGGCGCAACGAAAAGCCGGGACCGGGGCGCTATCGCCAGTTCTATCAGTGTGATGCGGATACCGTCGGCAGCGGCTCGATGGCGGCGGATGCCGAGATCTGCGCCATGCTGGCCGATACGCTGGAGACGGTCGGCATTGCGCGCGGCGACTACCTGATCCGGGTCAACAACCGCAAGGTTCTGAACGGTGTGCTGGAAGCGATGGGGCTGGGCGACGACGCCGGTCTGCATGATGCCGTGCTGCGCACCATCGACAAGTTTGACAAGGTCGGCGAGGCCGGCGTGCGCGAGTTGCTCGGCAAGGGGCGGCTGGATGCTTCGGGCGCCTATATCGACGGCGTTGGGCTGAGCGAGGCGCAGGCGGATCCGGTGGTTGCGTTCCTCACCTCCAAAGGCGTGGATAACGCGGAAACGCTGGCCAACCTGCGTGTTGCGGTGGGCGACAGCGCGATCGGTGCCGAGGGTGTGGGCGAGTTGGAACAGATCGCTGATCTGCTCACCGCCCAAGGTTATGGCCCAGACCGTATCGTGATCGACCCCTCTGTCGTGCGTGGCTTGGGGTATTACACCGGCCCGGTGTACGAGGCCGAGCTGACCTTTGAAATCTTTGACGAGAAAGGCCGCAAGCGGCAGTTCGGCTCGGTCGCTGGTGGCGGGCGCTATGACGATCTGGTCAAACGCTTCACCGGGCAGAGCGTGCCTGCGACGGGGATTTCGATCGGTGTGGATCGGCTGTTGGCGGCGCTGCGCGAAAAGGGCCGGGTCACCGCGCAGGATCAGGGCCCCGTTGTTGTCACCGTGATGGATCGCGACCGCATGGCTGATTATCAGGCGATGGTGGCCGAGCTGCGGCAGGCGGGAATCCGCGCCGAGGTGTATCTCGGCAACCCCAAGAATTTCGGCAACCAGCTCAAATATGCCGACCGGCGCAATTCCCCTGTCGCGGTGATCGAGGGGGACGATGAGAAGGCGCGCGGCGTGGTCCAGATCAAGGATTTGATTCTAGGGGCGCAGATCGCCGAAAACGCCACGCTGGAGGAATGGAAGGAACGCCCCAGTCAGTTCGAGGTGCCGCGCGCCGAGCTGATCGCCAAGGTGCGTGAGATCCTCGCCAGTCAAGACGGCGGGCAGGGTTGATGCCCCAGCGCGCCCGTATCCTTGAGCGCGCGGCCAAGCTGCGCGGCTATTTCGAACAGGCGGGCGCACGGCCCGTCGAAACCCCGGTGTTGCAACCGGCTGAAACCCTGCTCGACCTTTATGGCGAGGATATTCGCGCGCGCGCCTATGTGACCTCGGACGCGGTGCGGGGCGAGCAGATGTTGCGCCCCGACTTTACCGTGCCGGTGGTGCAGATGCATATGGCGCATGGGGCAGAGCCCGCGCGCTATACCTATTCCGGCGAGGTGTTTCGCCGACAGGAACACGATCCGGACCGGGACAATGAATATATCCAGGTCGGTTATGAGGTGTTTGACCGCACCGACCCGGCGGCGGCGGATGCCGAGGTGTTCACCCTGATCGCGAAGGCGCTGTCGGGGCTGCACCTGCGGGCGACCACCGGTGATATCGGCCTGCTTTTGGCTGCTGTGACCGGGTTGGAGACGACGGCGGCGCGCAAGGCGGCGCTGATGCGCCATATCTGGCGTCCGCGCCGGTTCCGCGCCCTGCTGGAGCGGTATTCGGGGCGCAGCCCGGTGCCGCCGGCGCGCGCGGCCCTGCTTGCGGCCTCTGATCCGATGGCCGGGGCTGGCCCGGTGATCGGGCTGCGCAGCCGCGCCGAGGTTCTTGCGCGGATAGAGGCGTTGCGCGCCGATGCCGCCGCGCCACCGATTTCCGAGCGTGAGATCAGCGCGCTGGAAACCCTGTTGGCGGTGCGTGAAACCCTGCCCTTTGCGCTGGAGCATTTGCGCGACGTGGCGGTGGATCTGCCGCAGATCACTCCGGCGCTGGATCGGCTTGAGGCGCGTATCACCGCGCTGGCCGCGCGCGGTGTGGATGTGGACAACCTTGAATTCGAGGCCAGCTATGGCCGCACGTCGATGGAATATTACGACGGGTTCGTGTTTGGTTTTTACGCCGCCGCGCGCGCCGATCTGCCACCGGTCGCCACCGGCGGGCGCTATGATGCCTTGACCCGTGCGCTGGGCGATGGCGGCGAAATCCCGGCGGTTGGCGGCGTGTTGCGCCCCGGTCTGATGCTGACGCTTGAGGAGGCCCGCGCATGAGTGTGAAGCTGGGTGTGCCCTCCAAGGGGCGGTTGATGGACAAGACCTTTGACTGGTTCGAGAAACGCGGCATCCGCCTGAGCCGCACCGGTTCTGACCGGGAATATTCCGGCGCGGTCGATGGGATCGATGGGATCTCGCTGGTGCTGCTTTCGGCGGGGGAAATCCCGCGCGAACTGGCCGCCGGGCGGATCCATCTGGGCGTCACCGGCACCGATCTGGTGCACGAAAAGCTGCCGCGTTGGGAACAGCAGGTCGAAGAGATCGCGCCGCTGGGTTTTGGTCAGGCGGATCTGATCCTCGCGGTGCCGAGCTGTTGGGCCGACGTGGATACGCTGGACGATCTGGACGCGGCGGCAGCGGCCTTTCGCGCGCGCCACGGCTTTCGGGTGCGTATCGCGACCAAGTATCACCGGCTGGTGCGCGATTTCCTGACTGATGCGGGAGTCGCGGATTACCAGTTGGTCGACAGTCAGGGCGCGACCGAGGGTACGGTCAAGAACGAGACCGCCGAGGCGATCGCCGACATCACCTCGACCGGCGAGACGCTGCGCGCCAATCACCTCAAGCTGTTGAGCGATGGTCTGGTGTTGCGCAGTCAGGCGACGCTTTGGCGCAGCCGGGGCGCCGCCTGTGATGCTGGTGAGAAACAGGCGCTGGCCGCGCTGCTGAAGCGGGTCGACGGCTAGGGGGCCGGAATGAAGACGCGTCCGGGCCGAGGCCCGGACTGTGGGGAGCTTGGGGTCTTTGCCCTGTCCGCACGCCTTGTCGGCTAGTCGAACGGACGAGACCTGACACCAAGCGCATCGCGCATGGGTGCATTTTTCCTGACCTCGCGAAAAATATACGGTTCAGTCGAGGAGCCGCGCAATGCGTTCAACGCGGTTGAAGTCATCCTTCAGGGACAAGCTGCCGTTTGCGCGTTCCAGCGCCAAGGCCGAGTGACGCCGCGCCTCATCGCGGAACCCTGCATAATCGAGCGTTGAAAGCGACAGGAAAGCCTTCTGCAGCCTGATCCCGACCTCGACGGTTCCGGCCCCATCGCGGGCCATCGCCGTGAAGGCATCATCGAACATCTCGGCCAAGGACAGCGTTGGAATGATGACGCGATCATATTTCTCTTCGATCTTTTCGTCGTCTTCGACGGGCGCGGCCCAAGCCGCGAAGAGCCGCACGAAACGTCCGATGATGACAATCGCGGTGCCCGAATCATTCACCGCTGGAGACAGGGCGCGGGAGGCGATTTCAGACAGCACGATGAGGCCGAATCTCGGGTCCTCATCGAAGGTCCGGTTGTCGCCAAAAACAAAGGCGCTGGCGATCCGTCTCGGGATTTTCTCGTCCACCTCGTCGTTGGTGTCGAGGATGGCAATCGGTCGACCGGGGGCAAGAAAAGAGCCGGGCATCGCATCGACCATGATCCGAATGTCATTTTCGACCGCGATGGTCTGAAGCGCGCCCATGTCGACGTATTGGATATAGCCGATATCGTCACAAAAGACCTTTGTGCCCGTCAGTTCTGTGCTGCAGGTCTTCTCGACGCCCCCGAGAAAGGGCATGAGACGTCGCTCCTTGAGGCAGGCCAGCGCGGCCGCCTCGGCCTTGTCGATCGTGGTGCCCAACCGGCCCAGCCGTGCAATGTTATCGACCCAGCGCACGAAGGTGAGAATGACCCAAGCGAAGATCGCCAAGGTCATGACGAAAAGAACGAAACGACCGCCGGCACCGTAGAACCCCGTCTTGAGCGCGACAATCGAGACGATGCTGAAGATGAAGGCACCGATGAAACTGGAGAGGGCGGTCTGCGAGACATCGTCCGCCAGCACGAGCGCAAAGGCGCGTGGGGTCGCGGAGCTGCTGGCCGATGCGTAGCTTGCCACCATCGAGCCCACGGCAAAGGTCGCGACCGCCAGCATCGACGAGGAGATGATGGACAGCAGGGTCTGAATGGTGTCCGCCTCGATCTCGGGCAACACGTATCCGAGCGATCCGTAATCCGCCGCCTGCGCGAAAAACGAGGCGACGACAGCCATGAAGCAATAGAGCAATGGCTTGGCCCAGAGGCGTTTGCGCAACTGCAGCACATTATGGATGAGGCGCGTTTTCATGAACCGACTTTACGACCCCGTGCGCCTGCGGCAAGGGCTTCGTCATCATGCGGGTTTGAGCGGCACGATAAAACAGGCGGGTGTGCGCTGTGTCCTTTGGCGGTTCCCCTATCGCAAACCGATCCGGGCCGCGTTCAGAGCACCCCGATCTCGGCCAGCGCGCGGTCCAGATCCTCGGGCAGCGACTCTTGCTGATCGCGCCCTGCGGGCAGGTCGGCGGGGGCGTCGTCGGGGGCGAGGTAGCGCCAGCCCTGAAACGGCCGCCGCGGCGCGGCGCGGGTCAGAATTACCTTTGGGTCCAGCACGATGCCGCAGCGTTTGATGCCGTCGCCGCGATCCACCTCGTCCAGTCGCACAATGCGCTGGCGGGCCAGAACCTGCCCCTTGAACACCCAATAGAGCGAGCCACCGTCGAGCAGTTCCTCGGCGCGCTTGGGCCACATTCGCGTGACATGGCGTGGCAGCCCGTCAGGCCCAAGGGCACGCGGGTTGTTCTGCCAGTCCAGCAGATCCTGCACCGCTTCGGCACCAACGCACAGCTTGATCAGATTGACGGTTGCACCCACCCGAGTCGCCCCCTTGTTCAGCAGCCTATATTGTAGGGCTTGCGGAGGGGACTGCAAACTCTTGTGGTGATTGACACCGATTTGTCGAGATTCAGAGGCTGAGGCTTGTTGTGGTCGACCAAGTTTGTGGTGTATCTAGGATGTCCATTCGAAAGACAAATCCTCTGCCAAGGATCGCCAATATGACCCGTTTCGCCGCCCCCATTGCCGAGCAGATCTGGGATATGAAGTACCGCTTCAAATCCGCTGACGGCGCGCCGATTGACCAGACGGTCGAAGACACATGGCGGCGTATCGCCCGCGATCTGGCGAAGGTCGAAAAAGACCCGGAACAGTGGGAAGATCGCTTCTTTTCAGCGCTTGAGGATTTCAAATACCTGCCCGCCGGGCGCATCACCGCAGGCGCCGGAACCGCGCGCGAGGTGACGCTGTTCAACTGCTTTGTCATGGGCACGGTGCCCGACACCATGGGCGGCATTTTCGACATGCTGAAAGAGGCCGCGCTGACCATGCAGCAGGGCGGGGGAATCGGCTATGATTTCTCGACCATCCGGCCCCGTGGCGCCGCTGTTGCCGGGGTGGCTGCCGATGCCTCGGGTCCGCTGTCGTTCATGGATGTCTGGGATGCGATGTGCCGCACCATCATGTCCGCCGGGTCGCGCCGGGGGGCGATGATGGCGACGATGCGTTGCGATCACCCGGACGTGGAACAGTTCATCTCGGCCAAGTCCGATCCGGCGCGGCTGCGCAATTTCAACATGTCGGTTCTGGTCACGGATCCCTTCATGGAGGCGATCAAGGCCGATGGTCCTTGGGAACTGAAATTCGGCGACAAGGTCTATCACACGGTGCAGGCGCGCGATCTGTGGAACAAGATCATGCGCGCCACCTATGATTACGCCGAGCCGGGCGTGATCTTTATCGACCGCATCAACCAGATGAACAATCTGGCCTATTGCGAGCAGATCGCGGCCACCAACCCCTGCGGTGAACAGCCCCTGCCGCCCTATGGCGCCTGCCTGTTGGGCTCGATCAACCTGGCCCGGTTGGTGAGCGATCCGTTCGGGCCGGAGGCGGCGCTGGATCAGGCGGCGCTGTCGGAGCTGGTCGCGACCGCCGTGCGGATGATGGACAATGTGGTCGATGCCTCGAAATTTCCGCTTCCGGAACAGGCGGACGAGGCCCGCGCCAAGCGGCGCATCGGTCTGGGTGTGACCGGGTTGGCCGATGCCCTGCTGATGCTGGGGCTGCGCTATGGCAGCGAGGAGGCCGCCACACAGACCGAGGATTGGCTGCACGCGATCGCGCGGGCGTCCTATCTGGCTTCGGTCGAACTGGCCAAGGAGAAAGGTGCCTTTCCGCTGTTCGACGCCGAGAAATACCTTGCCTCTGGCGCGTTGCTGCAGATGGATGAAGACGTGCGCGCGGCGATTGCCGAGCACGGAATCCGCAACGCCCTGCTGACCTCGATCGCGCCCACCGGCACGATCAGCCTGTATGCTGGCAATGTCTCCAGCGGGATCGAGCCGGTCTTTGCCTATAGCTATACCCGCAAGGTGCTGCAAAAGGACGGCTCGCGCACCGAAGAAGAGGTGATCGATTACGCCGTGCAGATGTGGCGCGACAAGTTCGGCGAGGCCGAGTTGCCGGAGTTCTTTGTCAACGCCCAGACGCTGGCCCCGCTGGATCACGTGCGGATGCAGGCGGCGGCGCAGAAATGGATCGACAGCTCGATCTCAAAGACCATCAACTGCCCCGAAGACATCGACTTTGACGCGTTCAAGGATGTCTATATGCAGGCCTATGAGACGGGCTGCAAAGGCTGCACCACCTATCGGCCCAACGATGTGACCGGGTCGGTGTTGAGCGTGTCGGAGGAGAAGAGTTCCAAATTCGATAGTTTTGGTGAGGCACTGAAATGGCGGATCGAAGAAACGGGCAAAAAGGTCGCTGAAGTTGCAAGGGCGGCGGGAGTGTCTCAGGACGTTCTCAAGAAGCTGACTTCGAGGGTGAAGGCGTCTACAAGCGCGGAAAATGCCGTGGCAATTGCCGGAGTCTTCGGCATGTCTGTTGACGACTTCCTGCAGAAGCCGTCTGCCCCCGACGTTGTCGCACAGTCCGACGCCGAACCCCAAATGCCCCATGGGGACGTCGTCTATATGTCCGAACCGCTGGACCGGCCGCAGGCGCTGGAGGGCAATACCTACAAGCTGAAATGGCCCGACAGCGAACATGCCATCTATCTGACCATCAACGATATCATCATCAACGGCCACCGCCGCCCGTTCGAGGTGTTCATCAACTCCAAGAACATGGAGCATTACGCTTGGACACTGGCGCTGACCCGGATGATCAGCGCCGTATTCCGGCGCGGCGGCGACGTGAGTTTTGTGGTTGAAGAACTCAAGGCCGTGTTCGACCCGCGCGGCGGCGCCTGGGTGCAGGGAAAATACATTCCCTCGATCCTGGCCGCCATCGGCGGCGTGATCGAACGCCACATGATCTCGATCGGTTTCATCGAAGGCGAGGGGATGGGCCTGAAAACCGACCCGCAAGCGCAAGTGGTCAAACTGGACGCCCCCGCCCCACGCGGCAAGGCCTGCCCGTCCTGCGGTCAATACGAAGTGCGCATGATCGAAGGCTGCCTCACCTGCGCCAGCTGTGGCTATTCCAAGTGCGGGTGAGTGTTCTGACTACCAGAGTCAGAGAAAGCAGATGAATGCGCAAACGAAAGCATAAGCCTGCGCAAAGGCTGTCAAGGCAAAACTTCAGGCGTTGAAGGCCTATTTCAGCAACCGATATGCATGACCTAAGTAGTCAGGACGGCGGGCGCATGTAGCCCGCCGTTTATGCATTTGGAGGCCGGCTTCTTAGAGAAGGAGGTCGAGGTGACTTGCTTGCCCTCTTGCGTGCATACCGGGCGCAGCCACACGGTGCTGCGCGTGCAAAGCGAGAGCATCATTTCCCTCAAAGCAGCCGCTCGCAAGTGACCCGCGCCTACCGACACGCTGCGCCCGGTACCTAGAGCGGCAATGCGCAGGTAGTTGACGATCGTGCTGATGACCAAGAGCCGTGAAATTTGTAAAGCATCATTATGGCAAAGGTGTTCGAAAGCTATGTGCATGAAACTTGCTCCATAACACCCCGAAAACTCCACATTTCAGATCCAATTGAGCCGTCATCAACGGTCAGTTTCCATTCTGCAAACAATGTTACGAGTGCAGGAGGACTTTAAGATGGCCCATGTTATTTTCCGTCAACCCGTTGAGACCCCGGTTCTGGATCTGCTGGTGCGCGAACGCGCCATGGCGGTCAGCGCGCGGGAATGGAAATTCCGGCTGGCCGGATATGGCTATGCGATCAAGGACGTGGCTGGCGCGCAGGTCGTGACCAAACTGCCGCAGAACATCGAACTGGGTGTCTTGACGACGCAAATCCACTGAAAGAGCGCCCCCCCGAAGGGGGCGTTGTCGCGTTCATTCGTTGTGGATCAGCCGAACTCGAAACCGTCAGGCAGCAGGATCCAACTGGTATCGCTCGGGGCAAAATTTCCCAGTCCCTCCAGATGGATCCCCCGGTCAGCCCGGCCATCGCCGTTCTGGTCAATCTCGACATATCCGTTTTCCATGCGGATCTCGAACCGGCCGTCGGTTCCGGAGAAGTCCTTCTTGCCGATGTAGCGGATCTCATCCACCTCGGCGAAGTAGAACAGCAAGAACGAATCGTTGCTCAGGTCGATCTTGTCACCCTGCCGCTTGTTGAAGTCGGTAACGGTGGTCGAAACGCTTTCCGCACCGAACCAGGCTCCGGGCTGAAACAGGTCCGCCCCCTTGCCTCCGGTCCATACATTCGAACCGTTCGCGTCGCCGAAAAAAACGTCTTTACCACCTTGGCCGAGCACACGGTCCGATCCGTCCCGCCCGTACAGAATGTCGTCGCCGGCCCCACCGACCAGCCTGTCGTCGCCGGAAAAACCGTCCAGGTGGTCATTCCCGGCCCCGCCGATCAACCTGTCGTTGCCCAGCCCCCCGATGATCCTGTCGTCGCCGGCAAGCCCGTTCAGGGTGTCATCACCGACCGAACCGTTCAGATTGTCCGCCGCCTTGGTCAGCTTGCCGCGCAACCCGGTCTGGGTCAGTTCGTTCCAGATCAGCCCCGAGGGCCCGACATTCACCATCCGGGCGAGATCGACGCCGGAGTTGATCTTGATCACCCCGGCGGTTTCGCCGTCGATCTGGAAGATTGCGTTCTTCACGGTCCCGACCCAGGCGCCGTCGCTCTTGCTGAAGTTGCCCTTGAGCTTTAGCCCGACCTCCATGCTGAAATCCGGGCGTCCCCAGGCCTCCTCGGTATAGGTGGTGGTCAGGTCGACAGCCTTGCCCTTGCGGCCGGACGGCAGCGCCTCCGCCCAAGCCTCTTCATCGAACAGGAGCCTGCCGTTTGTAAAATGAAACCAGAGATTTGCGGACAGGGACTCGGGCAGAGTCATGAACTTGATAACCGATTTTATTGCCATTTAAAAAACCAAACGTTGAAAACAGGTGCGTCGTGACACCCGAGAAAACTTAAGCCGACATTCCCCAAGTGGCATGCCGTTTGACGCTAAGATCTCCTGATTTGGCTTGCTGATCAAGCGTTTCTTGCTGATCAAGCGTTTTGAGTCCCGGGCAGTGCTTGCATGGGCCAGAACGCTCGAATGCGGACAGGTCTCCTGTCTCGGCAGTTGCGGCCCAGCGGGGTGATGTCGCCCACGCCGGTTGCGCTGTTCCCTGTCTCAGCTTCGGCTAGCCTTCATCATCCAGAGTTCCTTCTCGTGCCATTCCAGCCGATCGATCAGCATGCCCGCGCTGACCTCGTCACCGGCTTTCCCGGCGGTTTCGATGGCATCGTGCAACGTAGTGGCAAGGGCCTCGTGCCCGGCGATGAGCTTGCTCAGCCGGGAGTCACCGGCCCTTGGAAGTCCAGCGACGACGTCTTGCGCCCCCCGGTTTTTTCGAAACCGCGCACGCTGGAGGATACCATACGGCAAACGGGCACCGGTGGATCACTTGCGAAGCACATCATCCAAAGCGGTTGCGACATCGCGAATTCTGACCGTGCCCGAATTCGACTGGTTCTGAAGCGATTTCAGGATGCTCACCTTCAGTTCCTTCGTGCTTTTCCCCGACATGCTGGAGGGGACCGAGATCTTCATCGGTTGCAGCGCCGGGGAACCGGAGGAATGCCGCGACCTCGGTCGAATCCGGTTTCCCTTCGCCGCTTCATAGGCGCTCAATCCCAGCTGAATCGAGGCAATCGTAGGCCCGTCCATCGTTCGTCTCCCCATCCAGTGACCAACATCAGAAAGCAAGGATCGGGGCCAGCAGGACAGGCATCAACCGATGTTCTTAATTTTGCCTCATTTCGGCCATAATCGAGCCGATCCCCGCACCAATGACCTTTGAAAGAGGTGATCTTGGGGACTTCGGAAACGAACCCATGGGATGAACGGCCTTCCGGCAAAGACCGCGATTCTTGTTGTGGAAACAGTGGAAGGTGAGAAAGGCGGTGCAAATATTGACCACGGAAGCGACGGGACAGTCCTGCTGCGGACGGCGTTTTCCCGACCTCGCGCACGACGTCTACAGTGGCGCTACGCTCCTTCACGAAAACACTGCTTTGCGGCTTCCGGCCCAAACTGGGCCTTGATCGAATGGTCAAGATGCTGCGATGCACCCCATCTGCAATCCGCCCGGACCACCGGAGCCGTAGCGACCGGCCCTAACCGGGCGTTCGCAACGGAGGTCCGCGCCGCAGTGCGGCTTCGTCGAACCGGTCGTTTGTGCATCGCGCAGCATTTGCGCCGTCTAAATGACAGCCAGGTGGGGCCAAATAGCCATTCGCGGCCTTTGCAAAAGCTGTTCACTTGGCCTCGCAAAGTCGATGCCCTGGCAACGCGAGATGCTCGCATAGATTGTGCTCACCCCAGAAGCTCAATCCCGATGCCCCCGACGGCCGCGATGAGCACGACCAGCCATGGCGGGGCCTTCCACGCGATCAAGGCAACGAAACAGAACAGGGCTATCGTGAAGTCGCGCATATCCAGGATCGCGCTGGTGAAGACCGGCGCATATAGCGCCGCCCCCAGAATGCCGACCACGGCGGCATTCGCCCCCTGCATGGCGGATTGAGCACTGCGCAGGGCGCGGAACTGGTCCCAGAAGGGCAAGGCCCCGATCAGCAGCAGAAAACCGGGCAAAAACAGGGCCAGAAGAGCCAGGGTCGCGCCGAGAACGCCGTTCGGCTCTGGGCCAAGCACCGCCCCCAAATAAGCGGCGAAGGTAAAAAGCGGCCCCGGCACCGCCTGCGCCGCCCCATAGCCTGTCAGGAACTGATCCGCCGTGACCCAGCCCGGATCAACGACTTCTGCTTGCAGCAAGGGGAGCACAACATGACCGCCACCGAACACCAGCGCGCCTGCATGAAAGAAGCTGTCTACCACATCCAGCCCGTTGGAAACCCCCGCGAGCAGGGGCAGCCCCACCAGCAGCACCGCGAAAACCGCCAGGGCGATGCCCCCCTGGGTTCGCGTCACTGGCATTGCTACATGGCCGCCGACGGGATTGGCCGTTCCCCGCCCCAACACCAGACCGATGGCTGCGCCCAGAACGATAGCACCGGCCATGCCGACCGCAGCCGGCAGGAAGGCCAGAAGCGTGACCGCCAGAACGGCGATTCCAGCGCGCTCGCGATCCGGGCAAAGGGTGCGCGCCATGCCCCAGACCGCTTGGGCGACGATGGCTACAGCCACGATCTTCAGCCCGTGAAGCGCCCCGGATCCGACAGGTCCGGACATTGAAGCTGCGGTGAACGCGAACGCCAACAAGATCAGGGCAGAAGGCAAGGTGAATGCGACAAAGGCCGCAAGCGCGCCCATCCAGCCCGCCCGCATCATGCCCAAGGCAAACCCCACTTGCGACGAGGCGGGGCCGGGGAGGAATTGGCACAGCGCCACAAGGTCGGCATAGGATTGATCCGACAGCCAGCGCCGTCGGGTCACCAGCTCGTTGCGAAAATAACCCAAATGCGCAACCGGCCCACCGAAACTGGTCAATCCCAGCTTGAGGAAGGCCCAAAAAACCTCACTGGGCGATCCTTGTCTGTCTTGTGTCCCGGTTGCCCCAAGCTGGTCCGTCATCGTGGATTTTCCCTGTCTCGCCCAGCCTGCTATATGCTGGCACTCAGTGATCCTTCTATGACATTATGGCCCCAGCACTCCAGTCGGTCAGGGCTCAGGCCCCCCGTTTGACCGGCGGCAGTCCTAACGCGGCATGCGTTTGCATCCTTGGAACATGGGGGCGTTCATGCCGGCTGGTAGGGAAGCCAGCCGAGGCTATCGCCTCACGAAAACCCCGCCTTGCGAAGGTCGGACAGAAGACGATCGAACTGTTTACCTCGGGCCATGGGATAGCTGGCGCTCCAAGTGTCCAGCCTGAATGCGGGCTCGATGCTGCGCACCTCTTCTGTCTCCCAGGCCGCATCATCCGCCCGGTTGAGCCTGAGCAGTGTCGCGGCGCGGTAGAGATGCACCTCGATATTTTGCGGGTTGCGGGTGTTTGCTTCGTCCAGATTGATCAGAGCCTGTTCGAAGTCGCCAAGGAAATAATAGGCCCGGGCCAGCAGCAGGAAATAGAGATACCCCGCGTCGGGATTGAGCCTGAGCGCCTTGCGCAGCAGCGGGACGGTCTTTACCGGGGTGCCGCGATAGGTTTCGATGCCGCCGGACAACGCATAGGCATCGGCAAAGCCGGCGTCGATGTCGATCGCCTTTTGCAAGGCGGCGCGCGCATCGTCATATTGGCGCTGCTGGGTTTTGACATAGCCGACGACCCAGTGCTGCTCGGGCAGGTTCGGCGCGATCTCAAGGGCGGTGCCGGCATATTTCAGCGCCGCGCCAAGGGCTGCCGCGCGCTCCGCTGCCCAGCCATTGCGGTAGTCGGCGGCATAGGTTAGCGCAAGGCCGCCATAGGCGCGGGCGAAATTCGGATCTCTGGCGATGGCCTCGTGATACAGGCTCCGCGCAGCGCGGTTGGAGGCTTGGGTGCGGATGAGCAAGTCGCGCTGCGCCCTGAGAAACAGATCATAGGCCGCGATGTTTTCGGTATAGCCATGCGCCCGGCGCGAGTGCTCGGCGGTGCTGATGCCAAGACGCAGCTTGTCCAGCAGGGTGTCGCGGATCTCGTCCTCAATGGCGAGCAGGTCGGCGAAGGGCCGCTCGAAGCGCAGCGAGTCCAACACCTGCCCGCTTGTCCCATCGACGAGGCGCGCGGTGATGCGGACGGTATCGCCGCTGCGCAAGACGCTGCCTTCAAGGACATAGTCGAAATCGGGCGCGGCGCGGCTGGTCTTTTCACTGTCGTACTGTCTGATCGCAAGCTCGGGGATATGTGCCAAATCGTTTACAATGGTCTCCGAAATCCCGCGCGCCAGATAGTCCTGCGCGCCGTCGCGGCCTGCATTCACGAAGGGGGCGACAGCGACGACGATCCGATCGCCCGGCTGGGCGCGCGCCCCTGCGCTATCGTTTTCTGCGGGGCCGACGCGCCAGAGCACCATGACCGCCACAGTCACGACGGCGATCAGAACGCCAGCGACCGCGATGGGCCAGCGCCGGCGAGGCCGCGATGACATGCTCGGCTCTCGCGTTGTGGCGCGGGTTGGCTGGCTTGTGCTGACGGGGGCGATCAGGCGATAGCCGCGTTTCGGGATCGTCTCGATATAGGTAGGATTGCGGGCGTCGTCGGCCAAGGCGCGCCGGATCTTGATGATCGCGCCGGTCAGGGAATCATCCCCGACGTGGACATCCGGCCAGACCCGCGCGTGCAGATCATCGCGCGTGACCACCTCGCCGCTGTGCGCGATCAGATAGGACAGAACCTCCATCGATTTAGGTTCAAGGTGAAACGTCTCGCCGTCGCGCAGAATCTCATTGGTCGCGGGCCGCACCACGCAATCGTCGAGTTCGATTTCCGCCAGTGCGGAGTGTTTGTCCTGCGCGCTCACTCTGTTGTTCCGCCCACCTTTTACGTTTCGCGGCCATCCCGCAAACGCCCGGTTTCACAGCAGCATAGCAAAATGAACGGAAAACCGCAGGGAAACCGCAGGGAAATCATCGGGAAATCATCGGGACGGGCTGTCGGCCCAAGGGCTAAGCCAAAGAACCTCCCGCGGTAAAAGAACCTTCTGCGGTAGGGGATCCATACATGGGCGCGGACCGGCTGCGTGTCGGCCCGAGAGGGAGGCCCGACAAGGAGGACAAACAGATGGCATTTGACGCAACTCAATACAAATTGACAACGCGCCAGCAGTGGCAGGATGCAGCCGAGGCATGGAACGCCTGGGGCACATTGCTGGGCGACTGGTTGGGCCAAGCGACTGAGACAATGCTGGACATGGCCGCGATCGGCCCGGGGATCCGGGTGCTCGACGTTGCGGCCGGGGCCGGGCAGCAATCGTTGGTCGCGGCACGCCGGGTCGGGCCCACGGGTCATGTGCTGGCTACAGACATCTCGTCCAACATCCTCGATTTTGCAGCGGAGAACGCCCGGATCGAGGGCTTGGACAATCTCGCCACGCTGGTGGCCGACGGCGAAGCGCTCGACCTCGCGCCGGAGAGTTTCGACGCGGCGATTTCTCGGGTGGGAATGATCTACTTTCCCGATCAGCAGCGGGCGCTGGCCAATATCCTGCGGGCGCTGAAGCCGGGTGGGCGCTTTGCTGCCATCGTCTATGGCCTGCCCGAAAAGAATGGCTTTTTTTCGAAGCCGGTGTCGATCATCCGCGAACGCGCCAAGCTGCCGCCGCCCGCGCCGGGCCAACCCGGGCCGTTCAGTCTGGGCGCGCCGGGTGTTCTTGCCGAGGCGCTGAAACAAGCGGGGTTCCGCGATGTTGAAGACCGGATCGTCGACGCACCGGTTCTGCTGCCAAGCGCCGCCGAGTGCGTCCGTTTCGAGCGGGATTCCTTTGGCGCCTTGCACCAGATGCTGGCCCAGCTCGATGCCGAGGCTCGGGACGCGGCCTGGCAGGCGATTGCAGACGCGCTGAGCGCCTATGAGACGCCCAACGGTTTCCGCGGGCCATGCGAGTTGATTATCGCCGCAGGCACGAAATGAAACGCCTGCGCATCAGGAGGATACCATGAAAATCTGCATCATACAGGAACCTCCGGTCTATCTGGACCTTGAAAAGACCATGCAGCGGGCACTTGCCCTCATCGCCCGTACGGCGGGCGACGGGGCCGAACTTCTGGTCTTTCCCGAGGCATGGTTTCCCGGCTATCCCACATTCGTCTGGCGCCTGCCGCCGGGGGCGGGAATGGGCAAGACCGACGCGCTTTATGCCCGGCTTCAGGCCAATGCGATCGACCGCCTCAATGGCGGCCTCGCGCCCTTGCAAGAGGCCGCGCGTGAGCATGGCGTCGTGCTGGTGCTCGGCTATCAAGAACTTGACAGCGGCGTCAGCGGCAGCACCCTTTTCAACAGCTGCGCCATCATCGACGCCGACGGGACGCTGCGCAACAATCACCGCAAGCTGATGCCGACCAACCCCGAGCGGATGGTCTGGGGCTTTGGCGATGCCTCGGGTCTGAATGTCGTCGAAACCGCGGTTGGTCGGATCGGGGCGCTGATCTGCTGGGAAAACTACATGCCGCTGGCACGGTTCGCGCTTTATGCCCAAGACCTTGATATTCTGGTGGCACCGACCTGGGACAGTGGCGAAACCTGGCTTGCGACGATGCAGCATATCGCACGCGAGGGGGGCTGCTGGGTCGTCGGCTGCGCGACCGCGCTGGAGGTGTCCGACATCCCGCTCGACACGCCCTATTATGACGAATTGTTCCCGACCAAGGACGAGTGGATCAATCCGGGCGATGCGGTGGTCTACAAACCCTTCGGCGGGCTGGAAGCCGGACCGATGCACCGCGAGAAAGGGGTACTTGTGGTCGATATCGACCCCGGCGAAGCGCGCGCCTCGCGGCGGAAATTCGACGTGAGCGGCCATTATTCCCGGCCCGACCTCTTTACGCTGAACGTCGACCGCAGGCACCAATCCGCGATCGAGTTCCAGGACTGATCCCGCGGGGATCGGCCTGCTCCGACGTTGGCGGTGACGCGAACCGTTCGCTTGGGGCCAGCCATGTTTTTCCTGCACGCTTGGTTGCCCGGACTTCGCAACGGTGGCTTCCTGCACAGTGCTACCCGTGGTCGAGGGTGAAGCATGAGATGTCGGGTTTTTCGGTCTATGAATGGCTGCTTTCTACTTGCCGATGCATACCCCCGAGCACTTGCAGCGAATGCACACTATCCGCCCGACCTGCGAGCGGTGCCAGTTGATGCCAGTGCCGCTCGAATGTCCAGACTGGGCTGACAGCGGTCATCTGACGATTTCCATCGGGCACTCCAGCCAGCCGATCAGCTTGCGCGGCAGCTATGCGCAGGTAGCGACCTTTGCAAAGTCTCTACCACCGTGCAGGGTGAGAAGGTGCGACCGGCCCACAACGGCCATTCCAAGATCGTGCCGACGCCGCAGCGCAGCTTCACGAGACCGGCCATTCGTGCATCTTGCAGCATCCGAGCAGAGGTGACGGTCAGGAAGGTGGACAAAGCCGACCTGTGAGATTGCGGTTCCAACGGCAGCCTATTTGGAGACAGCCGCTCGGGATGGGTCTGGTCCCGCACTGCTGACCCATGTCCAGAACCTGCATGAGATCCAGCTTGAAGGGTTGTATCCGTCGCCTGAAGCGGGGCTATGCAATCCCACGTTCAGCTGCGGCTTGAGGCACTGTCAGAGGTTGATCTGGCGCCTGCGTGACCTCTGGATCGTAGGGTTTGCGCGCGAACACGTCTCGTACCATAGGTGCAAAAAATGAGAGCGGTAGCGTGTCATAATCTGGATCAAAACTGGTCTGGTCCCACCGGTCACAGAATTCCGCACAGTCGTCGAAATACTTCGCACCCCGATGACGTTCACGCTTGTTCTGATCGAATCCTTCCAGATGTTGCCCATAATACAGCATCTGAAAATCACCATGGGTTTCGACGCACCAGCGGCATTGCTCGCGCACGAAGGGCTTCAGGATCGTCGCCGCATATTCATCATGATTGTACGGTGCAAAAATATCCCCGATGTCATGCAGAAGAGCAGATACGACCCAATCGATGTCCGCCCCATCGCGCCAGGCGCGGGTCGCAGCTTGCGCCGAATGCCCTAAGCGGGTGATTTGATATCCTGAAAGGCCTTCATCAAGATGCTCAAGCGCATGCAACAACCGGTCGGCAGTACCTTTAGTATAGTCGATCTCGTGAGCCGTCAGGAACTCATATTCTTCCTTCGTGCCGTCTTTCATCTGGGTGAAATTCACATGTTCCATGTTCCGCCTCCAAAGTGCTTATAAGTATACCAATGATTTATCAGTTTTACGGGTGGCCCAAAAGAGCGGCGATAAGAAATTTCTTGTCATGTTCACAAATTGGGTCAAGCAAACCCTTGTTGAAACCTTGAGCTGACATTGGCCACATCGCAGAAAAACGGAAAATTGGGCTCACTGCCGACCTCAGACGCGCAGCAGCATTTCATGATATGATGATCCGTCAACGTCGGGTTGTCGTTGTGGGTGGGCATGGCGGATCGGAGGATCTGTCATGCAAACACCAAACTTACCTGCCATTCGCGCACTTCGCCCCGCTTGGAACAAGGGCCGCATCGTTGGTCAGAAGCGACCTCTGAAGCCCAAACACGTCTGGGCGATCAGGGTGCGGCTTGAGCTGGCCGAGAACCATCGCGACCTGGCGCTCTTTAATCTGGCCGTCGACAGCAAGCTGCGCGGCTGTGATCTGGTCAAGATGAAGGTCATAGATGTCATGGCATCTGGCCAGATCAAAGAACGGGCGTCCGTCCTGCAAAGCAAGACGCAGAAGCCCGTGCGCTTCGAGATATCAGAAGGCACGCGGGCATCTCTCGACAGATGGATGCAAGACCCATTGATGGTCGGATCTGTGTATCTCTGGCCCGGCCGTTTTCACCAACGGCTTCACATCTCAACCCGCCAATATGCGCGGATTGTGCGGGAATGGGTGACGTCAATCGGCTTGGAGGCGAGCGCCTACGGCACGCATTCGATGCGGCGGACAAAGGTGACGCAGATTTACAAGAAGACAGGCAACCTGCGTGCGGTTCAGCTCTTGTTGGGGCACACGAAGATGGACAGCACTGTCAGATACCTCGGCGTCGAGCTTGAAGATGCACTTGCGATCGCCGAGGCCATTGAAATCTAAGGGCGCGGGCCGTCTTCAAGGACGGCCCTGACCTGCCTTTCACCCGTAGAGCCGATGCTGCGCTGCGGCTTCACCAGACCTGACATTCCTACATCGTGCAGCATTTTCGAGGGCTGACCTGCCCCCCGCTGGTCCCTCGTTCATAACGAGAGTCTGCAGGTTGGATTTTGGTAGCGGGGTTCGTCGCCCTGGGCAAGCGCGCCGGGCGCGGAGCCTTCAAATTGCTCAAGCGCCC
>NZ_SMFP01000029.1 GCF_004348975.1 Antarcticimicrobium sediminis | reverse complement strand
GGGGGGGTGTCGATCTCGGCGAGGCTGCCCTGGCCGTGGTTGTTGTCGGAGATGGTGACGTATTTGCCGAGAAGGACATTGTTGCCGATCCTGATGCTGTTGGCCGCTGTGATATGGGCGCCTTCGCCTATCGAGCACTGCGCACCGATGAAAAGAGACGGGGGCGGCGCTGCCGTTTCGGACGAGGGCCAGACGGTCAGCGAACATCCTTTTCCGACGCCGGTGCCGGTGCCGATTGCGATGAACTCCGGCCCGTGCAGAACGAGATCGCTCGACAGAAACACCCCGTCGCCGAGGTGTTTGAACGCATGCCGGTTCCGGGCCGTGAAAGCGATTCCGAGGATCCGGTGACGCCCGAACTGCGCTCGATGCGACAGGAGCGGGAACAAGACGATGCCGAAGACCCGCGCAACGAACCCGACCAATCCGTTTTTTAACATTTCGTGGCCTCGCGGTTGTACGGTCTCGTGTGTAGGCAACGAATAGCACGGATGGTGCAAAAGACGGTTCCAGCGCGACGCAGGAGGTCCGAGGCGCAGGCAAACCTCGTTGCCGTTGACGTACGTTGCATGCAGCACCTTATCGTGGTTCAGGTTCTTTGCAGGGACTTCGTGACAATGAAATACGCAACCTTCAAAGCGGCCTTGGCGGTCACGGCCGGAAAGCGCAGCGTCGACCAGAACCCGGTGTTGTGCAGGATCCGGCGCGCGAGCTGGTCCTGGAAGTCGTTCTCGATTTCTAGGTACAGGCTGGTCACCGCGTGGTGTTCGAGCTCCAACGGTCTGGCGGTCGCATCGTGCATGGCTTCGGGCCGGGTGAGAATGTCGAAAACCCGGGCCTCGAAATCCGCTCGATTGTGCATGGTAGCCTTGATCGCCCGTGCCCGATGCGTCCGCTTTTCCCTGTCTTCGATTAGCTCGGACGCCATTTGCCGGAACCTCTCCACGTCCGTAGTTGTGATCTCCGGGGTCTCGCCTGTGCCGATGATGTCTTCGAGGCGGTTGGTGACGAGATCGGCGCTGGTGAACGAAAGAACGGGCCTCTCGTGAACGGTTGCGAGTTGCGCCATGAGCCCACCGCAGAACGGGTAGGTCGAGAGGTAGATGTCACAGGCCTTGAAGACCGCGTTGATATCCTTGCGGTTGCCGATCAGCATGACCCGGCCGTCGCGAATGTAGCGCTGCAGCTTGTCTTCCAGAATCTTGGTGTGCCCGTTTCCGGCGATCCAGACGATGAGGTCATCGTGATTGTCCAGGAGGTTGGCGATCAGATCGAAGAAATAGCCGCCTCTCCCGTACATCTTGTAGTAGGCGCCGCCGGTGAAAACCACGGTATCGCCGGGCCTGCGGTCAGGCAGGGGGTCTTTGCGGTTGTCTTCGATGATCGGATAGTATGGGTTGAGGATGACGCGGTCGGCGGGAAGACCGCGCTGGGTCGATGTAAGGGTCCGCCCGTATTCGCGGAATTCCAGCGAATAGTCGGTGCAGCTCGTCCCTAACCAGAACGCATGGTCGGTCAGGTTGATCTGGTATTTCACCACGTTAGGCATGGCTCTGAACGCGATGATGGCCTCGACCGCCCAGGGCGTCATGTGCATCATGATCTGCGTCGCTGCGAAGGCCGTTGCCGCGTCGAAGATTTTCCTGGTCTTTTCCACCGGGCCGGAGACATCGTCTAGGTAGAGAACCTCTGCGGCGGACGCCCGCGCAAGTTCTTCGCGCAGTTGTGTCGAGGCGGCCTCGTTGCGATTTTCGCAGATGTACAAAAGCGGAGCCCCGTAGGCCTTGAGCGCGCGGATGTACTGCAGGCTGAGGCCGCGCGCGTCTAGGCCCCAGCTGTCGAAGAAGACGATCCGAGCGCTGTCGCGGGGGGGGGGGGGCATGCCTGGCAGAAGCCGTGCGCTGATCCGGCTGAGAAGGTTCTCCAGTCGGTCGTCCTGATAACGCCAGTTCACGAGATAGGCCAGGTTGGCAGCTTCTCGGATCGTCACCATCGCATCCGCCGGCTTGTCCGCGTCGACCTGGCGCGTCGCTCGGCACACCAGGTGCTCGTAGAAAGCCGTCACGTCCGCCAAGTTGAAGTCGGGAAAGGACCAACCGTTTACCGGGGTTGCCGGCGGCGGTGGCGGCATCTGTCGTTCGGGCGGGGCGAATTTTTTGGTCATGGGTTATACTGGATGGGCCAGCCTATGCGGGTATAAAAAAAGGCCAGACGAGAGGCGAGACGGCCCTTAGGGCCGATCTTGACCAGCACCACGCGCAGCCCGAAAAAGCCGGTAGCCCCAGCCAGAAGCGGCGAGGCCACGGCCGCCGCAAACGGGGCCATCAGCGCCAGCGCCAGCAGCGCTACCGCAAGTCCCGCATGCAGACCCAGAAGGTAAAGGGACAGCGCCTGCCAGCGGAAGCCGATCAAGCGCTTGACGAGCAGAAATACTACGATGAAATAGAAAATGTAACCTGAAACGAAGGCGATCGCCGTTATCAAAAGACCCGTAACAGGCAAGAGTAACCAAACCAAGCTTAGGTATATAATATTGAAACTCAGCTGTGCGATGATGTGAAACCCAGATCGCCCTGAAGCAACTATGCCAAAGCTCATGGCCGAGGCAGCCAGCTTGAACACATTGCCGACGGTCTGCCATTGCAATAGCGCCACGGCAGTCTCGAAGTCTGCCGAATACAGTAGGTTGATCACCCAATGTGCCATCCCGATGAGCAGTAGTAAGACCGGCCCGCCGATCGCTAGGCTGAGCTGCGCTTGATCGTTCATAAGTCGTACTGCCGCAGCCTGGTCGTGGATCACCTCGGTCAGCCGCGGGTAATAATCGGCCACCATCGCCCCCAACAGAAAACCCACATAAGTCATGGTGATGGCCCAAGCGGCAGCAAAATGCCCGGCGGCATCGAGCCCGAGCTCTTGCGATATCCGTCCGCGCACCACCAGCAGCGTCACCGCCGTTGCTATCCCGCCCAGCATGAATGCAAATCCGAGCTTTGCCATGGGCTTCCAGATTTCCCAGGTTTCTTCCAGCGACAGGCGCGCTGCCGTGGGCTTGGGCAGGCGACGCGTGTAGTGCAGGGCGATCAGAACCGCGGCCAGCGGTTGAGCGAGGACAAACCAAATCAGGCCGCTTTCGCCCTGCTGCCAGACAGCGGCAAGGCCGACCAAAGTGCCGAAGAAGGCCCCAAGCACCGTCACACGCCCGAGGTCTACTATCCGACGCATCCCCTGCAGGAGGGCTGTCTGCGCCGCGCCAAGAAGCGACAAAAGAATGGCAACGCCGAGCAGCCCGACCTCTGTCGAGCGCGCAGCGTCTCCGAAAAGCCATGTCGCAAGCGGCGCGCGTAAAAGCCAGACGGCCAACACCGCGAGCGCCCCTTGCACAAGATGAGCGGCAAAGAGAACGCGGCGAACGCGGTTCAGCGTTACCTCTTCCCCGCGCGAGGATGCTATTTCACGAACGCCACTCGAGCCCATGCCAAGGCCCGCTGTTTGCTGGACCACATCCTTCAGGCTGCTGTAAATGCTCAGCAGACCAACACCGCTCGGCCCCAAGAGAACGGCCAGCACCTTAACCCTGACAATCGATATTAGGATATTCATGGCTTGCGCTGAACCGATCACCAGCATGGATCGGATGAGGCCGCGGGAGTTGGATGTTTCAGTCACGTTCA
Source organism: Antarcticimicrobium sediminis (assembly GCF_004348975.1). Classification (GTDB taxonomy): domain Bacteria; phylum Pseudomonadota; class Alphaproteobacteria; order Rhodobacterales; family Rhodobacteraceae; genus Antarcticimicrobium; species Antarcticimicrobium sediminis. The sequence continues at coordinate 10,391 of NZ_SMFP01000029.1, read as the reverse complement.
TTCAGCATTCTGGAGCTGAGTGATTATTTGGCGGACATGTTCCAGTTTCAGCTGCGGCCCCATGGGCAGACTCAGCACATCTCCCGCCAGCTCGCGGGCGAGGGGCAGTGCGTCCGGCGCGATCCCAAGTGCCGCATAGGCTGTCTGCATATGCGGTGGGATCGGGTAGTGGATGAGCGTACCGATCCCCGCCTTGGTCAGCCGAGCCTGCAACGCCTCCCTGTCAGGTGCGCGCACCACGTAAAGGTGCCAGACCGGCTCTGCCCAATCCGGAACATGGGGCATTATCAGGCCGGTTTCCTTCAACCCTTCGGCATAGGCGGCCGCCACGGCGCGCCGGCGGTCGGTCCACGCGTCCAGCATGGTGAGTTTCACCCGCAGAACAGCAGCCTGCAGCGGGTCGATGCGTGAGTTAACGCCGGCTGTCTCGTTCACATACTTCTGCTTCGAGCCGTAGTTGCGCAACAGTGCCACGCGCTCGGCCAAGGCCGCATCATTCGTGGTAATCGCTCCGGCATCGCCAAGCGCCCCCAGGTTCTTGCCGGGATAAAAGCTCCAGCACACGATATCACTATGCGCGCCGATCCGCCGCCCATTGTAGCGGGCGCCGTGGGCCTGGGCTGCATCCTCGACTACGCGTAGTCCGTGACGACGAGCAATGTCGAGGATCGGGTCGAGATCGGCGGGTTGGCCATAGAGATGCACCGGCAAGAGCGCGCGGGTCCGAGGTGTGATCGCGGCTTCGATCCGCGCGGGGTCCATGTTGAGGGTGGCCGGGTTAGGCTCGACCGGAACCGGGGTGGCTCCCACCTCGGAGACGGCCAGCCAGGTGGCAATATAGGTGTTAGATGGTACGATCACCTCGTCACCCGGCCCGACGTCGAGCGCGCGTAAGGCGAGTACGAGCGCATCAAGACCGTTGGCTACCCCAACCGCATGATCCGCTTCGCAATACGCCGCCCATTCGGTCTCAAACGCCTCTACCTCAGGGCCAAGGATGTACCAACCGCTGTCGAGCACACGCGACACGGCCGCGTCGATTTCTGGCTTGAGCTCGCGGTATGCGGCTCCGAGGTCGAGGAATGGTATCATGTCCGATATCCGAAGTGCGCGCAGACTTCACTGAGTTGGCGTTCGACAATCTGGGCTACGTTCGCGGAAAACTTCTTCTTCCAGCGACCAAACGATGCGGCTTCGAACGTAACACTCCCATCGAAGCCATTGGTGTCGAGGCCCAGAAAACTGCATAGTTCACTCTTTTGAATATCAGGTTCGTACGCGAAATCCTCGAGCCTAAACGACCGAAAGCTCTGTTTTGGCAGGCTCTCTTCAACTTTTATAAGTTCGCGATACTGCCGCTTCAGCCTGTTGAGAATAAGTTCAAGATCACTCGATGCCCATGATTTTTCAGAGTAAGACGCAGCAACGTCCCTTGGATCCCTTACCATGTGCACAACCTTGCCGGTAGGGTATAGCTCTAGCAAGAAATGGGCATAAAGCGCATTAAGTGGCGTGTCGTCGCACCAACTTTGGGCTCCCGCTTCTAGCATTTTAGGTTTGTTCAATGCATTTAGGAAATTTCGGGAATGCTGGAGAAGTTCTTCCCTGTCTGAAGTACTGGGCGAGTAGACTGGTTTGATGAGACCTTCAGTGTCAACAATTCCATATGCGTCCGTTTCTCCTATTACATCGGCAAGAAACTGTTCGACGCAACTATCGTAATGAGAAATTCCATAGCTTGTTCCGACACCGATGAGCGAAAAGTCCCAAAAGGAAAAAGCACGGCAAACTTGCGCAGCGGGAATCCGCTTTTTTGTGATCGAGTAAAGGGCCCTATTAGTGCCGCGATACAAAAAATTTAGTGTTTTGTTTCTGAAACCGGGTGTGCGGATCGTATTTGCCCAACTGATGAACCTAGATATCGCGTAATGATTTCCTTTGTAATCATAGCCTCTGGAAAGGCTCTCTACCAGCGAGCGAACCCCGCTTTCTTCAACGATGAGCTTATTTTCGTGGATCGGCGCCACCAAGGAGCTGTGGGAGTTCAAGTAATCTGCCATTATAGTTGTGCCGGATCTTCCGGTGCCGCCGACAAATATCGGAGAAAACTCATCTTTCATTTTGGTATAAATATCCATGCCTGCAGAGTTTAACACTGTATCAGTAAGTGTGGGAAAATATGAAAATCATGCTCTCGCGTGAGTTAGAAAGGATTCATAATCCCGGAAATAATCCGCCTCATCGTATCGATGTGATGCTAGCACCATGCAAACTGCGCCCTGGCTAAAGGCATCCATTTCGCGCCATACCATGCGACTGATGTAAAGCCCTTTGCGCGGGTCGCGCAGCCAGTATTCAGATTTCGTGTTCCCATCATCGATCTTCATTCTGAAGCTTCCGGAAAGCGCGAACACCACCTGCTCTAAATCCCTATGAGCATGACCCCCACGTTCAGAATCAACCGGCACATTGTACAGGTAATAGACCCGCGCGATATCAAAGGGCAGATGGTTGCCCCCTTCCACGAACGTCAGATCACCACGCGGATCATGAACTTGCGGCAAGTCGATCATGCGGACGCTGCCCTTCGGCGTAGTCGCTGTAGACATGGGTTTATTGCCCCTTTAGTAGCTTTAGAAAAAACGGCCGATCTGCCCGGAACCGCGTTCGAGGATAGTTGAAGTAAATATCCTGATCTGTCCGATGGGTTTCTGCCATCCCGAGGCGGCGGTAAAAGGCTGTGGCGTGGGTATTTTCTACCCGCACATCGACTTTTGCCGATGGCCGATGCAGCGTGTTAAATCCGATGTCAAACGACAGAACGGCGCTTTCTAGTGCGGCCTTGCGCGGCTTGTTGTTGTCCAGAATCCAACTGCCCCATGTGAAACTGTCAGCCTCGATATCGTAGAGCCGCACAAGGCCGCACCGTGTACCGTCCTTCCGCTCGATCACATAGTAAAGCTCTTGCCATGCAGCTTCACGCACTTTGTAACCCTCGATCCATTGCCGTTGATCTTCGACAGTGCCGGTCACTTTGGAAAGGTGACTGTTGTACAAAGGGTTGGTCCGCAGTCTATGCACATAGGCGGCATCCTTTGGCTCAATCAACCGAAGCGTCAAGTTGGGCCCTTCGACATTGTCAATCACAGAAGGATCCATTATAGTTTAAGGGAGATTGTTGTCATTCAGTCAATAAATTTAGCGCGATTTTTGCGGCTTCATTTCTGTGCTGGAGTTGATCTCCACTTCAAGCGCATCAATTTCTTCTTTCAGCGCTTGGTATTCCTCAACTTTTCGTTTTAGAAAGTTCTTCGTGATGTTCGTCTTCTCTTTGATACCTTTCGGCGTCAGGACGTAAGCATACCGCCTTTTATCCTCCGCTGCCGTGAAATTTCCCAATTTCACAAAACCTTTTTCGATGAGCGCATTAAGCACATAGTGCATCCCGCCTACGCTAGCCCCAACTGCCTCCGCCAGCTCACGCTGTGACATCTCAGGGTTCTCCTGCAGGAGGCGAAGCACGCGAAAACGCGTATCCTCCCGAAGCTTGGTGCGCCGGCTCGTCATTTTGGGATTTTCTCAGGCTACCGCACAAGGACTGCCTGTGGGCGCCTTGTGTCGAAGAGTTCGACAAAGTTCGAAAAGTCTCCATCGCTCGGATTCGAACAGATATCTGATGCTGCACGAGCAAACAAGTCGTGAAACGTCATGCAGGAAGTTTTTTGAAGGTGATCGGGCCCAAAGCGCTTTTCATGATGAAACTCAGGGCACCATGGGTCGAAAACAGCGCGTAGCAACCGTCGTCTACCTGGCCTACTTGGGCTGGGCAGCCACGCAAAGAGGTGGTCGCGAGATTTCGGACCAGTTGCTAAGCTGTAGCGACTGACGAAGGAATACCCCAGATGACGAAGCGGAAACGCTATTCGGCGGAGTTCAAGGCCAAGGTTGCGCTTGAAGCCATCCGTGAAGAGTTGACGACGGCCGAGTTGGCCAAGAAGTACGGCGTCCATCCGACCATGATCAGCGGATGGAAGAGAGCGGCGATTGAGAACATGGCATCGGCATTTGGCGGTGCGGCATCGTCTGCGCCGGCGATTTCCGAGAAGGATGTCGAGAAGCTGCACGCCAAGATCGGTCAGTTGGTCGTGGAACGCGATTTTTTGTCGGAAGCCTCCAGTCTCATCCTCGGCACTGGAGGCAGAAAGCGGTGAAGCAGGATCATCCCGATCTCAGCGTCCGGCGGCAGTGCAGCCTGCTGTCGCTGGCACGCTCCAGCCTCTACTATCACCCGCGCGGAGAAAGCCCCGAGAACCTGGCGTTCATGAAAATCATCGATCGGCAGTTCCTGGAAACGCCATGGTACGGCTCGCGGCAAATGGCCCGCCACATGCAGCGAGAGGGACACAGATGCGGGCGCCACCGGGTGCGGCGACTGATGAGGCTCATGCGGTTGGTGCCGATTTACCAAGAACCGAAGACGAGCAAGAAACACCCGGAACACAAGATTTACCCGTACCTTCTCAAAGGCTTGGCCATCACCCGACCCAATCAGGTCTGGTGTACGGACATCAGCTATATCCCGATGCGCCGGGGCTTCCTGTACCTCGTGGCGGTCATGGACTGGCACAGCCGGAAAGTTCTGAGTTGGCGGCTGTCGAACAGCATGGATACCGGGTTCTGCGTCGAGGCACTGAAGGAGGCGCTGGCCAGATACGGCCCGCCAGAAATCTTCAACTCCGACCAGGGCTCGCAGTTCACCAGCGTCGACTTCACCGATGTCCTGAATGATGCCAAGGTGAAGATCTCGATGGACGGCCGTGGGCGCTGGATCGATAATCGGATGATCGAGCGCTTCTGGCGGTCCCTAAAATACGAGTGTGTCTACCTGAACGCCTTCGAGACCGGCTCGGAGGCCCGACGCGGGATCGGCACTTGGATCAGCTACTACAATGAAAAACGCCCGCACTCATCGCATGGGCTGCTGACGCCGGGCGAGGCATATGATAGTCGGGCCCCGAACCTGAAAGCCGCCGCCTGAAATGAAACCAATGCGATAGCTTAGCCCGGCGGCAAACTGGTCGAAAATCCAGGACCACCTCTGGTTCTGTTGTGTTCCGCAAGAAATTGTCGCGCCCTCAGCTTACCGCATTCCTGAGTGAGCTTCCAAAGTGCGTTGTTGCGATGGAGGCTTGCGCCACATCCCATTATTGGGGGCGTGAAATTGGCAAGCTTGGCCACGAGACGCGTCTTATCCCACCTGTTTACGTTAAGCCGTTTGTGAAGCGTCAAAAGAACGACGCAAATGACGCAGAAGCTATCGCGGAGGCGGCATCGCGCCCGACGATGCGCTACGTCTCGGTTAAAAGCGCAGAACAACAGGCGCAGGGCATGGTCTTTCGAACACGAGATTTATTTGTCCGCCAACGCTCCCAGTTGGTAAACGCTTTGCGGGGTCATTTAGCAGAGTACGGTGTCGTCGTCGCTCAAGGGATGGTTCAGTTTAGACGTATGATAACCAGCTTTGATGAAGTCGCGGTTGACCTGCCCGCGCAAATTCTAAGCCTTTGCAAGGCATACATTGATCAGATCGCTCTTTTTGACGAAAGGATTGTGGTGCTGGATCACGAGATCAAAGGCCGAGCAAAAACAGATGAAGCAACATCACGGCTTATGACAATCCCCGGAGTTGGGCCTATGTGTGCTACGACCATTCAGGCCTTCGCGCCACCAATGGAAGAATTTTCTAATGGGCGTGAGTTTGCAGCTTGGTGCGGGCTTGTACCAAGGCAGAAGTCGACCGGTGGGCGACAAATCCTGGGTAGAACCTCAAAAATGGGACAGCGCGATATAAGGCGATTGCTGATCACAGGCGCAATGGCCGTCATCCGCTGGGCCATCCGGAAAGGTCCACCACCTGGATCATGGCTTGCCAAGATGCTGGCTCGCAAGCCTCGTATGCTGGTGGCGACGGCACTGGCAAACAAGCTTGCCCGTACTGTTTGGGCGTTAACAACCACAAAAGAGAACTATCGAATTCCACCGCTGGCTGCATAAGCTTTGCACTATGCGTTGGAGTAAACCGGCAATGTGAGAAGGGCGAAGGAAAGTAAGGGACAACGGTCATAAGACGGGGTTGGGGAAACCAGATAGAAGCCAGGAGCCTTGTGCTCGCATCAACGATTTGGACCCGATCCACGGACACCATACAGGCCAGCGGCGTGTGAAAGCCGCATTCAAAGGCCGGACACACGACTGCACTGATCACTTGTTCCAAGCAATCTGAAAAACTTATTGCATTGAAAGGGGCATCCACACACGGCTTCTACAATCCACGTCGCCGACACTCAGCATTGGGCTGGAAAAGCCCCGTCGCCTTCGAACGGAAAACGGCTTAAACGAGCACCGGGAGCGGCACGAAAACGGGACAGGTCCAATGCGCTACTGGCCTGGTTTTGCGCCGCCACGTGGCCGGTTTTTACTCCGCCATTGACATTCATGGGGGCAACTGTGTTCTTGTCAGAGCCTGATCGTCTGTCTGTGTCGGATCATCGCGTTGAGGATGACGAGCAATTGTCGGGCGGCGGCGATGAGGATTGTCTTCGGGGCTTTTCCGGCTGCGCGCATTCGGTCGCGTAGCGCGATCAAGGCCGGGACCCGACGTGTGGCGGTGAGTGCGGCGATGTAGAGAGCCTCCCGGACCTTGCGCCTGCCGCCCCAGATGCGGCGCGCGCCCTTCCACGTGCCACTTTCGCGGGCGTGTGGAGCCAGACCAGCCAGAGACGCGATACGGCGCCGATCAAGGTGCGCGAGTTCAGGCAATTCGCCGAGCAGCGTGGCGAGCACTGTCGGCCCGATGCCCGGCACTTGAGACAATAGCCGGGCCTGCTCCTTGAGCTGCGGGCTGGCCGCGATGATCGCGGCAATCCGCTTGTCGAGCTTGGCGATCCTCCGGTCGAACAGCGCGATCAGGCTGTCAATGTCGCGCAGGATCTCGGGATGTCCGGCGCTGTGCCTGCGCAGTTTCTCGGCCTTGCGGGCCTCGACAAACTGCTTGCGACGCCTGAGAAAGCCCGCGAGTTTCCTGCGCTCGGGCTCCTGTGGTGGCGTCGGGGAAAGCGGCATGCACTGGCCCATTGTTGCCAGCACCCGGGCATCGACGCGGTCGGTCTTGGCCAGAACGCCCAGGGCGCGCGCGAACTCGCGGGCCTAGCGGGGATTGACCCGCGCATAAGCGATGCGGCGGGTGTCGAGGGCAGCCATGACTGCGCCGTCGCATCCACTGGTCGCTTCGAACACCACTAATGTGGAAGGATCAATCGTGTCAGCCCATTTGCCGACTGCAGCGGGGGTATTCCTGATCTGCGAGGTGGTCGGCCCCGCATCGACACAAAGGTCGAGGAAGGCACGGGAAAGATCGCAGCCAATGATGATTGGTGGCATGGTAAAAGCTCCTGTCCATGTCATGCGGGCTCATAGCAACGGCCCAAGCAACTGTTCAGGTTGATGACGACACGGAGGGGGCCCTTGCTCCCAAACGGGGTGATGCCCAAGGGGGGGACGGGCTCCCCTCCGCAACCACACTATGCCATATCTTTGCCAGACAGGGGGGGGGATGTCGCCCAATCCCCGAAGGTGATGTCAGACGGCACCGGTGTATTCGCCGCGGGCCGGGTAATCTTTCTCGATGGCGAAATCGACGGCCTTGACCAGTTCGGAGAAGTGCGGGCGCACGAAGGGCATGGTCTGGACCGAGCCGTAATAGAGCGTTTTCTCTGGCGTGACGAGGAACAGGCCGGGTTCGGAGAACAGGGCTGGTTCCTCGATCCCGATGGAGGTCTTGCCGCGCGAGGTAGAGATATAAAGGCCCCATTCCTTTGCCTTGGCCAACGGCAGATCATACCCGAACCGCAGCGTGTCGGCACCGATCTTTTCTGCCATTGCGCGGGTGCGCTCTTCGCCGTCGGAACTGATCGCGATGGTGTTGACGCCGCGCTCGGCGAACTCGGCGACGCGCATCTGGAGTTCGCTCAGGTAGTTGGCGCAGATCGGGCAATGAAGGCCGCGGTAGAAACAGATCACCGTTCCGCGTTCAGAGACTTCGGAGGACAGATCAAAGGTCCCGTTTTTCAGCGTCGGCAGAGTCAGGTCGGGGGTCTTCTTGCGGGGGATAAGCATGGATTACCTCTTGTTGGAGTGTGTCATCGGGGTGTATTTCAGATATTACTATCACAATAATCCGAGAAATCAGACCAAAACGCCGATATGCCCCGAGCAGACCGACTGACCACACTGATTTCACGCTTCACGCTGAAGGTGCTGCCGGCGCCTTTGGACGAGGCGACGCTGGTGGTCACATCCGGTGATGATGACGGCCCGAGCAAGGCGGTGTTCCTGCCGCGCCAGTGCGGGTTTGACATTGCACCAGGCCGGGTATTGGTCGCGGCCTTGGTCGATTGGGGCGGGATCTCCAACCCGCTGGTCTCCGCTCTGCCGCCGGTGATCGAGGTGGACCTGACCCGTGACGCCGAGACCATGGCGATTGCCCAGCTGATGAAGACCGAGATCGCGGCGCAGCGCTGCGGCGCGGCCTCGGTGGTGAACCGGCTGGGCGAGGTTCTGGTGGTGCGTATCCTGCGCGGGCAGATCGAGGCTGGCTCGACACGACCCGGGGTTCTGGCAGGGCTGTCGGACCCACGGATCAGCCGGGCCATCGTGGCGATCCATGACCGACCCGGGCGTAACTGGCGCAACGAGGATCTGGCGGATCTCGCGGGGCTGTCGCGCAGCCGCTTTGCCGAGATGTTCCTGACCGCCGTGGGCGAGCCGCCAGCCGCTTATCTGCGCAAATGGCGGCTGACGCTGGCCCGGCAGGACGTGGAAAAGGGCCACCGCGTCGATGCGATTGCGCGCCGTTACGGCTATGGTTCGCCCGAGGGGTTCACCCGCGCTTTCCGCAAGCAGTTCGGTGCGCTGCCGATTACCTTGCGGCCCAAGCCCTCCGCGTGATCGGGCCGCCTGTGTCGGTCCGTTATCGCAAAACCAGATAGTAAACATCAGAAAGTTTCATTTTTTCCGCTGGCCTTGCTGCGTCACACTGATGTGGGAAGCCAAGGGAGGACCTCCATGAAACTGTCGTTTTTCACGATGCCGATTCATCCGCTGGGCAAGCCGTTTGCGCAAAGCATTGCCGAAGACCGCGAGGCGTTCATTCTGGCGGACAAACTGGGATATGCCGAAGCCTATTGCGGTGAACACACCACCGATCAGGCAGAGATCATCACCTCCTGCGTCGCCTTTCTTGCCAGCCTCGCCTATGAGACCAAGAACATTCGCCTTGGCACCGGCACCGTGAACATGCCGAACTCTCACCCCGCCCGCATCGCAGCGGAAGTGGCGATGCTGGATCACATGCTGGAAGGGCGGCTGAATTTCGGCATATCCCCCGGAGGGTTGATGTCGGACGCCGAAATTTTCGGTTCGATCGACAAGGATCGAAACGCGATGTTCGTCGAGAGCATCAACATGGTGTTGGATATCTGGGCGGGCGAGGCTCCGTATAATCTCAAGGGCGACTTCTGGGAGGTCTCGACCGAGCGCACCATGATGCGCGACATCGGTCAGGGTGATATCATGAAGCCGTTTCAGGCCCCGCATCCGCCCATCGTCGGCACCGCCGTGGCGCCGTTCTCGCAGGGCGTCAGCGCCATGGCCGAACGTGGCTGGCAGCCGATCTCGGGCAACTTCCTGCTGCCAAAATGGGCCGCGACCCATTGGCCGAAATATGTTGAAGGCTGCGAAAAGGGGGGATTCACCCCCGATTACGCCGACTGGCGCGTGGCCAGGAATATCTGCGTCGCCGACGATATGGAGACCGCGCGGGCCTATGCGCGCGATCCGGGGAGCCCTTACGTGCTGTATTATTCGCAACTGCTGACCAAGCTGCGCGCGGGCAAACGGCTGAACCTCTTCAAAGAGGATCAGAACATGCACGACGACGAGGTGACGTTGGATTACGTGCTGGACCGGCTGGTGATCCATGGCGACCCGGACTCGGTGGCCGACCAGATCCTTGCCCTGCGCGAGGAAACCGGGCCGTTCAAACACCTAGTCTATGCCGGCCATGACTGGACCGACTATGACCTTGGTCGCAAGGGGATGATCCTGATGGCCGAAAAGGTGATGCCGATCCTGACCGAAGCGACCAAGGCGGAACCTACCGCGACCGCCGTCGCCGCCTGAGGGCAACACGGGCGCGGCGGAAACCGCCGGTCCGTTCCAACCGGGAGGAGATGAGACATGACCGAAGTGATGAGCAAACCCGCGATCGACCCCAAGGCCTTTCGCCGGGCGCTTGGCAACTTTGCCACGGGGGTGACGATCATCACCGCCTG
>NZ_SMFP01000028.1 GCF_004348975.1 Antarcticimicrobium sediminis | reverse complement strand
CCCCCCCACCCGGCGCCCGCTCGTGAGCAAGGGGCCTATCTTCATCGAGGACAACGTCTGGATCGGCGACAAGGCCACCATCCTCGCCGGGCTGACGGTCGGGCGTGGCGCCACCGTCGCCGCCAATTCGGTGGTGACCACGGACGTCCCGTCCGGATCGGTCGTCGCTGGCGTCCCGGCAAAAGTCATCAGGACAAAGGTGTGACGCGAAAATGAATGAACCGGTCACAATCATCCCCGCGCTCGCGCCGGGCCGCAGCACGGCCCGCCCCGGACCGCTCAGAACACCACAGGACACAGCAGGCATCACGATGAATGGGTTTTTCCAGCCTCCGCACCAGAGACGGAGCGACAGGTGCATCTTCACCATCTGCACCAGGAGCTACATTGGTCTGGCCGAGGCACTCAGGCTGTCGATGCGCAACAACGGCGTGGTGAGCGATTTCCTCATCGTCGCCGTCGACCACGCGCCGGTCGATGTCTCCGCCCAAAGCGGAACAATCGTCTCGGCGCAGGAGTTCTGCGGCTATTCCGATGCCGAATGGGCCTCGCGGACCTTCAAATACGACCTCGTGGAGCTTTGCACCTCGATCAAGGCGCGGGTCTTCCGCAGCGCCTTCGCGCTCGGCTATGAAAAAGCGATCTATTTCGACCCCGACATCATCGTGTTCGACGACCTCGGCGGGGTTTTCGGCGCGCTTGACATCCATGATGCGGTGGCGACCCCGCACCGTCTGGGCACGGAGAGCAGCCTGTCAGCGCGCGGCGGGGTGTTCAACCTCGGGTTTCTCGCAGCCCGACGGGGCGCGGCCATCGAAAAGGTCATGACATGGTGGGATGAGCGGCTCGATCACTACTCGATCAACGATCCGCTCCGCGGCTATTTCACCGACCAGAAGTGGATGGACCATTTGCCGGTTCTGCTACGCAACGACCAGCTCCTAGTCAGCGATCATCCCGGCATGAACCTGGCACCCTGGAATCTTGCCGAGCGGGAACTGCGGGGAAAGGACGGCCGATGGGAAGTGCGGCTGAGAGAAGACGGCGCCGTCTGGCAGAAGCTCTGTTTCGTCCATTTCTCGGCCTTCGATTATCGCGGCCTCGCGGCGGGCAAGACCATCGCAGCGGCCGGGCCTGCGGAGGAGAAGATGCCGGGGTTCGGCGCACTGCTCGACGTTCTCGCGCACGGCCTGAAGCGTGGCGGATTTCTCGAGCATGCCGCGATCCCGTACCAATTCGCGACCTATTCCGACGGCACGCTCGTGCTGGCTGGACATCGACGCATCTACCACAGGCTGATCGAAGCGGGGCGCGATCTCCCGGCGCCTTTCGAAACGGGCGGCGGTTTCCATGCCCGGCTCAAACGCGCCGGGCTTCTCGCGGCTGCGGGCGGCAAGCCTAGTGGTCGCCCGGACGCCAAAACCCGCACCGCCCAGATCGGGCGCGCGGCCAAGGCGCTCGACATCTTGGCCCGTATTGTGGTGCGGCTCTTCGGCTATAATCGCTTTGAGCTCCTGAGCAAGCTCCTGGTGCGGTATTTCCACCCCGTCAACCACGCCCGCCTGTTGCGCGACCGCGATGGGAGCGTCGATGTCGAGTACTTTTGATTTCGCGGGAAACGCATCGCCCAACGTTGCAGCCTTTCTGGCGGATATCGCCGAGCTCGGTGTCACTGTCGCAAGCGAACAAGGGGGCGGCTCAGCCTACGGTATGTTCGGCGCGCGATCAAACGACCGATACTGGCTGCTTCCGCTGGCGCCGCGCGCGGCAACGCGGGCCGGGCTCGGGCTGTTCCAGCCGGCGTCGCAGATGGCACTGTGCGCGCGCAGCCTTGCCGACCTCGCCATGCGCGCACGGCTCGACCGGCTGTGGGCGCGCGGACGTGTGCGTCTGTCGGGGCTACCTGACATGAAGGTCGATTTTGGCCAGCCGAGTGTGGCCTACGCCTACTTTACCGGGACCGCCGGGCCGCATCGCAAGACGGCGATCCAGGCGATGGCATCGGACGGCAGCATTCTGGGCTACGGGAAGCTCACCAGGAACCCGGCGATTGCCCCCTTCGTTGCCGCCGAGGCGGCCATGCTCGACCGGCTCGCCAAAGTGAAGCTTCGAAGCGCTGCGGTGCCGCGGCGCCTCAGCTATCGAACCGGCGAGGGTAAGGTAACTTTGCTCGTCACCGACAGCCGCAAGTCAACGGCCAGTCGAAGCCCGACCGAGCTCGGCAGTGCACATCTGGCCTTCCTCCGCGAGCTAGAAGCCCGCTCCGGGCGGACCGGTGATCCGAGCGCCGCGCAAGCGTTGAATGACCGGCTCACCCAAGCGGCCAATGGCCCTGTGACCGAAGTCTGGCGCGCTCGGTTGCGAGCCGGTGCCGACGCGCTTCGCGGCCAGATGCAGACCTTGCGTACGGTGCTCACGCATGGCGATTTCACGCCGTGGAACATCTTTCTCGACAGCGAGGGCCTCTACGTCTTCGACTGGGAATACGCTCAAGACGCCTACCCGTTAGGCTATGATCTCGCCCGATTTCTACTCAGCCGACCGAGCGAAATGGCGATCGAGACACAACACCAATCGGTGCTCGCGACAATGTCGGACACCCTGTTCAACGGTGACAGGTCGATCGCTCGCAACCACTTTCACCTCAGCCTGCTGATGCATGCCGCTTTCTACCTCGAACGCGCCACGCTCGCCGAGGACAGCGTGTGGGACGAGGATGCGCGCTACGGCGCGTTGGTTGACGCGTTTGCTCAATGACAACGATGCTTGAAAACGGGCAAAGATAGCCAAAGCAACATCAAGTGCTGACAGTAAGTGATCTCCACCGGGCCGAACTATGAAAACAACTTCTCTTACAAAAATCGGGCCCCTTGAAACGCTTCAGTTCCTGCGGTTCGCCGCTGCGGGCTCGGTGCTGCTAGCCCATGTCAGTTTCTTCTTTCATCACCTCTCGGACCCAGACATGCGGATCATGGGCGAATTCGCTCAGGGCGTAGCGCTGTTCTCCGTAATCTCGGGTTTCATCGTGCCTCTATCCCCGCACACCAACACATCCTGATGTATTGAACCATACGCCATGACTTCAGCATGAAATTCAGCATAAAATTGTCCTCGCGCACGATATTCGCCTTCATCGTGATCGCGTACGCGATTGTCCTTGTGCCGTTCGTAGATACGCAACAGAGGAACTACCTTGCGCTGTTCGCAGCTCTGCTTGGCGGGATCTCGATTGTCGTCTACAATATCCGGGTCACATCCCAGATAATTTTGGCATTCCTGCTACTCGTCTTAATGTCGATATCCGCGTTGGCGAACGATGGAACGGGTACATTGCTTTCGGTAGCCCTTACAGCAGTCTATATCTGCGGGTATTTTTCTGTATCTGGAATTCTAAGTCAACTGCGCAACAAGCGCGCTCTAATTACCAAGGTACTGAAAAATATTATCTTTGCTTTTGCAGTGGTTTCGGTCATTCAGATGCTTGCATCACTCAGCGGCCTGCCAGTCCCAAATGTAATCGGAAGCAAGGGAATTTGGAGTTATCCCTCATTAGCTTCAGAACCTTCGCATCTGGGTCGGATCGTCGGCATCACCATGCTATCTTATCTCATCCTATCTCGCCGTGATGAGCCTGATAACACAGCTATGCGATTCTTCAAAAACCACCGACGCGTCATAATCGCTTTCCTTACAACAATGCTGCTGAGCGGTAGCGCATTATCTCTTATGGCGATCGCCGTCGTACTTATCATGTGGCGCTCAATTTTTTATGCAATAATAGTTCTGAGTCTGATTGTCTTGGCAACACCCTTTCTCTCCCCCTTGGGCGGAGAAAGCTTTCAACGGTCATTTCTGTTCCTGAGCGCCTTGCCAAGCCTTAACGTCGACTTGTTAGTTGCTGCGGATTCGAGTGCTGCGGTACGTGTCGTCCCATCTATTTTGTTCGCCCAGGACGCCTCCATTAGTAACTTCTCCTTCTGGTTTGGGGGCGGGGCTGCAGAACTAGAAAGGCTAGTATCCGGACGCATTCCAGGTGTTCCAGACGATATAATTATGGCAGGATTTGTGCCCGGCTACCTTGCCTATTATGGCTTAGTCAACACCATGCTGTTCGTCTGGACCTTCGTTTTATACCCAACCAATCGACACAATGCGGCAATTAGTATTTTCTGGCTGATATTTTTCACTACCAGTGCCTGGAATACCCAGGTGTTCTGGTACGGGCTCATGATGATTCAGGTCATAAAGATCGCCCTCAAAGAGAGCGACCAAAGGCCTGTTGGGGTCGGATATTGAGAATTCTAGTGTCTGCCTACGCTTGCGAGACCGGTCGCGGCAGCGAAGGCGAGATCGGCTGGCGGCTAGTGCATGCTTTAGCTGAAAGTCACGACGTGCGCGTCATCACCCGCGCCAACCTACGCCCCGTACATGCGGCAAATTTTGCCACTTCTCCTCGGCCTGCCGGGTTGACTTTCGAATACTTTGACCTTCCGTGGGTGTTTCGCTTCTACAAGAAAGGCAAGCGCTTCTTTCTGGTCTATTACTACCTCTGGCAGATCGGCGTCGCCTTTCGGGCCAGGCGAATGCTGCGCGAGGAGCCGGCCGACGTGCTACACCACCTGATCGGCGGGATGGACTGGATGCCCGCCGGGCTGGCCCTGTGCCCCGGCCCCTTCGTCTGGGGCCCGGTGGGCAGCGAGAACACCCATCCGGTGATCCTGCGCCACCTGCCGCCGACGTCACGCCTTAAGGAGATGATACGCTGCGCGGTGCGCTGGGTCATGCGCACGCTGGATCCCTTCACCCGGCTCACCGGGGCGCGGGCGGAAATCGTGCTTAGTCACACGCCCGAGACCCTGCCCCGCCGCTATGCCGACCGGCTGCGCCCCTTCACACAGACCGGCGTCGCCGACCTGCCCAGCCTTGCCCGCCCCAAGACCGACCTAGCGCGAGGGCCACGCCTGCGGCTGGTCTATGCGGGCGAACTCAAGGACTGGAAAGGCGCGCGCATGGCGCTGGACGCCGCGTTCGCCTTCTTCGAGACTGGGGCCGACGC
The DNA here is from genome assembly GCF_004348975.1 of Antarcticimicrobium sediminis. Taxonomy (GTDB): domain Bacteria; phylum Pseudomonadota; class Alphaproteobacteria; order Rhodobacterales; family Rhodobacteraceae; genus Antarcticimicrobium; species Antarcticimicrobium sediminis. The sequence goes on along the minus strand of NZ_SMFP01000028.1, from coordinate 9,678 downwards.
CGAGCTGGTAGTTGTCGGCGACGGTCCGCTACGCGCCGGAATGGAGGCCGCGGCCCGCGTGCATCCGAACGGCGGCCAGGTGACCTTCCTGGGCTGGGTGCCGATGGAGCAGTTGATCGAGGAGCTGCACGCGGGGGACGTCTTTGTGTATCCGACGTACCACCACGGACTGGCGACCATCGTGCTGCAGGCCATGCTGACCGGCCTGCCGATCGTCTGCATTGAGGGGGACGCGACGGGCCGCGCCGTGGGCCAAGAGGCCGGGATCACCGTGCCCCTGTCCGAGGCCGAGCCCCCCGCAGCGGGGCTGGCCCGGGCCATCGCTGCGCTGGCATCGGACGAGATACGGCGGCAGGGATTGGCGGCGGCAGCCCGGAGGATCGCCCTCGAGCAGTATGACTATGGCGTGCTCGCCGCTCACATCACCGAGGTTTATCGGAGCCTTCCCCATCACAAAAACAACGAGGCGGACCCGGATGCATGAAGCGCCGAAACCGGCCAATCTCTTGTCTGCCATTCAAGCTTGCCTTCAAGACGGACGGTACACTGGTGCCAATCCTGCGATTTGCCTTCTTCGGGATCGCCGCGGCCTGTCTCGTGACCACGATGACGCTGACTCCAATGTCGCAAAAGATTCTCATCCCCCGGTCGGTCCTGCTCTTGGAAAATGCCTCTTATTCGCTCTACCTGACGCATGTGTTCACCTTGCCGGCAATGTTGCTGGTGTTGCACCGCATGCCTTTCGACCTTCCCGCATGGGCAACGATCTCGCCGCTCTTCGCCGCTTCGGTCCTCATTGCCATGATCTTCTACGTCGTCTTCGAGAAACCGTCTCAGAGGTTCTCTTCGAGCACGCCGGATGCTACGAACTAGAAGAAAAGTAGCATGACCCGTCCAGCCGTTTCCGTCGTCGTCTGCTGCTACAACGCCGCCGCGACGCTGCCCCGCACGCTTGACAGCCTGCAGGCGCAGACTTTCCACGATTTCGAGATCCTGGCCATCGATGACCGATCGAGGGACAGCACCGTCGCCGTGCTGCACGACCACGCCGCGCACGAGCCGCGCCTGCGGGTGCTGGAAAATCCCGGCAACCGCGGCACCGCCCTGACCCGCCAGCGCGGTCTGGAAGAGGCGCGCGCCGACTTGGTGATGTTCGTCGATTCCGACGACATCCCCGATCCGGCGCTGATTGCGCGCCTGCACGACACACTGACTGCCGATCCATGCCTGATCGGCGTGGGCTGCTACGCTACTTATTTCACCGAAGAGGGCAAGGATCTGGGCCTCCAGCGTGTCGGCCCCGAAAGCCGCGACGCCTTCGAGCGGATCCACCGCGAGGCCAAGCTGCTGTTCATGGTGCCCTGCACCCTGTTCCGCAAAGCCGATGCGCTGGCGGTGGGGGGCTACCGACAGGTGGTCATGCCCAATGCGGATGGCATCCGCTACGAGGATTTCTCCGAGGACCTAGACTTGTGGTGCCGTATGTCCGACCTCGGCGCGGAGGGCCGCTATTTCCTGACACTGCCGGAAAGCCTGCTGCGCTACCGCAAGCCGCTAGACTCGCTCTCGACGAAGAACCTCACGCATATGCAGCTCAAGATGCGCTGGGTCAAGGACTGCTTGCGCCGCCGCCGCGCAGGCCAGCCAGAGCGCAGCTTGGCCGAGTTCATTGCCTCGCGGGGCACTGGCGAACGGTTTTCCGACTGGCGTTCCGACAAAGCCGCAGCATTCTACAAGCGGGCTGGTTTTGCCTATGCAAAGCGCAATTTTGCCGGCCTCGCCTGGTATCTGTTGCTGACCGGATTGATGTCGCCCAAGTTGATCCGCCAGAAGATCGCGACCCAGAAGGTAACAAGGTGAAAGATATGATTTCCCAGACGCAAGCGACTTTCGAGGCGGATGTGCTCGGGGCGCTGTTCGCAGGCTTTGCCTTGCGTCATCTGCGCTATGCTGTGCTGCGCAATTACGAAAGCCTGCCCCAGAGTGTCGGGGCACGGGACATAGATATAGTCGTGCATCCGGATGATCTTGCGGCGGCTTGCAAGCTGGTGACAGACATCACCGGGCGCCTGGGACTGCGCTATGGCAATTACTTCGCGGACGAACGCCTGACCCAATTCGCTCTTGTGGGTCGAGACGAGGCAGGTGCTCTTTTGCAGATCAAGATCGACTTCTTCATCCGCAGCGAAGTCTACGGCATCGAGGTCCTGTCCGCCGACGACATGCAGCACGACATGCGCACCCATAACGGCGTGGCGGTGGTGTCCGAACCGGTACTATTGCTGGACAAGTGGATCTTTCATCTGCTGGTGGGCCGCCCGCTGCACACCAAGTACGACGCGGATTTCGCGGCGATCGCGCAGACGGACGGCGCCGTGCTGACTCGCGCCCTGACCCGCTTTCTGCCCGCCGCGCGCGCAGAGGCGCTGGTTGCCCGGCTTGCCGCCGGCGCGGGTTCGCAGATCGTACTGCCCGGATCCGAACGGCGCCGCTCGCTGCTGCGGCTGTGGGCGGCGCAGGGCGCGGGTGCGCTCGGGCGCAGCGGCCGGTTTTTGGGCTACCGCCTGCGCGACCGGCTTCACCCGCATGGCGTTTTCCTGTCGGTCAGCGGGCCGGACGGATCGGGCAAGACGACCGTGATCGACTTGGTGATCACCCAACTTCGCGCCATCTACGGTGACGACGCCGTGCATTACGCGCATTTCCGCCCCACGATGCTTCCTCGCATCGCCGAGGTGGCGAAGAAGGCCCACGCCGTCGAGACAGTGGACGATAACTACGACCAGCCGCACCGGGCGAAGCCCTCTGGGTTGGCTGGGTCGACGGCGCGGCTAGTCTATTACTGGCTCGACTACATGGGAGGCTATTCCCACAGCGTGCGCCCGGTGCTGAAGCGGCGCGAGGTCATGCTCTTCGACCGCTACTATTTCGATATGATCGCCGACAGCTTCCGAAGTCGGATCGCCCTGCCGATGCCGCTGCTTCTGGCCATGGGGCGAATCCTGCCGCTGCCCAAATACGCCTTCTTCATCCATGTCAAACCCGCGGAGATCCATCGCCGCAAGCAGGAACTGACGAAAGAGCGGATAGTGGCGCTGAACGCCCGCTACGGCGATCTGGTCCGGCGCGGCTGGCTGATTGAGGTGGACAACAACGGCGCCCCCGAAGAGACCGCCGCCGCCATCGTCGATCACATTGTTGCGGACAGGCATACTCAGGCGGTCCGGAGGCTGCGATGATCGTATTTTGCCACCTGCTGAACGACCGATCCGGCAGCCCGACGGTACTGCGCGCTACACTCGAGGCGCTGGACGCCCGTGACAGCGGGCTGCTCTTCGTGGGCTCGCAGGGGCGCGGCGTGCTGGAGGAGGCGGGTGTTCCGCCGCGGCGTTACTGGTATCGCCGCGGCCGCCACCGGATCGTGACACTGTTCACCTATTTCGCCAGCCAGGCCGCGCTCTACCGAGCGCTGGCGCGGTCGCGCGACATTCCCGGCGACGCCACGGTCTTCGTCAACACGTTGCTGCCCTTCGCGGCGATGATCTGGGGGCGGCGAACCGGGCGGCGGGTCGTGGTGCATGTGCACGAGGTCTCGATTACCCCGGGGCTGCTGCGCCGCTTCCTGTCGGGCTGCGCGGGGCGCTCTGCCGACCTGCTGCTCTACGTCTCGAACGATCACCGCGTACGCCTGCCGATCGAGGGGCCGCCGGCGCGGGTCGTGCCAAACCCGGTCAGCCCGGCGCTGGCGGCGCGGGCCGGCGAGCACACTCCCCGGCTGGGTGGCGTGTTTCGCGTGCTGATGCTTGCCTCGCTGCGGGGCTACAAGGGCGTCGAGGAATTCATGGCCCTGGCCGCGGCGCTGCGCGACCGCGCCGACATCGCCTTCGACCTGGTGCTTAACGCTGAGGTGGACGAGGTGGCTGCCTTTGCCCTGCGACACGCCGGGGCGGACAATGTTACAATCCATCCGCGCACCGACGATCCGGCCAGTTTCTACACCCGTGCCGACCTAGTACTGAACCTCGCGCGGGTTGACCAGTGGATAGAGACCTTCGGCCTAACGCTGGCCGAGGCGATGAGCTTTGGCATCCCAGTGATCGCCCCTCCGGTGGGCGGGCCTGCTGAGATCGTGACCCACGGGGTCGAGGGCTATTGCATCGACTCTCGCGACATTGCGGCGCTGCGCGCGGCAGTACTGGCGCTAGCCGACAAACCCGGAACATATGCTGCCATGGCGCGGGCGGCGCGGGCACGAGCGCGGGACTTCACTTTCGATGCCTATGCCGCCGCCCTGCGCGAGGCGCTGGATAGCATGGACGAAAGGCGCGCGCCATGAAGATTGCCCTACTTGGAACCGTCGGTGTGCCGGGGTCTTACGGTGGCTTCGAAACCCTAGCCGAGAACTTGGTTCGTTATCACGCTCGCACGGGGCATGGAGCAACGCTGACCGTCTGGTGTTCTGGCAAAGACAATGCCGAGCATCCCGATGATTTTGAAAGCGCTAATCTTCGTTACGTAAATCTGCGTGCCAATGGCGCCCAGAGCATCCCCTACGACGCGGTCAGCCTTTGGCAGGCGGTGCGCAGCGGCCATGAACGCATCCTCCTTTTAGGAGTCTCAGGGGCACTGGCTTTGCCGCTGATCCGTCTGCTCAGCCGAGCTCGCATTGTCACCAATATCGACGGTATTGAGTGGAAGCGCCAGAAGTGGAAAGGGCTAGCCCGCTTGGTGTTGCGCGCCTCGGAATGGGCGGCGGTGCGCTTTTCCCATGAAGTAATTGCCGACAACCAGGCCATCGCCGACCACGTCCGCGATAACTATGGCAGTGACTGCCACGTCATCGCCTATGGCGGCAACCACGCGCTGGATCATGCCGACCAAGCCAGGGCACCCACCGGTCTGCCGAAGCACTATGCTCTCGCGCTGTGCCGGATAGAGCCGGAAAACAACGTTCATGTCATTCTCGAGGCGATCGACGGGCTCGGCACGCCACTGGTCTTTGTGGGCAACTGGGACAACAGCGCCTATGGCCGCGACCTGAAGGCGCTGTATGGCAACCGCCCGAACCTGCACTTGCTCGACCCGGTCTATGAGCCCGGCATGCTGCATGCGCTGCGCGCGCGGGCATCGGTCTACCTGCACGGCCATTCCGCAGGTGGCACCAACCCGTCGCTGGTCGAGATGATGCATTTCGGCGTACCCGTTCTAGCGCACGGCTGCGCATTCAACCGCCACAGCACCGAAGGCAAGGCGCGCTATTTCGAAACCCCCGCCGAGCTTGCGGTGCAACTGCGCGGCCTCGACCCGGACGAGGCCGCCCGCATCGGCGCTGACATGCGTGAGATCGCACAGCGCCGCTACACCTGGGACCACATCGGCAAAGCCTATTTCGAGCTTCTTGACCGCGTTTAAGGCGAAGCAGTTGGGGCTGAAAACGAAGCGATTTGGCGATCACCGTTAAGACAGCGTCACTACTCTCAAGTGCGCATCAGCCCATGTACCACGTTTCTTAACGGGGTCCAGCCCACCAAAAAGCCATCGGCAACTGCCCTTCCCCTCTTGTCTTATGAATTGAGCAGTTCCTGTGTAAAGCTGGAATAGCTGCCCGGCAGTCGCTTGCAACGCCGGCAGCGAATGAAGGGCGCGACGATGAAGGTGACGATAGAGAAGCTGGGCATCACGGCCTCCTACAGTCGCCCACGTATCAGCAACGACAACCCGTTCTCAGAAGCCCTGTTCCGGACCTGCAAATACCGCCCGAACTGGCCGACCAAGGGCTTTGCTACAAAAGCAGAGGCGCAGGCTTGGGTGAACTCCTTCGCCAACTGGTATAACGGGGAGCACTTGCATAGCACTATCCGCTCCGTCACGCCAAATGCGCGCCACGCTGGCCGTGATCGTGCAACGCTGGAAAACCGTGCCGGTCTCTATGCAAATGTACATGAGCAAAACCCGCAACGCTGGTCAGGCAAGACCCGCAACTGGCGCCCTACAGGACCCGTATGGCTCAACCCCGAAAACGAAATCAGCGCCCCTGAAATCAGAGACGCCGCATGAAATCGGCGGACAACTTCTTTGACAAACACCGGTTTGGATGTATCGCTGAAAGAGATCTCGATCTGTGTCGTGGATGGGGAAGGCAAGTCCATCGCGCGCGACAATTGCCCTGCGGACCCCGAAGGCGTTATGGGCTGGTTCCGAAATCGATCGCTGGAACCGCAACAGATCGTCCGTGAGAGCGGGATGCTATCGATCTGGCTACAGCGCGGGATGGTCCGACTGGGATTGCCCACGACCTGTATTGATGCCCGCAAGGCGCACAAGAGCCCGTCGGCCCGCCTCAACAAATCCGATGCCGGCGATGCGGAAGGGCTGGCCCAACTCGCGCGCACCGGCTGGTTCACGCCGGTTCATGTCCGCAGCGAAGGGGCGGATCGCCTGCGTGTCCTGGTGGGCGCTCGGGAAAGGCTGATCCGTCTCCGTAAGGATCTCGAAGGGCATATCCGCGGCGTTCTCAAGACCTTCGGAATCCGAATGAGCGGGAACAGCCAAGGCCGGCAGCGCCAAGCGTTCCGCGATCAGTTGGCCGCCGCTGGGGAAACCGATCCGCTGCTTCGTGCGATCGCCGATTGTTTCATCGCCACGCATGCCACGCTGTGCCAGGCCGCTGCCGATCTCGATGCTGTCGTGAAGAAGAAGGCCCGCGATCATCCCGTGGCGCGCCGTCTGATGACCATTCCCGGCGTCGGGCCGGTGGTGTCACTGAATTTCATCGCGCTGGTCGATGAACCAGCGCGGTTCGGCAAGACCTCGGATGTGGGCGCCTATCTCGGGTTAACGTCGAAACGGCACCAATCCGGCGGGGTGGACTGGTCGGGCCGGGTGTCGAAATGCGGTGATGGGGTCATGCGGAGCCCGCTGTTCGAGGCCGCGACAACCCTGATCACACGAGTACGGAAGTTTTGGCTGGGCGGTCCGCCTTGCCGGCCGACGGGGCTTCGCGAAGGCGGCCGTGGCAGCTGCGCGAAAACTTGCCGTGCTCATGTTGACAATGTGGAAGAACGAAACCGAGTTCGCTTGGAAAATGGAGGCCGTTGCCTGATCTGAATTCCCGCCTCGGCTGGCGGGGAGCGAAGTCTCGAAGGGGCGGAGGTTGGTCGATCTCGCGCGGGCCGATGGGAAGTAAAGTGTTCTGCAGAACCCGAGCCATACATTGAAGACAGCCAACACCGAATACCATGATGAGGCACAACACGCGTGACCGACCGGTTCACGGATATGGTGCGGAATGCTCGTGAAGGCGCATTGGAAGGATGGCTGGAGGAAGCGGAGAGCGGGCTGCTCGGAGCCTTCGCCCGCGGGCTCCGGCGCGATCAAGCCGCAGTCGCCGCAGCCCTGCGGGAACCGTGGTAAAACGGGCAAACCGAGGGCCAAATCAATCGTCTCAAGACCCTGAAACGTCAGATGTATGGCCGGGCGAACATCGACCTGCTCAGAGCCAGGCTCGTTGCAGCGTCCTGATAGAAAGGAACCCCCAAGCTGCACCGAAATTGATTCAGAGCCAGGATTGCATACCAATTGACAGCTGCGAATATAGGCCGGACACACGACTGCACCTGATCACTTGTTCCAAAGCGTCTGAAAAACTTCTTGCATTGATAGGGGCATCCACACACGGATTCAACAATCCGCGCCGGCGACATTCAGCACTCGGCTGGAAAAGCCTCGTCACCTTCGAACGGCAAGTGGCTTAAGCGAGCACTTGGGGCGGCACAAAAGCGTGACTGGTCCAATCGCCCTATAGACCCTGGGTAACCTGGCTGGGCTCCAGGACAACTTTGGTTTTCCGGCCGAGCAAATCCAGTAACACATGAATACGGCGCTCAGGATCGATCATGTCTACCGTGGTGACGAAATCGCGAAGGGGCCCCTTCGTAATCCTTATCTGATCACCTGGATTGAGATCCTGTTCCTGCTGCAGGAACCCCTCAGCGTCGCAGCGCTGCATCAGGCCGGTAACGATTTCAGCAGGCACTTCCGCAGGCCCACCTGAGCCGAAACCGACCAATTGCGCGACTCCCGGAGTGCTTCCGATCTTGTGCCAATTCGGACGCGCCGGGTCAGTGCTGAAGAAGATATACCCGGCAAAGACAGGCCTTGCCTCCGTGATAACGCGTCCGCGCCACCGGCGTTCGGCCATGTGCCGCGGCATAAACAGATCGACCCCCTGACGTCGGAGGTTTCGGAAGGCGATGTGATTCTGATTGGGCTTGCAGAGCAGTAGGTACCACGAGGCAAGAGTGAGATTTTTTGACCGTAGCGAGAGCATGAAAAGAACCTCAAGACGTCGTTCTCCCTTGTGCATGAACGATGGCGCCCACACATGCAAGGTATCAGTATGATAATATTTGCATCGAGCACGCCCGCTATAAAATGGACTTATATGCGCGTAAGCTTTTATTTTTATTCACTTTTTACTGATCCAATCTTTTTGCGTAACATTTCAAGGTTTCCAGTGATCCCATTTTTGATTGATTTTTCAAAAATATCGCCCCAAACCTCTTTTTTGTGACGCACCCCCGCGCTAAGAATGTCCTTAAGGAAAACACACTCTAGTTGAGCGTTGGTTTTTGAAAAGATTTTTCGGGGTTTGGGTGTTCCGAATGGCCATGCGTGAGGTTCGTCTTGTTCTGTGGAAAACCTTGATGACGGCCCCTACGGCTGCGTTTTGTGTCGCCTCCACTCCGGAAATCACACTCGGGGATATGGCGATTGATAACTTCATGTGGCTTGATCGGCATTGCCGTGGTGTCGAAACGGACCCTGCTGCTGAAGTCTTGAGTGCAATCGAACGTCTGCTTTACTAGGGAAGCCTCCGCTCATAACCACAGTTCTGGAACGCGCAAACATAACAAATACGTCGCCAACGCGTTTCTGGCGACCAAGATCACCTTCACCAACGAGATCGCGGCCCGGTGTTGCGCACCACGGCGGTGTCGAGGTTTTTCCATATTCTGGTCGTGTTCGGCCTGTAGTGCTGCCAGCCGTGCAGCAGGGAACAAGGGATAGCCATGCAAATTGAAAAGACACCGTTGCCGGGGCTGCTGATCCTGACGCCGCAGCGGTTTGGCGATGCGCGCGGTTTTTTCTGCGAAAGCTGGAACCGCAAGCGGATGCAAGAGGCCGGGCTCGACCTGGATTTCGTGCAGGACAATCATTCGCTGTCGATGCAGCCGGGCACCGTGCGCGGCTTGCATTTTCAGGCGCCGCCCCATGCCCAGGACAAGCTGGTGCGTTGCGGGCGCGGGGCGCTTTATGATGTGGCAGTGGATGCGCGCAAAGGCAGCCCGACCTATGGCCATTGGTTCGGGGTCGAGCTCTCGGCGCAGAACGGCAAGCAATTGCTGGTGCCGGCGGGCTTTCTGCATGGCTTCGCCACCCGCGAACCGGCAACCGAGATCTGTTACAAATGCACCGATTACTATGCGCCCGATTGCGACGGGGCGGTGCGGTTTGATGATCCCGATATCGGCATCGATTGGGGGCTGAACGGTGCTCCGGTGCTGAGCGACAAGGACGCCGCCGCGCAAAGCTTTGCCGCGTTCGACAGCCCGTTTGTTTATGAAGGGTAAGACATCATGAAAATTCTGGTGACGGGGGGCGCGGGCTTCATCGGCT
>NZ_SMFP01000027.1 GCF_004348975.1 Antarcticimicrobium sediminis | reverse complement strand
GTCGGTATTGTTCTTCATGGCGTGATCTCCTTGGCGGTTGCTGCCGCCGGTTGGGTGGGTTTGAGTTCACCCGGAGATTACGCCACCTTCAAATTTCCACCACCTTCGCGACACGACCGGCTTGCCCATCCCAGGAAAATCCCTCCGACGGGGTTCTTGGATCACTCAAGTCAACTGCAACGAACACATCAGAAACCCGAGGTTATTGGGGGTTCCCTGACACCTATCTGTCATAAAATTGCGAAAGATCAGGCAAACTTTCCAAGGGGTAATCCGGGTGCAGCGTCCAGAGGTTTTGCTCGTCCAATTCCAGCGGCCGCAATGTGCCGCCAGGAAACGCTCGGGTGCGCAGGGTTAATGCGATATCCGACATCACCGCAGGATTCTGGCGGAAATACGAATGTCCATACGCGCTGCCAGCTTTCTCGACCTGAATGAAATTTACCAACCCGATCCGCCCAAGGCTTTCCAACTCGCCTAGACTGAAATCCGCAGCACTCGACGCACCAAACCGAGGTGCGCTGGTGAGAGCTGATGATAAATGCAAAGCGCTATCATTGCTGTTGATATAGACATTGATCTGCTCGAACGCTTCGGCAAAATGCTCGGCCATTAACCGTTGCTGCATCACACCGACGTCCAGATCTGCGGCAGCCAGAATCAAGGTGCCGGTTTTCAATGCCAGCTTTGGCTTTCTCCCTTTTCCCCTCTGCTCGATGATTAGCTCTCTTAGCGCCGAAGTCACCACGACGGTGCCTCGCGAATGCGCAACGATGTCGATATCTTCGACTTCCGGAATGTCAGCCAGCATCCGCAGAAACTCTTTTAGGTGAAAAATCGAAAACTCGCCGGCTTCAACATCTTTGAAATATCCAAAGATCCCGCTGTTCCCGGCTGGCCAACTGAACGCGATCGGCAAAGATTCCCGCCCGGTAAAATGCCAAAGGTTGGCCAGTACCGTCAACGAGTCGTCAAATTGGTTCTTTACCCCATGCACGTAAATCAGGATCCGTCCGTTCCCGGTGCGTTTGATTTCATCGCTGATGGCGGCTTGAAACAGGCGGACCTGCTGCTGATATTCTTGCTCGGGTCCAGCCAAGTTGTGAATGCGCCCATTGAGGCGTTCAAAGGGAAGCGGTGTTGCCGGGAACCTAACAACCTCTCGGGCCGGTTGCACGACTAGCGATGAAAACCTTTGACCGGAATCTGAATGGGTCCGCTGTACAAGGTCTTCCCAATCCTTTGTATCGCCAAACTGGACCTTCGCTGCCCCGAAAACCATTGAATTCGAACGGGCCAGACCATACCCGGCCGAGTTTTCACCTTGTTTCACCTGCGCTCTGTCAGTGACAAAGTACATCTGCGGGGTTACAGTTCTAAGGGCTTCAGACACTCCCTGCGCAGGGTAGTTTCTACCTGTGCTGTACAAATTCGGTGTTGAGGAAAACCGCCCAGCAGAGTTTCCGCAACCCGTCATCACCACCGCCAGCAGCAAAATCGTCAGCAGGCGGGGAATATTTCCCACCATACGTGTTTTTTGGTTGATGCGATCAGCGCAGTACAAATCGAGCCTTCCTCGCAGGTTCAAAACTGATGGCGTGAACGGATCATCACAGCGTCCGCACTTGGTCTTTTGTCCACGAACCGGCGTCTTATTAGTTGGTCAAAGCCAAAGACAAGCGGCGACCTGAATCCTGACTGTACCTCTATTCCCAGAAAACTGGAGAGCTTATATGTGCTGTCCAGATCATTTTGCGGTGATGTCAGACGGTCGTGTCTCGAATCTGGTGGAAATTCTCCGGCGGCGTCCTCCGGGCATGGGGATTTGGGCCTAATCAAGCCGCGAGATCAAGACTGATCGGGGCGATGGGCTGACCCGCAGCCACGCCTCCACCGTAGCAGGCTCCCGGTCCGGAAGAATATCGATGACCCGGCGCCGCTCCAGATCGCAGATCAACGTGCCGTACCGCTGACCTTTGCGCCATGCCCAGTCATCGATGCCGATGACGCGGAGTTCGCTGCTGGCAGCCTCCGCCGTGCTTCGAATGCTGCGCAGAAAGGTATCCTTGCTGGCCGGCCGCTGGAGCCGTGCAGCAAGTGCCTGTGCTGGACGCCCGCCCAGTGCCAAGCCAAGGTGCCGGACCCGCCCTTGCAGACGGGAGGTGCGCCGCGCATACGGCCGGGTCACCGCAGGTGGGAACCGCTCCGCGAATATCTTCGCAGAGCAATTCATGGCGCGGCACCGAAAGCGACGAACCAGCAAGACCAATTCCACAGCCCGGCCATGAGCCGGCAGATCAGCCGGACGACGCCGATACCTGCTGTGGACATGCCGCGAAATCCTGCCGCAGTGCGGACAGGACGCCGCAGTTTTGGCGGAATGTGAATGGATCCGGATCGTGTTTTCGACAAGTGCGATCTGATCGGCCTTGAGACCTGCGGGTAGAAAATCCCGCCGTGAAAAGTGCAACGCCATCGGCAACCTCCGCGAAAGATGGCCGAAATATAGCGTTAGCCATGCCAGAACTGCACCAAATCTGCGTCAGAGCCAGAATTGCATGCCGATTGACACCCGGGCATATCATGAGCAAGGGCCGCACTTCGGGCGTGGTCCCCGCACGCCCGGCCGGAACGGCCCCGTCGGAACCGCCCTCATCTTCGTCGCCTTCCGAGGCAAGCCTGTCTGCGTCGCCGTCTGCCCGGCGGAAGCGCGTGCCCCTTGCCCCCCGAGCTGCTCGCCCAGGATGCCTTATCGGCGAGGCTTGATGCGAATGCCCTGCCGGGGTTGTGCGCCGATCTGATTGCCTCGACTTTCCGCTGATCTGGTCTGGAAACACTTTCTGGCCGTAAGCCCCTCTCAGCATTGGGTGAATTCGCCTGTTGTAACAGAGAGGCAAGAAGGGCGTGGACCGGCCGGATAGCGTTGTCCGCTTAGGTGTTGGACTGTGCGCCGGGTTTGGTGATAGATTGGCGGGCCACGGTATCATCCGTCCACGTCCAGTGCAGGAAGCGCGAGATGAGATCTTTGCGACGCATGTCCGTCATGCTTCGTCTGTTTGCCTGTTCATCGCAGAGCTGTCATCCGGGGATTCCGAGTTCCGCCCAAAGCGAGCGCGGCACGGGTGTGGCGAGATCCCATTGCACCTTGATAGGCTTTTCTCCCTCCCAACCGGCAAAGCTGGGCTGACCGCAGTAGATGAAGGGATTTACCTTGCCGTTCAACTTGTTCCCGCGGCGTATGAAGAGGTGCACGGTGTGCCCCTCGGTGCCATTCAGGATGCGGCCATGCTTGCTCGCCTGTTTTGTCTGGTTCTGGCTGAACCATTGCAGGCGGGTGGGCGAAAGGAATTTGTTTGGATAGACTTGCTCCGGATTGGCGACGCCGGCCAGCAGGATCATGATCTTCTTGTCCGGTAGCGGTTTCATCCCCGTGCGCCACAGGTGGTTGGCCCATTCTACTTCGAAATGCGCGGCAATATCTGGGACGAAGTAGCGCTGGTAGGGTTCAAGCGTATCGGATTTCCCTTTGAAGGTCGGCTTAGGTTCGGCCGCAGCCCGGACAGAAGGCATTTCTGCCAGGCGCCATTCGACCAGTTCGTCAACCAATTGGCCAAGTAGGCCACTGGCATCCGGCCGCGAAAGGCGGGTGCCTTCGCCGGTGACGTGTGTGTTGAAGGCAAGCTCTACCGCGCCTTCGGAGGGCATGCTACCAGCTGTCAGGTCGCGCAGTCCAACCAACGCGGCGCGGTTCAGCCCGCGCGGCTTTTCAATATCGGAGAGCAGGCGTCCATGGGTTGCGAAGGGGCGCTCGGGCAGGTCGTCGCCCATATCGCGAACGAAGGCGAACCAACTGCCATGACCTGAGGCGCGCGGGTCAAAGGAATTGCGATAAAGCTCGGCGGCGGTTGGACGCGTGCCCGTGCGCTCGCGGAAATCGCGGTAGAACGCTTCGATCTCGGCGGCGCCTTCATGCGGGCGCAGTAGGGCGCGCAGCGTCTCGATGACTTCCAAATCATAGGTGATCTTGCAGCCCGCGGGCATCTGGAAGGTACCATTGTCCAGCGCTTCCAAGCGGCTGGAAATCGACCTGTCGCCGCTTCCGGATTGGAGTAGGGTCGCGACCTTGGTCAGGAAGCTGCGATGATTGCCGATGTAGTCGATGACCTTCAGCACCTTGCCCTCGACCCTGCGCAGGCCGCGACCCAGCTGTTGTAGCCAGACGATGGCGCTTTCCGTTGGGCGCAGCATCAGGACGGTGCCGATCTCGGGCACGTCTACGCCCTCGTTAAACATGTCCACGGCAAAGAGGATGTCGATCTCGCCCTTGCCAAGGGCCGCCAACGACGACGCGCGTGGTGCCGAGCCGGGCCCAGAGTGCACCGAGACGGCGCGAATGCCTTCGGCGTTAAACAGCTCGGCCATGAAATCAGCGTGCCGCATGGAGCAGCAGAAACCGATCGCTGGGCCCTGGGCCTTGTCGCGATACTGCTCCAGCGCGTTGCGCGCGCGAGCCTGCGTAGCCAGTACAGTTTCCAGCGCAGTCGGGTCGAACTGGCCCGAACGCCAAGGGATCTGGGCATAATCCACGTCGTCGGGCACGCCGAAATAGTGGAATGGCGACAAGTGGCCCTCGTCGATGCCGCGGAACAGGTCGCAGCTGTAAACGAGGTTCTCGCCGCACAGGCCGAGCAGGTCGGCGCCATCAGATCGGTCCGGCGTCGCTGTTAAACCCAATAGGAACCTTGGCGTGAAGTGTCGTATCAGTGCCTGGTAGGTACGTGCGGCGGCATGATGGAATTCGTCGACGATGATGTAGTCGAAATGGTCCGGCGTAAACTGGCGCAGATGCCCGATACGCCCCAGGGTTTGAATCGAGGCAAAGAGGATGTCTGCATCGGCGGACTTCTCGGTGCCGGTGTAGCGGCCGAGGGTGGCTTCGGGGCGGATGCGGCGGAAGGCAGCCATGGCCTGGGTCAAGATCTCTTCTCGGTGTGCGACGAAGAGGATGCGCTGCGCCTTGGTCTCGATCGTGTCGAAGGCGGCGAGCCAAGTCTTGCCGAGACCGGTAGCGAGCACGACCAACCCGGCGCGTTGGCCATTCTGGCGCGAGCCTTCCAATGCATCCAAGGCTTCACGCTGGATCGGGTGCGGATCGGGGGGCGGGCCCTCCTCGGCGACGACCTGTGCTGTGAACTCGGGTAGTGGACGGGAGCGGCGGCGCTTGGCGTATACATCGATCCACTCGGGCGTAAGGGGCTGGACCTGCGGACTCTGCAGCAGTTCTTCGAAGGCGGCGGCGACCTGGTCGGCGGCGTCCTCGGAATGCAGGTTCCATTCCACCCCGTCGCGAAGTGCCGATTGCGAGAGGTTGGAGCTGCCGACTATGGCCGCGCCGCGCTGGTTGGCAGCGCGGAACAGCCAGGCCTTGGGGTGAAAGCTAAGACCGCTGGTTTCAAAAACATAGAGCTCGGCTCCGTCGAGATCGTACAGCCGGGCGAGGGCGGTTGGATCGGTGGTGTCGAGGTAGTCCCCGACCACCACGCGTAGCCTGCCCCCCCGTTCCAGCAACTCGCGCAACCAAGGTTCCAGCAGGGCGACGCCACTGTCCATGGCAAAAGCCACGGCGAGGTCCACGGATTGCGCTTGGTCCAGCTGTTCGGTGAGCAGCGGTAGCAGCGGGTCGTTGCCGCCGGTGGTCAGCCGGGCGGGTTGGATGGTATCCTCATGCTCTCTCAGATGGAAATGTTGGTGGTCCGAACTGGCTGTCAGCTCACGCACACCCCGCCCCAAGGCCTGCCCGATTTCGGCCAGCATGAACATTTGCTCGGATTCGGAAAGATCATCCCAATCCGGGACATGGCGCGGCGCCCGTATCAAGCGTTCGGCACGGCACTGGCAAATCGGGCAATTCTTCGACGTGTCTGACAAGCGCCTGCTTTTCCTCAACCTTCTGTAGTGATGGCATCATAGAATACACGACACTCAACTGCCAGGTTTGTATTGGAATTGCACAGAGCATTGGACGCCATTTCCATCTGGGGGCTCCGTTGAGCATATAACGTAAAGCCCACAGTTCCCTTTTCCGCGGGCGGACTTATCCTATCCGCTCCGTGTGCGGAGCGCCGGGTAGCAGTTCAGAACGGCAGCGCGGCCCTGAAGTGCGGCAACCCGACGATCGTTGTAGCGCGACATGATGCTCGCTTTACCAAGGCATGTCCGTCAGGATCGCACAGGCCGTGACCTTGGCTATGCCGGGAATGCTTACCAGAATGTCAGCTTTTGCGCGCAGCTTCTGATCTGCGGCAATGATGGTGTCGACCAGATCTGCAATCTGCAACAGGTCGCGGTCGATCTGGCTCAATTGGCGTTTGATCTGCTGGGACAGCAAGCGGTGGGTTGTAGCGGCAAGTCGTGCTTTTGCCGCAGTGCGATCCTTGATCCGCTGCCTTGCAGTGCATGCTTACATGCATGAGAAGGAGAGCTTGCCGTGCCGTTGATAACTGTTTGAGATCACGCAGCATTTCGCCCTTGGGTTGATCCGCCTTCACTTGTAACAGCGACCCCATTCGAGCCAGAATTGCTGCGTCCGTCGCTTGGCAGGCGATGCTTGCATCGCTGAGAGGGAACCCGGTCTGTTTTTGCCAGATGGCCGGCTCCTTCGCAAAAGCGCCGTGCCTGGCGTGGGTTCGCAAGTCATCTCGGGATCGAACCAGTCTTACGGCGATTGCAGGCAATCTCCGTAAGGCCAGTGGATCGTCAGAGAGCCCCCGCGATTGAGCGCTTCGTTATGGGTGGGCCAGTTCCTGGTCCTGTCGGTCGGGGATGTCGGTCTGCTCATGCACTCCAGCGATCACGCTGGATTCACGAGATGAATCCCTTATGGGATTCGCGCAACAGAGCCCTGCAATATCGTTCATTTTTTCGCTTTCTATGTCGGTTTCGATAGGGGCCCGACTTGGCTCTCGATCGCTGCGGCGACGCGGTACAACAGACCCTCGCCCAGCATGGGGCCAGTCACCATAAGTCCGACAGGCAGCCCATCAATTGTTCCGCAAGGGATCGAAAGAGACGGGTGACCCGTTGCGTTGAAGGGGCTGGTATTTGAGGTCATGCCAAATGCAGATGTTATGCCCGCTTCGCGCCCGTCTTCGGGGCGGGGTCGTCTGGGGGGCAAGAACGGAAGCGTTGGCATAATCAAGACGTCAACCTCTTGAAGTGCAGCGTCATAGGCCGCTCCCAGATGCCGCGATAGGTTTTGCGCTTTGCCGTAATAGCGCCCGCCGTAGGTGCGCAACATATATTCCCCCATCAACATCCCCAGCTTGACCGTGTCATGCATCAGATGCGCTTGGCCGCGCCATTGGGCCTGCCGCTGCATGGCAGAGGGGAGGTACAAGCCCTTGGGCCCAAATCCGAATCCGTTGCCGTGAAACATTGTCGCCATGCAGCCCTCTGCAGCGCGAGGGAGCCAGATTGCGCCACCGACCAAGTGCAAGGGGACGGAAATATCGACGACACTGGCCCCTAGGTCTTCCAGCGCGGCTGTCGTCGTTTTGACCGCATCGTTCACGCGCGCATCGGATCCTTCGGCGGCAAACCCTTCGGTGAGCAACCCGATACGCAGACCTGCGATGCCCTCATCTATGGCCGTGGCATACTCCTGCGCGGGCGCGCCTTGTTGGCGGGCATCCAAGCCATCTGGCCCCGCAATGACCGACAGGACAAGGGCGTTGTCGGCAACCGTTTTGGTGATCGGTCCGATATGGTCAATTGAGGGTTCCATCCCCAGATTGCCAGAGCAGGGGACCAGCCCGAATGTTGGCTTCATCCCGACCGCACCGCAACAGGCTGCCGGCACGCGCACAGACCCGCCTTGGTCTGTCCCGATCCCAAGATCGACAACCCCACCGCCAACGAGCGCCGCTGTCCCAGAAGAAGATCCGCCTGCCGTGTAGCCGCTTTGCCAGGGATTATCGACTGGCCCACGGGCGTTGGTATGACTGCCACCAGAAAAGCAATAGTCCTCGTTCGCTGTCTTGGCGACGATCCGAGCCCCCGCATCCAAGAGCCGTTCGACAACTGTTGCGTCGACCTCTGGGGTATATCCCTCAAATATCGCCGAGCCGTTCATCATCGGGACGCCGGCCAATGCCACGCAGTCCTTTATGACGATTTCACGTCCGGCCAAGGGGCCAGTTTCTGCACCAGCTACGTCTACGAACCGCTGAACCGCGCCAAATGGGTTGTCCTGCGCATCAGGAACATAGCCCGGCGTACGGGGCCAGCGTGGTAAAGGCAAGTTATCAGGCAGTGCGTCCAAGGCCGCATATGCGCCCATTGGATCTTTGACCAGATCGGTAAACATCCTGACTTCGTCAGGATCCAATCCAAACCCTAGGTCGTCGGCAATCGCGGCCACTTGGTGGCAATTGGGTAATTTAACCATTGTGTGTCCTTCCTCGGGAAGTTTGGATACTGAGCTACTCCCCATCCTTTGGACAGGACCTGGCGTGACTTAAGCTACTCGTGCGCCTGCTGATCAGGGGGACTGTATAATTTCTGTGCCAATAGACCACCGTTGCCCGGCGTCGCAAGCGACTGCCGTGCCGGGCAACTATTCCAGCTTCACGCAGGACCTGCTCAATTCATACGACAAGAGGGGCGCAAAATAAGCTGACGCCTTAGCACGCACCGAAAACTGCGGGATCACTGGAGCTTTCGAGGCTCCTTGAGGCCGCGACTTGTGTCAGAACGGGGCAGTGTGGTCTGGAAAAGGGATGGGGTCAGCCGACTTTTTCCGCGTCCAGCGCCTCAGCAAAGCTTTGAAAGAATTTGGCGGCAAGCTTTTTGGACGTGCTTTGGATCAACCGGCTTCCCAATTGCGCCAGCTTGCCACCGATTTTCGCCTTTGCGTCATAGGTCAGGATGGTTGTTTCCCCGTCTGCAATCAGCGTCACATCGGCCCCGCCCGTGGCATGGCCCGCGACCCCGCCATTGCCTTGGCCGGTCAGGGAAAACGCATCCGGTGCGCCGCTTTTGTCCAGTTGCACGTCCCCGCTGAACCGCGCTTTCACCGGCCCGACCTTGAGAAGGATTTTTGCCTGTAGTTCGGTATCGGAAAGCTGGGTCAACTCTTCACAGCCCGGAATGCAGTGCCGCAGGATTTCAGGATCGTTGAGGGCGGCATAAACCCGCGCCATCGGCGCATTGATGGTGATCTGGTCATTGAGTTCCATGGTCGCACCTTTTCAGCAGCAGGGGAATTTTATGGTTGCAAGCGTTTCGGCCTGCGCCGGTGTCAGGGTCCATTTTTGGCGTAGTGCGCCAAAGTATTTGCGTAATCTGTTCATGTCGGGGCCCTTTCAGATGCCATGTGTTGAAAAGCCGCAAAGGCGGCGGGGGTGCGATGTCGTGACAGAAACCGGGGTGCGGCACGGCCACCCATGCGCCAGATCAGGGTTGGTGCGCCCATCCGGCGCGACAGGCCGGCAGCCAGGATGATCGCGCCAACCCTATCCATTCTGTGCGACCTGCGCCAAACGCGTGCGTTTGACCTGCGTCAGTTCTGCGAGGATCGACAGGGCGATCTCGGCCGGGGTGACGGCCCCGATATTCAAGCCAGCCGGCGCGTGGACCGTCGCAATCTGTGCGGGGTCGACGCCTTCGGCCGCCAATTTGTCCGACAGGCTGGCAAATTTCTTCGTGCTGCCAACAAAGGCGACATAATCGGCGGTCTCGGCCAAGCTGGTTTTGAGAGCGGCAAGATCGCCCTGGCCTTGGGTCGCAATGACAAGATATCTGCCGCGCCCGGGCGCGCGAGGCGGCAGCGGCATATCCAGGATTGGAGGCACCACCGCCCAGCCAAACTGCGGCGCAAGTTCCGCCAACTTGTACGCGACCGGGGACTCTCCGAAAATCAAAAGGTCTGGGTCGGGCAAATGCGGTTCAATGAAAATATCGACCGTGCCCTTGGACGGGCAGCCGTTGCGGGCAAAGTGGATGCCGTCAACGTCGTCGCCCGCCTGCACTCCTTTTTCGGTCAGACCTTCCTCGGGGGTGACCGAGATGAGCTGAGGCTTGCCAGTGACATAGGCGCGCAGCGTGGCCTCTTTGATCGCGCCGCGCACGCAGCCGCCGCCAAGCCACCCCTCAAGGATTGTGCCATCGTCCCGCAACAGCGCCTTGGCCCCCGGTTTCGCGGCGGTTGTGCCCGCGGTGCGCACGATGGTGGCAATGGCAAAGACGTCTTGGCCTGTCTGAAGACCGTGCTGAGCGATGTGTTTGGGTGTCATAACCGTGCCAACTCCGTCTCTAAGGCCGCCAGATCATCCAGCGTATTCGCCGCGCGAAACAGATCGAGATGCGGCAAGGCCCCGGCCATGGCGCGGGCAGTTGGTGCATAGCCATCCCAGCCTTTCAAAGGGTTGAGCCAGATGATCTTGCAGCCGCGTTGTTTCAGCCGGACCAGCGCATCCGAGATTCGCTCGGGCGCGCCGGTGTCATAGCCATCCGACAGGATCATCACGACGGTTCGGTTGTCTACGAAGCGGCGGCCATAGGTGGCGGCAAAACTGTCCAGACTGTCGCCAATCCGGGAACCGCCGGCAAAGCCGTCCGCCAGCAGCGACAAACGCGCAAGCGCGCGCAGGGCGTCCTTGTCGCGCAGGGCTTCGGTGATCCGCACCAGACGGGTGTGAAACAGATAGGCATCGGCGCGCGCGTCCGCCCGCATCAACCCCGCAAGGAACGCCAGAAAGATGCGGGAATAGACGGTCATCGACCCGGAGACATCGCAAATCGCGGTGATCCGCAGCGTGCGGTCGGGCCGCTGGCGTTTGGGCAAGGTAAAGGGCTCCCCCCCGGTGGCAAGGCTTTGCCGCATGACTTTGCGAAAGTGGATTTGATCGCCTTTGCGGGCGGCTTTCCTGCGACGCGAGCGACGATCGCGCAGAGCGGCCCCCAGACGCAGGGCGATCTGCTCGGCCTCGGCGATATCCTCGGGCTGGACCAAGTCGCGCAGGTCTTTCTTGAACAGGTTCGCGACATCTGTGGCGACCAATTTCCCCTCGCCATCGCTTTCGGCTTCGCCCGTTCCGCCGTCGGGGGTGCTGATGTCACCGGAGCTGCCGCTGGTTTCCCCGCGCGCCTCTCGCGTGGACTGGATGTTGTCGCTTTGGCTTGGGGTGGCTGTTGGCATCATGCGGGTTTTGACCCGCCCGCCATTCATCCAGAAGCTGTTGAACAACCCGTCAAACTGCGCGGCCTCTTCCGCACAGCCGGTAAAGACGGATTTCAGCGCGCGGCGGGCATCGTTCGGGTTTGCGGCGTTGATCTGCGCCAAGGCCTGCAATGCGAGACCGGTTTCGCCGACGCCGAGGCGCAGGCCATTGTCGCGCAGATGGGCCACAAAGCCGGCCATTCGCGCGGCTGGGCCCGGATCGCGGGCGGCAAATTTGGTGACACGTGTCATGCGGCTTTTCCTGCCAGCCGTTGCGCGATTTCCGTGGGGATCGCGTCACGATCCCGTTGGGTCTTGAGCAGGGTCGCAAGCGTCGCATGCAAGATCGCGGGGTCCTCGGTCAGATCCGCGACCCCAAGGCCCATTAGGGCGGCGGCGAAATCCAGCATCTCGGCAATGCCGGGCTTTTTCTCCAGTTCCTGTTTGCGCAAGGACTGCACAAAGGCCACGATCTGCGCGCAGAGCCGGTCGGTGATGTCGGGATAGCGCGTCACCAGAATGGACAGTTCCGTTTCCAGATCGGGATAGGGCACATGGGCATAAAGGCATCTGCGCCGCAGCGCATCGCTAAGGTCGCGGGTGCCATTGGCGGTCAGGATCACCATGGGCCGTGTCGTCGCCGAAATGGTGCCCATTTCGGGGATGGTCACCTGAAACTCGGACAGGATTTCAAGCAGATAAGCCTCAAACTCCTCATCCGCGCGGTCGATTTCATCGATCAGCAATACCGGCGCCTTGTCTTGGCGGATCGCCTTCAACAAGGGACGTTCCAGCAGGAATTCATCCGAGAATATCCGCGCCTCGACGGTCTTGCCTGTCTCGCCATCTTCGGAGGCCGCGCGGATCGCCAGCAATTGGCGTTGGTAATTCCATTCATAGATCGCTTGCGCGGCGTCGAGCCCTTCATAGCACTGCAACCGGATCAACTGGGTATCCTGCACCGCCGCCAGAACCCGCGCGACCTCGGTCTTGCCGACGCCTGCGGCCCCTTCCAGAAGCAAGGGGCGGCCAAGTGACAGCGACAGATGCAGCGCCATCGCCAGATCCCCCGAGGCAATATATCCCTGTTCGGCCATAGCCGTTTGGAGCGTTGTCCAAGTCATTTGATCCCCTCCCGAAGGGGCGGGCCGCTGCACACGGCCCGCGCCCGGTGTTTTAGCCGTGCATCCCGAGGCTGTTGGCCGTCTGCCAAATGCGCCAATGGTCATGGGGCATATTGGTGTGACGGTTGCCAAAGGGGCGGAACGCATCCTGTACCGCGTTCGAGAAGCAAGGCACGCCGCCCACATGCGGGCTTTCGCCCACGCCTTTCGCCCCGATGGGATGATGCGGGCTTGGGGTCACGGTAAAGTCCGTCTCGTAGTTCGGCACTTCCCACGCGGTTGGCAGGAAGAAATCCATCAACGTGCCGGTCTTGACGTTGCCCATATCGTCATAGGCGATCTCTTGCCCCAAGGCGACGGCGAGCGCTTCGGTCAGCCCGCCGTGGATCTGGCCTTCGATCACCATCGGGTTGATCCGTGTGCCGCAATCATCCAGCGCATAGAAGCGGCGGATTTCCGGCACACCGGTGTCGACGTCGATGTCCATGACACAGACATAGGCCCCGAACGGATAGGTCATGTTGGGCGGATCGTAGTAGCTGACCGCTTCCAGACCCGGCTCCAGCCCCGGAATGGCTTGGTGATAGGCGGCATAGGCGATGTCTTTCATCGTCTTGAACCGCTCTGGCGCGCCTTTGACGACAAAGCGATCCACGTCGAATTCCACGTCGTCGTCGTGAACTTCCAGCAGATAGGCCGCGATCATCTGCGCCTTGGCGCGAATTTTGCGCCCCGCCATCGCCGTTGCGGCCCCTGCCACAGGGGTCGAGCGCGACCCATAGGTTCCAAGACCGTAGGGGGCCGTGTCGGTATCGCCTTCCTCGATCGTGATGCTGTCGGCAGGCAGGCCAATCTCGGTCGCGAGGATTTGCGCGAAGGTCGTGGCGTGACCTTGGCCCTGCGAGATGGTGCCAAGCCGTGCCACCGCAGAGCCGGTGGGGTGGATGCGGATTTCGCAGCTGTCGAACATGCCCATCCCGAGGATGTCGCAGTTCTTGACCGGCCCCGCGCCGACGATCTCGGTAAAGAACGACAAGCCGATGCCCATCACCTTGCGGGTCTTGCCGGCCTTGAAATCCTCAACGCGCTGGGCCTGTTCCGCGCGCAGCCCGGTGTAGTCAACCGCCGCCAGCGCCTTGTCCCACGCGGTTTGATAATCGCCCGAGTCGTATTCCCACCCCAAGGCGGCCGTGTAGGGGAACTGCTCCTTCTTGATGAAGTTGATCGAGCGCAACTTGGCCGGGTCCATGTTCAGCTCGATCGCAAGAACTTCGATCATGCGTTCGATGAAATACACGGCTTCGGTCACGCGGAAGGAACAGCGGTAAGACACCCCGCCCGGCGCCTTGTTGGTATAGACGCCATCAACCCCGAGATAGGCGACGGGGATGTCATAGGACCCGGTGCAGATGTTCATGAACCCGGCCGGAAACTTGGTGGGGTCGGCGCAGGCATCAAAGGCGCCGTGATCCGCCGTCACATGGCAGTGCAGACCGGTGATCTTGCCCTCTTTGGTGGCGCTGATCTTGCCCTTCATCCAATAGTCGCGGGCAAAGGCGGTGGACATCAGGTTTTCCATCCGGTCCTCGACCCATTTCACCGGGACGCCCGTGACGATGGAGGCGACGATGGAACAGACGTAGCCGGGATAAACCCCGACCTTGTTGCCGAACCCACCGCCGATATCCGGCGAGACGACACGAATGTTGTGCTCTTCGATGCCCGAGAGGATCGAGGCCACCGTGCGCACGACATGCGGGGCCTGGAAGGTGCCCCATAGGGTCAGCTTGCCGTTCACCTTGTCCATCGATGCCACCGATCCGCAGGTTTCAAGCGGGCAGGGGTGGGTGCGGTGGTAATACATCTCTTCGGTCGCGACGACTTCGGCATTGTCGATCACCTGATTGGTGGCCTCTTCCTCGCCGACCTCCCACGTGAAGATGTGGTTGGGATGCTTGCGGGGGCCATGCGCGCCGTTGGGGATCGAGCCGTCTTCGGCCACCAGGTCCTCGCGCAGAACCACGTCGGATTGCAGCGATTTGAACGGATCGACAAGAACCTCGAGCTCTTCGTAATCCACCTCGACCAGCTCCACCGCATCGGCGGCGACATAGCGGTCGGAGGCAACGACGAAGGCGACCTCCTGACCTTGGAACAGAACCTTCCCGTCGGCCAGAACCATCTGTTTGTCGCCCGCCAGCGTCGGCATCCAATGCAGGCCAAGCGGCTCAAGATCCTTGGCCGTCAGAACCGCCACAACGCCGGGCAGCGCCATCGCCGCGTCGATGTTGATCGATTTGATCCGGGCATGGGCATAGGGGGAGCGGACGAAATCGCCGTGCAACATGCCGGGCAGTTTGATGTCATCGACATAGTTGCCCTTGCCCTGGGTAAAGCGCGCGTCTTCAACCCGCTTTCGCGAACACCCCATGCCTTTCAGGCCAGCGACGCGTTCTTCGCGTGTGATGTCGTCCTTCATTGTGCTGCCTCCTTGGCTGCATTCAGCTCGGTCGCGGCCGCGAGAATTGATTTCACGATGTTCTGATAGCCGGTGCAGCGGCAGATATTGCCAGCGATACCAAAGCGCACTTCGGCCTCGGTCGGGTTGGGGTTTTCCTCCAACAGCTTGGCCGCGCGGGTGATCATGCCGGGCGTGCAGAACCCGCATTGAAGGCCGTGATGTTCCTTGAAGGCCTCTTGCAGGACGTGCAGCGCGCCGGGGCTGCCAAGCCCTTCGATGGTCGTGATCTCTGCGCCATCGGCCTGCGCCACAAAGACGGTACAGGATTTGACCGACTTTCCGTTCATCGTCACCGTGCAAGCCCCACAATGCGAGGTTTCACAGCCCACATGCGGCCCCGTGAGGTTCAGCTTTTCGCGCAGGGCGTAGATCAGCAACTCGCGCGGTTCGGCAAGGAATTCGTGATCCTCGCCATTCACGTTCAGTTTGACGTGCATCTTGTTCGACATGGTGTTTCCCTCCCTAGGCCCGTGACCAGGCGCGCGCGATGGCGCGGCCCAGGACGATGCCTGCCGCGTGGCGTTTGAAGGCGACCGGGCCACGGTTGTCTTCTGTTGGATCGATATCGTCGAGCATGGCAGCGACCGCGGCCTTGTTGGCTGCTTCCCCGCAATCGGTGCCGAGCAGTGCCGCGCCAGCGGCCTGCGACCAGATCGGCGTATCGCTCAGGTTGGTCATCGCAATCGAGGCGGTTGCAACCTTGCCGCCCGCTTTCGAGATTTGCACCGCGGCGGCGGCTGTCGCGTAATCGCCGATCTTGCGTTTTTGCTTTTCATAGGCATGGCCGCCCACGGGGGTGGCAAAGGTGACAGCGGTCAGCACCTCGTCATCGGCCCGCTCGGTCATATAGGCCGCCTCGTAAAAATCGCGGGCAGCGACGGCGCGATCCCCGTCTGGGCCGGTCAGATGAAACTGTGCGTCGAGACATTGCATGAGACCGGGCATGTCGTTGCCCGGATCCCCATTTGCGACATTGCCGCCGACAGTGCCCATATAGCGGACCTGCGGATCGGCAATCTGCAACGCCGCCTCTTTCATGATGGGGGCCGCATCGGCCAAAGCTTGCGAGGTGATGATCTCGTGCTGCGTGGTCATCGCGCCAATGCGCACGGCCCCGTCTTTGATGGTGATCCCGCCCAGCCCGTCGATGCCTTGCAAATCGATCAGATGCGGCACCTCTGCCATCCGCAGCTTCATCATGGGGATCAGGCTGTGCCCGCCCGCCACCACGCGGGCATCGTCTCCGTGTTCCTGAAGCAGGGCAATCACCCCCGCCATATCCTTTGGCCTGTAGTATTCAAACGCCGCTGGTATCATTGCTTCGCCTCCCGTTCCGCAATTATCCGTCAGGAGTCAGGATGGTACGCAGCGGTATGCCGAGGCTTGCGCCGATCAACGAAAGGACCGGGATTTTTCACGAAATGCGCCTGTGGCTGCACGAAATGCGAAAGCCTAAAGCCCCAAGGCGTCGCGCACGGGCTTCAGATAGGACCGGCTGACCGGGGCGGCTGGCAAATCAGCCGCCGCAAAGTGACAGACCCCGTTATCCTTGAGTCTTTCAAAGTGTTTGATCTGCGTCGGGTTCACCAGATAGCTGCGGTGCGTCTGGATAAACCCCACCGCAGTCAGCCGCTTTACCGCCTCGGTGATCGACCAGGCGCAAAAGTGCTTTGCATCACCGGTATAGACATTGGTGTAATGCCCTTCGGCCCGCACAAAGGCGACCTCTGCGGGGTCGATCAGATGCGTTACACCATTGCGCTCGCACGGAATACGGACAGCGAGGGGGGCGGTCTTCGCGGCTTCGGCAGCCGGGGGGGCATTCGTGGGAACACCGGGTAAATCTTGGGGCAACAGCATTGCCGCAGTCGGGATCAGAAAGGTCACACCCATCCACAGGAACGAGCCAAAAATGACGAAGGTTGAAATGATAACCCCCATCGCAAGCGTCTCGTTGCTCATAACGGGGCCGAATTCGTTCAAGGTTGGAACCGCCACAAACCGCGTTCCCGCGATGGCGACAAAATGCACCCCGCTGACCGCAAAGCCAAAGCAAAGCGTGCCGAGCAGAATGCTGCGATTGGTTCGCCGCCCGTAAGCAACCCAGAACGCGGCCACCGAAAACCCGATTGCCGCGACGACGGCCACAGCAATCCCGGCCGGGGTATAGACCGCGCGGCAAAGCTGAAGACCCGCCATGCCGATGTAATGCATCGCAAGGATCCCCAGGCCCACCAGCACACCCGCAGCCGTTAGTGTGACGGGGGTCCTTTCGCGAAAGTGCAAAAGCAGCAAGGCCGTGCCGACGATCAGGATCGCCAGCAAGGCAGAGGCAAGCGTGATCGCCGCATCGTAGTAGAAGAGAATAGGCATCTGGATGCCAAGCATCGCGACAAAGTGCATCGACCAGATGCCCCCGCCCAAGGCAAAGGCAGAGAGTGCAACCGACCCTTTACGCCGCAGAACAGTTTGTTTTGAAAGGTCTTTGGACAGCGTCAAGCCGGTGAAGCCCGCCACCAGGGCGATCACGATAGAAGCTGCAACAAGTGCTGTGCTGTGACTCACGTCCAAGAATTCCATGTACTTTGATGGCATCAATTTGAAAACAAATCAAACCTGTCGATCCATCAGCCCTGCGGTGTTGAAAACTCCGCTTGTCATGGATTCCCAACTAAATCCAAAAGGTTAGGAGGGGCGCATGGGCAATCTATCACCCGCCCTCTACCGCCATCGGTGATGAGGGGTCAGTGAACGAAACCGGTGCGTTGGAACCGCCCCATGCCGAAGCCGTCTCCCACCCGCTATCGCACGACGAACTGGTCCGCCTACTGTGAAACGGCGTTGAAGAGTGCCCCCATCTGCCTCCGGGTTTAAGATCCGAAATCACAACGCTTTACAGTGTTTTTCGGGGTCCCTACCGGTGCTAATGGCGACCCCGCCTAGTTTCCATATTCGTACATTATTTCAGAAGCTTAGGCGTGAACCCTCACGGGGCGCTCCTTTGGTAAGCCTCCGGGGAGGCCCGTCTTTCTGACTTGAGGCTCACGGCGTAGGTCCGGCGCTATGTCCGACCATAGATACAGACCTGAAGTAGAGATCCTTTCTGTCACCGATACCGGGCGCC
>NZ_SMFP01000026.1 GCF_004348975.1 Antarcticimicrobium sediminis | reverse complement strand
TTCGCCTTGAACTCGGGCGCGTGCTGCTTGCGTTTCGACATCTCTGATCTCCTTCTCGTCGAAGATCAGCAGACTGCAAATCGTAGCTTACGTCACTGTCCGAATTTCGGGGGGTAGCTCAAAGTGCCGGCGCAAATGTTGCGCTTCGGCTCCGTCAAAGGGAAGGATGGCTGGACCGGATTATCGACTGAGCAACTCGATCTTTGCCTGCAGCCGTTAACGTCGTCTACCAACAATGCAGTGGCTCGTGGAAAAACGCCGCTATCTGCGCTTGAGAAGCCAGAGGTTGCGCGCACAGTGAGGTCTAGCCATCTCAGTCAACTCAATACAGAGGCGAAAAGTTATCAATCTGCGACCTTGGAGCGTTCCCGTCCTGCTCTTGAGTACCTTGCCATGCAAATCTTCGGACACTTCCAGGCCGAGATTCTAAACAGGGAACTGGCACTTGAACGTCGTAGAAGCTCTCCGCCCGAAAGTGGACCAGTAGAGCTTTGGCAGGGTCAGGTAGCAGCGTTGGAGCGTTCATTATCAATGGCACGGCTTATGAGTTCCGAGGCTTCAGCCTACATACAAGAATTTGGTTCCGGAAGAATTCATCCCAAATCCCCTGAGCCACTTGGCATCCTTCTTGCTCTCGTCTCGGAAACTTAATCCGCGAGGGAAAAAACTACTCAAGCGCTACCGTTTCATGGCACTAGTCTTCGGGGAACCTCGCCTGCATGAGGCCAAATGCAAGACGGTCGAACAGGTACGGCAGGATCCGTTTTGGCGAGAACGAAGGATAAACCAAGCAGGCGTGCCGTTCCGCGCCAACCCTCGGCACGCCTGCAAATGTCGCAACCACATGCGTGGTCGCGCAGTCGGCGAAACCTCGGCCGACCTGGTGGGCTCCGAGCGGGTTCGCCGCCATTCCCACCTCCGCGCTCGATCCGGCCCACTGTCCGGCGTCTCCTGCGGTCCCCGCGCTTGTCGGGTCCGGGTCCCCATCAGTTCTGGCCGCTTTGGCTAGTCCGCCTCGGTTGGCGGGGTGGAGGCCATCTCGCTGATCGCTTGAAATTCTGTCAGAAATTCCGGTCGATGCTGCATCAGATACCGGACGATCCTGGCGTTTCCGAGCAGCTTTGCCAGATACCCCTTGATGACGGTCAGCTGCAGGTGGTCCTGGCCGTAGGAGTCTTGGATCGAAGTGATCCCTTCCTGCAGCCGGGCCAGCTCGCGCTCCATGCGGGCCATGGCCTCTCATCTTCTTGGGTTTCTTCGTGTCCACCAGCTGCGCCTGGGGCGTTCCTGCAAGGATTGCGGAGATGTACGCTGGCGAGTAATTGTTTGCATTCATCATCAGCTCTGCCGCCTCGATCTGGCGCATGGCTTTCATCTTACGCAGGATTTCGAACACGGCGGTCGCGCAGTGTTTGTCCTTCAGGATGCCGACAGCCTCTTCACAGATCCCGTCGAGCAGCTTTGCCTTTCGCACAATGCTGCGCGGATTGAGGTCCAGCGCCAGAGCGATCTTTTCTTCGGAGACCCCGCGCTCTATGGCCTTGCGGATCATCTTGTGCTCCTGGATGGGCGCAAGACGGCTGATCCGCTTGTTATAGGTGAAGGCCTCGTCGTCGGTGGAAATCAGACATTCGACCCGTTCGATGCCGAGATCCTTCAGCACCTCGATCCGGATATGCCCATCAAGCAGCATATAGGTGTCTTGCTCACCCATGGATCGCGTGACGACCGGGGGCTCGACCAGGCCAACCTCTTTGATCGACGCGGTGATCTGGCGGTACTTGCGGCTGGATTTGACGGATGCGTTGAGGGCGCGCACGGGCAGGACGGCCGCTACCGGCACGGTGACGCAATCGCTCTCGAAGCCAAGCGTCACCGTGTCCGGGGTTTTGCGCTTGCCCCGGCTCATTCTGCCACTCCCGCATCCAGTGATTGCCCGAGATAGGTGGGCAGGGTATCCAGCCCCTCCGCGCGCAAGAGCGTCAGAAAGTGGTCATCGTCGCGCAGCGCGCGAAACGCCTCCACGACGAACATCAGGCGGCCCTGCGTCAGCTCGGCCTTTTTGATAAGTATCTTCTGGCGTTCCGCTTCCTGTTGATAAGCACGCACGAGCGCGTCACTTGTCAAAGGCCGTTTGGCGCCATCGCTTCTGCCATAGCGGTTTCGATGAAGGTGCGGGCCCTGAGCATCGCGCTGCTGGATGAGACGGCGCACAGCGGCCAGCTTCTTTCCGCGCAGCTTCTTCTGGGTGTAGGCGTCCATCAGAGCGCGCTGCCCGCCCTCGGCATCTGTCTTTGAAATGTCGATGGCAAGGTTCAGCGGCAGAAGGCCAGTTTCCACGGCCGAGACCAGCCGTTCTTCTCCACGTTCCAGAAGCCCCGCGATCATGCCGACGTAGTCTGGCGTGACGCCGATCTTGTTGGCGATCTGGCGGTCGTTGTAGCCGCGTTTGCGCAGGTTGCCGATCTCGCGCATCAGGTCGATCGGATTGTGCTGGCGGCGCGCGCAGTTCTCCACGAGGCTCATGACCAGGCAATCGCTCTCATCGGCGTCGATCACGATGGCTGGGATTGCGTCCTGCTGAAGCTCCATGAACGCCTCAAGCCGCCCTTGGCCGCAGACGAGATCATATTCCGCAGGATCGGTTCCGGCCCGTTGCGCCACGGTGATCGGGCGCTTCAGACCGATCTTCGCGATGTTCTCGACCATTTCCTCGAAAGTGCGCCGGTTGCGCACACGGGGGTTTAGGATGCGAATTCGGTCGGTGGGGATGAGAGTGACCTGTTTCTGGACAATTTCTTGGGCGTCGTCTGGCATCAGGCAGCCTCCGTGATCCGGGCCCGGCCAGCGAGCGCATAAAAATAGTCGAGCGTGTCGAAGCGGTAGGCGTCCAGTGACAACCCGTTCTGCTCAGCCAGCCTCAGTCTGGCCATGGTCATGTCGATGCTCGGCAGCAGGTAATAATCACGTGGTGCTTCGTTCAATTCGTCCATCCGCACGGCAATCGTGATGTCGGGCACCAGGCCAGTATCGAGACGGATGCGCCATCGCAGGGAACCGCCCTGCGTCTCGAAACACCGGGCAAGCACAACCGACGCTGTGAACTCGTCATTGATGCGGATCAGGTCGGTGTCTGGATCTTGGACAGCCTGGCCGCCGCGTTCGCCGATACCGTCGAGGATCTGGGCCACGATGCCGGGGTGGGCCTGCCGCAAGGCCCGGTTGATCTCGACGTAGCGATAGTCGCGCTCCGGCTCGTAGCCAATCATCTGGTAGGCGCGCAGCAGGCTGCCGAAGCGGCTCCGAAAGGCGTTGGACGACGGTAGGTCGTCCTGTTCATCGATGATCAGTCCGGACAGCACGCCTTTCTGTTTCAGCACGGCGCGCAGGGCTTCGAGCAGTTCGGCGTCCGTGAAATGCTGACTGCGCGCGTCGACGATTTCGCGTGCGCGCAGGAACAGCGGTTCGTCCACAATGGCGGGGTAGGCGCCCTCCGCCCGGATCCACATTTCGCGTGGGTTCACCACCCGGCGCTGTTTCAGCTTGAAGGACATCTTGTTGTAGACGTTGTTGCCGATGTATTTTTCGTTGGTCAGGACCTGGTGCACCGATGCCCGGGACCATGGCCGCTCAAGATCTGTCAGATGCCCCTCGGCATTCAGGGTTTCCGCAATCTCACGCTCCGAGCAGCCGTCCTCAACGAACATCCGATACATGCGGCGCACGACATCCTGTTCCTGCTCAGGGCCCGGAACGAGGACGACACGGTCGGTCTGAAGGCTCTTCTGCTCACCGCGGGACAAGGCACCCTTCGGGTTGCCGTGTTCGTCTATCAGTACCCGGCGCAGGCCGTACCCGGCCGCACCGCCTTGGCGGTATCCAAGCTCCACCAGGCGGCATTGCCCCGCGAAGACCTTCACCGAAAGCTCACGGCTGTATTCGCCCGCCATCACCCGCTTGACGGTTTTCAGCAGGTTGGAGCCGATGCTGCCGTCGTTTTCGAACTGCTCGCCGCAATAGTGAACCCGGATCCCGGCACGAGAGCAGACATGCTCGTGGTAGGCCCCTTCATCAGCATCCTGAAACCGGCCCCAGCGGCTGACGTCATAGACCAGAATGGCCTTGAAATCCGCTTGGCCGGTTCTGACCTCTGCCATCAGGTTCTGCAGCGCCTCGCGACCGTCCAGCCGCAACCCGGACCGACCGGAGTCCTCGAAGACGCGCAGGATCTGCAGGCCCCGGGCGGTGGCGTAATCCCGAATGATGTCGAGTTGGTTCTCAGTCGAGTACTTCTGGTGATCGGTCGACATCCGCACATAGGCAACGGCTGGGATATCCTGTCCGGCCTCGTCACCTTTGTTCTCGCTGTTGTATCGACCGTTATTCAAATCGGGTTTTCCTTTTCAGCCTTTTTTGGGTTCAATTTTTCCATCTGGCACAAACTCGTCTGGAAAGTCGTTTCCTGAAACGGGCAAGGTTTTTCCGTTTGCCCGGCGGTCATTTTTCAAACTCCGATTCATTACTGCGCTCCCAAAATCAGTAGTGTCCGTCAAGCGCGGTCCAATGACCCGCAACGGACAAAATCGACTCCCGCCGTTTTCATGGTTCTTCAATTGTTTAACGAAGAAGGACGTGAAAATGCGCGTGAAGATGGGCACAGTTGTGCCGAAAATGGGCACATTTGTGCACCTGGTCGACGAACCAACCGATTATCGAACCGCCATAGCGATGGCTCTGCACGAAGAGTTGGACGACACACACAGGGCAATCAAAATGGCCATGCGCTGGACGGGTGCCAGCGAACGCACCGTGAAGTACTGGTTCTCGGGCGAGCGGGGGCCGAGCGGCGACCATCTGATCGCCCTCGCGCGGCATTCTGATGCTGTGCTCTATGTTGTTCTTGCACTTGCGGGCCGCCACATTGTCGAGGAGGCAGACGATTGAGGGACGAACGATGATCGGCAAGAGCAGGGTGTAGCTCACTCTTGTTTTGTGTGCGTTTTTGGTTATATTGAATACAGGCGAGATGAGAGGTGCCGTGCCATGTCCCGAACGACCACGATGACCGTCCGCCTTGGTGGGGCACTGAGTGACTTCGTGTCGGCCAACGTAGGCGATGACGGGTCCTATGAGAACGTCAGCGAGTACATCCGTGACCTGATCCGGCGTGACAAGGAGAGGGCGGAGCAGGAAGCCTTCAACCGGCTGAAGGGCGAGCTTACTCATGCCTTCGCAGCCCCGGAGGAGACATACCAGTCATTGACGGCGGCCGAGGTGATCGCGCGGAACCGGGCCTGACCCGGTGCCCGCCATCCGTATCCAGGAAGGGGCGTCGCACCGCCTCGATGACATCTACCGCTACACCCGTGACAGGTGGGGAGATGATCAGGCCGAGAAATACATCACCGGCCTGTTCGCCGCCTTCGACAAGATCGCAGCACACGGTGTCGCGTCGAAACCGATCCCAGCCGAGTTTGGTGTTGAAGGGTTCTTCTTTCGATACGAGCGTCATTTCGTCTACTGGCGTCATCTATCGAATGGCGACATCGGGATCGTGACCATCCTGCATGAGCGCATGCATCAGATCGACCGCTTCCGGGATGATTTTGGGCTCGGCTGATCGGACGCCTTTTCACGGCGCATCAGAATTGCGCAGCGTGGAATCGTCAATGTTTGCACGGTCCAGCGGTAACAGTAGCCACCTACTTGCTGGATGTGAGGAGGATGCCGCTCTCACCAGACGGCATCACCACGTGAGACGCTTGCAGTGCTGGAAGCGCTCGTGGGGTGCATTGCGCGAAAAATATTAATTTAAAATCAATGGCTTGATGTGGAGAAGGTTCGACGCCAGTCCCGTTCCCTCCGCCACCCACCTTCCGGAAATCCCCTTACCATGACGCTTTCGCGATTTCTGCTCGGGTTTTCGGGCGGTTGCGGGCTGGGCTCTCTGAGAGAGACGCCTTGGTGTGGCGCGGTCTCGGCGCGGCAAAGGGGACAGACACACTGACCTTGCAGAGACGAGTTGGCATTCGTCTGGCAGCACCGCCACCAATTCTGGCGAAAGCTTTGGGATTGAACATAAAAACTTGGCTCCAGTAGTTCGGGGTACAATTTGGCTGATCGACCACCGTCGATGCCAATGTAAAAGCTAGCTTAGCACGTCTTTCGCAAGGCGGCCATATGATGTGGTCGCGACCGTAGCCTTGGTAGCGTCTGTCCTGTGACGGCCTATTTGCCTTAAGCGGCGAATTGCTGCGACGAGCCCTCTGCTGACTTAGGTCCGGTGCGCAGCATCCGGTCACAGAACAGACACTCAGCCTGCCGGATGTTGACTGGCTGCTCGGAGATCGCGGATATGACGCCGATTTGTTCAGAGAAGCGTTGGAAGACAAAGGGATACGCCCCTGCATCCCCGGACGAAAACAACGCAAGATCCCCGTTAAATATGACAAGCGCCGCTACAAACGCCGCAACCGCCCCTCTCGTGACATTGCTGCGCAATGCACTGCCGGGCAGTGATCGAGATCATGTTCGGCAGGCTCAAGGACTGGCGCCGTGTCGCCACCAGATATGATAGGTGCCCCAGGGTCTTCTGCTCAGCCATCGCTCTTGCCGCAATCGTTATGTTCTGGCTATGAAACGAGAACGAGTCCTGACCCTAAAACACTGCGAGAATTGTCAGGCGTCCAATCTATTCGACAACGGGATAGAACGGCTTTCCCCAGTTATCATTGGGATTGTCCATCATGATGTCGATGAACACTGGCATAAGAAACCCAAGGATCTCGGCTCCGTCGCGAACCTGCGCCCGGTTCACACCGCTGTTCCAGGTCGACCCACCGTGAACAAGTTGATTGCGCAGGACATAGAGCCGGTCGAAGACGAAGCTCAGGACGCGCGCACTGTCGCCTGCCTGAAACGACTGCGCAAAGGAGCGGGCCGAGGTCTTGAAGCGTTCCTCCCAATCCTCGAACCCGTCGATCCCGTTGTGATATTTCCAGAAGGGATTGAAGACATAGTGGTTTTCCATAAGCATCCGGACCGGGCCGGAGAACCGCTGCCACAACGCCTTGTAGATACGGCGGTCCTTGTCCAGCGCGACAAGCCGCCCGAAGAAATCGACGAAAGCGGCGCGTTCGCCCGGGGCGACCTCCTGAAACTCCCGTTCGTCCGCATAGGCGGCGTTGAATGCGATCCAAAGGAAAATGAAGCGCGCATCCTCATCCTCGCCGCAGGACTCTGCACGACCGATCCAACTGATGGCGCGATGGGCGCGCAGGCCCATCGTTTCGGGAAACCCTTCGCGAATGGTGCGTTGTTTTGCTTTCAGTGCTGCATGGTTTAGACCATTTTTCATTGTTAAATCCTATTCAATATCGTCATGGCAGAGCGTCGAAATCCGATCTTTGGTGACCCACAACCAATTCGCGCAAACCTGCAGGTGCCAACACCTCGACCTTGTCGCCCCATTGATAAAGGTGCCATGCCATTTCCAACCAACCCGCTGCTTTGAACCTGACGATCAGGCTGCCATCGTCCTGAGGTTCGACAATTTGGGTCGGGTGAAAACGGAATTCGGCGGCGCGCTCTGCGGCCTCAGGTGTGAAGCGCCACACGACTTCGCCGTATTGTTCGGGGTCTTGATAGACACCAAACGCCTGAGCGGCATAGATTTCGAGGGAGAAACCCGGAGCCAGTTGGAAGCTTTCGTTCAGAACTTGCGCCTCATGAATGCGGTCCATGCGGAAGTTCAGGATGTCTTCGCCACGGGCAGGTTGCCGTGCCACAAGATAGCTGCGGTGCCCCAGCAGCATCCCGTGTGGCTCAATCACACGCGGCGCAGCGCCCTGCGGCCCGTAGCAGACCTGCAACCGGAACGGGCCACGCAGCGCTTCGATGACTGCATCTGTCACGGCAGGCTTCAGTGCGACGGTCGGGCCGGGGCGCGTGACTCGGCCCAATCCAGCCAGCACGGCCTCTGCATCGGCTTCCGACCGAAGTGCGTCCCTTGGATTCAAACGCGCCAGCAACCCGTCGCGGAGATCCTCCAATGCACGTGAATGCCGTATTCGTCCTTCATCGCGCGCGGTACGTGCTGCGATTTCCAGCGCCTCGATCGCCGTTTCCTGCCGGGGCTGCAGGCGGTCGGGGAGGGGGGCTTCCATGTGCCAAAACCGCCGCCGCTCTGTATCGTCTGTAGTCGAAACATTTGCGAAGGTTGCATCCAGCGCCTCGGTCATCCGTTGAGCGGTGCGATGCGACACATCAAACTCAGCGCAGATATCTTCGAGGCTGACACCTCCCCGGCGGGACGCTGCCATTTGGGCCAGGCGAAGCAGATCCTGTGCTTTGGCGAAAGACATTTGACCTCCATGCCAGAAATTGACACCTTCGTAAGGTATTGATGACCCTGCGGTCTGTCGAGGTGATTCCCTTGTAGATTGAGTTGTCTGAGTGATGGGGTAGTCATGAGGGATCTCGACGGGCGTATCTTTCTTTCTGCCACGGATCTCATGCGCTTCATGGGGTGCCCGCATGCAACCAGCCTTGATTTGGCGCATATGCGTGGAACGGGCCCGGAGCCGGGGGATAACACCGAGGATGCGGCGCTGTTGCAAAAGCAGGGCGATGCCCATGAGGCGGAGCATCTCTCTCAGCTCAAGGAGGCCGAGCGCTCCATCGTGGAGATAGAGCGTGGCAAGCTTGGCGAAAACGCCGAGGCCACGCGCGCGGCGCTGGCCGCTGGCCCGGATGTGGTGTTTCAGGGCGCGTTTTTGTCGGGGAGCTGGGGCGGTTGGTCTGACTTCCTGGAGCGTGTTGATACTCCTTCGGCGCTCGGAGCGTTCAGCTATGAGGTTGCCGACACCAAGTTGAAACGCCGTGCGCATCCCAAACACGTGCTGCAACTGGTTCTGTACTCTGATCTGTTGACGGAAATTCAGGGGGCGGCACCAGAGTTCGCCCATGTCGAATTGGGGGACGGCACTCGCGCGACGCTGCGGCTGGCCGATTATTCCGCCTATGCCCGGATGGCGCGGGACCGATTGGAAGCCTTTGTCGCTGATCCGCAGCCGACGCGCCCGATGCCTTGTGCCGATTGCGGTCTTTGCCGTTGGGCCGAGCATTGCGACAGCGTCTGGCGCGCTGAGGACAGCTTGTTCAACGTTGCCAGCATCAGCCGTGGTCAGGTGAAAAAACTGGAAGCGGCGGGTGTTCACACGTTGGAAGTCCTCTCAACTCTGAATCACCCAATCCGCAGCATGGCTGAAAACACGCGGCAACGTTTGGTGACGCAGGCGCGCCTGCAGCAGGCCCGCAAAACCGGAGAGCCGGATTACGAATTGCGCGCGCCACAGCCGAGCAAAGGCTTCGACCTTTTGCCGGAACCCCAGCCTGGCGACCTGTTCTATGACATCGAAGGCGATCCGCACTACGAGGGTGGCCTCGAATATTTGCACGGGATCTGGTTTGACGGGCAGTTTCAAACCTTCTGGGCCCATGATCACGACGCCGAAGCGCAGGCGCTGTCCGACTTGCTGGCATTCTTTCGCGCGCGGATCGCGGCGTATCCCACTGCGCGCATCTATCACTACGCACCATACGAAATCACAGCGCTCAAGAGGCTGACCACGAAATATGGGATCGGTGAGGCTTGGAGTCGCTTCAAACAGTCACGAGGCGATCCGCAATGTTCTGATGGGCTGTCTTCTCGCCCTCAAGGATGACGATCCCGACATCACGTTGGAAAACGCTGAACTGGCGCACAAAGTCAGCGGCGGTGAGGATGGGTATCCCGATGGATTTTCGGGCATCACACGCGCCCAGTCGAACGACGACCCTGCGCTGACCGATGCCCATGTCGTGGGCGGCACCGCTTGGTTCTTCTCGCGTGACGAGAATGTGCAGGCCTTTGATTGGCTGTTTGTGGACGAGGCGGGCCAGGTCGGACTTGCCAACATGGCTGCCATGGGTCGTGCCGCGCGAAACATCGTGCTTGTGGGCGACCCACGCCAGTTGCCGCAGGTTATTCAGGGCGCGCATCCCAATCCTGCGAACCTGTCGTGCCTGGACTGGATGTTGGGGGAACATGCGACGGTTCCAGACGACCGGGGCATTTTCCTTCCCACATCCCGGCGGATGCATCCTGATGTTTGTGGGTTCATCTCGGAACAGGTCTACGAAGGCAGACTGACCAGCCATCCCGATACGGCTCACCAGTGCGTGACAGGTACGGCACTCCCCGAAGCCGGAGCTTTCTGGGTGCCGGTCCCGCATGAAGAAAATGCCCAGATCGCACAGGAAGAAGTCGCTGCAATTGGAGAAACCGTCATTGAGTTACTTGGCGGAAGCTGGACGGAGAAGGACGGCAGCACGCGGCCGATGCGCGAGGCGGACATCATCGTCGTCGCCCCATATAACGCGCAGGTGAACGCTCTCAGGGATGCCCTTCCATTGGGCGTCCGCGTCGGGACCGTAGACAAGTTTCAGGGACAGGAGGCACCGGTCTGCTTGGTGTCCATGACCGCATCCTCCGCCGAAGAAACCTCGCGTGGGATGGAGTTCCTGTTTTCGCTCAACCGTATCAATGTCGCGGTGTCACGCGCCAAAGGCCTGGCATTGGTTTTCGGCGCTCCGCGCCTGCGCGAGGCCAAGTGCGATACAGTGGAACAAATGCAGCTGGTCAATACGTTGTGTGCGCTTGGCAAGTATTTTTGGAAGAGAAGACAACACCTTAAACGCAATACAGCGCGATGGACGACTGTTTCAGCAGAGTTGATAACGGAGATGAGTTTACAGCATGAGTATTTACGACCGGCCGGTAAAAGAACTTCTTCACGATTGGGCAGAGGAAACCCTTCGGAAGGGGCAGGTATTCTCAAAAAATGATGCTGTAGAGTGGTTTATGGATCGCTATCCAAAGGTTAAATCGAACACCGTTGAATTGCACATTGATGCAATGTCGACGAATAACGGGCGTAATCGCAGACACCACAAGAACGTAAAGGAAGGCTCGGGGCACGATTTATTCTATAAAACCGGTAGAGGTGAATACCGTCTTTACGATCCCGAGGGCGATCCCGCGCCGGTGTACGATTTAGATGATGAGGAGGAGACCGCAAAAACTAAACTAGCCAGCTGGCTAAAAAAGGCAATGAACGCGCTTGAAGCTGAGCATATTCACGCCGCTATGGATGAGTGTAGTCAACTTGGCCTAGACGTTTTCTTGGATCAGGGTGGTTTCGGGCGTCCGGCGAAAGACTGGGTGAAGCGTGACAAAGAAGAAACTAAATATCCGGCGAAAGCCATTGTTGCCGCAGCTCTTGGGAAACTGGAAGATGGAAGGCAATTCAGAGTCAACGAGTTTTTTGATGGTTTTGGAGAGAAAGAGGGCCGAGAGAAGCTAAGCGAGCTCGGTTTCGAAGTCATTGATAAAACCAAGCTCAAACCCGAACCGGAGGCGGACGCCGTGACCGACGCAACTAACGCACCATTGCCCTCTGCTGTGAACTTGATCCTCTATGGCCCTCCAGGCACGGGTAAGACGTATCAGACGGCATGGGAGGCGGTGCGGCTCTGTTTGGGAGAGCAGGTCGCATCTGGCCTGAAGGGTAGCGAACAACGAGCCGCTCTGATGAGCGCATACCGCGACCTCGTGAGCGAGGGGCGGATTGAATTCGTGACCTTTCACCAATCGATGTCCTACGAGGAGTTCATCGAAGGGCTGCGGCCAACCACCGATACAGCCGAAGGCGGATCAACAGACACGGGTTTTCGATTGGAACCTGTTGCTGGGATTTTTCGGCGCATCGCGGAGCGTGCTAGTTTGAGTTTAAACGCTGACGAACAATTGCCCGAAGATACTTCGGGTTTCGATATCGGTCAGAACGCTGGTGGGTCCGACGATACTTCTGCAATTTTCGAGGCGAACGATCACGATGAAGAACCTTTTGATCTTGAAGGGCTGAATATACGGGAACTACCCCAAGGCCCCCTCTATACATCCGGGGATATGCCGGAAACGATAGATCGCAAAAAAAGTAACCGGCGCTTGGCACAGGCTGTCATCAGGAATCTTTCAGAAAAGTTCCCGGATGGATTTGGCGTGAATCAGTTGGGTGAAGCTCTGGAGGAAGCCTCTATCCTGAATGATGTCCGACCAAGAGATGGTTGGAGAGCATGGCCAGCTTGGCTGAAGCGCGAGGCATGGATCAGAGAGATCGCGGGGCCAGGAATGGTCAATATGAGGCAGGAAGAGGCCACCGTGGATATTCACGAAGAGAGTGGATATGTCCTTATCATCGACGAAATCAACCGGGCGAATATTTCGAAAGTTTTCGGCGAACTGATCACGCTTCTTGAGCCTGACAAGCGGCTCGGGATGGACAACGAAATCCGGCTGACACTTCCATACTCCAAGAAATCTTTTGGGGTGCCTCGAAACCTGCACGTCATCGGCACAATGAACACAGCCGACCGCTCCATCGCGCTTTTGGATACGGCGCTACGCCGCCGGTTTGCTTTCCGCGAACTAATGCCCGATCCGTCTGTTCTCTCGAACAACATTAACGGCGTCGATCTGCAAAAGCTGCTGTCCACGATCAACGAGCGCATTGAGTATCTCTTTGATCGTGAGCATCAGATCGGGCACGCGTATTTCACGAACTGCCAGACGCGAACAGATATCGAGAATGTCATGCGGGACAAAGTGATCCCGTTGCTGGCAGAGTATTTCTACGAAGACTGGTCCAAGGTGGCGGCGGTTCTGGGCGACTCTGGGCAGGGCCCGTCTCGGTTCCTTGACGCGAAACGAATTACAGCCCCAGCGGGAATGACCGAAGACGATTTCTCCAGCGAAAAGCTGCAGTGGACCGTCAAAGACAGGTTCGACTTCTCGGAGTTTTCTGCCTGATGCCTGCCTACACCCTGCGCGAATGGGAAACGCTACCCCTTGGCGAGGGGGACGGTTGTATTCCCGAGCACTTTGCCACACGTCTTGCTGCGCTTGCCAAGTCATCTGCGTTTGCTGGCAGAGGTGGTGGCGGTGTGCTTGAGGATCGCCGTCATGGGCTGCGGGCGCGTGGCATCGTCGGCGTTCTGGCGACAGAAGGCTGCAGTCTTGAAATCCTTCCCAAGATCGACGTCGACCAACAGGAATCTGAGGCAGGGCAGAACGCGGCCATTCGTAAACGCCTTGTTCACATGCTTGCGGTCGCACTCGATCTCAAGATCGAAACGGGCGAAGTGACCGAACTTGACTGGCAGCGCGAAACCCTTTTGGAAATTCTCATCCGGATGTTCTGTAGCAAACTGACCGATGCTATTCGGCGCGGCATGCCGCGCCGGTACACCGTCCAGGAGGATGACCTCGCGGCCCTGCGCGGGGCACTCAATCTGCCTCGTCAATTCACGCGCCACGCGGCAAACCCTTCGCGGCTGGCGTGCAAATTTGATGAGTTGTCGGATGACATTGCGCTGAACCGTATCATGAAAGCAACCGTTGCGCACCTGTTCAGAATGTCACGAAACGCCAGCAACCAACAGCGCCTGCGAGAACTGGCCTTCGTCTATGCCGACATTTCCGAAGTTTCTGTTCTCACGCTGAAGTGGGATGAAGTCATCATCGACCGGACGAACCGCGCGTGGCAAGAGCTTTTCAGGATGGCGCAACTGTTCCTGCGCAACCGCTATCAAACGACCAGCGCCGGTTCGGGGCAAGGGACAGCACTTCTCTTTGAGATGAATGCGCTTTTCGAAGAATATGTCGGTCGGCTGA
Source organism: Antarcticimicrobium sediminis (assembly GCF_004348975.1). GTDB lineage: Bacteria > Pseudomonadota > Alphaproteobacteria > Rhodobacterales > Rhodobacteraceae > Antarcticimicrobium > Antarcticimicrobium sediminis. The sequence continues at coordinate 4,661 of NZ_SMFP01000026.1, read as the reverse complement.
TTACACGCGCTTTGGCAGGTACAGAGTACCGGGTCTCTCTTCAGGGAGGGAGGCTGTTTTGTCTGACATCGCTTGATGATGAGCGCGCGGTGTTCCAGACGAAACCTGATATCCTGATCCGGCAGGCCGGACAGATTGTGCATGTGATCGATACGAAGTGGAAGCGGATTTCCTCGCGCATTGATAATCGCAAGCAAGGGGTTTCTCAAGGCGACGTCTACCAGATGATGGCCTATGCTCATCTTTACAAAGCCCCTCGACTGACGCTGCTCTATCCGCATCACGAGGATCTTTCAGCCGAGGAGGGCGTTCAGGCTCAGTTTCGGATTTCGGGTCAGGAGACGATCATCGAGACGGCGAGCGTGGATGTCGCCAGTGGTGACAATATGACCGCACGCTTGAGAAACATTATTGCCTTGGCGACCAAAGAAACGCTTGAGATTACTCCGTGAAGATCGCCTGTGCGGCGCGGAATTTGTCAGATGCCACTTTGGGGCAGAGAGGGTTCGACGGCAGTCCTATCCCCTCCGTCTCCCACTTTCCGGAAATCCCCTTACCACGACGCTCCCGCGATTTCTGTTCAGGTTTTTGGGCGGTTGCGGGTTTGCCTCTCGGGGAGAGACGCCTTGGCGCGGCGCGGCGCGGAACGGGCGGGTTTCCCACGCAATTCACCAAGGGGAATGAGAATGCGTCCGAAAGTGACGTGTGGCCAGCTTACTGTCGGTCCATCATCACGGAGGCAGCATGACGAACAGATACGAACAGAGGTACTTGATCGGCCTGGCACACAGGCTTGCGACTCGTTTCCAAGCGCGCAGCGTCGTTGCGCTGGAGCTTTCTAACTGGACCGAGGAGCAGGATCTGGGTTTTTCATGGGACCCTGAACTTGATCACTTCAAACGCAGGGGCGTTCCCTCCGAGGTCTGGGACGACCTGTGCGTTCAGATTGCGCATCAGCAGGCGCGTGCACCGCGTGTGCGCCCCGATGCGCTTGCCCGAAACATCTCGGCTCTGACCTCGCACATGGGGCTGAGTCAAGACGAGGAGCAGATCTTTGCTCTCGCCATCCGCGCCGCCCGCAGTGGACCGGTCAAGTCGCTGTGTGGCACGCTTACTGATGAAGCTCGATTGCCGGTCGAAGACGCCGTCGTTCACCTGACCGGTCTCTCGCCAGCGCGCGTCCGCAAGGCGTTGGCGCATTCGGGGAGATTGATGGTTTCCGGCTTGCTGCAGTTCGAGAAACTGCCCGTGTCCGGGCTTGGCCTTCTATCCTCGGAACGCCTTTTGGTCGCGCTGGAGCCCCCCTCCCGTGGGCTTGAAGACATCCTCGGAAGGCTCTTTTCCTCCCAGGAACCTGCGTCAGTGGCGTGGGAGGACTTTGATCATTTGGGGCCAGGGCGGGACTTTGCGGTTCGGCTTCTGCAGGGCGCGATCAAACGGCGTGAAAAGGGGGTGAACATCCTGCTGCATGGGGTGCCGGGGACGGGAAAGACCGAGTTTTGCAAAGCGCTTGCCGCACGGCTCGGCGCGAGCCTCCATGCTGTTGGCGAAACCGACGATGACGGTGACGAGCCGTCGCGCTTCGAGCGGCTGCAGCAGTTGCGGCTTGGTCAACGGCTTCTCGCCGGTCAGGGTAACAGCATCATCCTATTCGACGAAATGGAAGACCTGTTCCCGGGTCTCGACGATGGGCTCTTCGGCCTATCGATGCGACGGTCAGGGTCAAAGGTCCACATGAACCGTCTGATCGAGACCAACCCTGTGCCCACCCTTTGGACGACGAATAGCATCGGCGACTGCGATCCGGCGTTCTTGCGGCGCATTTCCTTCACGTTGGAATTACGAACGCCCCCGGTCTCTGTTCGTGCCCGGGTGTGGCAAAAACTCGCCAAACATCATCAGGTGCCATTGCCTCAAGATATCTGTCTGGAACTGGCCCATTGCATGGAGGATGCACCGGCACTGGCCGACAGCGCGCTCCGGGCGGCGCGCATCGCGCGCGGAGGTGCCGAGGACGTGACGCTTGCGGCGAAGGCAATTTCCTGTGCTGTACGTGGCGGCCATACGCCGTCAATCTCGCCTAGTGGTTGGCGCTTTGATCTGGATCTGGCCAATGCCGACCATGATCTGAGCCTGATCACGGAGCGCTTCGTTGCCTGCGGCCCGGCCAATACGGGGGGACTTTGCCTGAGCGGACCACCGGGCACTGGCAAGAGCGCCTTCGCGAGGTATCTTGCAGAACGTCTCCACATGCCGGTGCTGGAACGGCGTGCCTCGGATCTGCTTGATCGCTATGTCGGCGGAAGCGAACGCAACATTGCCGACGCCTTTGCAGAGGCGCGCGACACCGGCGCCTTCCTTGTTTTTGACGAAGCGGACTCGTTGCTGGGGTCGCGTGAAGGCGCGTCGCATCGCTGGGAAATTTCGCAAGTGAACGAAATGCTCACCTGGATGGAGAACCACCCTCTGCCATTCGCCTGCACAACAAACCTCGTCGATCAGCTTGATCCTGCGACGGTGCGCCGCTTTAACCTGCGGGTCGGCTTCCTGCCGCTCAGTATCGAGCAGCGACAGGCTTGTTTTCGGCGGTTCTTCCGAACTGATCCTCCTGCAGGCCTTCGCGCGCTCGATCAACTGACACCGGGGGATTTTGCGGTCGTGGCACGACGTATCACATTGCTTGGTATCACACAGCCCGAGGCCATCATGACGGAACTCCGCCGTGAACAAGCGTCGAAACCCAACACGCGCAATCCGATCGGGTTTCTGGCGGCGAGTTGACAAACGGGACGGGGATCACACCATGGCGATCTCGCACATAGGTGGATTGCTTGATGCCATGACCGGTTTGCGCCAGACTGTGGGAAATGGAGGATCCCCAATGCGTTATGGCCGATTGGCAGACTTGGTCCGGCTGGCGCTGAAGATGCAGGGTCGTGCCGACGGTCTGTCACTCGACGACATTGGGGAAACCTTCGAAGTCTCGCGCCGAACGGCGGAACGGATGCGCGATGCCATCCGAGACACCTTTCCGCAGACCGAAGAGCTCAGCGAGCCGGGAGGACGCAAACGCTGGCGCCTGCCGCCCGGCACGACGGGGAGACTGGCGGATCCCACGGTCGAGGACATTGCCGTGCTCCACCGTGGGGCTGAACTGGCCCGGCAAAGCGGCGACAAAGCGACAGCAGATCACCTCGACACGCTTTCGGACCGCCTGCGCGCCCGCATGCCGGGGCCGAAGCGAACGAAGCTTGAGCCGGACATCGCTGCCATATTGGAGGCAGACGGAGTAGCTTTGCGGCCGGGACCGCGCGAGGGCATACCAACCGAGACACTGAACATCCTTCGGCAGGCCATTCTCGCGGGCGTCTGGATCGAGGTCGATCACCGCGCCCGTGCAACCGGCCTTCTGAGCCGCAACGCACGGCTCGGCCCCATGGCAATGCTGCTTGGTGAAGGACGCCAGTATCTTGTCGCTTACAGCGAATGGGCCAAGGACGTCAGGCTCTTCGCGCTGGCGGGCTTTGAGAGGATCGCACTGACCGAAGATACTTTCGAGCGGTCGACGGAGTTTGATCTTTCCGCGTGGATGCAACGGTCTTTCGGTATCTGGCAGGAAGACATATATGATGTCGTCTGGCGCTTTACCCCTGAAGCCGCGCCAGAAGCGCGGCTTTACTTGTTCCACTCAACACAGGAATTGACTGACGAGCCCGACGGGAGCTTGACCGTTAAATTTCGCGCAGGCGGGCTGCGCGAGATGTGCTGGCATTTGCTTCGGTGGGGCGATCAGGTGAAGATCATTTCCCCGGCAGCCTTGCGCGACGCCATGGTTGACCACCTGAACAAAGTTCAGAAAGCATACTCATGACGCCATCGCACACACGTCTATCGCGGAAACTGCCTCACTCAACGTTCGGTGCCGCATGAACGATCAGGTTGGCCAGGCTTAGTTCGTGAGAGCCAGCATCAAGGGCATAGGTGACGAGAGGGCCGTCGGTTCCCGCCGAATAATCAAGGCAAAGGGCATTGCCGCTTTGGAGTTCAGGTTCACCAGACATCCAGTAGTGCCCAAAAAATACAGGCCTTTCGTCTACGGGGTAGATGCTTGTCGCCAGCGATGGGGGGAATCGTTTGTCAGGAATCTGCTCCATATTGGGAACAGACATTGCAACCTGACGCCAGGTCTTGGCATCGCCGTTCCACCATTTCAGGCGAATATGATGTCGGAGGTGTTTCCCCTTGTCCGTGAAAGAATATGGCTCTGGCAATCGCTGCTCGGGCCCCTTCGCAAGAGTTTCGGCAATATGGTGGATTTCCTCTCCCTCTCGCCCGGCTCGGATCAGTTGTTCCTCAGAGAGCACCCCGGTCTGGCTATGCCCCCTCAAATCGTCAATCGCCGATTGGATCCAGGCCGCGTGAACCGCGCGAAATCTCTCGGTCTCGATGAACAGCGGCAGTTCCTTCATCCACTCCAGAACCGGTTTGGTTTCAGGAGCCCCAAGGGGAAACTCCTTGAGGAAACTCTTATGCTGTTCGACGTGTCAATCGGCATGCAATCCTGACCCCCTATCGGCGCCCAAAAATGACCCCTTTATTTTGCGCAGGGGTAGCTGGCCCGATGCGGTGTAGCCATCACACAGCGCAGCCGCGTCGGGCCA
>NZ_SMFP01000025.1 GCF_004348975.1 Antarcticimicrobium sediminis | reverse complement strand
TGGCCCGACGCGGCTGCGCTGTGTGATGGCTACACCGCATCGGGCCAGCTACCCCTGCGCAAAATAAAGGGGTCATTTTTGGGCGCCGATAGGGGGTCAGGATTGCATGCCGATTGACACTCTCATCGCCGCCTCTCCGCAGTTGTCGCGGGCACAACGCTCCGGAATGTCTCGATCGGATACCCTGATGAGAAGCATGACCAAGATGAGAACGACCTTGCTGCGGTTTGTCTGGTGTCCTCCACGCCACCTTAACGCTCAGGCGACCAACGATCAGCGGTTCTGGAAAGTGGCCGTTCTGTCCCATTCCCGGGAAGCGTTTCGATCAGGTGAGAAAATCGGCCACAGTAGCTGACCTCTAAGCAAAACGCAGCGAAGGTCTGACAGCGGCCATCGGGCAATCGGGATCTCATGTGATTTCGCTGCGGATGTACTGCCGCACTGCCGCATGACCGGTTCGAGCCCACTTTGATCGATGCTGCGCGTCGCACAGATGGCAGGCATGCGCAGTTTACAGTTATTAGATCTGTGGCGTCAGATTATCGAAATATTCAGATTCAGGCCCAATGCTTTTGAAATTTGTTCCAAGTTTCGCTTCTTCTGATCCGTGCTGCTGTGAGTTTTGATGAAGTAAGGCGGCACCTCTATATCACTATATTTCTTTGACTTTTCCGTCGACACAATTTTTTCGCCGTTCACAAGGACTCCGACGCTTGCTACCTGTTCGCAACCTATTCGCTCAATCACTTTGGCGAGCGTTTGTGCTGCTGTTTTTTCTGCGAAAATAGTGCCATCACTGAATTTTACCAATAGTCTCGTGCAAGAGCCTCTCGAAGCAGAAAGAATTGTTCGTGCTGTTTGAAATTCTTTTTCAGTATCTTCGTCGTGATCATCGCCTGAGAAGGTCGCCGTCCATTCATTCGCCAGGGCTTCCACTTTATCACAGAATGCGCGAAGCTGTTTGCCTCGGTCGATCAAGGCCTTTGCTTCCTCGTAACGAGATTCTCGAAAAAGCTCGCTCCCTTGAGTATTGAGATCCTCGACTGCCGTTTCCAGCTCCAGCTTCATCAATTCAAATGCGGTTGTAACGCTACTCATAGGTATTCTCTTATGCTACATCGGACGCCTTCAATTCGCTAATGGTGCGGAACCTACTCAGGCCTGCAGCGCCGACCCTGACGCTACAGGAAGATGAGCCGGGCCGACAAGCCTATCTGTTTCTTCGAGGAGCCGACTCCTATGCTCGGTTCTCAAAAAATGCTGCACAATGGACGAATGGCCGGTCTGGTGAAGCTGCACCGCAGCACACGGTCACGAAGCGAACGGCAGGTCAGGGCCGGTTGCGCCTCATCGCGTCGTCAGAGTCCCCCGACTTTGCAAAGGTCACTACCTGCGCACAGCCGACCTTGGTGCGCAACGCAGCATGTGGGCTTCGGTCTGCTAGCGCTTGAATGGCCGCTTTTGCCAGTCTGGCAAGGAACGTTCGCAGTCGCGGTGAATGGCCGGAGTCCGCCCACCCTGCTTGTTCCCCCTGAGTCAGCTGGTCGCGAAGCATGGGTCCGCTTCGGGCTGGCTGCAGTCGCCCTCAACTCCGGCGGCCCAGCCCAAGCGAAAGATCATGACGCTGCAGTGCAGCAAGGCGGTTTCGATCCCAAATACCGGATTTTGCTCTGTGTACCAACGTTGGCAACGCGCGTTTAACACCCTTTGCCAAGACGCGCGAAGCGGTCCACTGCCGACATTTGCACCACAGAGAAGCCGACCGCTCTGTTTCCCAAACCGGACATCGCGGCATCGTTTAAAATTCCGGCTTCATGGATACTTGGTACATAACCCGGCAGATTTGCCCCGCTGCCGTTCCATTGTTGGCGTGTACGAATTGGATATTCTGATTTCAAGCCAACTGCGATACGAACGCCTGAGGAAAGCAGTCCATGAAAACCCGAGGATGTTCTATGTGGAAGGGTAGTCTATGTCCACCCCCCCCTTTGAAGCGCCTGTTCAACTGGCTCATCGGCGGCGAAAGAAGACGGCTGGAGGCGCAGGTTGCGAAGTTCAGGCGCGACCAGGCCGCGCGCAACGAAAGACAGCGGCGCGAGGCGGGTATCCCGGAAGGGGTTGAACTGCTGCCCAACGGGAGCATCGCTGATCCGGATATCCAGCTGCGTTGGCTGATCGGGCGCATGGTGGCATCGGGCAACACCACATTGAACCTCACGCGTCCCGGCCTCAGCCGCCTGCCAGATGAACTCGCACAACTTGTGCCCACTGTGCGGAAACTGAAAGTTTGGGACCAGACCCAGAGCGTGTTCGACGGGATCGGTGTTCTCGGCAATCTCGAAGAAATCGACCTTGTTGCCGATGCTGTGAAAGACCTGTCGCCTCTGGCAAACTGCCCTCGCCTGAGATCGCTGAAAATCGGCAGGGCCGGAGAAGACGAACTTGCCAGCCTGCCGGATTTACCCGAACTGGAGCAACTTACCGTGAAGGGCGGCTCTGTCGCAGGGCTGTCGGCGTCCTTGCCCAAACTGCATCTGCTCGATCTGACCAGCTGTTACAACGTGCCGCGCGATATCTTGCTAGGCAAACCCGTTCTGGCCGTCACCAGGTTGCCAGATACCGGCGATGAACCACTTCCCTCCAGTGACCCAACTTGCATGCGCGAATTGACCCGCATGACCGATGCACTGGACCTGTCAGATATCGGCGCGATGACCGGCCTGACATCCTTGCAACTTGAGGCCACGGAAGCGACTGACCTGTCGCCACTTTCTGCGCTAAAAAACCTGACCTATCTACATCTGCGTGCGCCGAAGGCAGCCTCTTTCGCGCCTTTCGAGGGGCTGAGTGCCCTCGAAAGGCTGATCATACCAAGCTGGCGTGACGAGAAAGCCTTGCCGGACTTGTCCTGGGTGCGCGGCTGCCCCGTGCTGGCGGACCTGCGCATAAGCATTTCAAAGGATGCTGACCTTACCGACCTGACCCATCTGCCGCGCCTTGAACGCCTGCATCTTGGTTTTTCGGAGCCGACCGATCTCTCACCGCTTGGAAGCCTCACTTCGGTCAAAAGGCTTATGCTGCGCGCCAGCACACCTGAGGCGTCAGCGCGAAATCTGGCCTTGCCCGGAAGGCTGACATCGCTAAGCCTCAAAGGCCGCACCTTCACGTCCCTCGATATGCTTGCAACCACGCCGCACCTTACCAGGATTTCGCTCGATGATTGCGGTGTAACCGACCTCTCTGCGCTCGAGACCCAGACTGAATTGACCAGTCTGAGCCTCATTCGCTCAGATATCACCGATCTGTCGGTCTTGCGCCATCTGCCCGCATTCAATGTCGAAGCCACCAAAGCGCATCTTTATATCCATGAGGGCGCCGTGCTGGACGCTTACCCATCCTTGCGCCCCTACATTGACTCCGCCAACGATCGCGAACCGGGGGTCAATGCCATGCCCAACTTGGTTCGCGCTGCGGTGGCCCTCGCGTCATGAAACGCTCGACTTTGACTGGGCTCATTGGTGCGCTCCATTCAGGCTTCCACGGTGCTGTTCGCGACCAACGCAAAGCGCCGCAACCGGACTTTGGTGCGACTGCGGGCGAAAGCCGGGTTTGTCCACATTGCTGACCTTAGCACCTGCTCGGTTGCTGCATGATGAACGAACGACCGGTCTCGTGAAGCTGCGCGGCGGCGTCGGCACGATCGGTGAATGGCCGGTCTGGGCCGGGCGCGCGCCCCCGCCATGTCAAGCGACCCAAATTGTGAAAATGGTGCCTTCTGCGCGTTTCTGCCACTGACATATGATGCAGTGAAGGTCTGAAATCCGCCCAAAGGACGGTGGAATAGCCCGACCATAGCCGCTTGCACTGTCACGCTAGATCAAAGATCTTGTCTTTTGTGTGCTTCACTTGGTACACAAAACTGTATCACTGCGAAGAACGCCGCAGTCAGAGAAGATTTTGTTTCAAAGGGTTACAATGTTCCACCCGGTGCCTCCGGTGGGAGTATTTTGACCAAGAAGAAGCGCCGGGACGGTGGCGCAGACGTGGGCAGCAGCTTAGCCCATCAGGGCGCGGGCGAGCCTGCTCTGCTGCTCGATCACACGCGGCAGGTCGAGGGTGGTGACATGGCCATCGCGCACCACTTGGCGGCCCTCGACGAACAGGTGTTTGACGCGGGAGGGACCGGCCAGCAGCAGCGCGGCGGGGTCCCAGCTGCCGGCGCTGTCGATGCCACTCACATCCCAGAGCGCGATATCGGCGCGCTTGCCCACTTCCAAGCGGCCACAATCCGGGCGACCCAGCACATCGGCACCGCCCCGCGTGGCGATCTCCAAGGCTTCTCGGGCGCTCATCGCATCGGCGCCATTTGCCACCCGTTGCAGCAACAGGGACTGGCGCGCCTCAAGGATCAGATTGCCGCTGTCATTGCTGGCCGAACCATCGACGCCAAGGCCCACCGGCACGCCGGCATCGCGCATCGCGCGCACCGGCGCGATGCCAGAGCCGAGCCGACAGTTGGAACAGGGGCAATGGGCAACGCCGGTGCGCGAGCGGGCGAACAGGTCGATCTCTTGCCGATCCAGCTTGACGCAATGGGCGTGCCAGACGTCGGCACCGGTCCAGCCCAGATCCTCGGCATACTGGCCCGGACGGCAGCCGAAATGGGCCAGGCTATAGGCGATATCCTCATCATTCTCGGCCAGGTGTGTATGCAGCATCACCCCCTTGTCGCGGGCCAGAAGGGCAGCGTCGCGCATCAGATCACGGCTGACCGAAAACGGCGAACAAGGCGCGATGCCGACCCGGATCATGGACCCGTCGCGCGCATCGTGGAAGGTATCGATCACCCGGATGGCGTCCGCCAAGATCGCCGCCTCGCGCTCCACCAGGCTGTCGGGGGGCAGGCCACCGTCGCTTTCGCCGATACTCATCGCGCCGCGTGTGGGATGAAACCGCATCCCGATCTCTTGCGCCGCCGCGATGGTATCGTCGAGCCGCGCGCCATTGGGGTAGAGATAGAGATGATCCGAGGTCAGCGAACAGCCCGAAAGCGCCAATTCCGCCAACCCGGTGAGGGCCGAGGTATGGATTTCTTCAGGACCGAACCGGGCCCAGATCGGATAGAGCGTTTTCAACCAGCCGAACAACAGCGCATCCTGCCCGCCGGGCACGGCGCGGGTCAGGCTTTGGTACAGGTGGTGATGGGTGTTGACGAGACCCGGGGTAACGACGCAGCCCGCCGCCTCGACCACCTCGCCCGCAGAGGCGAGGCCGGGGCCGATGGCGAGGATCGCCCCGTCCCGGATCAGGATGTCTGCGCCCGACAATTCGCGGCGCGTATCGTCCATGGTCAGGATGCTGTCGGCATTGCGAATCAGGAATTCGGTCATTTTTGCACACTCCGGCTCTGGCCCGTTTCGGTTCCGAAGTGTGACACGGCGCCGACAGAACACGGGCAAAGGACTCGACGCTGGGGAGAGACCCTAGCGGCGGCGCGTCAATGACGCAAGCACAGCCCTACAGCACCAAACCCAGCCAACCAGCGCCAAACGCGGTCAGGCGCGGCTCAGGATCTCCAACGCGGCGGCGTGCAGCGCGGGGTTGGCGGCGGCCAGCACCCGGCCCCCCTGATGCGCCGGCCCGCCCTGCCAATCGGTGACAATGCCGCCGGCGGCTTCGATCACCGCGATCGGGGCCTGAATGTCATAGGGGTTAAGCGCGGCCTCGATCACCAGATCAATCTGCCCCGCCGCGAGCAGCGCATAGGCGTAGCAATCCATGCCGAAACGGGTCAGACGCACCCGGTCGGCCACCGCCTCGAACCCCGCGCGCTCCTCAGGAGTGCCGACTTCGGGGAAGGTCGAAAAGAGAATCGCCTGATCCAGTGCCGCCGTCGCACGGGTGGAGAGGAGTTCGCGCCCGCGCGGGCCATCCAACACCGCAAGCCCCGGCCCGCCGGTAAAGCGTTCGCCGGTATAGGGCTGATCGATGATCCCCAGCGTTGGGCCGTCCGCTCCGGACAGCGCGATCAGCACGCCCCAGGTCGGCGTTCCGCTCAAAAATCCACGGGTTCCGTCGATCGGGTCCAGCACCCAAGTGCGTCCGCTGGTGCCCGCCTGTGTGCCGAATTCCTCGCCTAGAATGCCGTCTTCGGGCCGGTGCTGCGCGAGGATTGCCCGCATCGCCTGTTCGGCGGCGCGGTCCGCCTCGGTCACCGGATCGAACCCACCGGCGTCCTTATTGTCGGCGCTCAGCCCGGGCTGGCGGAAATAGGGCAGGATCACCGCGCGGGCGGCGTCTGCCAACATGTTGGCGATATCAAGATCGCTCAAATCTGTCTGGGTCATGCCCGTTCAGGTGCCACGCGCCTTGATCGGATGCAAGTCCGGGCGCGCGGCCTCATTCCCTTTGGTGGTGCTCAGGCGACGTCGCTGAGCACCCGCGCCAGATCGAACAGGCGACGGCGCTGGTTTTCCGGGATCGCGTAATAGGAGCGCACCAGATCCAAGGCCTCCTTGTCGCCGAGCAGATCGACCGGCACACCGGATTTCTCCGCCGTATCTTTCCCTGCGTCCTTGGCGGTTTCTTGCAGCCCTTCGAAGAAAAAGCTGATCGGAACCTCCAGCGCCTCGGCGATATCCCACAGGCGCGACGCACTGATCCGGTTGGCGCCGGTTTCGTACTTCTGGATCTGCTGGAACTTGATGCCAACCCTCTCGGCCAGTTGCTGCTGGGTCATTGCGACCAACCAGCGGCGATGGCGGACACGCTTGCCCACATGAACGTCAACCTGATGTGGCATCGCAATATTCCTTATCCAAGTACACGTGCTCCTGCTGAAAAGCTGTCAGTCTCATTCTTGCTCTGCAATGTGCGCCGACGGGACAAGATGTCACCGGACCAGCGCGCCACTCCAACACGTTAACTAGTCTAGTCGTTTTCATACCGAATTCAAGTTAGTTGATTCAGTGTCCCCCATATGACCCAGCGGTTGTAGCACTGGTCGCGCGGTCAGTGATTTGCCACAAACGCCGCGACACCGACCAAGTGCCACGCAGGACGAGAGGTAGATATGCGCGCCTATTATATGAAAACACAGGAAAGTCACGCCCGGCTGACCGATCTTGCGGTGCCCACCCCGGGACCGGGCGAGATCCGCGTCGCCATCCGCGCCTGTGGGCTGAATTTTGCCGATCTGCTGATGCAAAAGGGCACCTATCAGGACACGCCCCGCGCGCCGTTCACCCTTGGAATGGAAATATCCGGCACAGTCGACGCGGTTGGAGCCGGGGTCACCACCCTCGTTCCCGGCGATCGAATCGCGGTCTATTCCGGGCAGGGCGGGCTGGCGGACTATGGCGTATTCGACGCGGCGCGGGCCATAAAACTGCCTGAAACCATGCCCTTCCACCATGCCGCCGCCTTTCAGATCGCCTATGGCACCAGCCATATGGCGCTGGCCTATCGCGCGCGGATGCAGCCGGGCGAGACGCTGCTGGTGACCGGGGCTGCGGGCGGCGTCGGCCTAAGCGCGGTCGAGATCGGCAAACTGATGGGCGCCACCGTGATCGCGCAGGCGCGCGGCGCGGACAAACTGGAGGTGGCGCGGGCGGCGGGGGCCGATCATCTGATCGACGCCTCGGAGGATCTGCGCGCCCGGGTGCTGGAACTGGGCGGTGCCGATGTGGTCTATGACGCGATCGGCGGCGAAACGTTCAAGGCGGCCTTTCGCGCCTGCAACCCCGAAGCACGGCTGCTGCCGATCGGCTTTGCCGGCGGAGAGGTGCCGCAAATTCCGGCCAATCACCTTTTGGTGAAGAACCTGACAGTGATCGGATTCTACATCGGCGGCTACCTGAAATTCCGCCCCGAGGCGGTGACGCAAAGCCTGCGCACCCTGATCGACTGGTATCTGGAGGGCCGCCTGACACCGCATGTCAGCAACATCCTGCCCTTGGAGCGGGTCGAAGAGGGCATGACGCTGCTGCGCGAGCGGCGCTCTACCGGCAAGGTGGTGATCACCATGTAACACCGCCGCCTGCTAACGCCCCTACCCTACGGCGCGCAGGCTCGGGCTGACATGGCTGCTGATGGTCTGGCGAAGCAGGGTGGCGAACGCGCCAACCAGCGGATTCGCTGCGGCGTCGCGGACATAGAGGTTGATCTTGCTCGCCGGCAGGACCGGCAGCGCCCCGCCGTGATCGATCGGCTCCAGATGCGGCGGTTCAGAGCCATCAAGCATGGCCGTCACCGCCAGATCGGCGCTGACCGTGGCCTCGATGGTGCGGTCAGAGTCCGATTCCACCGCCAGCTCCCAATCAATCCCGGCCCGGTTCAGCGCCGCGATCGCCTCGGGGCGGAACATGCAGAGCCGCCCAAAGGCCAGCCGCAACGGACGTTGCCGCCAGCACGATCCGCCCGGCGCGCCCAGCCAGTTCAGCGGCAGTTCGACGAGGGTCTCGCTGCCCTCGGCGCTTTGCGGCTCGGTGGTCAGGATCAGATCGCATTCGCCCCGGCCATAGGCCTGTTTGAGCTTGCGACTATAAGAGGACAGCAACTGCACCTTGACCCGTGGAAAGTCGGCATTGAACCTTTGCAGCACGCTCGGGATCGCCGGATAGACGATGTCATGCGGTACCCCCAGAACGATCTCGCCCTCAAAGGCCTGATCGGTAAGCCGACCGATCACCTCGTCATTCAGCGCCACCATGCGCCGGGCATAGGCCAAAAGCTGATCCCCCGCCGCCGTCAACGCAATGGTGCGCCCGGAGCGATCCAACAATTGCAGATCCAGAAGTCCCTCCAGCCGCTTGAGCTGCATCGACACCGCCGACTGGGTCAGATGCAGAAATCCCGCCGCGCGGGTCACCCCGCCATAGTCGGCCACCGCGACGAAGGAACGGAGCGTGGTGATGTCGAGATTTCGCAATATCACAAACCTTGATGTGTCGGATCAAAAACATTCGTTTTCAAAATGAATCACATTTCGCCATACGGATCAAGAAATTTGATTCAAGTCAGACGACTCATCGCAATTCCAGGAAAGGACACATGCTATGACCTTTATCACCGCCAATCGCCGCCGTACCGCCCTTCGCCCCGCCCTGTTTGCCGAACTGGGCCGTCTCGTTGCCATCTGGCGTCAACGCCGGGCGCTCGAAACACTGGATGACCGCGCGCTTGAGGATATCGGCGTAAGCCGCGCCCAAGCCGACGCCGAAGCGCGCCGCGCCTTCTGGGACGCCCCCGCCACCTGGCGCTACTGATCCCGATCCCCGCTCCCCGTGGGACAGGCCGCCGCCCCTTGTGGGCGCGCGGCCTTTTTTCGGCCCCGAGGATAGAATTACGCGCTGAACTCCTTGAATTAGAGGTGAACTTCTCCAATATTTAGCCATGAGCGCCATCCGCTGTTGCGGGCGGCACAACCGGCTTAACTGGAGACCTTTCAATGGCTGAATTCGACACAATCCGGACGGCTGCTGGCGCACGCAGCACCCAGATTGACGCGGGCCTCCGTGCCCATATGAACAAGGTGTACAGCACCATGTCCATTGGCATGCTGCTGACATTCGCAGTGGCTTGGGCCGTCGGCACCAGCCCGCAACTGCTGGGCGTGTTCCGCGATCCCCTGACCCTGCAACCCAATATCTTGGGCTGGATCCTGATGTTCGCGCCGCTGATCATGGTGTTCGCCTTCGGGGCCGCGCTGAACCGGCTGTCCGTCGCTGGCGCACAGCTGTTCTTTTATGCTTTCGCGTCGGTCATGGGCCTGTCGCTGAGCTGGATTTTCGTGGCCTTCACCAGCTTTTCCATCGCGCAGGTGTTTCTGGTGACCTCGATCGCCTTCGCCGGTCTGAGCCTGTACGGCTATACCACCAAGAAAGACATTTCCGGTTGGGGCGCGTTCCTGATCATGGGCGTGATCGGGCTGATCGTGGCCTCGGTCATCAACATCTTTCTCGGCAGCCCGGCGATCATGTTCGCGATCTCGATCCTCGGGGTTCTGATCTTTGCCGGTCTCACCGCCTATGACACCCAGAACATCAAGAACACCTACCTGCAGCACGCCCACACCGGCGACAGCGAATGGTTGGGCAAAGCGGCCATCATGGGCGCGCTGAGCCTGTACATGGACTTTATCAACATGTTCATGTTCTTGCTGCAGCTGCTGGGTAACCGCGAGTAACAGCGACAAACCTGTACGTTTCGAGGGCCGGTCTGTACGACCGGCCCTTTTCGTTTGCGTGCGCCGGTTCAGTCTCGCGTCGCCAGCGCCAGCCCGTCGACCACGGCGGTGAACGCCTCGGAGCGCAGGATCTCGGCTCCGGGGCAAAGCGCGCTGGCCTCCTGCGAGACAAAGCGCATCAGGCTAGAGCCGCCCACCAGAATGACGCGCCCGATCTCAGCGGGGGTGACACCAGCCAGCGCCAAGGTCTCGGCGGCAGCATCGCGCAGCAAGGTGCGGTTCTCCATCAGCGCCGCATCCAGGCTTTTGGGGGTGACGGTTTCGACCAACCCACGCTCGACAATGCCCATGTCGATGCGCCCCGCTGCCGTGCCGGTATTCGCCGCGATCTTGCCCCGCTCCACCGCAAAGGCCAGTTCATGGCCCAGCTCCATCTCCAGCACCGTGGCAAAGCGCGCCATCTTCTGCGGCTCGACCGCCAGCTTGACCAGGCCCGCCACCATCCGCCGCATCTCGGGCGTATAGAGAAACGGGATCTTGGCCCAGGTCGACAGATCGACATAGGGCGCCCGTGGCACCGGTAGCAGCCCCTCGCCCATCACCCGGCGCACCTGCCCCCCCAGACCTAGTTGCGGCATCGCATGGGTCATCGACACCGCATGATCAAAATCGGTGCCGCCAAGGCGGATCCCGTGATTACCAAGGATCTCGGGGCGCGCGCCGGTCGTGCGAAACACCGAGAAATCCGAGGTGCCGCCGCCGATATCCACGATCAGCCCGAGACCCTCGCTCGTGCCAAGCCCGTGACTGGCCAGCGCTGCCGCCTCTGGTTCGGCCAGAAAACTGACCTCCTCGAACCCGGCGGCAAGGTAGCAGCCGCGCAGATCCGCCTCGGCCTGCGCATCCCGCGCCGGGTCGGCGGAATGGAAATGCACCGGGCGCCCCGATAGCGCGCGGCGAAACCGCAGCCCGGTCGCCGCCTCGGAGCGTTCGCGCAGCGCAACCAGAAACTCGGTGATGATCGCGGCAAGGGTGCGACGACGCCCGCCGATCAGCCGTTTCTCATGCAAGAGCGGTTGGCCCAGAACACTTTTCAGCGCCCGCATATAGCGCCCATCCTCGCCCGCGATCAGCGCATCAGCCGCCGCCGCACCGATCCGCATCGCCCCGTCATCGGCGGGAAAGAACACGGCGGTGGGCAGGGTTTCCGCCCCCCGCTCGATCGGAATGCGATAGATCCCATGCGCAAAGGGCACGGCAGCGGCCGAATTCGAGGTTCCGAAATCTATTGCGAGTGTATCTGTCTGCATGGGGCCACCTGTCCGGAAGGGGGCCGCTGCTAACGGAGATCCGGGACGGGGGCAAGCCGGTTGATGCACCACATGTGAAACAGGGCGCAGCGACGCGGCATGCAGCGGGTCGTAGTGGGAACGCAATCGTGGGGCGCAGTAGGGACTCTGGCGGCCTTAGCGGCAGTTCAGCGGCACCGCCAGCCCGGCCTCTAGCGCCGGACGGTCGCGACGATAGGCGGGGCCTGCGGCCAGGCAACCGGTCAGGCGCGGCACCGCATCGGCAAAACCCGCGCCAGAGCCGTCGCTCAGACGCATGCGCTGCCCCTCGGGCAGGCGCAGAACCGCATGGGGCACCCCGTTTACCTCGACCGTGCTGAGCATCATCTGCGCGCCGCCCAGCGTGGCGGGAATCGCGTTGGCCATGGTCTGGCCGCCATTATGGATCGCCGTCTCGGCAAGGACGGCAGGATCACCGCTCGCGACTTGCAGCCGTTGCGGAGTGCGCGCCGCCAGTTCTGCAATCGGCCCTGCCGCACGGCTCACGGTCCGGTCCGACTGGACGGTGGGCACTTTTGGTTCCCCGTCGATGCCTGTGAAGCCGACACCATGGCGATAGTTCAGCCCGGCACAGCCCGAAAGCGCGGTACAGATCAGGCAGGCAGAGGCGAGAAGACGTTTCATGGGCGCAGCCGTGGCTAGGACAGGATCACCGTCACGCTAGCGCCAAAGGCAACCAGATGACAAGCGCCGCGTCGCTCACAGCGCCTGCACCCGGCCCCGGAAAAACAAAAGGCCACGCAATCGCGTGACCCTTTGCAAACATTCGGTGTCGGCAAGATTACTTGATCTTGCCTTCCTTGTACTCGACGTGTTTGCGGACAACGGGGTCGTATTTACGAACCACCATTTTCTCGGTCATGGTGCGGGCGTTTTTCTTGGCCACGTAAAAATGGCCGGTGCCTGCGGTCGAGTTGAGGCGGATTTTGATTGTTGTCGGTTTCGCCATTGGGTCTCTCCTGCGCCGGGCACAGCCGCGCCCGTAAAATTCTCATGAAGCCTGCCTTTTACCGATGACGGCCCCCGAGTCAACCGCGTTTTCGTGCTCACCGCTGGCAGAGCGTGGCAGATTCCCCCGAAACGCCCCGGTTCCACAGGAAATGCGCAAAGCCCAATGTCTGGGAAGCGCATCGCAGCCGCGCGCGCAGCGCACTGGTGCGGCAGGGAAATTAGCGCGGAGGGCCTGTAAGCCGGATTTTGTTCAGGGGTTGCCCCCGTCGATGACCATTCATCTGGGACGCAGCTCGCGCTGCGCCTCGTGCTGCCAACCCGACCCCTCTTGGCTGAAGCAAGCCTAGCGGCGGTTTCCCCTTGCGGGGACCGGCCCGCGCGGGGGTCCTATTTGGCATTGCTCCCGGTAGGGCTTGCCATGCCGCCCCTGTTACCAGCGGCGCGGTGGGCTCTTACCCCACCGTTTCATCCTTACCATGCCGGAGCATGGCGGTTTCATTTCTGTGGCGCTTTCCGTCGGGTTGCCCCGCCCGGGCGTTACCCGGCACCGTTGCTTCATGGAGTCCGGACTTTCCTCGACGCCCCGAAGGCCGCCGCGGCCATCCGGCCCTCCGCGCTGGGGGAGAGATAGGGGCAAGCGGGGTGGGGCGTCAATGGGTGTTCAGGAAAGGGCGGCGGGGGGCGCTCACTGTGTCTCCCGGGCAAACTCAAACCGACCAGCGCAGACGGCCGAACTCAGGCAGGCACAGCCTCGTGCGCCGCAACAAACCCCGCCAGCGCATCCATGTCCTCCTGCGTGAGCGGCCCCCTGCCCCAAGGCCGGACCCGATGCCGCACCGCGCTTAACAGATCCGCCTCGGTCGCCTCCGTAGGATAGCCCGCCCGCAACGCCATTGCACGAAAGCCCTCGGGGTCGATCGCACAGCCCGACTGCGGTGCATGGGGCAGCGCCAGCCCCAGCCGCGCCAGCCGCGCCCAGTCAAAGCGCGGGCCGGGATCGCATTTGCGCCCCGGCGCCATATCCGAATGACCGATCACCCCGGCAGGCCCGATTCCCCAACGCGCCATGATCTCTGGCAACAGGGCCTCCAGCGTCGCCATCTGGGGTTCGGAAAACGGATGGTCGCCGCGATTGTCGAGCTCGATCCCGATCGAACGGGAGTTGATATCCTCCAGCCCGCACCATGTCCCGGCCCCCGCATGCCAAGCGCGATCCGCCTCGCGCACCATCTGCCACAGCGTGCCGTCCGCCCCGATCAGATAATGCGACGAGACCTCGGCCTCTGGATCACAAAGCCGGGCAAGCGCCGCCCCGGCCCCCGCCATCGCAGTGTAGTGCAGAACCACCAGCGCCGGTTGCAACGCGTTGCGGCGATCACCGAAATTGGGTGACGGGTGCCAGTGCGGCGTCATCGGTTCAGTTCTTTACCGCCTCGCGAAACGGGGCCGGATCCCACGCGCAGGCATAGCCGTCGCCATCGGGGTCCAGCGCCATCCGGTCGCGTTTGGGCCCGCCCTTGGACAGGAACGCCATCTGGGCCAGATCCGCCGAACCGTATTTGGCGCAATTGCGCGCGTGGCGCCCTTGCAGGTTCAGCCCGCCCCGGGAATACAACTGCGCCCCGCGCGGATTTTTGGTTTGCAGCGCATAGGCGACGATATTGGGTTGATCGTCACCCGGCCGACCCGGAATCGCTGTCGGTTCGATCTCTTGATACATCTGGCGATTGCGCGCCATGCGATCCGCGTCGCTTTGAATGGTCTCGCGATTGGCGACGGCCTGAAAGTCATTCTCGTCCGAGATGCCGGCGTTGTTGATCATCGCCGGCGCCGGGTTCAACGGGCTGGCCTGCACCGGCATCTCGCCGGAATTGGACTGTGCCGCCCGCAGCGCGGCAGCGGTTTCCGCCGCGATATCCGAGGCGCTGTCGCCCCGCGTGGCCATGCTGTCGCCGCTGGTCAGGGTCGCCCCCGCCGAAGCGGTCTGCGTCTGCCCCTGTGCCGACACGGTCCCGGCCGCAGAAAGCGGCGTGGAAGACACCGCCGCCGGCGCGGCCACACCGGGCATGGTTGCGGTCCCGCTCAACGCCGCCTCGCGGGCGCGCTGCGCCTCGATCGAATTATAGAATCCGACCCCCGCCGCGCTGTCCGGAACTGCCGGGGCACAAGCACTCAAACCGCCCAGAATCAGGGCCATAGGAAGAAATCGCATACTGCCGTCCTGCCAATTTTGGTCTTATTGGCGACTGTTTTACCACCATTTCCCCGGTTTGGCCACAAATCCGGCCGCCTGCTCCAAGGCATAGGCCGTATTCAGCAGATCGCCCTCTTCCCAAGGCCGCCCGATCAGTTGCAGCCCAAGCGGCAGCCCCTGATGATCAAGCCCGGCGGGAACCGCGATCCCCGGCAGCCCGGCAAGGTTCACGGTAACGGTGAACACATCGTTAAGATACATCTGCACCGGGTCGGTCTGGCCCATCTCGCCCAGCCCGAACGCCGACGACGGCGTGGCCGGTGTCAGGATCGCGTCGACGCCTTGGGCAAAGGCATCCTCGAAATCCTTCTTGATCAGGGTGCGGACCTTGCGGGCGCGGTTGTAATAGGCGTCATAGAACCCCGCCGACAGCACATAGGTGCCGATCATCACCCGGCGCTGCACCTCATGGCCAAAGCCCTCGGCGCGGGTCTTTTCGTACATCTCGGTGATGCCGTCGCCCGCCTCAAGCGTGGCGCGGTGGCCATAGCGCACCCCGTCATAGCGGGCCAGGTTGCTGGACGCTTCGGCGGGGGCGATCACGTAATAGGCGGGCAGCGCGTATTTCGTGTGCGGCAGCGAGATATCGACAATCTCGGCCCCGGCCGCCTTGAGCATCGCGGCGCCGTCGGCCCAGAGCGTTTCGATCTCGTCGGGCGTGCCTTCGATCCGGTATTCCTTGGGAATGCCGATTTTCTTGCCCTTGATATCGCCGGTCAGCATCGCCTCAAAATCCGGCACGGGGATGTCCATGCTGGTCGAATCCTTGGGGTCGTGCCCGGCCATCGCGCCCAGCATGATCGCCGCGTCGCGCACCGATTTGGTCATCGGCCCGGCCTGATCCAGCGAAGAGGCAAAGGCCACAACGCCCCAGCGCGAGCAACGGCCATAGGTCGGCTTGATCCCCACCGTGCCGGTAAAGGCCGCCGGCTGGCGGATCGACCCGCCGGTGTCGGTGCCGGTCGCGGCCAGACACAGGTCAGCGGCCACCGCGGCAGCAGAGCCGCCGGACGAGCCGCCGGGGGTCAAAGCCGTCTCGCTCTCGCTGCGCCGCCACGGGCTGACCGCCGCGCCATAGACCGAGGTTTCGTTGGACGAGCCCATGGCGAATTCGTCCATGTTCAGCTTGCCCAGCATCACCGCGCCCGCATCGGCGAGCTGTTGGCTGACGGTCGATTCGTACTGCGGCAGGAACCCTTCGAGAATGCGGCTGCCAGCCTGACTGGGCACGCCCTGGGTACAGAACAGATCCTTGATCCCGATCGGCAAGCCGCACATCGCCGGCGCATCGCCCGCCTTGATCCGCGCGTCCGCCGCACGGGCACGCTCCAGCGCGATTTCCGGCGTCTTGTGCACGAAGGCGTTGAGCGCATCCGAGGTCTCGATTGCAGACAGGCAGGCCTCGGTCAGCTCGACCGAGGTGACGGTGCCCTTGCGCAGCGCGTCGCGCGCCTCGGCCAGGCCCAGTTTATTCAGATCGCTTGCCATGTCGTTCACTCCATCACCTTGGGGACCGCAAAGAACCCCTCGCGCGCATCGGGGGCATTGGCCAGCACCTTGTCCTGCTGATTGCCGTCGGTGACCACGTCCTGACGTTGCTTCAGGCGCATCGGCGTGACGCCGGTCATCGGCTCGACGCCCTCGACATCGACTTCGTTCAGTTGCTCGATAAAGCCCAGAATGGTGTTGAACTCGCCCGCCAGCGCCGGCAGCGCGTCATCCGCGACCCGGATCCGGGCCAGCTTGGCCACGCGAGCGGCGGTGCTTTCGTCAATCGACATGGAAGACCCCTTGTTTTCACAATGCGGCGTTTAACGCCCTGCGGCGCGGCCTTCAAGACTGCGCTTTGCCATGCGCGCCCATGGCGCCCCGACCGGCAGGCACAAACCGCAGCCGTCCCGCGCCTCACAAACCCTGCGCGGCTAACGTTCTATCAATACACTTGCGGCAAGCTTGCGCAGAAAAAGGTTTTTGCGGAGCACGCACCCTGTCTGGTTTTTCCCTCAACGCGATGGCGCGCATTCTCAGGGAGTTTGCCTGGCCCGCCGTCGATCCCGAAGACAGGGTGACGTCGGCGCGGCGGCGGATTCTCAGCTCGCTGTCGTCGCTGGCCGCCGTCGCCGGCGTGATCGAAAGCCTGACCTGGTTCAGCGAAACCCATGGCCTTTCACCGATCCGCGCCTACTGGACCCTGTTGAGTGCATTCGCCTTCCTCATCCCCCCGGTCATCCTCTGGCGCACCGGGCAACTGCGCGTCGCGTCCTTGTTCCTGATAGTCTATTTCCTGTTCGTCATCGGCATTCAAATGCTGTCGCCGGTCGGCGAGTCCTGGGCCACGGTCGTCAAGTTCTTTGTGGTTCCGCCGATCGCCATTCTGCTGCTTGGACCGCGCGGCGGTGCCGTGATCTGTGCCGTCGCCGTCGCCTGCGTGATCTCGCTGATCTATGCCATCATCCCGCTGCCGGTTGGTGTGATCTTGATCAACGTGACCACCGCGACCGCCATCGGCATGCTGATCTTCGTCTCCGAGATCGAAAAGACGACGCTGCATCTGGACAAGCTGCGCCGGGAGGCACAGTCGGCGAACCAGGCGAAATCCTTCTTTCTCGCCAATGTCAGCCACGAGATCCGCACCCCCCTGAACGGTGTGATCGGGGCGGTGCAACTGCTCATGGATCAGGCGGTCACGCGGGAGCAAAAGGATCTTCTGAACACCGCCGATTCCTCTGGTCGGACCCTGCTGCGCATCGTCAACGACATCCTGGATTCCTCGCGCATTATCGAACACGGGGTTCAACTGGAAAAAACCGCCTTCCGGCGCGAAGACTTGGTAGACAACGTGTTCAGCGCGCTGCGGGAGCAGGCCGAGGCAAAGGGCATCACCTTGAGCGTCGGCTATGACACGGATGTGCCGCCGTATCTTGTAGGTGACCAGGTGCGGCTGTCGCAGATCCTCTCTAACTTGGTCAGCAATGCGATCAAGTTTTCCACCCGCGGTACGGTCGAGGTGGCGCTGTCGCGCGCCCGGGGGCCCCTCAGCGCGCCCGCGATGATCCGCGTCGCGGTGCGCGACGAGGGGATCGGCATGACGCATGAGGCGGCCACGCGGATCTTTGACCAGTTCGAACAGGCGGAAAACTCGACCGTGCGCCGCCATGGCGGCACCGGGCTGGGCCTGTCGATTGCCCGGCATCTGGTCGAAATTCAGGGCGGCAAGATCGGGGTTTACAGCCAACTCGACCGGGGCAGCACGTTTTGGTTCACCTTCCCGCTGATCAAAGGGAAACGCCCGGCCGAAACGGTCGGGATCGCCTCTGG
Source organism: Antarcticimicrobium sediminis (assembly GCF_004348975.1). Classification (GTDB taxonomy): domain Bacteria; phylum Pseudomonadota; class Alphaproteobacteria; order Rhodobacterales; family Rhodobacteraceae; genus Antarcticimicrobium; species Antarcticimicrobium sediminis. The sequence goes on along the minus strand of NZ_SMFP01000025.1, from coordinate 2,773 downwards.
TACGCGCCCAAACGCAGGCCCAAACACAGCAACAGACGCAAGCCCGAACACAGCAACAGGCACAGACGCGGATAAGGTTCGATTCGATGCGGCGCGGGTTCTGGTGGTCGAGGACAACCGGACCAACCAGTTCATCACGCGCAAACTCCTCGCCAAACTGGGGGTCAAGCCGGGCATGGCCGCCGATGGCATCGAGGCGGTCGAAGCCGCCGGGCGCGAGCGGTTCGACCTGATCTTCATGGACATTCAGATGCCACGCAAATCCGGCATCGAGGCCACCCGCGACATCCGCGCCGGCGGCCCCAATCGCGACACCCCGATCATCGCCCTGTCCGCCAATGTGATGGCCGATCAAAAGGCCAGCTATCTTGACGCCGGGATGAACGGCTGCATCGCGAAACCCTGCACCTTTGACGATATCGCCCGCACCCTGAAACGCCATATTCCCCCGCCGACCCCACCCCCGGCGCGCACCTAGACGGCGCCCCTGTAATCTCCCCACCTTTCCCGTCCGGTCTGCCGGGGGCGGCAACGCGCGCCACCGCCACCGCCAGTTCCGACGCTGCGCAACAGGGCGCATAATCGCGCCTCGGGGTCGTGGATTCTGCTGACGGCGGTGGTAGGGTCCGCGCAAATCAAAAGGAGGTTCACTATGAAAATCATCTGGCTTGGACATGGCTCGTTCCGGTTTGAAACCGGCGATCACGTGCTGCTTCTCGATCCTTGGCTGACCGGCAATCCGGTCCTGCCCGAAGCTAGCCATGACGCAGCCACCACCGGCGCCACCCATATCCTGCTGACCCATGCGCATTTCGACCATTCGGTCGATGCGGTGGCGCTGTCGAAAAAGCTCGATGTGCCGGTCTATGGCCAATACGACCTGATGGAGTTCTGGGGCGAAAGCGAAGGGATCGAGACGGTCGGCTTCAACAAGGGCGGCACCATGGATCTGGGCGGCGGCGTCAAGGTCTCGATGGTCAATGCGGAACATTCCTCGACCTTCGCGACCCGCGAGGGGCTGCGCACCGGCGGGTCCGAAGCAGGCTACATGATCCATGCCGAGGGCAAGACCATCTATTGCAGCGGCGACACCGACATCATGGCGGATATGGAGTGGATGGGGGATTACTATAAACCCGACATCGGCATCCTGTCTTCGGGCGGCTTTTTCACCATGGACATGGCCAAAGTCGCCTATGCCGCCAAACGCTATTTCAACTTCAAGACGTTGATCCCGGCGCACTACCGCACCTTCCCGGTGCTTGAACAATCCGCCGAAACGCTGATCGCGGCGCTGCCCGATGTCGACGTGATCGAGCCGCAGGTGATGCAGGCCATCGAGGTCTAGGCGTTTTGCCCTGAGAAAAAGGGGCTGGGGCGTCAGTCCCTCGCCCCTTATTGGATGTGATGGTGACCGCGCCCCAATGCGGGCGCAGTCCTCAACAAGACGATTGACTACTATGAGGCCAGATCGACCGATACTGCAGTGCACTTGAATGGCCGATTTGGTGAAGCCCGAAGGCTTCGCCATTTGACACGCTGCTATTCTCCGGTTGCATCCGCAGAGATTTTCTTCACCGCGCCCTTGATCGACAAAGCCACCGGTTGATCTGCGGCAAGTCAATAGGGCGGTGCGACAGATGTCCAATCACCTTAGAAAAGAGCAACCTCTTGCCACTTATCGCTGAGAGTGTTTAAATGCTCGAAAAATCGGCACCGACCATGACAGTAGGTTGAACGACAATGGATACAAGAAAATTACTTAATACTTTGCTGAGAGAAAATCTGATTTTCTTGGTAATTTCCTTTTTGATTTTCAATTCGGAACCCGCCATTGTCTACGCTCAGGGGGGCGACCCATATGCTTTTACAGAACCGCTGACCGTATCTCGCGGAAAACTTATGCCTTCATCCCAAGGAGCGGTTAAACTTCCGCGAGACGAAATGTGCGATCTGGTCAAAACTGAGTGGGGGTGGGCTAATTGTGAATCGGTAGACGTCATGGTGGTTCTGTTTACACCACAAATAGATACTCTGATAATAGATAAACCTAATACGTCTGGTTACGTCAAACTGGATGATTGGGATACAGATGAGCGTGAAGACGTTATTTCTAACATTGAAGACCACCTCCAAGCATCGCTTAAAGCGCAAGGAGAACGGTCTGGACAAAATATCACCTTCGATGGGTGGAGAGTCTACCCAACCCTAAACGCCACCAAGAAATACATGTACTATGCCACCGATATTGGCTGGAACGGAGAGTCCACAATCAACGTGAAAGCCGTGGTTTTTGATCGGCGCGGGTTTGTTGCTTTCTCTATTGTGCCCGTTGATTCAAATATGAACGAGCCCCAAATGGTAACCACCATCAACGCTATTTTGGACAAATACCAACCTAAGCCACAAGAGGAGTATTCCGCTTTTTCATCAGGAGATAAAGTCGCCGCCGTTGGTGCTGTGGGCGTTTTAGCATCACTTGTAGGTGTCAAATATGGCAAAGGGGCTGCGACAGGACTACTTGTTGTTCTCACACTTTTGCTAAAAAAGGCATGGCTTATTCTTTTGTTTCCATTCTACTGGGTTTGGAGATGGGTAAAACGTCTATTCGAGAAATCTGAGTAACAGAAAATTTTCGTATGATAGACTATCTGTCACATCCCGGGAGGTAATACGGCTGTTTTTTGAACAGCTCTGGTTTGAGTTTGTGCCAGTCTTTCATCGCCTGCAAGGGCGTCTTACTGCCCAAGGCTGATTGAGGAAGCTGTTGATT
>NZ_SMFP01000024.1 GCF_004348975.1 Antarcticimicrobium sediminis | reverse complement strand
GGCCCCCCCCCCCCCCCCCCCATTAAGATCCCAGCCGTCGGATCTCCCCCGTCAAGTCGTAGGGGCGCCCAGGATCTCGTCGACGATAGCCGTGAAAATGGCCGCGCCTGTCGGGATCAGCTCGTCGGGAAAGTCGTAGTCAGGATTATGCAGCGCCGGACGCCCCTCTCCTGCTCCCAATAGCAGAAAGGCCAGCTCTGCCCCGGCGCCGAAGCGGCCGAAATCCTCGGACGGGCGCATTGGCAGCGGGTCGCGCCCATGGGGGATACCAAGATGATCAAGCGCCCGGCTGGCGATCGCCACAGCATCCGCATCGCTGGTCGTGGTCACGAAAACATCTTCATAGGTGATGTCAGCCTCCAACCCCGCGGCGGCGGCGGCCTCTTGCACCAGTGCCTCGGCCTCGCTCACCAGTTGCTCCATGCGGCCATCTGTCAGGCTGCGCAGGGTGACAAAAAGCTCGGCCTCGCCCGGGGCAATGCCAAAAGCCGGCGCGCCCAGTCGGGCATGGGTGACCGTGGCCAGCGCAAAACCCGGGTCGTCAAGCGGGCCGCCCTGCCCCAGCGCCGTGAGCGCGGGCATCAATTTCGACAGCACCGGCATCGGTGACAGGCCGGTTTCGGGCTGCGAGGCATGAGCCGTCTTGCCGATCAGCCGCAGCCGCATCCCGCGCGAGGCACAGGCAGACGGCCCCGGCGTCAACGCCACACGGCCCAGTGGCATCCCGGGCATATTATGGATCGCAAAGGCGAAATCGGGCTGCAGCGCAGCAAAGCCGGGATCGCCGATCACCTTGGCCGCACCAGAGCCATCCTCCTCGGCGGGCTGGAACATCAACACGACACTGCCACGCGCAGGGCGGGACCGGCCCAACAAACGCGCCGTGGCCGCAAGCATCGCCATATGACCGTCATGGCCGCACAGATGCCCCTTGCCCGGAACGGTAGAGCGGTAGGCGGCTTTGGTGTGTTCCTCGATCGGCAGCGCGTCCAATTCGCAGCGCAGCAACACGCGGGGACCGGGCGCGCTGCCCTCATAGACTGCGGCGACCCCATGTCCGCCCAATCCTGTCACGATGCGATCCGGCCCGGTGGCCTGCAACACGGCCTGCACACGCTGGGCTGTCTCGGCCTCTTCCCCCGATACTTCAGGGTGACGGTGCAATTCGCGCCGCCAATCGGTCAATTCTGCAATGTCAGCGTTGCCAAGGCGGGGATATGAGGCGGCGGTCCGGGACATGCAGGCTCCTTCGGCATGTTGGACCCCCGACAACCGGCCGGGGGACCCGCGCACCATAGCGAGCCCCACCGCGGGCTGCGAGACCGAATTCGCGGTGTCATCGTCACAGACCGTCAGGCCAAGGCCCGTCCGCCGGGCGCGCTTGGGCGCGGGGCGGACGATCTGTATTCAGGCCCGGATTCAGGCCCGAATGTTAGGTCAATTATTGAACAGGAAGTGCAGCACGTCGCCATCCTTGACGGTATAGCTCTTGCCCTCGGACCGCATCTTGCCGGCCTCCTTGGCGCCCTGTTCGCCACCACAGCCGACGAAATCGTCAAATGCGATCGTCTCGGCGCGGATGAATCCCTTTTCGAAATCCCCGTGGATCACACCGGCCGCCTGCGGCGCCATTGTCCCGGCCTGAATGGTCCAGGCGCGGGCCTCTTTCGGGCCGACGGTGAAATAGGTTTCCAGATGCAAAAGCTCGTATCCGGCGCGGATCAGACGGTCGAGCCCGGGCTCTTCCAGCCCCATCTCTTCGAGGAACATCTGTGCCTCGTCCGCGTCAAGCTGGCTGATCTCTTCTTCGATCCGGGCGCTGATGACGACATGCGAATTGCCCTCGGCAGCGGCCATTTTCGCCACGGCCTCGGACAGGGCGTTGCCGCTCGCCGCCTCGGATTCGGACACGTTGCAAACGTACAAAACGGGCTTGGAGGTCAACAGTTGCAGCATCTTCCACGCCTTGGCGTCGTCCTCGTCGATCTCGACCGTGCGGGCCGGCTTGCTGTCCTCGATCGCGGCCTGCGCGGCGGCCAGCAAACGGTCTTGCTGCTGCGCCTCCTTGTCATTGCCCTTAAGCTTGCGAACAAGGTTGGCGCGACGCTTCTCGATGCTTTCCAGATCGGCCAGCATCAGCTCGGTCTCGATGGTCTCGGCGTCGGCCACCGGATCGACGCGCCCCTCCACATGGGTGACGTCGCTATCTTCAAAACAGCGCAGCACATGGGCGATAGCGTCAACCTCGCGGATGTTGGCGAGAAACTGGTTGCCCAGCCCTTCGCCCTTGGAGGCGCCCTTCACCAGACCGGCGATGTCCACAAAGGTCATCCGGGTCGGGATGATCTGCTTGCTGCCCGCCGCCGCCGCCAGCTTGTCCAGCCGCGCGTCCGGCACGGCAACCTCGCCCACGTTCGGCTCGATCGTGCAGAACGGGAAATTCGCCGCCTGCGCCGCGGCGGTCTTGGTCAGCGCATTGAACAGCGTGGACTTACCCACATTGGGCAGCCCGACAATTCCCATCTTGAAGCCCATCTGGCCCTCCGCATCTTCGCTTTGGGGCGCCTTCTATGCGCTGAAACCGCCCGCTGCAACGGGCGTTGTCACCTTGGCCCTGTCTTGGCGGCGTTGCAAACAGGGCGAACGGGGGGGACGACATGAAATCCGCAACCGATTTCGCCGCAGTCCCGCCGCGTGCCTTTGCCATTGATTTCCCTGTGCGTATTCGCCAAACCGGAGCAAACGACAGACGCTGACAGACAGACGGGGGCCTTCCATGACGCGCATCGACGCCAAATTCGCCGACCTCAGGGCGCAGGGAAAGAAGGCCTTTGTGTCTTATGTCATGGCGGGCGATCCCGATTACGCCACCTCGCTTGAGGTGGTTAAGGGGCTGCCGGGTGCGGGCGTCGACATTATCGAACTGGGCCTGCCCTTTACCGATCCGATGGCCGACGGGCCAACCATTCAGGCCGCGGGCCAGCGCGCGCTGGAAGCGGGCATGACCCTGCGCAAGACGCTGGATCTGGCGACCGAATTCCGCAAGGGCGACGATACCACCCCGATCGTGTTGATGGGCTACTACAACCCGATCTATTCGATGGGGGTCGACGCGTTTCTGATCGCCGCGAAAAAGGCCGGGATCGACGGGCTGATCGTGGTCGATCTGCCGCCCGAAGAAGACGACGAGCTGTGCATCCCGGCGCAGGCGGCAGGGCTGAACTTCATCCGGCTGGCCACCCCGACCACCGATGACAAGCGGTTGCCCAAGGTGCTGCAAAACACCTCCGGATTTCTCTATTACGTGTCGATCACCGGCATCACCGGCGCGGGCGAGGCCGAGGCCGCCAATGTCGCCCCCGAGGTGGCGCGGATCAAGGCCAAGACCGATATTCCGGTCATCGTCGGCTTTGGCATCAATACGCCCGAGAAATCACAGGCCATCGCCAGCGTTGCCGACGGTGCCGTTGTCGGCTCGGCCATTGTCGGCCAGATCGCTGCGGGCAAGCCCGTCGACGAGGTTCTGGCCTTTGTCAAATCCCTCGCTGACGGCGCCCACCGCGCCTGACGTTTTCCTGATCCAGGTCTAGCCCCGGCCAAGCAGTCTCTGCGCCACCGGCCTCTTGGCCCCGAGGCTAGCATTTGCAACTGCGACATTGTCTATTGCGCCGAGCATTGGTAACCCATCTGGACCAATGGATTTGCGAAAAGGGCGGCGGCCATGCCAGTGATCACCAATATCGAAGATCTCAAACGCATCTATCAACGCCGCGTTCCGCGCATGTTCTACGACTATGCCGAAAGCGGCAGCTGGACCGAACAGACCTTTCGCGACAACTGTTCTGATTTCGACCTGATCCGCCTGCGCCAACGGGTCGCCGTGGACATGTCCGGGCGCTCCACCGCCAGCCAGATGATCGGACAGGATGTGGCCATGCCGGTTGCGCTGGCCCCGGTCGGGCTGACCGGCATGCAACATGCGGACGGCGAGATCAAGGCCGCCAAGGCCGCCGAGGCCTTCGGCGTGCCCTTCACCCTGTCGACCATGTCGATCAACTCGATCGAAGACGTGGCCGAGGCGACCAGCAAACCCTTCTGGTTCCAGCTCTACACCATGAAGGACGAGGATTACGTCAGCCGCCTGATCCAACGCGCCAAGGATGCGAAATGTTCGGCGCTGGTGATCACGCTTGACCTGCAGATCCTCGGGCAGCGCCACAAGGATCTCAAGAACGGGCTGTCAGCCCCGCCAAAACTGACGCCAAGGACCATCGCCAACCTTGCCACCAAGTGGCGCTGGGGGATCGGGATGCTGGGGGCCAAGCGGCGCCATTTCGGCAATATCGTCGGCCACGTAAAGGGCGTGTCAGACACCTCGCAACTGAACGCATGGACCACCGAACAGTTCGACCCGACGCTGGACTGGGGCAAGATCGAAAAGCTGATGGACCAATGGGGCGGCAAGGTGATCTTCAAGGGCATCATGGACGCCGAAGACGCCAAGATGGCCGCCAAACTGGGGGCCGATGCCATCGTCGTGTCGAACCATGGCGGTCGCCAACTTGACGGGGCGCTCAGCACGATCCGCATGCTGCCCGCGATCATGGACGCCGTCGGTGGTCAGACCGAGGTCTTTCTCGACAGTGGCATCCGCTCGGGTCAGGACGTGCTCAAGGCGCTGGCGCTCGGGGCACAGGGCACGATGATCGGCCGCGCCTTTGTCTATGGGCTCGGGGCACAGGGGCAACAGGGGGTGAGTACCGCGCTTGAGGTGATCCAGAAAGAACTGGACACCACGATGGCGCTTTGCGGTGAGCGCAAGGTCACGGCATTGGGCCGGCACAATCTGCTGGTGCCGGAGGATTTCGGCGGCCGCTGGCAGGACTGAGCGCTTGCTCGTCTTCTCTGCCGAATCGCTGGTCTTTCTGGCGGTGCCGAAGACCGGCACCACCGCGCTGGAGCTCGCGCTGCGCGCGCGCGCGGACATCGCCTTTTCGAAACAGCGCAAGCACATCACCGCGCAACGTTTCCACAACCAGATCGCGCCCTTTCTGAAACGGGCCTTCGCGCTGGTACCGGAGCGGATGGCGGTGATGCGCGCCCCCGAAGACCAGATCCGCAGCTGGTACAAATACCGCACCCGCGAGCGGCTGCTGGACAAGGACGCGGCCACCGATACGCTCAGCTTTGATGATTTTGTCCGCGACGTGATCCGCGACGATCCCCCGGCCCATGCGCAGATCGGCAGCCAGTTCCGGTTTCTCACCTCGGCGCGCAAACAACTTCTGGTGCATCACCTGTTCGCCTATGAGGAGCAGCCGCAGATCCTGCGCTTTCTGGAAACCCGCTTCGGTGAGCCGGTGACGCTGCAACGCAAGAATGTCTCGCCCCCGGCCGAGGCGCCGCTCGACCCCGATCTGCGAACCCGGCTGCGCGCGGCACGGCCCGAGGAATTCGCGCTTTATGATCGCCTGCGGGACGCCGGTGGGCATCTGGTCTCGGATCTGGCCTGACACCGCCCCAAGCTCCCCCTTTTCAACGGGGCCGATCCCGTCTATACGCGCGGCTTCACGCGGGCATACAGCCTTGGAGGATGCCCGCCCCAACCTTGGAGAATTATTATGGCTGGAGAGATTCCTGATCTCGTAGCTCTGGAACGGACGGGGACAGGCAAGGGCGCCGCTCGTCAGGCGCGCCGCGCTGGCATGGTTCCGGGTATTGTTTTTGGTGGTGAAAGCGATCCGCTGCCGATTCAGATCCCGTTCAACAAGCTGCTGACGCAATTGCGGGCGGGGCGTTTCAAATCGACGCTCTTCAACCTCAAGGTCGAAGGCCACGACGATGTGCGGGTGATCTGCCGCGACGTGCAGCGCGACGTGGTCAAGGACCTGCCGACGCACCTCGACCTGATGCGCCTGCACCGCAACTCGAAAATCAACCTCTTCATCCCGGTTGAGTTCCTCAACGAAGAGGAAGCCCCCGGCATCAAGAAGGGTGGCGTTCTGACCGTTGTACGCCCCGAGGTCGAGCTGATGGTGACCGCCGGTGATATCCCCGAAAAGCTGACCGTCGATCTGACCGGTCTGAACGTCGGCGACACCGTGACGATTTCCGCCATCGAGCTGCCTGCTGGCACCAAGGCGACCATCGACCGCGACTTCGTGATCGCCAACATCTCGGCCCCGTCGGGCCTGCGTTCTTCCGAGAACGAAGCCGATGACGAAGGCGCCGAAGGCGAGGTTGCTGCCGAGGAATAATCCTGCGCGCATCGTAATTGGAAACGGGGTCCTTCGGGGCCCCGTTTTCGTTCGCGCTATTGCCCCGGCCCGTTTTCAGAGCCGGACCGGCGAGCCCCATGAAACACCCGACGACCACGCAGGGCAGACACCCCCCTGCCCGCTCTGGATTCCGCGCCGGTTTCCGGGCATGTAGGGCCCGATCCCTTTCACCCGTGAGGTTTGCGATGCAACTCTTTGTCGGCCTTGGCAATCCGGGCGCGAAATACGCCCATAACCGGCACAATATCGGTTTCATGGTATTGGACGGTATCGCCGCCGATCATGGCTTTGGCCCGTGGAAATCCAAGTTTCAGGGACAGATCGCCGAGGGCCGCCTTGGCGGTGACAAGGTGCTGTTGCTGAAACCGGAAACCTTCATGAATCTCTCTGGCCAGTCGGTCGGCGAGGCAATGCGCTTTTACAAGCTGGAACCGGGGGATGTGACCGTCTTTCATGATGAACTTGACCTCGCCCCGGGCAAGGTGCGGGTGAAACAGGGCGGTGGCCATGCTGGCCACAACGGGCTGCGCTCGATCCACGGCCATATCGGCGAGGCCTATCGTCGCGTGCGCCTTGGGATCGGCCATCCGGGGCGCAAAGAACTAGTGTCAGGCTATGTCCTGCACGACTTTGCCCGCGCCGACGAGGGCTGGCTCGACGATGTGCTGCGCGGGGTTTCTGACGGGGCCAACCATCTGGCCGCTGGCGACGGTGGCAAGTTCATGAACGCGGTCTCGCTGCGCACAGCGCCGCCGCGCTCCTCGACCTCGGCAAAGCCGCAGGCCAAGCCCGATGCCACCCCTAAGGCGGCCCCCACTCCTAAAGCGGCCGCCACTCCAAAATCGGCCCCCGCCCCCAAGACGCCCCCCGCATCCGCACCGGCAACACCCGCCACGGAAAGCGAGCGCACCCCGATGCAGAAACTCATGGACAAGTTTCGCTGAACCCACGCGCGCCCTTCTGATAACCAACACTGCCAACAACTGTTCCCCGCCCGGACCACATCGCCGCAGCCTCCCCAGACCAACGTCTTGGGCGGTTTCCCCAGCGTTTCCCTTGCCGCATCGCCCTTCCTTGGCTCAGATGGGGCAAAGTGGAGGAAAACTATGCGCAAATTCGGGAAATGGGCGGGCCGGATCCTTCTGGCCCTGATACTGGCCGCCGTCGTCGTCGGCCTATGGAAACGCGAAGAGATCACCCGCCTCTGGGCCGTTAACACGCTGTTTGACGAGGGCAAGATCGTCCAGAATTTCTCTCACATGGACGCGGCCTTTCTCACCACGACGCTGCCACGCGGGACCGGCGGCGTCAGCCCGCTGCCCAAGGGCGACGCTATCGACCTGCCCGACGGGTCCGACACATGGCTGAAAGCGCGCGCCGTCACCTCGCTGCTGGTGATCAAACACGGCGAAACCCGGTTTGAGGATTACTACCTCGGCACCGGCCCGGAGGATCGCCGCATTTCATGGTCGGTCGCAAAAAGCTATCTCTCCGCCCTGCTTGGTGTGCTGCTGGAGGAAGGCGCGATCGCCTCGATCGACGACCCGGTGACGACATACGCGCCCCTGCTCGTCGGCTCGGCCTATGACGGGGCCAGCATCCGCAACGTGCTGAACATGGCCTCGGGCGTCACCTTCGACGAGGATTATTTCGACTTTAACTCCGACATCAACCGCATGGGCCGCGTGGTGGCTCTGGGCGGGACGCTGGACGATTTCACCGCCAGCTTTACCGTACGCTTCGCCGAACCGGGCGAGATCTGGAAGTATGTCTCGATCGACACCCATGTAATCGGCATGGTGATCCGTGGCGCCACCGGGCGCAGCGTGCCTGACCTGCTGACGGAAAAGATCATCGCACCGCTGGGGTTGGAGCAGGACGGCCAATACATCACCGACGGCGCTGGCGTCGCCTTTGTTCTGGGCGGGCTGAACTTCACCACCCGCGACTATGCCCGCTTTGGCCTGATGATCGCGCAAGACGGGGTCTATGGTGGCAAGCAGCTGGTCTCCGCCGCTTGGATCGCCGCCTCGACCAAAGCCAGCGCGCCGACAGCGCCGGGCAAGATCCGCTATGGCTTTCAATGGTGGGTTCCCGCCGACGCCCATGACGGAGAGTTCTTTGGCCGCGGTATCTATGGCCAATACATCTATATCGACCAGCCCTCCGGTGTGCTGATCGTGGCCACCGGGGCCGACCGACATTTCCGCGACACCGGCGCATATGAACAGAACCTCGAAATGTTCCGCAGAATCGCAAAAACCCTATAGGCTGCTCCGATGAAACCAGATGACAGCCTCAATGTTCTGGGCGGGGCGCTGGCGCCCTGCTCCTCCGATCCGTTGACCGGGTTCTTCCGCGACGGGCACTGCAACACCTGCGCCGCCGATCAGGGCAGCCATACCGTCTGCGCCGTGATGACAGCCGAATTTCTGGCCTATTCCAAATATGTCGGAAATGACCTGACCACGCCGCACGCCGAGTTCCACTTTCCCGGCCTCAAAGCCGGGGATAGCTGGTGCCTCTGCGCGGCGCGTTTTCTACAGGCCCACGACGAGGGTTGCGCCCCCAAGGTACATCTTGAGGCGACCCACGCCAAAGCGCTCGATGTGGTGCCGCTGGCGGTGCTGAAAGAGAATGCTGCGCCCTAGTCACCGGCCACCAGATCCTCGATGAACAGGCTCAGCAATTGCGGCCGTCCGCTGACCCCGGCCTTGCGATAGATGGCGTTGCTCTGGGCCTTGACGGTGCCGTCGGAGGTGTTGCGCAGTTGGGCGATCTCGGCCAGGCTCAGCCCCTTGATCGAGAACAGCGCCACATCGCGTTCTGCTGGCGTCAGTCCCCAGGCGGTGAACCGTTCCTCCAGATGATCTTTGAAGGCCGCTTGCACCATCCGCAGGCTCTCCTCGGCCGCCCGGACGCGGGCCTGACTGCGCCGATAGGCGATCCAGCCCAGTATCACGCCAAGGATTAGCCCCACGCCGGCGCCGATCTCCAAAAGTTCGCGCGTCTGCCAACTGACCGGACGTGAGCGGACCTCAAGCACCGTCAGCATGATGTCAGAGACGAAGAACATGGCGCAAAGCCCCTGCACCAGCATCAGCGCCCCAAGGAACCAGCCCGCCCTCATGCGGCCGCTCCGGTCGGTCGCGCGGACAGCGCAGGACGCCAATCAGTCATCGCCACCGCCGTCACCACCATCCCCATCGCCGCCGTCGCCATCACCACCGTCGCCACCGTCACCGTCCGCACCATCGCCGCTCTCCCCACCGCCGCCGTCTGCGCCGTCATCGGCACCATCCTCACCTCCGGCGCCGCTATCCGTAGCGGGCACACCTTGCGCCCGGCTGAAGAGATCAAGCAGACCTCGGCCCGGGGCTGTGGCATCTCCGGCCCCCCGACTCTCGGAATAGTCGCGCAAGATCTCGTTGGTGCGCGGGTTGACGATGATTTCGCGGTCCTGGTCCGGGCTGGTGGCGACGATCCGGGCACGGCCAAGAAAGGTGCGCGTTACCGTGATCTGGGTATAGCCCTGTTGCCGCAGTTGCCGGGTGATCGCATCCGTAACCGCCTCCGCCCGGACGATACCAGCGCTGGCCAGGACAACCGCCAGGGCCAGAACGATCCTGTTCAGTCGCTGCGGCATGGGGCACCTTCCTCCTTGTTGTGCGTTGCGGGGCACGACGTCACCGTGCCCCGAATCTGCGGGCAAGCTCAACCGTGACATCTGGTCTCTGATCTCACGGCCGAAGCTGTGTTTCCCTTGGGCGCTGGGTTAGTCGTCGCCGTCGCCGCTGTCCCCATCGCCGCTTTCGCCGCCACCGCTTTCGCCGTCGCCGCCATGGCCGTCGCCGCCATGGCCGTCACCACCATGGCCGTCACCGCTCCCACCATGACCACCATCGCTGCCACCACTTTCACCGCCGCTGTCGCCGCTGTCGTGGCCTGCGCCATCATCGCCACTGTCGTGGCCCGCGCCATCATCGCCGCTGTCGGAACCCGCACCATCATCGCCGCTGTCGTGACCTACGCCATCATCACCACTGTCGTGGCCCATGCCGGAGGCACCGCTGGTAACGCTCGAAGCCGCCGCCGAACCCGCGCCATCTAAATCGCGCCCCATGCGCCCGGCATAATCCGAAGCATGTGCGCTTGCCGTCAGCCCAAGCAGAATGGCGCTGGTGGTCATCAAAATTCTGGTCATGTCGTTTCTCCTGTCATGGTCATGAACCGTTGCGGCGGTGAACGTCCGCCTGCCCCGACACTCAGTCCATTGAGAGGGAGAAAACCATTCAGCGCAGGTTTATTCCGACGCGATCTAGCACGCGGTTTAGGCCTGCAAACTTTGGTTTATGCCATAAAGCAAAGGGGCCGCCCAAAGGCAGCCCCTGTTTCCTATCCGCTGGGTCTGCGCGCTCAGTCGGCGTCGCGCCCTTCGGTATCAGACATGTCAAAGCCGAGGTATTTGGCGACGGTAAAGATGTCCTTGTCGCCGCGCCCGCACATGTTCATCACGATGATATGCTCGGGCGGCAGATCGCCGGCGATCTTCATCACATGGGCCAGCGCATGGCTTGGCTCCAACGCCGGGATGATTCCCTCCAGCGCACACGACAGCTGAAACGCCTCCAGCGCCTCCATGTCGGTGACCGAGACATATTCCGCCCGCCCCACTTCGTGCAGCCAGGAATGTTCCGGCCCGATGCCGGGGTAATCCAGCCCGGCCGAGATGGAATAGCCTTCAAGGATCTGCCCGTCGTCGTCCTGCAGCAGATAAGTGCGGTTGCCATGCAACACACCGGGCCGCCCACCAGTGAGCGAGGCGCAATGCTCCATCTTCAGATCGACGCCCTTGCCGCCGGCCTCGACCCCTATGATCCGAACCTCTTTGTCGTCAAGGAACGGATAGAACAGCCCCATCGCGTTTGATCCGCCCCCGATCGCGGCAATCACCGTATCGGGCAGGCGGCCTTCGCCTTCCTGTTCGGCCAGTTGCCAGCGTACCTCTTTCCCGATCACTGACTGGAAGTCGCGGACCATCGCCGGATAGGGGTGCGGACCGGCAACCGTGCCGATGCAATAGAACGTATCGCTCACATTGGTCACCCAATCGCGCATCGCGTCGTTCATCGCATCCTTGAGGGTCCCGCGCCCCGAGGTCACCGGAATCACCTCGGCCCCAAGCAGACGCATGCGGAACACATTGGGCGATTGGCGCCGCACGTCATGGGCGCCCATGTAGACCACGCATTTCAGCCCGAACTTGGCGCAAACAGTGGCCGTGGCCACCCCATGCTGTCCGGCACCCGTCTCGGCGATGATCCGGGTCTTGCCCATGCGGCGCGCCAACAGGATCTGGCCCAGCACGTTGTTGATCTTATGCGCGCCGGTGTGGTTCAGCTCGTCGCGCTTGAGATAGATCTTGGCGCCGCCCAGATGCTCGGTCAGGCGCTCGGCGAAATACAGCGGGCTGGGACGCCCGACATAGTTCTTCCACAGGTCTTCCATCTCGGCCCAAAAGGCCGGGTCGGTCTTGGCGCGTTCGTATTCTTCCTCAAGGCTCAGGATCAGCGGCATCAGCGTCTCGCTGACGAACCGCCCGCCAAAAATGCCGAAACGTCCGTTTTCATCCGGTCCGGACATGAACGAGTTGAAAAGATCGTCGGCCATTGCACGCCCCCTGCTTGCTTTCAGCTTTGCATAAAAGGCGCGCCGGACAAATTCCAGCAGATTCGCCTTATCCCTGTGCCGCGCGCAGGAAGGCCGCGATCAGCTCCGCGTCCTTTTCCCCCGGCGCGCTCTCGACCCCGGACGAGACATCAACCTGCCGCGCGCCGGTCAGGCGAAGCGCCTCGGCGACGTTTTCGGGTGTCAGCCCGCCCGCCAGCATCCAGGGCCGCTGCCAGTATTTGCGCCCCGCCAACAGCCGCCAGTCAAACGCCAGCCCATTGCCACCGGGCAGCTCGGCCCCCTTGGGCGGCTTGGCATCAATCAAAAGCTGGTCGGCCACCTGCGCATAAAGGTCGATCTGCGCCAGATCCGCCTCCTCGGCCACGCCCACAGCCTTCATCACCGGCAGACCATAGCGGGCGCGAATCGCGCGCACCCTCTCGGGGCTTTCGCTGCCGTGAAGCTGCAACATGTCGAGCGGCACGTGATCCAGCAGCCGGTCCAGCGTGGCGTCGTCGGCATTCACCGTCAGCGCCACCTTGCAGATGCCCTCGGGCACTTCCAACGCCAGCCCTGCGGCCTGCTCCGGGTCCAGATTTCGTGGCGATTTGGCGAAGAAGACAAACCCGACATAGCCCGCTCCCGCTGCCACTGCCGCCTTTACGTCAGCCGCTTGGCGCAGCCCACAGATTTTTACCCGGATGTCAGATGCCATGGGCGCGGTTTAGCGCGCATTGAAAACAGAGGAAACCGTTTTCCGCCCGGCGCACCGGGCCAAAGGTGTCAGCTCGTTTCGTCCAAAAGCGCCAGAACCTCGTCCTTGCCCTCGGACTCGGCCCGTTTGAGCCGCGTCACCTCACGCTCCAGCTTGCGCACTTCGCGTTGTTTCTGCCCGGCTTCACGCCGATGCTTGTATTCCCGCATCCATTCCCAGAAGAACCCGATCACGAGCCCGCCCGCGATACCGCCCAGCATCACGACAAACAATGGCAGCGAAAGGGTGAAATTCCCCCCCACAAGCCCGGCAATATCATCGGGCATCAGGCTGAGTGTCACCGCGCCACGATTGGCCAGCGACACCGAAATCAACAAGATCCCCAGCACAGCCAGGAATGCATAGCGAAGATAGCGCATCAGCTTACTTTCCGTTCAAACGATCCCGCAGGAGCTTTCCCGTCTTGAAGAAGGGAACGTATTTTTCCTCAACATGCACGGTTTCGCCCGTTCTTGGATTGCGACCGATCCGCGCGTCGCGTTTCTTCACCGAAAAGGCGCCGAACCCGCGCAGTTCAACCCGGTCGCCGCGGGCCATCGCCTCGGTCACCTCTTCGAACACGGTGTTCACGATGCGCTCCACATCCCGCTGATACAGATGCGGGTTTTCATCGGCAATTTTCTGGATCAGTTCCGACCGGATCATGGCTGGCCCTCCCGAGGCGCAGTAAATTTTTCGGCAAGCATTCTTCAGTGCGTTTCCCAGACTATAAGCTGAATATGTCGATACGGAAACCGGAAGTACAGGTTTTAACACGGAAATTCCGGGTGCAGACCGCCTTGCCACACCGCGCAAGCCGGATTCACGCCGCTTTTCCCGTGCTGCAGCGCAGCGTGACAGGGGGAACGAGCGAGGTCGCGAATCGCGCGCACGCCCCGCGGGAAATGAAAACGGGCCCCGGACATGATGTCCGGGGCCCGTTCTAAGCCAGATCAGGGACAGGCCCCGATCGGTGGTCGATTACTCGTTGTCGCCCTTCAGAGCGGCCCCGAGAATATCACCCAGCGATGCACCCGAGTCCGAGCTGCCATACTGTTGCACGGCCTCTTTCTCTTCGGCGATCTCGCGAGCCTTGATCGACAGACCCAGACGACGCGATTTGCTGTCCACGTTGGTCACGCGCACGTCGATCTTGTCGCCAACCGAGAACCGGTCGGGACGCTGCTCGGCACGATCGCGCGACAGGTCGGAGCGGCGGATAAAGGACTTCATGCCCTCGAATTCCACTTCGACACCACCTTCTTCGATCGCAGTCACGTTCACCGTGATGATCGAACCACGCTTCACGCCGCCAACAGCTTCGGCGAACTTGTCGCCACCCAGTGCCTTGATCGACAGCGAGATGCGCTCTTTGTCCACATCCACTTCCGAGACGACGGCCTGAACCACATCGCCCTTCTTGTAGCTCTGGATCGCTTCTTCGCCGCGCTCGTCCCAGCTGAGGTCCGACAGGTGAACCATGCCGTCGATGTCGCCGTCCAAGCCGATGAACAGACCGAATTCGGTGATGTTCTTGACTTCGCCTTCGACTTCGGTGCCCTCGGGATAGGTTTCTGCAAACACTTCCCACGGGTTGCGCATGGTCTGTTTCAGACCCAGCGACACGCGACGTTTGGCCTGATCGATTTCCAGAACCATGACGTCAACCTCTTGCGAGGTCGAAACGATCTTGCCGGGATGCACGTTTTTCTTGGTCCAGGACATTTCGCTGACGTGAACCAGACCTTCGACGCCAGGCTCCAGCTCGACGAATGCACCGTAATCGGTGATGTTCGTCACGCGGCCTTTGTGGACCGTGCTCAGCGGGTACTTGGCCCCAACCAGATCCCACGGATCTTCCTGCAGCTGCTTCATGCCCAGGCTGATACGGTGGGTTTCCTTGTTGATCTTGATGACCTGAACATTGACGGTCTCGCCGATCGACAGGATCTCGGACGGGTGGTTGACGCGGCGCCATGCCATGTCGGTGACGTGCAACAGCCCGTCAACACCGCCCAGATCAACAAACGCACCGTATTCGGTGATGTTCTTGACCACACCTTCCACGGTCTGACCTTCGGTCAGGTTCGCGATGACCTCGGCACGCTGTTCGGCGCGGCTTTCTTCCAGAATGGCGCGGCGCGACACAACGATGTTGCCACGACGACGGTCCATTTTCAAAATCTGGAACGGCTGCTTCAGCCCCATCAGCGGGCCGGCGTCGCGCACGGGGCGCACGTCAACCTGGCTGCCGGGCAGGAACGCAACGGCACCGCCCAGATCGACGGTAAAGCCACCTTTGACCCGACCAAAGATCGCGCCTTCGACGCGCTGGTCGTCGGCATAGGCTTTTTCCAGACGATCCCACGCTTCTTCGCGGCGGGCCATCTCGCGGCTGATCACGGCTTCGCCGCGGGCATTCTCTGCCGAGCGCAGATAGACCTCGACCTCATCACCTACGGCGATGTCGGGCGCTTCGCCCGGATTTGCGAATTCTTTCAGATCGACGCGGCCTTCCATCTTGTAGCCGACATCGATGATGGCCTGGCCCGCTTCAACTGCGATGACCTTGCCTTTGACGACAGAACCCTCGTTGGGCGTGTCCATTTCGAAGCTTTCGTTCAGGAGGGCTTCGAATTCCTCCATAGATGTGTTTTGAGCCATTCGGGTCTCAGTTTCCTTTACATTCACATTTTTCCGGCCGCGCGGTTGTCTCCGCCGGTCTTGGGGTTTCGTTGGTCAGACGTGCCGCAAAACAAAGAGGGCCGGTGTATCCCGACCCTGCTCGATTTCTTTGCTCGCGGGCATTTTCGCCCTTATTGACAGGCGCTCTATAATTGGTCGCAGGAAATAGCGCAAGGAAAAGACGTCACGTACCGCATCGGTGAAACCGGTTGGAAACGCTCGCCCGCTGTGTAGGAATTCCTGCGGGAGGACTTTTCATGACACTCATCAACAGCCAGTTTGCGGATATCGCGCTCACCGCGCACTCCGTCACCGAACGCGTCTTTGCGGGAATCGACCCCGATTACACCGTCCTGATCGACGGCCCCACCGGGCAGGAAATGACCGGGGCGCAGTTCACCGGCGCGGTGAAATCGCTGGCCGGGGGTCTGACCGAACGAGGCTGGGCGCCGGGCAAGGTGCTGGCGCTGATGGCACCCAACTGCCCGGACTACTGCGTGGTGTTTCACGGCATCGCCTGGGCGGGCGGCACCGTCACCACCATCAACCCCACCTATACCGCCCATGAGGTGAACCACCAGTTGATCGATGCCGGGGCCGAGGTGCTGTTCACCATCCCCGCCTTTCTCGACACCGCGCGCGAAGCGATACAGGGCACCGGGGTGAAAGAGATCGTGGTGATCGGCGCCGCTGAAGGGGCCACCCCCCTAAGCGATCTGATGGGGGCCCCGCTGGAGCATCAGGCCCCGGTTAATGTGGCCGAACATGTGGTCGTCCTGCCCTATTCCTCGGGCACCACCGGCCTTCCCAAGGGGGTTATGCTGACCCACCGCAACCTTGTGGTGAACATCGATCAATCGCTGGCCCCGGCCGATGTGCGCACCGGCGAACTGGCGGTGGCGTTCCTGCCCTTCTTCCATATCTACGGGCTTGAGGTGCTGATGAACATCTACCTCGCCGCCGGGGCCGGTCTGGTGACCATGCCACGTTTTGATCTGGCGCAGTTTCTCGACCTGACCACCAAATACCGCACACCACGGCTTTGGATCGTGCCGCCGGTGGCGCTGGCGCTGGCCAAACATCCGCTGGTCGAAAGCTATGATCTGTCCTTCGTCACCCAGGTGAACTCTGCCGCCGCGCCGCTGGGGGCGGATGTCGCCGAGGCGATGGGCGCGCGGCTGGGCACCAACGCGACGCAAGGCTATGGCATGACCGAGCTCAGCCCGGTCAGCCATGTCTCACCCCACGGCAAAGGCAAACCCGGCGCCTCGGGCGTGGCGGTGCCCAACACGCAAAGCCGGATCGTCGACCCCGAGACCGGTCAAGACCTGCCGCTGGGCGTGGATGGCGAACTTTGGGTGCGCGGCCCGCAGGTGATGAAAGGCTATCTCAACAACCCGCAGGCCACCGCCGAAACCATTGTCGAGGGCGGCTGGATGCGCACCGGTGACATCGGCCATTTCGACGAGGACGGCTATCTTTATGTCACGGACCGGCTCAAGGAGTTGATCAAGTACAAGGGGTTTCAGGTCGCGCCGGCCGAACTGGAGGCCGAGATCCTGACCCACCCCGAGGTCGCCGACGTGGCGGTGATCGGCTTTCCCGATGATGAGGCGGGCGAGCTGCCGATGGCCTTTGTCGTCGCCGCCCCCGGTGCCGATCCGACGCTGGAGGATCTGCAAGGCTATCTCGACGGTCGCCTGTCGCACTACAAACAGGTGCGCCGGATGCAGCGGGTGGACGAGATCCCGAAATCCGCCGCCGGCAAGATCCTGCGCCGGGTGCTTCGGGATCGAATCGGGGTGTAGCGCCTCTTCAGGTCAAAGGATCCGCCCGGCCGCAAGGCCGGGCGGATCCTGAATGCATCGGAAACCGCCTCAGCAGAACCGTTCCGGCCCGACCCACTGATCGACGGTATAGCGGTCGCCATGGGCCCAGCCCACCGGCAGCACCTGTTCGATCCGCGCCATATCCGCCGCCGACAGTGCCAGATCACAGCCTGCCACCAATTCGCGGAAATGGTCCACCGAGCGGGTGCCGGGGATCGGGATCACGTGATCGCCCCGGTGCAACAACCAAGCGATGGCGAGCGCCGCCGCCGGCGCGCCCATCTCGGCGGCCAGTCTGCGGAACCTGTCGGAAATGTCCAGATTGGCGCTCAGGTTAGGCTCGACGAATCGCGGGTTGGACTTGAGAAACCCAAGCTCCGGGATCACCTCCCGCG
Source organism: Antarcticimicrobium sediminis (assembly GCF_004348975.1). Lineage (GTDB taxonomy): Bacteria > Pseudomonadota > Alphaproteobacteria > Rhodobacterales > Rhodobacteraceae > Antarcticimicrobium > Antarcticimicrobium sediminis. The sequence goes on along the minus strand of NZ_SMFP01000024.1, from coordinate 4,223 downwards.
ACAGCGGATGATCGGTCAGCAACGACCGCCCCACCGGCGAGAAGGCCACCAGCGACGTGCCCAACTCGGCGCAAGTCTGCACCAACCCCAGCTCCGGCGCGCGGGTCGCAAGCGAATATTCCGATTGCACCGCCGCGATCGGATGCACCGCAGACGCCCGGCGCAGGCTGGCCGGGGCGATCTCGGAAAGGCCGATGGCGCGGGTCTTGCCCTTTTTCACCAGCGCAGCAAGGTTTTCAGTCGCCGCCTCGATCGGCAAACCCGCATCGCGCCGGTGAATATAGAACAGATCGACGCACTCGATCCCCATCCGCGCCAGCGACTCGTCAAGCTCGGCCTCCAGATAGGCAACCGAATTGTCATAATACCGGTTGCCCGCATCATCCCGCGCGATCCCCGCCTTGGTGGCGATATGAAGCTGATCCCGCACCCCGGGCCGGGCGCTCAGGAAGCTGCCGATCGCCAGTTCCGACTTGCCCATGCCATAGACGTTCGAGGTGTCGATATGGCTCACCCCCAGCTCCAGCGCCGCGTCCAGAATGGCATGGCTCTGCGCCTCGTCGGTGGGGCCGTAGAAGTTCGAGAACGACATCGCCCCGATGCCGATGGCCGAAATGCGCGCGCCATCCTTGCCCATGGTCCGGTTTTTCATGATTACTGTCCCTCAGCCCCGTTTGTATCTCTCGTCCACCAGTTTCACGGCAATCTCGACCGCCGCATCAATACTCAGATGCGAGGTGTCGATGCGCACCGCGTCCGCCGCCGCGCGCAGGGGCGCGGTGGTGCGTTCGCTGTCGCGGGCGTCGCGCACCAGCACATCGGCCAGAACCTCGTCCTCGGTGGTGTCTGGATCGCTCTTGCGCAACTCCAGATACCGCCGGTGCGCCCGCACCTCGGCGCTGGCCGTGACGAACAGCTTTACCTCGGCCTGCGGGCAGATCACCGTGCCAATATCGCGCCCATCCAGCACCGCGCCCCCGGCCCGGCGGGCAAAGGCGCGCTGAAAATCCACCAGCGCCGCGCGCACGGCCGGCAGCACGGCAACCTTGCTGGCGGCCTGCGCCGCCTCGGCCCCGCGCAGCCGGGTCTCATCCGCCAGATCCGCACGCGTCAGGGCCTGCGCCGCCGCGACCGGCTCGGTGCCGTCCAGCATCCGCACCCCGACGGCCCGATACAACAGCCCGGTATCCATATGGGCAAAGCCGAACCGTGCGGCCACGGCGCGTGAAATCGTCCCCTTGCCCGAGGCCGCAGGCCCGTCGATGGCCACTGTAAATGGCTCGCTCATATCTTTGCTCCTCGCGTCAATTCTCGACCGCGACCCGAACGATCCGCGCGCCCAAGGCTGCCATCAAGGGCTCGAACACGGGAAAAGAAGTCGCGATCGGTGCGCCGTCATCCACCGAGACCGGCTGTTGCGCGGCCAGCCCCAGCACCAGAAAGGACATCGCGATGCGGTGATCAAGATGGCTGACACAGGTTGCCCCGCCCGGCACATTGCCCGCGCCAAGCCCTGTCACCTCCCACCAGTCTTCGCCATCCTCGACCGTCACGCCACAGGCGCGCAGGCCGACGGCCATGGCCTCGATCCGATCAGATTCCTTGACCCGCAGTTCGCGCACCCCGGTCATCAACGTCTTGCCTTCGGCACAGGACGCCACGACCGCAAGGATCGGATATTCGTCGATCATGCTGGCGGCGCGCTCTGGCGGGACCCGGATGCCGGTCATCTCGGGCGAATACCGCGCCCGCAGATCCGCCACCGGTTCGCCGCCCTCTTCGCGTTCGTTCTCATAGGTCAGATCCGCACCCATTTCGCGCAGCGTGGTAAACAGCCCCGCCCGCGTCGGGTTCAACCCGATTCCCGGCACCAATACGTCCGACCCCGGCACGATCAACGCGGCACAGACCGGAAAGGCGGCGCTGGACGGGTCGCGCGGCACCGCGATCCCCTGCGGTTTCAGCTCTGGCTGGCCGGTCAGGGTAATCACCCGGCCCGCGTCGGTCTCTTCGGTGTGCACCTCGGCACCAAAGCCCGCCAGCATCCGTTCGGTGTGGTCGCGGGTCGCCTCTTTCTCGATCACCACCGTCTGGCCCGGCGCGTTCAGCCCGGCCAGCAGCACCGCCGATTTCACCTGTGCCGAGGGCACCGGCACGCTATAGCGCACCGGCACCGGATCGGCCGCGCCCACGATCGTCATCGGCAACCGCCCGCCCGAGCGCCCCACCGCGCGCGCGCCGAACAGCGCCAGCGGATCGGTCACCCGCGCCATCGGCCGCGTGCTCAGGCTGGCGTCGCCGCAAAAGGTCACCGTGATGGGCGAGGTTGCCATCGCCCCCATGATCAGCCGAACCCCGGTTCCCGAATTGCCGCAATCGATCACCTGATCCGGTTCGGCAAAGCCGCCGACGCCGACGCCATGAACATGCCACGTGCCATCCTCGTCGCGCGTGACCTCGGCGCCAAAGGCCCGCATCGCCTTGGCAGTGTCCAGAACGTCTTCGCCTTCCAGCAATCCGGTGATCCGGGTCTCGCCCACCGCCATCGCGCCAAGGATCAGCGCCCGGTGCGAGATCGACTTGTCGCCCGGCACCTCGGCCACGCCGGACAGCGGACCAGAGGCGGCGGACATCATCGGGATCGGGGTGCCATGTGCGGACATCTGCGCGCGTTCCTTATTTTCACAGCCATGTTTTCATAACCGTTTTCACAGCCATTCTCACGGCCATTTTCACCGCGCTTGGGTAACGCATGACGGCGCACCCGTCCATGCGCTGTTTCACGGCAACGCCGGGCCCGGGCGGCCCCCGGCGGCAAATCGCGCGCTGATCCCCCGCCCCGTCGGGCGACGGCGCAAGGGTTCAGATCTTGCGGAAGGTCAGGTAATGCGGCACCCGCCCCTCGCGCAGCGCCTTTTGCTCGTAACGGGTGGGAATCCAATCGTCCCACGCCACGCGCCAGTCTTGTGGGCGTTCCGCCAGCCACTCGAACCCGGCCTTTGGCACCTCTTCCAGCGTCTGACGCACATAGTCGGCGATGTCGGTCGCCACCCGAAAGATCGCGCCGGGCTGCAACACTCGCGCCAGCGGCTCCAGATGTTCCTGCGTGACAAAGCGGCGGCGGTGATGCCGCGTCTTGGGCCAAGGGTCAGGGTACAGCAGAAAGGCCCGCGCGATCGAGTTGTCCGGCAGCACATCCATCAGATCGCGCGCATCGCCGGGATGGATGGCAAGGTTCTCGACCCCCGCGCGCCGGATCTTGCCCAGCAGCATGGCAACGCCGTTTATGTACGGTTCGGCCCCGATAATCCCCGTTTCCGGATTCGAGGCCGCCTGATGCACCAGATGCTCGCCACCACCGAACCCGACCTCAAGCCAGACCGGTTTACCCCCGAACAGCGCGTCGAGGTCAAGCGGCTCGCGCTCGGGGTTCTCGTCCCAGTCCACGGCACCGGGTGAGAGCGGAGCCAGATCCTCGGACAGATAGGCCTTCTGGCTTTTCTTCAGGGTCTTGCCCCGGATGCGGCCATAAAAGTTGCGGTGTGGGCGTTCAGGGTGCGTCATGGCGCGCGGTGTAGCGATTGGAAAGCGACGGGGCAAGCCAGAGATGCCCGACGCGCGCATCGCACGCGTGCCTCCGGCGGGGATATTTGCGGTGAAAGGAAAAACGGCGGCGGCGCGCAGTCGCAGGCTGCGAAGTGGCAGGCCCGCTTTGGCGGCTTTGAAACGCCCGGCGGATCGCCCGCATGGAGAAAGGGCCGCCCCGGTGTGGAGCGGCCCTGTTGACTGTCTGGATCGGCTGTTAAACCGCCAAGATTACTCGATGATCTTGGATACGACGCCAGCGCCGACGGTACGGCCGCCTTCACGGATGGCGAAGCGCAGGCCGTCTTCCATTGCGATCGGGGCGATCAGCTCGACCTCGAACTTCAGGTTGTCGCCCGGCATCACCATCTCGGTGCCCTCGGGCAGCGTCACGGTGCCGGTCACGTCTGTCGTCCGGAAGTAGAACTGCGGGCGATAGTTGGCGAAGAACGGGGTGTGACGACCACCTTCATCCTTGGTCAGGATATAGGCTTCGGCTTCGAACTTGGTGTGCGGATTGACCGAGCCCGGCTTACACAGAACCTGGCCACGCTCGACAGCTTCACGGTCGATGCCGCGCAGCAGGGCGCCGATGTTGTCGCCAGCTTCCCCACGATCGAGCAGCTTGCGGAACATTT
>NZ_SMFP01000023.1 GCF_004348975.1 Antarcticimicrobium sediminis | reverse complement strand
GGAGGAGATGAGACATGACCGAAGTGATGAGCAAACCCGCGATCGACCCCAAGGCCTTTCGCCGGGCGCTTGGCAACTTTGCCACGGGGGTGACGATCATCACCGCCTGCGCGCCAGACGGCACCAAGGTGGGGGTGACCGCCAGCAGCTTCAATTCACTCTCGATGGACCCGCCGCTGATCCTGTGGAGCAGCATGAAGACCGCGAGAAGCTGCGCGGTGTTCGAGGCCGCCACGCATTTTGCGGTCAATATTCTGGCGTCGGATCAGATGGAGATGTCGAACCATTTCGCCCGCCAGCAAGAGGACAAGTTCGCCGGTGTCGCCCATGAGGACGGGCTTGGCGGCGCGCCGATCTTCCCCAATTGCGCCGGGCGGTTCCAGTGCGAAGCCTATGACCGGCTCGACGGCGGCGATCACTGGATCTTTGTCGGACGCGTCATCGCCTTCGACGATTTCGGCCGCTCTCCGCTGTGCTTTCATCAGGGCTCTTACGCGATGGTCTACGACCATCCGGACAGTTTCCCCAAGACGGATCAAGCCAGCCTTCCGGATACGGATCGGGGTCGGTTGGGCAATCATGCGTTCTTTCTGATGCTGCGGGCTGTGCGGGCCTATCAGGACCGCTATCAACCCAAAATGGCAACCTTGGGTCTGAGCGTGATCGAGGCGAGAATTCTGCTGGTGCTAAATGATTTTCCTGCGCTGACGGACGAGGAGTTGGTCGTTCACCTGCACACGCCAGAGACCGAAGCGCATGTTGCGTTGATCAATCTGGAAGACCGCGGTCTCGTGGCGCAGACGGGCGAACGCTATACCCTGACCGATGCGGGGCAGGGCAAGGCCGATCAGTGCTGGCGCGTGGCCGAGGTCAATGCGCAGGAAGGATTCGCAGGCTTCAGCCCGGCGCAGGTTGACACGTTCACCGAGATTCTGCGCCACCTTATTGGGTAAACGATTTCCGGCCCCTTGAGCCGGGCTTTGCTACCCGCCCGGCTCCCTCCCAACCGGAACCGACCCGGCCCGAGATTTTCTCGGGCCGGGTTTTTTGTGCCGCCGTTTCCGGGTTCAGGCTGGGGGCGGGCTTGCGGGGGTGAGTGCGCGCAGGGCGTCATCCAGACTGCCGGACCCGCTTGGCCTTGTCGCGGCGCGCGCCGTTGGGCACGACCATCAGGCGGGGCAGGGACCTCACCACGTCACCGTGCGGCACCGATTTTGGGAGGATGCGCTTAGCGACTCGTGGGGGGCGGGCCTAAGGTTGGGGAGTCGTCATGGTCGGTTCCTGTTCTCCGCGTGGTCGGGAAAAAATACAGGATGCCATGCCTTCACATATTAGTATAATGACAAATACTGACTACAATAAAAGCGGATAGCCTGATGAAGTTGCAACAACTGCGTTACTTCGCTGCGGTCTATGAACAGGGGTCGTTTTCGGCGGCTGCCGAAAAGGTGAATGCCACGCAATCGGGCCTGTCGATGCATGTCCGTCAGATTGAGAAACGCTATGACGTGACGCTGTTCGTACGCAGCTCTTCGGGGGTGACGCCGACAGAAACGGGGCGGGCGTTCTATCTCGAGGCGGTCAAGGTGCTCTCGTCCGCCCGCAATGCGGAGGACCGTTTGCAGTCGCTGTCCAAAGCCGTTGTGGGGCATGTGCATGTGGGGCTGATGCCCTCCTTCACACGCTCGGTGCTGACCTCTGTGCTGCTGCGGATGTTTCGGGAATACCCAGAGGTGCGCGTCTCGATCTCGGAGGCCTATTCCGGGGCGCTCGCTGACGAGGTGGCGGGCGGGCGGCTGGAATTCGCGGTGGTGCCGGCCACGTTCGACCTGAGCGAGGTTCTCGTGTCAAAGGCGATGGGCGAGGACCGCGAATGTCTGGTTTATGCCCGGGACCGGAAGCTTCCCGTGCGGGACGACGGCATCCGGCTGCGCGAGGTGACGCCGCTACGGCTGGTGCTGCCCGGGCCGACCAACGCGCGGCGGCACCGGATCGAGACCTATCTGGCGGTGAACAATATCGAATTGGCCGATAAGCTGGAACTAGACACGATGCACGGCACGCTGGACCTTGTGGCGAATTCCGATTGGGTGTCGATCCTGCCGGGTGTGCTGTGCCTGCCCGATCTGGATGGCAAGCGGCGCAAGGTCGTGCCTTTGGCCGATCCTCCGCTCAACGTGAACTACATGCTTATCCATGCCCGCAAGCAACCGCTGAGCATCGCCGCGCAGGCCTTTGCTAACATTCTTCAGGAAGAGCTGAACTCGGTTCTGGAAATACCGCCCGTCAGCCGGGGCTGACGGGCGGGGGTCGATCTTGGGCGGGGTTTAGATGATGGTGTTGGGCAGCCAGGTACTGAGCCCCGGCACAAGCAGCACCATGATCGCCACCACAAGGATCAGGATCCAGAAGGGGATCGCCCCTTTGAAGATGTCGCCAAGGGTGACATGTGGATCCGGTACGGACGCCTTCACGGTAAATACCAGAAGCCCGAAAGGAGGCGTCAGCAGACCCGCTTCGATCACCAGAATGCCGAAGATCGCGAAGGCCAGCGGATCGATTCCGAGAGTGGTGGCAACTGGCGCGAAGATCGGCACCGTCAGCAGGATGATCGAGGTCGAATCGATGAACATGCCCAGCAGGATCCAGACGGAGAAGATGATTCCCACCACCACGGCCGGATTTTCGCTAACCGCAAAGAGCAGATCGGTGATCACCTGCGTCGCACCCGCCATGGCAAGAAAGCGCGAATACATCGACGCGGCGATGAGTAGGATCATGATCGGGGCGGTGATGCGCCCGGCGCTGTAGATCGCGTTCAGTATGTCCTTGCGCGTCATGCCCTTGGCGAGACCCAGCAGGAAGGCGCCCATGGTGCCAAAGCCCGCCGCCTCGGTCGGGGTGAGAAAGCCGCCCCAGATGCCTCCGATCACGACGCCGATCAGCCCAAGGATCGCCAGCCCGCCCAGCAACTGTCGCCGCAGCACGTCCGGGTCGTCCTTCGCGACATCCTGCGCGGTCAGGACGGGGGCGCAGTCGGGATTGCGGATGGCGTAAACGACGCAGTACCCGCAAAAGGCCAGCGCGAGGATCAGCCCAGGGACCAGCCCCGCGATGAACAGCGAGCCGATGGATTGCTCGGTCAGCACGGCCCAGACGATCATCAGGATCGACGGTGGGATCAGCATCCCAAGACACGCGCTGCCCGCGACCGTGCCCAGCGAGAATCGCTTGCTGTAGCCAAGCGCCACCATCTCGGGATAGGCGATTCGGGAAAATGTGGCGGCGGCGGCAATCGACACGCCGGTGATTGCCGCGAAAATCGCGTTGCCCACCACCGTGGCCACGCCGAGGCAACCGGGGAGACGCCGGAAGGCCCGGTTGCACAGCGCGTAGAGGTCATTTGCCGATCCCGACCGGCTGACGAAATCGCCCATCAGGACAAACAGCGGGATGATGATGAAGACATCCTTGCGCAGCGATTCATAGGCGGTGGTGCTGAGGATCGACAGGCCGATATCGACGCCGCCCATCATCCATGTGACACCGATAAAGCTGACCGTTCCCAGTGCCACGGCAAGATGGACGCCGAGGAAGATGAACAGCATGAGCAGCCCGAGAATGCCGAAAATTGTGAGGGTCATGTCAGATTTGCTCCTGCCGGGGATTTCGGGGCGGGTTTGGGGGCGCTGGGGGTTTCGCCATGCTTGCCGGTCAGGTCCGCGATCAGTGCGGATACATATGCCACGGCGGCAAAGGCGCAGCTGACCACAAGCAGGATGCGCACCGGCCAAGTATAGATGCGCATAGCCCCTTCACCTTCGTATTCGCCAAGCCGGATCGCCGACAGCGCCGGGGTGATCGAAGCGTAGGCAATGGCGGCGAACAGGCCCGCACCCAACAGCCAGGCAAAGACCCGCAACGTCTTTGCAGCGCGCGGGCCCAGATTGTCGAGCAGGATCGTGGTGCGCAGCATGGAGCCTGAGTAGATCGCCAGCGGCAGCTGCAGAAAGGTCACCGCGATGACCGAGTTTTGCAGGATCTCTTTGGTGCCCGCGATCGGGTGCAGGAACAGAATGCGCCCGAGAACGTCGGCGATGATCAGCAGGGCAAGAAAAAAGACCCACCCAGCCGATAGAACATGTGCCCACCGCGCGATTTTCAGTTGATGTCTCATCACTCCTCCTCAGTGCTGATGTCCCCAGTGAGCGTAGGTTGAGGGAAACCATTGCACAAGATTTTTGTTTATCGAGTGATAAATTAATGTATCATTCCTCCACAGCGCGATTCAATCGGGGCACAAAATGTCTGTCCCCTGCGGGAAATCGCGGCAAAACGTTTTGTAGGGAGGATTACTATCATGACATCGAAAGCCAGAATTCTGGGGAAACTTGTCGGTACGGCGCTTGGATTGGCACTTCTTGCCACGACGGCGCAGGCGGACCGATTCACGTTCCGCATCGGCTCGGGGCATCCCAAGGGGCCAGCGCCCTACGTCACCACCATGTCCGATTTCTTCGTGGCCGAGGTAAAGCGCCGCGCGGCGGAAGAGACAGATCACAAGGTCAACTTCATCGAATCCTATGGCGGTGGCATTGCCGGCGTGTCCGAGACGTTGGAAGCGGTGCAGAACGGGCTGCTGGATTTCGGCGGCTATTGCGTGTGTTTCGAGCCGTCGAACCTCTATCTGCATAATTTCCCCTATTTCGAACCGTTCGGGCCGCAGGCCTCGTCGGACGCGATTACCGCGGTCCGCGTGGTCTATGACAAGAACCCATGGCTTTCCGAGGTCTTCGAGAAAGAGTTTGGCCAGCAGATGCTGGGGCTTGGCGCATGGGACAATTACCATCTGGGCACCAAGGAGGAATGGACGAAGGTTTCCGACCTGAAAGGGGTGAAGATCGGCGGCGCGGGGCCGAACCTGCCATGGCTGGAATATGCTGGTGCGGTGCCGGTGCAATCAAGCCTGCCCGAGGGCTATATGGCGCTGAAAACCGGTGTCTATGATGGCTGGTTGATGACGCCTGCCGGGTACAACGGCTTCAAATACTATGAGCCTGCGCCCTACTATACCCTGATCGGCTATGGCGCGATGCCGGTGGTGGTGCTGACCGCCAACCAGGCCAAGATGGAAAGCCTGCCGGAGGATCTGCGCCAGATCATCACCGAGACTGGGATGGAATGGGAACGGCGCAACGGCAAGGCGATGGACGACAGCCAGGCGGCGGGTCTGGCCGCGCTGAAGGAAAACGGCGCCATCATCACCACGCTGCCGGACGCGGTGCGCGCCGAATGGGCGCAGAGCGTCGCCGAACTTCCCCGCAAAAGCGCCCAAGACGCGGATTCGCGCGGGATGCCCGGCACCAAGGTGATGCAGGACTTTATCGACGCCGCGCGGGCCGGGGGTCATGTCTGGCCTGTGGACTACGATCTGCAATGACGCGCAGAGCGAGGATTATCAACTTTTCTGATATATGCCGCGCGCATATATAATTTCAAATATTCGACCTCCTGCCCTTACCCTTTTGGGGCAGGAGGTTGAAAAAAGCCTCCGCCTTGTGGAGGAGGCCGTCATGAAACTCGGATATTTGTCCATTCCCCCCGTATTCCCGCAGGGGCGCGGCCCGGGTCGTCCCGATGCCGGGGCTCGTGCCCAACTGGCCGAAGCGCTCGGGTTTTCCGAATTCTACGCGGCCCTGCCGGAAACCGGCGCCCCCCTCTCTATAGACAGTCCCGAACGGCAGGCGTTGCTGCGGATCGTATCGGATAGCCCGGTCAGAAAGTTGCCGGAGCTGATTTCGGTGGATGGCGTCTCCAAAAAGGAGAGCAGCCAAGCGCCCGGACCGCTGGCGGCCCTGTTCGAATGTGTCGATGCTGCCCGGGCTCAGTCAGCCCAGGGGCGCGCGCCCTTGTCGGTCAGTTGGTTGGACATCGACATGCTGGCCCGGCACTGGGCGGCGCATGTGACGGGCTGCACCCATGCCGCCCGCTGCGCCCGCAGGCAGGACTGGCGCATCGCCCGCACGGTTGTGGTGGACGATGATCCCGCCCGAGCGGAAGCGATCGCAAAGGCGCCAGACAGCCCGTGCCGCGCCTATTACCGGGGAACCCTATCACCGGGCGCCGATGACGCGGCGGTGGAGTCGCGGATTGACGACTGCGTGTTCTACGGCACGCAAGCCACTGTTTTGGGGCGGCTGCAGGAGATGGTCCACGCCATCGGCACCTTCGGCACGCTGACCTTCGTGGATCACGCTTGGGCGGATGCCGCCCGGGCGCGCCAGTCATTGATCCTGTTCGCGGACGCCGTTTCGCAGAATCAAAGATCTCACACACAACGCAAATATAGAAAGCTGGAACTCGCATGACCCAACTGACGCTTTATTCCACTGCCAGTGGCCCGAAGGATGCCCCGGCCCTGCTTCTGCTCAACAGCCTTGGCGCGACCAGCGCCATGTGGGACGCGCAATTGCCGCTGCTGGAGCGCTATTACCGGGTTATCCGCTGCGACACGCGCGGTCATGGCGATAGCCCGACCCCGCCTTCGCCGTACAGCTTTGACGACATCGTCTCGGATGCGCTGGCGGTGCTGGACGCGCATGAGGTGCAGCGCGCCACCGTCATGGGGCTTTCGCTGGGCGGCATGACTGCGCTGGGGCTGGGGCTGACCGCGCCCGAACGGATCGAGCGGCTGATCTGCTGTGCCGCGCGTTCGGACGCGCCCGCGCCCTTTGTTCAAAGTTGGCACGACCGACTGGCCAAGATGGAAGAGGGCGGCATTGAGGCGGTCTGGAACGGGACCATCGGGTTCTGGCTGTCCGAGGACACCCGCCGCGATCACCCCGAGCGCGAAGCCGCCCTGCGCGCGGGCTTCCTGAAAACCACGGAAGAAGGCTATCGCGGCTGCGCCCATGCGCTGATGAAGTTGGATTACCTGCGGCATCTGGGCGAGATGCGCGTGCCGACCCTGTTCGTCGCGGGCGAGAATGACGGCGGCGCCACCCCTGACACGATGCGCGCCATGGCCGATGCCTGCCCGAATTCGAGCTATACGGTCGTGCCCGGCGCGAAACATGTGATGAACGTGGATCGCCCCGACGATTTCTCGGTTGGGATCCACAACTTTCTTGATCTGGTCGTGGGCTAGGCCGTCGCGGGCCGCAAGCTGTCATAGGAGGTCATGACCGTATCCCGATAGGCCTGCCGCTGTCCCAGCCGATCACAATAGGCGGCCAGCGCAGGCAGATCGGGGCGGTCGAACTCCATCGTGTAATAGCGATAAAGCGCGGCCCCAACCGGGATATCCCCCATCGTAAACCTGTCGCCCGCGACAAACGGCTGATCGGATAGATGCGATTCCAGCACCGCAAAATTCTCGCTCAGCGCCGCGATGGCGCGGTCACGCTTTTCTGGGTCGCGCTCTGACTGCGGCAACCGCACCAGCTGATAGAAAAGCGCGATGAAATGGGGGTAGGGGTTGTTCTGGAACCACTCCATCCACATGTCGGCGCGTCCGGTTTCGACCGGGCTGTCACCGGCCAAGATGCCGTCCCCATAGGCTTGGGCAAGATAGCGCACGACGGCATTGGATTCCCAGATCACCAACTCGCCGTCCTGCAATGTGGGCACCTTGCGGGTCGGGTTCATCGCGAGATAGTCCGGCGTATCCAGCCCACCGAAAGCACCGCCCGCGTCCAGCCGGTCATAGGTCAGGCCCAGCTCTTCGAGCGTCCACAGAACCTTTTGAACATTCACGGATGTTGTCCGTCCCCAAAGACGCATCGCCGGAGCCTCCTCTATGATTTTATAAATTATCACACGATAAATATCTGGACTGCAAGTCCGGAATGCGTTCTGTTAGAGACAGAGGGTATTCGAAACTTCGGAGTTCAGGTGTCCACACAAGAGCAACACAATTCTTCTGGCGCGCCGGTGCCGATCCGGCGCCGACTGTCGCCGGCGGCGCGCAGGGACGAGATTGTCTCGGCCGCGGTCGAGTTGTTTGCGGAGTCCGGATTCGATGGAAGCACGCGCGACGTGGCACGTGGCGCAGGGATCACCCAGCCGCTGCTGTATCGCTATTTCCCCAACAAGGAGAGCTTGATAGAGGCGGTCTATGCCCGCGTCTTTCTTGAAAGCTGGGATCCCGCATGGGACGATATCTTGCTGGATCGGAGCCTGTCGGTGCGGGACCGGTTCCAGCGGTTTTACGAGGCCTATACAGAGTCGATCTTTCGCCCCGTCTGGTTGCGGCTCTGGCATTTTGCGTCGCTGCGCGATGCCGAGGTTTATAGCTGGTACAAGGAGGTCGTGCAGGAACAGATCCTGAAACCCCTTGTGCGCGAGCGGCGGATCGAGCTGGGCTGCGATCAGGATTTCCTCGTCACGCCCGTCGAGCTCGAAGCGCCATGGCTGTTGCATGGCGGGTTGCTGAATTACGGCTGGGCCCAGCAGGTCGCGGGCAATGATGACGGCGACGGGCGCGCGGAAGCGATCCGGCAGATGCTGGAAATGTACATGCTGTTCACCGAGGCCCGATACGCGACACCCTCCTGAGGTGTTCGGGGGCCTTGCGTGTCTCGCACTATTTATCGAACGATAAATATTCCTTTCGTTGCGGGGGAAAGATGCCTAACATGGAAGATGTCAGGCCAACGAACGGGACAACACAATGATCGATCTATACTCTTGGACGACGCCGAACGGGCGCAAGGTCTCCATTCTTCTGGAAGAACTGGGGGTGTCCTATACTGTCAAACCCATCGACATTTCCAAGGACGAGCAATTCGCCCCGGATTTTCTGAAGGTCGCGCCGAACAACCGGATTCCCGCCATCGTCGATCACGACACCGGCCTCCAACTGATGGAGAGCGGCGCGATCATGCTGTATCTCGCCAACAAGTATGACCGGTTTCAGGTCACTGGCGACGAGTATTGGCACATGTTGGAATGGCTGATGTGGCAGATGGGCGGGCTTGGTCCGATGCTGGGACAGGCGCATCATTTCGTCAAATACAATCGCGGCAAGGCCCCCTATGCCGAAGACCGCTATGTCAAAGAGGCGCATCGCCTTTACAAGGTGCTCAATACCCGTCTGGAGGGGCGCGACTACGTGGTGGGGCAAGGCGCGGGCGTCTATACAATCGCTGATATGGCGATTTGGCCATGGGTCTCGCGCCACGAGTATCACGAGGTCGATCTGGCCGGCTTCCCCAATGTGCGCCAGTGGTATCGCCGGATCAGGGAACGCCCCGCGGTGCAGCGCGGCTATCATGTGCCGAAATTCGTGCAGGACATTCCCGAAGGCTGAGGCTTTGCGCAGTGGCAAAACGCGGTTGCCATCGCTTAACCGTCCCGCCCCAAGGGAAAATCCAGCCCCATACATAAATCATGGCCGCCCCGGACAGAGGGGCGCGCCAGAAAATAACCCGTCGCGACGGGAATTTGTTTCATTGTGTGGCCGAATCTGTTTCACTCAACGGTACTGACGGGGAGAACGTCAGGACCTGGGAGGGAAAAGTGCCGGTCAGAACTGCCGACAGATCCGTGGCGTCGATGCAAACGATCGAGCGTGCCTCGATGGTGTTGAGCGCCTTGTCCGAAGGGCCCTCCGGTGGCGCGCGCCTGTCTGATGTTGCCGATGCCGTGGGCTTGGGAAAGACCACCGTTTCGCGCTTGCTCAAGGCGCTGATCGACGTCGGCTATGTCGATATGGACCCCGAAGCGCGGCACTATCGGCTGGGGTATCAGCTGTTCAATCTGGGCAACGCGGCGCGGCGATTTCACATCATTGATCTGGCGCGTCCCGGACTTGCACGACAGGCGGCCCGCACCGGTGATACGGTTTTTCTGTCCCTGCGCGATGGCGATCAGGCGCTTTGCGTTGATCGTCAGACCGGGGATTTTCCGATCCGCACGCTGACGCTGTCAGTGGGGGACCGGCGGCCTTTGGGGGTTGGAGCCGGGGCGCTGGCGCTGCTGGCGTTCGAGCCTGAGGCAGAGATCACCCGCATTCTTGAGGCCAATCGCGATGCGCGTCAGGGCTTTGATGCCTATGGTGACGACGCGTTGCGCGCGATGATCGACCAGGCGCGCGCAAAGGGGTTTTCGTTCAACGACGGGCGCATCGTTAGCGCGATGAATGCCGTCGGCGTGCCGGTTTTCGACCGGGGCGGCCGCGTCGTCGCCGCGCTGTCGATTGCCGCGATACGGGAACGCATGGCGCCGCCCCGGCTGGAGGAACTGATTGCCCTGCTCAAGGCAGAGGCATCAGAGCTGGGGCAGCTATTGGACGATCTACGCGATCGAACGGCGGAGGTCCGTCCGTAATTCAAGGGAGGAGAACGACGTGCAGGACAGTGAGGCTGAGGCGCGACACCACAATTTGGATCGAGAGAAGTTCCTCGATCGGCTTGCCCTGATGCACCGCATCCGCGCCTTCGAGGAGGAGGCGATTGCGGCGCAAAAGGACGGGCTTGTGTTGGGAGCGATCCACCCCTCGATCGGGCAAGAGGCCGTGGCAGCAGGCGTCTGCGCCAATCTGGAAACCAATGATCTGCTGTTGTCGACCCATCGCGGCCACGGTCATACGCTGGCCAAATGCGCCGATCCGCTGGCGATGATGCGCGAATTGTTCGGGCGCGCCGGTGGCACCTGCGGTGGCAAAGGCGGCTCGATGCATATCGCTGATTTCGGGGTCGGCATGTTGGGGGCCAACGGCGTTGTGGGGGCCAATATCCCGATTGCCGCCGGGGCCGCCCATGCGCAAAAGCTGCAAGGTTCGCGTCAGATCACCGTTTGCATCTTTGGTGATGGCGCGATCAATCGCGGCCCGTTTCTGGAAGGTTTGAACTGGGCGCGGGTGTTTGATCTGCCGGTGCTGTTTGTCTGCGAAGACAACGGGTTTTCCGCCACCACCCGCACCCGCGACATGACGGCGGGGGCGGGGGCCGCCGCGCGGGCCGCAAGCCTTGGCCTTGAGGTGGACGAGGTGGACGGCAACGACGTGATTGCGGTGGACGCCGCCGCGCGCGTTGCCATTGATGCGATCCGGGCGGGGCAGGGGCCGCGCTTTCTGACTTGCCACACCTATCGTATGACCGGGCATACCGCCGTCGATCCGGCGAGCTATCGCCCCGCCGCCGAGGTTGAAGAGTGGCGCGGCAATTGTCCCATCGCACGGCTTGAAGTGGCGCTGCGCTTGGCTGGGGAAAGCGACGCGCGCCTTGCTGCCATTCACACGCAGGAAATCACCGAGATGGCCCGGATCGCGGTAACCGCACGCGACACTGGCTGGCCCGATGCCGCCGGCGCCTTTAGCGACGTTCAGGATATCGGCGACCCGAGAGAGAGGGCTTTTTGATGGCTGTGATCACCTATCTCGAAGCGGGGCGGCGTGCCGTGATCGAAGAAATGCAGCGCGATCCAAGCGTCTGGGCCTTGGGCGAGGATCTGGGCCGGGGCGGCGTCTTTGGCCAGTACAAGGGCCTGCAAGAGATGTTCGGCGCGGATCGTATCGCGGACACACCGATTTCTGAGGCCTGCATCATGGGGGCCTCGGTCGGCGCGGCGATGACGGGCACGCGGCCGATTGTCGAAATGCGGTTTTCCGATTTTGCCCTTTGCGCGGTGGACGAGCTGGTCAATCAGGCCGCCAAGGCCCGTTTCATGTTCGGCGGCCAGATGCGGGTGCCCCTGGTGGTGCGTGAACCCGTGGGGATGTGGCGCTCTTCGGCGGCGCAGCATTCGCAATCGCTGGAAAGCTGGTACACTCATATTCCCGGCCTTGTGGTGGTGGCCCCGGCGACCCCGGCCGATAACCTCGGGCTGTTGAAATCCGCGATCCGCAGCGATGATCCGGTGGTCTATATGGAACACAAGAACCTTTGGCCGCTCGAGGGCGAGGTGCCCGAGCAGGAACATCTGGTGCCCTTGGGCAAGGCTGACGTGGCTCATGAGGGCGGTGATCTGACGATCGTGACCTGGTCGGGAATGCGTCAGGCCTGTCTGCGCGTGGCCGAGCAGATGGCGAGCAAGGGGATCGGTGTCGAGGTGATCGACCTGCGCACGCTTTGGCCATGGGATCGCGACGCAGTCTTTGCCTCGGTCGAAAAGACCGGGCGGCTGTTGGTGGTGCATGAGGCGGTGGCGGTCTCGGGCTTTGGCGCGGAAATCGCTGCCAGCGTGGCCGAGGCGTTGCATCACCGGCTGAAGGCGCCGGTGCGCCGGTTGGGGGCGCCGCGCATCCCCATCGCCTATGCCCCGCCGATGGAGGAACAGGCGCGGGTCAGTGACGACAGTATTGCCGCTGCGGTGGGGGGAATGATGGAGCCCGCCAAAGCGATGTAACCCGGTGGTGGCCCCTGCAGGGACCTCACCATGTCTGAAGTCATCATTTAGGGAGGAGATATGATGAAAACGTTCAAGACCATGATCGCCGCAGCCGCGGCCGTGACCACGCTGGGCTTTGGCCCGGCGATGGCGCAAGACGGCTACAAGGACGAATACCGCGTTTCGACCGTGGTTCCGGCACCGTTCCCTTGGGGGTTGGCTGCCGAGAAATGGGCAGAATTGACCAAAGAACGTACAGAGGGGCGGATCAATCTAAAGATCTACCCCGGCGTTCAGCTGGTGCAGGGCGATCAGACCCGCGAATTCACCGCCTTGCGGCAGGGGGTGATCGACATGGCGGTCGGATCGACCATCAACTGGTCGCCGCAGATCAACGAGCTCAACCTGTTCTCGCTGCCGTTCCTGATGCCGGACTATGCTGCGCTGGATGCGCTGACGCAGGGCCCGGTGGGCGAGGCGATTTTTGACGCAGTGCGCAAAAAGGGCGCGGTGCCGCTGGCCTGGGCCGAAAACGGCTTCCGCGAGGTGACGAACTCCAAACGCTCGATCCGCACCCCCGCCGACATGGAGGGGCTGAAACTGCGCGTTGTGGGGTCGCCGATCTACAACGACATGTTTACCGCGCTTGGCGCCAACCCGACCCAGATGAGCTGGGCCGATGCGCAACCGGCGCTGACCACCGGGGCCGTCGACGGGCAGGAAAACCCGCTCACCATTTATTCGGTGCTGAAAATGCATGAGCTGGGCCAAACTCATGTAACGCTTTGGGGCTATGTTGCCGATCCGCTGATCTTTGCGGTGAACCCGGCGGTTTTCGACAGCTTTACCCCGGAGGATCAGAAGATCCTGCAACAGGCGGCGGTGGATGCCGGTGTTTATGGGATCGAAGTTGCGCGCAAGGGCATGACCGGTGGCGACCAGAGCCTGATCGACGAGATCAAGGGCTATGGCGTCGATGTGGTGACCCTGACCCCAGAGGAACGCCAGCAG
Source organism: Antarcticimicrobium sediminis (assembly GCF_004348975.1). Classification (GTDB taxonomy): domain Bacteria; phylum Pseudomonadota; class Alphaproteobacteria; order Rhodobacterales; family Rhodobacteraceae; genus Antarcticimicrobium; species Antarcticimicrobium sediminis. The sequence goes on along the minus strand of NZ_SMFP01000023.1, from coordinate 11,628 downwards.
TTCGTCGATGCGACCCGTGGCGTCTATGACCAGTGGAAGCAAAAGATCGGTGCCGATTTGGTGGATCAGGCCGAGGCCTCGATCGCCAACCGATAAGCTGACCTGACACCCCGGTTCCGCAGCACGCGCGGGGCCGGGTCTTTCCACTGCCAAGACAGGAGCGCGGAATGGGTGAAATGCCGCCAGAAATTCCCGACACCGGCCCGGTTTCCAACGGGCCCGACACCGGACATGTGATCGTCCCGGTTCGGATCGAAGAGGCGCTTGGCGCGGCGGCCATGGCGCTGATCTGTTTGATTTCCTTTGGCAATGTGATCGCGCGCTATGCCACTAACGTTTCCTTTGCCTTTACCGAGGAATACTCGGTCTTTCTGCTGGTGTTCATGACCTTCGTTGGGGCCTCCGCGGCCTTTGCGGGCAACGAGCATATCCGCATCACCTTCCTGCTTGATCGCCTGCCGCTCGGGCTGCGCTGGCTGTGTGATGTGGTCTCGATGCTGGCCACGACGCTGATGTTCTCGCTGGTGCTCTACTATGGTGCGCGGGTGACCTATTCGGAATGGTATTGGGAGGAAACCACGCCGGGGTTGGGCAACCCAAGCTGGATCTACACCATCTGGATGCCGATTCTATGCGTGGCGATCCTGCTGCGGGTTTTGGGCCGGGGCTGGGCGATGCTGCGGCCCGGTCGGCAGAACGGGCCTCGGAACGGGGGGGCGCAATCGTGATCCTTGCCAATCTGATGCTGCTCTTGGTCTTTGTCTGTCTGATGCTGATCGGCACCCCGATCGCCGTCGCCCTTGGGCTGGGCGGCGCGGTGGGGGTCTATCTTGGGCTCGACATGACCGCGATGGGCATGATCGGGCCCAATACCTATGCGGCGGTCGCCAAATACCCGTTGATCGCGATCCCGCTGTTCATCCTGACCGGCGCGGTCTTTGAGCGCTCTGGCGTTGCCGCGCGGCTGGTGGAGTTTGCCCAGGCCATGGTCGGGCCGCGACGCGGCGGGCTGGCGCTGGTCGCAATTCTGGTCTGCATGATCATGGGCGGCATGTCGGGCTCTGGCCCGGCGGATGCGGCGGCGGTGGCCACCGTGATGCTGCCCTCGATGGTCAAGGCGGGCTATCCAAGGTCATTCACCTCCAGCGTGATCGCGGCCTCGGCCTCGACCGCGATCTTGATTCCGCCCTCGATTGCGATGATCGTCTATTCGGTGATCATTCCCGGCCTCGACCTGCGGGCGCTGTTCGCCGCCGGGCTGTTTCCGGGGCTGTTGCTGGGCGCGTCGGTGGCCATTCCGACCATCCTGTTGAGCCGCAAACACGGCTTTGGCGCGAACGAGGCGCCCGAGCGCCCGCCGTTCTGGGCCAGCTTTCGTCGCGCCTTGCCCGGGCTGATGGCGCCGGTGATCATTCTGGGCGGGCTGCGCTCGGGCTTGTTCACCCCCACCGAAACCGCCGTGGTGGCGGTGTTTTACGGGTTCTTCGTCGGCGTGGTGCTGTATCGCACGATGGGCTGGCGCGATATCTACAACGTGCTGGCCGAAAGCGCGCGGATCTCTGGCGTGCTGATGTTGATCCTGTCGCTGGCGGGGCTGTTCGCCTGGGCCGGGTCCACCATGGGGGCCTTTAGCGCCACCGCCGAGTTGTTGCTGTCGGTCAGTGACAATCAATGGGTCGTGCTTGTTCTGATCATGATCGTCATGCTGTTTGCCGGCATGGTGCTGGATGGCGTGTCGATCTATCTGATTACCCTGCCGCTACTGGTGCCCATCGTGCAGGCCTTCGGCTGGTCCTATGTCTGGTTTGGCGTCGTCATGGCGATCAACATTGCCATGGGGCAATTCACCCCGCCGGTCGCGGTCAACCTGATGGTGACTGCCAAGATCGCCGGCGTGCCGTTGGAATCCACCTTTCGCTGGGTTGGCTGGCTGCTGCTGGCGATGGCGGTGGCCTTGGCGCTGATCCTGATCTTTCCCGAAATCGCGCTCTGGCTGCCGCGGTGGCTGGGCTATCGCATCACCTGAATGGAACTGAAATCACATGACACAGAACAATGAAATGACCGGCGGCGAAGCGCTGGTCCGGGGTTTGTTGGCGCATCAGGCGGGGCCGGTGTTCGGCATGGGCGGGTTTCAACTGCTGCCCTATTACGACGCCGCGCGGCGGCTGGGGCTGACCCACCATTTGATAAACGACGAACGCTGTGGGGTGTTTGCGGCGGATGCCTATGCCAAGATCACCGGTCGGGTCGGGCTGGTCGATGCCACGCTTGGGCCGGGGGCCACGAACCTTGTCACCGGGCTGGTCGAGGCGCTGAATGCGGGTTCTCCCATTGTGGCCATCGTCGGGGATACCCACCGCGATCATTCCTGGAAAAACATGACCCAGGAAACCCATCAGGCCGAAATCCTGCGCCCCGCCGTGAAAGAGGTGATCCGGGTCGAGACGATCCATCGCATTCCCGAGTTGTTGCGCCGCGCGTTCATCGTTGCGACCAGCGGTCGGCCCGGCCCCGTGGTGTTGATCGTGCCGGAAGACATCGCGCATGGCACCCACGGGTTCGTTGAGGAGGATTTCACCTGCGATCCCCGCTATCAGGCGGCCCCGGCGCTGCGCTGCCGACCCGAGGCCGAGGGGCTGGCCGAGGCGGCGGCCCTATTGGCGGCGGCGGACCGCCCGTTGATCCTTGCCGGTGGCGGTATCCACATCTCGCAGGCCGCGGCGGATCTTCAGGCGCTTGCAGAGGCGGCGCAGATCCCCGTCGCCCACACCATGAGCGGCAAGGGCGCGATCGCCTGCACCAGTCCGCTGTCGGCGGGTCTGTTCGGGCGTTATGACCGGATCGCAAACGGGCTGATTGAGGACAGCGACTGTCTAATGGTCATCGGCTGCAAACTGGGTGAAATCGCCACCAAACGCTATACCGTGCCGATGCCGGGCAAGCGGGTGATCCATCTGGATTGCGTCGCCGAAGAGATCGGACGAACCTATCAGCCCGAGCTTCCGCTTTGGGGCGATGCGCGCGAAGGCATCCGCGATCTTAAGGCGGCGCTGACAGGGATTGCGATCCCGGCAGCGCGCGCCGACTGGTGCGACAGCGTGGTGACCAAGATGGCCGATTGGCGCGAGATGGCCAATGACCGACTGACCAGCGATGAAACCCCCGTCTCCATGGGCCGGATGATGGGAGAGTTGAACACCCTGTTGCCCGAGGACGCGATCCTGATCGCGGACGGTGGCTTTGCCGCGCATTGGAGCGGGCTGCTTTATGACAGCAAACAGGCCGGGCGCGGGTTTGTGCCTGACCGGGGGTTCGCCTCGATCGGCTATGGGCTGCCTGGCGCGATCGGGGCCTGTCTGGCCGCGCCGGATCGCGCCGTGGTGGCGATCACCGGCGATGGTGGCTTCAACATGGTACTGGGCGAGATCGAAACGGCCCGGCGGATGGGTGTGGCGCCGGTGATCATCGTCGTGAACAACGCCGCCTCGGGCTATGTCAAAGCGCTGCAACACCTAATGTATGGCGAGGGCAACTATCAGTCCAGCGATCTGGCCGAGACCAATTACGCCGATGTCGCCAAGGCGACCGGCTGCCTTGGCATTCGGGTCGAGACCCCCGACGCGCTGGCCGATGCGATCCGGCGCGGGTTGGCGGAACAGGGGCGGCCCACGGTGCTTGATGTGGTGGTCACGCGTGATCCGGGCAAGATGCTGCCCGCCGCCGACAGCCGCGCGGTTCAGGTCAAGAAGGGGGACCGGATTGCCTGACCCGCTACTGGCCGACAGTGTTACAAAACTGGATGGCGCGGCGGGCCGCGTCATCGTCACCGGATCGCATGGCGGGGTTTATGCCGCCTGTCTGGCGTTCCGCTCGGGTGCGCGGGCAGCCATCTTCAACGATGCCGGGGTCGGGCTGGACCAGGCCGGGATCGGTGGGCTGATCTGGCTGGAGCAACTGGGCATGGCGGCGGCGGCGGTGGATCATCAAAGTGCGCCGATTGGCGATGCCGAGGCGATGGTGGACCGGGGCAGGATTTCCCATACCAATGCTCTCGCACAAGCTTTGGGCGTGTGCCCCGATATGCCCTGTGCCGAGGCGGCGGCGCTGTTGGAAAACGCCCCCGTGGCCGGTGGCGACTGCCCCGTGATTGCAGAGGCCCGACAGGTGGAACAGCCGTTTCCCGGTGGGCGTCGTCTGATCGTGGTCGATTCCGCCAGTCTGGTCCGACCCGAAGATGCCGGGCAGGTGGTTGTCACCGGCTCTCACGGGGCGATCTTTGGCGGCAATCCGGCCAATGCGCTCAAGGCCGATGCGGCGCTGGCGCTGTTCAACGACGCCGGCGGCGCGGCGACATCGCGCCTGCCCGCGTTGCAGGCGCGCGGTGTCGCGGCGGCCACCGTCGCAGCGATGTCGGCGCGAATCGGGGATGGCCGCTCGACACTGGAAGATGGGGTGATTTCCACCTGCAATCCGGCGGCAGAGGCCCTTGGCGGCCACCCCGGCCTGCCCGCCCGCACGTTGGTCGAGGTCGCGTTGCGGGTCCGCGGCGGTGAGGTCGACTGAAGAGGTCGTGTGCGCCCCGAACGCCTTGGCAGGCTTGCATCCGATTTGGGAGCCGGTGCCTTTTTGTCAGGCGATTTCTGCCTAATCACCGTGAAACGACTGCGCAGACGGGGCCGAAACGACGAAAGGACACAGCTTTGGCTTTACTTCACAACCATAATGTTTCATCAAATGAACCAAATGGCGGCGCGCCTTGGTTAATTCGCTGCCTGTTTGGTGTTGAAAGAGTTTAAAATCATGTCCCCGGAGTTAGATCTGATGATCGCCATCCACCTCTTGCACGAGGTGCTGGAGGCGCAGATCGAAGCGGCGGACTTGGACCATTCGGTGCCCAAGAACGATTTTCTCATGTTGGTCCACTTGAACGAACCCAAAAGGATGGGGGCGCTGGCCGAGGATATGCATGTGCTGCCCTCGACCCTGACCGCGATCGCGGATCGGTTGGAGGGTACGGGCCTGATCCACCGCCAGCGCGACCCGGATGACCGGCGGGCCTGGTTGCTGGATATCACCGATAAAGGACGCGCGCTGCAATCCCGGATCATGGGGCTGTCGACCGAGATGTTCCGCTCTATCACCGGCCTCACTGCGGAGGAGATCAAGACCTTTGATCACTTGATGCAGAAGGTCCGCAGCAACATTATTGAGCGTGACGGTATGCAGGAGCTGATGAAATGAGACGCCTTTTCACCCCTCGCGCTGCTGGGTCCGGGTACAACTTGCGCCCGCGCGCGCGCAGTATCGTCGGTCTGGCGGTGCGGATGTGGGTCTGTGCCGGTGTTGCGTTGTCGCTGGCCCCCCTTCAGGCAGGGGCTGAAGAACCACTGGTTGTGGAACTGGTCACCGCCACCGGTGCCCCAGATATTCTAAGCCATTCCCTCACCGGCGAAGTTGTGGCCCGTAACAAGCTTAGCGCCTCTTTCCCCACCGGCGGACGGGTCGCCGAAGTGCTGTTCCAAGAGGGGGACGCGGTTGCAACGGGAACCCCGCTGGCGCGGATGGATTCGGTGCAACAGGAACAAGCGCTGCGCGCGGCCGAGGCTGGTTTGTCCACTGCCCAGGCGGATCATCGTCAGGCGATCGAGGATTTTGATCGTCAGGAAACCTTGCTGGAGCGCGGCGCGACCACCCGGACCAGTCGCGACAGCGCCGAGGACGCGCTGCGGATCGCCGAAGGGGTTCTGTCGCAGGCGCGCGCCGATCTTGACCGCGCGAAAAAGGCGCTGGAAGACACGGTTTTGTTGGCCCCCACGGATGCCACCGTGATCGACCGCATGGTCGAGCCGGGGCAGGTTGTCGGGGCGGCGCAGCCGGTCATGGAACTTGCGCTGGGACAAGAGATCGACGCGATCTTCAATGTGCCCGAAGTGCTGCTGACCAGAGATATGGAGCTGGAGGCCATCGATCTTGTCCTGATCGAGGGGCCATCGGAGCAGTTCACCGGCCAACTGCGTGAGATTTCACCGCTGGTCGATCTGAATACCGGGACGGTCAAGGTGACGATCTCGGTTCTCGATCCGCCTGAAAACATGGCCTATGGCGATGCTGTGCGCGGCACCGGCTGGATGCAGGGCGGGCATTTTATTTCACTGCCATACACCGCGTTGACGGCGACCACCAAGGGCCCTGCAGTCTGGATCGTGAATCCTGAAACGATGGCAGTTTCGATCCGCCAGATCGCGGTTGACCGGTACACGACCGAGCGGATCATCGTTGCAAGCGGGTTGGAGGATGGCGCTCTGGTCGTGTCGAAAGGGGCGCAGTTGCTTTTCCCCGGCCGGATCGTGCGCCAGATGGAGGTCAGCCAATGAAGATCGCGCTTGTTCTGTCCCTGCTCGCCCTGCCTGCCTTTGCCGAACAGGCGGCTCTCCCTGATCCGATGCCAGCGCGTCCGGTCGTCTCGGAATTCGCGGACCCGCGCGCCGGAGATCTTGTCCGTTTTGTTGGAATTGTCGAGGCGCGGACAGAAACCGATCTGGGATTTCCCATGAATGGCACTATCGCGGAACGGCCGGTCGAAGTCGGGGATCTGGTCCACAAAGGCGATATCCTTGCCCGGCTTGATCCCGAAGACCTTGAGGCCGACGTGCGTGCGGCCGAGGCTGGCGTCACGGTCGCGACCGCGCAATTGCGCACCGCGACGGATGCCCGGAATCGGGCCCGCATCTTGTCGGCCAGCGGTGTGGGCAGCATCACGCGCCTTGAGGATGCCGAACGCGCTCTGACGGCGGCCGAGGCCCGGCTGGAACAGGCACAGGCCCAATTGGCGCGCGCCGAGGACATGCGCGGTTTTGCGACCCTGAAAGCCCCCGAAGATGGTGTCATAACGCAGACCTTTGCCGAAGCGGGGGCCTCCTTGACCGGGGGGCAGCCGGTGGTGCGTCTCGCGGGCACCACGGCGCGCGAAATCTCCATCGACGTAATCGAAAAAGATGCCACCCGCCTGGGCATCGGCGCCGTGTTTGACGCCACCCTCATAGCCAATACCAAGGTGACGGCACAGGCCACGCTGACGCGGATCGATCCGGTTGCCGCAAGCGCGACGCGGACACGTGGTCTGCATCTGACGTTGAGCGATCCGCCGGTGGGGTTCAGGCTGGGCGCGCTGGTCCATGTCAGCCCGTCGGTCGGGGCCGAATTCGGCGTGGTGCTGGAGCGCAAGGCCATTCTGGACCCCGCGGGAAACCCCGCTGTCTGGGTCGTGGAGCGCGCCAACAATACCGTCCACCGTACGCCGGTTACGCTGGGGGAAACCTTTGGGGCGCGGGTTCAGATCATCCACGGTCTGGAGCCGGGCGACGAAGTCGTCACCCAAGGTATCAATTCACTTGAGGATGGGCAGATCGTCGGCCCACGCGTGTCGGAATGAAGACTTTCAACCTGTCCGACTGGGCGCTTAAACATCGCTCGTTCATCTGGTTCCTGATGCTGATCTCCGTCATTGCGGGGGCGCTGTCCTATGTGAATATCGGGCGCGAGGAAGACCCGGATTTTTCGATCAAGGTTATGGTTATCGCGGGCGCACTTCCGGGGGCGGACGTGCTGGAGACGCAAACCCAGGTCACCGACAGGATCGAAAAAGAGCTGGAGGATCTGCCGGAGCTGGATTTCACCCGCTCCATTACCCGGCCTGGCCAGACGGTCGTCTATCTGGAACTGCTGCCAACGACCAAGGCCAGCGAACTGCCGCGCATCTGGCAGACCGTGCGCAACATGATGGGCGACATCCGGGGCGATTTTCCGGAAGAGTTCGCCGGGTTTCAGTTCAACGACAATTTTGGCGATGTCTTTGGCAATATCTATGCCTTTACCTCGGATGGGTTTTCCCCGCGCGAGGTGCGCGATTACGCCGAACGCACCCGCCGCGCCATTCAGGCGTTGGATGATGCTGGCAAGATCGAGATTTTCGGCACCCGCGATGAAGCCATCTATCTGGAATTCTCGACCGAACGATTGGCGGCGCTGGGGTTGAACCAGCAGGCGGTGCAGGCAACACTGGCGGCGCAGAACGCCATCGTGCCCTCCGGGGTGATCGAAGCCGGGGAAGAGCGGGTTCTGGTGCGCGTCGGTGGACAGTTCAGCGATGTCGACAGCCTTGAAGACATCAACCTGCGGGTCGAGGACCGGTTTTTCCGCCTGACTGATGTGGCAGATATCCAGCGCGGCTATGTCGATCCCCCGACCGAGCTTTTCCGCTTTGACGGGCAAGAGGCGGTCGGTCTGGCCGTGGGCATGCGCAAGGGCGCGAATATCATCGACTATGGCGCAGAACTGGCTGCCGTCATCGCAAAGGTGAAAGCCGATCTGCCGATTGGTATCGACATTCATCAGGTCGCTGACCAACCCGCGGTGGTGGACAGTGCCGTCAGCCATTTCCTGCGCGCCTTGCTTGAGGCGGTGTTGATCGTTCTCGCGGTAAGCTTTGTCAGCCTCGGCATGCGGGCCGGGTTCGTGGTGACACTGACGATTCCGCTGGTTTTGGCGATCACCTTTCTGGTGATGGACTATTTCGGCTTTACCCTGCAGAGGATTTCGCTTGGGGCGCTGATCATCGCGCTTGGGCTGCTGGTGGACGACGCGATGATCGCGATCGAAACCATGATCTCGCGTCTTGAAAAGGGCGAAAGCCTGACGATGGCGGCGTCCTATGCCTGGACCTCGATCGCCTTTCCGATGCTGTCGGGCACGTTGGTCACGGTCGCGGGGTTCATCCCGATTGGCCTCAACTCTTCGGCGGCGGGGGAATTCACCTTTTCGCTGTTTGTGGTGATCGCGGTTTCGCTGATTGTCAGCTGGATCGCGGCAGTGCTGTTCGCGCCGCTTCTGGGGGTAACGTTTCTGCCTGCGAAAATGAAACACATCAATACCGGCCCCGGTCGGGTGCGGCGCGCGTTTCATGTCCTGTTGCGAGGTGCGATGCGGTTTCGCTGGCTGACCGTTGGTGTGACGGTAGCGGCCTTTGGGGTGTCGATCTGGGCCATGCGCTTTGTTGAAAACCAGTTCTTTCCTAATTCTGACCGGCCCGAATTGCTGGTGGATATGACGCTGCCGCAAAATGCGTCGATCAAGGAAACCAAGACCCAGATGGACCGGCTGGAGGCGCATCTGAAAGACAACGAAAACGTGTTGTTCTGGGCGTCTTATGTGGGGCGTGGTGCGCCGCGCTTCTTGTTGTCGCTGGATGTTCTGACGGCGCAACCCAACATTGGCCAGATCGTTATACAGACCCCGTCGATCAAGGCCCGGGATGCCCTGCGCGCCGAGCTGAACGATATCGCCACGCGCGAATTCCCCGGCGTCGACGCCTTTGTCAAACTGCTGGAGGTCGGCCCGCCGGTCGGTCGTCCGGTGCAATACCGGATTACCGGGCCCGAGATCACCGTGCTGCGCGATCATGCCCGTGATCTTGCGGCGCTAATCGCGACCGATCCGCGTCTGGCCAACACGATCATGGACTGGAATGAACCGGCGCGCGTAGTGCGGGTGAACATCTTGCAGGACAAGGCGCGTCAATTGGGCATCACCCCGCGCAACATCGCGGCGGCCCTCAATGCAATATATAACGGCGCCAACATGACGCAGCTGCGCGATGCGGATTATCTTATCGATATCGTCGCACGCGGTGACGCGGATTCGCGCCAGTCGGTCGAAGCTTTGGCCGGGCTGCAACTGGGCACCACCGATGGCAGGACGATCCCGCTGCGCGCCGTCGCGACGTTTGACTATGGTACCGAACAGCCGGTCATCCACCAACGAAGCCGGATGCCCACCATCACGGTCAAATCCGATATCGCGACCAAGGATCAACCCGCGACGGTGGTCAGCGAACTTGCCGATAAGATCGCGGCCTTTAACGCGGCGCTTCCGGCCGGGTACGATGTCGCTGTCGGCGGCACGGTTGAATCCAGCGCCGACAGCCAAGGACCCATTGCCGGTGTCGTCCCGCTGATGATGTTGATCATGCTGACGCTGATCATGGTCCAGATGCAAAGCTTTCGCCTGGCCTTTGTGGTGCTTTGCGCCGCGCCGCTGGGCCTGATCGGTGTGGTCATTGCCCTTGGGCTGTCTGGCGCGCCGTTGGGGTTCGTGGCCATTCTGGGGGTGCTGGCGCTGGTCGGCATCCTGATCCGAAACTCGATCATTCTGGTTCATGAAATCGAGGTCTTGCGCAAGAAAGGCCGCAGCGCATGGGATGCGGTGTTCGAGGCCAGCGACAGTCGGGCCCGTCCGATCCTGTTGACTGCCGCTGCGGCCAGTCTGGCCCTGATCCCGATCTCGCGACAGGTGTTCTGGGGGCCGATGGCCTATGCGATGATGGGTGGCATCATCGCCGGTACGGTCATTACGCTGGTGTTCGTGCCCGCGCTTTATCTCGCGGTCTTCCGGGTGAAACGCGACGATGCGGCGAACACGTGAGCGTTCAACAAGGTGGCGGTCTGATCCTTTCCGTGTGAATTGACGGTCCCACGCGACAACACGGATTGGCGCGTTCGAATGCGCCTGCATGAGACGGCCAGACTGGCGCCTTTGAGGCGGGCCGCCTGTGTCGCTCTGCTATCGCAAAACTAGATAGTAAACATCAGAAAGTTTCATTTTTTCCGCTGGCCTTGCTGCGTCACACTGATGTGGGAAGCCAAGGGAGGACCTCCATGAAACTGTCGTTTTTCACGATGCCGATTCACCCGCTGGGCAAGCCGTTTGCGCAGAGCATTGCCGAAGACCGCGAGGCGTTCATTCTGGCGGACAAACTGGGATATGCCGAAGCCTATTGCGGCGAGCACACCACCGATCAGGCAGAGATCATCACCTCCTGCGTCGCATTCTTGGCCAGCCTCGCCTATGAAACCAAGAACATTCGCCTTGGCACCGGCACCGTGAACATGCCGAACTCCCACCCGGCGCGCATCGCAGCGGAAGTGGCGATGTTGGATCATATGCTGGAGGGGCGGCTGAACTTTGGCATATCCCCCGGAGGGTTGATGTCGGATGCCGAGGTGTTCGGGTCGATCGACAAGGACCGCAACGCGATGTTTGTTGAGAGCATCAACATGGTGCTGGATATCTGGGCGGGCGAGGCTCCGTATAATCTCAAGGGCGACTTCTGGGAGGTCTCGACCGAGCGCACCATGATGCGCGACATCGGTCAGGGCGATATCATGAAGCCGTTCCAGGCCCCGCATCCGCCTATTGTCGGCACTGCCGTGGCGCCGTTCTCGCAGGGCGTCAGCGCGATGGCCGAACGTGGCTGGCAGCCGATCTCGGGCAACTTCCTGCTGCCAAAATGGGCCGCGACCCATTGGCCGAAATACGTCGAAGGCTGTGAAAAGGGCGGCTTCACCCCCGATTACGCCGACTGGCGCGTGGCTAGAAATATCTGCGTCGCCGACGATATGGAGACCGCGCGGGCCTATGCGCGCGATCCGGGCAGCCCTTACGTGCTCTATTATTCGCAACTGCTGACCAAGCTGCGCGCGGGCAAACGGCTGAACCTCTTCAAAGAGGATCAGAACATGCACGACGACGAGGTGACGTTGGATTACGTGCTGGACCGGCTGGTGATCC
>NZ_SMFP01000022.1 GCF_004348975.1 Antarcticimicrobium sediminis | reverse complement strand
TGGTAGGCCCGGCAGGCGTGCAACATTTGTTGAATTTCAAAGTCTTAACAGATTTGCAGGGCACTTTTCAGCTACTATTTATCAATGGCTTAGCGTCAGGGTGCCCTGCAAAATCACCATTCGAGATTGCCAAGCATCCGCATTGCTTCGGCTGCCAAGCGCTGGCGGTTGACGCCGCTGGTATAGTGCTCGGAGGTCTTTGCTTGGGTATGACCATGCACGGCCATGATGTGGTACTGTGACGCCCCCTCGAGCGCTAGCAGCTCGCCAGCTGCCTTGCGGATCCCGTGCGGGCTGCGGCCCTCGAGCCCGGCCTCGGCAACCCGGTCACGGAACCAGTTTCCGAATGCGGCGCTGGACGCGAAGGGCTTTCCCCATCCTGTCATCAGATACGCGGGCCCGACAACCTTCTGCTCGGCGATAGCATCAGCCAAGGGAGGCAGGATCGGCACCACAACGCGGGTGCTGCCCTTTTTGGCCGGCTGCCAGTCCAAATAGGTGATGCCATCTCGCTTCACCTCATTGCCCCGGCCTAGCAGGAAGGCGTCGCCTATCCTGCATGCGGTGAAGGTAAACAGCGTCAGCGACAGGTGCGCCATCGTGCCCTTGGGGTGGCGATCACGGAACGTACTGAGATCATCTATGGACCACGGCACGGCGCCGGTGCCGCGGTTGATCTTGCCAATGCCGAGGGCTGGGTTATCTGCCACATGGCCACGCTCGACCGCCCATGCGTAGAGCGCGCGGATCGTCTTGACCATATTGTCGGCGGCACCCGGAGTAGCCATCATACCATCACGGATCTCGATCACCTTCTCGCGCGGCATCGCCATGTGTTTCTCGCCGTGATCGGCGCGCAGGCGATCAAAGAACGCTCGGCGCTGTTTCAGCGTCGTTGGGTGCATCAGGCCAGCTGCGACCCGCTCCTGCATCCCCGCTTCAAAGGCCAGCGATAGCCACGCCACGCTTTTCGGAATCGGACCTTGATCATCTGGTGACTGATAGGTTTCCCCACGCCGTGCGGCCTCATATCGGATCATGAACTCTGGATGTTCAGGATCTACGCCGATCGCGATCTTGCGCGTCTTGTCACCGCACACCCGCACCCGATAGGTGTATCTGCCTGATCGCTGCTTTTCCATCATCAGTCCAGGCAGGTTGACGCGCATTTCGCTCACCACGGTTTGGGTTCCCGATCATCACCCTGCGGTTTTTCGGTGGTGGCTGGCAAGATCCGAATGGTTCCGTTCGGGTCTATCTGCACCTCACCGATCCGGATCCCGGCGGATATGGCACCTTTTACAGCCCTCCTGACCTGGGCCTCGGTGAAGCTGGTCGCGGCCATGGGTCAGGTCTCCATGCTCATGCTGCTTGCTCCTCTTTCATCGCATATCTACCCCACTGGTCGGCGGCGGCGCTCATCATTCCGGGAAAGCTGCGGCTGCGCAGGCGGGCCCGATCGGGTCCGGGTGGCATCCTGTGGACCCGGTTCCATTGTTTCCATTCACCGCTGCCGCGATCTGGTTCTGGCATGCGGTCGGTTTCGGCCAGTTCTGGCAGGCCGCGCAGGTACCAGCCTGTGGCCTTGTAGGCCGGTTCACCAAACCAGAACGGCTGCACCATCTGCGGCGCTGGAAGGCCGCTCGGCATCCGGTCGCGGGCGAGATCGTTCATTTCGGGGTTCTCGACCGCCACGCGCGGGACCGGAGCGGCCCAGCAGGTGGTGAAGATATCCACGCCAAGCTCGAATTCGGCGCGCATGTCGTCCCATGTCTTGCCTTTAGGCAGCGCCTTTGGGCGCGTCCATTTCCCGGCTCCGCTCATCCAGCGGCGGCCTGAGCGGCAGAGCCGGGTGCAGGGCGGGTGCATCACCGCCAGCAGATCCCAGCCCTCTGTCAGGATACCGTCGCGCACGTCGCAGATGATGTGGTGATTGCTGCCATCCTCGGCTGTCTCGATATCGCAAGACCAGACATCATGCCCGCGCGCGGCAAAGGCCCGGCGGGCAATGCCGCTGGTTTCGCAGGCGATCAGGACGCGTAGGGCAGCGGTCATAATCGCGCGATCCGCCCCACCAGCCGCGCGGTAACGGTCTGGACGTCGAGGTCGATGGTGACCCGGTGACCGGGTAAGATGGTCCGATCTTCACCCATGCGGGTGCGTGGGCATCCTCCTGCCATGAGGCAATCAGCCAGATCGTAATTGTCGCACTGGTCAGGCGCGCATACAGGCTCGACGTACTGCGGGCCTTGGACGCTGATGTAGGGCGATACTTGCGCGGTGTGGATGGTCTGGCTTGTCATGGTGGACCTTTTTCTGCTGGTGTCCGTCGCTGCCCCCTGTCGTCAGGAGGCAGAAAGAGGCATCAGCTTTCAGGGCTGCCTTTGAAGGTCGGCAGTTCGGTCCGTTCTGCGGCCTCCTCGATGGCTTCCTTGAATGCCGATTCGAACGCCTTTTCCGGATTGTAGATCGACAGGATGAAGCGCACCGAGCCTCCCATTTTCCGATATCGGAACCGCACCGGCATCCGATATGGGGCGCCGCCCATGAAGACCGGGATGGCGATGATGATCAGGTTCGGGATCTGAAGCGGCTTGCCGTCAGCGCCCTTGTGTTCGTTCAGGAACTGGATTTCACCTTCTCCGGTGTCGCGGTTGCTGGTCACCTTCAGGTTGCTGGTTTCGTACACTTGGAACTGGCGCGACATCTGCAGCAGTTGGGTCAGCTGGCCATAGCGGCCTTCGATTTGCTGTGCCGTCTGGATCAGCCGATTTTCCCACGGCTGGTTCTTATTGGTTTCCTTCCCGGCGAGAATGGCGGCGGTCGGGTCCATGATGTCCTTGGCGTTGGCTTCGATGAATTCGCCCAGGTCGTCTTTTTCCAGCGGCTGGCCAGACACGCCCGTCCACGCCTTCCATTCTTCCGACAGCGGGAAGTTGTAGATTGCCCGGTGATGGCAATGCCTGGCGGTCGGGTCGCCGGTGGCAATCGTCTGATCGGAAGGGCCTTCCGCGTGATAGTCCGCGATGCAGGTGATTGTCGGGGCCCGAAGGTCAGGCTTTGCAAACAGCGCCGATGTCGGGCCCTTGAAGCGGTTGGCCCATTCAATCAGGCTCTGCAGGTCATCGAGGCGGGCCGTCCCCTTGCGCCGCGCGGGCTTCAGGTATTCCGCAGCTGCACGGTGCATGCTGGTCAGGTCTTCGATCGTCCTGTGGCCCGGTGTGGCCACCAGGTGGGCCTTGGTCAGATCGAAGTCTGCTGGCCTGTCGATGAATTCAGTGCCCCCAAGTTTTTCCATGACATCGCGCATCGTGGCGGCTGGGTTCTCGGTGCTGAACTGTGTGGTTTCGTCGGTCACGTCATTGGTCCTTTTCTCTGGTGGTGACGTTATTCTATGTCGCGGATTTCGCCGGTGGTTGGGTCATAGTTGTAGTCATCGACATCCCGAACCGGCTGGTGCATGCGCTTCATCATCGGGCTGTAAAGGGTCAGTTCCCCGGCATCGTTGATGTATGCGCCGGCACTGGATGGCGGCTTCTTCGGGGGCTTGAAGGTCACGATCGCGCCCATCCCGACATCGCCAGAATTTCCGACCGCGTAGGACAGCTGCAGGGTCATAGTGCCGCTGCACCCCTTGGAGCCGTGTTCGCCGTTGTGCTCCAGAAGCTCCTGCATCAGCTTCTGGTGGCCGGTCATCACCTCGGCCATGAAATCACCGCCGTCGAACAGCATCAGGATCTGTTCCAGCGTGCGCATCTTGTAAGGATCGTGTGGGTCTGCCGTTGGCGGCGCAGTCGGCACTTTTCGTTGGGTCATCAAGGTTGCACTCCTTTTCAGGTTTCGAGGTCGGTCACGCTACAGCGCTGTCGCGGGCGGGGCGGGCGATGTCGTGGCGCAGGGTGTCGAGGTCTACGAAGGCGTCGGCCTGACGGCGCAGATCGTCGGAAATCATCGGTGGCTGGGCGCGCAGGGTGGACACTACGGAAACGCGGGTGCCCTTTGCCTGGAGGCCGCTGACCAGCGGGGCGAAGTCGCGGTTCCCGGTGAACAGAACCGCATGCGCGATCGCGGGTGCGAGGTTCATCGCCTCGACGGTCAGGGCGATGTCGGTGCTGCCCTTGATGCGCCTGCGCCCATCATCGCCCTCGAAAATGCGGGCGGGTTGGGTCACCACGGTCCAGCCGTTGAACTGCATCCAGTCCACCAGCGGCCGGATGGCCACGTGGTCTTCGGTGTCGGCCAGCGGAGTGAAATAGCTGGCGCGCAGCAAGCGCCCCTTGGCCTGGAAGGTTTCCAGAAGGCGCTTGTAATCCACGTCGAAATTCAACGCGCGGGCGGTGTGGTAGAAGTTGGGCCCGTCGATGAAGAGGGCCAGAGTTTCGTCTTTGTAGAACATGCGATGGGCTTTCATTGAAATCAGCCGCAGTCCGCTTCGAAGCGGAGGCGGGCGCTATAGGCGCTGGTGATGCTGTCCAGCGCCTCGGTGCTGGCCGGCGTTGGGTTCAGGTCGATCTGGACGCGCAGCAGGTGGGCGCAGTCGATGTCGCGCTGGTCGCGCAACGCCAGCCGCGCCAGCACCTTGATATCGGCTTGCAGGTTGCCTCCGTTGATCAGCACAGCTTTGGTCACCATGTCGCCATTGGGGCGCCGGAAGGTCACCAGCCATTGCTGATCTGGGAACAGCGCCTGCGGGCGCACGGGGCGGGTGGCGGCGTCCGCGCCACCCTTGCGAAACCGGCGGAAAAAGGCGCCGGGGGTCCGCAGACTGGACACCCCGGCAGTCTGGCCGGTTTCACACGGCGTCGGGTTGGGGCGGGCGCGCATCGCCATCACGCGGCCCCTTTCTGGCGCAGCTCGGGGTGGACGGTGATGAAACCGTCATCCTCGGCGTCCAGCTTGCATTGGGCGCGGGCCAGCCGTTTCCAGTTGGCGATGGCCTCTTCTTCGGATGCGCCGCAGCCCTGCACCCCATGAAGGTCGAGATCCCAGCGATGACTGCGGTCGCCGGCGGGCGGATCGAAGCGCCCGAAGGTTTCCATCACCTCGCTGTAGACCGCATCGCGCTGCCCGGCGACATCGAGGCATTCGAGGTTCAGCAGGAAGGCATGAAGTCGGTTGTGAAGGACGTCCATCACGCGGCCCTCCGAATCTGGGCTAGCACGTCGGCGGCGGCGCTGCGTTCGGCGGCGTCGGTGGAATGACGCAACAGGGTTTCGCAGGCGGCGGTCAGGGTGTTCGGGTGGACCGGCTCCGGGGCGCGGATGTCGTGCCTGGCCTGATCCAGGCGGGCCTCGATCGCTTCGGACCGCAAGGCCAGCGCAAGGGCGAAGGGGCGATTGCTTGCGGTCTGACGCCAGCCTAGCAGTTCGCTGCATATTTCCGGCAGCGCGACGGCCAGCAAGGCGCGGGTTTGTGCGTCGAATTCGCCGCGCTGCGCGTCAAAGTCGGGGTCGGCCAGTTGGGCCAACAGGTTGTCGCTGACAAGCGGCTCGTCTTCTGTTGCACGTGTTGCACGCATCGTTGCCTCCATCGGTTTGATGGGGCGATGGTAATAGTCTAAAAAGACTATGTCAAGAAAAGTTAGTCTAATAAGACTAGAGATTGATTCGGTCACGTCGGTCCGGGCGGCATTGACCGGGCCGACGGCGTAGCAATTAGGTTGTATGAATCATTCGTTTGGCAGGCCGCAAAGGTTTGCCAGTTTTGTCACGCTACCTGTTGAGCCGCGAACAGAGAATTCCTTTTCGTGATAAAGGCTTCCCAATAGCCTTGCCGCAACGGAAATGCTGGATGTTGCCGCGATCAACTCGCGTGCAAGGGAGGGCGGAGCTGCCGCGTGTAGCGTCAGTTTTCCTTCTGGATTGTCGCCCTCTGCCTTGATGGCGTATGGCGCATTCTGGTCGATCCGTACCAAGATTTCCGGCGCGGCGATGTTGAGCATCTTCAAGGAGTCTTGGTCAATGGCTTCGGGTGTGATGAATATCACCGTCAGGTCATCTGCGCCGGTGCAGCGTAGGCCCACCGCGTATTGACCCTGCGACGTCAGCGCGATCTGCGTCTTTTGGGCATCAAAGGCACTGCCCTGTTCCTGGTGTAGCCATTGTGCCGACGCCTGTCCTGCCGTGACTGCAAGCGCAATCAGCGCGGCGGTTAGAATGGGCCGTTTCATTCACGATTCTCCTGTGGCGAGAGTGGTTCCTACGGTACGCTGCAGCATCCTGAACGGTAACGAAACAAAAAATCAACATCTAGCGGTTGCAATTTTAAACAGATGTTCCCTTAGTGTTCTCAATTTAGGAGGGAACAGTGACAGCTACAGACTTTATTCTTCGCCTTCAGGGGGCTCTTCGATGCCCGCATTCTGCGCATCGCGAAGCCCTTCTCCGTAGGTTAGCAGAAGACGGCGCTCACGCGGTGATAGTTGAGACAGTAGGGACCGAATACGTTGCGCTTCTGTGTCAGCCGGAATCGGTCCGGCCTCAAAAGCACCAGACATAAAGTCTTCCAGCGTGGTTCCGAGCGCAGCGCATACCTTGATGGCGGTATCGACGCGGGGGTTCTTTGTTGTGCCCTTCAGAATCTTGCGGACTACGCTGTCGCTCAGGCCGGCCTTGGTCGCCAATCCCGATTCCGTAATCTCAGGGCGGCTATCCAAAATGGCCTTAAGGCGCTGTGCGAAGGTTCTGTCGGTCATAGGTGTAACCTACCGTACTAGGTTTTTTAGACTATCGACTAAAAAGACTTTGACGAGATAGTCTAAAAAGACTAATCGTGAGTTATGGAAAAGTTCATGCAACAGGTGCGCGCCTATGCGGGTGCGCTGGGGGTTCATCCTTCGACGGTCGTGCAGCGCGCTGCGAAACTTGGCGGGGCTGCCTGGGCTAAGTGGGAAGCCGGAGACGGATCTCCCACCCTGCGGACAGCAGACAAGATCCTGAAATACATGAGGGAAAACCCAGCGCCATCCCGCGAAGGCGATGATGCCGAACCTCTGAAGGAGGCCATCTGATGCGGGGATATGAGGATTTCGATCCATGCCTTCATCCTGATCAGGCATGGGGCCTGCGTCTTGTGAAATCGCTCGGGGGAATTCTCACATGACCCGCAGGACAAGACCTGGCACCATCCAGTCCGCCATTCGCAGCGCCTACAGGGCTGTGGGTGGCATTGAATGCGCCTCCGACGACCTGGGGATTTCCGTCACCACACTGTCTTACGGCACCGATGTGTCGGAGGTGCGGCCGGGCGGCCTCGGGGTCAACTATGTCGACAAGCTGGGGCGGATCGAACCGGCGGCGGCGATGCCGATCGCGCAGCATTTTTCGCAGCTGGCCGGTGGGGTCTTCACGCCCCTCGGCGCGGCGGGCGGATCCAGCGCGGATTTCGCGGATATCGCCAGGGAATTTTCGGACGTGGTGGCTAAGCATGCCGATGCGCATTCGGCGGCATCGTCCGACCCGACTGGCTACACGCCCACCGAAGCCTTCGAGCAGATGAAGGAGTTGGGCGATCTGATGGAGGTCGCGGCGCGGATGTATGGTGCGTTGCGCGAACGGGCGGAGGGGCGGTCATGACCGCGCCGCGCAGCCCATCCAGCCGCCATCCATCTGTGATGAAGCATCGCGACCATGCGCAGCTTTGGCGTCTGGTCGAGGGGGCTGTGGTCGATGCTTTCCGCAGTCATTCGGGCTTCCTGACCCAGGCCGGCCACCGGTCTGCGGTGCAATCTGTGACAAAACGCGTGGTGGGACAGATCGTCGGCCACGCGAAGGAGCGCCAAGAGCGCGGTCGCCCCTCTACTGTTGGGGGTGGCTCTGGCGGTGGTGCCGAGATTTCCGGCGCTGCCAGTGGTGCGGGGCGGCACCTCCTCCCGACGCCCCGCACCCGCTGGCCTGACCTTCATGACATGTTGTGCGGGGGTGCATGATGGCGCCGATCATCAAGAACAATGTAGAGTTTCGCGACTTGTGGGCAAATGCACCGACGATTGCCGCAATCGCAGCGCATTATGGTGTCGCTCACGTGTCCACCGTGTCGAAGGCCGCAAGGCGGTTCGGCCTGCCGCGTCGAGACCCCGGAAAGTATGATCGCAGCCGGTGCAAGTCTGGTCTGAAGGGTGCTCCGAAACGGGGCGCGGACGCTGCCCGTGCGGCGCGCGCTGCCGAGGTCGATGCCAAGCGGGCCATGGGGCTGGTGGAGCGTCTGATCGCGCGCGGGATCGCATCGGACGCGGCCTCTGGACTTGCGTTGGGGTTGGTGAAAGCGCGGCGCTATATCGATCTTGAGGATCTTGGTGAGCGCTACTCCGTGCCGCTAGCCCGGCTGTTGCCGATTTGGCATGAGGTGCGGGTGTGAATGGGGCAGACGTCACAATCGGACCGGTACGCCTGATCCGAGGCGATTGCCGCACGGTGATGGCGGATCTCGATTCAGTTGACCACGTGATCTGCGATCCTGCCTATGAGCAATCCCTACACACTGCGAAAAATTCAGGCCGCGCCATCCGCGCAGATGGTGGGGTGGAGTTGCGTAGGCTGGATTTTGACGGGATCGACAGCTATCGCGCGGATTTCGTGGCGCAGGTCGTGCCGCTATGCCGGGGCTGGTTCATCGCCTTTTGCACGGTCGAGGGCACCACCCGCTGGGCCGATGTCATTAACCCGGCCAAGGGCGTTCGCTACAAACGCGCCTGCGGCTGGATCAAGCCAGATTGCGCGCCCCAGTTCAATGGGCAGGGGCCGGGATCGTGGTGCGAGTGTTTCGTCACCGCCTGGTGCGGGACTGGATATGCGCGCTGGAATGCGGGCGGCAAGCGCGGGGTCTATACCCACCAGACCAATCCGCGCGATCGCCACGGCGGCCACCCGACCGAAAAGCCGTGGCGGCTGATGCGCGATATTCTTTTTGATTTCACCAACCCGGGCGACCTGGTGCTCGATCCATTCATGGGGTCTGGCACCACGCTGGTTTCCGCCGTTTTGAGCGGGCGGCGCGCGATCGGGATCGAACTCAATCCGGATTACTTCAACATGGCGGTGGCGCGGGTACGCGTGGCGGTGGCGCAGGCCCACGCGCTTGGCATCCAGTGCACGCCGCAAGTGCAGGGGGAATTGATATGAGCGACGTGATCAAGGAAATGCGCGAGGAGTGCGCGCAGGATATGTGGCAGGCCAAGTTGCGCAGCACTGCTGTGGACATGCTGGCTGGTTGCGCCAGCGATATTCGCGCGATCGGGTTCACTGTCGACGTCAGTCGCCCCGGTGGCATGTTGGCGCTGTGTTTTGACCCGGATGCCGCGCCGCGCGGGGTCACTCCGCCGCTGGGAGATCAGGATAGCGCGGTCGAGGTGCCCGAGCTGGAGGTAGTGGATCTGGATGATGAGGCGTATCCTGTTCCCGAAAAGACCCAAGATCCCAAGCCTGCCCCAAAACCGGCGGCGGTACAGCCGCCAGCAACCCTGCCATGGACAGATCGGGACCGGGAGCGAGTGCTTGACATGCTGGCGCGCGGGCGCGGGCGGGATGAGATCGCGCAGGAGTTGGGCCGCGATCACAAGCAGATCGCGAACCTAGCCTTCCGAAAAAAGGGCGAGATCAAGGCCCGGCGCGCAGCGATTCAGGGCCGTGCCCCAGCGCCTGCACCTGTGGCGCAGGAGGTAATGCCCGCGGCTGATGCTGCATCGGTGCCTGATCGTGGTGATGTTGCCGTAAGCGGCGCAGAGCGGGCGATCTGGGATCACCTCGAAACGCTGCCAAAGGGGGCATGGACGCCAGCGCGCGATCTGGCCTTGGCCGAGGGGTTAGCGCGCGGAGATGGTACACCTGGTGTGGCCGAGGTGCTGGAGGTGGGGCGCGAGGATGTGATTACGCGCTGGTGCTATATCAACACCGCACGCGGTGATCTCGACCATCAAGCGGCGCTGCTGCGGGTGCTGCGATGGCGGGCAGGGGCGTCCTGATGGGGCAGCCAGTATATGTCAATCTGGTGGTGCGAGGCACGGTTTATGCCGATGTCGCCGCAGCCGCCCAGGGCGAGGGTGTGACGCCTGGTGCAGTGCGCCGCGCGATTGCTGCCGGACGTCTCGATAGGCTTGGGGCCCGTAAAAGGCGGCTCAGATATGACGCCATGCCGGTGCGCATTCGGGGCCAAACATTCACCAATGCGCAAGCCGCAGCGGATCATTTTGGCGTCACCACTGGGGCGATCTATCAGGCGCTGTCGCGTGGAAAAATGGATCGTGTCGGGCTGGCGCCTGAGCGGGGTCAGGCGCGAGCGCTACCGGTGGTGATCGGTGGCATGCGGTTCAGATCTATGGCCGTGGCCAGCCGGGCGCTTGGATTCGGTTCATCCTATGTCTCTCAGGCCTACACCCGCAATTCGACCTTTGCCAAGCAGAGGATCTTGGCGGCAGCCATGCGCCTGCGTGAGCAGCAGGATCAAGCCAAGCGCACCGACGCTGTGCGCCTTGATGCAATGAATGAAAAACGCATCGCAAGCTGCTGATAGAATGGGGAAAGACGTGTCAGAACAAGCTGCGCGAAAAATGGACTTCACTCCCCCTGCGGAGCGTCGGGTGATCCTTTCCAGCGACTGGGAGCGCCAGCGCTGGGGATGGCTGGAGAGCGTTCGTCGCGATGAAGGGCTCAACCCCATGGCGCGGCTTGTGGCGCATGTGCTGGTGCTGGATTTCGCCAACCACAAGACCATGCGCTGCGACCCTCCGATGTGGGAAATAGCGGATGTGATCGGATGTTCCGAGGATACCGTGAAGCGGGCGATCGGGCAGCTTGTCAAGGCGCGCTGGATCGTGCGCGAGCAGGGTATCGGTCGCGGCATCAGCAACGGATATGGCTTCCTGACGCGGGCAAAAATCGTGCGCCTAAAAGGGGGCAAATCTGCACCCCGAAAAGGGGGCAGGAATGCACCGACAAGCGGTTCCGTTATGGGTGCAGATCTGCACCGAAAAGGGGGCAAATCTGCACCCCCCTATATAAAGGATAAACCATATAAGAACCATAAAGGGTCGCAGGGTGCGTCTGAGCGGCCAAAAAATCCCATGGTTGTGGCCGAGGCTGAGCGGGCTGTCGCGGCCTTCCGGGGTGGGCGCTCTGACGCCATCGCCGAGCTTCCGATCTGGGTTCTGAATTACGTAATCACCGCAGAGCTGCTGACGCCGGAAGAGCGGCTGGCGGCTGGATTGAGCTGAGAAAAGGGGCAGGGACGATGGATATCGCAGAACAGGCTGAGGGCGAGAAACGTGTCAGGCGGATGCTGGTGGAGCCGCTGCTGCGGCGGGGGCTGGCCAAGCCGGGATCTCTGACCAAGGACATGTTCGACGACATGCTGAAGGATCTTTGTTCAAAGCTGGCCTACATGAGCGATCTCAACATCGGCGCGCTGGAGGAGGAGGTTGCCGGGATGGCCGGCGGAAAGGCTAGGGATCGCTTCCCGATCGCCAACGTGATCCTCGAACGCGCCGGGCGCATCCAGCCGCCGGTTGACGACGGCAGCCCGCTGATCCGCGCGGTCTTTGCCAACCGTCTCGGGCAGGATGCGCTGGACGAAGGCTGGGCGCCGGAACTGCTCGCCTCGCTGCGCCAGACCCGGCGCTGGCCGGGAACCTACGTGGTGCGCCAGATCCGCGAACAGGCCGCCTCTCCGGTGCGGCATCTGCGCGATGTCGAGGCTAAGCTGGCGCGCGATGGAGAGGTTCCTGCGAGCGACCGGCAGTGGCGCGACCGGAGGCTGGAGGTAGTTGAGAAATGTCAGCGGATCGCGGATCTGGCATCGCAGGGGGAACAGGCATGATGATGGGAACGATCATAGCGCAGGACATGCAGTGGTTCGCTGTCAGGGTGAAGCGCAAGCAGGCGGGCGGTATCCGAAAGGTCACGGTCGGCGGCAAGTTCGAAGCCTATCGCGACAGGGCGGGACGTATCCGCAAGCGCCGGGTTGATGGCACTGGAGACCGGGTATTCCTTCCAGAGCACATCCTGCGCCGCGCCGGGTTCGAGGTGTTCCTTCCGGTCAAGAAAGTGCTGCGGCGCAAGAACCGCTTTGGCCCAGACAAGGTGTTCGTGTCGCAGCCGCTGCTGGCGGATTGGCTATTCGTCGGATGGCCAGCATTTGAAAGCCGCTGGCATGTCCTGATGGAGTTAGACGTGGTCACCGGTGTCATGGGAACTGGGGGGCATCCTGTCCGGATTTCGTCCGCCCGGATGATGCGCCTGATGCGGCAGTGGGGCGGTGGGCATCTGTCGCCAGAATGCCATCGCATGGCCAAGTCCGCCCAGGCCCATGTCGCCGGTGATGTCTTCAGGGTTCCGGACGGCCCGTTCGAGGATTTCAAGTTCACCGTTGTCGATGCCACGGCCAAATCGGTTCGGGGCGTCATCGACATCTTCGGGCGAGAAACCCCGCTGGAGATCCAGGCAGACAAATTGCCAGACCGCGATGGCGATCGCGTCGGCGATGTGGCGATGCCGATCGATGCGGACGGAGGAGGCGCGTTCGATCCGGGGTTGTCGGCATGCATCTGCGGTCACCGAATGGCCACTGTCGTGCCGGACGTTGACGGGTTCTGCATCACCTGCGGCAACTGCGGGCGGCGCGCGGCGGTCGGGTCGGACACCGAAAGCGCGGCCAGATCTAGGTGGAACCAATGGTTGGCGGTTATGAGTTAACAGATACCCAATATTGTTAAGGGGGGTTGACGGAATACCGCATATTCCCTTAACAGTGGGAATCAGACGAAGGTTCGGTGGCCACTGTTGAAAGATACATGCCATGGTTCCGGGCGGTCGAAGTCGCATGTATTGCACCCGATTTCGACTGTATACCGTCAAGTCTGGGCAACCACGCGAAAGCGCCGCCGCCTGTGACACTGCTGCTGCAATGGAAGACAATGGCCCGGCTGCAAAGCGCGGGCCTTTTTCATGTCTGATGGGTATCTGAACGTGAACCCCAGCATGGGTATCTGAACGTGAACCCCAGCAATGGAGGCGGCGATGAAGCGCATCTGACCTTTCCCAAGTCCATCGTTTGAGGGCCGGTCGCGCAGTCGTCGCGGCTGGCCTTTTTCATGTGTGCAGCGCCCATGGGGCAAAGGGGCAAGCGATGTTCAGCGTCGGCGAAGTCAATGTGAAGGGCCTGCAGAAGTTCGAGAACATGCTGGGGGCACTTGGGGCAGAGGCCCCGAAGGCCGTGAACCGCGCCATCAACCGCACTGGTGACATGGCGCGAACGCAGGTGATCAAGACCCTGTCGAAACAGACTGGACTACCACAGCAGGTTATCCGCAAGGCCATCAAGAATGGACCAGATACAAAACGGGCAACGTGGTCAGATCCGACGTATGTGATTTCAGCGGGCGGCGGAGACATTCGGGTGAAATACTTCAAAAAGCGCGAGACCCGCGCTGGGGTGGTTGCCTATCTTGGGACGGAACGCGGTCGCGTCCTGTTCCCCCGGACGTTCTTTCGGGGCGGCGCATTCCCACGACGCGTGGATCTGACAGCCTTCGGTGGGCATGTCTTGGACCGCCTCAGTGAGTTTCGCTACCACCTGAAGCATGTCCGGTCTGGTGTCCTGATCCCGGAAGAGATGGTGAGCGGCGCAACGGCAGACGCCTTTGAGCGCAGCGTTGAACGGAACCTGCCAGTACGTCTGGACCACGAGATCAGCCGTCTTCTGGGCCTTTGACCGACTGTGGAAAAAAGGGACCGTACCCCGCCCTTATAGCACGCGGTGCGGGGGCAGCCCGGGGGTTCGGCAGTCAGACGGGTTTTGAAAAGCCTTAACAAACAGTGGTTTAGCTTAACGCTGGGGGCTTAACATACGTGCCCGACCGGCATTGGACTGAATGGGTCAGGCATGCAAGCTGCACATCAGGAAATGTCGCAGGCGGAATTTGCGCGCGAAATGGGTGTCAGCCGCGCGGCGGTCAGCCAATGGAAGTCGAAGGACATCCTGCGCGACGATGCATTCACCAGGCCGGGAAAAACGGGAAAGGTGATATTCCGCGTCGCGGTCGACCAGGTGCGTCGAAATCGCGATGTCGGCCAGTCCATGGGTAACGGTATCGCGACCAGAACCACGGGGGCTGACGCGAAGCCGGCTGTGGCCGCGTCGAGGGAACCGGTTCCGAAGGAACAGCCAAGCCTGCAGATGCAGGATGCGCCCCCGGGCGAACCAATTCCGGCCGCATCGTCGGAGCCGATCGCACCAAAGCCAGATACGGTCGAAGACCAGCTGAAGCGGGCAAAGCTGGAAGAGCAGCTGCGGCGCAACCGGATCCAGGCGTCAGATGAAGCGCTGCGGCAGGGCATGCTGATGTCCGCCGATGACGCGCGGGACCAGATGGCCCGCATCTCAGGGATGATGCTGCAGATCTTCGAGGGGGCCCTGCCGGATTTTGCCGCGGCGATGGCCGCAAAGTTCGACGTACCGCAGCGGGATGTGCTGCACCTGCTGCGGGCAGAATTCAAGAAAGTTCGCAAGACGGCCGCGATGAAGGAACGCGCCCGTGCGGATGGCGCAAAAAAGGAACTGACGACCTCGGTTGAACTGGATGCCTGATGCTGGATGTTGCTATCACAAGCGCAGAATGGATGGCGCACGATGTCCTGGCGGATGTCATCGACCCGCCACCGCCGGTCGATTACCTGACGTGGGCGGAAGAGAACATCGTGTTCTCGGCGCGGGAAAGCCCGCTGCCGGGGCCATACAACCGCGAGCGCTTCAGCTATTTTGACGAGATACTGCGGGCGCTGTCGCCGGATGATCCGTGTCGGGTTGTCACCTTGTCGAAGTCGGCGCAGCTGGGTGGCACGGTGCTGGCCAATATATTCACCGGAGGGTCTATGGACATGGACCCAAGCGATTTCCTCTATGTCCACCCGACCGACGAAAACGCGCGGCGATGGTCGAAGATGAAGCTGGCCCCGATGCTGAAAGGAACCACGGCGCTGCGCAAGATTTTCCCGATGAAGGCCCGCGACGGTCAGGATTCAGTATTCTACAAGGAGCGCCGCGACGGTCGCGGGGCCATCCAGATTTCAGGCGCGAACTCGCCCGCATCACTCAGCCAGGTATCGATGTCCAAGCAGGTTCAGGATGACCTAGCCAAGTGGGACATGAACAGCGCGGGCGACCCAGAGACGCAGGCGGACAGCCGCAGTCAAGGGTATGAGTTCGCCAAGATATTCAAGATTTCGACACCAATGGTTGTTCCGGGGTGCCGCATCACCAAGAATTTCGAGGCCGGAAGCCAGGAGTTCCTGTACGTGCCATGCCCGCACGATGAATGCGGCCACATGCAGGTGTTGGAGTGGGAAAACATGCTGGTCAGTCTGGATGAAGATCATCCGGAGCGGGCGCATTTCACCTGCGAAAGCTGCGGGGCGGCGATCGAGGAACACCATCGCCCGAAGATACTGCGGGGAGCGAAGTGGATTGCCGCGAACCCGAAAATGAAGAGGGTGCACCGGTCGTTCTATATCTGGTCGGCCTATTCTCTGCTGCAATCCTTTGAGCGGATCGCGCGGTCGTGGCTGACGGCGAAGGGCGATCCACCGAAGGAGCAGACATTCTGGAATGACGTAGTGGGCAAAGCCTACCGCGTTCTGGGTGAAGCGCCGCCATGGGAAGACATCCGCGATCGGGCATCGGAATCGGATTATCCCCACGGCACCATCCCGGCGGGCTTCCCGCTGCTGACCTGCGGCGTCGACTGCCAGGGTGACCGGGTGGAATGGCAGGTGGTCGCCTGGGGCCAGAACAAGCGCCGCGCGGTGGTCGAGTATGGCGTGTTTAACGGGCATATTTCCGAGGAGCAGTGCCAGACCAAGCTGAACGGTCTGCTGCGTCAGGGGTTCAGGAACGCCTATGGCCGGAAGATCGAGATCGACCTGCTGGCCATCGACGGCAACGCCTACACCGAAGATGTGTGGGATTGGGCGCGAAAGCACCCAGCAAGCCGGGTCATCATGGTGCGCGGTGTGCATCCGGAAAGCGCCCCGCTGCTGGCGCAGGTGAAGAAGGAACGCAACCGGCGCGGCAAGATCGTTCGATATTCGAAGCGATTCTTCAATTTCGCATCTTCGGTTCTGAAGATGGGGCTCTACCGGAACCTGAAGAAGACGGATCTGGAAGAGCGCGGGTTCATCGCCCTGCCGAAGGGGTTGGAAGATGAGTTCTTTCGCCAGCTGACTGCGGAAAGCCGCAAGGCGCAAAAGGCGAAATCTGGCTTCACCAGGTATCTGTGGGTGAAAGACCCGAACCAGGCGAACGAGGGGCTGGACACCCACCTGCAGGCCGAAGCGGCAGCGATCCGCCTTGGGGTGCGCGGCCTGCCGGATAGCGAATGGGATCGGATCATGGCCGAACGGGAATGCCCTCCGGAAGACTTGCAGGGCGATTTCGAAGACCTGTTGATGGCGGCGAGGCCGCAGGCGGACCAGCCGATCGTCGTGCCGCCTGACGAGGATAAAACTGATATGCAGGCCAAAGAGCGTGCGCGGTCGAAGTGGAGAAACAGGACGCGATGAGCGGACTAATCAAACCAGACGGAACGCCCTTGATGGCGGCTGGCAGGTCTTCGCGTCCGACTGCCCGCTATATGCGCGACACCAAGAGCGGTGTCATCGCATCGCGGGTGGCCCCGCTGACCAGTCACCGCGATGACGTGCGCCGTTCCTGGTCGCGCGCCGCCGGCCTGGCAATGGACCTGATCCAGAACAGTGGGCGCCTGAAAGGGGCGACCGACCAGGTTCTGGCCGATACCGTGGGGGTCGGGCTGACCCTGACGCCGGATCCTGACCTGTCGGGCTTGGGGTATGACGACAAGGAAAAGGCGGACTGGATCCGGTTACTGAAAAAACGCTGGCGGGCCTACTGGCACAATGCCCGTGAATGCGACATGCGCGGCAAGCTGACCGGGGCGCAGATGGTAGACATCGGGTTGCGCTGGCATATCGCCTATGGTGAGGCTTCGGGCGTCTTCGATTTCTTCACTGCAGGCGAGCGCAGCAGCTATGGTATCACCAGTGGCACCAAGCTGTGCCTAGTGCCGCCGCCTCGGTTGGTGCAGGACACCAGTCCGCTGGAGGGGCTGTTTCAGGGCGTGCGTCACGACGGCAAGGGCCGTCCGGTGTCCTATCGGTTCGAAACAGTTTCCGGCGGCGTGAAGTCGAAGCGAGACTATGCCGCTTTCGATGTCGATGGTCGCCCGCTGGTCATGCACGTCTTTGACCCGATGGACGCCACGGATGTTCGCGGGATTTCTCTATTGGCCCCGGCGTTCCGCAAGCATATCCAGGCGGAAATGCTGGACGATGCCACGCTTCAGATGGCCATTCTGCAAACGGTATTCGCCATCACGCTGACATCTGAAGCGCCAAGCCAGGACGCCTATGAGGCGTTGGAGGTTCTGAAGGAAAGTGAAGGCGGAACGGGGTACGCGCAGGAATATCTGGACTTCCTCGGGTCGCAGCTGGACCGCGCTGCGGAAAGCCGGATTTCTGTCGGGGCTGACCCGCAGGTGTCGCACCTGGGGCCGGGTGAGCGGCTGGGCATGGAGACCGCGAAAATTCCGGGGCAGGATTTCCTGCCGTTCTCGAATAGCCTGGCGCGCGACATGGCCCGCACCATCGGTATCACCTATGGCGGGCTGACCATGGACCACACCGCAGCGACCTATTCCAGCGTGCGCATGGAGAACGCCTCGATCTGGGCTGTTGTCATGCGGCGGCGTGAACGGATCGCGGCCCCGATGTGCCAGATGGTCTATGGCAACTGGCTGGACGAAGAGGTGGGCGAGGGGCGGATCCCGTTCAAGGGCGGATACCGCGCCTTCCGCGCCAACCGAGACCGGGTGAGCGCCGCGAACTGGCAGGGCCCGGCGAAGCCCACGGCGGATGATTACAAGTCGGCCCGGGCATCGACGGAACGGATGCAGAATGGCACCAGTTCCATCGCTAATGAGACGGGCGATCTCGGGGTGGACCCTGACGCTCTGTTTGAACAGCGCCAGCGGGAACACCAACGCTATGTCGATGCGGGGATGGAGTCGCCCTATGCGTCCAGAACCGTGCAGCCCGTCATCGAGACGGAGCCTGCGCCATGAGCACGATGAAGGTTGGCCAGGATGTCGTGCAGATGGATGATCCCTGCGCGATGGCCGATGCGCTGCGTAAGGTCCGGATCCGTTTGAGCGCCGGCCAGATGCGGGAGACCGTGCGCATGGACGGTGAAGAGGTGACGTTCCAGCTGGCGCGTCTGGATGATCTGAAACAGCTGATCGCGGAATACGAAAACGCCTGCCGCCGGAAGACCGGCGGCACGGCCCGCACCAGACATGCGAAGCGGTTCAGCTTCACCTGACGGATGTGCCCCTTGGGGCGCGCAGAGACCCGAACGGTAACCATATGAACCCGTCAAGCCGGGGCGAGGCGACAAGGGCGCTGATGACCCCCGGACCCAGTTCGACAAGGAGACTGACATGCCCATCTTAGTGGATGGCGAACTCGTGCTTTACGGGTTCGTCGGCGATGACTTTTGGGATGAAGGGTTCACTTCGACCCAAGTTCTGGATGCGTTGGCTGAAATCGGAGCGGATGCGGACGTGACCGTGCGCATCAATTCCGGTGGTGGTTTCAGCCATGAGGGCATCGCGATTTACAATGCGCTGGCACGGCACAAGGGCCGAGTAATAGTTGAGGTGGATGCGATTGCCGCCAGCGCAGCGTCGATTATTGCGATGGCTGGCGATGACATCGTAATGCGGCGCGGCGCTGACATGATGATCCATGACCCTTCTGGCGTCACTTTCGGCACGGCAGCAGACCATGAGCAGGCTGTTACCCGGCTTAACCATCACGCCAACAGCATGGTGGGCATTTATGCGGAACAGTCCGGCGAAGACCCGGCCGCTATTCGTTCCGATATGAAGGCGGAAATTTGGTTGAACGGCGAAGAAGCTGTTGCACGCGGATACGCAACGGCAACCGACGACACCGCCGCGACCGATGTCGCCGCTTTCCCCTATCAGATCTATTCGCACGCCCCGAAGCGTCTGACGGCACAGGCGAAACAGGAGGGCTGGCGGATCGAGAGTTTCTTCCGACCCACGGCGTCCGCCGTACAACCCAAAGCCCATCAAAAGGAGACACCGACCATGGCGCCCAAACCTGAAGCGGCGGACAAGACCCCCGCCACCCCGGCCAGCGGCCCCGCGACCGGCAACACCACCGCCGCCAGCGCGGCGGATGTGAAGGCCCGCATCAAGGCTATCACCGAAGACGATGCCGCGCAGGGCCGTGAGGCCCTTGCGAAGCATCTGGCCTTCGACACCGACATGCCCGCCGCAGACGCGATCGCGGCGCTGAAGGTGGCCGCGAGCGATGCACCGCAGGCCAAAGACGATGCCGCACCGGACCCGGCCAAGTACCAGGCCAGCCGCAGCGCCGCTGCGGACCTCGCGCAGCCCGCGCCGGGCACCTCGGCCAAGCCGAAGGCCGCAATCAACACCGGTGGCATCTATGCCGCCCGCCGTGCCGGAAAGGAGGCATAAGCCATGGAAAACGCAACCATGCAGACCCGCAACCTGGCGTTCCTGCTGTCTGAAGCCGCAGGTCGCCGTTCGCGCAGCATCGTCACCATCCCTAACGGCGAGGGAAAGCTCGCCGCCGGCACGGTATTGGGCAAGGTGACCGCATCGGGCGAATACATCCCGTCGCCCAATGCCGAGGTGGTCGGCAAAGAGGGCGCGGAGACTGCCGTGGCCGTGCTGGCTTACGGTGTCGATGCGACCGACCAGGCGGTGGAAGTCACCGTGATCGATCGCGATGCAGAAGCCAAGCAGCCGATGCTGTCGTTCGACGCCTCGGTGGATGACCAAACCAAGACCGATGCCAAGGTGGCGCAGCTGAACGCTGTCGGCATCCGCGTGCGCTAAGGAGGCACCCATGGAACAATTCAATGACCCGCAGTTCAGCGTCATCGCCCTTACGGCGGCGATCAATGACCAGCCTTTCGTGCCCGGACAGATCGGCGCGCTGGGGATCTTCGAGGAAGACGGCGTGTCCGTCACCACCATCGAGGTCGAGGAAGAGAACAGCGCGCTGAACCTGATCGAACCGACCCCGCGTGGCGGGCCGGGCGCGACGGTTGGCGACAGCACCCGGACCAAGATCCCGTTCAACATGGATCACTTCGAGATCAATGACGCGATCCTTGCGGACGAGATCCAGGGCGTTCGGCAGCTGGGCAGCGATGACATGCTGGAAACCATCCAGTCGCGCATCGATTCCAAGCAGGTCCGCCATGCGCGGGCGATGGACAATACGCTGGAGCATTACCGCATCGGCGCCATCAAGGGGCTGATCGTGTCGAAGTCGGGCAAGGTGCTGCACAACCTCTATGACCGGTTCAGCATTGCGGTTCCGGCCTCCAAGGCGCTTGGCATCGGGGCCGGCGACGTTTCGGGGCTCGACAAGCTGATCAAGGGTGATGTGGTCTATGCGATCGAAGACGCGCTGGATGAAGGCTATGCGGGAATCCACGCCATGTGTGGCCGTGACTTCCATTCCTACCTCTGGGGCCAGAAGGCGGTGCGCGAGACCTTCCTGAACCACAGCGGGGCCAGCGTGCTGCGCGAGGGCATCCCGGACAAGTTCGAATTCGGCGGGGTGGTCTGGGAGCGCTATCGCACCGGCAAGAAGGCGAAGGCTGCCAACGGTGATGCCGCCTATATCGCGGATGACGAAGCCCGCGTGTTCCCGGTCGGCGTTCCGGAGATGTACATGACCCGGTTCGGCCCAGCGGACTATGAAGATACCGTGAACACCATCGGCCTGCCGCGCTATGCCCGGCAGTACGCGATGCCCAATGGCAAGGGCCGTCACCTGGACGCGCAGATGAACGTCATCAACCTGTGCGCCCGCCCCGCGGCGCTGCGCCGGCTGACGGTCGCCTGACACCGGAACAGCAGGGCAGTGAAGCAAGGCCCGGCGGGAAACTGCCGGGCCTTCGGCTGCATCCCCAAGCGCCGGCGAGGCGCTTCGGTATTCAGCCTGTGAAGGAGAGAGACATGGCACAGCCGAAGAAAAAGTGGGTGGCCTTCCGCACCAACGCTACCGTGCCCGCAGAAGTGATGGGCGAAGAGGTCGACCAGAAGATGCAGGTCGGTGAACCCGTCCTGCTGCCGGCCTCCTATGCCGATCACGTGGTGCATGATCGCTTTGCTGATTTCTGCAAAGCACCGAAGAAATCCGCACCGAAGAAGGTCGGCGGCAGTCCGTCTCCCGAGGAAGATGCCGCAGCCGAAGCTGCCGCCAAGCTGGACGCGGCACAGGCGCGGGTCGATGACCTGAACGACAAGATGTCGGACATGTCGGAAGGCGATGACGGCTGGTCCGAACTGTCCGAACAGCTGGATGAAGCGGTCACCGAGCTGGCCGCGCTGCAGCCTGCCTCCTGATGGACCGCAGTCTGCGCGAAGACCTGGTGGCCGAAGTGGATGACGTGTGGTCTGAAGCCATTCGCCATCTTCCGCTGTCCGATGGTAAGAAAGATCCGGGCCGGGACGCGGTGGAATTCACCGCTGTCCTGCGCACGGGCGACCGCGATGCGGAGCGGATGAACTTCGGACGCGGCAATAATGCCCGCGCCGGTGTCACGGCGGATGGCGGTTACCTGCGTATCAATCGCGCGGAGAATGCCGCGCTGGTTGTCCGCAAGGGCGACAAGGTGGTGGCGCTGGAGCGCGTAGGCCAGCCGGTGTTCGAGGTGCAATCGGTCGATGACCGGTCGCATCTTCGGCTGATCTGCGAACTTGGGGATGCGAACTGATGTCTTTGACCATGATGGCCCTGCGGATTGCTGCAGTCCAGGCGCTGAAGGCCGGCGGCACGCTGGTTGGTGACAACGTGCTGGACAGCCAGATTTCCGCCATCGACCAGACGGCAGACGGACAGCTGCGCAGCGATCAGCAGCGCCCCTTCATCGCGGTCTATACCGATGCGGCCAAGGTACAGGATATGGGGCAGACCGGGCTGCGGTCAAACGGAACGGTCGACATCATGTTCAACTGCGGGGTGTCTCTGACCATGGCACAAACCGACAAGGCCACCGGTGAGGCCAGCATTGTTGAGGGGTTTCCCGCTACAGATGCGCATTTCGAAGCAGTTCTGGATGTTCTGGATGTGCAGATTGGCCGGGTGCTGACGGACCCGGACAACCCGTGGGCGCAGGTCTTCGGGGATTTCGTGCGGGCCTACGTGGCCAAGGAGCACGTGCGGTCCAGTAGTGCGGCGGAAAACGTGCGGCTTGCTGCGGGGCAGACCAAGCTGACGGTCGAGGTCTTCGCAGATCCGCGGTTGGGCCAGCCATTGGCCGAAGGCGGGCCTTGGCCGCGCTTCATGGTGCTGATGGAGGATCATGACGTGCCACAGCTGGCGCTGTTCCGGCAATTGATCGGGGACGCTGCATCTGGCCCCTATGCCGAATTCGAGCGGCTGACGGGAATGACCACGCGCGATGCGCAGGCGCTGCGCCTCTATACCTTCGGCGGTGTGCCGCGCGACGTGGTGGTGACGGATGCGATCAATGACGCGGTGCCGGTCTGATGGCGGGCCTGCCGGAAATCATCGATGACCTGCGCCGCCGGGTAAGCGAATTGGAGCGCCGCATCCGGTCGCAGTCGCGCACCGGGGTGGTGACCGAGGTGGATGCCGGCAATGGTATCGCGCGGGTTCGGTTACAGGAGGGTGACCAGCCATTCCTGACCGGCTGGATCCCATGGGAAGAACCGGCAGCGGGATCGAACAAGACGCACAATCCGCCATCGGTGGGGCAACAGGTCAAAATCTACTCGGAATCTGGCGACCTACATGATGCCAGCATCCAGGGCAGCCTGAATTCGGATGCCAATGGCCGGCCTTCCGGGGCTGGTGACGAATATGTCATGGCCTCGGTCGGGGCGGCCAGCGTGATCCTCAGTGCCGGCGGCGCGAGCATGGTTTTGAAGGTCGGGGCCAGCACGATCACGATGACGGATGGCGGCATTGTCCTGCGAGCGCCGCGTGTGGACCTGAACTGATGCCTGGCGTGGCGAGAACAGGGCAGGATGCCGCCGGTGGAACACTGATCGGCGTTCTTGCGCCTTCGGTGATCGTGAACGGATCTCCGGTCGGGGTGCTAGGCTGCGCGGTGGCGGGGCATGGATTGCCGCCGCATGCAGCGCCGGTGATGGCCTCGGCCAGCGGTACGGTGTTTGCCGAAGGGATCGCGCTGTGCCGGCAAGGGGATGTTGCGAGTTGTGGCCACCCCAGCAGCGGGTCTGGAAATGTTTTCGCGGGCGGCTGACGCCCATATTTAGAGGAGTATCGAAATGAGCAACACGAAACCCGCCACGGCGGAGTACGAGGTGATCAAGGCCCGTGAGATCGGCGGTGTGCATCGCGCGGTTGGCGAGATCGTCACCCTGACGCCGCGCGCGGCGAAATACTACCTGCCGCCCTATGGCTCGGGCCTGAAGCTGGGCGGCGCAAAGGAGGCTTCAAAGCCCAAGCCGGTTGCGGAAAAGCCTGCTGCCAAGGCTGAAAAGCCGGACGCCTGATAGGATGGATCTGAACCACGATACCGGGGGCACGGTGGAGGGGTGGTCGCATGTGGTGCAGAGCGTCCAGACCATCCTTTCCACGCGGCTGAATACCCGCGTCTTCCGGCGTGAATTCGGGTCGGAAGTCCCGGCGTTGGTCGATGCGCCGATGAACGAATCCGGCGTCCTGGCGCTTTACGTGGCCGTGGCCGAAGCGCTGGAACGCTGGGAGCCGCGCTTTGAACTGACTGACGTGCAGGTTGAAGGCGCGGCGACCGGGGTCATTACCATGACCATGATCGGCAACCACCGCCCGAACGCCCACATGGGCAACCTGGCCACAGTCGATGATGAAACCCAAACCATCCGGGTCATGCGTGATCGGGTGGATAACTGGAGCCTTGCCGAATGAGCCGCTTTGCTGCGCTGGACCTGACATCGCTGCCGGACCCGACCGCGATTGGCGTTCTCGACTATGACGCCATTCTGGAAGCGCGCCTGGTCGAGCTGGAGGCGCATCTGTCCGAAGTATTCGATGCGCCAAAGGTGGCCGAGATCATGGCGCTCGCCCGCAACATCGCGGCCAGTCCGGCGCGGTATCTGAACGAAGCGGCGGCTGCGCGGGAACTCTACCTTGAAAACCGCATCAATGAAGCGGTGCGGTCGGTGTTCCTATCCACGGCGCGGGGCGATGACCTTGACCAGATCGCGGCGAATCGCGGCGTGGTGCGCTGGGTTCTGGATGACAGCGACCCAGACAACCCGGTGCTTGAAAGTGACGATGCCTTTCGAGCCAGAATCCAGCTGGTCATCGAGGCCTGGTCTCCGCATGGCACCGAAGGGTCATATGTCTACTGGGCGCTGGATGCAGATGACCGCATAGTCGATGTTGCGGTTTACGGTCCGAACCACGGGTTGGATCCGGCCATCCCGCCAGCGGAACCGAAAATGGTCATCCTGTCTAGCGAAGGGGATGGCACAGCTGATGCGGCCCTTCTGGACGCGGTGTTTGAGCACTGCACGGCAGACAAGCGCCGCCCGGTAGCTGACAAGCTGACCGTGGTTTCGGCACAGCCGGTGCCCTACGCGATCGAGGCAGTATTGCACGTCACCACGCCCGAAACCGCGTCCGCTGTCCAGGCGTCGGCGCAGGCGGCGGTGGAGGCCTTCGTGAATGGTCGCATCCGCATCGGCCGCAAGCTCTACCGCACCTCCATCGCAGCGGCGTTGAGCGTGCAGGGGGTGGTCGATGTGGAATTGATATCGCCTGCGTCTGACCTGGACATCGGGCCATTCGACGCGCCACATTGCACCGGCATCACGCTGACGCTGCAATCGATCACCGGGGGCTGGCGCGATGTCTGATCTGAGTGGCACGCAATTGCCGCCCACGGCGACGGACCTGGCCAAGGCTTTCGACTTGCTGGAGGAGCGGCTGTTCAGCCTTCCGATCGAGATGATTTCCAAGAACCCGCAGATAGTCGATGCTCGGCTGCTAGACCACTTGGCGTGGGAAGAGTCGGTAGATGTTTGGGATTTTGACTGGCCGGACGATGTAAAAAGAAATGTGGTCGCCGCAAGTGTAGAAGTTCATCTCTTAAAGGGTACACCGCACGCTATCAAATTGATCCTTGCGGTATTCGACGTTGACACGGAACTTCTTGAATGGTTCGAGCAGGACGGCATTCAGGATGGACTTGAGCCGGGTAGCTTCCGCGTTACCGCTTATGCTGGGCGGTCGCTTTACGGTGATGATGAAAACACCCTGAACAACCGGATGGTTGCGGACATGAATGCCGCCCTGCTACGTGTCACGCCGGTGTCGCGGAAGCTGGTATTTCGGCTGGGCGAAAAGTTTCAGACTGCGACCTATGTTCGGAGTTGCTCGGGACAGTCCCAAAGGCAAGACGGAGCCACTGACGCTGATCCGCGCCCAGAGATATGCGGTCCGGATTTGGCAGTACGCACGGCCAGTATGGTGGCGCGCCGGGCTCAAGGTGAAATTGATGCGCTTCCTCCTGAGGTTGGTGCGGAAGCGGCAATGGTCGCACGAACAGAAATCATCACCGCAGTTCGAAACTCGTGGTCGGCCCGCCCCGCCCCGAGGGCCGCGCAATCATCGGCTGGCCTGACTATGCAGCCCGCTGCTCGGGCGGTTACCCGAAGCAGCGAATTCCATGACATCCAAAGGAGGGCATAAAGCAAATGCCGACAACGCTTCTAACTGATATCGCGGAGTCAAAGATTACCGCAGCAGCAGGCACCAGCTCTGCCGTCGCCATCACGCACATCGCCATCGGTGACGGAAACGGATCCAACTATGACCCCGGCCATGCAGCAACCGGACTTCGCCGTGAGCTGGCGCGCCAGCCTATCGCGACGCGCCACATTGAGGGTGGGAACGCATGGCGCGTCCGGGCTGAATTTGGGCCTGAAACACCCACATTCTTTGTACGCGAGATGGGCTTTTTTGACGCAGATGGCGATCTTATCGCCATCTGGGCCGGGAATGATGTTGAACCACGCCAGACCGGCGCGATCAGCTATCTTGTAGATCATATCCTTAGCTTCACCCGTGTTGCGGATGGGCTGGTCATTGTCGAGGCACCGGATGACGAACTTGCCGAGGCGCGTGGGGAGTTCGAGCGCCTTGGCGGCCGGCTTGATGCGATGGATCAGTATGGGCCGGATGATCAGGTAGACATGGCTGCGGGTGTTCAGCAGGCGATGAACTTGGGCGGAGTGCTGTTGCGCCAGATGGATGTGCTTCGCCGCCGTGTTCTTGCTCAGGGCACTATTCTCATCAAAAACAAGTACGTCATTTCGGGCATGCAGCTTTCAAAAAGCGAAGTAAGGACGCTACACCTGTCGCAAACCGGCACGGTTGCCTCCGGGCTTTCGAAGGCAAAGCTGGACGGTCTTATCGTGGCCCTCGTAGATGATGACTATCACGTGTCCGTCCCGACAAACGAAACCGCTGACCCGGTGCAATATTACGCATATCTCCTGAAAGACGGCGCAGAATACAGTGTTCAGATCGGAAGCGAAGTTCCTGATATAGCGCTTCCACTTTACCGCATCGACATCCCAGCTGGCGATACAGCAAGCAACCTAGATGCCGTGACGCTGGTGGATTTGCGTGTCATCCAGCCGGAAAGCGCATGGACATCGGTCATAGAGCCTTTCGCGAGCATCGGCTTTTCCGATTCCCTCCCGTCTGCCGACTACGGCGTTCAGGTCGAAATAGAAGATGCAACCGACATCGCTGCCGTTGGGCACCTCGACATCTATGACAAGGCCAACAACGGTTTCAAGGTTCGCCAGTCCGGCAGCGCGGATAATGTGCGCCTGCGCTGGACTGTGCTTAATCCGAACTATCAGTAAAGGGGGTGACCAAGTGAACGTCACGCATATGAATGAAGGCCATAAGGTCGCATACACCTTGGATGGCAGCATCCTGACTATCGGCGAAAGCGTCGTTTTGGATCTGGACGAAGAACAAGAAGACGTTGAACGGGTCATCAGCGTCTTTGCTGGGGATGATGGGACTCTTTCCGAAGATGGGCACAATTACGCCGCTGTGATTATCATCCCGCCCCGGCGCTACGCCAATGAAGAGGTGGATGAAATCATCGACGGCGAAGAGGTCGTTCAGATCATACCAGTCGCACAACCGTGTCAGGTCGCCGCCGTAACCCTTCAGCTGTGGTCAATCGCGATGGCCCATGCAGAATCCGAAAAAGAGGAGTAACCAAAATGGCCATCACAATTTCTACGCCCGACGCGCTGCGCCAGTCCGTCGAGGCGGCATCCGGTGGCGTCAATACCGTCTTGTATGATGCAAAGGGCTATCCTTCGGTGATGTGCATCATCCCGCGCTTCAATATCGAGGATATTGACCCGGCGCTGGGTTCCGGAACGCACCCGGCATTCGTCGTCAACGGTGTACCGAAATCGGAAATCTTTATCGGAAAGTTTCTGGCCCACATCCACGACAATCACGCCCTTTCTCTTCCGGGTCATGATCCATCGACCGGCATCAATTTCGACACGGCGGACTCGCGGTGCACGGCAAAAGGTCCTGGCTGGCACATGATGACGAACGCCGAATGGTCGGCCGTGGCGCTGTGGTGCTGGAAAAATGGGTTTATGCCGCGCGGGAACACGCAATACGGCCGTGATCACGTGCAGACCTATGAAACTGGACGGCGGCAGGATGGCAGTGCACCCGGGGTTTCCAGCGGAACGGCCCGAACACTGACAGGCTCCGGCCCGGCCAGCTGGTTCCACGACAATACCCAAGCGGGCATTGCGGACCTGACCGGCAATGTTTGGGAGTGGCAGCGCGGCCTGCGCCTGGTAGATGGCGAGATCCAGATCATCCCCGACAACAATGCCGCGGCAACCGACGCGGATCACTCATCCGGAAGTACCCTCTGGAAAGCGGTCATGCCAAATGGCACACTGGTTGCGCCGGGAACGGCTGGCAGCCTTAAGTGGAATGCGACCGGTGTCGATGGTGCAGGAAGCCCACAGCTCGATACCTCCGTCACCAGCCAGTCG
Source organism: Antarcticimicrobium sediminis (assembly GCF_004348975.1). Taxonomy (GTDB): domain Bacteria; phylum Pseudomonadota; class Alphaproteobacteria; order Rhodobacterales; family Rhodobacteraceae; genus Antarcticimicrobium; species Antarcticimicrobium sediminis. The sequence continues at coordinate 6,952 of NZ_SMFP01000022.1, read as the reverse complement.
GACGGAACCACGTCCGCATCGGCCATGTACAAGGATGTCGCTGCGGCGGCAGGCGTAACGGTGCCGGAAATGCTGAAGCTTCTGGGGCTGTTCCCGCATGACACGACGATCGATCGCGGGAATTTCTACATGCGCAACGAGGGCGAGCGTCTGCCGCTCCGCGGGGGCCACTGGTACGATGCCGGTAATGCTGGCGTGGTCGCCCTCAACCTGTACAGCCCGCGTTCTTACGCGAGCGGGATCCTCGGCTTCCGGCCCGCTTTCGTAATCTGAAATCGGACCACCTGATTTCTGTTGGGTACGGGCGATAGCCCGTGCCTTGCTTTTGACCGCCGAAGGGGTTTGCGATGGAAGACTTAAAGATCCGCCGCAAGTGCGAAGACATGATTACATACGGCTATGTCGTGTTGCGGCAATTTCCGAAATCAGAACGTCACGTTTTGAGCCAGGAAATCCGGAACACGATGTGGGCGCTCCTTCGGTTAATCATCATCTGCAATAAGCGGTACTTCAAAAAGACCACAATGCAGGATTTGGACGCAGAACTTGATTTGCTGCGCAGCCAAATCCGGATGGCGCAAAAGATCGGCTACCTTTCGTTTAAAAGCTATGAGGTATGGAGCCGCCATCTTGATGAAATTGGCCGCATGATTGGCGGTTGGTTCAAAAGCCTCCAGAAAGGGGGCGCAGGTAATGTGGCTTGAGCGTCTGCCGATCCGCGGGGGCAACTGGAACAATGCCGGTAATGCTGGCGTGTTCGCCCTCAACCTGAACAACCCGCGTTCTAACGCGAACGGGAACATCGGCTTCCGGCCCGCTCTCGGGAAATGCCAGAAGTTGTAGCCCCAAGGGGCTGCTTCCAGCGCACCCTCGAAAGGACCCGCGCTCCTCGGCCAAGTGCCGAAATATCTAAATAGACCGGGGTGGAACAGTATCCGAACCTAGGCGGCGAACCTTCGCCCCGGTCGCTCACGGAAAACGTAAATGGCAAAAACCTACACCGGCCTGTTCGAGCAGTTCACAACATTCGAGGCGCTTCACCGAGCATATGGTCGGGTCGTGAAGGGGCGTAGACACCAGCTTGATGTCATACGCTTTGAAGCCGATCTGGAATCAAACCTGATAGACATTCAGAACAGCCTTCTGTGGAAGACTTACCGCACCGGACCATACCGGAACTTCAAGGTGTTCGAGCCAAAGGAGCGGGACATTTCCGCACTTCCGATAAAGGACAGGATAGTTCAGCACGCACTTGTGGAGACCATTGACCCGATTTGGTCGCCGCGTTTCATTCACGATACCTATGCCTGCCGACCGGGAAAGGGCGCCCATGCTGGCGCTGATCGCGCGCAAATGTTCATGCGCAATACGTTGCGCGAAAGCGAAGTGATTTACGTGCTGAAGGCTGATATTTCGAAGTATTTCCCTTCGATTTGTCACGATGTTCTGAAGCGCCTTCTGCGCCGCCGCATCGCCTGTAAAGATACCTTGTGGGTCATCGACAATATCATTGATAGCTCACTTGAGCCGGGCGACCCAATGCCGCGCGGCATACCGATCGGTAACCTGACTTCGCAGCTCTTTGCGAACATCTACCTGCATGAACTGGACGAGTTCGTGAAGTTTGACCTGCACGAAACGCGATACCTACGATATATGGATGACTTCGCTGTCTTCGGAAATGACAAGGATCACCTGCACAAAGTTCGGCGGGACATTGAAGACTTCCTGTATGCAAGGCTTGGCCTGAGATGCAATAATAAGACCCAAGTTTTTCCGGTTTCAAAAACGAACGGCCGGGCGCTGGATTTTTTGGGATATCGGATATGGCCGACGCACCGAAAAATCAGAAAGAACAGCGCCTGCCGAATGCGCCGAAAAATGAAGCGCATGGCGCGACTGTATCATGAAGGGAAGATGACCATGAAAGAGGTCGATCAGGTCATCATGAGTTGGGTCGGGCATGCCGGACACGCCAATACATACCGCCTTCGCACCCGCATCTTGGGCGATGTGCCATTCATTCCTCCACCCATGCACCTGCGAAAGCGGTGACGCCAAAGGAAAGGGCTTGTCATGTACGAATATAAAGCCCGCGTTGTAGATGTGTATGACGCGGACACCATCACGGTCGATGTGGATCTTGGATTTAACGCTTGGCTTCGTGGCGTGAAGGTTCGGCTAACTGGCATAGATGCCCCGGAAGTTCGCGGCGAAGAACGCCCTGATGGGCTTGTTTCACGCGATTGGCTGCGGGCTGAAATCCTTGGCCAAGACATCGTAATGAAAACCACAAAAGATGGCACCGGCAAGGGGAAATATGGCAGATGGCTGGCCGAACTTTTCCGCGCAGATGGCAACATTATCAGCATCAATCAGGAGCTGGTAACCAAAGGCTTGGCGTCACCGGCAAGCTACTGAGAGGGCCTTTTGGCCCATAACCCAAATCCGGCTGACCCCGGACCACGCCCGGCAAGACAGCACCGGGATTTCTTTTGTCAAAGGAGACGAAGATGAGCTTCCTTAGCTTCCACCACGGCACCCGCCTACAGGAGTCCAACGAAACCCCGGTGCTGGTGCAGGTGGCCCAGAGTGCCGTTGTCGGCCTGCTGGGCACCGCACCGGATGCGGACGCGGCCAAGTTCCCGCTGAACACCCCGGTGCTGCTGAAAGGCACGCCCACGGAGGCGGCAGATCTTGGCGCCACCGGCACCCTGAAGGATGCGGTGGACGACGTGTTCGACCAGATCGGCGCTTATACCGTGGTCATTCGCGTGGAAGAAGGGGCGGATGATGCTGGCACAATGTCCAACCTGGTGGGCGATGCGACGACGCTGACCGGCGTACATGCGCTGAAAAAGGCCGAAGCGCAGCTGGGTATCAAGCCGCGCCTGATTGCCATTCCCGGCTTCACCACCGGCGATGGTACGACCGCAAACCCGGTGGTTGCCGAATTGGTGGGGGTGCTGGACCAGCTGAAGGCGGTGGCCTTTGTCGATGGCCCCGACACCACCGACGCGGAAGCCATCGCCTACCGCGACCTGATCGGGTCACAGCGCGTCTATGTCGTAGATCCGAAGGTTCTGGTCTGGGATACCGCGACCAGCGCCTATGTGTCCCGCCCGGCCTCGGCCCGTTTTGCCGGGGTGCAGGCCCGCGTCGATACCAATCTCGGATTCTGGCATTCGCTGTCAAATAAGGCGATCAACGGCATCGGCGGTGCGTCCCGCACCGTGACCTATGGTCTGCAGGCAGACTACTTGAACGAAAACCACGTGGGCACCATCATCAACATGGGGTCCGGGTTCATCACCTGGGGCAACCGCGCCGCCACCGACGATGACCTGTGGGTGTTCCTGTCGGTGCGTCGAACGGCGGATTTCATCAACGAGGCCATCGAAAAGGCCTATCTGGAATTCGTGGACAAGCCGTTCTCGGCGGCGAACCTGAAATTCATGCTGGAAAGCGGAAACGCGGCCATGCGGACCTTCAAGGCGTCCGGGGCCATCCTGGGCGGGCGCGTCTGGATCGACGAGACCCTGAACGAACCGACGGAGATGGCGGCTGGCAAGATCACCCTGTCGATGGAATTCGAGCCGCCGGCACCGATGGAAGACATCCGGTTCATCGCCCACCGCAATATCGAGTATTACCTCGAACTGACTAAAGAGGCGCTGAAGTCGGCGGCATAAGCCGTCGCCCTGACGTCCTGCGACCGGCGAATGCACCTGTGGTGCGTTCGTCCCCCTCAACGATGCGCTGACAAGGAGACACAGCCATGAAATCCACCCCCGCATACCTCGTGAAGGACTGCGCCCTTTGGTTCAATGAAGACGTGAAGGTGGGCCAAGCCGCAGCGATGACCCTGCCGCCGTTCAAGGCGAAGACGGAAAAGTTCCGCAACGCCGGCATGGCGACAGAGCGCGAGGCCCGCTACGGCTATGAGCGTGAAAACGCCAAGTTCAAGGAACTGGCCTGCGACCCGCAGGTGATCGCCGCGATCAACACCATGCCCGGCACCACCGACACGCTGATGATCACCGGCGCGTTGGTCGATGAAGACGGCGTGGTGACCAATGCCACCACCTACCTGCGCGGGTTCCTGAAGGGGATCGATTTCGCCGAATGGAAGTCCGGCGAGAAGATTGAGCCCATCGACTGCGAATTCGCCTGGGACTACCTGAAGATGGAGATCGGCGGCAGCCCGATGATCGAGGCCGATGACTTCGATGTCTCCATTGCCGGTGTCAGCCAGTATGCCGACATCCGTTCGGCGCTGCTGCTGTAAGGGGGCGACATGGAGTATCCGATTGAAGTGCCGCTGAAGCGGCCGATCACGGTTGATGGAAAGACCATCGACAAGCTGGTCTTTGATGAACCGGACCTTGGCACCAGCATCGCGGTGGAAGAGGCGAAATCGCCTGCCGAACAGACCGCTATCCTGCTGGCGGGGATGGCCGGTATCGACTGTTCGGTGATGCTGAAGGTCAAGGAAAGCGATTTCCGCGAGATCGGAAAGCGCGTTCTGGAACCCTATCAGGCCCATATCGCTGCGCAGCAGAAAGATGATGCGGGAAACGCACAAGCGGCAAAGTAGCGAAAGACCTGCGCTTTGCCGCCGGGTTCGTGGCTAAGGTATTTTCCACCCCGCTTCCGCAGGTGCTGACGATGAAGATCAGCGAATTCAGCACCTGGCAAGATACGGCCCGCGATGTATGGGATGTGACCCGTCTGAAATTCGAATGAGGTCAGTCGTCTGACAAGGGGCGCTGGAAGGCGTTTAACTGATCGCGGCGCATGGGCCTGGTCGCGCCGCTTTGATGCGTCATGGCGCGATAGGTCAGCACCAGCATCGCGGCAAAGGCCAGTGCGCCCCAGATCCCACCTACGAACATCCCGACAAGGATTGTCGCCGTGACGGCGGCGGCAATCATCAAGACGGTAAAGATCATCGCAAAGATTTCCATGCCTTCAAGATAGGCATTTTCCCCGAAAATTCAACGTGAGTGTAGGGCCAATGGCGACCAAGCGCATCGAAACCCAACTGACCATCCGGGCGGTGGACCAGTATTCGAAGAAGCTGAAGACCATGCGGACGGTCACCGGTCGCTTCGCGGATGGCGTGCGCACGGAAATGAGCCGCCTGCAAAATATCCGCGGTCCGCTGAAGATGATCGAGGATTTCAAGACCGCACAGCAAAAGGCCGGGGAAACGGCAGCGGCCCTGGCCAAGGCGCGCGAGCGGATGCGCAGGGCTCAAAACAGCATGGCGTCCGGTGGTCCTGTGACCGCGCAGATGCGCCGCGAGTTCGAGGAAGCGCGCCGCAATGTCGAGCGGATGCAGGGGTTGCATGATCGCCACAGGCGCAAGCTGGGCACATTGCGCACTAGCCTCAAAGAGGCTGGTGTCAATACCACAAACTTGACAGGTGAACAGAACCGGCTTTCCGCGGCGCTGGATGGAACAACCACGGCCATCGGGCGCCAGATCGGCCGCATGGAGCGGCTGGAAACGATGCAGGGCCGCATCGCGCGCGCACGGGAACGCATGGACCGGTCTCTAGCCACAGCGGGGAATCTCTCGTTTGTCGGCCGTGCCTCGATGCAGACCGGGCGGCGTATCCTGACCGGCCTGTCCAGCCCGGTGCAGCAGGCGGTTGAGTTCGAAACTGCCATGTCGGATGTCCGCAAGGTGGTGGATTTCGACACGCCGGAAACCTTTGCGAAAATGTCAGACGATATCTTAAAGCTGTCTACCCGGATTCCCATGGCGGCGGACGGTCTGGCGCAGATCGTGGCGTCTGGCGGGCAATCTGGCCTTGCCCGTGATGAACTGCTCCGCTTCGCTGAAATGGCTGCGAAGATCGGGGTGGCATTCGATATTTCGGCGGAACGCTCGGGCGACTCTATGGCGAACATCAAGACGGCTCTTGGCCTGACGCTTGATGAAACTGGACTGCTGTTCGACGCGATGAACCACCTGTCTAACAACATGGCATCGACTGCGCCGAAGGTGCTAGATTTCACCACCCGCGTGGCCGTTGATGGGGCTGTGAAGGGGTTTTCTCCGACCGAAACTATGGCGTTCGGATCCGCGATGATCGCTGCCGGTGCGGGCGCGGACGTCGCTTCGACGTCGTTCCGGAACATGGGCAAGGCACTGGCGCGTGGCGAGGGGGCTACCAAGCGGCAATCTGCGGCTTACGAAAAGCTGGGGCTGGACGCTGGGGCAGTAGCACGTGCCATGCAGGAGGATGCGGTCGGCACCACCATGGATGTGATGCAGCGCATCAATGCCCTGCCAAAGCATCTTCAGGCCTCTGTGACATCTGACCTGTTCGGGGATGAGGCCCGCGCATTGGCGCCTTTGATCAATAACCTTGACCTGCTTCGCGGAGCCCTTGGGCTGGTATCGGAGGAGAGGAAATTCCAAGGTAGCGCGGAGCGCGAGTACGCCGCCAGAGCTGAAACCACTGCGAATAACATTCAGCTGATGAAAAACCAACTGTCCCGTCTCGGGGTTAGTATCGGGGAGGTGGTGCTACCTCCGCTGAATGACCTGCTGAAAAAGTCTCAGGGCATCATCGACAGGATGGTGACTTGGACCAAGGAACACCCAAAGTTGACCAAGTGGTTGTTCATCGGGGCGGCAGCAGTCGGTGCGATGGCCGTGGCGGGTGGTGCGCTTCTGACAGCAGCTGCGGGGCTGATTGGCACCTTGGCTGTTTTGCGCTTCGGGTTGGTCGGCCTTGGCGCGCGGGCTGCGTTCGCCGCTGGCGATCTGCTGGGAATTGGTGGCGCGTTCAAGGGGTTGATGCGGTTGCCGCGCTTTGCACTTTCTACGTTGCTGACGCCGGTGCGCTGGACGGCGCGCCTGGTGTCGCGCATTCCGTGGGCCGTTTTGACCGGTGGGAAGTTCGCGCTGTCGGGCCTGTTGACGCCGGTGCGCTGG
>NZ_SMFP01000021.1 GCF_004348975.1 Antarcticimicrobium sediminis | reverse complement strand
GAAGTCGCGCTCGCTCATCATCACCCATCCCATGTCGGCTCTCTCTACTTGCTATCCTCGGCAGGGAGAGTGACATTTCTGAATTGCACATAGGTGACATTTTAGCTTTGCGGCTACAACAGATATAGCCAATAATTCATATTATGGTAAATAATAGGCGCGCGCCCTTATGAGAACAGGAAATGTTCGGGGGTCAGATCCTCGGGGTCGAGCCCATCCAGCAGAATCGTGCCGGTGCCGGTGTCGATCTCGACCCCGTCGTCAGCAGCGCGGATCTCCAGATCGTCAAAGCTGATCCCCGTGATCGCGAAGCGGATCTGGTCCTGGTCCGGGTTGAAATCGGCGATATAGTCATCGCCGTGATCTTCTCCAAACACGAAGCGGTCGCGGCCCTTGCCGCCTGTAAGCCGATCATCGCCGGCATCGCCGTAAAGACGGTCATTGCCGCTGCCACCGATCAGAACATCGCGCCCGCCGCCGCCACGCAGCAGATCATTGCCGCCCTGGCCCAGCAGGCGATCCTTCCCCGCCTGTCCCCACAACTGGTCGTCACCGGTGCCGCCGCGCAGCAGATCGTCCTCCCCCTGCCCCTTGAGGGTATCGTCGCCGCTGGCCCCGAGCAGCAGATCCTCCCCCCGTCCCGCGATCAGCCGGTCATCGCCGGTGCCGCCGCGCAGGGTGTCATCTCCATCCCCCCCGCGCAGGAGATCCGCGCCGCCCTGGCCATTCAACCGGTCGCGGCCGGCGCCGCCAAACAACCGATCGCGTCCGGTCCCGCCAAACAACCGATCGCGTCCGGTCCCGCCAAACAGCCGGTCGCGCCCGGACCCGCCGCGCAGCCGATCCGCACCGTCGCCCCCGATCAGCAGGTCGCGGCCGCCGCCCCCGCTCAGTGTATCGTCGCCCTCCAACCCGCGCAGTTGGTCGGCGTCCTCGCCCCCGGTAAGTACATCCGCGCCAGCGCTGCCCGCCGGCTCTGGCGGGGTCGTGGGCATGCTGATCCGGTCAGGGGTATCAAACCCGCCGGGCCAGAGATCGGCCGGGGTCAGCGGGGCGTCATCGGCGCTGATCACCTTGATCTCGGTATCGTCGAACCGCACCCAGGTGCCGCTCGAGGTTGGCTCGAACGCCAGCTGGTCCATACTGCGCAGCATTGGAAACAGGCTCAGGTCAAGCCGGTCGATCCCGCGCTCGAAATCGGTGATCCGCAGGGTGTTCCCGGTGGGGGCGAGCACGAATGTATCCGCCCCTGCCCCACCGGTCAGCACCGCCCCGCCCGAGCCGGAGACCAGGATATCGTCGCCCGCCTCGCCAGAGATGACCGGCTTTTCCCCCTCGCCCAGGATCACGTCGCCGGCCCCGGTTCCGGCGATCGCGCCGCCGGAACTGCCGTCGGGGTCACTGTCGGCGCTGTTCATGATCGCGCCCAGCCGGTTCAGGTCGATGGCGAATTGCGTCAGCCCGGCTGTCGTGCCCGAGGTGACAAAGACCTGGATCTGATCGCCGCTGCGCACCGCCTCGATCCCGGTCACGTTTTCAAGCCCAAGCCCGCTTTCATTGGCCAGGCTTTGCAGATGTACCAGCCGCCCGTCGGGCAGCAACGACAGCAGGCTGATCCCGTCATCGGCCCCCCCGGCGAGCACAAAGACATGGTCGTCGGCCTCGACCACCTCCAGCGCAGAAACCCCGGCAAAGCGGGTGGCGCGGGTGTCGATCACATGGTCGGCCAGCCGCAGCGCCCCGTCAGACGACAGCTCCATGACGCTGAGCGAACTGGACCCGGCGGCAGCCAGCACCGCCCAGCTGCTGCCATGGGCGGAAACGGTTTCCAACGCCGTGGGCCGGGACAGGCCCAGCCCGTCGGCCGCCCCCAGCGTGGCGCTGCGGCTGAGCGCGCCGGTCTCGGCGTCGATCGTATAGCTGCTGATCCCCTGGCTGCGGCCATCGGCGGCCAGCAGAACACCGCCTCCACCGCCGCCGCTACCGGTCTCGGCGAGGGCCAGCACCGCCTCGCTGTCGAGTTGGTAATGCTCTGCCAGCCCGTGCAGCGTGGCCTCGGCGATGATCCCGCCCTTGCCGTCGGTCAGGAAGGCGTCGATCGCCCCGGTCACGGCATCGATCATATAAAGCGCCGCATGCCCGTCGCGCAGCGTATAGGAGGCCACCGCGGCTGCGGTCTGCCCGCCGCTGCCGGGCAGATCCAGCGGCGCCGCATCGCTCAACCTGCCGTCCTCTTCGATCGCATAGCCCACCAGCGTGCCGGCCCCGACCCCATGCAGCACCAGTTGCGTCGCCCCATCCGCCCGCACGACGTCGAACCGGCCCAGCCCCATCCCCGACAGCGCGAAATACTGGCTGTCGGCCAGGCTGGCGAGCTGCCCCGATTCGTCGATCTGATAGACACTAAGCCCGCCATTCTGGCCGGTCGCGGCATAGAGATAGGGGCCCGTCTCAGCCTCCAGAATATGGATATGGCGCAGATCGGTATCGAGCAGCGCGTCGCCGGTCGAGATCCGCCCCGTCAGTTGCAACACCATGGCATCCCGCCTTTGGGGGCCCGCCATTGGTTTTGCGGCGGGCTAGCTCATAGGACAACACGCGCGCGGGGACGGCGCGGTGCGAAAAAAGGGCAAAACCGGGGAACATGTTTCAAGCTTGTCTCGAATGCCTGCGGCTATCCGCGTGATGATTGGGGTGCGCATTGGGATTGGGCCCCGAGGTTGGGTCCTGCTGGGCGGCGGAAACCTTAACCGCCCGCGCGCCGCGTTAGCCCTCGGTGAACCGGGCACGGCGAGGCTGCGGGCACAGATTGCCCCCCTGAAGGAGCCCGCCGGATGCCGGATACCACGCCAATCCTTGCCCTGCCTGTCCTGGTGCCGAACCAGGCGCAACCCTATGTCACCCATAACGCGGCGCTGCGTCGGCTCGACATTCTGGTGCAGCTCAGCGTGATGGGTTTTGACGCCGAAACCCCGCCCGCCCTGCCGGAAGAGGGCGATCTTTACGCGCTGGGGCCGGTGCCACTGGCGGAGTGGGCCGGTCAGCCCAACCAGCTTGCCGCATGGATCGACGGCAGCTGGCTGTTTCTCGCGCCGCAACCGGGCTGGCGCGCCTGGGACCAAAATGCGGGTCTATTGCGGGTCTGGGATGGGGTCGGTTGGGTCCGGCCAGCAGCCGAGCTCGACAATGTGGCGGGGCTGGGCATCGGCACCGCCTCGGGTCCGGTGAACCGGCTGGCGGTGAAATCCGAGGCCGTACTCTTCAGCCATGACGGCGCCGATCAGCAGGTGAAGATCAACAAGGCCAGCGATGCCGATACCGCCAGCCTGCTGTTCCAGTCGGGCTGGACCGGGCACGCCGAGATGGGGCTGGCCGGAGGCCGTGATTTCTCGATCAAGCTCAGCGCTGACGGCAGCAGCTGGACCGAGGCGCTGAGCTTTGATGCCGGCTCCGGTGATCTGGGTCTTGGCGGCGCGCCGGGGGGCGGGCGGGCCGAAATCCACCAACCGGCGGATGCCCCTGCCCTGCAGGCCAATTGCACCCATGCAGGTTTTGCCGCGACGCTGCAGCTGCTGCGCGCCGACCGGGCGGCGAGCCCGGATTTCAATTTTCTGCGCTGCCTCAGCGATGCCGCCGGGACCGGAGATCTGGAGTTCCGGCTCTCTGGCGATGGCAACGGCAGCTGCGACGGCGCCTGGAGTGGCGGCGGCGCGGACTACGCCGAATGGTTCGAATGGGCCGATGGCAACCCGAAGGGCGAGGATCGCACCGGCCTGTCGGTGGTGCTTGATGGCCCCCGGATCCGGCCCGCACAGCCCGGCGAGGTGCCGATCGGCGTGATCTCTGGCGCGCCCGCGGTGATCGGCGATGGCGATATGGACCGATGGCGCGGCAAATACCTGCGCGACGATTTCGGCCGCCTTCTGTGGGAGGGCGACACGGAGGCCGGAGATCAGCGCCAGCGCAGGCTGAACCCCGCTTTCGACCCTACACAGGGCTATACCCCCCGTGCGACGCGGCCCGAATGGGCGATGGTCGGGTTGATCGGCAAGTTGCGCCTGCGCAAGGGCCAGCCGGTCGATCCCCGCTGGATCCCGATGCGGGACGTGAGCAGCGAGGTCGAAGAGTGGCTGCTGCGGTGAGGGGGCGGCGGCTTGAAATAAAAAACCACAGATAAGTATCGCAAATGTTCATTCCCCATCCGCGATACTTATCTTGATATTTTTGTTACAAAATCAGGAAGTAATGGGGGGACACCTCTGAAATTGATTCAGAAAAATGTCGCCTCCCCGTCCCCGATTTCGGGACCAGTCAAAACCGATTTCAAAAAGTGCTCCCAGTCCCGATGCCTGCGCCTTGATAGGTTTGGAAGGCAAATCCCGGGGCGGATTACGGCGTCCAGCGCTGGACTCATGCGGTCGCGAAGCCCCGGCGGCATGTCGCAGCCGGGCGCGCCTCATTTCCTTGCATAAACATCCTCATAACGCAGGATATCATCCTCGCCGAGGTAGGCGCCGGTCTGTACCTCGATCAGCACCATGGGCAGTTTTCCGGGGTTTTCCATCCGGTGCACGGCGCCCAGCGGGATATAGACCGACTGGTTCTCGCTGATCAGCTTGACCTCATCATCCACCGTCACCTTGGCGGTGCCCTCGACCACGATCCAATGCTCGGAGCGGTGGTGGTGGCTTTGCAGGCTCAGCGCCGCGCCGGGGTGGACGTGGATGCGTTTGACTTGGAACCGCTCGCCCAGAACCAGCGTTTCGAACCAGCCCCAGGGGCGGTGATCCTTGGGAAAGGATTCGGCCTGTTTCGCCTGTTTCGCCTTGAGCGCGGCGACCGCCTGCTTCACGTCCTGCGCCCGGCTGGCATCGGCCACCAGCACCGCGTCGGGCATTGCCACCGCGATGATGTTGTGCAGCCCGATGCCCACCACCTCGAGCCCCGCATCCTCGGAGCGCAGCAGCGTATCGGTGCAATCGATGGCGGTGGCCGGACCAGAGGTGCCAACCCCGGCGGCATCCCGCCCGCCTTCGCGCCAGACCGCATCCCAGCCGCCCAGATCGGACCAGCCCTCGGCATAGGGCACGACCGCAAGGTTTTTGGCCCGTTCCATCACCGCATAATCGATCGAGATATCCTGCGCGCCTTGCCAAGCCTCGGGGTCAAGCCGGAAGAACCCCAGATCCGGGCGCCCCTGTGCCACCGCCGCCTGCACCGGCGCGATCAGGTCGGGGGCATGGGCGCGAAAGGCGGCGAGGATGGTCTTGACCGAGAACAGGAAGATCCCGGCGTTCCACAGGTAGGTGCCGGCGGCGAGCATCTCGGCCGCCTTGCCCGCGTCGGGCTTTTCCACGAAGCGGCTCAGCGGGATTGGACGGGCAGCGAAATCGCCCGGATCCTCGGAGAGCTCCAGATAGCCATACCCGGTTTCCGCATGCGTCGGTTTGATCCCGAAGGTGACAAGCATCCCGGCCTTGGCCGCCGGGATGCCCGCCGCGACAGCCGCGCGAAACGCCGGCGCATCGGGCACCACGTGATCAGAGGGCGCCACCAGCATCAGCCCCTCGGGATCGGTTTGCTCGAGCCAAAGCGCGGCGGCCAAAACGGCGGGGGCGGTGTTGCGCCCCTGCGGCTCGATCAGCACCGCGCCGGGATCGATGCCCACCTCGGCCAGTTGCTCGGTCACGATGAAGCGGAAATCGGAATTGGTCAGCACCATGGGCGCCGCGAACCCATCCCCGGAAAGCCGCTCGGCCGAGGCCTGGAACAGCGTCTGCGCGCCCATCAGCCTGGCGAATTGCTTGGGATAGCTCTTGCGCGACAGCGGCCAAAGCCTTGTGCCCGAGCCGCCACAAAGAAGAACCGGGGTAATCATGGCAATACGCTCCTGAAATAAAATGCCTTACAAAGAAACCGGCCAAAGACCCCGGCCCGCCGCCGCAATCGGCGAGGAGCCAAAGGGGGTCAAGCCCGCAGCGCCCCGGCCTCTTGCGCCAGAAACCAGTCATAGGTTCCGGCGAGTCCGGTCTCCAACCCGATCGAGGCTGTCCAGCCCAGCCGGGCAAGGCGCGACACATCCATCAGCTTGCGCGGGGTGCCGTCGGGCTTTGTCGGATCGGTCATGATCCGGCCCTCGAACCCGGTGACCCGGGCCACCCTCTGCGCCAGCTCCAGGATCGAGACATCCGTGCCGCTGCCGACGTTGATGTGCGACAGCATCGGCGCGGTCTCGCGGTCATAGATGTCCTTGGGCAGATCCATCACGAAAAGGCTGGCCTCGGCCATGTCATCCACGTGCAGAAACTCGCGCCGTGGCGTGCCGCTGCCCCAGATCGTGACCTGTTCCGCGCCGGCCTGCGCCGCCTCGTGAAAGCGGCGGATCAGCGCCGGCAGAACATGAGAATTCTCGGGGTGGAAATTGTCCTCCGGCCCGTAAAGATTGGTCGGCATCACCGAGCGGTAATCGCGCCCATATTGCCGGTTATAGCTTTCGCACAGCTTGATTCCGGCGATCTTGGCGATGGCATAGGGCTCGTTGGTGGGCTCCAGCACCCCGGTCAGCAAAGCATCCTCGGCCATCGGCTGCGGCGCCATCCGGGGATAGATGCACGACGAGCCCAGTTGCAAAAGCCGCGCCACCCCGGCGCTGTGGGCGGCGTGGATCACGTTGCATTCGATCATCAGGTTTTCATAGATGAACTGCGCCGGATAGCTGTTGTTGGCGTGAATACCGCCGACCTTGGCCGCAGCGAGAATGACCTGATCGGGCTTTTCCGCCTGCATGAACGCCGCCACCTGGGCCTGATTGGTCAGGTCGAGTTCCGCATGTGTGCGGGTGATCAGGCTGAGGTCTTCCCCGGCCTCCTTGCGCGCCTGCAATTGGCGCAAGATCGCGCCCCCCACCATGCCGCGATGGCCTGCAATGTAGATTTTCACGGGTCCGTCCCCTCAGTTTTCGACGCTCACCGGCAGATCCATGCCGTGCGCGCGCAACAGCGCATGGCGGCGCGCCTCTTTCAGGTCGTTGGCCACCATCTCGGCGCACATCTGCTGCGCGGTGATCTCTGGCACCCAGCCCAGGTTCGCCTTGGCCTTGGCCGGGTTGCCCAGCAGCGTCTCGACCTCCGCCGGGCGGAAATAGCGCGGGTCAATGCGCAGGATCACGTCGCCCACGTTCAAGGCCGGGGCCTTGTCGCCGGTGATCGCGGCGATCGTGGCGATCTCGTCGACGCCCTCCCCGCTGAACGCCAGGGAAATCCCCAGTTCCGCCGCCGACCAAGTGATGAACTCGCGCACCGAATACTGCTTGCCGGTGGCGATGACGAAATCGTCAGGCGCCTCCTGCTGCAGCATCATCCACTGCATGCGCACGTAATCCTTGGCATGGCCCCAGTCGCGCAAACTGTCGATATTGCCCATATAAAGACAGTCCTCCAACCCCTGCGCGATGTTCGCCAGCCCGCGGGTGATCTTGCGGGTGACAAAGGTCTCGCCGCGCCGCGGGCTCTCGTGGTTGAACAGGATGCCGTTGCAGGCATAGATGCCATAGGCCTCGCGGTAGTTCACCGTGATCCAATAGGCATACATTTTCGCCACCGCATAGGGGCTGCGCGGGTGGAATGGCGTGGTCTCGGTCTGCGGGGTCTCCTGCACCAGACCATAGAGTTCAGAGGTCGAGGCCTGATAGAACCGCGTGGTCTTTTCCAGCCCGAGAAAGCGAATCGCCTCGAGCAGCCGCAGCGCCCCCATGGCGTCGACGTCGGCGGTATATTCCGGCGCCTCGAAGCTTACGGCGACGTGGCTTTGCGCGCCGAGATTATAGACCTCGTCGGGGCGCACCTCGGACAGGATCCGGGTCAGGTTCGAGCTGTCGCTCAGATCGCCGTAATGCAGCTTGAGCCGGGCGTGATCCACATGCGGATCCTGATAGATGTGATCCACACGCTGGGTGTTGAGCGACGAGGCCCGGCGCTTGATCCCATGCACCTCATAGCCTTTTTCCAACAGGAATTCAGCGAGATAGGATCCGTCTTGCCCGGTGATCCCGGTGATGAGGGCGCGTTTGGTCATGAACTCTCTCCCATGGCGGCGTCGGCTCTGACACCTCAGGGTTGTTATTGGAACCGTAGCGACCGCAAGACAACCTCAAAACTCACGCAGAAACCCCATCCGGTCATTCAGATAGATGGCGGTGAGTCGGCGGATGCCGACATGGTTGCGGGGGTGTTCGCCGAGAAGCGCCCAGAATTCATCTTCCGGCAGTTCCGCCAGATCGGCCTGCGCCCGGTTGAAGACCTGGTTCAGCCCATGCGCAGGCACGTAGCGGCAGCACCACAACACATGCTCGATCAGCCAGTGCAGATAGCGCGCGCGCATCGCCGCGTCTTGTCCGGTCGCCATCAGGTGGCCGCGGATGGTCTCGGCGTGATCGAAGATCTTCAGCGGCTTCAGCCCCATGTTCATGACCGTCTGACCCGCGCGCGCCATACGGTGGACATGGGTGACCGGGCGGAAAAAGACAAAACGCTCTGCCCGCAAGGTCGTGGCCCAGTGGAAAGGGTTGTCCTCGTAGAAGAAATCTCCCACCGGAAAGCGGATACTGTGACGCTCCAGAAAATCCCGGCTATAGATCTTGCGCCATGGGAAGGGGGCCAGGCGCAGCACCGCCTCGCGCTTGGCGCTCAGACTGCCCGCCTCGGGCAGGGTGGCCCAGACATGCCCCTCCGGATACTGCGTGAAGGCACCGCTGTCGTTCCAATATTCCTTGCACCCGCAGACCGTCACATCCGCCGCTTCGGCCAGGTGCAGGTCGACCGCCCGGCGCAGCATGTTGGGCAGCACCCAGTCATCGCCGTCAACGAAGATCACCACCTCGCCGCTGGCCCGGTCGAGCCCGGCATTGGCCGCGCTGGCCACGCCGCCCGGCGTGTTGCGCGAAAAATAGATCGGCACATAACGGACCCGGTCGGAGGGGGCCGCCGCACCGATCACATCGGCCACCTGCCGAGTGGCGTCGGTGGAGCCGTCGTCGACCACGATCAGTTCCAGATCGTCAAAGCCGGTGTCGATCACCGATTGCATCGCCGTGGCGATGAATGCCTCGACATTATAGGTGGTGATGATGGCGCTGATCCGGGTCATGAGCCCCCTCCCGGACGCGGCGTCTGCGCCGCCTCCCAAAATGCGTCCACCGCCTCCTGATACTGCGCCCGCCACAGCCGGCTCTCGTCATTGTCGGCGGCGCAGAGCGGGCCGGTCATCCAGTGAAAGAGATGCCCGCAGAATTCGGCGAAAACCGGTCGCAGCGCGTCCGCATCGGGATGGGCCAGCAGTTCCTCCTCGATCCGGGCCAGTTCGGCGAAGACGCCCATGCGCTTTTCGCCGATATACTGCGTCGCCCGATCCCCCTGCGGGATCTCGTAATGGGTCAGCAGCGGCGGCGCCCAGTAAAGGACGCCGAAGGTCCTGCTACGCAGGAAGCTTTGCCAATGCGGGGTGATGTCCTCGTGCATGCGCAGGTCTGGAAAGGTGATCCCGGCCTGCAGCAGGAAGTCGCGGCGATAAAGCTTGTTCCAGGGAAAGTTCACCGTCGTCAGCGCGCCGGGGCGCTCTTTCAGCCGGAAGGTCTGCATCGGAAACGGGCTGTAGGGGTTGCGACTGAAGAAGGTCCGGTCCACCCGATGCATGTCATAGGTGAAACGGACGTCGGCCTGGGCGCTGAGGTGATGTTTGAACATCACGAAATCCACCCCCGGCCCGAAGGGGGCCAGCCGCATCACGTCGAAGAAACAGGGCGCCAGCAAATCGTCGGCATCGAGGAACATCGCATAGTCGCGCGTGGCCAGCTCCAGCCCGGTGTTGCGCGCCGCCGCCGGGCCGCCGTTCTCGACCTGGCGATGATAGGTGATCTCCACATGCTCAGGCATCTGCGCCGCCGCGACCAGATCGGCGGTGTCGTCCTCGGAGCAATCGTCGACGATCACCAATTGCACCGGATCGCGCACCCCGCGGAAATAGTCCAGATGCCGCGCGATCCCGTCCCGGTCGTTATAGGCGGGGATGACAAAACTGTAGTTGCGTGCGCTCACGGCCACCCGCCCGTCAAATCTTGAGAGCTTCGATGGCGCGCAGCGTCACGTCAAAACTGCGCCCCTCGAAGAAGAACAGCACCTCGGCCGCGCGGGTCTGCTCGGTAAGTTCCGGATCGAGCCGGATAAACACCAGATCCTCCTGCTCCCCTCCGGTCAGCACCACCAGGTCGCGGGCAAAGACATCGCGGAACCCCTCGTCCAGCATGTGGCGCAGGCAGACCCGGAAGCGCGCCGGCCCGTCGCTGTCGCAGCGCAGGAAATGGCCGAGGAACCGGGCCCCCTGCAGGGCTTCGGGGTCCAGATCGTAGGACAGCGAATACCAGGGGCTGTCGCCGCGATCGGACAGTTGCAGCCGCAGCCCCTCACCGGTCTCCGCCGGTCCCGCCGCGGTGACCACGCCGCTTTCGGCTTTGAAGTCCAGCCAGATGCCAGGGGCAAGCTCATGGCGCGGCTCCGGGGTCTCGACCGGGGCCACGTCACGCCCCAGCGCCGCCAGCCGCACGTTCTGCCCCGCGAAGGGCTTCGCGCTGGCCTCGAAAGCCTCGGCAATCTTGGTGAGCACCGTCTGCGTCGCGTCCATGAATTCGTCTCCTGCCTCTGCTCTCTTGGAATAAAATGCCCCACCTGCCGTTGCAAGCCAAAGCGGCACGGGACAAGACAAGGATATCTTCAGATCAAAAAAGCGGCACGGGACAAGACAAGGATATCTTCGGATCAAAAACGCTTGACGAAACTCTGACACTAAGTGAGTAAACATGGCGGCGGATCTTGGCTCATGGGCCAGAGGGCAGCGCCGTACGGAAGCGCGCGGGTTGCGTCATCCCCCTTGACCACGCAACACCGACAGGAACAAATGCGTTAATAATATCTTCATCCCGCTTTCTTTCCGGCGGCACACGGGCAGCACTGGATCAGGGGGACGGCCTTGGGAGGGGCGGACTTGAAACAGCTTTTTCTTCACATCGGATTCAACAAGACTGGCTCGACCAGCCTGCAGCATTGCCTGTCCCAGAACAGGGAAGTGCTGGAACAGGCTGGTTTTCTTTACCCCGGCGCGACCCAGGACAGCTATGTGCAGAACCGCCAGCACACGCCGCTGGCCGCCGCCCTGCCCGAGCGTTCGGTAGGCTGGCTGCGGCCACGCAAACGCGAAGGGCTCAAGCACGCCCTGCCCGATCTGCTGGCCGCAATCGAGGCCAGCCCGGCCGAAACGGTGATCCTCTCCTCCGAGGCGTTCGGCGGGCTCGACATGACGACGGAGCGCGTCGCCCGGGTGCGCGACAAGCTCTCGGATTTCGAGGTTTTCATTCTCGCCTATATCCGGCGTCAGGACAGTTACCTGCTGTCCGCCTACCAAGAAGGCGTCAAGAATGGCTCCACCCATGTCTTTAAATTCAAAAGTTACCGCAACAACCAACAATTGGCTTTCAACCGCCGACTGACGCCCTGGCGCGAGGTCTTCGGGGAAGACAACGTGATCATACGCCCGTTCGATCCTCGGTTCTGGCCGGAAAACAGGCTCGAGTTCGACTTTCTCGACACGATCGGCGCGCCTCGTGACAAGATTGCCCCGCTTGAGAAGCCCGCCAACGAGAGTCTCGACTACCGCTCTGTCGAAATCATGCGCAAACTCAACGGCATGATCGCGCATCTGTGGCCGGATCAGACCGACGCCAAGCGCAAGACCCTGCGCACAGCCGTTCTGCGTAATCTTCGGGCGATCGAGGGCGGGCTCTCCGAGCGCGCCAAGATGGTACTGTCCTCCGCCCAGTCCGAAGAGATGCGCCGCTACTTCGCCGAGGACAATGCCTCCAGCCTAGCCGGCTCGGTCATATCGCACGAAGCCTTTTTCCCCCCCGCGGCCACAGATGCCTCAGGCCGGATCGCCCCCGAACACCTGCCGGAGGATCTCATGGTTCATCTCATCGCTCTGCTGGCGTCCACTCACACCCGATCGTAACCGAAGGCCTCGAAATCGCGGGCATAGAATGCGTTCAGCGCGGCAATCGCCTCGGGGCCGAGCCGCGCCACGTCATAGCCGCGCGCGACCGCCCCCTCGGTCGGGTTCGACCTTTGCTGGGACATGTCCGGCAACCACCCCGCCACCGGCGTGCCCTGCAGGCTCTCAGGCTCTTCCAGCCGGAACACGTGGTCGGCCCAGCGGTGCCCGGCGAGATTGACGAAATTGCACTGCTGGCGAAAATGCACCAGCTTGTGATCATTTTCCACCGCATGCGCCCGCAAAGCGGTCACCGCAAAGCTCGCCGATACCCGGTAGAAGGCCTCCGGGTCGGCCAGCACCGCGTCCCGCATATAGGGCGTGCCCAGTTTCAGGTGCTGCGACACCGCCGACAGGAACCGGTGATAGGGGTTTCTGACGAAGACGAACTTCAGGTAACCGCGCACCTCACGGAAGGCCCTGGGAAAGAATTTCCGCATTTGAACCGGGGTGATATGGGCCATATCGAGGATCTTGCCCGCATCATTCACCGGCTTCCATTCGAAGAAGAAATTGTCCCGCGTGTCATATTTCCGCAGCGCGTTATGGCTGCTCATACCGCCACATTTCGGGTTGTGGATGAAGACGAATTTCTCCGAGTCAGAGACGATCATGGCCTGCTCCCCTCCCGCCTCACAGTGGCGCGGTAAAGAAGGCCGGCACCTTTTCGCCCTTGTCCAGACACTGAACAAAGCCGCGCGCGGTCTCAAGCGCCTCGCGGATGGTCACGTCCATGTCGAGATAGCGATAGGTGCCCAGCCGGCCAACAAAGGTGATGCCTTGGGTCGCCTCGGCCAGCTTCACATAATCCGACAGCAGCGCCTTTTCCGCGACCTGGCGGACCGGGTAATAGGGGATGTCCGCAGGCTCTGCCGCGCGGGAAAACTCGCGGTACAGAACCGATCCCTCGTGGCTTTCCCACGGGGCGAAATGCTTGTGCTCGGTGATGCGGGTATAGGGCACCTCGACCTCGCCATAGTTCATCACGGCGCAGCCCTGGTAGTCGCCCTCATAGGTGAAGCGTTCGAAATCCAGCGTCCGGTACCCCAGCCGCCCCAGCTCGAAATCGAACCAGCCATCCAGCGGCCCGGAATAGAACACATGGTCATACTGATCCGCTTGGCCGCGGTCAAAAACAGTCTCTAAATGGACCGTTATGCCCGGATGATCGAGAATCCCTGCGATCATCGCGGTATATCCATCCTCGGGCATGCCCTGGAATTTGTGAAAGAAATAGTTGTCGTCATAGTTGAAGCGCACCGGCAGCCGCTTCAGGATCGAGGCCGGCAGCTCCGAGGGGTGACAGCCCCATTGCTTCATCGTGTAGCCCTTGAAAAAGGCCTCGTAGAGATCCTTGCCGACAAAGCGCATCGCCTGCTCTTCAAAGGTCTGCGGATCGGTGATGGAGGTATCGGCCTGTTCGTTGACGATGAAACCATGCGCCTCGTCCGGGCGCAGGGTCTTGCGGAAGAACTGGTTGATGGTGTGCAGGTTGACCGGCAGCGAGAACACCCCGAGATCCCCTTCGGGATCGCGCGAGGTGGTCTTCACCCGGTTCTTGTAGGGCAGGAAAGTCGCGAAGCCGTTGACATAGTCCCAGACCTCGGCGTCATCGGTGTGAAAGATATGCGGCCCATAGATATGCACCATCACACCGGTGTCAGCGTCGCGCTCGGTATGACAATTGCCGCCGATATGGCTCCGACTGTCCACCACGGTGACCTGATGCCCCGCCTCGGCCAGATGCCGCCCGATCACCGCCCCGGACAGCCCGGCGCCCACCATCAGAAAATTGCCCTTGGTCATGCGTGAAATGTCCTGCCCTGGAATTTGAAAATCGGTTCTGCACAGTTACACGCAGTGCCGCGGGATTCTCAACCGGATGCGCACCGATATGGCTCGTTCTGCCAAATTGTGCCCAGAAAACCAGAGCCCGTGCCGAACCGCCCCCGGCGGCGCGACCAAGATAGACGTCCCCCAGACAATACCCTAAGCACGAACGCAAACCCGGACAGGAGGCCCGAAGTGATTGCTGCCAAGACGACATCTGAGCGCAAAACGCTGGTCTTTCATATCGGCGACCCGAAAACCGGATCGACGTCGATCCAGCGTGCCTTGTTCGACTCTGCCTGGTCCGCTCCCGGGCGCAGCATCGCCTATCCAGACCAGATCAATGCCCAGCCTCTCGCCATGTCCCTGCATGACGGCGCCCGCCCCAAACAGCGCCTGACCCAGTTCCGCAAGGCCGCCGATTGGCTGGCGCAGCAATCGGCCGAAATCGCCGTGCTGTCATCAGAACATTTCGCCCCGGTGCCGCCAGCAGATCTTAAGGCCGAGGTGCAGCACTTCTTCGCCGATAAGATCGAAGAAATTCAGGTCATCGCCTATGTGCGCCCACATATCTCCCGCTTGCTGTCCTCCTACACCCAGCGGGTCAAGGCGCGAGGCCTGCAGAAGGACCTCGAAGGTTTTTTCAAGACCGTCTCGAAGGAACGCCGGTTTCACTACATGCCACGGTTTCTTGCCTGGCAGTCGGAATTCGGCGACGCCTTCACCCTGCGTCCAATGGTGCGATCTGCACTTTATCGCGGCGATGTGGTCGCGGATTTTCTGCATCAGATCCTCAACTCGGACGCCTTCACGCTGCCAGACCAACTGCAGGCCAACACCGCCCCCACGCTCGACCACCTCGCCTGCCTGCGCGACGTCCACAGCGCCATCGCCAAGGCCGGTCTGCCCAAGGATATCCGGTTCACCTGCGCCAAATATCTCGCCGCCCGACTGGATGGGACCAACCCCGAGGGTCCGCGGCTCCGGCTGCCACGCCACCTGCTGCCTGCGCTACAACAGACCTATTCCGAGGATGCCGCAGCGCTGGATGCGACCTTTTTCGACGGCACCCCGATGTCAGACGCCCTTGAGGCCGCGGCGGCAAGCACCACCGACGACCCCCAGCCGATCACCGCGGAAGAACGTTTCAGCCTAGCCCAACGGCAGGCGCTCGGGCAATTGCTTTCGGCACTCGGCGTGGAACTGGCGAAAGCCCCGGAGCAGTGGAAACGCAGCCGGCGCGAGAGCAAGAAAAGATCAGGTGAGCGCGATGCGACCAGCGCGCCCCGGGTTCATGCCCTTCTGGACGAGATCTGCGCACTTTTCAGCTGATCCTGTCCCGGTTTTCGTGCCATCCTGCCGTCTCCGCCCCCATCCTCGGCCATGCCCATATCCCGTGCGGCCCCGACAAGATACCGGCCTCCTCCTTACCCAGGCCTCACCCGATGCTTGCCCATAAAGGCTACAGCACTTATGGACAGGGCGTATTGATGATTAATGTGGCGACCTTACATGACCGATCCAATCTCCCCGCAAGACCGCCCCAAGAAAACGCTGGTCTTCCATATCGGGGACCGGAAAACCGGCTCGACCTCGATTCAGCTTGCCTTTGCGCAGGGGCAAGTCTCCCTGAAGGGGCATAGCCTGTTCTATCCTTCGAAACTGGCAGCCAACGCTCTAGGGACGCAATGTACGACCTATGGCGACGCCAACACCCCCCAGATGCGCCGGCAAGCAGCGAAACCGCTGCAAAAACTGGCCGATCAAGTGCGGAGGTCCGAGGCTGATTTCATTGTGATCTCCGCCGAAGCGATCGAAGGCGTCAAAGTCGAGCTGTTTCATGACGTCGTGCAGACCTTTTTTGCAGATACGGCCGATGACATTCGCGTCATCGGGTATGTCCGGCCACATGCGGCGCGTTTACTTTCAACCTTCGCGGAACGCACCAAGGTCGGTCTGCCCCGCGCACTGGAAAACTCTCTCGACGAATTTTGCACCCTCAAGAAAGATGAAGGCGAGTTCATTTACCTGCCGCGCTTTTCTGCCTGGCGCCAGATGTTCGGAGAAAACTTCCTGCTGCGCCCGATGATCCGCAACGCGTTGTACCGGAAATCCGTGGTGGACGATTTTGTACATCACGCCTTTGGCGGCATCGAATTTGAGATCAGCGGCACGGAGGCCGCCAATGAATCCCTCTGCCTCGAAGATCTCATGCGTCTCAAGGTCCTGCAAAAAAAGATCCGGAGGGCACGCGATTTGCGGCTGAAACTGGGCTGGGAATTCGCCCGACAGCTCGGCACGCTGCCCCCTTCCCCGACCCGCACCAAGCTGCAACTGCACCGCAGCTTGGCCGAGGATCTCCGTGCCACCTATCAGGAGGATGCCCGGGCCATGGACCGGGCCTTTTTCGACGGCAAGCCCCTGATGGAAACGGAACTCCAGCGCGCCGTCGAGACCGCGGTGGATCAGCCCCAATCCACTGAACCGGAAGACTATTTCACCGCCTCGGAACTGCGCTCCTTGGAGGTCATGTCCAAGATCATCTCGGGCCTGCTGGAGAACAAAGAGGTCAACTGGCCGGCTTTCCTGCATCAAAAGCGGATCCGGGATGCAGCCCCCATCCGCGAAACCTCTGACAGCTGATCCCTGCGGGCGTCACGAATGTCTTTCCGATGCGACAATCCCACACCTGACCCCAGCCAGAAGCAAACGACACGATGAAAACCATTATCTACTTCGGACATCACAAGGTCGGCTCCACCGCCCTGCAAAGCTTTCTGTTCCGCAATCAGACGCTGCTGATGCGGCACGGGCTGCTGTATCCGGATGTCGAAAGCGAAGGGCTGATCCATGCCATCGTCAACTTTCTGGGGGCAAGCGAGCCGAGCGAAGAGCAGGCCGCGCGTCTCTCGGCCGCGAGCCAGTCCCAACCGCTGTCGATGAACGCGCGCGAGCCGCATAACGCGCTGGCCTTCCAGATGCTGGCCCAGGCCACCAAAGGCAGCGTGCCGGACTGGCACAAGGGCCTGCCGGGTGTGCCGCAGATGATCCGGACCCTGCGGCTGCAGGCAAAGCTGCTGCAACCGCAGGCGGTTCTGCTCTGCTCCGAGGTGATGTCGAATTTCGGCCCCCGCCATCCCAAGCTGATCGAACGGGTGCGCGGCATCTATCCCGACACCGATCAGGTGCTCTACTGTGTACTGCGCCGGCCCGACGAATATCTGATCTCATGGCATGCCCAGCGGCTCCGCTTCGGCAACAAGGTTCTCTCGCTGCGGGACGGTGCCGCGCTGAACTATACCGAGTCTATCCATTTCGATTACCGCAGCATGGTGGAGCCTTGGCTGGACGCCTTCCGCGAGACGCCCCGACATCTGCGCAACTATGCCGACGTGCTGACAGCCGGCGGCTCGGTCGAGGATTTCTTCGCCTGCAACGATCTGATCATGCCCGCCGGGGCCCCCGCCCCGGGGCGGGCCAACGAAAGCCTGCCGCGTGCGGCAATGGAAATCGCCCGGCGCGCCAACCACGACCTGCCCGCCAAAGACGCCAGCGCCCTGCGCAAGTATCTGCTGAACTGCGGCGATCACATCACGCCGATCCCCAACAAGGACGTCGAAATGTTCGGCACCGACCTGCGGGCCGAGCTGTTCAAACGCTTCGCGCCGATCCACACTTGGCTGTCCGAACAAGCCGGCGTGGCCGCCTTCTTTCCCGATATCGACGACATGACCCGGCTCCGGCCGGTTCCCGAGGCCGATGCCACGTTGGATTTCCTGACCCAGATTCCACAAGAGGCGCTGCCGAACGACACCCTGCGCGATTACATCCGAACCCTGAAACAGGACCGCGTCGCTTGACACCCGCGCCCCCCCCCCTGAACGGGGGGACAGCGCCCTTTCCCCAGGATATTTCAGATGATCACACTGCAAAATTTCCTCTTTCCTGATCCCGCCATCTGTACCGAGCGAGAGCTCTATTTCCACACCGAGGGGGAGATCGGGTTTTCCCAGACAGCAGGCACCCTCTGGGTTGGGGAAACCGGCGTGGTCCGGCTGGACACCTATTTCAACCTCTTCAACATCGGCAAATGGCATCGGGCCTGCCAACTGGACGGGCTATTCGCAGAATTCCATGGCAAAGGCCGGGTGGAGATCCGGGTGTTTCAGGCGATCCCGGAGCAATCTTGGGAAGTTCTTTTCTGCGAAGTCGTCACGTTGGAAGACGAACAGCCCTGTATCGCCGATCTGTCACATTATACCGACCGCTCCACCAGGGGGCTGATCTTTGTCGAGATCAAAGCGCTCGACCGCGACGGCGCCACGCTGACCGGCGGCCGCTTCGCCACCGCTGAAACCAGCCTGCCCGCCCCCCTGCCCCGGCTGGCGGTCTCGATCACCACCTTCAAGCGCGAAGCACAGGTCCGTCAGACCGTCACCCGGCTGGACGCCTTTCTGAAAGCGTTCGACTACGGCGACCAGGTGCAGGTGCAGGTGGTCGACAACGGCCAGAGCGCAGAGATCCAGACCTCGGACCATGTTACGCCGATCGACAACGCCAACTACGGCGGCGCCGGCGGCTTTGCCCGCGGGCTGCTGGAGGCGGAAAAATCCGGCTGTACCCATTGTCTCTTCATGGATGACGACGCGTCCTTCCACATGGAGAATATCGCCCGCACCTATATGTTCCTGGCCTTGGCGCGTGATCCGAAAGCCGCCATCGCCGGCGCGATGATCAACAATACCCATAAGTGGATGATGTGGGAAAACGGGGCCTGGTTCGACCGCGTCTGCCATCCGATCCATGGCGGCACCGATCTGCGCAACCCCGAGGCGGTGTTCCGCATGGAATTCGAAAGCACCGGCAAGCAGCAACCGACCTTCTATGGCGGTTGGTGGTTCTTCGCCTTCACCATCGCCGAGGTCAAACACCACCCCTTCCCTTTTTTCGTGCGCGGCGACGACATCTCGTTCTCGCTGATGAACGACTTCGACATCGTTCTGCTGAACGGCGTGGTGTCATTTCAGGACGACTTCATCGAAAAAGAGAACCCGCAGACCCTCTATCTCGATGTGCGCAGCCATGTGGTGCATCACTTCGTCTCGAAAGAGCTGATCCGCAGCCCCTTGGCCACCGCTGTCGTGCCGATCCGTCGCATCATGCGCAGCCTGCTCCGACTGCATTACGAAACCGCCCGGGCCGAGCTTCTGGCCTGGCAGGACGCAATGAAGGGGCCGCAGTTCTTCGACGACAACATCGACATGGCTGCGCGACGCGCCACCATAAAGGGCCTGATAAAGCGCGAGGTCTGGCACGAGATCAATCCTCAGACTCTGGTTGAAAAGAGGCGCCTGACCCTGAAATCCCACCGCTGGCGCGACCGGATGGGAAAATATACCCTGAACGGCCATCTCATGCCCTTCTCTGCCCGACGCTGGGACCAGATCGTGCTGGGAATCGGAGACCGCAGCCCGGTTTTCCCCGCCTTCGGCGCGGCTGAGATCACCTATCTCAACACCAGTCGCGACAAAGGCTATACCGTGCGCCAGTCCAAGCGGGAGTTCTTCTCGATCTGCTGGGAAATGACCAAGACACTGGTGCAGTTTCTCCGGGATTACGATCAGATCAAGGCCGCCTATCGCAAGGGCTACGAGGACATCACCACCCGCGACTACTGGGAAAAGCGGCTGGGCTGAGGCCGCACCGGCCTGTCCGACAGATCAGGCGGGGCCCTCACCCCGCCATGATCGCCTCATGGGTCTCGATCGCCTCTTCGAGGTCGTCGAAATACTGCATCTGGCCGTTCTCCAGCACGATGCCCGCATCGCAGAACTGCCGGACCTGATTCATCGAGTGATTGACCATGATCGCGCTCGAGGTCTTCATCCGGTCGGCAAAGACCGCGCGGCTCTTGCGTTTGAAGGTGGCGTCCCCCACTGCGGTTACCTCGTCGACCAGATAGGTGTCGAAATGGATCCCCATCGAGGCGCCAAAGGTCAGCCGGGATTTCATCCCCGAGGAATAGCTGCGCACCGGCATGTCAAAGAATTTCCCCAGCTCGGCGAAATCCTCGACAAAGGCCAGCAGCCCGTCGGTATCCACCCCGTAAATGCGGGCGATGAAACGCACGTTTTGGGCCCCCGTGAGCTCCGCGTGAAACGACCCCCCGAACCCCACCGGCCAGGAGATCGTGCCGTCGGTGACGATGCGGCCTGAATCCGGGCGCATGGTGCCGGCGATCATCTCCAGCAGCGTCGATTTCCCCGCCCCGTTGCGCCCCAGCAGGGCCAGCGATTTGCCGGTGGGCAGGGTCAGGTTGAGGTCATCGATCACCACCTTGCGCTCTCCGCGCAGGCGGAAACTCTTGGTGAGATGCTCGAACCGGATCACCGGGGCCGCCTCCCGGATCCTTGATCAGCGACCGGGCCGGGTCGGGCGCGGCCCGCAAGGCTCGGCGGCGCAGGTTTCTGTCTCATCATGCCCCTCGGCGCTCCTCTGCCCGCTCAGCTGCGGTCGCGGATCGAATAATAGATCAGCGCACAGATCGACCAGAGCAAGAGCAGGAACAGCCCCGCCAGCCCGGTCAGGATGCCGCGCTGCGGGTATTCCGCCTCCTGCGCCAGGGTCGGCTTGATATAGGTGGCCAGATAGCGGCTCTGACGGGCGGCATCGTCGCGCGCCACCTGCAGCGCGGTCAGCGCGGCGCGATAGGTTTCCTCGGCATATTGCAGATCCACGTTCAGGCTCTCGAACTCGGCGATCAGGGTCGGATAATCCTCGCCCACCGCGCCGGTATCGGTGTTGTCGCTGGTAAAGGTCTGCCGCTCGATCCGGATGCGGTCGCGGATCACGTCGATACGCTGCTGCGCCTTGGTCAGGCGCGGGTCGCTGTCACTGGTGGTGCCGCGCAGCAGGTCATAGTCGATCAGCGCCTCGGCCAGCTGCTGCTGAAGGTTGTTCATCACCCCCATGCGGCCCTGGATATCGGCCGCCGGATCGACGATCCGGGTGCGGGTGCGGAACCGGGTCAGCGCCTCGCGCGCGCTTTTCAGCCGGGCAATGGCCTGGTCGAGATCATCGCGCGCATAGCGCATCGCATCCTCGCGCGCCTGATTGTTCAACGCGTTGATCCGGTCCTGGCTCTCGCTCAGGATCGCGCTGGCCACCGCGCGCGCAACCTCGGGCACAAAACCCATGGCCTGCACCTCGATCAGCCCGGTGCCGCCATCATAGGAAATGCCGACAATACGCTGCCAGTACCAGACCAGGTCCTCCACGGAAGCATCGGGCCAAAGCGCAAAGGCCCAGTCCCCGGGCCAGGGCCCGGTGTAATGGGCGCGCAGGTCGAGCTTAGCATCGACCGCTTCGACCATCTCCTGACTCTGGATGAATTCATACAGGATGTCGCTGTCCGAGGCGATCGTGCCGCCGGCAAATTGCGCCAACCCGCCCAGCAATTCGGTCGCCCCGCCGCTTTCCTGACTGCGCACGGTGAAGCCGGTGGTCGACATGTACTGGTCGCTGGCCACAGTCCAGAGATAGAAGGCCGTCGCCACCAGCGGCACCAGCACCATCAGCACGAAGCTGGCCAACAGCCCCCAATGGCGTTTCTTCAGTCGTGCCGGTTGCGCGATCGGCCGCACCGCCACCGGGGCAGGCTCGGGCGGGCGCTTTCTTTTGCCCCCTTTCGGGCCGCCGTTGCGTCCCGGGCGCGGCCGGGTCAAAGCGGTTGCCTCGACCGGCGTGTCGAGTTCAGAAGACGGGCCCGTCCCCACGGACGGATCAGCGAGAGATGTCTTATCGGTCATGGCGGCCTGCCCCGGCACGAAGCCGTTTGATCTTCTTTTCCGTTTCTTACATAACAGCACAGATAAACGCTAGTATCGGACCGTTTTTTCATGGCAGCCCTTCCGCCTCCGATGCCGCCCGCCCCACCGCCCGCACAAGCCGGTCCGCATCGTTTCGCAGCGCTGCGCACGGTGATGGCGCTGGTGCTGCGCGAAATGTCCACCCGCTACGGGCGCACCCCGGGCGGCTATGCCTGGGCCATCCTGGAGCCCCTGGGCGCGATCCTGGTACTGAGCTTCGCCTTTTCGATGGTCATGCGCACCCCGCCGCTCGGGACCAGTTTTATCCTGTTCTATGCGACCGGGTTCATGCCCTTTGACCTGTATCAAACCGTATCGAACACGGTGGCACGGGCCGTCAACTTCTCGAAACCGCTGCTGAAATACCCCGCCGTCACCTGGCTCGACGCGGCGCTGGCACGGTTCCTGCTCAACAGCCTGACCGGGATCCTCGTCACCATCCTGCTGCTCTCCGGCATTCTCGCCGTCATCGACAGCCGCATTGTGCTGGACCTGCCGCCGGTGGTCGAGGCAATGGCGCTGGCGATGCTGCTGGGGCTGAGCGTCGGCGTCCTGAACTGTGCCCTCATGGGGCTGTTTCCGCTGTGGGAGATGATCTGGTCGATCCTCACAAGGCCGCTGTTCATCGCCTCCGGGATCTTCTTCCTGTACGACACCATGCCGCCGCTGGCGCAGGAAATCTTGTGGTACAACCCCTTGATGCACATCGTTGGACTGATGCGCACCGGGTTCTACCCCACCTACACCGCCTCATACGTAAGCCACGTCTACGTTCTGGGGGTGTCCCTCGCCCTGCTCACGATGGGGCTCATCCTGATGGGGCGCTATCACCGCGACATTTTGAACCGCTAGCTGTCCCCGGCCAGCGCCAGCACCTCGCCATGGGGGCGGTGCCTGCGGCCGCGTAGCCCGTCGATCACCGCCCGCCCCAGCAGACGCAGGAACACCGCCCGCTCTCCGGGGTGGTGGCGCAGCTTTAGCAGCCATTTCGGCAGCACGACCAGCAGCGCCGGCCAGAACATCCACCCCGCTGCCATACGATACAGCAGCAGCAGGTTGCGGTGATAATAATAGACCTTCCACAGCGGCCGGAACTGGCCCGGTCGGGCCTGGAAGGTCGAGCAATCATGTTCAAAGGCGATGTCCGGCGCGAACCTGATCCGCCCGCCCGCCTTGCTGAGCCCAAGGGTGAAAAGCCCGTCCTCGCCATAGACAAAAAGCCGCCCGTCGGGATAGCCCACCAACGCGAAGGCCGCGCGCGACACGAAAAGCCCCACGAAAGAGGAAACATCAACCCGGCGCCCCGCGCCACGGTAATCATCGGGCGCGATGTGAAAGCCGCCGCGGCCCCGCAGCAAGGTGCCAAAGAACTCGCGCCCGTGCCAGAACGGGTTGCGCGAGGGACGGTTCATCTCGCAGATGCGCCCGTCCGGAAAATAGACCGCCGCCGCGATCGCCTCGCAGCCCGCCTTGTCGGCCCCATGGAAGGCCGCCAGCGCGCCGGGGGCGGGGCGGGCATCGTCATCCATCACCACCATCCAGTCGGGATCGAACCGCTCGGTGGCCAGCCGCATGCCGGTCTCGAACCCGCCGGCACCGCCGATGTTTTCAGCGCTCGTCACCACCAGCAGCCGGGGATCGGGGTACGCCGCCAGCCAGTCACCGGTGCCATCGCAGGAGGCATTGTCGATCACCAGTACCGCCTGCAGTTCGGCGGCCGGGCTTTCCAGCAGCCGCGTCACCACCGCCTTGAGCTTCTCCAGCCGGTTGTGGGTGACCACCACCGCCACCAGGCTCTCGGCCTTTCGGGTCTGCTCTTCACTCACAGCACGCGCGCCTTTTTCTTGTTTGCCTGCCCGGATCCGCCCGGGTCAGACATTCGGGCATTCGGGGTGCAAAACCCACAATTCGGCGCCGGTGTCAAATCCGCGCACCCTCCGCAGGCCTCCGAACCGATTTGACAGCCGCGCCGCGCTGCGCCACCAAGGCGCCATGCGCAGCGCCCTCATCACCGGCTCGGCCGGCTTCATCGGCTATCATCTTTGCGCCCGGCTGCTCTCTCAGGGCTGGCGGGTCACGGGGCTGGATTGCCTGTCGGATTATTACGACGTCGAGTTGAAACGACGCCGTCACGCCCTTCTGGAGGAGAATCCGAATTTCACCCCGGTGATCGGCAAGCTCGAGGATCCCGGGCGGTTGAAGACCCTGCTGCGGGACGACTCACCCGAATTGGTCATCCATCTCGCCGCGCAGGCCGGCGTGCGCCATTCGATCGAAGCGCCGCGCGATTATCTTGAGGCCAATCTGATCGGCACCTACGAGCTTTTGGAAGCCGCCCGCGCCCATCCGCCGGCGCATCTGTTGCTGGCCTCGACCAGCTCGGTTTATGGCGCCAATACGGATATGCCTTACGCCGAGACGGACAAGGCGGATACGCAGATGTCCTTTTACGCCGCCACCAAGAAGGCAACCGAGGCGATGGCGCATTCCTATGCCCATCTCTATCACCTGCCCACCACCATGTTCCGCTTCTTTACCGTCTACGGGCCTTGGGGCCGGCCGGACATGGCGCATTTCAAATTCACCCGCGCGATTCTGCGCGGCGAGCCGATCGACGTCTACAACCACGGCAAGATGCAGCGCGATTTCACCTATATCGACGATCTGGTGGATGGCATCCTGGGGCTGGCCGAGGCGGTGCCGGGCAATACACCCGTGTCCGAACACGACAGCCTGAGCCCGGTCGCCCCGTTCCGCGTGGTCAATATCGGCGGCAGTACCCCCACCGCGCTGATGGAGTTCATCGCCGCGATCGAATCCGCCTGCGGGCGCGAGGCCGAAAAGGTGATGCACCCGATGCAGCCGGGCGATGTGCCCGCCACCTGGGCCGATACGCGGCTGTTGAGCGAACTGACCGGCTTTGCCCCCAAGGTCGGGGTGGAGGAGGGGCTGCGCCGCTTCGTCGCCTGGTATCGGGACTATTACCAAGTCTGACCGGGGTCTGACCGGGGTCGGGGGCAAAACCCGGCATGTTTCGCACGCGAAACAATAGGGAATAGGTACTGACCTATTTTTCGCGCCGTTTTCTCGGCAAACCGGGGCAGGGGGGCCCGGCCCCCCCGTCCTCAAGATCCTTCCAAGAGAGTCTGGTGAGAGATGTTTCGCCCGCGAAACAAAGGGACAGAGAGTCTGACCTATCAGCTGTCGCGCTGTGCCAGCCAGATCTGCAACGCCTCGAACAGAGTCTGATCCACGGCTTCACCACTCAGATCGATCCGGCCGTGCGACCGATCAAATATCATCTGCACCCCCGGCGCCGCCACGACCGAGCGCGGCGCGCTCGGAATCGGCCCGGCATAGGTCTCGCGGGGCCCGGCGCGCTCCACAGCGCCCCGAAGGGCTGGCGTATCAGAGTCTGATATGGGGCTGCGGGCGTTTTCCGCTGCCGTGGGTTTGATGGCGTCCGGGGCCGAAACCGGGGCAGGGGCAAGCGAGATCTCAGGCGCCGAGGTGGGCGCAGGCGCGGTGGGCTCTGCCGCCTCCGCCAGGATCCGCAGTTCTTTCTCCGCGCTGACCGCGGGGCTTTCGCTCAATTGCGCGGTCAGCCGGGAAGCCAGATCAGGATCCTCGGCCAGCGCGCGGGCCAGCGCCAGACCGGCTTTCTCGGGGATCGCAGTCGGAAACTTCAACACCGGATCCAGCGCCTCGACCAGCGTCATGAAGCTGCCGATCTTGGAGCGTTTGGCGCGGGGTGCCGCACTATAGAGACTGAGCAGGGCGGCGCGACGGCTGTCATAGACGCCTTCCTCTACCGCGCGCAGGGCGATGCGGGCGCGCTCGTAATGGCTGAGGTTGACCCGGATCTCGTTCTCTTCGACCATCGCCACATAGGCGGATTGGGCACTGTCCGGGGCCACGACCACGGCGCGCACCGCAGCAAAGCGCGGATCCTTGCCACTGTCATAAAGTCTGCTCAGCGCGGTCAACCGCCGCCAGCCCGAGATCAACCCGTGGGTTTTGCCGCCCTGCGGCGCGGGCAGGCGGACCACCTCGATCGGCGTCTGTTGCCCGCGCGCCTGCAGACTTGCCATCAGGGCCGCCATCTCGTCCTCGTCCTGCACTAGGCGGTCGCGCACCAGATGCCCGACGTCGATGCTTGAGAGCGGCAAAAGCTCCAGCATCAGACCCTGTGCGCGGGCGGTTTCCATCTCGGCGGCAAGATCGGCCAGCGCCGCACGGGCCGAGGCATCGCCGGAAACCTGCGCAATCGGGGCCGGGGCCATCGGCGCGGCCCCCGCCGCAAGACCGGGCCCGGTGAGGCGCGCCGGGGCAGAACCAAGATAATCGGCCTGGGCCGGGGTCAGTCGTTTGCGTTTGGCCATCTTGCCTCTCCTTGCTGGCGCTGGCTGTCTCAGCTTTCGGTTAAGCCGGGCTCAACGGGGCGCGCGCAGAGTCCGATTTTGTCGCCCCCGGTTTTGCCCCCGGTTTTTGCGCCGGTGTCTCTTCCGCCCGCGCCGCCAGTTCTTCACGGCGCCAGACGCCGATCAGCAGGCGCTTGAAGGCGGCATAGGTCTCGTCAAAGGTTTCGCGACCACGGGCATAGGTCTCGCGGTTGAAATCGCGGTAATCCGCCTCGTAGATGCCGGCGACCTGCTCGCCCGCCTGTCCAATCAGCGCGGTGAAATCCTGCCGGTGCGGCGACAGGGTGCGCCCCAGATAGGCCTGGATCAGCGCCGACAATTCACCCTGCTGGGCGCCGTCATAGCGGGTGACCACCGCCCGCACCGCATCCCATTCAAAAGCCAGACCGGGACGCCCCAAGGCACGGGCGGCGATATTCTCGCCCTCCTCGATCGAGGCAAAGGTGGAATGCAGCATGTCAAAGAATCGACCGGTGGAATCAAATTCAAGGAAGGAGGCCCCGAACGGCACCAGCAAGATATCGGCGGCGGCCAGCCCGTTGATGGTGAGATAGCCAAGCGCCGGCGGCGTGTCGATGAAGACCAGATCATACTGATCCAGCACCCCGTCGGCCTCCAGCCGGTCGGTCAGCGCATCCCACAGCTTCCAGCCGCGCGCCTGCATCCGCCAGACCGGGATCTGGAACTCGGCCCAGTACAGGTTCAGCTGCGCCCCGATCAGGTCGATATTGGGCCAGTGGGTGGATTGGATCACATCCTGCGCCGTCATCTCCATCGCCGCGCTCAAGGTGTCGTCCAGCGGCAGCGGCGCCTCGCCCCGGTCCAGCCGGCGCTGGTTGTCGGCGCGCAGATGGGTGCCATAGTGGCGCGCCAGCAGCGGAAACGCGGTTTGCCATTCATCCTCGACAATACCGCCAAAGATCGAGGTCATGGAGCCCTGGCTGTCGAGGTCGATCACGAGCACCTTGTAGCCGTCCAGCGCCGCCGACATCGCCAGATGCGCCGCCGTGCTGGTCTTGCCGACGCCGCCCTTGAAATTGGCCACCGCCACCAGCTTCGCCGGCAGCCCCTCGGGGCGATAGGGGAGATAGTTCTTGGCCTTGGAACCTTGGGCTGCGAAGAAGGCGCGCAGGCGCAGCACCTCGTCAAGCGCGAACCATTTGGCGCCGCCCTCGGTCTCGGACCGGCCCTGCGGCAGATCCGGGTTCTGCTTCAACACGCGGCGGAAATGGGCGCTGGCCACCGGGATCAGATAGCGGGTGATTTCCCAGGTCGAAAACAGCCGCAGATGCTTGCGCCCGGTCTCGTCCATGCCACGGCTGGCCAGATCGGCGCGCCCGCGTGCACAGGCCTCGGCTATGGCGGCGAATCCGGCGGTATCGGTGGGGCTGTCGAGCTCTTCCAACGCGGCGTCAGGGTCGATGTTGAAATAGGGCGGGAGCGCTGCGCTGTCTTTTGCCATGAGAAGACCGTCCGATGTGCTGTGTTTTTACCACTGTAGCACAAAAAGCATCACATGGAAGCAAAAGGCGCACAAGCTTGGTTTTTCTAAGCAAATTCAGGGGGGATAGGCTGGGTGCCTGCAGGGGTTTTAGGGCGTCCAGAATTTTTTAGTAAGTTATTTTTGTGTTATCTATTAGTTACCCGACACCAGCCTGACAGATAAGCTGCTGTTGGCAAAGGGGTTTTGGGATTTTACGAGCGATCAAGTGAATCTGAACCCCCGATAGGATGACTCTGAACCCCCGAAGCTGCGATTCCGAACCCCCGTTGCGAGGGGCTGTGGATAACCTTAGGCTGAGTGTCATTGAAACCACGATAAAACAGCGAGTCGGAAACCGACCATGAGCAGGGCGATCAGCAGGGGGGCAGGGGGGCTGTTGCCCGACCGTCACCGGCAGGGGGATTTCTTTCTCTGCGACGTTTTCGATGCCATCCCGAAGGATGATCTGGCGAGCATGGAACACCCGTTGTTCTCGCTTGCCACGCGGCCGGATCGGCGGATCCTGACCTATGCCCATAATGGGGTGGAGATCACCGTGACCCCGAGCGTGAAGGGGCTGGCGACGATTCACGACAAGGACATCCTGATCTTTTGCATCAGCCAGCTGATGGCGGCGATCAATGCCGGACGACAGGTCAGCCGGACGCTGTATCTCAAGGCGCATGATCTGCTGATCGCCACCAACCGGGAAACCTCGGGCGATGCCTATCGGCGGCTGCGCGAGGCGTTCGAGCGGCTGGCGGGCACCCGCATCACCACCAATATCGTGACCGGCACGCAGGAGACGACGACCGGGTTTGGCTTGATCGAAAGCTGGGAGATCGTGCGCAACACCCCCAAGAACGCCAAGGGGGGCGGGCGCATGGTGTCGGTCTCGGTGACGCTGAGCGATTGGCTGTATCGCGCGGTGCTGTCGAAATCGGTGCTGACGCTCAGCCGCGATTACTTCCGGCTGAGGAAACCGCTGGAGCGGCGCATCTACGAGCTGACGCGTAAGCACTGTGGTCGACAAGAGGGTTGGACCGTGTCGGTCGAGACGTTGCTGAAGAAATCCGGCTCGGCCAGCCCGCGCCGGGTGTTCCGCCGCATGCTGCGCGACATGATCGAGGCCGATCACCTGCCCGATTACAGGATGGAAGAGCAGCCCGGCGATCTGATCCGGTTCACCCCGAGGGCGCAGATGATCGAGGCGCCGGCGATCCCGCCACGGCTGAGCACGGAGGCGCTGGAGGCCGCCCGCGCCCTGATGCCGGGGCGCGACGTCTATGCGTTGGAGGCCGACTGGCGCGCGGTCTGGGCCCGCAGCGGCGCGCCGCGCCTGCGCAGCCCCGACGGTGCCTTTCTGGGCTGGGTCAAGAAACGAGCGGGCGGGGCATAGCGGACCCGATGCGCGCTGCCGCACAGGCCCGGTGCTGCGCACCACGGCGGTGTCGAGGGCGGTGTCGAGGTTTTTCCATATTCTGGTCGTGTTCGGCCTGTAGTGCTGCCAGCCGTGCAGCAGGGAACAAGGGATAGCCATGCAGATTGAAAAGACACCGTTGCCGGGGCTGCTGATCCTGACGCCGCAGCGGTTTGGCGATGCGCGCGGTTTTTTCTGCGAAAGCTGGAACCGCAAACGGATGCAAGAGGCCGGGCTCGACCTGGATTTCGTGCAGGACAATCATTCGCTGTCGATGCAGCCGGGCACCGTGCGGGGGTTGCATTTCCAGGCGCCGCCCCATGCCCAGGACAAGCTGGTGCGTTGCGGGCGCGGGGCGCTTTATGATGTGGCAGTGGATGCGCGCAAAGGCAGTCCGACCTATGGCCATTGGGTCGGGGTTGAGCTCTCGGCGCAGAACGGCAAGCAATTGCTGGTGCCGGCGGGCTTTCTGCATGGCTTTGCCACCCGCGAACCGGCAACCGAGATCTGTTACAAATGCACCGATTACTATGCGCCCGATTGCGACGGGGCGGTGCGGTTTGATGATCCCGATATCGGCATCGATTGGGGGCTGGGTGGTGCCCCGGTGCTGAGCGACAAGGACGCCGCCGCGCAAAGCTTTGCCGCGTTCGACAGCCCGTTTGTTTATGAAGGGTAAGACATCATGAAAATTCTGGTGACGGGGGGCGCGGGCTTCATCGGCTCGGCGTTGGTGCGCCATGCGATTGCAGCGGGTCATGGGGTGGTCAATCTTGACGCGCTGACCTATGCCGCCTGTCTCGACAATGTGGCCAGCGTCGCGGGCAGCCCGCTGTACGCCTTTGTGCAGGCCGATATCCGCGACCGCGCCGCGCTTGATGCCGCCTTTGCCGCGCATCAGCCGGATGCGGTGATGCATCTGGCGGCGGAGAGCCATGTCGATCGCTCGATCGACGGGCCAGGGGATTTCATCGAGACCAATATCACCGGCACCTACAACATGCTGGAGGCGGCCCGCGCCTATTGGATCGGGCAGGGCAAGCCGCAGGGGTTTCGGTTTCACCATATCTCGACTGACGAGGTCTATGGTTCGCTGCCCGCCGACCCGTCGGTGAAATTCACCGAGGACACCCCCTATGATCCGCGCAGCCCCTATTCGGCCTCCAAGGCGAGCTCGGATCACCTGGTGCGGGCCTGGCACGAGACCTACGGTCTGCCGGTGGTTCTGAGCAATTGCTCGAACAATTACGGGCCCTATCATTTCCCCGAAAAGCTGATCCCGGTGATCATCCTCAATGCGCTGGCGGGCAAGGCGTTGCCGATCTACGGCGATGGCTCCAACGTGCGCGACTGGCTTTATGTGGAGGATCACGCCGAGGCGCTGCTCACCGTGCTGCAAAAGGGGCGGCTGGGCCGATCCTATAATATCGGTGGCGAGAACGAGCGCAGCAATCTGGAATTGGTGCAAACGCTGTGCGGTATTCTTGATGCGTTGCGGCCGAAACCGGCGGGAAGCTACACCGATCAGATCACCTTCGTCACCGATCGCCCCGGCCATGATGCGCGCTATGCGATCGACCCCAGCCGCATCCGGCAGGAGCTGGGCTGGCGCCCTTCCGTGACGGTCGAGGAGGGGCTGACGCGCACCGTGCAATGGTATCTCGACAACGAGGCTTGGTGGCGCCCATTGCAGGCGCGCGCCGGTGTTGGCGAGCGGTTGGGGGTCAAGGCGTGACCGGGTTGCTGGTGTTCGGAAAAACCGGTCAGGTGGCGCGCGAGCTGCAGCGGCTGGACCCCGGCGCGCGGTTTCTGTCCCGCGCCGAGGCCGATTTGTTCGATCCTGCCGCCTGCGCCGAAGCGATCCGCGCCCACGCCCCGCGCGCGGTGATCAACGCCGCCGCCTATACGGCGGTGGACCGCGCCGAGGGTGAGGAGGCGCTGGCCACCACGATCAACGGTGCTGCCCCGGCGGCCATGGCGGCGGCCTGTGCCGGGTTGGGCGTGCCCTTTGTGCAGATCTCGACGGATTACGTGTTTGACGGCTCTGGCGAGACGCCCTGGCACGTGGGCGATCCGGTGGCGCCGCTCAACGCCTATGGCCGTTCCAAGCTGGTGGGCGAGGCGGGGGTGCGCGCGGCAGGTGGCGCATATGCAGTGCTGCGCACCTCCTGGGTGGTGTCGGCGCATGGCAGTAATTTCATCAAGACCATGTTGCGGTTGGGGAAAGAACGCGAGACGCTCACTATCGTGGCCGATCAGATCGGCGGGCCGACCCCGGCGGCGGATATCGCGGCGGCCTGTGTGCATATGACCGAAACCCTCGGATCAGAGCCTGAAAAACGCGGGACCTATCATTTTTCCGGCGCCCCGGATGTCAGCTGGGCCGGCTTCGCGCGCGAGATCTTCGCGCAGGCCGGCATCAATTGCGCAGTGCGCGATATTCCCACATCCGCCTATCCCACCCCGGCGGCGCGCCCGCTCAATTCCCGGCTTGATTGCGCCACGTTAGAGACTGTTTTCGGCCTTTCCCGCCCGGACTGGCGGCGCGGGCTCACGGATATTTTGAAAGATCTTGGAGAGACATGACATGCGCAAGCGCAAGGGCATCATTCTGGCCGGCGGCTCTGGTACCCGGCTGTACCCGATCACCATGGGGCTGAGCAAACAGCTGCTGCCGGTCTATGACAAGCCGATGATCTATTACCCGCTGAGCGCGTTGATGCTGGCCGGGATCCGCGAGATCTGCATGATCACCACGCCGCAGGACCGGGCGCAATTTGAACGCACGTTGGGCGATGGCAGCCAGTGGGGGGTGTCACTGAGCTATGTGGAGCAACCCAGCCCCGACGGGCTGGCGCAGGCCTATATCCTGGCCGAAGAGTTTCTGCAGGGCGCCCCCAGCGCGATGGTGCTGGGCGACAATATCTTTTTCGGCCACGGCTTGCCGGAGCTGATGGCGCGGGCCGATGCGCAAGAGACCGGCGGCACCGTCTTTGGCTATCACGTGGCCGATCCCGAACGCTATGGCGTGGTGGGCTTTGACAAGACCGGCGCCGTGCGCGAGATCATCGAGAAACCAGAGGTTCCGCCCTCGAACTATGCGGTCACCGGGCTTTATTTCCTTGACGAAACCGCATCCGAGCGCGCCCGCGCGGTGGCACCCTCGCCGCGCGGCGAGTTGGAGATCACCTCGCTTCTGGGGATGTATCTCGCGGAGGGGCTGCTTCGGGTCGAGACCATGGGGCGCGGCTATGCCTGGCTTGATACCGGGACCCATGCCAGCCTGCTGGACGCGGGCAATTTCGTGCGCACATTGGAGGAACGCCAAGGGCTGCAGGTCGGCTGCCCGGACGAGATCGCCTATACCCAGGGTTGGATCAGCGCCGAGGATCTGGCGGCGCGGGCCGCGATGTTCGCCAAGAACAGCTATGGCACCTATCTGGCGAGCCTGCTGGACTGAGCGGGCAGAGCTTCGATTTGACAGTGCTTTGATCTGGGCTTTGATCTGGTCGCGGCAAAAAGGCCCGGGCGAAGGGAGCGCCCGGGCCTTTTGTCATGCGGCGGCTGTCACGCCAGTCAGATCACCCCGGCGCGGCTGAACACCCCGAAGAAGTTGCCGAAGATGTTGGAGATGGTGAGGGCGTCGTTGATCGGAGATTCGGTGGCCACCACCAGATCGCCGGGTTGAATCGGGAAGTTGCGC
Organism: Antarcticimicrobium sediminis; assembly: GCF_004348975.1. GTDB lineage: Bacteria > Pseudomonadota > Alphaproteobacteria > Rhodobacterales > Rhodobacteraceae > Antarcticimicrobium > Antarcticimicrobium sediminis. The sequence continues at coordinate 13,239 of NZ_SMFP01000021.1, read as the reverse complement.
GCCGAGAACAGCCCGTCGGCGCTGGTCAGATCGACGGTGAAGACCACCCGGGTCTGGCGCGGGCCACGGTTGCCGGGGCGGGTGGCCGAGCCGGGATATTCGCGCAGGATCAGCAACCCCTGCGGATCGGCCTTGCCGTCATTCACCCCGCCCATGATCGAGACCGCGTCCATCGCCGAGACCTTGTCCTTGGTGAACGGGTGCATCGCCTCGGTTCCGGCGGCGCCGAAGGAAAGGAAATAGCGGGTATCGGCCTCGACAAAGACCCGGTCGCCTCCGCGCAGGCGGGTGTCGAGCCGGGGATTGTTCAGCAGTGTCTCGACCGAGGTGCCGTAGATCCCGCTGCCCCGCATCAGCCGGATTTGCGGGTTTGTCAGGTTGCCCTGGACCCCACCGCCGGCGGCCAGCAGGCTGAGCACGGTATAATTGCGGTCGGGCATCGGATAGCTGCCGGGGGTGTCCACCCCGCCGACCAGATCGACCGAATTGGCCCGCCCCTCGGCCATGTTGAGCTGCACCTGGGCCGAGGGCACGATCGACTCCAGCGCGCTTTGCAACTCGGCCCGGGCCAGATCCGGGGTCAGCCCGCTGACGGTGATGTCGCCGACATAGGGCATGAAGATGGTGCCATTGGCGGCGACCTTGAGCGCATCCATCCGGGCGTCTTTCTGCTCGGGCGCGGTCAGCAGGGAATCATCGCTGCTGTCCCAGATGCGGATATTGAGCAGATCGCCGGGCTGGATGATCTGGGTGCCGGGGCCGCGGCTGGTGCTGATCCAGCCCAGCCGTTCCTGCGGCCCGGTTTCCGGCCATTGCACGACGGTGGGCAGAAAGGCGCGGGTGACCTCGTAGACGGCGAAATCAGGGGTTTCATTGGCGGATTTGCGCAGCACCTCTTCGCGCACCGGCGCGCCGCCGGGCAGCCGACCGCGGGCGGTGCAGGCGGCGGTGAGGGCCACCAGCCCCAGGGTCACGAGAATGTTGAGAGCTGTGCGCATCTACTTGGGGCCTGCCTGTTTCGGGAAATTCATATCTGGGAAAACCGTTGTAATTTCCCATTTGCAAGATACTGCCCCCCTGTGGGGGGTCAACCGTTACGGTGATGAGAAGGGGCGCGAAGATGAATTTTCCACGGATTCTGGGGCCGATTCTGGTCCTGGGGGCCACCGGGCGGATCGGGGTGATGCTGCGCCGGGTCTGGCCTGCGGGGCAGGGGCTGTGGCAGGCCCGGTCCTCGGTGGCGCCGGCGCCGCAGGCGGGCTGGGTGCAGTTCGATCCGCGGAGCGACCCGGCGGCGTTGGCGGCGGCGGCGGCGCGGGCAGAGGCGATTTTATGTCTGGCCGGAGTCACCCCGGCAGCGGCGGCGCGGGGGGCGGATATGGCCGACAATATAGCCCTGGCGCTGGCGGCAGTGCGCGCCGGGGCCGCTGCGACGCGTCCGGTGCTGCTGGCCTCCTCGGCGGCGGTTTACGGTGCCCAGGGCGGGCTGTTGTCTGAAGCCGCCCCGCTGGCACCGATCAATGATTATGGCCGCGCCAAAGCCGAGATGGAACGCCGCGCCACCGATCTGGGGGCACGGCTGGGTGTTCCTGTCACCGCGCTGCGGATCGGCAATGTGGCCGGGGCGGATGCGATCCTGGGCGGCTGGCGTCCGGGATTCACGCTGGATCGTTTCGCCGACGGGCGCACCCCGCGGCGCAGCTATATCGGCCCGGTGACGCTGGCGCATGTGCTGGCGGATCTCGCCACCCGCGCGGCGGGCGCGGGTGATCTGCCGGGGACGCTCAACATTGCGGCGCCGGGCGTGGTGGAGATGGGCGCGCTGCTGGATGCGGCGGGTCTGGCCTGGGTGCCGCGCCCGGCGCCAGTGGCGGCGATCCCGGAGGTGGCGCTTGATGTCACGGCGCTGGCCCGGCTGGTGCCGCTCGACCCCGCTGCCGGGCGGGCGCAGAACATGGTTGCCGAAGGGCGCAACTTGGCGCAAAACCCCAAGCCATGAAACGCCCTTTGGCCGCGCATCCATGACCTGGCGCAAACGCATCTTCGATCTGTTCTTTGCCTCGCTGCTGGTGGTGCTTCTGGGGCCCGTCCTGCTGGCGCTGCTGGCATGGCTGTTGTGGAAGGAGGGGCGGCCGCTGTTCTATGTCGCCGAGCGGATGAAAGGGGTGGATACGCCCTTCATGCTGCTGAAGCTGCGGACCATGCGGGAGGTGGAGGCCGATACCGGGGTTTCGGGCGGCGACAAGACCGCGCGCATCACTGCCACGGGGGCCTGGCTGCGATCAAAGCGGCTGGATGAGCTGCCGCAACTGTGGAACATCCTCAAAGGCGATCTGAGCTTTGTCGGGCCGCGCCCGCCGCTGCGCCAATATGTCGAGCGTCATCCGGCGCTTTATGCCGAGGTGCTGAAATCGCGCCCGGGGGTCACCGGGCTGGCCTCGATCACCTATCACCGGCACGAGGCGGCGCTGTTGCAGCGCTGCGCCACCCCGGAGGACACCGACGCGGTCTATTCCCGGATCTGCGTGCCGGCCAAGGCACGGCTCGATCTGGTCTATCAGCGCCATCAGAGTATCTGTTATGACTTTGATCTGGTATTCCAGACCATCGGCAACCTGTTCCGCCGCGGCCGGTGACGGCGCGGGTGGCAGGTTGCAGGGGAGACTGGACGGCAAAACGGGATGAAGGATGAGGCACACGCCGGGCGAGAATGAGCCGAACCGGCGGTTGTCCATGTCAGGTGATTGCCTCACCCCGGACGGGAGGGTACACATCGAGAGCCTGCTCAGGGGGGCCAGGTGGGATGGATGTGACCCGAAGTGGGAAAAGTTTTTGAACCGAGAGCCTTTTGAATTGAGGGATTCATGCGTAAAAAAGTAACGAAGGCGATCTTTCCGGTCGCGGGTCTGGGAACGCGGTTTCTGCCGGCAACGAAATCGGTGCCCAAGGAAATCATGACGCTGGTGGACCGCCCGCTGGTGCAATACGCGATCGACGAGGCGCGCGAGGCGGGGATCAAGGAATTCATCTTCGTGACCTCGCGCGGGAAAACGGCGCTGGAGGATTATTTCGACCACGCGCCGATGCTGGAACAGCAGCTGAAGAAGCAGGGCAAGGAAGCGCTGCTGGCAGAGCTGAAGGCGAGCAACATGGACTCGGGCGAGATCGCCTATGTGCGCCAGCACAAGGCGCTGGGTCTGGGTCATGCGGTCTGGTGCGCCCGGCGGTTGATCGCCAACGAGCCCTTCGCGGTGATCCTGCCCGACGATGTGATCGCGGCGGAAACCCCCTGTCTGGGCCAGATGATCGAAGCCTATGAGGAAACCGGCGGCAACATGGTGGCCGCGATGGAGGTGCCGCCCGAAAAGGCCAGTTCCTATGGCGTGCTCGACGTGGCCGAGGACATGGGCAGCGTGGTGCGCGCCCGCGGCATGGTGGAAAAACCGGAATTGGGCACGGCCCCGTCGAACCTGGCGGTGATCGGGCGTTACATTCTGGCGCCTTCGGTGCTGCGCAACCTCAACCGGATGCGCAGTGGGGCCGGGGGCGAGATCCAGCTGACCGACGCGATCGCCGAGGATATCGCGAACGACGTGCCGGTCTATGGCTATCGCTTCCGCGGCCAGCGGTTCGATTGCGGCTCCAAGGCGGGGTTCCTGCAGGCAACGGTGGCCTTCGCGCTGGCCCGTGACGACCTGCGCGAAGAGCTGGCAAGTTATCTCGCCGAGGTGGTCCAACTCGGCAAGGCCGCCCAATAGGCGAAGCGGCGGGCTGGTTGGCCGTCTTGGTCGCCTATCTGGGCCAGTACTGGGTCAGGGGGGGCCTGCTGTGCCACCGGTCTCTTCGGGACCGGTGGTGTCTGGGGGACCGGTGGTGTTTTGCTTGGCGGATTTTGACATTCCCGTAAAAGGGTTGATACTCGGGGTCATTATGACCCGTGAAGACGGGCGGCCCCGCCATTTGGACTATAACCAGATTTCGATCATGAAGATGCGGTGTCCGGGGAGTGGCAATACATGCTGAAACTGCTCAGCGCCTTGTCGCGCAGCCAGCGGGCTTATGTGTTTCTGGGCATCGACCTGGCGCTGATCCCGGCTGCGCTGATTTTGACCTATGGGGTGCAGGTGCTGCCCACCTCGGCGCTGGAGACGCTGCGGGTCAGCCTGCCGATCCTGCCCTATCTGCTGTTGATCGCGGCGGCGCTGTCGAAATCGCTGGGCCTGCCCAATATCCAGCTGAAAGCCTATGAGCGATTCGGCATCGGCCTGACCGCACTTTATGCGCTGGGGCTCTCGGTCGCACTGGCGGGGCTGTCGTGGATCGCCGGGCTGAAGCTGCCGATCGGCACCCATGTGATCTTTGGGCTGTGCTATTTCATCTTCGTGGTGGCGGTGCGGATCGTGCTGCTGCAGGTGGTAACTGCGATGTATCGCCGGGCAGAGCCGCGCAGCCGGGTGCTGATCTATGGGGCCGGCACCACCGGCACCCAGCTGGCGCAGGCGTTGAGCGCCCATGACAGCATCGATCCGGTCGCCTTTGTCGATGACAACACCTCGCTGCAGGGCATGCTGCTGGCCGGGTTGCCGGTACATCCGCCGGCGCGCATCACCCAGTTGGTGCGGGATCGTCGGATCAGCCGGGTGGTGTTGGCGATGCCCTCGCTGTCGCCCCCGAAACAGGCACAGATTGCCCGGCGGCTGCAAAAGATGGGGCTGGAGGTGCAGGTGCTGCCCTCGTTCGCGCAGCTGATCGGTGAAGAGGCGCTGATCGACAAGCTGACCCCGGTGGCGCCGCAGAACTTTCTGGGCCGCAAATCCGCCGATGGCGGGCTGGAGAAAGCCTGCCAAAGCTATGTCGGGCGCAGCGTGCTGGTCTCTGGCGCCGGCGGCTCGATTGGTTCGGAACTGTGTCGCCAGATTATGAACTGCCGGCCGACGCGGCTGGTGCTTTATGAACTGTCGGAACTGGCGCTCTATACCGTGCATCAGGAGCTGACCCACCTCACCGAGGGGATGGGGGTCGAGATCGTGCCGGTGCTGGGATCGGTCACCGATGCCCGTCAGGTGCGCAAGGTGCTGGCGGACCATCACGTGCAGGTGGTGCTGCATGCGGCGGCCTATAAGCATGTGCCGCTGGTCGAGGCCAACCCGCTGCCCGGTCTGGCCAACAATGTCCTTGGCACCCGGACGCTGGCGCGCGAAGCGTCGGCGGCAGGGGTGGAGCGTTTCATCCTGATCTCGTCGGACAAGGCGGTGCGGCCGGCCAATGTGATGGGGGCCAGCAAGCGGATGGCCGAGCTGGTGGTGCAGGACCTGGCCACCCGGCATGCTGAGACGGTGTTCACCATGGTGCGGTTCGGCAATGTGCTGGGCTCGTCTGGCTCGGTGGTGCCGCTGTTTCAGGACCAGGTCAGCCGTGGCGGCCCGGTGACGGTGACCGACGTGCGCGTCAAACGCTTCTTCATGACCATCCGCGAGGCGGTGCAGCTGGTGCTCAAGGCCGGGGCGGTGGCGCAGGGCGGCGAGGTTTTTGTGCTTGATATGGGTAAGCCGGTGCCGATCCTGCAGCTGGCGCGTCAGGTGATCGAAAGCGCCGGCTATAGCGTGCGCGACGAGGTCAATCCCGATGGCGATATCGAGATCGAGATCATCGGGCTGCGCCCCGGCGAAAAGCTGGAGGAGGAGCTGACGCTGAACGGCGATCTGATCGGCACCCGCTATCAGAAAATCTTCTGCACGCATGAAAAGCACCTGTCCGAAATCGAGGTGGCGAGCCTGTTGCGCGGGCTGCGCCAGGCGCTGGCCAGCGGCGACGAGGGCGCGGCCCGCGCCCTGATCGCCCGCTGGGTCGAGGGCTATGGCGAAAACGGGGCCGGGCGCAAACGCCTGTGAGGCGCCCCATCGCCTGTTCTCCCACCTGTTCTGCTGTCGTTTCCCGGTCTTGCCCCGCTTGTGTCGCCCTCAGGCGACCTGTCACCGCAAAGCCGCGCCCGGTCCGGCCTGCGCCGTCGCGGGGGCGGTTGGCGTTGATCCGCTTTGCGGCTTTATGGTCTAACCCGTCAGAACCGTTGCAACAGGTCAAACCCATGTCCCAGCCGATTCTCCGCTGCCGCCGATCCGGAGCCGCCCTGTTGCGGGCGGCGGCGGCGGCCGTGGTGCTGGCGGGAGCCGTTGCGACACAGGGTATCAGCCAAAATCTGGCCGAGGACGGCGCCCTGCCGCCCGATATCGGCTCGGAGGAGCCCAGCTTTACCCCGCTGCCCGCCACCAGCCTGAACTTTTACGGCTCGCCCGGTGGCATCGACATGCCCTCGGCCGAGATGTTGCCAGACGGCACCTTTGCCACCACCCTGTCCGGGTTCGGCGGCCAGAACCGGATCACCCTGACCTTTCAGGCCACGCCCTGGATGTCGGGGAGCTTTCGCTATCACCAGATGCGGAACCTGAACCTGTTCGGGTTCAAGACCTATTACGACCGCAGTTTCGATGTCCGCTTCCGGCTTTGGCGCGAGGGGCGCTATCGGCCACAGGTTGCTTTGGGGTTGCAGGATTTCAGCGGCACCGGCCTGTTCGGGGCGGAATATATCGTTGCCAGCAAAAGCTTTCGCACCCCGGCTTGGGGTGGGTTGGCGCGCGACGGCGGGCGGTTGATGCTCACCGGCGGTGTCGGCTGGGGGCGGTTGGGCTCTTATAACAGCATCGGCTCTCTGGGCCGCCGCCCAACCTATTCCGGCGCCACCAGCCGCGGCGGTGAGCCCTCCTATGACCAGTGGTTTCGCGGACCCTATGCGCTGTTCGGCGGCCTCGAGTGGCGCCCCAACGACAAGCTGGGGCTGAAGCTGGAATATTCCTCGGATACTTACGTCACCGAGACGCAGACGACTTCGTCGTTCACCCGGCGCTCGCCATTCAATTTCGGGGTCGAATACCAGTGGAAGCCCGCGACCCGGCTGGGGGCCTATTACCTGTATGGGTCCGAGATCGGGCTGTCGGCGCAGATCCAGCTCAACCCGCGCCACCCGGTCACCCGGCTGGCGGTGCCCGCGCCCTATCCGGTGCAGCCGCGTGAGCAGTGGGCCGGCCCGCCTGAAAGCTGGGACACCGCCTGGGTGGACAGCGGCGAGACCTTGCAGGGCCTGCGCGCGCGGCTGGCCGAGACTCTCAAACGCGACGGGCTGGTGCTTGAATCGCTGGAGGTGGGCGCCGAGACGGCCGAACTGCGCTATCGCAACCCACGCTATACCGCGCAGGCGGCGGCCGTGGGCCGCGCCGCGCGGGCGCTGGCGGCAACCATGCCGGCCTCGGTCGAGACCTTCCGGCTGGTGCCGGTCTCGGACGGTATGGCGCTTTCGGCGGTGATTCTGCGGCGCTCGGATCTGGAGGCGCTGGAATTCGATCCCCGCAGCAGCGCCGCGCTGCTGGCGGTGGCCGGCTTTGCCGACGCCGCGGGCAAGCCGGGCCCGACGGCGATGGCCGGCCCCGGGCTGTATCCTGATTTCAGCTGGTCTGTGGTGCAATACGCCTCGCCGTCCTATTTCGACCCCTCGCTGCCGTTCCGGCTGGATCTGGGGGTCGACCTGCGCGCCACCTACCGCCCGGCGCCGGGCTGGCGGATTTCGGGCAAGCTGCGCCAGCGGGTCTGGGGCAATATCAAGGACGGGCGGTTGTCGAATTCGGTGCTGGCGCATGTGCGCACCGACGCCACGCTGTACGCGCAGGAGGCCACCACGCTGGAAAACCTGTATGTGGCACGGCAATGGCGGCCGGGTCGCAACCTTTATGCGCGGCTGAGCCTGGGCTATTTCGAAGCGATGTATGGCGGGCTCTCGGGGGAAATCCTGTGGAAACCGGTGGGCAGCCGTCTGGGACTGGGGCTGGAGGGTAATTACGTGATCCAGCGTGATTACGACCAGCGCTTTGGCTTCCAGGATTACGACGTGTTCACCGGCCATGCCTCGGCCTATCTGGATCTGGGCAAGGGCTATGCGGCGCAGGTCGATGTCGGGCGCTATCTGGCCGGGGATGTCGGGGCCACCTTCTCGATCGACCGGACCTTTGCCAATGGCTGGAGCTTTGGCGGCTTCTTCAGCCAGACCAATGTCTCGGCGGCGGATTTCGGGGAAGGCTCGTTCGACAAGGGTCTGCGGTTCCGCATCCCGTTGAGTTCGCTGCTGGGCAAGCCCAGCCGCGCCGGGCTGGGGCTGGTGATTCGACCGGTGCAGCGCGACGGTGGCCAGCGGGTGCATGTGCCGGGCCGACTGTATGATCAGGTACGTGAGGCGCATCGCAGCGGGCTGGAGGCGGAATGGGCGAGGGTCTGGGAATGAGCCGCAATCGTCTGCTGCGGCGTCTCGCCGGGCTGGGGGCCGCGGCGCTGCTGGCGCTGGCGGGCTGTAGTCGCGGCACCGACGCGCCACCGACGCAATTGCAACTGCTGAACGCGGCGCGCGGTTCGGTCGGGCAGATCGCGCGCAAGGCCCGCGGTACCGCCGCGCCAACGCGCCCGCCGCTCACCCGCGCGGCGCTGGACACGGTCACAGTGCCGGTGCTGGAGGTGACGGTAGAACGACGCGATGACTGGGCGTTTCTGTTCCGCACGCTGGAGCGTAGCGACAGCAGCCCCGGCCGGATCGAGCAATGGAACACCGAGGACAGCAACGTGACCCTCAGCCTGCGCAACGGCGTGCTGATCGCCACACGGGGGCTGGGCGGGGATCTGCTCTCCAGCGCGGTGCAGGTGGTGGACGGGCAGCCCGGCCCGGCCAGCGGCGGCGAACACCTGCAGATGATTCGCAACCTCGACTATCGCGAAACCGCCCTGACGTTGAGCTGCGAGCTGGTCGATCTGGGCCCCGAAACCATCGAGATCGTCGAGAGGCGCCACGCCACCCACCATCTGCAGCAGCGCTGCGAAGGCGGCGGCGGTCGGGTGGTGAATGACTACTGGACCGATCCGCGCGCCGGCATCATCTGGAAATCACGCCAATGGGCCGGTCCGCATCTGGGGTATCTCAGCCTGCGCCGGCTGGTAAAATAGGCACAAGAGCCGCCCGCCGGGAAGAAAAGCGCCTGTGTGGGGGACGGGAATGATGCTGCGCGTTGATATGGTGTCAAAACTGCGCTACAAATTAAGCTAAATCAGCCAATGAGGTTTTGTATTATGAACAAGATGATTGCCGCACTGGTCGCCGCCACCTTCGGCCTGTCGACCGCCGCCATTGCCCAGACCACGCCGCCGGCGCCGCCGGCAGCCGGGGGCAACGTTGTCGTGGTCGGGGGCACCACGCTGACCACCACCACGCTGGCCGCAATCGGCTTGGGCGTGCTCGGTATGGGCCTGATCGTTTCCAATGACGACGAAAGCGGCACCACGACCACCACCACCACCAACTGATTCGGTGCGACCCCCTCGGGGGCTGGTGTGATGAAATCAAGGCAGGCCAATGCGGCCTGCCTTTTTTCGTGTCCTGATCGCGTTTGCGGCAGCTTGGTTTACAAAGCCCCGTTTATGAAGCCCAGTTTACGTAGATAGCCGCCGACAGCTCAGGCGCCATAGCCCTGCGGATTGCCTGACTGCCAGGCCCAGGTGCTGGCGCACATCTCATCCAGCCCATGCGCGGCGCGCCAGTTGAGCAGCCGATTGGCCCGGGCCGGATCGGCCAGCGAAGTGGCGATGTCGCCGGGGCGGCGATCCGCGATCTCATGCGGGATCTCGCGGCCCGAGGCGCGGGCAAAGGCGGCGATCATCTCCAGCACGGAATAGCCCTGACCGGTGCCGACATTGAAGATCTCGGTGCCGGGCTCACGGGCGGCATACTCCAGCGCGGCGCTATGGGCGCGGGCCAGATCTGTCACATGGATATAGTCACGCACCCCGGTGCCGTCGGGGGTGTCGTAATCATCGCCAAAGACCGACAACCTGTCGCGCCGACCGATCGCCACCTGCGCCACGAAGGGCATCAGGTTGTTGGGAATATCGCTGGGATCCTCGCCGATCCGCCCCGAGACATGGGCCCCGACCGGGTTGAAATAGCGCAGCAGCACCGCCGCAGACCCCGGGGTGGCGCGCTGCCAGTCGGTGATGATCTGTTCGGCCATGTATTTGGTCTGGCCATAGACATTGTTGGGGGCACAGGGGTGCGCCTCGTCGAATGGCAGGTATTGCGGCACGCCATAGACCGTGGCGGAGGAGGAGAACACGATGCGGCGACACTCGGCACGCCGCATGCTTTGCAACAGGCTCACCGTGCCGGCGATGTTGACGTCGTAATACAGCAGCGGTTTTTGCTCGGATTCGCCCACCGCCTTGAGCCCGGCGAAATGGACCACCGCCTCGGGGCGCTCGCGCTCCATCAGCGCGCCCAGGGCGTCGGTGTCGCGGATATCCATCTCGGCATAGGGGATGTCCTGCTGCACCAGTTCTCCGACCCGAACCAGCGCCTCGGGCGAGGAATTGTCGAAGTTGTCGACGACAAAGACCTCATGGCCCTGCGCCCGCAGTTCGATCAGCGTGTGAGAGCCGATATAGCCCGCTCCTCCGGTGACAAGTACCTTCATGAGTGTTCCCTCGCGCATCGTTTCCCGCAACTTGGCGTTCCGGCGCAATACGTATAGACGGGGGGCCGTAGAGACAATGGCCGGCGCGGTGCGGCAAGGGGATGTGAGCGATGGCAGAGCGACTTTTCGGCACCGACGGCGTGCGCGGGCTGGCGAATTCCTGGCCGATGACGGCGGATGCGGCGCTACGGCTGGCGGCGGCGGCGGGGCGGTATTTCCGCGCCGACAAGCAGGAGCACCGGGTGGTGATCGGCAAGGACACGCGGCTGTCGGGCTATATGCTGGAAACCGCGCTGACCGCGGGCTTCACCTCGACCGGGATGAATGTCTTTCTGCTGGGGCCGGTGCCGACCCCGGCGGTGGGCTATCTGACCCATTCGCTGCGCGCCGACGTGGGGGTGATGATTTCGGCCAGCCACAACCCGGCGCATGACAACGGGATCAAGTTCTTTGGCCCCGACGGGTTCAAGCTGTCGGATGCCGCCGAGGCCGAGATCACCCGCCTGTTCAATGCCGGTGTCGCACCGGCCCGGCCCGATTCGATCGGACGGGCCAAGCGGTTCGAGGACGCGCGCGGGCGCTATATCGAATATGCCAAGACGACCTTTCCCGCCGGGCGGCGGCTCGACGGGCTGCGCATCGTGGTCGATTGCGCCAATGGCGCGGCCTATCGCACAGCACCCGCCGTCTTATGGGAGCTGGGCGCCGAGGTGATCCCGATGGGGGTGGAGCCCGATGGCTTCAACATCAACGCCGAATGCGGCTCGACCCACCCGGAGGCGGCAGCGCGCCGGGTGCGCGAGACCCGCGCCGATGTGGGCATCTGCCTTGATGGCGATGCCGACCGGGTGATCGTGCTGGACGAGGCCGGGCAGGTGGCCGACGGCGACCAGATCATGGCGCTGATCGCCTCTCGCTGGGCCGAGGCCGGGCGGCTGCGGGGCGGGGCGCTGGTGGCGACGGTGATGTCCAATCTCGGGCTGGAACGGTTTCTGGCCACGCGCGGCATCGGGCTGGAACGCACCGACGTCGGGGATCGCCATGTGGTCGAGCGCATGCGCGCGGGCGATTTCAATCTGGGCGGCGAACAGTCGGGCCATCTGGTGCTGAGCGATTACGCCACCACCGGCGACGGGCTGATCGGCGGGCTGCAATTCCTTGCCGCGATGGTCGAGACCGGCAAGACGGCCAGCAAACTGGCCCGCGTGTTCGAACCGGTGCCGCAAAAGCTGGTCAATGTGCGGTTTGCACCGGGCAGCGCACCGCTGGAGACCGAGGCCGTGCAAGAGGCGATCGCGGCAGGCGAAACCGCCCTGGGCACGGCAGGCCGGCTGCTGATCCGCAAATCCGGCACCGAGCCGGTGATCCGCGTGATGGGCGAGGCCGAAGACATGGTCCTGCTCGACAAGGTGCTCGACAGCATTGTTCAAAGCGTGCGCAGCGCCGCCTGAGACCGGGCGCGCGTGAAGGCTCAAGGGTCGTTGCGACGGTTTCCACTATCTCAGTTTCATGAGCTCTTCTCTGAAGGCTTCGGTCGGGGTTCTCCAACCCAAGCACTTTCTGGGGGTGCCGTTCAGGCGGTCGCAAATCGCCTTCATATAGCGATTTGAGAGCGCCGCCACTTGCGTGTCCCGAGGCAGGTACCGACGCGCGCGTTTGTTCAGGTTTTCAACCGAACCCTTCTGCCAAGGGGCTTGGGGATCGCAGAACCAGGCATCCGTCCCGATACCTGGCCTGAGCCTGCGCCACTCGCGGAACTCGAAGCCACGGTCGAAGGTGATTGAGCGGCGTGCCGGCTGGGGCAGGGGCTCCATCACATCCATCAACTTCCGCATGACGTGGGTCGAGCTGCGGTCGTTGTTGCGGAACAACACGGCATACCGGGTCTTGCGCTCGACCAGAGACGCGACGTTCATCTTGCCCTGAGCGCGCTCGAAGATCATCAGATCACCCTCCCAGTCCCCGAATGTTTCTCGCGATTTCACGTAGTCAGGACGCTGATGAATGGACCGTTCTGGCGGAAAGACCTGACCGCGGGACCTGCGAGCGTAGCGCGGTTTGCGTTTCTTGCGGCGGCTTGGGAGATAGCGCGCCAATTCTTCGGATTGTCCGTTCGGGCCATAGATATAGGCATAGATCGTTTCATGGCTTACGCGCACAGGGCGGTTTTCGAAGCCAAGACGCCCGGCGATCTGTTCCGGCGACCAGCCTTCCTTCAACTGCGCAATTACCGCGTCGCGGAGGTCTGCCAAGCGAACCAGCTTGCGTCGACGTGCGCGCCTGGCCGCTGCTGTTTTTTGCGCATTCACCCCGTAATAGCCATTCAGATACGACAATTCATCGTCCGTGAAGGCGTTGCGCTTGATTTCGCGATAGACCGTCGAGCGGTGTCTGCCAATTTCGGACGCGATCTTGCTCACCGGCATCTTCGCGTTCAACATGTCCTCAATCGTGCGTCTTTCAAGCAAATCCAGTTCTGTGTGAGCCATTGTCCGTTCTCCTTGCTTTCCAGCAAGATAGGGGATTTGTCGCAACCCAGTTTAGAATCTGCCGCGCCGCACAGATGTTGCAACCATCCAGAAATGTCACCCACTGCGCAAAGCAGGAATGTCACCAAGAGCGCCGGCGGCAGCAAGGCTTAGCAACCCGGAGACCTCAAATATCGCAGGGATGATAAGCCTTG